>NZ_JQKP01000025.1 GCF_000746095.1 Ferriphaselus sp. R-1 | reverse complement strand
CAACTTCGTCCACTACACCCTCTTCGTCACCTATTTCCCTCACCTCATCGCCGGACCCGTGCTACACCACAAGGAAATGATGCCCCAGTTCGCCCGCCCGGCGACCTATCGTTTCGACTACCGCAACATGGCCGTGGGCAGCACCATCTTCTTCATCGGCCTGTTCAAGAAGGTGGTCATCGCCGACGGTATCGCCAGCTATGTCGGCCCGGTGTTCGCCGCCCCCGCCGCCGGAATCACGCTCACCTTCGTCGAGGCCTGGGGTGGCGCACTATGCTACAGCCTGCAACTGTATTTCGATTTCTCGGCCTATTCGGACATGGCTATCGGACTGTCGCGCATGTTCGGCGTGACCTTGCCGCTGAACTTCCACTCCCCCTACAAGTCGGTCAACATCATCGACTTCTGGCGGCGCTGGCACATGACCCTGTCGCGCTTCCTGCGCGATTATCTGTACATCCCGCTGGGCGGCAACCGCAAGGGCAAATTGCGCCGTCACCTCAACCTGTTCACCACCATGCTGCTGGGCGGGCTGTGGCACGGCGCGGGCTGGACCTATGTCGTGTGGGGCGGGCTGCACGGCCTGTATCTGATCGTCAACCACGCTTGGCACGGGTTGCGACGCGCGCTGGGACAAGACCCGTCACGCCCCCTGCCCCGGCCCCTGCACATGGCCTCGGTGCTCGTCACCTTCCTCGCCGTGGTGTTCGCCTGGGTGTTCTTCCGCGCAGCCGACCTGCACACGGCGCTGGCGATCAGCCATACCATGCTGGGTGGCCACGGCTTCGAGCTGCGGTCCAGCAACGGCCTGGTCAGCCATGCCACCCGCAACTACCTGATCTTTGCGCTGGCGCTGGCCTGGGCCGCACCCAACACCCAGCAGATCATGGGCCGCTACGCTCCCGCGCTCAACATGCCGCCATCCGAGCGTCTCCCCCGGCTGTCCTGGCGGATGAGTCACCGCTGGGCGGCGGCCAGCGCAGTGGTCGCGACCCTGGGCCTCATGTCGATCTCCGAACTCAGCGAGTTCATCTACTTCCAGTTCTGACATGAGCAGCGCGCGCTACGTCTTCGTCTTCATGTCACTCCTGCTGCTCATGTGCGTAGCGGTAGCGGCACTGAACCGCATCGTCGATCCGTTCTGGTATTACCGCGACGTGTCCATCGCCGGTTTCAACGCCATCAAGCCCAAGTTCCTGCGCTACGAGCGCCACGTCAAGCCCGCGCTGGTGCAACGCGAGCAACCAGCCTCGCTGATCTTCGGCAGCTCGTTCTCCGAGATCGGCTTCGACCCCAAGCATCCCGCACTGAACACGCTCGGCAAAGGCTACAACTTCGCTCTGGCCGGAGCCCCCTGGGAGATGGTCACCTGTGATGTCCAGTTCGCGCTGAAGCACGACCCCAATCTGCGGCAGATCGTGCTGGGCATCCATCCCAGAGCGTTGCCCCGGAAAGACTGCAGCGCCGACATCCGCAACATGGAGTCACCGGACGAACAAGCCTTCCTGTTCTCCTATGACGCGCTCGAAGCCACGCTCAACACCCTGCTCGAACAGGGCAGGCGCAAACCCAGCCATACCGCCGACGGGCTGTATTTCTACTCGCGGGGAGCGACAGGCACGGCCAGCCGTTTCCAGCAGGATTTCAACCACATCCACGCCCAGCCCTGCCCGCCCGGCACGCTCCGCCCCGATGCGCAGCACCGCGCTCCGCCGCCGGATCTGGGCGGCCTGCAAGATCTGCTCGCCATGACCAAGGCGCGCGGCATCACCCTGAAGCTGGTGGTCTATCCCAGCCATGCTCTGGCGATAGAGCAGCAATATCAGTGCGCGACCCGGCAGAGTCGCTGGGATGCCTTGCGCGAAATCGCCCGACTGGTGGAAAACACCGGCGGCACGGTGGCGCTGTGGGATTTCGAGGGCTACCACGAGGTCGGCACGGAGCCGATCTCGGAGGCACCGGCGCTCTACTGGCAAGACTTGTCGCACTTCAATTCCGAGTTCGGCGACTTGATGCTGGACGAGATGTTTGCTATCAAGTCTCCCCGTCTGGGCATGCAGCTCACCACCGCCAACGTCGAGCTACGGGCGCAGACGGAGGCGGGGATGCGCGAGGAATACCTGCGCACCCACCCTGAGTTCACGCGCCAGCTGCAAACCATGTTGTCCCGACACTGACCGGCCACGCACAGCCACCGATTAATCTGCTGGATCAGCCAAGAGTAGTGCGATACTCGACGAGCGATGGAAAAGAATAGTGCTTTTTAACTCCTACGGTTTCATCTTTCTGTACCTGCCGGTGGTGCTGGCGGGGTTCTTCTGGCTGGCGCGATGGAGCGAGCGGTATGCCGCCGGGTGGCTGGCCCTCGCCTCGCTGTTCTT
>NZ_JQKP01000024.1 GCF_000746095.1 Ferriphaselus sp. R-1 | reverse complement strand
AGCTGGTTGGCTTGGCGCGCGTTGTCCGCGTTCTGCTTCACCGTGGAAGTCAGCTCTTCCATGCTCGATGCGGTCTCCTCCAGACTGGAGGCTTGCTCTTCGGTCCGCTGCGACAGGTCGGTGTTGCCGGAAGCGATCTCTTTCGAGGCGGTGTTGATGGTCTCGGCGGCTTCCTTGATCCGGCTGATCGTCTCGGTGAGCTGCGCCACCGTGGCATTCGAATCTTCCTTCAAGCGACCGAACGTCCCCTGATAGTCGCCGCTGATCGTCTCTGTCAGGTCACCCTTGGCCAGCGCGCCAAGCACACGCACCACTTCATCCAGACTGCGCGACGTGGTCTCCAACAAACGGTTCATCTCCTCCGCCAGTTTCAGGAAGAACCCCTCCTTGCCGTTGATCTCGATGTGTTGACTGAAGTCACCCTGCGCCGCCGATTCGATGATGGCCGCGATCTCACGCTCCACCGCCACTTCGGTGGTCCGATCCGTCCATTGCGTCACCCGCCCCAGATAGGTACGTTGGGCATCATAGATGGGGCAGGGTTGCAAGCGCATCTCACGCCCCCCCATAGGCACATCGAAGGTCTTGGGCGCATCCAGCGGGGCCGCATAAGCCGTACGCAACTCTTCGCTCTCGAAGAACATCCCCACCCGCTTGCCCATGATCCCTTGCTCGGTGAAATCCGGGAACCGTCGCGACATCTCGGCTTGCATCTTGCGAATCTGCACACCCATGGCTTCATTGAAATAGATCACTTCGTTGCGATCATCGGAAACCGTCACACAAGAGGACACCGAGTCCAGTGCCATCTTGATGCGCAGCGCATCCGCCGCCTTCTGCTCGGCCTGCGTGAGCGTAAATCCCGTCTGGATCTGCATCGACTTGAAGGCGTGGAGTAACTGACCCAGCTCATCCGCACGCCCCTCAGCATCGATGTGGTGTGCCAGGTCGCCATTACCCACAGCAGCAGCGGCACGTGTCGCCTTCTTCACCGGCAGCAGTATGTTTCTGACCATGAGATAGGCCAACAGCGCGCCCAAAAAGATAGCCACCAGGACCATAACCAGCATGTCCCGGTTACCCTCGCCTATCCGCTGCTCGATCATGGCAGTACGTTCCTGGCCCTCGACCCCGATGCCTTCGTCCAGGATATCCAGCCCGGCAGCGATCTGTTTGTCCGCCCCCTTGACGCTGCCATCGATCTCGTTGATGCCTTTGTTCAGCCCCTTCAGGCGGGCGACCTCTTCGATGGCCTGCAGATACAGCATTCGTCCCTCTGCCACCCGCGACAAGGCCGATGTCTCAGCCTCGGTGAGTCCGGGGACAGACTTGAAATCCTCGACCGTCTTGCCCAGAGCAGTCATGTCGGCCACGAACTTTTCCTTGTAGTCTCCGCCTCGGATCAGGTAGTTCTTGAAGTGATGGATACCATCGCCCAGTTCGATACGTGCGTGGTCCATCAGCACGCGCTTCTTGGAAACCTTGGCGCGATAGTCATGCCAATGCTCACCAAACTCCTGCATGCTGAGGTACGACATGCCCCCGGTGAACGCCAGCAAGACCAATATCGCGGAGAAGGCAGCCGTCAACCGTCGCGCCATGCTCCAATGGCTGAACCAGGTGACCAGACTGTCGACCATACCATGCTTGACGACCTTTCCCTCCCGGATACCCAAGCCCCTGGCCTGCCCCTCACGAAACTTGCGATACGCACTCTCCGCCTGCGCCACTTGTTCTCGGGTCGGCTTGCTGCGCACCGACATGTACCCGCTGATCTGGCCGTCCTTGCGCAAAGGCGTGACATTGGCCAAGACCCAGTAGTAATCACCGTTCTTGCGCCTGTTCTTGACCACGCCGGTCCAGGTCTTTCCGAGCTTGAGCTGCTTCCACATATCCTCGAACGCCTCGACCGGCATATCGGGGTGACGGACCAAGTTGTGCGGCTGCCCAATCAGTTCGTTCTCCAGATAGCCGCTCGCCTCCACGAAGTTGCGTTCGCAAAAGGTGATCACTCCGCGAGTATCGGTCCCGGACACCAGCATGGCATCTTCCGGCAGGACATATTCATTGTTCGTGACAGGCATATTCGTACGCATCTTGTGCTCCCTACGGGGTTCTTTTTTCGATTACGGTATTAAAACTCTTGCCACTCATCAGCCTGGGCGGTCAACTTGGCCGGCGGCTGCTTGCTCTCGATGCGCGCCTGAAGCAATTTGATCGCCCGTATCGTTTGATTGGAAAGCTGGAAGAACTCGCCTCCCAACTTGCGCGTAGCCTCTTCCTGATGATGGTCATGGACAGACTGCACGATGTCGCCCACGCAGCGGTGGAATGCCGCGTGAGACTCTTTCAGCCCGCCGTATTCGGGTAGTGCTGCATGTGCCCTGGCTGATCCGTATAGCCATTTGCCCAGATCACATTTGTCATCACAAGACACCTTGGCGACTTCAAGCTGCTCACTGCTCTTGCCCTGAACATACTCGACCAACCTCGCCTTCCACTTGATATGGGCGTTCACTGCATCGCCGAAGGAGAAGCTGCCGGGATCGGTAACCGTGGCAGCGGGGCCCGCCAGCCGCTGGGTAGGCGCGGGAGTGCGCCCCGTTCCCCGCCCCAGATTGAACACAGCCATCATCATGCTCAGTTGCCGGGCCTGTTCTTCCATGGACTCGGCGGCGGCGGCCGCCTCTTCCACCAGAGCCGCGTTCTGCTGCGTCACGTCATCCATCTGGCTGATCGCCCGGTTGACCTGCTCGATACCCGCACTCTGTTCTGC
>NZ_JQKP01000023.1 GCF_000746095.1 Ferriphaselus sp. R-1 | reverse complement strand
TCAGCTCCCGTTTGAGCTTCGATAGCTCGCTCTCTTCCGTCACCTTTGGTCGACCGGGCTCGCGGAATACGCCACCATTCGCCTTGAATTGCGCCTGCCACTTGTAGAGCCGGTTGCGTGCAACACCCAGTTCCAGCGCTAGTTGCGTCCCCGGCTTCTGCCCCAATTCCAGCAACCGTACCGCCTCGCGCTTGAATTCCGCACTGTATCGCTGCCGTTGCCTCTCCGGATTTACCTTGCCTTTTCCCTTGCTTTCCATCGAACACCTCCTTCATTATTGTCTCCTATTGAAGTGTCCGTTAAAGCCGGGTTAGCTCAGACAGTCCCCGGTTATTGTGTGTCTCTGGTTATTGCCCAGATCGGCGAGGTCAAGTATGGAAAACCCATTCTGGATCGCTTGATCAAACGCAGTACCCCACTGGCTCACGCCGCACGTTGCGCACTGGTTTCAATGAACTCGGCAACGCGCAGCAATTTGACGGTAGTGCCACCCATAGACTTGCTCATTTACAAAAAGGACAGTCTTGATTTTCGGACAGCACATGACACTGATGGAAAATGGTTCGTTTGCCAAGCAGTTCTACTAGTGGAATCAAGGTCTGGTTCAGGCATTGGAAAACTTGCCCCGACTCCCTTGGGAGAGCTGAGCAAGCGTAATCTCAGCGTTGCTTACTCAGCCCGTGCAAACAATCCAGTGCTGCTAGTTTGTAACACTCGGCCAAAGTCGGATAGTTGAACACATTGCTCACCAAATCGCGCACGCTGCCGTTGAGATTCATCACCAGCTGACCGATATGAATCAACTCACTGGCCTGCTCCCCAACGATGTGCACGCCCAATATCTGCTCATTACGCGCATCCACAACCAGCTTCAGCAAGCCTTGCGCATCCCCGATGATTTGACCACGGGCGCTGTCCTTGAACTGAGCGCGACCAATTACATAGGGAATGCCTGCCTGCTGCACTTCTTTTTCGGTTTTGCCCACGTAAGAAATTTCGGGAATGGTATAAACCGCCATCGGCAAGTTTTCTGCAGAGACGTATTGCTCGCCACCAAAGGCATGGAGCACCGCCGCCCGGCCCTGCTCCATGCCCGTTGAGGCTAAAGCAGGGCGACCGATCAGGTCACCTACTGCATAGATGTGCGGTACGCTGGTCTGAAATTGAGAATTTACTTCGATCCAGCCGTCCTGACTGCGCACCTCGGCACGCGCGACATGCAAACCACCGCTATTCGGCTCTCGCCCTTGGGCGTACAACACCGCTTCGGCGCGTAACTGCCGACCACTTTCCAGCAAAGTGAGCGTGCCGCCATCCTCACGCTGAATGGCCACCACACGCTCACGCATGTGAAAGGTCACCCCCATCGCCAGGAAACTGTCTGCCAGCACTCCCACGACATCATCACTCAGATAGGTCAGTAGTTGTGCATGGCTATCAACCACCGAAACCTGCACGCCCAATGCGGCAAAAATCGAGACGAACTCGCACGCGATCACACCGCCGCCCACCACTACCAGACTTTCTGGCAGATGGCGCAGATTCAGGATCGAGGTTGAATCCAATACTGATTTCTTGTCAAACGGGATGTGCGCAGGGCGACGCGGACGCGAACCGGTCGCCAGCACAATGACTTCCGCTGAAATAGACCGCACACGACCCGCCGTATCAATTACCTCCAGCGTATGCGCATCCAGAAATGCCGCCTCGCCCGGGATCAAGGCCACACCATGACTCAGCAGCCGCTGCAAGATGACCGACTCCTGTTGCGCGATCACACCCTCTTTGCGGCGCACTGCATCGGCCAGCAAACCGTGCCGACTACGCGCATCCGGCGCGAGCGCCTGGCGCATCCCGCCGGAGCGACTAAGCAGATAAGCCACTTCACGCATCGCTTTGCTGGGAATGGTACCGGTTTGTAAACCAGCGCCACCGATTCTAGGCTTGCGTTCAATGATTGCCGCCCGCTTTCCCATGCGTGCCGCCTGCCAAGCCGCATGTTGACCAGCGGGGCCGGAGCCGACGATGAGAATATCGTAATCCATATCAGTCAACTTCCGCTCAACGACTCTTCGGTGCCTGCCGCCGCAGTCAGTTTGGCCACATTGTCACGCGTAAAGAAACCTTGAAAGTCGCCAAAGCGTTGCACGTACTCCACAATCAAGGCGGAAAACGGCGAAGCCGCTGAAAAAATTTGCTTCAAACCGTCAGCACGTGAGCCTATCACCTCCAGCAAGAAACCCTTGCCTTGACTGGCGATGGCATCCACCACAAAGTCGATATTCTCCTTGCCATCGGTTTCCCCGTCTCGCACAGACAGAGCGATGTGATGCAAGCGCGCACCGTAGTTGCGTACGAAGTTTTCGGTTGGCGATGGCAGTCCATCCAGATGATTCACGCAATACGGCAGATTATTGGCGGTGAATACCTTGGCTGGGCTAGCCGACTCTGGCACCGAACGCACGCTTTTGCAAACATTGGTGGACGAGTTCTGATCGACAATGTCGTAGCTGCCCCAATAGTAATAACTCGACAGCGCGAGATATTCGAGCAACGCCGCTTCACGATTCTGGCTATAGACCCGAGTTGCCAGATGGTCTATCGGCAAAATCAGGTCTGCAATGCCCAGCTGCTTTTGTAATCCTTTGGCGGTTTCGTAAGCATCTTGCGCTTGCGACAAGATGTTGCAATTGCCCAGTGGGTGATACACGCGCATCACTCCGGGCGCGCGCTCCATGTAACCCACTACGTTTTGCGTATAGGGCGAAGGCTTGCTAATGCTGACATTGGTAGGCAGATCAAGGCTGGCCATCGCCTCAGGTGAGAAAAAGCGAAACTCACGTGCCTGCTGCAATTCCAGCACCTGTTGCCGGTCACTCACCCACAAGATCTCGCCCAGATAGCGGCTATGTGGACGTTGCGAACCGGCGGGATGCAAATCGTTGAGGCTACGGAAAATATCGTAATGGTCGGGATTTTTCACCTCGCGCAGCAAAATATCCGGCGAGTTCATGTCGATGCGCAGGATGTGCGTCAGGTGGCCGGGGCTGTCCAACGTGACCAGATAATGGTACGGAGTCATCAAGGCCAACTCAGCGATGTAGGCAATCGCGTTGCCTGGCTCGACCGAAATCATGAGCGCTTCGATGCCGCCGATCATATTGGTCAGGCCGCTGCGATCTCGCTCTTCCAGTAAGCGCGGCAAATACGCCTCAAAGAACGCTGAGTTCAGCTTGTCACCATTGCGGGGAATGCCTGTCGATTTAAGTTGTTCAGAATGGATCATAAGTTTCAAAAAAACAGGTTAACAGTCAGTGGTCGCGCATCGTCTAGGGCCGCGCGATCAGACCGGATGAAATTTTGGGCACACCAAAGAGATAACTATTGAGCTCGGCCACTTCAGCGCTTTTATGTCGCGCCAAGCTATGTACATGACGCACCAAGCTACGCATGACGTAGTACACGATGGACGGGTATTTGCCGAGTAACCCTTCCAGCTTGGCTCGATCCAGCAGCAAGACCGAGCTAGGGGCTTTGACTTCGATCACCGCATCAATTTTCGACCAGGGATTACCCACAAAACTGGCCACTCTCGCTATCGCACCAGGCTCATTGAGCTCTAGCATCACTACTTGCCCCTCCACCAGCGCACTAACTTCGATGCAGCCATCCACCAGTATCAGCAGCGCATCGCGCATGGGGCAATCTCCATGCTTGGCGATAAACTCGCCTGCACCATAACGTTGCTTGGTCAATACCTCCAGTAGCAGGCGAATCTCAAAATCACGCAGTTCATCAATCAAAGTACTGCGCTCCAGTGCTTTAATCACGTTTGATTCATCCATCATTTCGGGTGCCTCCTTTAGCCTTACCGCAATCGTCGATGCCTCATCCTATGCGTCAACATCACTTGCTCAGCCAAACTCACGCAATTAGTGTGCCCACTTTGCAAACTACACCCATCATGAATAACTACTTTGCCTTTTTCGCCTGTCGTATAAGCTCACTTGGCGCTTGCTCGACTCCTTCCATCCGGGGTTCAGGTGCGCGCCGTAAATCCAGCGTCAGCGGATAGTCTGGATTGCGGCCTTCGCGCCGGATGTGCATCTCGCCCGGCGTATGACCATGATTCCAGAACCGGGCCACGCGGCGCGCCTCGGCTTCGTTGGCATTCACCGGGAAGGTGTCGTAATTACGGCCTCCCGGATGCGCGACATGGTAGGTACAACCGCCGATAGAGCGCCCGCTCCAGGTATCTACGAGATCGAACACCAGCGGTGCTTGCACGCCTATGGTCGGGTGCAAGCCCGAGGGCGGGCACCATGCACGATAGCGCACCCCCGCGACGTACTCTCCGCGTATGCCGGTCGGCGTCAGCGGCAAAGGTCGCCCATTGCAGGTCACGATATGACGGCTGTCGTTCATGTGTCGCACCTTGATCTGCATGCGCTCGACCGAAGAATCGACATAACGCGCCGTACCGCCAGCGGCCATTTCCTCACCCAGCACATGCCAGGGTTCGATCGCCTGACGCAATTCGATCTCGATGCCGTGATATACCACCGTACCAAAGCGCGGAAAACGGAATTCCAGGAACGGGGCAAACCACTCGAACTCGAACGCATAGCCCGCGCGCTGTAGATCCAGCACCACATCGCGCATGTCCTGCGCCACGAAATGCGGCAGCATGTAGCGGTCATGCAACTCCGTCCCCCAGCGGGTCAGGCTGCCTCGGTACGGCGTTTGCCAGAAGCGTGCCACCAGCGCCCGCAACAGTAACATCTGCAATAACGACATCTGCGCATGCGGCGGCATCTCGAAGCCACGAAATTCGAGCAGCCCCAAGCGTCCGGTCGCACTGTCCGGCGAATACAGCTTGTCGATGCAAAACTCCGCACGATGGGTATTGCCCGACAGATCGACCAGCAGGTTTCGCAATAGGCGATCCACCAACCAGGGCTGCGCATTTTCCTCGCCCGCCAGCAGATGTTCCGCCATCTGCTGAAACGCGATCTCCAGCTCGTACAAGCTGTCGTGGCGCGCCTCATCCACGCGCGGCGCCTGACTGGTCGGTCCGATGAACATACCGGAGAACAGATACGACAAGGCAGGATGGTGCTGCCAATAAGTGATCAAACTCATCAAAACGTCGGGGCGGCGCAAGCAGGGCGAATCCGCCGGTGTCGCCGCGCCTAGGGTAATGTGGTTGCCACCGCCGGTGCCGGTATGACGGCCATCCAGCATGAATTTCTCCGTGCCCAGCCGCGTCAGCCTGGCCTCCTCGTACAGGGTCTGCGTGTTCGCCACCAACTGCGGCCACGAGCTGGAAGGATGGATGTTCACCTCGATCACACCGGGATCAGGCGTGATCTTGAAGTCCTTGATGCGCGGATCAGCGGGTGGCGTGTAACCTTCCAGTCGCACGGGAAGTTTCAGGCTGGCGGCCGTCGCCTCGATCGCCTCGATCAACACCACAAAGTCTTCCAGCAACGGCACCGGCGGCAAGAACACACACAGCACGCCCGCGCGGACTTCGACGCACAAGGCGGTATGGATGATCTCGCGGGGATCGACATCCTGCTTGGAGAGCCGAGATTTTTTGAGCTTGCTCGGGCTGGATGCTAAGGCCGCCACTTCATCCAAGGGATCACGCCCGAACTCCAGCTCCATATCGTCTGGAGCGACCCAAGGCAAGGAGGCTAAAGGCAAACGTAACCCTAGCGGCGAGTCGCCCGAGGTCAGATACAGGTGCTCTCGGCGCAGCGGCCAGCGACTCGATCGAAATCCCGTCGCCACCAGTGCTTTGCTGCGCTTCACCGACTTGGCTGGCCAAGCTTTCAACGGCAGTACATAACCGACCGGCTCGCCCAAACCACGTTCGATCAGCTTGGCCAAACGCCGCCGCTCATCGCTCTGCTTCAGGTCTGCTTGCAATGGGTCGAGATTGTTCGGCCAACGTTGCTCCTGATCAATAATCTGGGCGACATCTTCGTAAGCCGGAATGACAAAGCGCCGATCCAGCTCCAACTGAGCTGCCAGTTGCTGGATGAAGCGCTGAGCATCCGCCGTGCTTTGCTTCCCACCGGCTTGATCCGTGACCAATAGGCTTGGATCACTCCACAGCGGCTGGCCATCGGTACGCCAATAACAACCCAATGCCCAGCGCGGCAGCGGCTCGCCCGGATACCATTTGCCTTGGCCGAAATGCAGCAGTGATCCTGGCGCGAAATGGCCTTGCAAACGGGTGAGTAGATCTCCCGCCAATTCGCGTTTTTTATCGGACAATGCCGTGTAGTTCCACTCCGGGCCATCCATATCGTCGATGGACACAAAGGTCGGCTCACCGCCCATAGTCAAGCGTACGTCATGCTTGAGCAACTCGGCATCGACCTGATACCCCACATCCAGAATGGCTTGCCACTGTGCCTCGGTGTAAGGCTGAGTCACGCGCGGGTCTTCGTGGATACGCGTGACCTGCATCGCAAAATCAAAGTGCGATTCGCACACTTCGGTCGCGCCAATGACCGGTGCAGCAGACGATGGCATGGCGGTACAGGCCAAGGGTATATGCCCCTCCCCAGCCAATAGACCGGAGGTTGGGTCAAGACCGATCCAACCTGCCCCAGGGATGAACACCTCGGTCCAGGCGTGCAAGTCGGTAAAGTCGTGCTCCGTGCCAGAGGGCCCATCGAGCGCTTTCACATCGGCTTTCAACTGGATCAGATAACCAGAGGCAAAGCGTGCAGCCAAGCCCAGATGACGCAGTGCCTGCACCAGCAGCCAAGCCGAATCCCGACACGAACCGCGTTCCAATTCCAGCGTCTGTTCCGGTGTCTGCACCCCAGCTTCCAGACGCACGATGTAGCCGACGGTAGCTTGCACCCGCTGATTGATACCCACCAGCATGTCGATGGTGCGCAATGGTTTACTCAATAATTCGCGGCGCGTCAGCGCCAGCCAGTCCGCCAGCAAGGGGGTAGCTGGCTCAACTTCCAGATAAGGGCCTAGTTCCCGGCTTAAGCCCTCTGGATAAGCGAAGGGAAAGCTCTCGGCGAACTCCTCGATGAAAAAGTCAAAAGGATTGATCACCGTCATGTCGGCAACCAAATCCACCGTCACCGAAAGCTCACTGGCCCGCTCAGGGAACACCAGTCGTGCGACCCAATTTCCAAACGGATCTTGCTGCCAATTCAAGAAATGCTCTGCCGGAGTAACGTGCAGAGAGTAACTTAGAATCGGTGTCCGACTATGGGCGGCTGGACGCAATCGGATTTCGTGGGGCCATAATTTGACCGGATGATCAAACCGGTAGCGGGTCTGATGACTTAGGGCAACACGTATGGTCATGGCAAACTCCCGAGTAACGTCATGGCGCGCAGCCTAGTGTTGTGCACGACATCGTAAGTAGCCAGACTGGCCGTAAGATTCAGCATGAATTGCAACCCAGAACGAGAACAATGCTACTAGAGCACAAACCGCGCCACCCCCCAGATCAGCAAAATCATCATATTGAGTCGATGCCAACTGCCTACCTTGCACTCAACTGGTGCATGGGAAATATATTTAAGGACGCACGGAACAACTCAGTTATTTGTTGACAGTTCAGCATGTCAACGGGATATAGGTCATCCGATATCCACAAACACAGCCGCAACGTTTCGAGAACAATGAAGTTGGGATAGCACTGGCTGTGCAAGCTTTGTTGACGTTTGACCCGATGTTGATTGTGGTTGGTACTCGGCCAACCAATCGAGATAGCGCCGATAATCTTCATCGGCAAAGAAACAAGGCTGGCGGTTATTGCCGCGCTGGATGAGATGGACAGGGACATTCGGCAAAGCGATGCGGGCACGGCGCGGCATGGCGATCTCCTGCGGAATAGGGGCGGAGAGAGTTTAGCAGGAGTTGGGAAACCGGTTTGTCCCCGGTTGTTCGACGGTTATTGCTTGTTCCCATAACTCTCTAGTTCCCGAAGAAGGTCTCGCAGCACAAGCCGCAAGCTATCTGCCATGGTTACACGCATCGCTTGTTCAAGAAAAGTCACTTGGCTTCCGCTGTATTCTGGATCCGCATCAGTAACTACGTGCTCAATCTTGCGTTCCCATACGGTCTTCCCGTTCTGCTCCAACGAAAATTTTACGGCAGCAATTCCGGCGACACGGACAATGAGGAAGCCATGCGCCTGTGAGCAGAACGCATATATTTCCGACTTGAGTGTGAGTTGCCCCGGTGGAGGCGAAGTCGAAAGCGATTGATCGAGCAGACTTGCCGAGGAAAGTTCTTGGCTTATCCGCTCACGGAGGATAGTAGAGGCAGTGTCGCGCCATAGAGCGTCGGTTTTACAGCCTTCCCATCGAGAACCAGCAACTTGCTCACCATAATGTTTTGATCGAGAGTCGATTGGCGATTGCACGTCGATTGTTAGAGCGAGAGGCCGTTTTGCCACGAAGCCCGTAGTCGTTTGCGGAAACGAAAGCGATGCGCCATGTATGCGAACTGCTGCCCGGTTGGCACTGCATCCGGCCACGAATACGCAGATTGCAATTGCTGACAACAGGCGAAAAGAATTTTGTTTGCTCAGTAGGTTCATGATGAGTCGAGTTTACGATAATTGATGTTTGAATTCACCGGCCTGACGCGGTGGAATAATGGTTTAGCACTACGAGTTGGGAAACCGTGGTCTCTCCCCGGTTATTTGCTGGCTTCGACAAACTCTGCACTGGCGGCACGATGAAATGAAACGGGAAGGCTCATTACCTGATCTTGGCAAGAGCAGCGGCTTTTACTTCGTCCCAGGAAACTACATCATCTGGATTTGCCAAATGATCGGCGAGACGGCGATCAAGCTCGGCCTTCTGTACCTCTGTCAACGGAGGCACGGCATTACGGCTAACGATACCATCCCAGATGGCTTCAACCAATTCGATTTGCTCGTCAATGGCGAGAACTTTTGCTTGTTCTAAGAGCAGAGTATTCATGGCTAAACTCCATTCAAAACCAATGGAACGATTCTAGCGTGGCCAGTTCTCCATGTCGAACGCCACGTAGTTCAGGCTTTTGGTCTTTGGCGCGAGCGAAAAACCGTGGTCTGTCCCCGGTGGTCTCGGAGGATAGTAGAGGCAGTGTCGGAAACCGTGGTCTGAGCTAACCCGGCTTTAACGGACACTTCAATAGGAGACAATAATGAAGGAGGTGTTCGATGGAAAGCAAGGGAAAAGGCAAGGTAAATCCGGAGAGGCAACGGCAGCGATACAGTGCGGAATTCAAGCGCGAGGCGGTACGGTTGCTGGAATTGGGGCAGAAGCCGGGGACGCAACTAGCGCTGGAACTGGGTGTTGCACGCAACCGGCTCTACAAGTGGCAGGCGCAATTCAAGGCGAATGGTGGCGTATTCCGCGAGCCCGGTCGACCAAAGGTGACGGAAGAGAGCGAGCTATCGAAGCTCAAACGGGAGCTGA
>NZ_JQKP01000022.1 GCF_000746095.1 Ferriphaselus sp. R-1 | reverse complement strand
CGCCGCTCGCGCCTATCGGGAAAAATTGCTGGGGCATGGCATGCGCCCGAGCATGAGCAGGCGCGGCAACTGTTACGACAACGCGGTGGCCGAGAGTTTCTTCTCAACCTTGAAGAACGAGCTCGTTCACCATTGCGACTTCCACACTAGAGATGAGGCACGGACGGCAATCTTCGAATATATTGAGATCTTCTATAATCGACAGCGTAGGCATCAGACTTTGGGGTACCTCAGCCCAGTGCAATTTGAGCAGCAAGCAGATGTACCCAATTAAACCGTCCGGGAAAAGCGGGTTAGCTCAGCCTTTCAATTGCAAAGACGCTCCACATTCCGAAAAGGCATAGCGTACTTGTCAGCCAGCAGCTAAAGCGGTGGGTCACACGATTGTAGGTAAGTTGTACCAAGCTATGCGCCATTCGGAGTGCAACAAACACCCAGGCAGCGATCAAATACCCCACCGATTCGTTGCGTGTCACAAATAGAGCAAAACACAATATGTAGAACAGCATCGGCACCTCAAACAGGTTCTTGAAGTTGTCTGATGCACTGGTGTTCTTGAGCAGTTTGGAAATTTCTCGCTGAGTTGCCAACAGTTGAGGGTTTAGCTGTCGAGCGCGTATTTCTGCGATGCGCCTCCATAGCGAGACCAACCAGACAGTTGCTGTTAGACCAATCAGCGCAATACAAGGGATGAGTATATCGTTCATATGCCTTCATCTTCCTGCGGCCTGTGCGCCACGCAAGGTCATAACAGCACTGGCGGCCATGGCAATGACTTTTCCATCATCCCGAACAATCTCGCAAGTGTAATGGCTGACAGTCCGTCCGCTTTGTACTGGTCGCGCAATTGCACGCAAAGTTGATTTCCATACCGGCCTGAAGAAATTCACCCTTAGGTCGATGCTGGCGAAGGTCTCTCCTTCATCCATCAACGTAGAGTGAGCGGTCCCAATGGCCGCATCGGCGAGTTCTGAGATCAGTCCGCCATGTACTGTACCTTGCTGATTTCCATGGATAGCAGAATCGACATCAATTTCTACAGTGGCAGTCCCGCTACCCACCTCGATCACTCGAATTCCTAGCGTCTGAGAAATTCGCGTTGGATACTCCATGTGAGTGGAGTCTTGACCACTTAACGACTTGGATATATGCCGCTTCAGAAATTCAAGTACCGACAGTTTGTTCGTCGCAACGCTCATATCGTTTCCTGCCCACCTGATTAATCAATCTGTGGTTGGAAATTTACCGACATTTCGCGAATAGGTATAATCAATAGTAATTATGGTAATTGATAGATATATTCAATCATGAAACTACAGCATTTGCGATTCTTAACCGCCGTGGTGGATCATGGTGGTGTAATAAGAGCGGCTGAAAGGCTACATCTCTCCCAGCCAACACTTACCTCGGGTCTCAAGGCATTGGAGCAAAGTCTTGGGAAACCAATCTTTGACCGAACAGAAAAAACGAGCCGGCCGTTAAGACTGACTCCGGCCGGACGAAGGTTTTATTCGGATGCGATTGAGATTCTTAGGCAATGTGATTCTGCTCGCGCAAGTTTCATTGACTCAACGTCGGAAAAGAGTCGGATCTGTATTGGCGTGATCGACACTTTGCCTCAGCTTTCGGTGATCAAAGTGATGCAGGGCATAAGGCAAAGGTTGCCTAACATTCAGATTGAGCTAAGAGAAGGCACTCCTGATCGGATCGCCTCCCTACTTGCGCAAGGTCGGATCGATCTTGCATGGACGAACATCAGCGATCTTTCGCCAGATGCAGTACAACTTTGGAGAGAGCCAGTCGTCGCCGTAGTATCAAGAGATCATCCGCTCGCGAATGGATCTCCCGCATCCATTGCGCTTAGAGATATTGAAAACGTCCCCTTTATTTTCAGATTAAGTTGCGAGCTTGATGCCGTCGGACGTGCTCAACTCAAGGTCGCAAGAGCCAGTCTAAAGGTGATGTTTAGAGCTGAGCGGGATGATTTTGCATTTCAGTTAGTAAGAGCGGGCGAAGGTTTTACGTTCTCGCCTCGAAGCCTCGTCCCCGAGGATTTGGCTACGCTTAACGTTTCAGATTTTATCGTCCATCGAGTCATCGGGCTTCAATGGCAAGAAGGCCTAGATGTCATGCATAGAGCTGTCGTTACAGAAGCCGCTCAGAATGTCACTCAGATGATGTAACCATGCTACGGTCGCGAAATCCATGGGCATCTCAACTCATCCGATTCGAGCGGCCTACGACCTCTATTTTGCGCGGCCGTATTTTGCGGTGAAGCTGGCTTTTGCGATTGCGTTACCCTTAATCATGTAGCCTGTGAGTGCTGCAGTCGCATCGGCGGGAACTTCGATCTTGTCGGTTTTCAGCGCATAGACCGTGAAAACATAACGATGTGGTTTGTCGCCCTTAGGTGGGCATGTGCCACCCCACGCAGCAAAACCATAGTCGATTCGGTTTTGCGTTGCTCCTGGGGGCAACGTGGTGCTATTTACATCACCTGCACCGGCCACCAACTCGGTAACACCCGCCGGAATATTGAACATCATCCAATGCCACCAACCCGAACCTGTGGGCGCGTCTGGATCATAGACGGTCACCGCAAAACTCTTCGTTTCTTTAGGTGCTCCAGCCCATTTCAAGGCAGGTGACTTATTCAACCCAGTGCAGCCGAAGCTATTGAATTCGAAACTGGACGGCATCATGCTATTCGCCTTGATCTCGGGACTGAAAAGTTTAAAGTCGGCAGCCTCCGAACATATTGAAGCGGTAGCCAAGGCAACGGATAAAAGTAGTCGTTTCATCAAAATGATCCTTTCGTGAATTAGGCGATGATTCTATAACCGATTGATGGGGTGATGCTGAATCGAGTTCGTTTGAATTAAGGCGGAAGTCACCGAGAGAACGAAAGATACGACTGGGCAGGTCAAGACCTGCCTCCGCTGCTCACATAGTTACCCGCCACCAGCGCGGAAAGTTGCCTCAGCAATCGACGGCATGATCTGTTCACTATGGATTCTGCCTTCCATGACTTGGCGGGATTGGTAGACAATCCTCTAAATACAAACATTGCCAATATCACTTACAGTTTTCTATGTGATCCACATCGGCTGAGCATTCATACGAATTACGAAGCTTTCGGAATTCATCTAAATCCAATACGTAAACTTGCTTAGCACCATGCGTGTGTGCCGTTGGACTAGTAAAGCGTAGCGGCGTTGGGTACACGATTTGAACATCACTTACAAAACTTCTAAATATTCCAACAGCCACTGTTTGCATCTTGCTACCAGTTGGCGACACCACAAGATTATAAAATTCCGCCCACTCGTCATATAGCAAAAGTAGCTTCTTCAAACACGCGGAATAATCTAGGGTACAAATCTTAATATTTTGACTCTCAATTTCATCAGTGATTTGATTTAGAGTACGAATTGCATTCGTTCTCCACTGTAGTTCAGGATTCGGAGGGATGCCATGAATAAATGTTGTTTTTGCAGGCTGGACTATTGATTTTGCGCTTAACAACTGCGTCGGATTAAATGAAGGGAAGGCAATTAATCGAACTGGAGCTCGGTTAATATTTACTGAGGACAATTCAGGAACAATAGCAAGGTCATACACCCCCGCTGAGATAAATGACAATATCGCTGCGGAGTCATTTGCATGACTTTCAAGTTTCGTATGCGCCTCAGACTCAGTCGGCGGATAGGATATAGCTTCAGTATATAAAATTGAAATCGACGGTGCCGTTGTATCAAGCTCCAGCAGACCAACAATCAATTGCACAATCAATAGTCTCGACATGCCAGAAATGTCGACGAACAGCCTCTTAGCATCAGGTGGCAGGTTTTCTAAGACGCGACTGGCAATTCCTGATGGATTGCATCGATCATATTCAATTCGAATATGATTCCAACCAGCCTTATTACAAAGCTCTCTGATTTCTGGAAAAAGGTTGAATTCAACAGCCGGTGCATATTCAAAATCCAAAACAGTAATGTCAGAAACATTTGAATTGGATGCAATGTTCAATACCGACATCACCCTATCCTCGAACCCGCCACAAACCAGCAATACATCATCTTTCTGAAATTTGATGTGGTCGGCCGAACGTAGATTTGGCCAATTTGCAGCAAGGAGCGCTCTATCAATTCGACTAGTGACCATTTTCATCCTGACCAGAGAAATCGAAATCATGCTGAATGGCTTCATTCACTTGATAGTTATCAGGAACCACGCCAGTAAGAAGCTTCTTTGCTTCAAAAATCTTGGGGGATAAAATCAATTCCTCGAAATCACTTGTGCCAATAAGAATCGAGTCTCGCCCGCTGAATGTAAGATTAAAATGAGGTATCAAGAACCTTCTTAGGAATAAACGAGGCACAACCTGACCAGAGAAGCTTTTTCCTCTAGGATCTTGGATAAAGATGGAATATCTTATGAGGTCATCATATAGTTCCTTGGCTTTACCTTCGAAAACGGGAGCTTCGCGAAGCTCAATTCTTGACGCCTGATGCCTTGGCCTACCCGTTTCATTTTTTGAACATTTGTATTTTACAAATGAATGAGCCACATTCCCGAACGAGGTCACTATTTGACGCAAATGCTCACCATTTGATCCACTATCAGCTAAGCTCTTTAGAAAGTCACCCGCGTGTGTTCTGATAGCTTTATTTTGATCTTTAGGCTGAATTTTTGGAAGCTTTCCAATTTCGTTTAACTTATCCGTTCCGCCAGAATCGGAAACCATTTTTCGAGCTAGTGTTATAAGTTGATGAATATCGCCGCTGCACATTGAACTAAACGTCTCTCTTCCCCACCACTCAGTTTTTGTACCTTCAGCGATTTTTTTTGCGATCTCATTTTGAGAGATATTTTCACCATCACCAATGAGTTCACTCAAACTTTTGACTGGATAATCTGGGACAGCGTTGAATCTCCTTACAAAAACATCATCAAGAAATTCCAGCTTTCGTGGAGCATCTTCGCGCAAGTAAGTAAGGCCAAGGTTAAGAATTTCAAACTCTCTCCCTTCCACGTAAAGCTTGCCATCAATGTCTGAGGCAGCATAAGAAACAGGGCTTTCTGTCGCCATCTTAAAAAAACAGAACTCATTTCTTTGCATCAGCAGTCGATTTAGATTTTGCTGGAGGGCCTCAGTAATATGCGGCATTGAGTAATCGTCTATGAAGCAAAAGAATGGCTTTCCTGAAAGTACTTGTATTTCGTTCTGCATGATTTCGCAAATCTGCAAGAAAGTACTCGGGCCATATAGCTGACGCTTTATTGGCTGTGTTGGATTTCGCCATTTAATCACTATCTCTTTACATTCTTTCTCGAGAGCCGCAATGAGCATTTCAAAGCTATCTGCATTCGGCAATGATGGGCGCTTTAGATTTAGCTCCTTCCACAAAGCTTTCGACACTTCGATTTCTTTTGGGGAAGATATGACACTATTTTTTACAAAGCCATGTAGCACATCGAGTATTTCTAGAAGTAAACGCGCAACAAGATAGTGAAGCGGCAAGTCAATTGCTTCCGCATTCTGCGGTGATGTATAGCGAGGGAATTTAAAATATAAGTCATTGCAATGGTAATAAATCCCCAAATACCTCTGAGAAATGTTTTCAGGTAGCTTAGCGTCATCTTGCAACTGCTGTTTAAAACTTAGGCTACGAAACACAGTACTTTTCCCACACCCACGAGGCCCTGTTACAACTAAATTGTTAGCACTTTCAATTTCTGAAATCCCAAGAAACTTATTTGAATATAGCGAATGCAATAAAGAATATTGCTGTCCTATTTGTTCGCAACTCAAATAATCAAATGGGGTCAAGAGAGATGTTCGCTCTGAATGTGCCAGTCTTGCAAAGTATTCATCTTCAATATTTTCCAAACGCTCAAGCATCATGCCCGGGTTTCTTGCCAACGGATCACGTGTGCAATCCGCTTCTATTAAATGCTTCCCCCTGAAATGATCGTTTAGAATATTAAAACTATACTTATCCTCTGGAGATATAGCTTGATAGTCAATGCACTCCAATAGCTGAGACAGAACCCTAGCCAACTGATCGAAATCGTTCGTTAACTTCGCATCACTTGTGATACTGCCAGTACCAAAATCCGTAACCTTGAATTTTTCAGTTGCGTTTCTCTGGAAAGGTGATGGTTTTGTTACTAGGATATTTCTGCTATGAAAGTCACCATGCTCTATTCCGCGCTCATGTAGCTCATAGAACAACTCGAGCATTGCCTGCAAAAACGACTTGATGAAAGGTACCGTTATTTGGTGTTTGTTAGATTTAACAAAGTCATGAAGAGATAAGCCATCCACGAAATCGTACTTCAATATGACTACGCCTTTACTCTCTCTCAAATCCCAGCAGCCTGTACAACGGACAACCGTGGAATTTTCAAGTGCATTGGCTTTCTGAGGCTCAATTTTCCAACTTTCACCAGGTGCCAAATTCGCTTTGGGTATCACCTTATATGCAGCATGCTGCTTCAATGTTTCAGAATAGCCTTTGAATACTAGTGCGTAGCAACCGTGCCCAATATATTCCACAAGCTGGAAGTCTCCGTCTGCATCAAATGGCCCAATAAACTGATCGTACGGTGGGAGTTCTTTAGGCATATTCTTTTTTAAATATGAGAAAGTTTTCTGTTCTAACACCACGATGATCGCGCCTTGCGCGACGAATATCAGGGATGCTATTTACGATAATCTGGGTCAAATTTAGGCTTGGCGCATGTTCAGCAAAAGTATTTTGCACTACAGAAGATAGTGGGTATTTTGAGTTGCGCTTAATCTGATCCCCGACGATTACGATGCAGTAACCGTTATGAACGAGACTCTTCGTTGCTTGCATCGCCACTGTGGCCATTAATGACTCAAATCCGTCTCGTTGCTGGGATTGAGCGTTGTCAATTAGCTCAGCGTTTGCTTTATCGACGAACCATAACCGCAATCGATTATCCCTACCATAATCTAGAGCATTCATGTAGGGGGGGCTTGTTATTAAACAGCTTATTCCTGTTGGGAAAGGGACATTTTCAGTTAGTCCCTCGACAAAGGTATAAGACTCTCTTGAAACGACAAAATCTTTGCGCTTATAGGTGCGTTCAATTTTTGCTAATAGTCTCGGCGCGAGTTCTCTGTATTGGTAAAGCAGGGGAAACTCGTCTCGGGGGAATTTCTTATCTCTTAAATATGGCGTTAAATGACTGCTTGGAAAAGATAAGAAGCCAGGCCTTTGATGGTGCAAAATGCCCAGCATACAAGCCAACAGAAAATCATCACCTTGCTCTTTGCACTCTTTGGAAAAGTTCACCACTTCACTTAGGGTGTTTGGGTGAAAGAAATTTCGGACCCATTCAGGAATTCTTCGCCTATCAGGCACAGGTCGCAATGCTGCTGCTTCAAGTCGCTTCTTGGCTCTAATCAAAGCCTCATCCAAGGTGTTCGGGGCGGAAAGCTTTGCTCGTGACAGTAGCGCTGCGTAAGGACTGCTATCCACACCGAAAGCACGCCGCCCCATCTTGACTGCCTCAAGCAAGACTGTTCCACTGCCCGCAAAAACATCCGCCACCAAGTCACCTGGCGCGGAGTAATTTTGTATTAAATCGTGCGCAATCGAACTCTTTAATTTCCCAATATAGGGAGACAGCTGATGGAGCGTGCTTTCAGTACTTGTGCAAGATTTTTCCCATGTCGGCACCAAATTCGATAACTCACTATGCGCATTCATTGGCTTACCTTGCTGGCTTAATACATTGTTAGTAACAATATTCACGTATTCCTTGCCAGATTCGATAGGACGATCCAGAAGCATAGAGTTGTTCGATTCCATTATTTTTGCAAAGTACGCAAGATTTAAATGACTTCATGAGTAAGGGCTTCAACCTGATGAACACAATTTTAACCCGCCGAGATGAGAGCCAAGACGCATTTCTGTAAGCAATTCTGAAGATAGATGGCAGACATGCTACTTCATTGCACAAACTCTCGAATAGGCGCAATGCTTGCCAGCAAGAACAACGGGGGCAGGTCTTGCAATCGAGCACAGGTAATTTTCATCTAACGACCGCAATGGGTCGGTAGCGGAAGTCAATTGTAGCGACCTCCAACGGCCGGTTAGGCCGAGAAGCCGCCGTTTTGCCTTTCCGTAATGGATATTTCACCGGGGTTCGTTTGTTTCGAAATGCCTAACTAGTGCCGGAAATAACTTGATGTGTCTTGCGTTCAGAGCGTTACTGTCTCTCGCCGGCACGGTGTTCGTGTCGGTTAAATAAGGAGACAATCATGACAAAAGCCATATCCGCTACCAAGGTAGATACCTCAAATCCAACGAATTCCTTGCAACCAAACAAGGGTAAGACTGCCCATGCGAGTACGACAGCCCCAACCAGTGATGCTGCCGTGCCCGGCAAGGTCAAGCGGACGTCGCATCGCAAGCGTGCGGAACAGCTCATCTCTTCTCAGTTGAGTAAGCAGGATCGACTCATTACATTGATGAGTCACACCAAAGGTACAACGATAGACGAGTTGATGACGGCAACCGGATGGCAAGCCCACTCGATTCGTGGCGTGATCAGCGGTGTGCTGAGAAAACGCCTTGGTTTGAATGTTGTTTTGGAGGCCCATGAGGGTGGCGCCAGTCGATATCGCATTCTCAAGTCGGCTCAAATATGAAAGCAGCGCTAGCCGAATTGATGAGCCTGGACCGCCAAGCTCTGGCGCAGCGGTGGCAACAGGTATTTGGTCACCCTGCGCCGCTCAATATTCAGGAGATGCTGCTAAGGCAAGCGCTAGGTTGGCAGCTCCAGGCCGATGCAGAAGGAGGGCTATCTAACCATCATCGCCGCCAGTTGCTTAAAGCGCCTGCTGAATCGCCTGCTCTGGGCGCGCGGCTGATCCGTGTCTGGCAAGGTGAAACCCACCAGGTAATGGTGTTGGCGGACGGATACGCCTACCGTGGAAAGCAATGGAAGAGCCTCAGCGCTATTGCTCGGGCGATCACCGGAACACCTTGGTCAGGGCCGGTATTTTTCGGACTCAAGAAATGAGCGTCCGCCGACAGACATTGAACTGTGCGATTTATACCCGCAAATCCTCCGAAGAGGGGCTGGAGCAGGGCTTCAACTCCCTGGATGCACAGCGCGAAGCCTGCGAGGCTTTTGTGTTGAGCCAGCAACACGAAGGATGGCGTGCTCTGTCTACCCGCTACGATGACGGTGGATACTCGGGTGGCAATATGGGCCGACCGGCCTTGCAGCAACTCTTGGCGGATATCGATAGCAAGCGTATCCAGGTCGTGGTCGTGTACAAGGTTGATCGACTGACCCGTTCACTCGCCGACTTTGCCAAGATCGTCGAACAGTTTGATGCGCGCGGCGTATCTTTCGTATCAGTCACTCAGCAATTCAATACCACCTCATCCATGGGGCGACTGACCTTGAATGTCCTGTTATCGTTCGCGCAGTTCGAGCGGGAGGTCACTGGCGAACGCATACGCGACAAAATCGCGGCCTCCAAGCAGAAAGGTATGTGGATGGGCGGAGTGCCGCCGCTGGGCTATATCGGTCAAGAACGCACCCTTGCGATCGATGAGCCGAATGCCGACCTGGTTCGAAGCATCTATCAGCGTTATCTCGCACTAGGATGTGTGAGCTTGCTGCAGCAGGAACTGGCGTCAATCAATATTCGAACCCCATCTCGTAGCAGCCGGACTGGTAACACCCGTGGAGGCCGACATTTCAGTCGAGGTCATCTGTACAGGATACTGACCAGTCCGGTCTATATCGGCAGAATCGTACATCGTGACCAAGTCTATCCCGGACAGCATCCTGCCATCATCGAGCCAGCACAGTGGGACGCGGTTCAGAGTCGGATGATGGAGAATCGGCAGGGGCACACCCGACAAAGATCAACACCCTCCGACAGCCTGCTCACTGGGCTGATCTATGATGAACAGGGACATCGCATGATTCCTTCGCATAGCCGCAAGCAAAGCAAACGCTTCCGATATTACGTAACCGAAACGTTGATCACTGCTGGCCGTGCCCATGCTCCCAGTGGCATTCGACTTCCTGCTCAGGAAATCGAGACCCTGGTCATAAACCGCGTGCGCGACTGGTTGGGCGAGCCCGCAGCGGTACTCGAATCACTCGGCGATGTAGAGCCAGCGTACATACAAGAGGTTCTGTCTGCCGTGGACTTTACCAGGGCAGGATTCGATGGCGTGCCTTCGATTGTGTATCGCAGCGTACGAACTCTGGTCGAGCGGGTCACGGTAGAAAGCATCCAGGTTCGCATTACGCTTGCCCCGCATCGGTTACTAGCGGCAAATCGATTGCATGTAAGCCAGGCCGAGATCATCGTCCCGGCGCGAATCACCCGCTGCGGCCTAGCAATAAGGCTGGTTGTCCAAGGGGGAGGTGCGAATCTAAGGCCGGCCCCGGATCAAGGATTGATCACTCTCATCGGCAAGGCACACGATTGGCTGGGACGACTGACTTCTGGCAAGGTAAGGCGAGCTCTTGAGATTGCGAACGAGGAGGGTGTGACAGCATCCTATGTATTGCGCACCATTCAACTAGGTTTCCTGGCCCCCGACATCGTTCGGGCCATACTCAACGGTACTCAGCCTGCTACTCTGACGCTGAAGAATCTCAAACAAAGCATCCCGCTGCCGATTGACTGGAGCGAGCAGAAAAAACTGCTCGGGTTTGACCAGTCTTAACTTCGAAGCGGTAAAAGCTAGCTCATCGAGAGCAGTGCTGCTCCACCCCTGAAACATCCCCCTACAACTGTTTTCTTCATCGCTCCCCGGTTTGGCGACGATCAGGCATTTCTGCGTCCGGGGAAACATTTGAAAAAACTTGGACTGCCGATGCACCGAGCAGAGAAGAGGGGGAAGATAGGGCAATGGAATGGACACCTCCCCCTAAACGGCATCGAGATGTGCCAGACTGGAGATGGCAAACAACCAGTCAACAGAGGGAGGTGTGAAATGGATATTACGCGTATTGGCATAGACCTGGCAAAGAACGTATTCCAGATACACGGAGTGGATCGTGCGGGCAAGGTGATTGTCAGGAAGCAATTGCGGCGCAACCAGATGCAGGCATACTTTGGCAAACTGCCAGCGACATTGATCGGCATGGAAGCCTGTGGAAGCTCACACTACTGGGCGCGGGAGCTGGGCAAA
>NZ_JQKP01000021.1 GCF_000746095.1 Ferriphaselus sp. R-1 | reverse complement strand
TTACTCGATAATCTTGGCTACCACACCTGCGCCGACGGTACGACCGCCTTCACGGATGGCGAAACGCAGACCTTCTTCCATCGCGATCGGGGCGATCAGGCCCACGGTGATCGAGACGTTGTCGCCCGGCATCACCATTTCGGTGCCTGCCGGCAGTTCGATCGCACCGGTCACGTCGGTGGTGCGGAAGTAGAACTGCGGACGGTAGCCTTGGAAGAACGGGGTGTGACGACCGCCTTCGTCCTTGCCCAGCACGTAGATCTCGGCAGTGAACTTGGTGTGCGGCTTGATGGAGCCCGGCTTGCACAGCACTTGGCCGCGCTCGACGTCTTCACGCTTGGTGCCGCGCAGCAGCACGCCGACGTTGTCACCCGCTTGACCTTGGTCCAGCAGCTTGCGGAACATTTCCACGCCGGTACAGGTGGTCTTGGCAGTGGCCTTGATGCCGACGATTTCGATTTCTTCGCCGACCTTGATGATGCCGCGCTCGATACGACCCGTCACCACGGTGCCGCGACCGGAGATGGAGAACACGTCTTCCACGGGCATCAGGAAGGCGCCGTCAATGGCACGCTCCGGAGTCGGGATGTAGCTGTCCAGCGCGTCGGCCAGGCGCATGATGGCGCCTTCACCCAGGTCGCCGGTGTCGCCTTCCACGGCCTTCAGGGCGGAGCCCTTGACGATGGGGATGTCGTCGCCAGGGAAGTCGTACTTGGACAGGAGTTCGCGAACTTCCATCTCGACCAGTTCCAGCAGTTCTTCGTCATCGACCATGTCGCACTTGTTCAGGAACACGATGATGTAAGGAACGCCCACTTGGCGGGCCAGCAGGATGTGCTCGCGGGTCTGTGGCATGGGGCCGTCAGCAGCGGAACACACCAGAATCGCGCCGTCCATCTGGGCTGCGCCGGTGATCATGTTCTTCACATAGTCGGCGTGGCCAGGGCAGTCCACGTGCGCGTAGTGACGCGCAGCGGTTTCGTATTCGACGTGGGCGGTGTTGATGGTGATGCCGCGTGCCTTCTCTTCCGGCGCTGCGTCAATCTGGTCATACGCCTTGGCTTCGCCGCCAAACTTCTTCGACAACACGGTCGTGATCGCCGCTGTCAGGGTGGTCTTGCCGTGGTCAACGTGACCAATCGTGCCCACGTTCACGTGCGGCTTGGTGCGCTCAAATTTGCTCTTTGCCATTTTTCAGATCTCCAAAGATTAGGTTAGTTATTTCTTGCTGTTCATCACAGCTTCCGCAACGTTGCGGGGAGCTTCAGCGTAATGCTTGAATTCCATCGAGTAGGTGGCACGACCCTGAGTCGCTGAACGCAACGCAGTGGAGTAACCGAACATCTCGGACAGCGGAACCTCGGCCTTGATCGCCTTCCCGCCACCCATCATGTCTTCCATACCCTGCACCATGCCGCGACGCGAGGACAGATCGCCCATCACCGTACCAGCATAGTCTTCCGGAGTCTCGACTTCGACCGACATCATCGGCTCCAGTAGCACCGGATTAGCCTTGCGCATACCGTCCTTGAACGCCATGGAAGCCGCCATCTTGAAGGCGTTTTCGTTGGAGTCCACATCGTGGTAAGAACCGTCGAACAGGGTGACCTTGACATCCACCACCGGGAAGCCCGCCAGCACGCCGTTCGGCAGTGTTTCGCGCAGACCCTTCTCAACCGCCGGGATGAACTCGCGAGGAACGGTACCGCCCTTGATCGCGTCCACGAACTCGAAGCCCTTGCCGGCTTCGTTCGGCTCCATCTTGATCCACACGTGACCGTACTGGCCGCGACCACCGGTCTGCTTGGCGTACTTGCCTTCGACTTCGGTCGACTTGCGGATCGCTTCGCGGTAAGCCACTTGTGGCGCGCCAACGTTGGCTTCCACGCCGAACTCACGCTTCATGCGGTCGACCAGAATTTCCAGGTGCAGTTCGCCCATGCCGGACATGATGGTCTGCCCCGACTCCTCGTCGGTACGGATACGGAAAGAAGGATCCTCAGCCGCCAGACGACCCAGCGCGATACCCATCTTTTCCTGGTCAGCCTTGGTCTTCGGCTCGACGGCGACGTGAATCACCGGCTCCGGGAACACCATGCGTTCGAGGATGATAGGGTTGCTCGGATCACACAGCGATTCGCCAGTGGTCACTTCCTTCAGGCCGATACAGGCTGCGATGTCGCCCGCCAGAATCTCGTCGATCTCTTCGCGGTTGTTCGCGTGCATCTGCACGATACGACCGATACGCTCTTTACGACCGCGCACCGAGTTGTACACCGTGTCACCCTTCTTCAGCACGCCGGAATAGACGCGCACGAAGGTCAGCTGACCCACGAACGGATCGGTCATCAGCTTGAACGCCAGCGCGGAGAAGGATTCACCATCGTCCGCCTTGCGGGTCAGCGGCTCACCTTGCTCGCTCTCACCCGTGACATCAGGGATATCGACCGGCGAAGGCAGCAACATGATCACCGCATCCAGCATACGCTGCACACCCTTGTTCTTGAAGGCGGAGCCGCACAACATCGGCTGGATCTCGCAGGCCAGGGTACGGGCACGCAGGCCTTCGATGATCTGCTCTTCAGTCAACTCGCCGTTCTCAAGATACTGGTTCATCAGATCTTCAGAGGCTTCAGCAGCGGACTCGACCATCTTCTCGCGCCATTCATTGGCTGTCGCGACCAGATCGGCCGGGATGTCGCGGTAGTCGAACTTCATACCCTGGGAAGCTTCATCCCAGTAGATCGCCTTCATCTTCATCAGATCGACGACGCCCACGAAGGTATCTTCCGCACCGATAGGAATCACGATAGGCACGGGGCTGGCCTTCAGGCGCAGTTGCATCTGCTCGACGACCTTGAAGAAGTTCGCGCCAGAACGGTCCATCTTGTTGACGAACGCCAGACGTGGCACCTTGTACTTGTTGGCCTGACGCCACACAGTCTCGGACTGCGGCTGCACACCACCCACGGCGCAATACACCATACAGGCACCGTCCAGCACGCGCATCGAACGCTCCACCTCGATGGTGAAGTCCACGTGTCCCGGTGTGTCGATGATGTTGAAGCGATGCTCGGGGTACTGATTCTCCATACCCTTCCAGAAGCAAGTGGTTGCTGCGGAAGTGATGGTGATACCACGCTCCTGCTCCTGCTCCATCCAGTCCATGGTGGCCGCGCCATCATGCACCTCACCGATCTTGTGACTCACACCGGTGTAGTAGAGGATACGTTCAGTCGTCGTAGTCTTGCCCGCATCGATGTGCGCGCTGATGCCGATATTGCGATAACGGCTAATGGGTGTTTTACGTGCCACGGTAGCTACCTAACTTGATCTGGTTTAGAAACGGAAGTGCGAGAAAGCCTTGTTGGCTTCTGCCATACGGTGAACTTCTTCACGCTTCTTCACCGCACCGCCGCGACCTTCGGACGCATCGATCAATTCACCTGCCAGACGCATGCCCATGGACTTTTCGCCACGCTTGCGTGCAGCTTCCTTCAGCCAACGCATGGACAGCGCCATACGACGGGAAGGACGCACTTCGACAGGCACCTGATAGTTGGCACCGCCGACGCGACGCGACTTCACTTCCACCATAGGCTTGGCATTGTTCAAAGCGGTATTGAACACTTCGATCGGGTCCTTGCCAGACTTCTTGCCCACCTGCTCCAGCGCGCCGTACAGGATACGCTCGGCCACCGACTTCTTGCCGGCAGTCATCAACACGTTAACGAACTTGGACAGATCCTGATTGCCGAACTTTGGATCCGGCAGGACTTCGCGCTTGGGTACTTCTCTACGTCTTGGCATGGTAAAACCCTCTCAACTCTGAATTCTGAAATTACTTCTTGGGACGCTTCGCGCCGTACTTGGAGCGCGACTGCTTACGATCCTTCACGCCCGCCGTATCCAGCGAACCGCGAACCATGTGGTAACGCACACCCGGCAAGTCCTTCACACGACCACCACGGATCAGCACCACGCTGTGCTCTTGCAGGTTGTGACCTTCACCGCCGATGTAGGAGATGACCTCGAAACCATTGGTCAGGCGCACCTTGGCCACTTTACGCAGCGCGGAGTTCGGCTTCTTCGGAGTCGTGGTGTACACGCGGGTACATACACCGCGCTTCTGCGGGCAATTCGCCAATGCTGGCACCTTGCTCTTTTCCGGGGTGGCAGCACGAGGCTTGCGCACTAACTGGTTAATCGTTGGCATTCTAATGTCCTAAAAAAGTAATTCAGTCAAACCGTTAAAACATCCATCCCAGCCTTGACGGATTTTCCCCGCTGGGATGGCTATAAAAAGACCGCGCATTCTAGAGACGAAGCGCAACCCTGTCAAGCAGACGGGATCAAACCGCCTGTTCGCTACTCGACTCACTGCTCACCGCATCACTGGACTCACCCAGCAACTCGCCCAGCAATTCGCGACCTTCCGCCATGTCGATACCCAGACGCTGCTTGCGACGGGTATTGTGGTACGCCATGCCGGTACCAGCCGGGATCAGACGACCAACGATGACGTTTTCCTTCAAGCCACGCAGATCGTCGCGCTTGCCCATGATGGCCGCTTCGGTCAGCACGCGGGTGGTCTCCTGGAAGGAGGCCGCCGAGATGAACGAATCGGTGGACAGGGAAGCCTTGGTGATACCCAGCAGCATGAAGTCATAAGTCGCTGGCAGCTTGCCTGCGGCTTCGACGCGCTCGTTCTCGATCAACACATCGGCACGCTCAACCTGCTCGCCGGTGATGAAGTTGGTCTCACCCGCATCACGGATCTGCACGCGGCGCAGCATCTGACGCACGATCACTTCGATGTGCTTGTCGTTGATCTTCACGCCTTGCAGACGGTACACGTCCTGCACTTCGTCGGTGATGTAACGAGCCAGCGCATCCACACCCAGCAAACGCAGGATGTCGTGCGGATCGGCCGGGCCGTCCACGATCATTTCGCCCTGGTTCACCACCTGGCCGTCGTGCACCAGCACATGCTTGTCCTTCGGAATCAGGAACTCGTTCGCAATGCCATCGACATCGGTGATGACCAGACGCTGCTTGCCCTTGGTATCCTTGCCAAACGAGGCGGTACCCGTGACTTCCGCCAGCATGCCGGCATCCTTGGGTGAACGCGCTTCGAACAGTTCGGCCACACGCGGCAGACCGCCGGTAATGTCGCGGGTCTTGGACGACTCTTGCGGGATACGCGCCAGCACGTCACCCACGCCCACATGCTGCCCGTCTTCCACGGTGATGATGGAGCCGGTCTGGAAAGCCACGGAGATCGCGGTATCGGTACCCGCCAGCTTGATCTCGACACCCTCTTCATCCAGCAGACGCACCATAGGACGCAAGCCCTTGCCAGTGGTCGAACGCTTGGGATCGATCACCACCAGAGTGGACAGACCGGTCACTTCGTCGATCTGCTTGGCGACGGTGACGCCTTCTTCCACGTTCTCGAAACGCACCTTACCGGCGTATTCGGTCACGATAGGACGGGTATGCGGATCCCAGGTGGACAGCACTTCGCCGGCACGCACCGTTGCGCCTTCGCGCAGGGTCAGCATCGCGCCATACGGCACCTTGTGGCGCTCGCGCTCGCGACCGTGATCATCGGTCACCATCACTTCGCCGGAACGCGCCACGACCACCAGTTCGTTGCGTGCGGTGGTCACCGTGCGCATGTTCGGGCTGTACTTGACGATACCGTTGGACTTGCTCTCGACCTGGCTGGCCACCACGGTACGCGAAGCCGCGCCACCGATGTGGAAGGTACGCATGGTCAACTGGGTACCCGGTTCACCAATGGACTGCGCCGCGATCACACCGACAGCTTCGCCCACGTTCACCATGCCGCCACGACCCAAGTCGCGGCCATAACACTTGGCGCACAGGCCGAAACGGGTCTCGCAGTTCAGCGGAGTGCGCACGCGCACTTCGTCGATGCCCAGAGCTTCGACGTTTTCGACCGCAGCTTCGTCCAGCAACGTGCCGGCTTCGTACACGGTCTCGCTGGTCTCGGGGTTGACCACGTCAGCGGCAGCCACGCGACCCAGGATGCGCTCGCGCAAGGCCTCGATCACTTCACCGCCTTCGACCAGCGCCTTCATGGCGGTGCCGTTGGAGGTACCGCAATCGTCTTCGGTCACCACCAGATCCTGCGTCACGTCCACCAGACGGCGGGTCAGGTAACCGGAGTTCGCGGTCTTCAACGCCGTATCCGCCAGACCCTTACGGGCACCGTGGGTGGAGATGAAGTACTGCAACATGTTCAGACCTTCGCGGAAGTTCGCGGTGATCGGCGTTTCGATGATGGAGCCGTCCGGCTTGGCCATCAGGCCGCGCATACCGCCCAACTGGCGGATCTGGGCGGCGGAACCGCGCGCACCGGAGTCGGCCATCATGTAGATGGAGTTGAACGACTCCTGCATCAGCGGCTTCTTGCCTTCCATGCGCACCTTGCCGGTGGCGCGATCGACCACAGGCTCGCTGCCCAGCTGCTCCATCATCGCCTTGGCGACGTGTTCGCCGGTGCGGCCCCAGATGTCCACCACCTTGTTGTAGCGCTCGCCCTGGGTCACCAGACCGGAGGTGTACTGCACGTCGATCTCCTGCACTTCCTTCTCGGCGGCGGCGATCAACTGATCCTTCTGCGGCGGCACCAGCATGTCGTCCACCGCAATGGAGATGCCGGCGCGGGTCGCGTAGGTGAAGCCGGTGTACATCAGCTTGTCGGCCATGATGACCGTGTCGCGGGTACCGCAACGGCGGAAGCTGGCGTTGATCAGGCGCGAGATCTCCTTCTTCTTCATCGACTTGTTGATCTGGCTGAACGGCAGATTGGTCGGCAACACTTCGGACAGCAGCGCACGGCCCACGGTCGTTTCGTAGCGGGTCAGCTTCTCCTGTACGTCGCCGTTCTCGTCGGTGAAATGTTCCTTGATGCGCACCGTCACCTTGGCCTGCAACTCAACCTGCTTGGCATCATAGGCACGCGTCATCTCGGCGATGTTGGAGAACATCGAACCTTCACCGATGGCACCGACACGCTCACGGGTCATGTAGTACAGACCCAGCACGATATCCTGCGACGGCACGATGATAGGCTCGCCGTTGGCGGGCGACAGCACGTTGTTGGAGGCCAGCATCAAAGTGCGGGCTTCCATCTGCGCTTCCAGCGACAGCGGAACGTGGACAGCCATCTGGTCACCGTCGAAGTCGGCGTTGAACGCGGAGCAGACCAGCGGGTGCAACTGGATGGCCTTGCCCTCGATCAGGATGGGTTCGAATGCCTGGATACCCAGACGGTGCAGCGTAGGCGCACGGTTCAGCATCACCGGATGTTCGCGGATGACCTCTTCCAGAATGTCCCACACCACCGGCTCTTCCGCTTCCACCATGCGCTTGCCAGCCTTGATGGTGGAAGCCAGACCCATCATTTCCAGACGGTTGAAGATGAACGGTTTGAACAGCTCCAGCGCCATCTTCTTGGGCAGACCGCACTGATGCAGTTTCAACTGAGGACCCACCACGATCACGGAACGACCGGAGTAGTCCACGCGCTTGCCCAGCAAGTTCTGACGGAAGCGACCGCTCTTACCCTTGATCATGTCAGCCAGCGACTTCAACGGACGCTTGTTGGCGCCGGTCATCGCCTTGCCGCGACGACCGTTGTCCAGCAGCGAGTCCACAGACTCTTGCAACATGCGCTTCTCGTTGCGCACGATGATGTCCGGGGCCTTCAGCTCCAGCAGACGCTTCAGACGGTTATTACGGTTGATGACGCGACGATACAGATCGTTCAGGTCGGAAGTGGCGAAACGGCCACCGTCCAGCGGCACCAGCGGACGCAGTTCCGGCGGCAACACCGGCAGCACTTCCATCACCATCCAGTCCGGCTTGATGCCGGAAGCCTGGAACGCCTCCAGCACCTTCAGGCGCTTGGAGTATTTCTTGATCTTGGTCTCGGAACCGGTAGCGGCCAAATCGGCGCGCAGGCGCTCGACTTCGGCACCCACATCCAGATTGCGCAGCAGTGCACGGATACCTTCCGCGCCCATCAAGGCCTGGAATTCGTCGCCGTATTCCTCGACCTTGGCGATGTAATCGTCTTCGGTCAGCAGCTGACCACGGTTCAGCGGAGTCAGACCAGGCTCGGTCACCACGAAGGCTTCGAAGTACAGCACCCGCTCGATGTCACGCAAGGTCATGTCCAGCACCATGCCCAGACGCGACGGCAGCGACTTCAGGAACCAGATGTGCGCCACCGGCGAAGCCAGTTCGATGTGGCCCATGCGCTCACGACGCACCTTGGACAGGGTCACTTCCACGCCACACTTCTCGCAGATCACGCCGCGATGCTTGAGGCGCTTGTACTTGCCGCACAGACACTCGTAATCCTTGACCGGGCCAAAGATCTTGGCGCAGAACAAGCCATCACGCTCAGGCTTGAAGGTACGGTAGTTGATGGTCTCCGGCTTTTTCACTTCGCCGTAGGACCAGGAACGAATCTTCTCCGGGGAAGCCAGACCGATCTTGATCGCGTCGAACTCTTCCTTTTGCGTTACCTGCTTGAACAGATCCAGCAATGCTTTCATCTCAAACTCCTTAATCGCCTAATTCGGTCAGATGTGCGCGCTTAGTTGCGCTCCAGATCCATGTCGATACCCAAGGAGCGGATCTCCTTGATGACCACATTGAAAGATTCCGGCATACCGGCATCGATCTTGTGGTCGCCCTTGACGATGTTCTCGTACACCTTGGTACGGCCATTCACATCATCCGACTTCACGGTCAGCATCTCCTGCAAGGTGTACGCCGCGCCGTAGGCTTCCAGTGCCCACACTTCCATCTCACCGAAGCGCTGGCCACCGAACTGTGCCTTACCGCCGAGCGGCTGCTGGGTCACCAGCGAGTACGGGCCGGTCGAACGAGCGTGCATCTTGTCGTCCACCAAGTGGTGCAGCTTCAGCACGTGCATGTAGCCCACGGTCACCTTGCGGTCGAAAGCATCGCCGGTACGGCCATCGTACAACTGGATCTGACCCGAGGTCGGCAGACCCGCCAGCTCCAGCATCGCCTTGATCTCGCTCTCTTCGGCACCGTCGAACACCGGAGTGGCGAACGGCACGCCAGCGCGCAGGTTACGGCACAACTCGATGATCTCGTTGTCGTCCAGCGTATCGAGCGCGATGGTCTCGCCGCTGCGGTTGTAGATCTTGTCGAGGAACTCGCGCAGCTCGGCCACCTTGGTCTGCTGCTCCAGCATGGCGGAGATCTTGTAGCCCAGGCCCTTGGCTGCCCAGCCCAGATGCACTTCCAGCACCTGACCGATGTTCATACGCGACGGCACGCCCAGCGGGTTCAGCACGATGTCTACCGGACGGCCATCGGCGCTGTACGGCATATCTTCCACCGGCACGATGCGGGAAACCACACCCTTGTTACCGTGACGACCGGCCATCTTGTCGCCGGGTTGCAGACGGCGCTTCACGGCCACGTAGACCTTGACCATCTTCTGCACGCCTGCTTGCAGCTCGTCGCCCTGAGTCAGCTTCTTCTTCTTCAGCTCGAACGCGGCATCGAAATCGATACGCTTCTGCGCCAGACCGTCCTTGACCGATTCCAGTTGTGCCGCCACTTCGTCGTCGGACAAGCGGATGTCGAACCACTGGTGATGCTCGATGCCCGCCAGATAGTCGGCAGTCAGCGCCGTACCCTTGGCCAGCTTCTTCGGGCCACCGTTGGCGGTCTTGCCCACCAGCAGCTTTTCCAGACGAGTGAAGGCATCCGCTTCCACGATGCGCATCTGGTCAGCCAGGTCTTTCTTGTAACGGTTCAGCTCGTCGTCAATGATCTGCTGGGCACGCGCATCGCGTTGCAGACCTTCGCGGGTGAACACCTGCACGTCGATCACCGTGCCGGAGCTACCAGCCGGCACGCGCAAGCTGGTGTCCTTCACGTCGGAAGCCTTCTCGCCGAAGATCGCGCGCAGCAGCTTCTCTTCCGGTGTCAGCTGAGTCTCCCCCTTGGGCGTGACCTTGCCGACCAGCACGTCGCCCACGGCGACTTCCGCGCCGATGTGCACGATGCCGCACTCGTCCAGACGGGCGATCTGTGCTTCGGCCAGATTCGGGATGTCGCGGGTGATCTCTTCCGGGCCCAGCTTGGTGTCACGCGCTACCACAGTCAGTTCTTCGATGTGGATGGAAGTGAAACGATCTTCCGCCACCACGCGCTCGGAGATCAGGATCGAGTCTTCGAAGTTGTAGCCGTTCCACGGCATGAACGCGACCAGCATATTCTGACCCAGCGCCAGTTCGCCCATGTCGGTCGAAGCGCCATCGGCGATCACGTCGCCGCGCGCCAGTTGATCGCCCACCTTGACCAGCGGACGCTGGTTGATGTTGGTGTTCTGGTTGGAACGGGTGTACTTGGTCAGGTTGTAGATGTCCACACCGACTTCGCCGTGCGTGGTCTCATCGTCATTGACGCGGATCACGATACGACCAGCATCCACGTAATCGACGCGACCGCCACGCTTGGCCTGCACCGCCGTGCCGGAGTCAACTGCCACAGTCCGTTCGATGCCGGTACCGACCAGCGCCTTCTCGGCACGCAGCACGGGCACGGCCTGACGCTGCATGTTGGCACCCATCAAAGCGCGGTTCGCATCATCGTGCTCCAGGAACGGGATCAGCGAAGCCGCCACCGACACCACCTGCGACGGGGCCACGTCCATGTACTGGATCTTGTCCGGGCCAGCCAGCACGAATTCGTTGTGTTCGCGAGAAGACACGATGTCGCTGGTGAACTTGCCGGCATCGTCCAGCTCGGCATTGGCCTGGGCGATGGTGTACTTGCCTTCTTCGATCGCCGACAGGTAGTCCACGTCATCCGAAGCTGCGCCATCCGCCACGCGGCGGTACGGGGTCTCGATGAAGCCGTACTCGTTGGTACGCGCATACAGCGCCAGCGAGTTGATCAGACCGATGTTCGGACCTTCCGGCGTTTCGATCGGGCACACACGGCCATAGTGGGTCGGGTGCACGTCGCGCACTTCGAAGCCTGCGCGTTCGCGCGTCAGACCGCCTGGGCCCAGTGCGGAGATACGACGCTTGTGGGTCACTTCCGACAGCGGGTTGGTCTGGTCCATGAACTGCGACAACTGGCTGGAACCGAAGAACTCCTTCACCGCCGCCGAGATCGGCTTGGCGTTGATCAGGTCATGCGGCATCAGGTTGTCGGTCTCGGCCTGGCCCAGACGCTCCTTGACGGCGCGCTCGACGCGAGCCAAGCCAGCGCGGAACTGGTTCTCTGCCAGCTCGCCCACAGCGCGCACGCGGCGGTTACCCAAGTGGTCGATGTCGTCGATCTCGCCACGGCCATTGCGCAGCTCGACCATGATCTTGATCACGGCGACGATGTCGTCGTTGGACAAGGTGCCTGCGCCGGTCAGCTCATCGCGACCGATGCGGCGATTGAACTTCATGCGGCCCACGCGCGACAGATCGTACGCATCTTCATTGAAGAACAGGCGCTGGAACAAGGTCTCGACCGCTTCTTCGGTGGGCGGTTCGCCGGGGCGCATCATGCGATAGATGGCCACGCGGGCGGTCCACTGATCCACGGTCTCGTCGATGCGCAGGGTCTGCGAGATGAAGGCGCCATGGTCCAGATCGTTGGTGTACAGCGTCTGGATGGAGCTGACGCTGGCTACGCTCAACTTTTTCAGCAGTGCTTCGGTGATCTCGTCGTTGGCATTGGCGATGATCTCGCCGCTGTCGGTGTCGATCACGTTCTTGGCCAGCACACGGCCGATCAGGAAATCGTCACCCACAGCCAGACGGTCGATACCGGCATCGGTGATCTCACGCACATGGCGCACAGTGATGCGCTTGTCCTTGGCCACGATGACCTTGCCCGCCGCGCCGATGATGTCGAAACGTGCGGTCTCGCCGCGCAGACGCTCGGGAACGACGGCGAACTGGATGTTGCCGTTGTTCAGGTGGAAGGTGTCGAAGTCGAAGTATTCGGCCAGGATCTGCTCCGGGGTGTAGCCCAGCGAACGCAGCAGAATGGTCACCGGCATCTTGCGGCGACGGTCGATACGGAAATAGACGTAATCCTTGGCATCGAACTCGAAATCCAGCCAGGAGCCGCGATACGGGATGATGCGGGCAGAGAACAGCAACTTGCCGGAGCTGTGGGTCTTGCCGCGATCGTGCTCGAAGAACACGCCGGGCGAACGGTGCAGCTGCGACACGATGACGCGCTCGGTACCGTTGATGATGAACGAGCCGTTGTCGGTCATCAGCGGGATCTCGCCCATGTAGACTTCTTGTTCCTTGACTTCCTTGACGGTCGGCTTGGAGGCTTCGCGATCCATCAGCTTCAGGCGCACGCGGGCGCGCAGCGGAGCGGCAAAGGTCAGGCCGCGTTGCTGACATTCCTTGACATCGAACGGAGGTGTACCCAGCGTGTAGCTGACGAAGTCCAGATAGGCGTTCTTGCTATGGCTCTCGATCGGGAAGATGGAGTTGAACGCGGCCTGCAGACCTTCGTTCTTGCGCTGGTCAGGAGCGGTGTGCTCTTGCAGGAAAGCAGCAAACGACTCCAACTGCGTGGACAACAGAAAGGGGACCGGCAAGGCACCGACGCGTTTGGCGAAGTTCTTGCGGAAGCGTTTTTTTTCTGTAAACGAGTAGCTCATGGTATCTCCACAACAGAGGAAAAAGACAGGGGACAGATCACGCGATGTGAACTATCCGCTGGCTTCTTCGGATCAAATTCGGCCTGAATGTTCAGGATATTGCTGAAGCGCCAAAAGGCTGACGGGGTTTCCGTCAGCCTTTTGAACAGCACTAATGCTTACTTGATTTCAGCAGTTGCGCCAGCTTCGATCAGTTGCTTGGCAACTGCGTCAGCGTCAGCCTTGGACACGCCTTCCTTGACGTTCTTCGGAGCGCCGTCAACCAGATCCTTGGCTTCCTTCAGGCCCAGACCGGTGATCGCGCGAACCACCTTGATCACGTTGACCTTGGATTCGCCAGCGGACTTCAGTACCACGGTAAACTCGGTCTGTTCAGCAGCGGCTGCAGGAGCAGCGCCACCGGCAGCCGGAGCAGCCATAGCAGCAGCGGACACGCCAAACTTTTCTTCGATTGCCTTGACCAGGTCGTTCAGTTCCAGAACGGACATTGCGTCCAGGGATGCCAAAAATGCGTCTTTATCAAATGCCATTTTGTTCTTCCTAATTTAAGAGTTTGTTAAGGTTAAGCAGCAACCGCTTCGGATTTCTGAGCGGACACGGCAGCGACTGCACGTGCCAAGCCAGACATCGGCGATTGCAGCAAGCCGCACAGTTGTGCCAGCAGAACTTCCTTGCTAGGTACGGTAGCCAGCGCGTTCACGCCTGCTGCATCCAGCACCTTGCCGTTGTAGGAGCCTGCCTTTACGACCAGCTTGTCGTTCGTCTTGGCAAATTCATGCACCACCTTGGCAGCCGCGACGGGATCGGCACTGATGCTGTACACCAGTGGGCCAACCATGTTATCCGCCAGACCTTCAAAGGGAGTGCCTTGTACCGCGCGACGCGCCAGCGTGTTCTTCAACACGTGGAAGTACACACCAGCAGCACGTGCATTCGCACGCAGCTTGGTGACGTCGCTGACTTTGATGCCACGGTACTCTGCCAGAACGATCGTCTGGGCCTGCGCCACTTGTGCGCTGACCTCGGCGACTACCGCCTGTTTTTCTTGCAGATTCAGACTCAAGTCTTTCTCCATCCAGAATCGAAACACCTTGCGATGTTCCTTGGTTAAAAACAGCGACCTTAAGTCAGGATGAACCAATTACGTCCGTCCTGCTTGCGGGCACACCATCTACGTGGGCAGGTGAATCGCTTCACCGATTAAGCCGCCAGTCCTGAGACTGTTGGCACCAACGGTCTTTGATGCTGCCATTCCTGCCAGCAGTACAAAGCCTGAAGGCGACAAGGCGCGCCCACTCGCCCTGCCGCCGAATTTGAAACTAGTTACGCAACCAGACTGGCTTGTTCGACGCGGATGCCGACACCCATGGTGCTGGATACCGAGATCTTGCGCAGATACACACCCTTGGAGGCAGCCGGCTTGGCCTTGTTCAGCGCATCGATCAGCGCCAACAGGTTTTCACGCAGCGCTTCCGGTGCGAACGAGGCGCGACCGATGGTGCACTGGATGATGCCGTTCTTGTCGGTACGGTACTGCACCTGACCAGCCTTGGCATTGCGCACAGCGCCTGCCACGTCCGGAGTCACGGTGCCGACCTTGGGGTTAGGCATCAAACCACGTGGACCGAGGATCTGACCCAGTTGGCCGACGATACGCATCGCGTCCGGGGAAGCGATGACCACGTCGAAGTCCATGTTGCCCGCCTTGATGGCTTCAGCCAAATCGTCGAAGCCGACGACTTCTGCGCCAGCAGCCTTGGCTTCTTCAGCCTTGGCACCTTGCGCAAACACAGCGACGCGCACGCTCTTGCCGGTGCCCTTGGGCAACACGACAGAACCACGAACCAGCTGGTCAGACTTGCGTGCATCCACGCCCAGATTCACTGCCACGTCGATGGATTCATCGAACTTGGCGACAGCGGTCTCTTTGGCCAGCGCCAGCGCATCGTTCAGCGGATACAGCTTGGTGCGGTCGACCTTGGCAGCGGCTGCCTTGTAACGCTTGGAAACTTTAGCCATGTTATACGCCCTCCACGGTGATGCCCATGCTGCGTGCGCTACCAGCGATGGTGCGCACAGCTGCGTCCATGTCAGCCGCTGTCAGGTCGGGCTGCTTGGTCTTGGCGATCTCTTCAGCCTGAGCGCGAGTCAGCTTGCCGACCTTGTCGGTATGCGGCTTCGGGCTGCCCTTCTGGATACCAGCGGCCTTCTTGATCAGGATGGTCGCAGGAGGAGTCTTCATCACGAAGGTGAAGCTCTTGTCTGCGAACGCGGTGATCACCACGGGAATCGGCAGACCTGGCTCTACGCCTTGAGTCTGGGCGTTGAACGCCTTGCAGAATTCCATGATGTTAAGACCGCGCTGACCCAGTGCCGGGCCAATGGGAGGACTTGGGTTCGCCTTACCGGCGGGAACTTGCAGCTTGATATAGCCGACAATTTTCTTTGCCACGTTACTACTCCTTGTTATGGGTCAAACGCACATCGCACCTGCGATACGCTCCCCGTTTTTCAGTGAGAAGGGGAAGGGCAAAGGGGAAGGATAAACCAAACGGCCCACCCTTTACCCTTCACTCTCCACCCTTCCCGCGCTTCAGGCCTTTTCGACTTGGCCGAAATCCAGCTCTACCGGTGTTGCGCGACCGAAGATGGCCACCGACACCCGCAGTTTGTTCTTGTCGTAATTGACATCTTCCACCGAGCCATTGAAGTCGGTGAACGGGCCTTCCTTGACACGCACCGCCTCGCCCACCTCGAACAACACCTTGGGACGCGGCTTCTCAACCCCGGCCTGCATCTGCTGCATGATGTTGTCGACTTCCTTCTGCGTGATCGGAGTCGGCTTCATGGCGGTTCCGCCAATGAAACCCGTCACCTTGGGCGTATTCTTCACCAGGTGCCAAGAGTCGTCAGTCATCTCCATCTCGACCAGCACATAGCCTGGGAAGAACTTGCGCTCGGAGATGCTCTTCTGACCCGACTTAAGCTCAACGACCTCTTCGACCGGAACCAGGATCTGCCCGAACTGCTCTTGCATCCCGGCGCGCGCGATACGCTCCACCAGCGCACGCTGCACACTTTTCTCGAACTGCGAGTAGGTGTGAACCACATACCAACGCTTAGCCATCACTCGCCCCGTCCCATCAATTTATTGACCAGCATCAACAGACTGGCATCCACCGCCCACAGGAACAGCGCCATGGTGACAGCGAACACCACGACCACGCCGGTCGTCTGCAAGGTTTCCTTGCGCGACGGCCACACCACACGCTTGGCTTCGGCCACCGACTCCTTGAAGAATACGGCGAACTGCTTACCCTGCTCACTCGACAACGCAACCGCAACACCCGCAGCCACACCCGCCAGCACCGAAAGCGCCCGCAATACTGAGGCGCTTTCCTGCAATACGTAGAATCCCACCACTCCCGCTGCAACCAGCAAGAATGCCGCGACTAACTTCAACTTATCCGACATGCGCGATTGTCCGTGTTAAAACTTGGCAGGCCAGGAGGGTCTCGAACCCCCAACCCTCGGTTTTGGAGACCGATACTCTACCAATTGAGCTACTGGCCTAAAACTTGGGAACAACAAGAAGCGAGAAGGCTGACCTTCTCGCTTATCTTATGGTTACTGATTACTCGATAATCTTGGCTACCACACCTGCGCCGACGGTACGACCGCCTTCACGGATGGCGAAACGCAGACCTTCTTCCATCGCGATCGGGGCGA
>NZ_JQKP01000020.1 GCF_000746095.1 Ferriphaselus sp. R-1 | reverse complement strand
ATATTGAGCAGAGAAGAAACGTATCGAGTCGCAGAATAGAAATAACAGGGCTGCTCGCAAGCGGAAGCAAACGGGCAGCAGACAACAGAGTTTTAGCAGGAGACAACCGACAGCGATTGCATGGCAAACGAATTGATGGCAAACAGGTCAGACCGGCGCAGGCAATTCAGTTAATTGCGATGGCTCCCTGCCGCAGCAACACACGGCAAAGCCGCTAGGGCGATTTGAAACTTGCGCGCGAATTCCATCATGGCTCGGACGGCTCGCCGCCCAACAGGAAGCCGGATATACGGAAGCAGTTGCACCCAAAACCATCAACACGCGTTGCTTGCAAAACGGGAGGTGTCCATATACGCAATCGTTATTGCGCCGGACATTTTCCCTTCATTCACACGGCGCAATGCCTTTTGGTTATTGCGCCCCACGCGAGTGGTGAACTTTGTAATTTCTGTTCTATGCGCTCGAACCACAGCCCACGTTGATGAAAGGAGCTTTGCCATGACTACCGGAACCGTCCGTTTGCATCGCGTGCTGCGCGCGCCGCCGGAGCGCATCTACCAGGCTTTCCTGAACGCGGAGGCGCTGGCGAAGTGGTTGCCGCCGTATGGGTTCACGTGCAGTGTGCAGCATCTGGATGCGCGGGTGGGCGGCTCGTTCAGGATGTCGTTCACCAATTTCGGCAGCGGCAACGGGCATTCCTTCGGCGGCGAGTATCTTGAGCTGGAGCCGAACCGCACGATCAGTTACTCGGACAAATTCGACGACCCGAATCTGCCGGGAGCGATGAAGACGACGGTGACGCTGACACCGGTGCTGTGCGGCACGGAGGTGAGCATCGTGCAGGAGGGCATTCCGGCGATGATCCCGACCGAGATGTGTTACCTCGGCTGGCAGGAGTCGCTGTTGCAACTGGCCACGCTGGTCGAGCCGAACATCCCGGATTGAACTCCCTAAGCTGCTTGCACGACATGAATCCTTCCATTTCGCCTGTTCCCCTCGACAAAGCCTACCGCTTGCTCAACCACGGGCCGACGGTGCTGGTCTCGGCGCGCCATGCCGGGGTGGATAACGTGATGGCGGCGGCGTGGTGTTGTGCACTGGATTTGGCGCCGACCAAGCTGACGGTGGTGTTGGACAAGTCCTCGCGCACGCGGACGCTGGTGGAGGAGAGCGGGGCGTTCGTGATTCAGATTCCGACCGTGGCGTTGCTGGATGTGACCAAGGCGGTGGGCAGTGTGAGTCTGGCCGACGATGCCGACAAGCTGGCGCATTGCGGGGTGGCTTTGTTCGTTCTGCCGGCGCAGGCGTTGCCGTTCGTGGCGGGCTGCTCCGCCTGGCTGGCCTGCCGCCGCGTGCCGGAGCCGCACAACGAGCAGGCTTACGATTTGTTCATCGGCGAGGTGACGGCGGCCTGGGCGGACGACCGGGTGTTCCGCGACGGCCACTGGCATTTTGAGGCGGCGGACCCATCACTGCGCAGCCTGCATTACGTCGCGGGCGGCCATTTCTACGCCATCGGCGAGTCGCTGACCGCGCGGGATTGAGCTGCCCGGATGTCGGCCAGTATCGAAAAGAACGTCATTTCCTTTCTCGCCCACGATGTGCAGGTCGAGGTACATCGCCACCATTGCTTCCAGATCCTGCTGAGTGTCTCGGCTTCGTTCAGCAGTCGCATCGGCGGGGTGGTGCACGAAGGGCGACGCGCGCTGGTGATAGGCCAGAACGTGGCGCATGCCTGCAATGGGCTGGGCGGCAGCAATCTGATCTTTTTCATCGATGCGGACAGCCGCACCGGCTGGCAGCTGAAGCAGATGCTTGATGGGCAGGCGGTCCTCGATCTGTCCGACATGTGGCTGGAGGCTCAGCCAGACCCATCGTCGCTGGCCGAGGTGCACGGGTGGAGCCATGCGCAGCGGCGGGACTTTGCCGAGCGCTCGCTGGCGTTGCTGACGGCGGATGCGCGGGCGGACGGCACGCGAGACGAGCGCATCGAGCTTGCCATCGCATGGGTGGAGGCGCACCTGCACGAGCGGATCGCTTTGCCGGACGTGGCGGCGCAGATCCATCTTTCACCCGAGCGCACGCGGCATCTCTTCGTGCAGGAGGCGGGCGTGGCGTTCTCGCAGTTCCTGATGTGGAAGCGCATCAAGGCGGCCATCGTGCAGGCGGTAGGTGCAGGGGCCAGTCTCACCGAGGCGGCAGCCTGCGCGGGATTTGCCGATCAGGCACATTTCTGCCGCCTGTTCAGGCGCACCTTCGGTATCCCGGCGGGCGGATTGCTCCAGAATAGCCGCTCCATTCAATTCATCCATCCGCAGGTCGGCTAATCTCGCCCCCGTTCGCGGCGTAATGCTGCATAGCGGAGGCGAGAGGCGATGGAAAAGGAAACGGCGCGGCTGGAAGCGTTCAGCGATGGCATCTTTGGCGTGGCGATCACATTGTTGGCGCTGGACATCAAGATTCCGGAATCGGTCGAGGCAGCGGATGACGTACTGTGGCGTAGCATCGTCCAGCTGTGGCCGGCTTATCTGACCTTCTTCAACTCGTTCGCGGTGGTGTTGCTGATCTGGATGGGACATCACATGATCTTCCGCGAGGTGCGCAAGGCTGACACGCGGCTCATTTTTCTCAACGGGCTGATGCTGTTGCTCATCGCGCTGTTCCCGTATCCCACCCGGACCATCGGGCAGTTCGCCGGCACCGGGGCGGAGGCGGTGGCGACGGCGTTCTACGCGGCTTACACCGGGCTGGTCTCGCTCTCGTTCCTGCTGCTCACGCTGCGTTTGCGCGCCACACCGGCCTTGCTGGTGAGCGGGGCAGGGGCGCGTGCCGCGCTGGGGCAGCTCGCCAGATTCGAGGCGATAGGCGTGGCGCTTTACGCCATGCTTGCCTTGGCGGCGCTGTGGTGGCCCGGTCTCGCGCTGGCCGGGACGTGCGCGATGTGGCTGTATTGGGGACTGGTGGTCGCGCTGGGTGGGCGGCAGGGCGCGATCACGTCAGGAGAGGCCGCATGACGACCACCATACGCAGTGTGCTGGTCATCGGCGCGAACGGTCCTACCGGCATCGAGTGCTGCCGACAGGCAGCCTGCGCCGGGCTGCAAGTGCGCGCCTTGGTGCGCAACCCCGCACGCTTGCCGCCGGAAACACTGCCCGGCATCGAGGTGGTGCAGGGTGATGTGCTCGATGTCGCATCGCTGCGGAGCGCCACTCGGGGCATGGATGCCGTGTTGAGTGCGCTGGGTACGCCATTGCAGCGCACTCCGGTGACGCTGCTCTCGCAGGGCACCCGCAACCTGGTGCAGGCGATGGCCGAGAGCGGTACCGAACGCTTGCTGTGCATCACCGGCATGGGGGCCGGCTCCAGCCGGGGGCATGGTGGCTTCCTGTATGACCGCATCATCCTGCCCTGGCTGCTGCGCGAGATCTATCGGGACAAGGACAGGCAGGAGCACGTGGTGCACACCAGCGGACTGGATTGGACGTTGATCCGTCCGGCCTGGCTGACCGATGGGCGTTTGACCGGGCGATACCGCTGTCTGACGGAGCTGGCCCCCGGCGACAGGCTGGGCCGGATAGCCCGAGCCGATGTGGCCCATTTCATCGTTGGCGAGCTGGCCCGGCGCGAGCATTCCGGCGGCACGGTGCATCTGTCCTATTGATATCGGCCCCCGCATCGTCCGGCCATCCGCGCCCGTCCTGAGCTTGGCACGCTATTCGCTTCTGACCACAGGGAAAGGAGCGTCACATCATGAAACTTGCGTTGGAGGAATATGCCGTATCGGCAGCCTATGATGAACTGCTGGATACCTCACGGCAGGTCAGGGACTCGGCCCGACCGTTGTTCGACTACCTGTCCACGCTGGACGAGGGGGAGCTGAAGGCCCGCCGTCAGGCCGTCGATGCGGCCATCATGGCGATGGGGATCACGTTCACCATCTATAGCGAAGCAGGGAATATCGATCGCACCTGGCCGTTCGACCCTATGCCGCGCATCATGACCAAGCAGGAGTGGGATAGGGTGGATGCCGGGCTGAAACAGCGCCTGAAGGCATTGAACCTGTTCATCGACGATCTCTACAATGGTCAGCGCATCGTCGAAGACGGTGTGTTCCCGCTGGAGGTGCTGGAAGGGTCGGTCAATTTTCGGCCACAGTGTCGCGGCATCTCGCCCCGTTTCGGGGTGTGGGCGCATATCTGTGGCACCGATCTGGTGCGTGATCGTGACGGAACGCTGTACGTGCTGGAAGACAATCTGCGCGTGCCGTCCGGAGTCTCCTACATGCTGGAGAACCGGCAGATCATGAAACACATCTTCCCCGAGGTGTTCCGTACCACCAACATCCTGCCGGTGGACGATTACCCGACGCGGTTGTACCAGACTTTGGCGGCGCTCTCGCCGCGCAGCGAGGGGCATCCGCTGGTGGTCGTGCTGACACCGGGGATCTACAACTCGGCCTACTTTGAACACAGCTATCTGGCCCAACAGATGGGAGCCGCGCTGGTCGAGGGATGCGACCTCACGGTCGGTGCCGACGATGTGGTGTACATGAAAACGCTGTCCGGACTGGAGCGGGTGGATGTCATCTACCGGCGTATCGACGATGACTTCCTCGATCCGGAAGCGTTCAACCCGTCTTCCATGCTCGGCGTGCCGGGCTTGATGCGCGCTTGGCAGGCAGGCAACGTGGCCATCGCCAACGCCCCCGGTGCCGGGGTGGCGGATGACAAGGTCGTGTACACCTTCGTTCCGGAGATCATTCGCTACTACCTGGGCGAAGAGCCCATCCTGCAGAACGTGCCCAGCTATCTGTGCATGTTCGAAGACCAGCGCGAATATGTGTTGGCGCATCTGGATCAGTTGGTGGTGAAACCAGCCAACGAATCCGGCGGCTATGGCATGTTGATCGGCCCGCGTGCCACGCCCGAGGAGCGGGAGGAGTTCGCTGCCCTGATCCGTGCCAACCCGCGTAACTACATGGCACAACCGACGCTGGACATCTCCACCTCACCGACCTGGGTGGATGATGAACTCGCCCCGCGCCATCTCGACCTGCGCCCCTTCGTGCTGCAATCGGACACGCTGTACGCCACCACCGGCGGGCTCACCCGTGTGGCGTTGCGCAAGGGGTCGCTGGTGGTGAACTCTTCGCAGGGCGGAGGGAGCAAGGATACTTGGATCGTCGATGAGGAGGCATGCTGATGCTGGCCAGGAATGCAGAACGACTTTATTGGATGTCCCGCTATCTGGAGCGGGCGGAAGACACGGCGCGCCTCATCAACAGTAGCACGCTGGTGTTGTTGGATCTCCCCGCCGGGGCCAGCTTCGGTTGGCGCACGCTGTTGGAGGTGGCCGGCGTGGACGACCTGTTCCAGCAACATTACGGCGAGGCCGACGAGGATGCCATCATGCGCTTTCTGATCGAGGATGAGCATAATCCCAGCTCGGTCTATGCCTGCGTCTCCCAGGCCAGAGAGAACTGCCGCACCTTGCGCGAGATGCTGCCTGCCGAGGTCTGGGAGCATATCAACAGCCTGTACCTGTACATCAAGGCACATGCCGGCAGGGCGTGCCGCAACCGGCGCGAGCGCTATCTGGTGCTGAACGATGTCATCGAGCGCCGTCATGCCATCGTCGGGGTGGTCTCCGGTGTGATGGGGCACGATCTTCCCTACCAGATGATGAAGTTGGGCCGTAATCTGGAACGCGCCGACATGACTACCCGCATCCTCGATCTCAATGCGGCGGTGCACTATCCTGTCGAGCATGTCCTGCGCGCGTCCTTGCAGGGGCGGATATGGATCAGCATCCTCGAATCGTTGTCGGCATATCCGAGCTACCGCCGCCTGGTGTCGATGGACATCGCCACCGACAGCGTGGTCGCTTTTCTGCTCAATGACTCACGCTTTCCGCGCAGCGTGGTGCATTGTCTGGTCGAGATGGAGGGGTGTCTGCGCGAACTGCCCCGGTCGCAACAGCTGCGCCAGCAACTCGTCCAATTGCGTCAGGAGGTAGGCCGGCATCCCATTCAGGGGCTGGATACCCTCGCCCTGCATGAATATCTGGACCTGTTGCAAGCCCAGTTGGGGATGATCCATGCTACCCTCACCGGGAGCCATTTTCATGTCGTACAGGCAGAGCCGGTGCCGGAGCAAGGTGCAGCATCCTTGACCGGACAATGAGCGGCATGCCATTCACGACTCCGACCTTTCGATAAACGATCATCCGCCATGACTTACTGCATAGCCATCAACACCGACCAAGGCCTGGTGTTCTGCTCCGACTCTCGTACCAATGCCGGTTTTGACAACATCTCGGTCTACTCCAAGATGCACACCTTCGTTTGGCCGGGTGACCGTTTCTTCGTGCTGCTGTCATCCGGCAACCTGGCGACCACCCAGTCCGTGGTGAAACGGCTGTGGGGGGACATCGAGGCGGAGCGATTCCCCAGTCTGCGCACGGTACCCAATATGCATCAGGCTTCGGATTACATCGCCACGGTCAGCGCCGCCGTGCAGCGGCAGCACATGGAGCGGGACCACGCCGCCACCAACTTCGAGGCGACTTTCATCTTTGGCGGCCAGATCGGTGCCGACAAGCCGGAGACCTTGCTGATCTATGCCCAGGGCAACTACATCCATGAATCGGACGAACACCCCTTTCTGCAGATCGGCGAGACCAAGTACGGCAAACCCATCCTCGATCGGGTCATCAAACGACATACTCTGCTGTCCGATGCTGCGCGCTGCGCGCTGGTGTCGATGAACTCCACCGTGCGCAGCAACCTGACCGTCGGCCCACCGGTCGAGCTGCTGACCTACCGCCGTGACAGTCTGGACTTCGGTCAACGTACCGTCCTGACCGAGAACGATCCGTTCGCCAAACAGTTGGCGGAAGCCTGGAACCATGGCTTGCTGCTGGCGCTGGAGAATCTGCCGCGCTTCCCGTGGGAGTGAACGTCGCCGTCTGCTGCGATTTCATGCGGCCCAGGCTGCTTGGAGGGGCGAGGAACGGTGTTAGAATCCGGCCATGCGCCTGCCGACCCGACTCCTACTCCTGCTCACCTTATCCGGACTGTCCGTCTTTGTCGCACTGAGTTTCCCGGCGCGGGCGTTCGATCTTTTCTCCGTTGGGCGACCACACGCAGCGGTCGCCCATACCTTGCCACCCGAGGCTTACGAGACACTACGGCTCATCCGTCAGGGCGGGCCGTTCCCGTATCCGCGTGACGGGGTGGTGTTCGGCAACCGTGAGCGCCGCCTGCCTGCCCAGGCGCGCGGTTATTACCACGAATACACGGTGAAGACTCCCGGAGAGCACGGGCGCGGTGCACGGCGCATCGTGTGCGGCGAGCGGCAGGATTGCTACTACAGCGGTGACCATTACCAGACTTTCCAACCTATCGAGGGACAGCCATGAGCGAGATCGCCGCTTTCGAGGCCGACATTGCGGTGTTGCAGGGCAAACCGGCGTTCATCGCCGCCATCAACGATGCGGTCGGAGCTCCCGCAGCCTGTGGCCAGAACTGGGATGCGCTGGCCGATGTGTTGCAGGATCTGTCCTGGCGGCCTGCGGCGGGCTACGTGTTGACCCTGGTCGGGGGGAGCGGCCTGGTCTGTCTGGACGGCGATGACCGTGACATCGCCCGCGAGATATTCACCGAGACGGCCCGTTACTGGGCGGGGCAGGGCAAGTCGTTCGAGGTGTGCTTCCGTCCGCCCATAAAATACAAGCAGCCGATCTCCGCGCTGGTTGTGATCTACACGCGGCAGTTGGAGGTGTTGTTGTTGGAGCGGGCCGACTACCCCGGTGCCTGGCAGTCGGTCACCGGCAGCCGCGATGGTAAAGAGTCGTTGCGCCAGACCGCACTCCGCGAGGTGCTCGAAGAGACCGGTATCAATGCGACGAACCATGTGCTGACCGACTGGCGGCGGGAGAACGTCTATGAGATCTATGCCCAGTGGGCGCACCGCTACCCGCCCGGCACCACCCACAACACCGAGCATGTGTTCGGCTTGCAAGTGTATGGACGTGTGCCGGTGATGCTCGCGCCTCGCGAGCATGTCGCTTATCAGTGGCTGCCTTGGGAAGAAGCGGCAGCCAAAGTGTTTTCGCCGAGCAACCGAGCGGCGATCCTGGAATTACCGGAACGAGTCAGGCATGTCTGAACAAAAGATACCCATCGCTTACGATCATCCGGACCCAGCGCGGTCCAGTTGCAGCACGGCCCAAGCTTGGGCGAAGAAGCCGCGAGAACCCGAGGCGGGTGACAAGGCTGAACTGACCGAGCGCATCAAACGCTTGTTGAAAGAGCAGGATGCCGTGCTGGTGGCGCATTACTACGTGCATCCCGATCTGCAAGACCTGGCTGAGGCGACCGGCGGCATCGTGTCGGACTCGCTGGACATGGCCAACTTCGGCCACCAGCATCCGGCCAAGACCATCGTGGTAGCGGGCGTGCGCTTCATGGGCGAGACCGCGAAGATTCTTAATCCCGAGAAGCGCGTGCTGATGCCCGACCTGGAAGCGGAATGCTCGCTCGATCTGGGCTGCCCGGCGGACGAGTTCGCCGCCTTTTGCGACGCGCATCCCGACCGTGAGGTGGTGGTGTACGCCAACACCAGCGCGGCGGTGAAGGCACGCGCCGACTGGATGGTGACCAGCTCCATCGCGCTGCCGCTGGTGCGCCACCTGCACGCGCAGGGCAAGAAGATCCTGTGGGCTCCCGACCGCCACTTGGGCGGCTACGTGCAGGAGCAGACCGGCGCGGACATGCTGCTGTGGCAGGGCTCGTGCATCGTGCACGACGAGTACAAGGCCAAGGAGTTGCAGGAGCTGAAGGCGCAGCACCCCGGCGCGCTGGTGCTGGTGCATCCCGAATCGCCGCGCGCGGTGGTGCAACTGGCCGACGTGGTCGGCTCCACCAGCCAGCTCATCAGTGCTGCGCAGAAGGCGGCCAACACGGAGTTCATCGTCGCCACCGACAACGGCATCCTGCACAAGATGCGTACCTTGTGCCCCGAAAAGACCTTCCTCGAAGCCCCCACCGCCGGGCATGGCGCGAATTGCACCAGCTGTAGCCATTGCCCGTGGATGGCGATGAACGGCTTGAGCAACTTGCTCGCGGTGCTGGAGCGTGGCCATAACGAGGTCCGCGTCGATCCCGTCACGGGGGAGCGGGCCCGGCTGCCCATAGCACGCATGCTGGATTTCGCCCGGCAGATCAAGTTGCCGACTAGAGGCATAGGCAACGCTTGAGCGGATCGCATCAACCAGTCAGAGGATCACGGATGGCGAGCAAGAAGACATTGCAACATTGTCGTGCCGGTATGGACAGGGAGGCTTTGCGCGTGGCGCTGGTCGACCATATGGTCTACACCAGCAGCAAGAACCGTCCCGATGCGACCCACCGCGACTGGTTCCAATCTACCGCCCATGCCGTGCGCGACCGGCTGGTCGAGCGCTGGATGGAGACCATGCAGCGCTACTACGCGCAGGATGCCAAGCGCATCTACTACCTGTCGCTGGAGTTCCTGATGGGGCGCACCCTGAGCAATGCCATGCTCAACCTGGGTATCGATGAGCCTGGCAAGGCGGCACTTTACGAACTGGGGCAGGATTTCGAGACCATCGCAGGCATGGAGCCGGATGCGGCCTTGGGCAATGGCGGTCTGGGTCGCTTGGCGGCCTGTTTCCTGGATTCCATGGCGACACTGGATCTGCCGTGCTACGGCTATGGCATACGCTACGAATACGGCATGTTCCGGCAGGGTATCGAGCATGGTGAGCAGGTAGAACATCCGGACAATTGGCTGCGCTACGGCAACCCCTGGGAGTTTCCCCGGCCCGAGTTGCTGTATCCGGTGAAGTTCCATGGCCGGGTGGTGGAGTACCAGCACGAGGATGGCGTGGTGCGCCATCATTGGGTGGGCACCGACGATGTGATGGCGATGGCCTATGACACGCCCATCCCCGGATACGGCGGGGAGACCGTCAACAACCTGCGGCTATGGGCGGCGAAATCCTCGCGCGATTTCGACTTGCGCTATTTCAATCAGGGCAACTACATCCAGGCGGTGGCGGACAAGAACGCATCCGAGAGCCTGTCCATGGTGTTGTATCCGGATGACTCCACCCCGGAAGGGCGGGAGTTGCGCCTGAAGCAGCAATATTTCTTTGTCAGCGCGTCGTTGCAGGATATGTTGCAGCGTTATCGCAAGGGGCATGCCGACTGGTCGGGTTTGCCGGACAAGGTCGCGGTGCAGCTCAACGACACCCATCCCGCCATTGCCGTGGCCGAGCTGATGCGCCTGCTGGTGGACATCCATCGCCTGCCCTGGGGCGAGGCCTGGGGGCTGTGCACGCGCATCTTCTCCTACACCAACCATACCCTGATGCCCGAGGCGTTGGAGAGCTGGCCGGTGGCGCTGTTCGAGCGGCTGTTGCCCCGACATTTGCAGATCATCTATGAGATCAACCAGCGTTTCCTGCAACAGGTGATGCACAGTTTCCCCGGTGATGTGGACCTGCTGCGCCGCTTGTCGTTGATCGATGAGAACAACGGACGGCGTATCCGCATGTCGCACCTGGCTTTCGTCGGTAGTCATACGGTGAACGGTGTGGCCGCCTTGCACACCGAGCTGATGCGACGCACCATCTTTGCCGACTTCGAGCGCATCACGCCGGGCAAGATCGTCAACATGACCAATGGCATCACCCAGCGGCGCTGGCTGAACCAGGCCAATCCGGGCTTGGCGGCACTGATCTCGGATACCTTGGGCCGGGGCTGGCTGACCGACCTCGGGCAGCTGGCGCAATTGCGCAGCCGTGCCAATGACGGCGAATTGCAACAGCGCTTCCGCCGGGTCAAGCAGGAGAACAAGCAGCGGCTGGCCGCGTTGATCCAGCAACGGTTGAATCTGGACATAGACCCGGACTCCTTGTTCGATGTCCAGATTAAACGCATGCACGAATACAAGCGGCAGTTGCTCAACGTGCTGCACGTCGTCACCTTGTACAACCGCATCCGCGCGGGCGCGCAGGACATCACGCCGCGCACCGTCATCATCGCGGGCAAGGCCGCCCCCGGCTATGTCATGGCCAAGCGCATCATCCGCCTGATCAACGATGTGGCCGCCACCGTCAACAACGACCAGCGCATAGCCGGCAGGCTGAAGCTGGTGTTCTTTCCCAATTACGACGTCTCCAATGCCGAGCTGATCGTGCCGGCAGCCGATCTGTCCGAGCAGATATCCATGGCGGGCACCGAGGCATCCGGCACCGGCAACATGAAGCTGGCGCTCAACGGCGCGTTGACCATAGGTACGCTGGATGGCGCGAACATCGAGATCCGCGAGGAGATCGGTGCCGAGAACTTCTTTCTGTTCGGGATGACTGCCGAGGAAGGCATGACATTGCGGCAGCGGGGCTACGATCCCGCCGCGTTTTACCGCGACGATGCGGAATTGCGGCAGGTGCTGGACATGATCGCCGACGGCTATTTCTGTGTCGATGAGCCGACGCGCCATCGGCCCGTGGTGGATGCGTTGCGGTACGGGGATCGCTTCATGTTGCTGGCTGACTACGCTTCCTACGTGGCGAGTCAGGAGGAGGTGGGGCGTATCTACCGCGATCCGCAGGAGTGGACGCGGCGCGCCATCCTGACGGTGGCCGGCATGGGCCGCTTCTCCAGTGACCGTACCATACGCGAATATGCCGAGCGGATCTGGCGGGCCGTGCCCGTGGTGGCCTCGTCTCCGAATGATGTGTGTGGCTGAGGCGTGATGCCATGTCGAACACCCTGCACATCGCCACCTACAACATCCACAAGGGCTTCTCTCATTTCAACCGGCGCATGGTGCTGCACGAGCTGCGCGACTGCCTGCGTTCGCTGGATGCGGACATCGTCTTCCTGCAAGAGGTGCAGGGCGAACACACCTTGCATCTGCGTCGCTACGACAACTATCCGGCCTTGCCCCAGCATGAGTTCCTGGCCGAACATCGCTGGCTGCATTGCGCTTACGGCAAGAATTCGGTGTACGACGCGGGCCATCACGGCAACGCCATCCTGAGTCGCCATCACATCCTCGATTCACATAACCGCGACATCTCGGCGCACCGCTTCGAGAGCCGGGGCCTGTTGCACAGCGCAGTGGCGATGGCGGACGGCAAGACGGTGATCCATTGCTTTTGCGTGCATTTGGGACTGTTTGCAAGGGGGCGGAGGACGCAGTTGCGCGACATGGTGCAGTACATCGCCCGCCGGGTCCCGGCGGAGGCTCCCCTCATCCTCGCCGGCGATTTCAACGACTGGCGCAACGAAGCCAGCCAGGTGTTGCTGCGCGAGCTGGGGTTGAGCGAGGCCTTCGAGTGTCGCTACGGGCGTCCGGCCAAGAGCTTCCCAGTGCGCGTGCCGGTGCTGTCGCTGGATCGCATCTATGTACGCGGGCTGGAGGTGGCCGATGCCCGCATCCATGCCCGGCATCCCTGGGACAGCATCTCCGATCACGCCGCGCTTTCTGCCGTATTGCATCTGCCATGAGCTCCACCCTTGCCGTGGCGGGCCATCAGCTCACCCTGTTGCGCAACGGCGAGGAATATTTCCCGCATTTGCTGGCGGCCATCGCGGCCGCGCAGCACAGCATTCATCTGGAGACCTACATCTTTGCCGCCGACCAGGAAGGGCGCTGGGTGGCGGAGGCTTTGCAGCAGGCAGCGCGACGTGGAGTGCGTGTGCATGTGTTGCTGGATGGCTTCGGCAGTGCCGCGTTGCCGGACGGGTGGGTAGAGCGGATGCGGAGTGCGGGCGTGACCGTACTGTGGTTCCGGCAGGAACTGGGGCGTTTCAACTTCCGTCGCCACCGTCTGCGCCGTTTGCATCGCAAGCTGGTGGTGGTGGATGGGCGGCTGGGTTTCGTCGGCGGCATCAACATCATCAGCGACATCTCACCGGGCATGCACGCGCCGCGTCTGGATTTCGCCGTGGAAGTCAGCGGCCCGGTGGTGCACGACATGCACGCGGCGGCACGCCGTTTGTGGGCGCTGGTGTCGTGGTCGCAACTGCGGCGGCGCGGTGACCGTGACGCGCTGCCCAGGCAGCTCAAGTCGGATACGCGCCAGAAGGTGGCCTTTCTGCTGCGCGATAATCTACGCCACCGCCGCGACATCGAGCGGGCCTACCTCAAGGCCATCGGCCAGGCGCAGTATGAGATCGTGCTGGCCAACGCCTATTTCCTGCCGGGACGCAAGTTCCGCCAGGCACTGGTGAGTGCCGCCGCACGCGGCGTGCGCGTGGTGCTGTTGTTGCAGGGGCGGGTGGATCACCCCTTGCAGCATTACGCCTGTCGGGCGCTGTATGGGCAGTTGCTGCAGGCAGGCATCGAGATCAACGAGTATCACGCCAGCCTGTTGCACGCCAAGGTGGCGGTGGTTGATGGGCAGTGGGCGACGGTCGGCTCCAGCAACATCGATCCGTTCAGCCTGTTGCTGGCGCGAGAAGGCAATCTGGTGGTGCGCGACGCCGAATTCGCCGGGGCCTTGCGCGCCAGTCTGCTGGCTGCCTTGGAAGCTGGTGCCCAGCGCATCCATGTCGATCACTGGCAGGGCCTGCCCCTCTGGTCGCGTCTGCTGACCTGGGTGAGCTACGGTGTGGTGCGCCTGCTGGCCGGATGGAGTGGCTATATCCGCGCGGGTGAGGAGATCTGAGTGCGGAAAAGTAGGATATTTTCTGACATCCATCCATTTATTAACAATCGCTTATCTTGCTACATTAAAGTAATGAGTTAGTGTATATTGCCGCCTCATGACGAAACTTTTCTACTTCATCCAGCGTGTGACACTCGGACGCTTGTTGCTGACGTTGTCCGTCATCTCCATGATGCTGGCGCTGGTGTTGTTGTACGTCCTGTCGGGAGTGGTGCGTGACCGTGCCATCCAGGAACTGGCAGGGGACGAAGCCAAACAAACCTCCCAACTCGTGTTCCAAAGTCTGTATTCGGCCATGCGCAAAGGCTGGAACAAGGACGAGATCAAGGAAGTCATCAAGCATCTGAACACCTCCATGCCCCGGTTGGGCATACAGGTCTATCGTGGCGCGGCTGTCGCCCGGCAGTTCGGCGATATGAAGGGAGAAAACAGCCTCATCTCCGCCGATCCGCTGCTGGCGCAAGCGCTGATCGATGGTCAGGACCGGATGGTGTTCGGTGACCATACCTTGCGCTATATCTATCCGGTACATGCCACGGACGAATGTCTGGGTTGCCACACCCAATCTCACGTTGGTGCGGTGCATGGGGTGATAGACATCACCTATCCCATCCGTGACATCAAGGTTTCATTGACCTATCTCATCAACTCCATCGTGGGGTATACCTTGCTGGTGATGGGGCTAGTGTTCATCGTGCTGTACATCAAGTTGCGCTACCTGGTGGCCCAGCCGATCGCGGAGCTGGTGGACGTGATCCAGCGTATCACCCACGAGATGGACCTGTCGCACCGGGTGAATGGTGGCCATCGCATCGTCGAACTACAGCGGCTGGCGGATTATTTCAACCATTTGCTGGCCACGGTCCAGGAGTACAACGAGCGCATGGAGGAGCTGGCGGTGCGCGATCCGTTGACCGGCTTGTACAACCGGCGCAAGTTCGACGAGTTTCTCGATTACGAAGTCACCCGCGCCTCACGCCATGAACACCGGTTCTCCATCATCATGGCCGATCTGGATGATTTCAAGTTCGTCAACGATACCTACGGCCATCCTATCGGTGACCTGGCATTGAAGCAGATGAGCCTGTTGCTGGAGTCCTGCCTGCGCAAGGGGGACATGATGGCGCGCATCGGTGGCGACGAGTTCGCCATCATCCTGCCCGAGACCACGCCGGAGCAGGCATTCGCGGTGGGGCAGAAGTTACATCGTGCCCTCGCTGATGAGGTGTTCGAGTTGCCGGTGGGGCAGGTCAACCTGTCCGCCAGTTTCAGCGTGGTCAGCTACCCGGCGGACGGAGTGAGCAAGACCGAGTTGCAGACGGCCATGGATGTGGTCTTGTATCAGGCCAAGAGTCACGGCAAAAATCAGGTGCTGACGGCTTCGACCGAGCCGGAGCGTGCCGAGATGAATGTGTTCCGCCGTGGCGACTATCTGCGTCGTGCCTTGCAGGAAGATCGGGTCGAAGCCTTTATGCAACCCATCGTGCAGGTGCGCACCGGCGAGCCGGCGGCGTTCGAAGTGCTGGCGCGTATCCGGGATGGCGCAAAGGTGATTGCTGCCGGGCAGTTCATCGAGGCGGCGGAGGAGTTGGGCATGATCCGCGAAATGGACATCCGTATCTTCGGTAAGGGCCTGCAACATCTGCAGCAGATGAGCCCGAGATATCCCCATACCAAGATGTTCTTCAACCTGTCGGCCCGCACCTTCGCCGATCTGGACTGGGTTCGCTCCATTCCCGAGCAAGTGCAGCAGCTCGGCTTGAGCTGTGACCGTATCGTGCTGGAGATCACCGAGCGCGAAGCCTTGCCGCACATGGGCACGGTCAAGAATCTGATCGATGAGTTGCGCGGTCAGGGCATCGCCATCGCGCTGGATGACTTCGGCAGCGGGTTCTCCTCCTTCCTGTACCTGAAATATCTGGCCGTGGACTACGTCAAGATCGAAGGCGGCTTCGTGCGCCAGATCGCCTTTGATGAGCGCGACCGCATCATGGTGCGCCACATCCACCAGGTGGCCAAGGAATTCGGTTTGCAGACCGTGGCCGAATTCGTCGAGGACGAGGAGACAGCCAGGATCCTGGCCGAGATGGGCGTGGATTACGCCCAGGGTTACTACTACGGCAAACCAGCAGCTTCGATCTAAGCCCCGTCGTCGGCGAGACGGGCGAAATCCGCCACCCCCAGATTTTCCGCCCGCAGCTGCGGGTCGATACCCAGCCGTACCAGGTCGCCCTCGCTGAAATATGCCTTGAGCGTGCTGCGCAGCATCTTGCGGCGCTGGCCGAAAGCGGTGCCGACGATGGCGGAAAAACGCGCTTGATCCTTGACCAGCAACTGATCGGCAGGCAGCGGGATCATGCGCACGATGGCGGAATCCACCTTGGGTGCGGGGCGGAAGGATTGCGGCGGCACATCGAGCAGCTTCTCCATGTAGAAGCGCGCTTGCAGCATCACCGACAGCCGCCCGTAAGCCGCCGTCGAAGGCTCGGCCACCATGCGTTCCACCACCTCGTTCTGCAACATGAAATGCATGTCGGTGACGCGCTCGGCGTAGTCGGCGAAGTGGAACAGCAGCGGCGAGGAGATGTTGTAGGGCAGGTTGCCGACGATGCGCAGCGGCGCAGGCAGGGTGGCAAAGTCGAATTGCAGCGCGTCGCCCTCGTGGATGGTCAGCTTGTCCTGCGGGTAGTCCGTCTTGAGTCGCGCGATGATGTCGCGGTCGATCTCCACCACGTGCAGATGATCCAGCCCCTTGAGCAAAGGCCGCGTCAGCGCCCCCAGCCCCGGCCCGATCTCCACCATCGTGTCGCCCGCCTCCGGCCGAATGGCGCGTACGATGTCGGCGATGATGTTCTGGTCGACCAGGAAGTTTTGGCCGAACTGTTTTTTGGCTTTATGCATGAATCATCCAATCATTAAACGGGTCTTCGCAAATTCATCTGAGCAGCCACATTAAATCAACAATGTTTGCGTAGTGCGGCTGATGCTAGATCGTCGCAGCGATATCATTCTGCTAACTTGAACCATAAATAGGCGAATGGGATGATCAGCAGAGCGAAGAGAAAGAAAAGTAGGAGGGCCACAGGGATGGCTATCGAAAATGACTGACTGGTAATAGCCGCTCCGATTCCTAAAAGCAAGGCGAGGATGGCGATCCAAGTTGTAAGCAACTTGATGAACGGTGCTTTTGAGTAGCGCGCCTGAAATCTAAGCCAAGCGGCGGCACTAGGAAATGCAACGACAGCGAAAGAGGCGGCTATCACGGCAGCAATCATGAAAAACATGAATCCTTGCACAGCACCTGAATCTCCATTTCCATCCCAGTCTGGCGAGATATATGCTCGGTATGCTGCTAGTGAGAACAGCATTGGTAGTAGGGTACTTCCCATGGCTGTAATCAGCGTCGCACGCAAATATCGAGGCGGCCGATTCTCAATGATGGGGTTGCTTGGTTGCATAATTCTTGGCACTAGCATCAATAAACTGCTGGTTATTCCGAGTACTATGCCGCGCCATCTCCCGCGCCACTTTGATCGCTTCCAGCAGGCTGCCGACATCGGCACGGCCAGTGCCCGCCAGTTCTAGCGCGGTGCCGTGGTCGACCGAGGTGCGGATGATGGGCAGGCCGAGGGTGATGTTGACGCCCTCGCCGAAGCTGGCGTGCTTGAGCACCGGCAGGCCCTGGTCGTGGTACATCGCCAGCACGGCGTCGGCATCCTTCAACCGGTGGGCGGCGAACAGGGTGTCGGCGGGCAGCGGGGCGGAGACATCGAAGCCTTCGGAGCGCAGGCTATCCAGCACAGGAATCATCACCTCGATCTCTTCACGTCCCAGATGCCCGCCTTCGCCCGCGTGCGGGTTCAGCCCGGCGACGAGGATGCGCGGGTTGTCCAGCCCGAAGCGGCGCTGCAGGTCTAGGCGCAGGATGCGCAGCACGGCTTCCAGCAGCTCAGCCGTGATGGCATCGGCCACTTCGCGCAGCGGCAGGTGGGTGGTGGCGAGGGCGACGCGCAAATCGAACTTTCCGTTCGGGTCGGAACCCGTCCATCCTTCGACAGGCTCAGGGCGAGCGGGGGGTGGGATCGTGATTCGAGCCGCCAGCATCATCACCACCAGCGCTGTGCCGGTGAGTTCGGCGAGGAATTCGGTGTGGCCGGTGAAGGGGATACCCGCGTCGTTGATGACGCCCTTGTGCACCGGGGCAGTGACCATGCCCGCGAACTCGCCGGACTGGCAGCCTTGCGTTGCGCGGGTGAGCAGCTCCAGCACGTAGCGGCTGTTGGCGGTATTGAGTCGGCCCGCTTGTACCGGAGCGGCGAGCGGGATGTGCAACACCTGCAACTGGCCGGAGGCGGGCGCGGCGGCCTCAGGCGCGTAGTCCAGCAGTTCGACCGTCAGCCCCAACTGGGCGGCGCGTTGCGCCAACAGCTCTTTGTCTGCCAGCACCACGACGGGCAGGCCCGCGAGTTGCAGACACAGGTCCGGACCTATGCCTGCGGGTTCGCCGGAAGTTATTGCGAGGGGAGCATTCAAAGTGCCTGCACCTCAAACCTCTCCTGCCAGCAGGAGAGTGAGCGAAGCGATCCGCATCGCGGCGTTCATTGATTCTCGCGGTATTCGACGAAAGCGCGGTCACGCAACTGGCGCAGCCAGTCTTGATAGGCTTCGTCCGATTTGAGTGCGCGTATGGACTGTTTGGCTTGCATGCGCTTTTGTTCCACGCTGACATCCTGATTGCGGCGTTCCAGCACCTGGATCAGATGGAAGCCGAAACCGCTCTGGATCGGGGCGCTGACTTGGCCGATCGCGGTCGCGTTCATGCCGTTCTCGAACTCCGGCACGGTATCGCCGGGAGAGAGCCAGCCCAGATCGCCGCCTTTTGAGGCACTGCCATCCTCGGAATTGAGTTTTGCCTGCTCGGCGAAATCCGCCCCGTTATCCAGTGCCCGCTTGATCTCCGCCAGCTTGGCGCGGGCCTCCTTCTCGGGTACCAACTCGCTGGTGCGGATCAGGATGTGGCGGGCATGGGTCTGGGTGATGAGCACGGCCTGGTTTTTGTCGCGTCTTTCGACCAGTTTAAGGATGTGAAAGCCATTGGGGCTGCGCAGTATTGAGCTGAAGCCGCCGGGCTGGAGTTTCTTGAGTTCCTCCAGAAACAGTGGCGGGATACGCTCGGCAGGACGCCAGCCCAGCTCACCGCCGGTCAACCCGTCCTTGGCATCGGAATAGCCAGCCGCCACTTGGGCGAACGAGTTGCCGCCCTGAAGTTTGCCCAACGCCTCTTCCGCACGTTGCTGGCTGGCGCGTATGGCTGCCGCACTGGCCTGTTCGGGTACGCCGATGAAGATGTGTGCCAGATGGAACTCTTCACCCTTACCGCCTTGGCGCTCCTGATTGGCCAGGAAGTTGTCGATCTCGTTCTCGCTGATGACGATCTTGGCATCGACTTCGCGTTCGCGCAGGCGGGTACTGGCGATCTCTGCGCGAATCTGCTCGCGGAACTTGGCGAAGCTGGAACCATCCTGTTCGACGCGGGCGCGGAACTCTTCGAGCGAGTTGAGATTGTTGGCCTGGGCGATACGCTGCAGCGTGCGGTCCAGCTGTGTATCGTCGATGCGGATACCGGTCTCCTTGGCGAACTGTGCCTGCAGCATCTCGGTAATCATCCGCTCCAGGACTTGTTTCTCCAGCACCCCGTCTTCGGGTAGCGGAGTGCCCTGTTTCTTCAATTGGGCGATCGCGCTATCCAGTTGACTGTTCAGCTCGTTGCGCGTGATCACGTCTTCGTTCACCACGACCACGATCTGGTCGATGGGGGCGACTTGCGTCTGTGGGTCGGCAGCCAGTGCCAAGTCCAGCCCGGTCACGGTCAGCAGGCAGGCTACGAGTATCTTCTTGTACATATTCACTTTCTGTAGCGGCTAGTCATACAAATTGGGTTGGGATGCCTCGCCCGACGGTCGATTCATCTGGGTGTAGCCGGGAATGCCTTGTCGCAGGGCTTGCAACGGATCCGGGCCGACACGGACCAGGCCGTTCAGTTCCAACTGCAGGAAGAGCCCGGTGGAAGTCTGATTCTTGGAGATCGCGAAGCGCTGAGCCACCATCCGTACGGTCCAACAGTCCTGATTATACTCAAGCCCGGCGAGTGCCTCTACCACGCGGTTCTCCTGCAGCGAGTAGTTGTTGCGTATCACGCTGCTCCAGCGGCCGTACAGCGGCCATTGTGCCGATACGCTGACGTGGTTGATCGCAGCATTGTTGGGCAGGTTGAGGCTGCTGCGCATGTAGCGGTAGCTGAGATTGAGCACTTTGCCGGGTTCAGGTTGGTAGCGGGCCGAGCTGTTGAACAGCTCTTTCCGCCCCACGTTCGGGTTGTACTGCAGCAGGCTGTCGAACGACCAGTCTCGACTGGCGCGGGCCGAGAAACCGAGCAGGATGTCGGATTTGTTGGTCGTGCCGGTCGGCACGACCAGGTTGACCTTGGGCGAGATCGCGCTGAATCGTTCGCCCAGCATGAAGCGCATCTGCTCATCGCCGGTCTCCGGGTCGATGATGCGCGACGTGAGGGCAGCAGTCACCTGGCTGGCATCGCCGATGCGGTCGTTACCGACGAAGCGGTTCTCGCTGAATATCTGGCCGAAATTGAAACCTGCCTGTGCTGTATCGAACACCGGCATCAGGCTCTGGTCCTGATAGGGGATGTGGACGAAGTAAGCGCGCGGCTCCAGTGTCTGCAGGTAGCTATGTCCGGATATCTCCATCTCACGCTCGAAGGCCAGCCCGGTATCCAGACTGGCGATGGGTAGTGAGCGGGACTGGTTGTTAGGTCGTTGCGCCGCGTTGTTTGAGCCCAGTGAGTAATAGGTGTTGTGCCAGCCCAGCTTGGGGGTGAGGTAGAAACCGGGAGTGGCGATCAATGGATAGCTGACGCTGGGATAGAACACTACGCGCTGGCCATTGACGGCAGTGGGGTGGCTGAAATCGACGAATTCCCCGCTGAACTTGAAGTTGGCATCTCCGAATGGACGAGCAGCGCTCAAAGTCATTTGCGGTGTGCGGTGGTATGGAGTGGCGATCGGCGCAGCAGGGTCTTGCAGGGTCTGAAAACGCTGTACCCGCATCTGCGCCGTCCACCATCGGCCTTCACCCGCGTAAGTTAGCATTCCGTCGCGTAGCAGATGGACCTGGCTGGCGGTGTTCGCCGAACCAGACATATCGCGGAAATAGGCGTTGTCGGAAGCGTAGTTGTAGTTGATCGCTCCGAGTATGCCGAAGGGCAGCGTGTGCTGATGTTGCAGCCCGATATAGGAGCGGCTGGTGTTGGTCAGCGCATCCGACGGCAACACGTTCGCCCGTATGTTGCCGCCAAAAGTTGGGCGCAGATAGCGGAACTCGTTGTTGAACAGGATGCCGCGCTTCTGCATCAGGCGGGGTGCCAACGTCGCATCCATGTTGGGGGCGATGTTCCAGTAGTAAGGGATGCTCAGTTCGCTGCCACCCTTGGTGGTTGCGCCGAATGTCGGCCCGAGGAAGCCGGATTTCCGCTGGTTGTCGAGCGGGAAGTCCATCCAGGGCGTATACAGGAAGGGCACTCCCAGCCAACTGACCGTGACATCCTCGGCCACACCTATGTGCGTGTTCTGGTCCAGATTGAGCGAGCCCGCCTTGAGCATCCAGTCTTCCTGGTCGATAGGGCAGGTCGTGTAGGTCGCGTCTTTCAGATCGTAGTTCTCGCGGCTGCTCATGTGCAGGCTGTCGGCTTTGCCGTGGCCGCCGGTGTCGCCCAACTCGTATTGGGGCTGCGGCATGTCTCCCGCGCCGGAATCCAGATTCATGCGCAACTCGGGGCCGCGCAACACGCTGTTGTTCTGTTCCAGTCGCACTGCCCCGGTGGCATGGAGGTCCTGTGACTGTTGCAGGTAGAGCAGGTAGTCGGCCCAGACCCTCTGGCCCAATTTGCGCATCTCGACATGCCCGGTGGCCTCGATCTGCACGTCCTTGACCCCTTCGATCTGATCGGCATACATGAAAATCGGCGTAGCTTGGGCGGGTTCGGGCAGAGCCAGCAGGCGCGATGTCGGTTTCAGAACGAGCGACAGCTCTTCCGCCAGCAGGGGAGAAGAGATCGGGAACAGCAGGAGAAGGACGACGGGCTTGAGGCGGAAACGCATATTGAGCATTCGAATAAGGGTGCTAAAATCGCACAAAACCACGATTAAGGCAAATCGATAATGCAACGTCAGCAGCAGCTCTCTGCCTGGATCTCAGGCCTGTACCCCGATACCGACTTCCTGCTGGCCCCCGCTTCCGCCGATGCCAGTTTTCGCCGCTACTTCCGCGCTACCTTTCCCGATGGGGCGACCCGCATCGTCATGGATGCACCGCCGCAGCACGAGGACTGTCGTCCCTTCCTGCATGTGGGCAAGCTGTTCGAGGACGCGGGCGCGCATGTGCCGCATGTGTATGCGCAAGACTTGGAACAGGGCTTCCTGTTGCTGTCCGACCTCGGCAATACGACCTATCTGCAAGCATTGGAAAGTGGGAATGCCGGAAAACTTTACGGTGAGGCGACCGACGCTCTCATCAAGATCCAGCTCGCATCCAAGCCGGACCAACTGCCGCCCTACGACGAAGCCCTGCTGCGCCGCGAGCTGAACCTGTTTCCGGAGTGGTATCTCGGCAAGCACCTCGGCGTGACGCTGAGCGAGAAACAAAGCCACGATCTGGAACGCGCCTTCAAGGCCATCCTCGCCAACAATCTCGCGCAACCCTGCGTGTATGTCCATCGCGACTACCATTCGCGCAACCTCATGCTCGTGCCGGACAATAACCCCGGTGTCATCGATTTCCAGGATGCCGTCTACGGCCCGATCACTTACGACCTCGCCTCGCTGTTCAAGGATGCCTACATCCAGTGGGAAGAGAACGAGGTGATGGACTGGCTGATCCGCTACTGGGAAAAGGCTCGTAAGGCCGGTCTGCCGGTGAACGAGGACTTCGGCGAGTTCTACCGCGACTACGAGATGATGGGTGTGCAACGCCACATCAAGGTGCTCGGCATCTTCGCTCGTCTCTACCATCGAGATGGCAAAGACGGCTACCTCAAAGACATCCCGCTGGTGTTCGAATATCTGCATCGAGCCTGCGCCCGCTACATCGACCTCAAACCGCTGCTCAACCTGCTCGACGAACTGCACCCGAACGACGTGCAGGAAGGGTACTCGTTCTGACCATGCGCGCGATGATCTTAGCGGCGGGGCGGGGCGAGCGGATGCGTCCGCTGACCGACCACACGCCCAAGCCGCTGCTGCAAGTGGGCGGCAAGCCGCTGATCGTGTGGCACATCGAGCGGCTGGTGGCGGCGGGCATCACCGAACTCGTCATCAACCACGCCCACCTCGGCCAGCAGATTGAAGAGGCGCTGGGAGACGGCAGCCAGTTCGGCGCAAGCATCCGCTATTCGCCGGAAACCACCGCGCTGGAGACGGCGGGGGGGATTGCCAGGGCCATGCCGCTGCTGCAAAGCCCCTCTCCCCCAGCCCCTCTCCCACAAGTGGGAGAGGGGAGCATGTTTCCCTCGCCCACTTGTGGGACAACCAGCGACTTGCCCGCTTGCGGGCTTAGTCGACTGGCTGGTAGTTCCATCAGCGGGATCAAAGGAGAGGGCGAGGTGTTCGCCGTCATCAACGGCGACGTCTGGTGCGACTACGACTTCGCCCACCTGCCCGAACTCGCCGCCCGCCTGCAAGCCAGCGACGACCTTGCCCATTTGCTGCTGGTCAACAACCCCGAACACCACCCGAACGGGGATTTTTCGCTGCACGAGGGACGTTTGCTTCCAACTCACGACTTACGTCTTGCGACTAACGACTCAAAATTCACCTTCTCCGGCATCGGCCTCTATCGCCCCGCGCTGTTCGCCGATATCGCGCCCGGCACGGCCGCCCCGCTGGCCCCCTTGCTGCGCGCGGCCATTGCGGCGGGCAAAGTTGGCGGCGAACACCACGCCGGGCGCTGGGTGGATGTGGGCACGCCGCAGCGGCTGGACGAACTCGACAAGGAATTACGCGCATGACCGACATCTCCCTTTACCAGCGCCGCCGCGCCTTGTTGCAACAGCAGATGGGGCGCGGCATCGCCGTCATCCCCACTGCCGAGGAGGTCGAGCGCAACGGCGACACGCATTACGCCTACCGCCACGACAGTAGTTTTTACTACCTCACCGGCTTCACCGAGCCGGAGGCGGTGCTGGTGTTGATCGCGGGCGACGAACCGAAATCCATCCTGTTCTGCCGCGAGAAAAACGCCGAGCGCGAGATTTGGGACGGCTTCCGCTATGGGCCGGAGGCGGCGCAGGCCGAGTTTGGCTTCGATGCGACCTACCCGGTGGCGCAGTTGCACGAGAAGTTGGTCGAGCTGATGGGCAACCAGCCCTCGCTGTTTTGCCCGCTGGGCGCGGACGCCGACTGGGATGCGCGCCTGCTCAAGCTGCGCGGCGAGGTGCAGGCCAAGGTGCGCAGCGGCGTGCGCGCGCCGAACGAAGTGCGCGACGTGCGCGCCCTGCTGCACGAGATGCGCCTCATCAAGGATAGCCACGAGATCGCGGTGATGCGCCGCGCCGCCGCCATTTCCGCCGAGGCGCACCGCCGCGCCATGCGGTTCACCCGTCCCGGTCGGATGGAATACGAGGTCGAGGCCGAGCTGGTGCATGAATTCGTCCGCCACGGCGCGCGCCATCAGGCTTATCCCGCCATCGTCGCGGGCGGGGCCAGCGCCTGCGTGCTGCACTACGTCAGCAACGACCGCAAGCTGCGCGACGGCGACTTGCTGCTGATCGACGCGGGCTGCGAGCTGGAAGGCTATGCCGCCGACATCACCCGCACCTTCCCGGTGAATGGCCGCTTCAGCGCCGCCCAGCGCGATGTCTACGAGATCGTCCTCGCTGCCCAGTCCGCTGCCTTCGCCGCCAGCCGCCCCGGCAACAGCTGGGACGCGCCGCACGAAGCGGCCGTGCGCGTTCTGGCCCAAGGGATGCTCGACTTGAAGTTGCTCACTGGCACGCTAGACGGCGTGATCGAAAGCGGTGCCTACAAGCGCTTTTACATGCACCGCACCGGCCACTGGCTGGGCATGGACGTGCACGATGTCGGCGACTACAAGGTGGATGATCGCTGGCGCAGCCTGCAACCCGGCATGGCCTACACCATCGAGCCCGGCTGCTACATCCGCCCGGCGGATGACGTGCCCGAAGCGCTGTGGAACATCGGCATCCGCATCGAAGACGACGTGGTCATCACGGCGGATGGCTGCGAGAATTTGACGGCGGACGCGCCGAAGACGCTCAGTGAGATTGAGGAGATCATGCGAGATGAGTGAACACTACGACATCGTCATCATTGGCGGCGGGCCGGTGGGAAGTACGCTGGCGCTGGCCTTGCGCGACAGCGGGCTGCGCATCTGCCTGCTGGAAGCGCGCGATTTCTCGCCCAGTACCGATCCGCGTGCGCTGGCCTTGTCGTATGGCACGCGCTTGTTGCTCGACCGGCTGGGCGTGTGGGCCAAGCTGCCGCAGGTGTCGGGCATACGTACCATCCACATCTCGCAGAAGGGGCGTTTGGGCCGCACGCGCTTGCAGGCGGAGGAGCTGGGCGCGCCGGAGCTGGGCTATGTGTTGCCGTATTCGGCGTTGCAGAATGGCTTGCAGTCGGCGGTGCTGGCGGCGGCGCGGGTTGAGGGCGCTGGTGCGGAATCGGCGGCCCTCTCCCCCAACCCCTCTCCCGTGAGCGGGCGAGGGGAGTTGATCTGTATCGGCAACGCGGCGGTGACCGCGCTGGAAACTGGCGCGGAGGCGGCGACCATCCGCTATAGCCGCGACGGAGTGGCGCAGGAACTTACGGCCAAGCTGGCGGTGGTGGCCGATGGCGGTCGCTTGCTGGAGGCCAGCCATCCGCCCGAGGTGCATGACTATGGCCAGAGCGGGGTGATCGCCCATGTCACTTGCGCTCATCCCAAGCCGGGCACGGCGTTCGAGCGCTTTACTCCGCAGGGGCCGGTGGCGCTGCTGCCGTATCACGACGGTTACGAGCTGGTGTGGACAGCCTCGCACGAGCAGGTCCAGGAGATGATGGCCTGGGACGAGGCCACTTTCCTTGCCCGCTTGCACGAGCATTTCGGCGACCGCGTTGGCGCATTCACCGGCGTGGGGCCGCGTTCCAGTTATCCGCTGCGGTTGAAGCGCGCGCCGCAAACCACGCTGCCGCACGCCGTGCTGCTGGGCAACGCGGCGCAGACGCTGCATCCGGTGGCGGGGCAGGGCTTCAACATGGGTATCCGCGATGCCTGGGAGCTGGCGCAGGTCGTGCTGCGCGCCGCGCCGGAATCGCTGGGTTCTGCCGCCATGCTGGATGATTACCAGCGCTCAAGGCGGTTAGACCGCGCTGCCGGCATCCGCTTCACCGACGGGCTGGTGCGGCTGTTCTCCAACGATCTGCCTGGGCTGGGACATGCCCGTGGCGCTTCGCTGGCGCTGCTGGACTGCATCCCGCCCGCCAAGCAGTTCGTGGCCAAGCGCATGATGTTCGGGGCCAACGGCTAGCCGTCCGGCAGGTGCACCCCGGATGCTTGACAGGACCAGCCCCGGTCCATAACATCACGCCCCTTTCCATCCTCCTGAAAACAGGGTCCAACGTGTCCATCGACGCCATAAAAGAGTTCCTCGCTGCCGACATGTCCGCCGTCGATGGTGTGATCCGCCAGCGCCTGCATTCCGAAGTGGCCTTGGTCAATCAGGTGGGTGAATACATCGTCAACAGCGGCGGCAAACGCCTGCGTCCGGCCCTGGTGGTGTTGTCGGCCCAGGCCTTCGGCTACAGCGGCAAGTTCCATTACGATCTGGCGGCGGTGGTCGAATTCATCCACACCGCCACCTTGCTGCACGACGACGTGGTGGACGAGTCCGATCTGCGCCGGGGGCGCGCCACGGCCAGTGCCTTGTTCGGCAATGCCGCCAGCGTGCTGGTCGGTGATTTCCTCTATTCGCGCGCGTTCCAGATGATGGTGCAAGTGAACGACATGCGCGTGATGCAGACCTTGGCGGATGCGACCAACCTGATCGCCGAGGGCGAAGTCCTGCAACTGCTCAACTGCCATGATGCCGACGTGGACGTGGCCAACTACATGCGCGTCATTCACTGCAAGACCGCCAAGCTGTTCGAAGCGGCGATGCGCCTGGGTGCCATCCTGGGCAAGGTCGATGCCGAGCAGGAACAGGCCGCCGCCGCCTACGGCATGCACCTCGGCACAGCGTTCCAGTTGGTGGACGATGTGCTGGACTATTCTGCCGACGAGGCCGAGACCGGCAAGCATCTGGGCGACGACCTGGCCGAAGGCAAACCGACCTTGCCGCTGATCTACGCCATGCAGCATGGCACGCCGGAGCAGGCCGCCGTGGTGCGCACTGCCATCGAGCAGGGCGATCTGGACAGTTTTCCCCGCGTGCTGGAAGTCATCCGGGCCACGGGCGCGCTCGAACATACCCGCCAGCAGGCGCTGCGCGAGGCCGAGGCGGCATGTGCGGCGCTGGCGAAACTGCCTGCTTCCCCATCCAGAGACAGGCTGGTCGCACTGGCCAACTTCGCCGCCACCCGGCAATACTGACACCGCCGCATGGGCGCGCTCGTCCATGCGGCTAGCAACCTGGCGCTCCGCCGATCCACCCCAGGAGGAACCTTGAAACGACTCGACCATGCCGCGCTGGATCAGCTCGCCCAGCAAGCCCAACACTCCCCGCGCCTGCGCGCCAACCATAATCTGCACGAACAACTCAGCGACCCGGTGCAACGCTTGGCCATCGCCATGGAACCGGACACGCTGGTGCTGCCGCACCGCCATCCCCACACCTGGGAAGTGCTGTTCGCCCTGCGTGGCCGCTTCGTCGTGCTGGTGTTCGATGCTGAAGGACAGACCGTGGTCGAGCGCACCGTATTGGGTGAGGATACCAGCGTCGTCGAACTACCGGCGGGTGCCTGGCACGCCGTCATGTCGTTGGATAGCGGCGGCGTGATCTTCGAAGTCAAACAAGGCGGCTACGTGCCGGTTCCCGCTAGCGACACCGCCGCCTGGTCGGCTGGGCTGGATGCTGCCACCTTGAACACTTGGTACGCCAGCGCTGAGGTGGGGGCGACTTACTCTTGAGGGGGGGTGAGTTGAGCGGAACAGCGCTGAAGAAAACCGTGGTCTGTCCTCGGTTTTGCGGTTTTGGTGCGGTTTTGGCCGTGCAGAACCTTTGGCTAATGCGGCAGTTTTTCAATGAATACGCCAAGTTGCCAAATCTCCAATCGCTGGTTGGAGAAATTAGCTGGGCTAAAAACCTGCTGATAGTGGCGCGCTGCAAGGACGCTCTGGAGTGTGAATTTTATGTCCCCGTCCCAGCGGCACCGTCGCTTGGTAGGCTGGGTTGGACGCAGCCACCTTGAACGTCTGATACGCCAGCGCTGGTGTGGGGGCGACTTACTCTTGAGGGGTGCGGTGAGTTGAGCGGAACAGCGCTGAAGAGAACCGTGGTCTGAGCTAACCCGCCTTTAACGGACACTTCAATAGGAGACAGTTAATGAAGGAGGTGTTCAATGGAAAGCAAGGGAAAAGGCAAGGTAAATCCGGAGAGGCAGCGGCAGCGGTTCAGTGCGGAATTCAAGCGCGAGGCAGTGCGGTTGCTGGAATTGGGGCAAAAGCCGGGGACGCAACTAGCGCTGGAACTGGGTGTTGCACGCAACCGGCTCTACAAGTGGCAGGCGCAATTCAAGGCGAATGGTGGCGTATTCCGCGAGCCCGGTCGACCAAAGGTGACGGAAGAGAGCGAGCTATCGAAGCTCAAACGGGAGCTGAAGC
>NZ_JQKP01000019.1 GCF_000746095.1 Ferriphaselus sp. R-1 | reverse complement strand
CTGTACCTGCCGGTGGTGCTGGCGGGGTTCTTCTGGCTGGCGCGATGGAGCGAGCGGTATGCCGCCGGGTGGCTGGCCCTCGCCTCGCTGTTCTTCTATGGCTACTGGAACCCAGCCTACGTCGGCCTCCTGCTCGGCTCCATCGCCTTCAATTACACCCTCGGGGTCTGGATCGCCCAGGCCGGAGCTCGGCAACAGCACCGGCGACAGCGCCATCTGCTGGTCTTCGCCATCGCTGCCGACCTCGCCCTGCTCGCCTATTTCAAGTACGCGAACTTCTTCCTGGACAGCCTGAACGCCGTCGCCGGGTCGAAACTCTCGCTCGGCGAAATCATCCTCCCGCTCGGCATCTCCTTCTTCACCTTCACACAGATCGCCTTCCTCGTCGACACCTTTCAGTCCAAGGTCAAAGAGTTCAACTTCGTCCACTACACCCTCTTCGTCACCTATTTCCCTCACCTCATCGCCGGACCCGTGCTACACCACAAGGAAATGATGCCCCAGTTCGCCCCGGCGGCGGCCTACCGGGTCAACTGGGAGAACGTCGCACACGGCCTGATGCTGTTCACCGTAGGTTTGTGCAAGAAGACGCTGGGTGCGGATGCGCTGGCACCCTACGCCAATGGTGTGTTCGACGGCGTGCAATCGGGCATGATCCCGACCAGTTACGAAGCCTGGGCAGGTGCTCTGGCCTACACGCTGCAACTCTATTTCGACTTCTCCGGCTACACCGACATGGCGCTCGGTATCGCCCTGCTGTTCAACATCCGCCTGCCCGTCAACTTCGATTCCCCCTACAAGGCGACCAGCATCATCGACTTCTGGCGGCGCTGGCACATGACCTTGTCGCGCTTCCTGCGCGATTATCTGTACATCCCGCTGGGCGGCAACCGCAAGGGCAAGCTGTGGCGGCACATCAACCTGATGACCACCATGCTGCTGGGTGGACTGTGGCACGGCGCGGGCTGGACCTATGTCGTGTGGGGCGGACTGCACGGCCTGTTCCTGATGGTCAATCACCTGTGGCGCGAGCTATTGCAGGGCATGAACACCCGCTGGGTACCGGGCTGGCTGTCCGGCTTGCTCGGTTTCGCGCTCACCTTCATCGCCGTGGTCTCCGCCTGGGTGGTGTTCCGCTCCCCCGACATCAGCCATGCCAAAGTGATGCTGGAAGCGATGTTCGGCATCCACGCCAAGCCGATAGCGCTGGATGCGGTGTTGCATGGTCACCTGCTGCTGACCACCGACCTGTCGGGGCGCGAACTGGTAAAGCTGCTGATACCGGCCCTCGCCTGGGTCTGGCTGCTGCCCAACTCGAACCGGCTAAAATTCCTCAAAGGCAGCTACCTGCTGGCCTTGCTGCAAGCCGCTGTCGTGCTCTATTTGCTGCATCAGGCCCTGGACCACTTCGGCAATTACAGCCCGTTCCTCTATTTCCAGTTTTGATATGAAGCACGCCAAACTCTTCTCCATTCTGGTCTTCGCCGTAGCGGCGATCTACGGCATCGTGGGATACGCTTTCCTGCCGCTGGCCAGATTCCACGGCGACCTGACCCGGGTCGGGCGTTTGCCTGAGTCCATGTTCGGCTGGACCCAACCTCAGCCCGCCATCCCTCCCGAACTGATGCGGCAATCCTCCTGGCAGGAAGCCGACGTACTGGTGATCGGCGACAGCTTCTCGGGTAGCCGGGTATGGCAAACGAAACTGACCCAGCAGGGACTCAAGGTACACACCGAGCACTGGAACAGTGTGCGCAACATCTGCAAGGATTTCGAGCCGTGGGTGCGTGGCATGGGGTTCAAAGGTCGCTATATCGTGCTGGAATCCATCGAACGTGGATTCCATGAGATACGCCACTCGCTGGAGTGTCACAGCATGGATTTCCATTCGAGCATCGAAGCAAGCAGACCCAAGCCGCCGCCCCTCACTTCGTTCGACCCGGACCAGATCGACTTCTCCGGCAGAATGACGATAGGTATGCAGGCAAAACTGAACACCCTCAAGTATCAGGAACTCAGCGCGAAACCAGAGTTCAGCAGCTGGAGTCTGGATGGCGGAGCCAAGGTCGTGCGCACACCTAATGGCTGCCGACTGTTCAGCCATCACCAATGCCAGGATGCGCTGTACATGGGCGAGGACCGCGCGCAGGACATCGACCCCACGCTGATCGATGTGATGATGCAACTGAACCAGCGCATGCCCGGCCTCACGCCGATCTGGGTAGTGGTTCCCAACAAGTCGACCACGTATCTTTACCCTGACAAGAAGTTCTGGGAAGTGGCCTCTGGCCGCATGGATACGCCCAATGTGCTCGCCCGCTTCCGCCAAGCCCTCGCCACAGGAACCGTAGACCTGTATCCCGGCAATGAGTCCCACCTTTCGACCACCGGCTACCTGATGCTGGGCGATTTGATCCTGCACGAACTCGAACAGCGCCGGAACAGCCAGCAACCCACCACCCACGATTTTCACCCGGGTATCAGGTGACGCACATGAGCGAATTCGACCTGATCCGTCGCCATTTCACCCGCCCCACGCCCGGTGCGATGCTGGGCGTGGGGGACGACTGCGCCCTGCTCGCGCCCTCCGCCGGACAGATCCTGGCGGTTTCGACCGACATGCTGGTGTCCGGCACCCATTTCTTCCCCGAGGCGGATCCTTTCCTGCTGGGACACAAGACGCTGGCGGTGAACCTCTCCGACCTCGCCGCGATGGGCGCGCAACCACGCTGGGCAACTTTGGCGATCGCGCTGCCGCAGGCCGATGACGCATGGCTGGAGCGTTTCGCCGCCGGCTTGTTCGCCCTGGCCGAGCAGCATGGCGTGGAGCTGATAGGCGGCGACACCACGCGCGGCCCGCTCACCCTGAGCGTCACCATCATGGGCGAAGTGCCGCCACACGCCGCCTTGCGGCGCGACGGAGCCAGGCAGGGCGATGACCTCTGGGTGTCCGGCACGCTCGGTGATGCTGCGCTGGCGCTGGCACATCTGCAAGGCCGCATCGTGTTGGATGCGGCGGCTGTGGCGGCCTGTTCCACCCGCTTGCACCAGCCCTGGCCGCGCGTGGCACTGGGCTTGGCGTTGCGCGGTCTGGCACACAGCGCCATCGACATCTCCGACGGACTGCTGGCCGACCTCGGCCACATCCTGGACCGCTCCGGTCTGGGCGCGGAGATCGATCTCGCCCGCCTGCCCCTGTCCGCGACACTGTCGGGCTGCGGCGACGAAACACTGCTACAGCGCTGCGCCTTGGCCGGCGGCGATGACTATGAGTTATGCTTCAGCGCCCCCGCAGCGCGGCGCAGCGAGATCGAACGGCTGGCGGCCAGCCTGGACCTGCCGCTCACCCGCATCGGCCAGACCACGGCCCGACCGGGATGCACGGTGCGCGATGCCTTGGGCAATGAGATGAGAATGGAGGCTAGCGGTTATGACCACTTCGCATGAGTTACGCGTACAGCCGGACTGGAGTTTCGTATTCAGCCATCCGGCGCACTTCCTGTCGTTCGGCTTCGGCAGCGGCCTGTTCCCCAAGTCACCGGGCACCGCCGGAACGCTGGTCGCCTTTCCGCTGTATATCTGGCTGGCCCCGAAGTTCACCGAGGCAGGCTTCATCCTGTTGCTGATCTGGCTGTTCTCCATCGGCGTGTGGGCCTGCCAGCGCACCGGGCGCGCGCTGGGCGCGGCGGACTACGGCGGCATGGTGTGGGACGAGATCGTAGCCTTCATGCTGGTGCTGTTCTTCACCCCCTCCGGCCTGATCTGGAACCTGCTCGCCTTTTCGCTGTTCCGCTTCTTCGACATCGTCAAGCCGCCCCCCATCCGCCACTTCGACCAGCACTGGCACGGCGGACTGGGCGTGATGTTCGACGACATCCTCGCGGCGGGCTACACCCTGCTGTGCCTAGCCGTGGTCAAGAGCCTGTTGTGACGGTCGGTCGTATCGCCCGGGTGGCACACATCTGGTTGCTGCCGGTTTGCCTCGGCCTCATACCCGGCAGCCTGTGGACTACGGCCTCACGCGCCGAGACCTTCAACGCCAAAGTGATCGCCGTGCTCGATGGCGACACCGTGCTGGTCGCGCGCTCGGGGAAACGGCCCGCCAAGGTACGCCTGGCCGGTATCGACGCGCCGGAGAAAGCACAGCCGTTCGGTGCCCGATCCCGTCAGGCACTGGTCGAACTGGTGCTGGGTCACGAGGTGCGCGTGGACACGGTGGCGACCGACAAATACGGACGCTGGGTGGCGCAACTCACCTGGGACGGCCATAGCGTGAACCAACAGCAAGTCCGCAGCGGCATGGCCTGGGAATATTCCTACTTTCACCGCGACCGGGAGTACACCGCCCTGCAACACGAAGCACAGCAGGCCGGGCGCGGCCTGTGGGCGCAATCCGATCCCGTCCCGCCCTGGGAATGGCGCAAGAGTCATCCCGGTACCGGAGCGGCACCCCGAGACAGATCGCCGTATTCCGCAGCAGCCGATTTCAGTTGTGGCCGCAAACGACATTGCAGCCAGATGCGCAGCTGCGACGAGGCACACTTCTTCCTCAGCCACTGCGGCCTGTCCAGCCTGGACAAGGACGGTGACGGCATTCCCTGCCCGGCACTGTGCCTGCCGCCGGAGCCGCATCGCCACGGCTACGACGATCGTCAAGGTCGACAGCTCTGATACACTCCACCCCGTCCCCAGCGCGGGACTACCCGTCCATCATCAGGAAACCTTGAGCATGCAACTGATCCACTCCGTCGCCGAATTGCGCGCCCGCCTGGCCAGTGAGCCGCCCGTCGCCTTCGTGCCCACCATGGGCAATCTGCACGCGGGGCATCTGGACTTGGTACGCATCGCCCGCCAGCACGGGCGCTGCGTGGTGGTGAGCATCTTCGTGAACCCCTTGCAGTTCGGCGTGGGCGAGGATTTCGACCAGTATCCGCGCACGCTGGAGGCGGACTGTGCTCAGCTCGACGGACTGGCGGACGTGGTGTTCGCGCCGTCGGTGGCGGAGATGTATCCCGCGCCACAGACCATGACGGTCACCCCGCCGCCCATCGCCAGCGAGCTGTGCGGCGCGGCCCGGCCCGGCCATTTCAGCGGGGTGGCGACGGTGGTGCTGAAACTGTTCAACCTGGTCCAGCCGCAGGTGGCGGTGTTCGGCAAGAAGGATTACCAGCAGCTGCACGTCATCCGCCAGCTGGTGGCGCAGTTCAACCTGCCCATCACCATCATCGGTGGCGAGACGGTGCGGGCAGCAGACGGGTTGGCGCTGTCTTCGCGCAATCAGTACCTGAGTGCCGCCGAGCGTGGCGCAGCGGTGTTCTTGTCGCAAACCTTGCAGACCGTGAAACAAAATCTGTGTGCCGGTGTCCGAGACACCGCCGCGTTGGAGCAGCAAGCGCTTGAATCCTTGGCGCAACGCGGTTGGCAGGTGGATTATGTGGCGATACGCTCGCAAGCCACGCTCGCCGCTCCGGCACCGGGCGAACGCGCACTGGTGGTGCTGGCGGCGGCCCGGCTGGGCCACACCCGCCTGATCGATAACCTTGAAATTTGTCTTGAGGGGTAAGCGCTTATATAATGCGCGCCTCTTTTCCGGAAGGTCTGTCCATGCAACGTACCATGCTCAAGTCGAAACTGCACCGCGTGACCGTCACGCAGTCGGAACTTCATTACGAAGGCTCCTGTGCGATCGACGACGATCTGCTGGACGCCGCCGACATCCGTGAATATCAGCAGATCGACATCTACAACGTCAGCAATGGCGAGCGTTTCACCACCTACGCCATCCGCGCCCAGCGCGGTTCGGGCACCATTTCGGTGAACGGAGCGGCGGCGCACAAGGCCGAGCCCGGCGATCTGCTCATCATTGCGACCTACGCCCAATACACGGAGCTGGAGCTGGAGCGCTTCCATCCGCAACTCGTGTACGTGGACGCGCAGAACCGCATCGTGATGCAGCGCGACTTCATCCCGGCACAAGCCGCATGAGCGTCGAACTCTCGGTCGTCATTCCCGTTTACAACGAAGAGCAGGGCCTGCAAGCCCTGTTCGACCGCCTGTATCCGGCGCTGGACCAGCTCGCCATCAGCTACGAGATCGTGTTCGTCAACGATGGCAGCCGTGACCGCTCCGCCGCCATCCTGCGCGAACAGTTCCAGAATCGCCCAGACGTGACCCGCGTAGTGCTGTTCAACGGCAACTTTGGCCAGCACATGGCCATCATGGCGGGGTTCGAGCGCACACGTGGTCGACGCGTGGTGACGCTGGATGCCGACCTGCAGAACCCACCCGAAGACACCGGCTTGCTGTTGGCCAAGATGGACGAAGGTCACGATTACGTCGGCTCCATCCGTCGCCAGCGCAACGACAGCACTTGGCGCCATTACGCCTCGCGCGCCATGAACGGCCTGCGCGAAAAGATCACCCGCATCAAGATGACGGACCAGGGCTGCATGTTCCGCGCCTACGACCGCGCCATCATCGACGCCATCAACGCCAGCCGCGAAGTGAACACCTTCATTCCGGCGCTGGCCTACACCTTCGCGCGCAACCCCGCCGAAGTGGTGGTCGGCCACGAAGAACGCGCGGCGGGCGAATCCAAATATTCGCTGTATAGCCTGATCCGCCTGAATTTCGATTTGGTGACGGGCTTTTCCGTGGTGCCGCTGCAATGGTTCTCGATGGCGGGGATCGGCATCTCGCTGCTGTCGGCGGTCTTCTTCGTGTTTTTGGTGTTACGCCGTTTGTGGATCGGCCCGGAAGCCGAAGGCCTGTTCACCCTGTTCGCGCTGATGTTCTTCCTCATCGGCATCGCCCTGTTCGGCATCGGCCTGTTGGGCGAATACGTGGGGCGTATCTACCAGCAAGTGCGGCATCGGCCACGCTATCTGGTGGAAGCAGTGCTGGAACAAGCAACCTCGTCCCCTCTCCCGCCGGGAGAGGGTTAGGGTGAGGGCGCATCCGTTGAACGCGAATTCCCTCACCCCCATCCCCTCTCCCAATGGGCGAGGGGAGTCGTCGGCCGTTGTCTTCGCCTATCACAACGGAGGTATAGCCGTCATGCCACGGTGGGCGAAGCCGGGGTGCGGGCATGACCGGCAGGACGCCGTAAACGGATTCCGGGAGCCTAATTATGCGTAGCGCAGTCGTGTTTGCGTACCATAATGTCGGCGTCCGCTGCCTCTCGGTGCTGCTGGCGCACGGGGTGGAGGTGAAACTGGTGGTGACACACCGCGACAACCCGAACGAGAACATCTGGTTCGACAGCGTGCAAAAGCTGGCTGAACTGCACGGCATTCCGACCATCACGCCGGACGATCCGAACGCGCCGGAAGTCGTAGCGCAGATCCGCGCCCTCGCGCCGGATTTCTACTTCTCCTTCTACTACCGCGAGATGCTGAAAGCGCCGCTGCTGGCGATCCCGAACCTGGGTGCGCTCAATATGCACGGCTCGCTGCTGCCCAAGTACCGTGGCCGGGTGCCGGTGAACTGGGCCATCATCAAGGGCGAGACCGAGACCGGCTCGACCTTGCACTACATGACCGAGAAGCCAGACAACGGCGACATCGTGGCGCAGCAGGCGATCCCCATTCTGCCCAACGACACCGCGCATGAAGTATTCCAGAAGGTGACGGTCGCTGCCGAGCTGGCGCTGGACGGCGTGTTGCCTGCCTTGCTGGCCGGAACCGCGCCGCGCCTGAAACAGGATTTGAGCTTGGGCGGCTACTTCGGTGGTCGCAAACCGCAGGACGGCGAAATTGACTGGGCGCAGTCCGCGCAAACCATCCATAATCTCGTCCGCGCCGTCGCCCCGCCCTATCCGGGCGCGACCACGACGCTGCTGGGACACCCGATGCGCATCCTGCAAACGCTGGTGACTAGGTGCGGCTCTGACACGGTGGTGCGGAGCACTCTGGTGCGGGAAGAGCCGCAATGTGGTTGCTCCCGCGAGTGGCAGGCTGCGCCAGTAACGTGTTGCAACCACACGGCGGCAGGCAAAGAAGCCCCCGCCTTCTATGTGAAGGACGGCAAGGCTTATGCCATCTGCGGCAGCGGCGTGCTGCGCGTGCTGCGTTTCGAGCTGACGGGTACGGAGCTGAGCGCGGCGGAGTTCGCGGCCAAGTTTGGCGACGCAAGATACGAATTTAATACTTGAGGAAGTGAAATGAAAAAAGTCCTGATTCTCGGCGTGAACGGCTTCATCGGCCATCACCTGTCCAACCGCATCCTGGCCACCACCGACTGGGAAGTCTATGGCATGGACATGAGCACCGACCGCATCTCTGACCTGATCGGCAAGCCGCGCTTTCACTTCTTCGAGGGGGATATCACCATTAACAAGGAGTGGGTCGAGTACCACGTCAAGAAGTGCGATGTGATCCTGCCGCTGGTGGCTATCGCCACGCCGTCGACCTACGTGAAGCAGCCGCTGCGCGTGTTCGAGCTGGACTTCGAGGCCAACCTGCCCATCGTGCGTGCCGCCGTGAAGTACAACAAGCATCTGGTGTTCCCGTCCACCTCCGAGGTCTACGGCATGTGCCACGACGAGGAATTCGATCCGGACAACTCCGAGCTGATCTGCGGCCCGATCAACAAGCCGCGCTGGATCTATTCCAACTCCAAGCAGCTGATGGATCGCGTGATCTGGGGCTACGGCATGGAAGGCCTGAACTTCACCCTGTTCCGCCCGTTCAACTGGATCGGTGCGGGTCTGGACTCCATCCACACCCCCAAGGAAGGCAGCTCGCGCGTGGTGACTCAGTTCCTCGGCCACATCGCCCGTGGCGAGAACATCAGCCTGGTCGATGGCGGCCATCAGAAGCGCGCCTTCACCCACATCGGCGACGGCATCGACGCGCTGATGAAGATCATCGCGAACAAGGATGGCGTGGCCACCGGCAAGATCTACAACATCGGCAACCCGACCAACAACTACTCCATCCGTGATCTGGCTGACATGATGATGAAGCTGGCGAATGAATACGTGGAGTACCGCGACACCGCCGCCAAGGTCAAGATCGTCGAGACCACTTCCGCTGCGTATTACGGCAAAGGCTATCAGGACGTGCAGAACCGCGTGCCCAAGATCACCAACACCTGCGAAGATCTGAACTGGAAGCCAACCACCAGCATGGCCGACACCCTGCGCAGCATCTTCGAAGCCTACCGCAGCCAGATCGCCGAAGCGAAGGGGCTGGTAGACTAAGCTTCTCCGAAACTCCGTTCGCACTGAGCGTAGGGGGCAATGCCCCCGGAGTCGAAGTGGCCTGCTTGATTTGCGCGCGCCTTCGACTTCAGCCGCTACGCGCCTTACGCTCAGTCCGAACGGTTATTGTTATCTCAGCAAGTAGGATGCCCAAATACCTCGCCCTCAAAATCGACGTAGACACGTATCGCGGCACCCGTGAGGGCGTGCCGCGCCTGATCGAGACGCTGAAGAAGCACGGTGCGAACGCCACCTTCTTCTTCACCCTCGGCCCCGATCACATGGGGCGGGCCATCAAGCGCGTGTTCCGCCCCGGCTACCTCGGCAAAGTGTCGCGCATGTCGGTGCGCGAGCATTACGGCATCAAGACCTTGCTCTATGGCACGCTGTTGCCTGCGCCGGACATCGGCAAGCGTTGCGGCGACATCATGCGCCGAGTGCGCGACGAAGGTTTCGAGGTCGGCATCCATTGCTACGACCACATCCGCTGGCAGGATCATGTGGTGGACAAGGACGCAGAGTGGACGGCGCGCGAGTTACAGCGCGCGGTGGATCGTTACGTGCAGATCTTCGGCGACGCACCGACCTGCCACGCCGCCGCCGGTTGGCAGATGAACCGCGAAGCGCTGCGGCTGATGCAGCGCCACGGCTTCGCCTACAGCTCGGACACGCGCGGCAGCCATCCATTCCTGCCGACCTGGAACGGCGAGATCATCAACTGCCCGCAACTGCCCACTACCCTGCCGACGCTGGATGAGCTCGTCAATCGCGACGGCCTGACGCTGGACAACCTCGCCCATTACATCCTGCACCTGACCGAGCACCAGCCGGAACAGTCGCAGGTGTTTACCCTGCATGCCGAGCTGGAAGGCGGCAAATGGCTGCCTATCCTGGAGCAACTGCTGGAAGGTTGGAAGGCACAGGGCTTCGAGCTGGTCTCGCTGGCGCAATACCGCGCCTCGCTGGATGTAGCCGAACTGCCGATGCACGAAGTCGAGCTGCGCGAAGTGGACGGTCGCATCGGCGCACTGGCAGTGCAAGGTGAGTTGTACTACTAAGCACCGCCGCGCTGCTACAATGCGCGCGGTCCTTTCCATTTTGTTGCCATGAACTTGCTCCCCTTCCTCGCCATCGGACTCGGCGCCGCCCTCGGTGCCTGGCTGCGTTGGGGACTGGGCCTCTGGCTCAATCCAGCGCTGCCCGAGTTGCCGCTGGGCACGCTGGCAGCGAATCTGGTCGGCGGCTATCTGATCGGCCTGGCCATCGCCTTCTTCATGCAGCACCCCGGCCTGACCCCGGAATGGCGCTTGTTCGCCATCACCGGCTTCCTCGGCGGGCTGACCACTTTCTCTACCTTTTCCGCCGAAACCGTCACCCTGCTGATGCGCGGCCAGTACGCCTGGGGCACGGCCATCATCGCCACCCATCTGGGCGGCTCCCTGCTGATGACGGTGCTCGGCATCCAGTCGTTCAAATGGCTGCAAGCCTAGGAGGCGCGATGGAAACCCTGAAGTTCTACGTCAGCGAAGGACAGCACCACGAAGGTGTCCTGCTCTATGAGTGGCTGCTGGAGACCGCCCGCCGTCTGGACATCCCCGGCGGCACCGCCTTCCGCGCCCTGGCCGGCTACGGACGGCATGGCCGTTTGCACGAGGAGATGTTCTTCGAGCTGGGTGGCGAGTTGCCGGTGGTAGTGGAGTTCGTGCTGGAAGCGCCCCAGACGGGGCGGCTGCTGGACGAGTTGCGACCGCATGGACTCGACCTGCGCTACGTCAGGCAGGCAAGTGAGTCCGGCATAGTCTGAAAACGACATTCCCGCTTGCGCGGGAATGTCATGGTCTTACTGGAGCAAGAGCAGCGGCGATCAGCGCACGAGCTTACCGTCCACCACCTTGACCTTGTCACCCACAGCCAGCGCCGGCTTCTTGTCTTCGGTGATGGTCGCCTCGCTACCGTCTTCCATCTTCACCACCACATTGAACTGCACCGTGGTGCGCACCTTCTTCTCGACCTGATGGCCGACGTAGGCTCCACCTACGGCACCGGCGATGGTGGCGATGTCGTTCCCCGTACCACCACCGACCTGGTTGCCCAGCAGACCACCGACCACGCCGCCGCCTATCGCTCCCAGCCCGGTACCCTCACCCTGCTTCTCGACCTCAGTGATGGCGCTCACCGTCCCGCATTCCTTGCATACCGCGACGGGCTGGGCCGGCGCCGCTTTGGGCTTCTTCACCTTCTTCGCTTTCTTGACCACCTTGTCTGGAGTCGGCTGAGCGGCGGCATCCAAGGCAAAACTGGCGGGCGAACCGGCGAGCAAGGCAGTGGCGGCCAGCGCCAGAACGAGGGATTTGATGTGGGACATGGTCATTCTCCTGATGGGTTGTGGAGCGGAACACGACGATCGTGCACACTCGCCAGCCACCAACGCCTGAACGCGAGGTTAAGTTGACGGCAGCCCCGACTTGGCCAGCAATGCCGCGCCATACGCCGCCTCCCCGTGTACGGCCCTCGTCACCGGCACGGCCAGCAAACGCTGGCGCATGGTTTGCCAGACTGCATTCTTCGCCCCGCCGCCTGCCGTGACCACGGCGCACAACGGTGTCGCGCCGAGTTCCGCCAGTTTCGCGTAGCCCGCTGCTTCGATGCGGGCGAGTCCTTGCAGCAGACCGTGCAGGAATTCGGCATCATCGGGAGCCTGCCCTGAGTTCGACCGAAGGGGCCGGGGCGACAAGCGCGGTGCGAGCGTCGGATCGTTGATCGGGAAGCGTTCGCCGGGACGCGGCAGCGGGTAGTAATCCAGCGGGCTGTCGGTCGCCGGGTCGATGCGGGCAGAGAGTTCGGCCAGTTGGGCGTCGTCGAAGAATTGCCGCAGCACGCCGCCGCCCGCGTTGGACGCGCCGCCCGCCAGCCAGAGATCGCCGTAGCGATGGCTGTAGACGCCGAATTCCGCCGCCTCGACGCGCCGCGCCGAGAGCAGCTTCAGCACCAGCGTGGTACCGAGCGAGGTCACCGCCTCGCCGGGCCGGGTCACGCCCGCCGCGATGAAGGCCGCGATGCTGTCGGTAGTGCCCGCGTGTACTTGACACTCCGGCGCGATGCCGAAGCGCCGCACCACCGCCGCCGACACCGGGGCCAGCGCCTCGCCCGGCGCGACCACAGCAGGCAGCAATGCCGCGTGCGGCAACGCCCTCACCCACTCCGGCCAGCACAGGCGTTCCACGTCGTAGCCGGTTTTCAGCGCGTTGTGATAATCGGAAATGCCGCCCAGCCCGGTGAGCAACGCCGCCAGCCAGTCGGCCTGATGCAGGAAATACGCGGCACGGGAAAGGTCTGCGTGGCGTGTCAGCCAGAGGAATTTCGCCAGCCCGGAGGTGGCACTGGCCACCGTGCTGCCGGACGGCGCGAGAGCCTTGAGCTCCGCCGCCTCGGCCGTGGCGCGGGCATCGTGGTACAGCAAGGCAGGCGCAACGGGCTCCAGTGCCGCGTCGCACAACAACACCGTGGCTGAGGTCGCGTCCACGCAAATACTCGCCAGCCGCCCGGCCAAGTCCTGCGGCAAGCCAGACAGTAACTCATGCAAAGCCGTGCGCCAGCCCTCTGGAGTCTGCCCGGAAGTAAACCCGCAGCGCGCCTCGTAGACGATGCTCCCCGCGCTATCCACCACACACGCCCGCGCGCCGGAAGTACCGAAGTCGAGGCCGAGGTGCAACTTTTCTGCGTGAGAAAACTGGGGGAAGTCCTTCGACTTCGCTACGCTACGCTCAGGACGAACGGGGTTCGGTGAAGAGTGGTTTTGTGTGAGGTGATAGGCTGCCCAGGGAGCGGCAGGCTGATATGTTCTCTGAGACTCAACCACCCCGTTCGCCCTGAGCGTAGGGGGCGTAGCCCCCGAAGTCGAAGGGTTCGCACTGCCCTCACGGGGCATCGCCAAGATCATGGTATCCACTCGCCCAAGTCGTTGATGGCGATGTTTGCCGCGCCCCAGGCGGTTCACCTCTCCCCAGTCGCCACGCATCAAGGCTTCTTTCTTTTTACGGCTCCAGCCTTTGAGTTGCATCTCGGCACCCAGCGCCTCCTCCCGGGTCGCGCATTCCTGCGCCCAGACCAGTTCCACCGGGCGACGGCTGTAGGTGTAGCTCCCAGCCATGCCCTCCTGATGCTCACTGATGCGCCGCTCCAGATCATCGGTGTGGCCGGTGTAATAACTGCCGTCGGCACAGCGCAGGAGGTAGACCCAGAAGGGCTGCATGGCTCGCTGCACTATGGGTGAGGGGAATTACCCCCGCGTATTCGACTGCGTGCTGAACTGGCTCAGTTCCACGAACGGCGCGGGTTGCCAGCCTGGTTTGCGGTGTTCGGCAACGACGTTGGTGAAGATGCCGCCACGGACGTAGAACTTGGCGGTGAGGCGCATGAACTTGGGGTCGGTTGCGGCAACCAGGTCGTCGAGGATACGGTTGGTGACATCTTCGTGGAAATGGCCCTCGTTGCGGAAGCCCCACATGTAGAGCTTCAGGCTCTTCAACTCGACGCATTGCTGGTCGGCGATGTAATCCAGGATCAGCGTAGCGAAGTCCGGCTGGCCGGTTTTCGGGCACAGACAGGTGAATTCCGGCACTTCCATGTGGATGTGGTAATCGCGGCCCGGATGCGGGTTGGGGAAGGTTTCCAAAGACTTGCTGGGTTGTGTGCTCATGGTGGTGTACTCGGTTAGAATGGCGCGAATTATAACCGCGTCCACACCCATGCGGCTTTCCCACATCAAACTCGCCGGATTCAAATCCTTCGTCGACCCAACGCACATTGCGCTGCCGGGGCAGCTGGTGGGCGTGGTCGGTCCGAACGGCTGCGGCAAATCCAACGTGATCGACGCGCTGCGCTGGGTACTGGGCGAATCCAAGGCCTCCGCCCTGCGCGGCGAATCCATGCAGGACGTGATCTTCAACGGCTCCGTGCAACGCAAGCCGGTAGCGCGCGCCAGCGTCGAACTGGTGTTTGACAACACGCTGGGCAAGGCCGCCGGACAGTGGGCCAGCTACGCCGAGATCTCGATCAAGCGCATATTGAAGCGCGACGGCGATTCCTCTTACTACATCAACAACCAGCACGTGCGCCGCAAGGACGTGACCGACATTTTCCTCGGCACCGGGCTGGGCGCGCGCGCCTACGCCATCATCGAGCAGGGCATGATCTCGCGCATCATCGAGGCCAAGCCGGAAGAGCTGCGCGTGTTCCTGGAAGAGGCGGCGGGCGTGTCGCGTTACCGCGACCGGAGGCGCGAGACCGAGAACCGTCTGGCCGACACCCGCGACAACCTGCTGCGGGTGGACGACGTGTTGCAGGAATTGGACGCACAGCTGCTGCGACTGGCGGAGCAGGCGGAAGTCGCCCGGCGGTACCGCGCACTGGAGCATCAACGAGACACCGCCCAGCAACTGCTGTGGCTGGTGAAGCGGCAGGAAGCTGCGCTGCAGCGGGCGAAGTTCGCTCAAGGCGTGGAGCAAGCCCAGCTTGCGCTGGAGGCCGAGACGGCTAGGCTGCGCGCAAGCGAGGCGCAACTCGAAACGGCGCGGGCGGCCCATTACCGTCAGGCCGACGAGGTGCATGCGCGCCAGGGCGCGCTGTACGAAGCCAATGCCGAAGTGCTGCGGCTGGAGCAGCAGATCGCCCATCTGGCAGCACAGCGCCAGCGCATCGGACAGCAGATTGCCAGCAACGAACGGCTGATCGCCCAGCAGCAGGCACAGCTGCAGGCGGTGAAGCAGAAGCAGTCGCACTGGACGCAGGAACAGTCGGCAGCGGGTGGTCGATTGGGTGATGCCGAGCAAAATGCCGCCGCTGAAGCCGCGCGGCTGCCCGAGTTCGAGACGGCGGCCGCCAACGCGCAGAACCAGTTCAGCGCCGTGCAGCGCGAACGGCTGTTGCGCCAGCAGCAGGTGGAGCTGGCCGAGTCGCAGCGCGGCCTATTGCAGCGCGCCACCCAGCAACTGGAGTCGCGCCGCTCTCGCTTGCTGCTGGAACAGGCCAACTTGCCTAGACCGGACACAGCCACGCTGGAGCACGTCCAACTCGAACTGGCGGCGCTGGAAACGACGCGCAGCAAACAGCAGAAGGATTTGGCCGAGTTGCAGGCGCAACTGCCGCAGGCCGACATCGCTCGTCGCCACTTGCGCACTGCCGCCGTACAGCAGGAGCGGGTGTTGGCGCAGACCGAGGCACGGCTGGCCGCCTTGCAGCAGTTGCAACAGAAACTGGACACTCACCAGGCGCTGAACAGCTGGCTGGCGAAACATGGCCTGCAAACCGCACCGCGCCTGTGGCAAGCGCTGCGCGTGGCGGCAGGCTGGGATAATGCACTGGAAGCCGTGCTGCGCGAGCGCCTCAATGCTATCCAGCTGGAAGCGGGGGCCGCGTTGCCGCCACCTGCGCCAGCGCGGGTGGCGATGTATCAGGCCGGGCGAGAGGCGAGAGTCCATGCCGCTCCAGAAGGGTTGCGCCCTTTGCGTTCACTTATCGAATGCGGCGATACGATGGCACAGCTTGCGCTGAATGACTGGCTGGCGGCGGTGTACGTGGCGGACAGCCTGGAACAGGCGCTGGCGCACCGGGACGAACTGCCGACGGGCGGCAGCTTCGTCACCCCGCAGGGGCATCAGGTCAGCGCACACGGGGTGGCGTTCCACGCGCCGGACAACGTGCTGCACGGCGTACTGGCGCGGCAACGCGAGATCGAGCAGCTGGATGGCGAAGCGCAGGAGCAACGCGCCCATCTGGAGGCGGCGCGCCAGCAGGCATCGGCAGCCGAGCGCACTCACGCCGACACCGAGGCGCAAATCGCGCCGTTACGCCAGCAGGTGAACGAGGCGCAGCAGCATCTGCACGGTCTGCAGATGCAGGCCTTGAAACTGGCGCAGGCCAACGAGCGCAGCATCGAGCGAGCCGGACAGATCGACCGCGAGTTGCAAGAGATCGCTGACAGTCTGACTGGCGAACTGGAGCAACAACAGGCGGTCGCCGTGCAACTGGAAGCGGCGCGTCATGCGCTGACCGGGTTCGAGGCACAAGCAGCGCAGGCACAGCGTTATCTGGGCGAGCAGGACAGCGCGTTACGCCAGCAGCGGGCGCGCTCGCAACAGGCGCAGCAAGCCTTGCAGGAGGCGCGTTACTACGCCAAGACCTGCGCCGACAAGCTGACCGACGTGGCGCAGGAACGCCAGCGCGTCGAGGTTTCGCTTGCGCAGATCGAGCACGACATCGGCCTGTTTCGCGCCGAGCTGACTGCCCTGCCCGAGGCGCAGACACAGACGCAAGTGCAGCAGGCCCTGACGGTCAGGACGCAACGCGAAGCGGCACTGGCCGAGGCGCGCAACGCGCTGGAACAGGCGACGCAGGCGCTGAATCGGCTCGACAGCGAGCGCCTGAGCTGCGCGCAGCGTCTGCCGCCATTGCGCGACAAAGTGGCCGAACTGACGTTGAAGGAACAAGAGGCGCGACTGCATTTCGAGCAATGGGCGGAGCAGTTGCAAGGCGTGGACGAGACGGCCTTGCAGCCCTTGCTGGACAACGCCCGCCCCGCCGCCTTGCAGGGCGAGCTGATTCGGCTGGGCAGCGAGATCGAAGCGCTGGGCGCAGTCAACCTGGCCGCACTCGAAGAGCTGCAAGCGGCACAGCAGCGCAAGACCTATCTGGATGCCCAAGCCGCCGACCTGCGCGTAGCGATGGATACACTGGAAACTGCCATCCGCCGCATCGACCGCGAGTCGCGCGAGTTGCTGATGGCCACCTACGAGGCGGTGAACCGCAATCTGGCCGAGCTGTTCCCGGTGCTGTTCGCGGGCGGCGAGGCGCGGCTGGTGCTGACCGGCGAGGAGATCCTCGACAGCGGCGTGCAGGTGATGGCGCAGCCGCCGGGCAAGAAGAACTCCAGCATCCACCTGCTCTCCGGCGGCGAAAAGGCGCTCACCGCCATCTCGCTGGTGTTCGCCCTGTTCCAGTTGAACCCCGCGCCGTTCTGCCTGCTGGACGAGGTAGATGCGCCGCTGGACGACACCAACACCGAGCGCCTGTGCCAGCTCATCCGAAAAATGGCGCCGCACACCCAGTTCGTATTCATCAGCCACAACAAGATCACCATGGAGCTGGCACAGCAACTGGTCGGTGTCACCATGCAGGAAAAAGGCGTGTCCAAGGTGGTGGCGGTGGACATCGAAGAGGCGCTGCGGATGCGGGAAGAAGCCTAGCGCCCGCCTTGCTCCAGGCGGCGGGGCATCAATCCTGAAATTCCGTTGCGATCGCCTGAAACTCTGGTTGCAGATCGAGGAAGGCTTCGACGATGTCTGGGTCGAAATGCGTGCCCTTGCCATCGAGGATGATGGCGCACGCCTGCTCATGACTGAACGGCGGCTTGTAGACCCTGCGGGTGGTCAACGCATCATAGACATCGGCCAGCGCCATCAGGCGCGCAGGAATCGGAATGGCCTCTCCCGACAGCCCATGCGGGTAGCCGCTGCCGTCCCATTTCTCATGGTGTGAGGTGGCTATCTGGCGGGCGACCTGGAGAAAGCTGCTGTTCACCTCCAGCCTCGCTTCAGCCGCAGCGATGGCTTCACCCCCCAACAGGGCATGCGTCTTCATGATCTCGAACTCTTCCGGCGTAAGTTTGTCGGGCTTGAGCAGGATGCGGTCCGGGATGCCGACCTTGCCGATGTCGTGCAGCGGAGCGACCTTGGGCAGGAGTTCGACGACCTCGTCCGTCAAGAAACCCTGGAAGCGTGGATGCCGCTGCAAGTGCCGCGCCAATCTGTGTACATAGTGCTGGGTGCGGCGGATATGGTTGCCCGTCTCGTTGTCCCGTGTGCTGGCGAGGGAGACATAGGCAAGCAGCGTGGCTTCCTTGATCTGATTCAGCTCGTCCATCCGCCGGGAAAGCTCAGTGGTGCCCTCCTCGACCTTCTGCATGAGCACGTCGCCGTCCTGGCGCAGCAATTCGTTGGCTTGTTGCAGTTGCAGCTGCGTCGCGGACAGTTGCTGCTTCTGCTCGGTGAGCGTCTGCACCAGTCGGATGTTCTCGGCATCCTGTCGTAACGAGGCATAGATGGCTCCACTCAAATGATGGCCCGCGCTGAGCACGATGCACATGAAGAACAGGAGCATGGCCGCCAGCAGCTGATGGTCCAACCCACCCGACCAGGCCAGACGGATGATCAGCGGCGGCAGCACCATGAACGGGAAGATGTACAGGGACGGCGGGTGGCTGGGATTGGAGTCGGTCGAGCCGGCCACCAACCCCAGCATGATGCTGATCAGGAAGGCGAGATTCGTCTCGGAATCGGAAAAGAACAGGATCGCCCCCAAGCCCCACATGCCACCGACCGCCAGTGAAAGGAAAGTAAAGTGCCGACTGATGTAGCGCAGGTCTTTCAGTTCGCGCGAACGAGCCTTTACCTGGCGCCAGAAGACGATCTCGCGTGCATGGAGTAACCAGAAGACTCCGAGCCAGGTCAGCAAGGTCTGATGCGGGACCGTGCCCCAGAACAGCCAAACAACCAGCGGCTCCAGTCCCATCTGGCCGAACACCATGACGGGAAATATCTTCAGGCGTTGTTCTAGCTGTGCTTCACGGACAGGGCGATTGTTTGCGTTGATGCGAAACCTGAGTTGCCCGAGCAGGTCATGGAGAGTAGCGGTTTGCAGCACGACGTTCCTTGGATGCAGACGGTGATGTGAGCATCCTCCAAACCGCAACCGGACGCAAGGTGGACGAGAAGGTGAGGTTACAAACCAAAGCGCATCTCATGGCCCAAAGGCAAGCATGAAGCCAAGCCCCACCGGTGCGGAGGCTACTTGCGCAGTTCCTTCAGTTGCTTCTGGATGGCCTCGATTTCGGTCCGGCTCAGGATGGCAGTGTCGAGTTTCTTCTCCAGCGCCTTGATCCGTTCCTCCTTGCCGCCGGGCAGATTCTTGCCGCGCGCGCTCACCAGAGCGTCATGCACCACTTTATCGAAACCGATGTAGTTCTCTTTGCTCATAGTTTGCCATTCCGATGTGTAACGAAAGTATTACAACATAATCCGTAGTTTATGGAAACCGGGTGATGCATGCCGCAAACGGAGGGGCTGCTCGGCACAGCTCTAGAACGCCTGCCCCGCACCGGGGAAAGTGCCTGCCTTCACCTCGGCCACGTAGGCTTGCACCGCTGCGGCGATGGAGCTCGCACCGGCCATGAAGTTCTGCACGAATCGGGGTTTCTTGCCGGGGTAGATGTCCAGCATATCGTGCAGCACCAGCACCTGCCCCGAGCAACCCGCACCGGCACCGATGCCGATGGTGGGGATGTTCAGATTGGCGGTAATCTCGGTGGCGAGCACGGCAGGAACCAGTTCGAGCACCAGCATCCCGGCCCCGGCCTGCTCCAGTGCACGGGCAGCTTCGATGAGTTGCAAAGCCTGTTTCTGCTCCCTGCCCTGCACCCGGTAACCGCCCATCTGGTGGACAGATTGCGGGGTGAGGCCGAGATGGGCGCAGACCGGGATGCCATGCCGGGTAAGGAATTCGACGGTGGCGACCATCTCGCTGCCGCCTTCCAGCTTGACCATCTGCGCGCCCGCCGCCATCAGCCGGGCAGCATTCTCGAAGGTCTTTTCCGGGCTGACCTGCGAGGTGCCGAAGGGCAGATCGGCGACGATGAAGGCCTGCTTCGCGCCGCGTGACACGCAGCCGGTGTGGTAGACCATATCGTCCAGCGTTACCGGCAAGGTAGTTTCGTGGCCTTGCAGCACCATGCCTAGGGAATCGCCCACCAGCAACACGTCCACGCCCTGCGCTTCGAGCAGCGCGGCGAAACTGGCATCGTAACAAGTGAGCACGGCAACCTTTTCGCCTTTGTCGCGCAGGGCTTGCAGTTGGGTCAGAGTGGTACGCATAGGGCTCTCCTCAGTCGCGGCGCGCTCAGCCGACGTTGAAATATTCGCGCGCCCCGCGCATCTGGCGGATGCGTTCCAGCAAGATGACGAAATCGTCCGGGCTGTCCACGAAGTTGAGGTTCTCGCTATTGATCACCAGCACCGGCGCGGCATCGTAATGATAGAAGAAGTCGCTGTAAGCCTGCGACAGACGAGCGAGATAGCTGTCCGAGATGGGGCGTTCGTAAGGATGGGCACGGCGATGGACGCGCTCGATCAGCGTTTCGGGCGTGGCTTGCAGGTAGATCACCAGATCGGGCGCAGGCACTTGCGGTGACAGGTGACGGAACATCTGCTGATAGAGCAGGAATTCGTCGTCCGGCAGGTTCAGGCGGGCGAACAACTCGTCCTTGGCGAACAGGTAATCGGACACCGTGCTGATCTCGAACAGGCCGGACTGGTCCATCTGCTTCATCTCGGCGACGCGCTGGAACAAAAAGGACAACTGGGCAGGCAAGGCATAGCGTGCCGGATCAAGATAGAAGCGCTCCAGAAACGGGTTGGCTTCCGGTTTCTCGAACAAGGTGGTCGCACCGGTGTGCGCGGCCAGCTTGCGCGCCAGGCTGGTCTTGCCCACACCGATGGGGCCTTCGACGACGATGTGGCGATACTTATCCAGCGACATGTTCCATCCGCTCCAGTGATTGATCGGTGCAGCCCTGCATGGCCTGCGCCGCCCGCCCGATGCCGGGAATGACGCACTCCGGCGCGATCTCCAGCAGCGGCAGCAGCACGAAGGCCCGCTTGTGCATCTCGGGATGCGGCACGGTCAGGCCGTGTTCGTGATGTTGCAGGTCGTCGTACAGCAGCACATCGAGATCGAGGGTGCGTGGCGAGTTAAGGAACTCGCGCGTACGGCCATTGACCTGCTCCAGCGCCAGCAAGGCATCCAGCAAGGCATGTGCGCCCAGCCCGGTCTCGACCTTGGCCACCGCATTGACGAAATCCGGCTGATCGAGGTAACCCACCGGCGCACTGCGATACAGCGAGGACTGGGCCAGCAAGCGCGTCTGCGGCAAGCTATCGAGGGCGCGCAACGCGCCGCGAACCTGCGCTGCCGGGTCAGCCAGATTGCTGCCCAGCCCGATGTAGGCGATGTGGGCCACGCTCATTCCCCGACCGGAGTCTCGGCGGCGGGTGCGCCGTTGGCCGGTTTCTTGCGGCGACGACGGCGTTTCTTTTGTCCGCCGTCGCTGTCCGGCACCAGCATCTCGGCGCGGCGCTCGTCCGTAGCATCCTGAAACTCGGTCCACCACTCGCCCAGCTCGGGATCGGCCTCCCCGCTCTCGCAACGCAGCAGCAGGAAATCGTAGGCGGCGCGGAAACGCGGCTGCTCCAGCAAACGGAACGGGCGCTGCCCGGCACGCTGCTCCAGTCGCGGTTGCAACAGCCACAGTTCTTTCATCGTCACATCGTAGCGGCGCGGGATGGCCAGCTTCTTGCGCTGGCGCTCCAGCACAATCTCCATCGCCTCGTTCAGCGCGGGTAGCGGACGTTCGCCGGTGGCCATGCGCTTGCTCCACACCGTCAACACCTCGTGCCACAGCAACGCGGCGAACAGGAAGGCGGGCGAAGTCGGCTTGTCGTCGCGAATGCGCCGATCAGTGTTTTCCAGCGCCAGCATGACGAAACGCTCGCCCAGCGGCTGCTCCAGAATCACGTCCAGCATCGGCAGCAGGCCGTGATGCAGATGCATGGCGCGCAGTTGCTTGACACACTCGACCGCATGGCCGGACAACAGCAGCTTGAGCATCTCGTCCAGCAGCCGCGCCTCGGGCACGTTGCTCAACAGCTCCTTCATGCCGAAGATGGGCTGCGCGGTGGCAGGGGCGATGGTCATGCCCAGCTTGGCCGACAGGCGCACCGCGCGCAACATGCGCACCGGGTCTTCGCGGTAGCGCGTGGCGGGATCGCCGATCATGCGCAGCACCTTGGCCTGAACATCGGCCACGCCCTGGTGATAGTCGAATATCTCCTGCGTGGTCGGGTCGTAGAACAGCGCATTGGCGGTGAAGTCGCGCCGGGCCGCGTCCTGTTCCATGTTGCCGAACTCGTTGTCGCGCAGGATGCGGCCATGCGCGTCGGTCTGCGCCTCCTCAGCCTCCAGCGCACGACGGAAGGTAGAGACCTCGACCGTCTCCTGGCCGAACATCACGTGTACCAGGCGGAAACGGCGACCGATGATGTGGGCGCGGCGGAACACGCGGCGCACCTCCTCCGGCGTGGCATCCGTCGCCACATCGAAATCCTTGGGTTCGCGCTGGAGCAACAGATCGCGCACCGCACCGCCCACCACGTAGGCCTTGAACCCGGCAGCCTGCAAACCATCCGTGACGCGCTTCGCGCCATAGCTGATACCGTCGCGGCTGACACCGTGCTGCTCGAACGGGATCGCCGCGCCGCTCACCGCCGACCTGGCCCTGGCCGACCGGCCAAATACGCGCTTGAACAGTTTTCTAATCATGGGTTTCGTGGGTTGAGGAATACGGCATCAAAATGACGCGCGATTATACACCGGGAAGAAAACAGCGTTCCCCTTCCACCGCGACCTCGCGCAATCGGCACTGGTAGAGGGTTTCCAGATGTTCGCGGGTCAGCAGTTCGGCGGCGGGGCCGGTCAGTGCGCGGCCATCCGGGAACAGTAGCAAGAGATGATCGCAGTTGCGCTGCGCCCACAGCAGATCGTGCAGCACCATGAGCACGGCGCGCTCTTGCAGGCCGGAAAGCAGCTTCATCACCTGCGCTTGATGGCGCAGGTCGAGATGCTGCAAAGGCTCGTCCAGCAACAGGCAGTGCGCTTGCTGGGCCAGTAACTGGGCGATGGAGGCGCGCTGGCGTTCGCCGCCAGAGAGTTGGTTGAGCGGGCGCTGCGCCAAGGCCGTCAGTTCCATGGCGGCCAGCGCCTGTTGTGCGATGGCTTCGTCCTCGGCGCTATAGCCGAATAACGCCCGGCGATGCGGGAAGCGTCCCAGCAGCACGTAGTCCTGCACCGTGCCCCAGAATTCGCCGCCTTCGTTTTGCAACAACACACCCAACTGTTGCGCCAGGTCGCGGCGCGGCATGGCAGAGATGGCAGCTTCGCCGCAGCGCACCTCGCCCGCGTCCGGCGCGTACAAACCGGCCAAGGTGCGCAGCAAGGTGGATTTGCCTGCGCCGTTCTGCCCCAGCACGCCCCAGCATTGGCCAGGCTGTACGGCAAAACTCAGGTCGCGGCAGACGGTCTTGCCGCCTATGCTCACGGTGAGGTTGCACGCTTCCAGCCTCACGCCCGCCTCCCCAGCAGCCACAGCAGCACCGGCACGCCGAGCAGGGCGGTGAAGATGCCCACCGGCAGTTGCAGTGGCGACCACAGCGTGCGCGCCAGCATGTCGGCCAGCACCAGAAAACTGCCGCCCAACAGCACGGCGCAAGGAATCAGCCAGCGGTGTGCTGTCACGCCGAGCAAGCGAATGGCGTGCGGTACCAGCAGGCCGACGAAGCCGATGCTGCCGCCCAGTTGCAGCGCCGCCACGGTGAGCAAGGCGGCTGCGAAATACAGCGCCGCCTGCCAGCGTCCGACCGCCAGCCCCAGCGCGGCGGCTTTGTCGCGCCCGCCCGCCAGCACATCCAGTCCACCCGCCGCCAGCGTCGCCGCCACGCTGACAGCGAACAACACCAGCCAGGCCGCGCCCAAGCCTTGCGGCTGCGACAGGTCGCCCATCAGCCAGAACAACATGCCTTTCACTTGCTCGGCCTGCGCCAGTGTCAGCAACAGGCTGACCAGTGCACCGCATCCGGCGGACAGCACCACGCCCGTCAACAACAAGCGATAGAGATTACGTTCACCGTGGCGAAAACCCAGGCCGAACACGACCAGAATGGCTAGCAGCGCCCCGCCCAGCGAGGTGCCCTGCTCCGCCAGCAGCCCTGCGCCCAGCAACATCGCCGCCAGCGCGCCCACTGCCGCCCCGCCGGACACGCCCAGAATGTAGGGATCGGCTAGCGGGTTGCGCAACAGTGATTGCAACAACACGCCCGCCAGGCTCAGCAAGCCGCCGCAGGCGAATGCCGCCAGCACGCGCGGCAGGCGCAATTCGCGCACGACCTGCACAGCTTCGCCCTGCCCCAGCAAGCCCTGCCACACGTCGCCCAGCGCCAGTGGCAACGCGCCGCTCACCAGCGCGCCGCCCACGGACAGGGCGGCGGCAAACAGCAGCGACAGGAACAGCCAGCGTGGATTCATCGTTCGCATAAAGAAAAGGGCGCTCACCGCGCCCTTAGTCCTGAAAAATCAGGGATCAGCCCTTCAGGCATTGGCTCATGAACGTCTTGCGCTCATCGCCCTTCTTGCCTTCGGCCTGCTTGTTGCAGTCCTTCATCTTGTTCTGCTGCTTGGCCTTGCCGTCCTCAGCCGCCGCACCGCCGCCGCTCAGACACGACTTCATGAACGCCTTACGCTCGTCACCCTTGAGCGCCTTTTCCTTGGCATCCTTGTTGCAGGTCTTCATTCTTTCCTGCTGTGCGCCTGCGAACGCGGCGGGGGCCGCGATCAAGCTCAAACCCATCACTACCAATGCGATCAATCGTTTCATGTTCGTCTCCTTGAGGGTAGGTTCAGTTCAAATCGGACTGGCACTTTGCAGTGCCGCGCCCATTATAGAGAGGTCGCCGAAAAAAGCATTAAACCTGCGCGCCTATATCCTGCACCGTCCCTCTTCGCCCTTACCACGCCAGCACTGGCCAACCGGCCTGCTCGGCATGCGCACGCAGGGTAGCATCGGGTTTCACCGCCACGGGATGCTTGACCTGTTGCAACAAGGGAAGATCGTTGAGGGAATCGCTATAGAAGGTGGATTCCGCGAAGCTCGCCCAGTTCCAGCCACGCTCCGCCAGCCACTGCTCCAGCCGGGTGATCTTGCCTTCGCGGAAGCTGGGTACACCCGCCACGCCGCCGGTGAATTCTCCATCCTTTTGCTCCGGATCGGTGGCGATCAGATGCTCGATGCCGAACTCACGGGCGATGGGTGCGGTGACGAAGCTGTTGGTGGCGGTAATGATCACGCACACATCACCCGCATCGCGGTGCCTGGCCACCAGCGCGCGCGCCTGCGGCGTGATCATCGGCATGATCTTGTCGCGCATGAATTGCTGATGCCAGCCGTCCAGCACGTGGCGCGCATGACGCGACAAGGGCTTGAGCTGAAAGTCGAGGAACTCGTGGATGTCCAGCGTGCCCGCCTTGTACTGTTCGTAGAAACGCAGGTTCTTCGCTTCGAACAACTCGCGGTCGAGCACACCGATAGAAATGAGGAATTGCGACCACTCGAAGTCGCTATCGCCATCCAAAAGGGTGTTATCCAGGTCAAACAGGGCAAGATTCACTTCAAAACTCCGATATCCGGTCGATAAGGCACAAGCGGCTTGGCAATGCGTGCGGGCATCGGGCTATAATGCCGCGCGCAAGGGGGCTGTCTCCGCGAGGGCGCAACGATACCAGATTCGCGCCACGACGGAGCAGATCGGCGCAGGACTAGGCCGCAGAATAAGTAAAGGGATGGCATGGATTCCGTTCAAAGTCAGCACACCATTCGGGCGCATACGGTGCCCACCTGGGTGCTTCGTCACTCGACCCCGCTGGGATTGGCACTGGCGCTAGCGCTGCCTTGCCTCGCCCAGGCCATCGGCATCGGCGACATCGTGCTGCAAAGTCACCTGGGTGAGCCGCTCAAGGCCAAGGTCTCGCTGTCTCTGGGAGACAATGAGGCGATCAGTGCAGACTGCTTGGCGCTAACCACCCCTGACACCGGCTCGCCCGATGACTTTCTCACCCAGGCCAGCGTGTCACTGCAACAGGACAAGGGCACGACGGTACTGATCCGGGGCCACCAGCCACTCAACCAGATGTTCGTCCGCTTGCAACTGCAAGTGCGCTGCCCCGGCCAGGGCAGCGTCAGCCGAACGTTCACGGTACTTCCCAGTCCGGAAGCTGCGCCTGGTGCACTCCCGACCGTAGATACTAGCCCCATCCAGAGCCCGACCACCGGCACCGCCACGCCGATCAAGGCCAGACCCGCGAGCCGACCGGTCAGCGCACCCAGCCCCCGTCAGTCCAACCGTAACCCACGGGCTGCCACGAAACTGGCGCAAGCCTCCGATGACCGATCCGCGCCCATCACTCGGAAGGCGCCCGAAATCGGAGAGTTCCACCTGCGCTTATCCACCAGCGTGATCGACACCAGCCGCATCGGAAAGCTGGATGAGGCGGAACGCAACAAGATACTGGCTCAGCAACGCCAACTTGATCAGGACGATCAGACAGCTAGCTTCCTCGCCTTGCAGCACCAGGTGGTAGAGCTACAGGAAGAGCTCAAGCTCATGCGCTTGCAGATGGCACAGGGTATAACGCCTGCCGCAGGGTCGGCTCCAGCGCCCGCCCGCCCGGCCTCGGCTCCCGCCGCCGCTGCCCCGGCCAAACCTGCCGCTCCGGCTGCGCCTCCCCCCCCGGAACCCGACACCGGGCTGGTCGGCAACCTCACTCTGGCACTGGTCGCCATCCTGCTGTTGCTGCTGGGCCTGCGCCAATACAACAAACGGTTGAAGTCACAATGGACGGGCGCAAGCATCGTGCTGGAAGATGGTGAGGTCGACCCGGTGCCAGCACCGGTTCAGCCCGCCCAGCCCAGCCCGCTGACCGAGGCCACTCCCCCCCAGTCCGACAAGGTGCCTGCTCCCGCCGCCGCCCCCGAGTCCGTACCGGTGCCGGTGCCGCCGACACAAGCTGCCGTAACCGAGCCTCAACAGGAATCGGACTGGGTGATCGAAGAGGCTGAGCTGTACGCGGTACACGGCCACCCCGAACTGGCCATCCAGATTCTGGAGAAGTTACTCGAACAGTCGCCGGACAAACCGCAAGCCTGGCTACTGCTGCTTTCCATCCTGAGTTCGCTGGACCGTCGCGAGGATTTCGAGCAGGCGGCCCACCGCTTCGCCACCCTCGATACCGAGCAGACCTACTGGAAAGAGGTGCAGGCTTTGGGACAGCGCATAGACAGGGACAACCCGCTGTACTTCGGCGAGGTCACCGAAGTCCATGAGCCGGTACTGCTGAGCAAGGCCAACCGCCGCCCTCTGGGCGCGATACTGCTGGATATCGGTGCGCTGTCGGAAGAGCAGCTGATGGACGCACTGGCACAGTTCAATCCCAGGCGCGATGGACGCATCGGCGCGTTCCTCATCAAGCACGAGCTGATCGACAACGAGCAACTGGAGGAGGCTTTGCGCATCCAGCGTGCTGAACGGGAAGCGGACGCAGCCTGAACCCGTGGCAGACTACCGCTCTGCCACCTGCATCACTTCCTTCAACAGCGGTATCGAAGGCCAGCGCTTCAGGCGCAGACATAGTTGGTCGAGCGCATCCAGCGTCGCCAGCAAGGCAGGCAGATCGCGTCGACCATAACGCAGCAGGTATTGAATGACCTCCACCGGTAACTCCAATCCGCGCGCGCTGGCGTGACGTTGCAGCGCCTGCGCCTTCTCTTCCTCGCTCAGGCCGTGAACCTGATAGACCAAGCCCCAACCCAGACGAGTACGCAGATCGTCGCGCAGCTCCAGCTGCAGCGGCGCCGCCGGACCGCTCACCAGCAGCAGTCCGCCACTCTCGCGCATCCGGTTGTACAAGGCGAACAGTGCGATCTGCGCCTCCCCGTCCAGCGCCTGCACATCATCGACCGCAATCACGCTGGCCGCTGACGGGACGCGGGCAACAGCATATTCCGCATCCAGTCCCAGCTCGCGCGCCGCGCCCACCAGAGCCTGCAACAAATGGGACTTGCCGCAACCGGTTTCGCCCCACAGGTAAATGCTGCGCTCGCCCTCACCCAGCAAGGCCTGGCGCAACAGGGTCTGCAACTCGATGTTATGTCCGGGCACGAAGTTGTCCAGCGTCGGCGTATGGTCGGGCGCGATACCCAGCAACAGTTGGTTCATCGCTCAGTCCCGGTACAGGGCGCTGGCCAGATAGCCGTTACGCGCATGACGCAGGCCGACCAGCAGTACAGCGGAGAGCGGCAGCGCCAGCAATACGCCGAAAAAGCCGAACAACTGGCCGAATGCCAGCAAGGCGAAGATCACCGCCAGCGGATGCAGACCGATGCGCTCACCCACCAGCCAGGGCGTGACCACCATGCCTTCCAGCAACTGACCGATGCCGAACGCCGCCCACACAATGACCACGCGGGTGAAGTCGTCAAACTGCATGGCAGCCGCCAGCGTGGCCAGAGCCAATCCGGAGACCATGCCCAGATAGGGCACGAATACCAGCATCCCCGCCAGCAAGCCTATGGGCAGCGAGAACTCTAGGCCGGTGAGACTGAGTGCGAGCACGTAATAGACAGACATCAGCGCCATCACCGAGAGTTGGCCGCGCAGGAATTCGGCCAGCACGCCGTCCACTTCGCCGGAGATCTGGCTGACCTGGTCTTTCAGGCGCAAAGGCACCAACTCGTTCAGTTTGCCCAGTAATAGCTCCCAGTCGCGCAACAGGTAGAACAGCACCACGGGAATCAGCAACAGATTCATCAGCAAGGCGAACAGCGCCGCACTACCGCCGCCCAGCCAAGGCAGCAGCTTGCCCGCCACGCCGCCCGCGTTCTGCCAGTGCGACACCAGCCAACTGCGCAAACCGGCGGCGCTGGCATCGTCGCCCAGCACTTGCTGCAACTGTGGCAACCAGCGCTGGCGCAGTTGCTCATACCAACCCGGCACCTGCTCCACCAACAGCGCCGATTCCTGCTGCAACAGGGGCAGCATGATGAGCAACAGTCCGGCCAATAGCGCAACCAGCCCCAGCATCACCACGATGGTAGCCAGCGTGCGCGAGCAACCCCAGCGGCACAGCCGCGCCGCCAGGGGATTGGCGATGTAGGCGAGGATGGTCGCGGCGACGAAGGGGGTCAGGATGGGGCTCAACAGATAGAGCAGCGCCAGCGCAGCCAAAAGAACGGCCAGCCATTGCAGTGCAGCGAAGCGTTGCGGGGTCATTTAAGGTAAAATCCGGCGAAATTTTGCCGCACTTTATCCTGAAGAAAGCGAGAACTCAACTTGAACCAGAACGCCTCCCTCTCCTACCGCGACGCCGGTGTAGACATCGACGCCGGTGACCAGCTGGTCGAAAACATCAAACCTTACGCTAAACGCACCATGCGCCCCGAAGTGTTGAGCGGTATCGGCGGCTTCGGCGGCTTGGTCGAGATCTCCAAGAAGTACAAGGAACCGGTGCTGGTGTCCGGCACCGACGGCGTGGGCACCAAGCTGAAACTGGCTTTCGAGTTGAACCGCCACGACACCGTCGGCATCGACCTCGTGGCCATGAGCGTCAACGACATCTTGGTGCAGGGCGCGGAACCGCTGTTCTTCCTCGACTACTTCGCCTGCGGCAAGCTCGACGTGCCCGCCGCCACCGAAGTCATCAAGGGCATCGCCAAGGGCTGTGAGGATTCCGGCTGTGCCCTGATCGGCGGCGAGACCGCCGAGATGCCCGGCATGTACCCGGTGGGCGAATACGACCTCGCGGGCTTCGCCGTCGGCGTGGTGGAAAAGAGCAAGATCATCACCGGCGATACCATCGTCCCCGGCGACGTGGTGCTCGGCCTCGCCTCCAACGGCGCGCACTCCAACGGCTATTCGCTGGTACGCAAGATCATCGCTCGCTCAGCCCCCGACCTGAACGCGCCTTTTGACGGCGAACGCAGCCTGGCCGACTGCATCATGGCTCCTACCCGCCTCTACGTGAAGCCGCTGCTCAGCCTGATGCAAGCCATCACCGTCAAAGGCATGGCCCACATCACCGGCGGCGGCATCACCGAAAACGTGCCGCGTGTGCTGCCCGAGAACGTCGTCGCCGACATCGATGCGGCGAGCTGGCAAATGCCCAAACTATTCCGCTGGCTGCAAGAAGGCGGCAACGTCGAAGCCCAAGAGATGTACCGCACCTTCAACTGCGGCATCGGCATGGTCGTCGTCGTCGCAGCCGCCGATGCCGAAGTCGCCATCGCCCACCTGCGCGCCACAGGCGAAACCGTCTCCCAGATCGGCGTGGTTCGCCCGCGCAGCGGCGACGAACATCAGACACAAGTAAAGTAACTCTCGTCACGGGTGCTGGCCAGCCCAGCACCTAATCTACCGCCAGACTGCGCACGGCACACAACACCCAGGGGGGCGCCTTCAGCCTGTCCTCTGGTTGCTTTGACACGCGCGGCACAGATTCAACAACCTCAACGTGCTGAAAACTCAGAACGGGTCGCAAATCTGCTCAATGGCACAAATATGACACAGCAGGAAAACAAAAGGGGCCAAGCAATAGCTTGGCCCCTTGATTGTTGGTGGGCCTCCCGTGAGTCGAACACGGCACCAACGGATTATGAGTCCGCTGCTCTAACCAAGCATGAGCTAGAGGCCCTTTGAAGATCAGCCCTCGCCGTCGAGGAAGCTCTTTAGCTTCTCGGAGCGGGACGGGTGACGTAGTTTGCGCAGCGCCTTGGCTTCGATCTGGCGAATACGCTCGCGAGTCACGTCGAATTGCTTACCGACTTCTTCCAGCGTGTGGTCGGTGTTCATTTCGATGCCGAAGCGCATGCGCAGCACTTTAGCTTCGCGCGGCGTCAAGGAATCGAGGATGTCCTTGGTGACGGTGCGCAGGCTCTCGTAGACCGCCGCATCCACCGGCACGGTGGTGTTCTGGTCTTCGATGAAGTCGCCCAGATGGGAGTCGTCGTCGTCGCCCACCGGGGTCTCCATCGAGATCGGTTCCTTGGCGATTTTGAGGATCTTGCGGATCTTGTCTTCCGGCATCTCCATCTTCTCGGCCAGCGTCGCCGCATCCGGCTCGTTGCCGGTCTCTTGCAAGATCTGGCGCGAGATGCGGTTCATCTTGTTGATGGTCTCGATCATGTGCACCGGGATACGGATGGTGCGCGCCTGATCCGCGATGGAGCGGGTGATCGCCTGGCGGATCCACCAGGTAGCGTAGGTCGAGAACTTGTAGCCGCGACGATATTCGAATTTGTCCACGGCCTTCATCAGGCCGATGTTGCCTTCCTGGATCAGGTCGAGGAACTGCAGGCCACGGTTGGTGTATTTCTTGGCGATGGAGATCACCAGACGCAGGTTGGCCTCGATCATGTCGCGCTTGGCGCGGCGTGCCTTGGCTTCGCCGTTGGTCATCTGCTTGTTGATCTCCTTGAGATCCTTGATCGGCAGACCGATGCGCTTCTGCACGTCCAGCAGCTTCTGCTGGTGCTCCATGATGTCGTACTTGAAGCGATCCAGCGTCGGGCTATACGCCTTGCCGGCGGCGATCTCGCCGGGGATCCATTCCAGATTGTCCTCGTTGCCGACGAACATCTTGATGAAATGCGGGCGTGGCATCTTGGCCTTGCTCACGCAATACTCTTGGATACCGCGCTCGTGGCCGCGCACTTCGTCGACGAGATTGCGCATGGTGTCGCACAGCGCGTCCACTTGCTTGGCCGAGAAGCGGAACTGCATCAATTCGGTAGATATCTGTTCCTGGAACTGGTTGTACTGTTTGCTGCGGTAGCCGTGCTTGTCCGTGGCCTTGTTGAGCTTGTCGAACAGATCGGAGATGATGGCGAAGCGCTCCAGCGCATCCACCTTGAGTTGAGCCAGGTTAGCGGCAGAGACGGCCTCACCGTCCTCCTCTTCCTCCTCCAGTTCGTCCGCCTCATCTTCGGTCTCTTCCGGCTCATCCTCGGCGACGACCTCTTCCTCCGCATCGCCATCGATGAAGCCATCGATCACTTCATCGATGCGCAACTCGTCCTTGGAGACTTTTTCAACCAGCGTCAGGATCTCGATGATGGTGGCGGGACAGGCGGAAATCGCCTGGATCATGTGCTTAAGGCCATCTTCGATGCGGCGGGCGATCTCGATCTCGTCTTCGCGGGTAAGCAGCTCGACCGTACCCATCTCGCGCATGTACATACGCACCGGATCGGTGGTGCGACCGAACTCGGAATCGACCGTCGAGGACAGCGCCGCCTCGGCCTCTTCGACGGCATCTTCATCCGCCACGGGTGCCGTCGCTTCGGACATGATCAGGGCTTCAGCATCCGGTGCCTCGTCGCACACGGTGATGCCCATATCGTTGATCATGCTGACCACACCCTCGATCTGCTCGGCTTCGAGCATCTCGGGCAAGTGGTCGTTGATCTCGGCATACGTCAGGTAGCCACGCTCCTTGCCCAGAGCGATCAGTGCCTTGAGGCGCGTGCGTCGCTCTTCGACATCCTGCACGGCGTCCACGCCGTCCGTGCCGGCCTGCAGTGCCTGCTGCTTGGCAAGTGCTGCCTGTTTGGCGCTGACCGCCTGTTTCTTGTCCTGTTTAGCCGCCATATCCGAGTTCCGTGGTAAGAGTGCCGCTGAAAAGCGGCGAATTATAGCAGAATCCTCAGCGAATCACCCTTGCTGCAACAGCTGCAGATACAGTGCCCGCTCCTGCTCAGAAAGGCCGCTCAAACCTGCCTCCCGAATGCGCGCATGAAATTCATGTAGCTGCTGCTTGCGCGCGTCCTTGCGCAGTTTTTCGAGCACGCCGTGGAACTCGGCAACGACATCGAAGCTCTCGCCCCAGCCGAGTATGTCAGCCTCGGCTGCGACCAGCGCCGACTCGTGCTCCGTCCCTTGAAAGCGCTGAATCACCGCCGCCGTGCTCGGGCGAAACTCGTGCTCCCCGAGATAGGCCACCACCGCCATCACAGCTTCGGCACCAGCCCCTTCCACCTCCCAGCTTTCCGGCAGCTCATGTGCCAGCTCCGGCCTGATCAACAGGCAACGCAACAAAGCATTCAAACCTCCCGAGGGAGCCGCCCTGTGCGCCTTGGCGGGTGTCGGGCGACGCGGCCTAACCAGCGACTTGATGCCATACAGCGCTTCCAACTCGTCCAGGGCGATACCTGCCAGGGCAGCAACCTCCTTGCGGAGCAAGAGCGCCGTGCTCGGTGCGGAGATTGCGACCAGCAGAGGTTTGGCATATTCCAGCAACGCGCTCCTGCCTTCTTGGGTCGCCAAATCCACCCGCGAACCCAGCTCCCGCAACAGGTAGCCAGACAGAGGCAACGCTTCATCGCCGAGCAAATGCTCGAACGCTTCTTTGCCAAACTCCCGTACATAGCTATCCGGATCATGCTCAGGCGACAAGAACAGAAAGCGCAACTGTTTGCCATCCTGCAAGTGCGGCAGCGCATTCTCCAGCGCACGCCAGGCGGCACGCCGCCCCGCCGCGTCGCCATCGAAACAGAACACGACCTGATCGGTCATGCGCAGCAGTTTCTGGATGTGATACGGAGTGGTCGCAGTCCCCAGCGTCGCCACGGCATATTCGATGCCGTGCTGCGCCAGTGCGACCACATCCATGTAGCCCTCGACTACCAGCGCCATACCCTCGGCGCGTATCGACTTTTGCGCCTGGAACAGGCCATACAGCTCACGCCCCTTTTCGAACAGCGGGGTTTCCGGCGAATTCAGATATTTCGGTTCGCCCTTGTCCAGTACCCGGCCACCAAAACCGATGACCTGGCCTCGACCGCCGACGATGGGAAACATGATGCGATCACGAAAACGGTCATATTTCTTGCCGCCGTCCGACTCGATGACCAAACCAACCTCGGTCAGGGATTTACTCGGGTAATCAGGAAACACCGCCGCCAGACTCTGCCAGCCATCTGGCGCATAGCCCACGCCAAAGCGCTTGGCGATCTCGCCTGACATGCCGCGCGTTTTGAGGTACTCGACCGCACGTGGCGATTGCTTGAGCTGTTCGATGTAATACCTGGTCGCCGTCTGCATCACATCGAACAGGTCTGGCTCCACTCTGGGGCGCTGTGCCGCATCGGCACGTTCTTCGCGGGGCACCTCAAGACCGATGCTCTTTGCCAGCTCCTCGACCGCATCGACAAAGCCCAGCCCCACATGCTCCATGACGAAGTTGACCGCCGAGCCATGGGCTCCGCAACCAAAGCAGTGATAGAACTGCTTACTGGGACTTACCGAGAACGAGGGGGATTTTTCATTGTGGAACGGACAGCAAGCGACGTAATTCGCACCGGCCTTTTTGAGCGGGACATAGCGCTCAACCACCTCGACGATGTCCAGCCGATTCAGCAGCTCTTGAATGAAACTCTGGGGAATCATCTCAAATCAGCTCCTGAGCCTAGCCCGTCAACCCTGACGAGCCGTACGCTTGAACGAGGTTATTTGGCGAGGTGGGCCTTGAGCAGTACAGAGACCTTGCCCATATCGGCACGACCGGCCAGCTTAGGCTTGAGCACAGCCATCACCTTGCCCATGTCCTGCGGGCCTGCAGCTGCAACAGCCGCGACACATTCAGCCACGACACCGGCAATCTCAGACTCGTCCAGCTGCTGCGGCATGTAGGTTTGCAACACCGACACTTCGGCCTGCTCAACCTCCACCAGATCTTGGCGAGCTGCCCCCTGATACTGGGAGATCGAATCGCGACGCTGCTTGAGCATCTTCTCGATCACGGCAACCACAGCGACATCGTCCAGCTCGATACGCTCGTCCACCTCCCACTGTTTGATAGCGGCAAGCAAGAGACGGATCGTACCCAAGCGGGCCGAGTCTTTGGCGCGCATGGCCGACTTCATGTCGTCACTGATCTGTGTTTTCAGGCTCATAAATGAATCACGCCACCTTGCGGTGGCGCGTACCGTCTTAGTACAGCTTAGGCGGCAGCATCTGGCTACGCAGACGCTTGTAGTGACGCTTGACAGCAGCGGCGAGCTTGCGCTTGCGCTCGGTGGTGGGCTTCTCGTAGAACTCGCGGGCGCGCAGTTCGGTCAGCAGACCAGTCTTTTCCACAGAACGCTTGAAGCGACGCATTGCGACTTCAAACGGCTCGTTTTCCTTAACACGTACTGTTGTCATGAACAAACTACCTTTGATTGGGTAAAAAATTGAGGGCGCGATTCTAACAAACCAACCCAGATTCCACAACTACATTTTTCAGCTTAACTATCAGAGCACTAGGGCGTTTTTGGTACGGCGTTCTACCAAAGCAAAAAGCCCAGATAACTCTGGGCTTTAGCTTATAAGGAGTCTGACGATGACCTACTTTCACATGGGTAATCCACACTATCATTGGCGCGAAGTCGTTTCACTGTCCTGTTCGGTATGGGAAGGAGTGGGACCAACTTGCTATGGTCGTCAGACATAACTGTCGGCTGACTGGAGTCTCGTGGGAGAGGCCAGTCGGCCATTGTTCTGGTCGAAGTAAAGAAGGTTTCGATTGTTGCGAGCAACACTTGCAACTGCTTAATGTTATAGGATCAAGCCTCACGAGCAATTAGTATCAGTTAGCTTAACGCATTACTGCGCTTCCACACCTGACCTATCAACGTCCTGGTCTCGAACGACTCTTTAGGGGCATCTAGTGCCCAGGGAAGTCTCATCTTGAGGCGAGTTTCCCGCTTAGATGCTTTCAGCGGTTATCTCTTCCGAATTTAGCTACCCGGCAATGCCATTGGCATGACAACCGGTACACCAGAGATTCGTCCACTCCGGTCCTCTCGTACTAGGAGCAGGTCCCCTCAAACTTCCAACGCCCACGGCAGATAGGGACCAAACTGTCTCACGACGTTTTAAACCCAGCTCACGTACCACTTTAAATGGCGAACAGCCATACCCTTGGGACCGGCTACAGCCCCAGGATGTGATGAGCCGACATCGAGGTGCCAAACTCCCCCGTCGATATGAACTCTTGGGAGGAATCAGCCTGTTATCCCCAGAGTACCTTTTATCCGTTGAGCGATGGCCCTTCCATACAGAACCACCGGATCACTATGACCTGCTTTCGCACCTGCTCGACTTGTCAGTCTCGCAGTTAAGCTCTCTTTTGCCATTGCACTATCAGTACGATGTCCGACCGTACCTAGAGAACCTTCGTACTCCTCCGTTACAATTTGGGAGGAGACCGCCCCAGTCAAACTGCCTACCATGCACGGTCCCCGATCCGGATTACGGACCTAGGTTAGAACCTCAAACACATCAGGGTGGTATTTCAAGGATGGCTCCATAAGGACTGGCGTCCCTACTTCAATGCCTCCCACCTATCCTACACAGATCTGTTCAAAGTCCAATGCAAAGCTACAGTAAAGGTTCATGGGGTCTTTCCGTCTAGCCGCGGGGAGATTGCATCTTCACAAACATTTCAACTTCGCTGAGTCCCGGGTGGAGACAGTGTGGCCATCGTTACGCCATTCGTGCAGGTCGGAACTTACCCGACAAGGAATTTCGCTACCTTAGGACCGTTATAGTTACGGCCGCCGTTTACTGGGGCTTCGATCAAGAGCTTGCACCCCATCACTTAACCTTCCAGCACCGGGCAGGCGTCACACTCTATACGTCCACTTTCGTGTTTGCAGAGTGCTGTGTTTTTATTAAACAGTCGCAGCCACCATTTCACTGCAACCCCATCGACCTTCGAGAGCAAGTCTCTACAATCTACCGGGGCGCACCTTATCCCGAAGTTACGGTGCTAATTTGCCGAGTTCCTTCACCCGAGTTCTCTCAAGCGCCTTAGAATTCTCATCCTACCCACCTGTGTCGGTTTGCGGTACGGTCTCAATATAACTGAAGCTTAGTGGCTTTTCTTGGAAGCTTGGTATCAGCAACTTCGCGCCTCAAGGGCACTCGTCATTACGCCTCAGAATTGACCTCCCGGATTTGCCTAAGAGATCTCCCTACACGCTTAAACTGCCTATTCCAACAGACAGCTTGCTTAACCTTCTCCGTCCCCACATCGCATTACATTGAGGTACAGGAATATTAACCTGTTTCCCATCGACTACGCTTTTCAGCCTCGCCTTAGGGGCCGACTCACCCTGCTCCGATGAACGTTGAACAGGAAACCTTGGGTTTTCGGCGAGGGAGCCTTTCACTCCCTTTATCGCTACTCATGTCAGCATTCGCACTTCTGATACCTCCAGCATTCTTCACAGAACACCTTCGCAGGCCTACAGAACGCTCTCCTACCATATGTGTAAACACATATCCGCGATTTCGGTGCATAGTTTGAGCCCCGTTACATCTTCCGCGCAGGACGACTCGATCAGTGAGCTATTACGCTTTCTTTAAATGATGGCTGCTTCTAAGCCAACATCCTGACTGTTTTAGCCTTCCCACTTCGTTTTCCACTTAACTATGTCTTGGGGACCTTAATCGGCGGTCTGGGTTGTTTCCCTTTTGACACCGGACGTTAGCACCCGATGTCTGTCTCCCATGCTCGCACTTCTCGGTATTCGGAGTTTGCAATGGTTTGGTAATCAGCAATAGACCCCTAGCCATAACAGTGCTCTACCCCCGAGAGTGATACATGAGGCACTACCTAAATAGTTTTCGGAGAGAACCAGCTATTTCCAAGTTTGTTTAGCCTTTCACCCCTATCCACAGCTCATCCCCTAACTTTTCAACGTTAGTGGGTTCGGACCTCCAGTTGGTTTTACCCAACCTTCATCCTGGCCATGGATAGATCACTTGGTTTCGGGTCTACACCCAGCAACTATCGCCCTTATCAGACTCGGTTTCCCTACGCCTCCCCTATTCGGTTAAGCTCGCTACTGAATGTAAGTCGCTGACCCATTATACAAAAGGTACGCAGTCACGGAACAAGTCCGCTCCCACTGTTTGTATGCATACGATTTCAGGTTCTATTTCACTCCCCTTCCGGGGTTCTTTTCGCCTTTCCCTCACGGTACTGGTTCACTATCGGTCGATTACGAGTATTTAGCCTTGGAGGATGGTCCCCCCATGTTCAGACAGGATTTCTCGTGTCCCGCCCTACTTGTTCCAAACCTATTTCCACTCCTGAGTTTTCGTATACGGGGCTATCACCCACTATGGCCAGCTTTTCCAAGCTGTTCTACTAACTGTGAAGCTAAAGTTTGCAGGCTGCTCCGCGTTCGCTCGCCACTACTTGCGGAATCTCGGTTGATTTCTTTTCCTTCAGCTACTTAGATGTTTCAGTTCGCTGAGTTCGCTTTACCCTGCCTATGTATTCAGCAGGGAATGACCCAAAGGGCCGGGTTTCCCCATTCAGAGATCTGCGGATCAAAGCTTTATTGCCAGCTCCCCGCAGCTTTTCGCAGGCTTACACGTCTTTCATCGCCTGTAATCGCCAAGGCATCCATCATATGCACTTATTCGCTTGACCCTATAACGTTAAGCCCTCCTAAGAGGTCAACGTTACAAGTGTTGTTTGTCTCGCGTTTGTGACCGCATCGATACGACTAGCATCAATACGGCTTGATACAATCAAAACCCATTTAGTTTTTCCACTCACATGCGCACAGTTACCTGTACCCACGTCAGTGAGAATCACTTTCTTTACTTCTTCCAGATTTTTAAAGAACTACTTGCGTCATAAGACTCAAGACATAAATCATCATTTCGATAATCATTTATGTCTTGTGACTCGTACCAGGTAATGGTGGAGGTTGACGGGATCGAACCGACGACCCCCTGCTTGCAAAGCAGGTGCTCTCCCAGCTGAGCTAAACCCCCTTTTACTTGGTGGGTCTAGTTGGACTCGAACCAACGACCCCCGCGTTATCAACACGGTGCTCTAACCAGCTGAGCTACAGACCCAAACGCAGTCGTTCGCCACTCGCCTTCGCTGTCAGTTAAAGCATTCACTGTTTTAACTAACGGCTAACGACTCATAACTAACAACTTCTTAAACAACCGATGAGTGTAGGCACTCGGATCAAGATACTCTAGAAAGGAGGTGATCCAGCCGCACCTTCCGATACGGCTACCTTGTTACGACTTCACCCCAGTCATGAAACCCAGCGTGGTAAGCGCCCCCCTTGCGGTTAGGCTACCTACTTCTGCCAGATTCCACTCCCATGGTGTGACGGGCGGTGTGTACAAGACCCGGGAACGTATTCACCGCGACATGCTGATCCGCGATTACTAGCGATTCCGACTTCATGGAGTCGAGTTGCAGACTCCAATCCGGACTACGATCGGCTTTCTGGGATTGGCTCCACCTCGCGGCTTGGCAACCCTCTGTACCGACCATTGTATTACGTGTGAAGCCCTACCCATAAGGGCCATGAGGACTTGACGTCATCCCCACCTTCCTCCGGTTTATCACCGGCAGTCTCATTAAAGTGCCCAACTAAATGATGGCAATTAATGACAAGGGTTGCGCTCGTTGCGGGACTTAACCCAACATCTCACGACACGAGCTGACGACAGCCATGCAGCACCTGTGTCCAAGTTCCCTTTCGGGCACTCCCAAATCTCTTCAGGATTCTCGGCATGTCAAGGGTAGGTAAGGTTTTTCGCGTTGCATCGAATTAATCCACATAATCCACCGCTTGTGCGGGTCCCCGTCAATTCCTTTGAGTTTTAATCTTGCGACCGTACTCCCCAGGCGGTCAACTTCACGCGTTAGCTGCGGTACTAAGGAAGTCTCCTCCCCCAACACCTAGTTGACATCGTTTAGGGCGTGGACTACCAGGGTATCTAATCCTGTTTGCTCCCCACGCTTTCGTGCATGAGCGTCAGTATTGACCCAGGGGGCTGCCTTCGCCATCGGTATTCCTCCACATCTCTACGCATTTCACTGCTACACGTGGAATTCTACCCCCCTCTGCCATACTCTAGTCTTGCAGTCACAAACGCCGTTCCCAGGTTAAGCCCGGGGCTTTCACGTCTGTCTTACAAAACCGCCTGCGCACGCTTTACGCCCAGTAATTCCGATTAACGCTCGCACCCTACGTATTACCGCGGCTGCTGGCACGTAGTTAGCCGGTGCTTCTTCTGATGGTACCGTCATCAGCTGCAGGTATTATCCGCAACCTTTTCTTTCCACCTGAAAGAGCTTTACAACCCGAAGGCCTTCTTCACTCACGCGGCATGGCTGGATCAGGGTTTCCCCCATTGTCCAAAATTCCCCACTGCTGCCTCCCGTAGGAGTCTGGGCCGTGTCTCAGTCCCAGTGTGGCGGATCATCCTCTCAGACCCGCTACGGATCGTCGCCTTGGTGAGCCTTTACCTCACCAACTAGCTAATCCGATATCGGCCGCTCCGACAACGCAAGGCCATTGCTGGTCCCCTGCTTTCCCCCTCAGGGCATATGCGGTATTAGCGTAACTTTCGCTACGTTATCCCCCATTGCCGGGTACGTTCCGATATATTACTCACCCGTTCGCCACTAACTAGAGAGCAAGCTCTCTAATCCGTTCGACTTGCATGTGTAAAGCATGCCGCCAGCGTTCAATCTGAGCCAGGATCAAACTCTTCAGTTCAATCCAACTTTTGATCGGCTTTCGCCAATCGGTCTCACTCAAAATAAATCGACTTGCGTCTTTTCATATATAAGCGAGGTACTTCAGTATTTATATAGTATGCATCCATGACCTAAGCCATCGATACTCCTCAACCCAAGCACCTACACTCATCAGTTGTTTCTTCTATCTTTTAAGGAACTTAACCACTCCGCTTTCGCTTCGTAGTCGCTGCCTCAGCAGCGAAGAGGTGCGCATTATAGGGACTAAAAATTTCTTGTCAACTTAATTTCGCACTTCGTTTTTTCTT
>NZ_JQKP01000018.1:7500-43836 GCF_000746095.1 Ferriphaselus sp. R-1 | reverse complement strand
TATCGGGAAAAATTGCTGGGGCATGGCATGCGCCCGAGCATGAGCAGGCGCGGCAACTGTTACGACAACGCGGTGGCCGAGAGTTTCTTCTCAACCTTGAAGAACGAGCTCGTTCACCATTGCGACTTCCACACTAGAGATGAGGCACGGACGGCAATCTTCGAATATATTGAGATCTTCTATAATCGACAGCGTAGGCATCAGACTTTGGGGTACCTCAGCCCAGTGCAATTTGAGCAGCAAGCAGATGTACCCAATTAAACCGTCCGGGAAAAGCGGGTTAGCTCAGTCTGTCCCTTTATTAAGAAATATTCGGATCCATGCGACTCTACAATAACTGTTGGGCGTCTAGGAACAGCTTACTACCCACCATCCACTTCCCTTTGGGCAGGCAACTAACCGGAATTCTCTGATGAAAGACTTACTGGATAAGCTAAGTTCATACAACATCTTCAACTACCTCTTGCCGGGTGTGCTATTCGCTGCTTTTGTGGACTCGCTGACATCGTTTCATCTCGTCCAGAAAGACCCGGTGGTAGGTGCTTTTCTGTATTACTTTTTAGGCTCGGTGGTCAGCCGCGTCGGCTCGCTATTTGTCGAGCCATTACTTCGACGGTTTAACTTCGTTGCCTTTGCCCCATATGAAGACTTTGTTCGAGCTTCTAAAGCAGACCCCAAGATAGAAGTTCTATCTGAGGCGAATAACATGTACCGAACGATTTGCGCGCTGATGGTAAGTGTTGGCGCGGTCGCCTTATTTGAGCGCGCGACCATTTTTACCCACCGATAAGTACAGCACTCCCTTGGGTTCTGATTGTTGGCCTGTTCGCGCTGTACTTGCTCTCCTACAGAAAGCAAACGGCTTATATCACCAAACGGATCGAGGTAAACAAAGCATGAGTGTTGTTAAGTCGTTCTCTGTCGGCAATGGCGATATGTTTTACGTCAACCACGGCTCAGACAATTTCACTATCATTGACTGCTGCCTACCGGAGGGTTTGGCAGATTCAATCGTTGTGGAAGTCAAAACGAAGCAAAAGGCCAAAGGAATTTCACGTTTCATCTCTACCCACCCAGATGAAGATCATTTCTCAGGGTTGGAATTGCTCGATCAGCATCTATCCATCGTCAACTTCTATTGCGTCAAGAATTCAGCAACAAAGGATGACGAAACCGACGACTTTAAGAAGTATTGCGAACTTCGGGATTCGGAGAAGGCTTTCTACATTCATAAAGGATGTACAAGAAAGTGGATGAACCTGAACGACGAGACTCGCCATTTTGATGTTTGAATCCGACATACTTGGCCTCAATGAGTTTCTTCTCCGGACGCCGTTTGAAAATACTCCACTCATCAAGCGCGCCGATGAAGCCCACTAGCTTGTCGAAGGTTATGCCCGATTTACCTGTGTAAGCGGAACTCACTTGGTTGAATATCCAATTCAAGGCATCGGTTCGTGTCTTTTCAATATTGGATTTGACTGAGACAAGCGCGAGGTAAGGGCCGCGCACTTTGTCGCTTCGATCATTTGAAGCCAACGTTTCGCAAAGAGAGGCCGCTTCAAATAAGGCCTCGCACTCTTTCTTTACGTCTCCATCGTTGAGGTGCTTCTTGACGGAAATTATTCCAACCACGCCTTCGGGCGGAACGATAACGCTGTTCCCAAAGCGTTGAAATACGGGATAGTTGCCTGAGTCGAAAACAATGATATCAAGCTGTGTTGAGTGGCTATCTGATCCTGCCTTCCGTTCTGTTCCGGTTTCACCAGTCTTTACCGCAGGACGCAAAATGAAGCCGGTAAGGACTTCAAGCCCATTCGGGAGGTAGCGATTGAGATACTCGCGCAGAAGATCTTCAACAAACCTTCCGTCTTCACCTTTGTGTTCTGCTCCAGCCCCCTTTGGTGCGGGAATGAGCGTTTCAAACTGCTGATACGTCTTTACGAGCGCATCAACCTCGCTAGACCAGTACAGGGGAGATAAAAGCTACTGCAGAAAGGCCATCTGTCTTTCCATCGGCGTCTTCACCCAGCACCAAAATGCGGTCGCCATTCGCGCCGATACCGTTTTCCCTGAACTGCGCTACGCGTCGACGTGCTTCTTTATTCCAAGCTTTAGCATCATCGCTTAGGGTGTGATTCACGCTAGCACGGCGGAATATGATCGGGGACGACCACATTTCGCGGATAACGATTTTTTTCGTCTCGGCCGTGTCGTCATAATCAGACAGTGGGCCGAGATGGAACTGTTCTTCCAACCCGCGGCAATGGTCTTGATCGGGATGGCTTAAAACCATCGCGTCCACATAGGGGCGTCCTTTCGCGTCTATAGCTAGGTTGCTTCGCAAATCCTTGGCGACATCGCGAATACCTTCGCCAGCCTGCCGAATGTTGATGTCAATCAATACTCGAGCGCCGCTTTCGAGCTCGAGTAATGTCATGTCACCATTACCCACGGGGTAAAACGTTATTTTTGGGGTGCCCATTAGTAAATTCCTTATTATCAATGCTAGGGCATTTACTAATACGGCCCCGGCGGTTAGTAAATATACATGCTTTTATCGCAAAACAAAAAGTTCGGGATAGCGAACAATGTGAATTGTGGGGCATATTTCCGATAAGGTCAAACAAAAAGTTCGGAATGGTGATATATTTTACTGGCGCTAAGATTTATGAGGAGGAAAATGGCAACTAAGTTGGGTGACAAAATTCGGGAATTACGCAAGAAACACGAGCTTACACTGGATAAGCTTGCGCTTAAGGCTGGTCTTTCTAAGAGCTACCTTTGGGAGTTGGAAAATAGAGATTCACAAAGGCCATCGGCGGAAAAACTAAAAGCCTTGGCGGACGTGTTGGGTGTTAGTTCGGCGTATTTTCTAGAAGACGATGTGCGTGAGCCAGAAGAGCGTCATATGGATGAGGCCTTTTATAGAAACTATCAGCAACTTGATGCACCATCAAAAGAACGGCTCCGCCTAATTTTGGATGCATTCAAAAATAAACCGTGAGTACCGTTCCTCTTTCTGCTGCCAAGGAAGCGAATAAACTCACAAAGATTCTGGATATATTCCACCAGGCTCATGGTGGCTTTCGCTATCCCGTGAACGTGAAGGAATTGGCGCTGCAATGCGCGGATCTATTTAAATGGGATGATCCAATCTCTGAAGTCAAAGCTGCAAGCATTCCTGGATTTGACGGTGGGCTCTTCAAGGATTCAGACACGAAGAGATGGCTGCTGTTATATAACCAGTCGGTTGAGTCGCAAGGCCGAATTCGGTTTACCCAAGCCCATGAACTTGGGCACTACATTCTTCATCGCCAAGCAAAGGAAACATTCCAGTGTAGCGAGGAGGATATGCTTAATTGGGATGTTGAAGAAAAAGACATCGAATCTCAGGCTGATAAATTTGCCTCAAATTTGTTGATGCCACTTCATGATTTTCGGGAACAGATAACAAATACTGTTGATCTCGATGTTCTAGGGTTCTGCGCAGGTCGCTACGGCGTGTCTCTGACTGCAGCAATTCTAAGATGGCTCGAACACACTGACCAAAAGGCGGTCGTGGTACATTCCCAAGATGGCTACATGAACTGGTCTTGGTCCAGCCAGGCAGCTCTTAAGGCGGGGGCATTTTTTAGAACAAAACGCTCTCCGGTTCCCATTCCAGAAGCCTCACTCGCCGCTAATAGCTATATCAAGCTTGAAAAAACTGGACAGACTGTTTCGGCACGAATATGGTTTGAACACGCTGAAGAAATTACTCCATTGCGTGAAATGAAGGTGTCTTCAGATCGCCACGATATAGTCCTTAGCTTGTTGATACTCCCGAAATCAGCTGATGTATGGGAAGTCCGCAGTCCCGAATGGTTTGCCAGATCGAAAAAAGGCTAGCTCCGACTCCAGGTTGAAAAGCCTCTAAATCACTACGTTTATCAGTTGCAAGAATCGCCCCTTGTGGGGGGCGTCATGTCCGTTATGTGATGCAATGCAGAAGACATATACAACTACGGATAGGACAGAAATGGCCGAATACCAGTCCCATCACGATGCCGCCGGCAACTCTTCCCACTCCGCCGTATAGTTCGGCGACTTGTTTTCTCGACGCATGGCCCATCGCTGTTTGATGCCAGATGCAGCGAGCGTGATGCTTCCTTTTTCCGTGCGTTGATTGATCGCATCCATCACTCTCATGCGCTGTTCTGCGCGGCCATCCTCATCGAGATCATCAAATAGCGTTGCTTGTTGCTGGCCTTAGAGGTAGCTCCGCTCAGTTGGACATTCGAAGCATCATAAAGAGCGTTCGCTCTGTCGTTAATCGACTCGCACTATGTGGCTATTGCCTCTCCGACTGCGTGCCCAGTAAATCATGAGTCCGCTGAAAGACTATTTTTGTATTCGACGCACTTCGTGGAATAACCAACTCATTTTTTATGATGTATTTCATTATCAGTAGATGCAATAGTGTAAATATAATACTGTAACCAATTGTTTTATAAGAATAAATTATTGCATGATCGGCGGCCGATGGTGTACGATGCGCCGCATTCGACTAAAACGATGAAAAGCCATCGAACTCTAAGAAAGGTATTTAGTGGGCAAAAACACTCAATTGCTTGCGATGCAAAACGAATTGGCCATCCTTGGCGCGCTGGGCAGGCAGATATGGTGCCGAGAGAAGGAGCTTCAACTTATTACGGGCATGAGCAGCTACATGGTCGAGGTAACGACCATGCGCCTCGCCGATCGCGGCATGATTCACCGAATAAAACAGAAGCACGGTGCAGGGGCGTTTTGTACTTTGAGAACAGCTGGTTCAAGATATTTGGCGATTCCCCACCGGAAAGACGTTTCAATTCCCGATAGTTGGCCCCATGATGCGCTCGCAGTGCAGACTCTGTTTTTTTTAAAAAAGACATATGATTCGGATGCAACTGTTCACACCGAGTCCGTACTGCGTAAAAATCACGATCCGAGCAACGGTAAGATTGTCGACGGCAAGCTTGTCAGCAAACTTTTTGGCGACATCTCGATTGAGCAGGAAATGAGCAAAAAAGACGGGGCACCGCTTCGCAGTCAGTCGAAGGCTATCGTTCGGCGCGCGTTAGCGGGAGAGAAAACAGTCATTTCCTACCCTTACCCACCGGCGAATACTTCATCAAAGTTCGATCACGAAAAGCGGCAGTTACAGGCACTGCAAACCGCCATATTTGAGGCTGTAATTCAAGCCAGTAAAATCGACGAAGTGGTGGACCACATTTATTTTTGTCGCATTCAATTTGCCTCGCTGAGGGATTTTGCGAACGTGATGCCGTCCAACTTCTCTCTTATCAGCCTGCGTAATTTGGCCCCGAATTTAACTTTGAATGTTAAATCAGCCGGCAAGCACTACAAATTCGATGACAAACCTTTGCTTCAATTCGGCGGCTATGGCCCTATCATTGGCACTGAACTTTTTACGATTTCCGATCGCTTCAAAGTTAGGTGTAAAGTTGAAGATGTGGGTTACGAACAAACAGTTGAGTGTACCTATAATGATCGAATTTCGATCCCACTTGATTTGTCGGGCTGCCGTCCGGGGAACTGGCCAGCTACCCGCGCGGTGCTCGAAAAGCAAATTTCAGAATGGCTGGATCGGCGAATCGAGGTGGCCCGATGATTTCGCGATGCAGTTTTTGGTGCATGAAATTCTCGCTGAATTTCATGCCTGCGTCGCCATCGTTGCGACGGGCTGAACGCCCTGCTGCCGATTGCCCTCCTAGGGGAGGGCCGCCGCAATTTTTCGCCCTCCCTTTCGGCCGGCTGCGCCGGCGGGAGCCCCACTTTTTCATCACGCTGGACGCATGCTGACCGTACCTCCGCCAAAGGCGGACTTACTAAAACTGGGGCTCCCGCCGGCGCAGCCTCTGGGGAGGGGGGACACGTCCCCCACCAGCCACCGCATGCTGGGGCATGCTGCCAACGCTGGGGCGTTGTCTGACTGGCGGCGCCCCCGCCCAAAGTTAGGACGCTGGGGCGTTCCTAACTTTGGGGGCTGCAGCAAGCCGCTGTCTACGCCAGCTTTGCTTGGCCCCATGCTCGCGCATGGCCCCCCTCTGCACGAATGTTGCAGAGGTTTGTTGTGACGATTCACAATTAACGTTTGATTAATTCTCTAACAAATTGGAGGGTAGTATGTCGAGATACGCAACATATTCTGATTCGGAAATTATCGCTGTTGCTGAGCGACTACGGGCTACTGGCGAGTCCGTAAACGCCAACAAAGTCATTAAAGAATTAGGCGGTGGGAATCACCCTAGGGTAGCTAGGGTGTTGGCAGAACAAGTGTCCAGTACAAGTACGAATCAGCCACTTTATGCAGATTCTGGCAGTGCCGATATACCACAAGGAGTCGCAGATGCTGCAATAGATCAGATACTGGATGATGTAAAAGTACGCTTTGCCACTCTACTCAACCAAGTAACAAAACACGCTAACCTAGCATCCCAAGAGATGGAAACTGAGCTTGATCGAGTGACTATCGCAAAAAATATGGCGACTGATGAGCTGCAAAAGATCAAGTCTGAAGTCTTGACATTGCGGCAGCAAATCGTAGACCTTAACCAATCCGAGTCTATCCTAAAGCAAGAACTTGAGGAAGCAAAGGCTTATATTTCCACCTTTGCGATAGACTTTGCAGATTCTGTCGTAGTATCAATCAAATCGGATATTCGTAACCTACTTAATGGGGCGGATGCATGTGATGGCGATACGTTTGGAAATAAAAATTTGGACGGGAGCGTCCACGCAATATCAAGACAGCCTTCAGCCAACCTTCCACCCTTGAACAATACTACAGGCTCATTTGTTGGTGATAATAACCTGCACAATACTCAGCCAGCACCCATTCCAAACCCCGGTGTGGCAAACCTTCCCTCTGTCTCGACCATCAATAAAGAAATCGGGGCATGAAGTTTCCGTAAGGTTAAGAGTCGCACTAACTGCTGCTCCCATCCTGCGCGCTTCAGCACTTACCCTCGATAGCCTCTTTTATAGTGCCCGCCAGCCGATCGGTGATTGGCTGGCGTGGCGCTCAAGAATCTTCGGCTTGTATGTGAGCCAGCTCACGACCAGCTAGATTTCCCCGTGGCAATTGCCGCACCTGTTTGCCGACCAGTCTAGCACGCTACAAATCTTCGACTCTGAACGATGAGCACAACGATCAATTCATGTTGATTATGTTCGTGACCAGTTGAGCAAAGTTGCCACTCTCCGCCGGCAGCAACCGCGCCACCCAGTGCGATTCGTCGCTGCTGGATGGCCGTCACTCATCAATCGGTACGCCAACTGCTGCGCAGCCACTGTGTTTTGGCATACCGATTGCCGTTCCGCCTTTTCATCCAGCGCCTCGCGGCGCGCTCCTCATCGCATCTCGGGCGAGGTGGCGCGGTTGCTGCCGGCGGAGAAAACATGGCAAAAATTGTTTTGCTGGTTCTGGCGCTCATGACTAATGAGCCCATTGAAGAGCCAGTGATCGAATCAAAATTTGATGAAACGATCGCTTCAGCGGTCAAGTAACAAAGCCCCCGGCAAGCCCGGGGTTCTTTATTTTCATTCGGCACCTGCTTCTGCGGTTGATTGGTCTTGTGGGGGAATCAATTGGGGGACTTCGGTAAGTCTTTGACTGCCACAACCAGGTTGGCCACTTACGATTGAGTCATCCGCATCATGGTGGGCTCTTGCATTGACTAGTGCGGGTGAGTAAAATTTGCCCACTGCATTTTTCCAACTTGTTCCCATTCATAGGGACAAATCTATCTACAATTTGGAGAAATGTATGCGAAATAAAGTTTTTGTAGTTCATACCCGCTCGGGAATTTCCTTTTCAGTTACGGCGAGTAGTTTGCAAGAGGCCGAGCGTAAAGCCGCATCAAAGGACATAGGAAATTACCTCGCCGATCTGATGCGGCAGGCGGTTAAAGACATCGCGAGTGTTGCGCCTCACAAAGGGCCGGATTTTCGAGCACCTAGCCCAATTTTTGGTGATGAAGTATTTCTTCGCAGTAACTCATCTCACAGGGAGGCCTAATGCAAGCCGAAATCCTCTTCCCAATCCTTATTTCTGCCATTGTTAGTTTTGCTCTGTTTGCAAAGAATAGGGTCGATTTCTGGGAGCGCGAAGTCGCCAAGAGTCACGAAACTCCAAGAAAGCGTGTGAAGTGCGGCAAACGCTAGGTTGAATATAGTCAGGGGGCGAAAGCCCCCTGCTCTTGGTCTATCGTGCCTCTCTAGCTTCCAGATAGTCGCAGGCCAACATAAACTGATTCACGACAAAATCCCGATCCCCCGGTTTGAGACTTTGCATCCGAGCCGCAAGCATAGCCGCTTGGTCCATGGCTCGCTGAGAGCATCCCACCAATAGCTCGCCGGTCGAAATTTCCAAAGTTTCTGAAATCTCAAACAATCTCTGCAACGAAGGAAGAGTCACTCCCCGCTCAAACCGGGAAACTGTTTCTGCATCCACGCGCAACCGCTCGGCCAAATAGGCTTGGGTCCACCCTAATTTCTTTCGTTTAGCTGCAATGGCTCCGCCTAGCAGTTCTCCTATTCGCACCCCGCCTACAGGATCGGATTTTATTTCCATAGCCTTGTCGATTCGAATGAGTCAACAAAGATAGTCGCCTTCCAACAAATCTAAGTGAATGATATGATATGTTGTATATCAACATATCGCGTTGACACGCTCGCATGTTCCAGCCAATTCGGAAGTAATCAACGCTGGAAATCGTCAGCTCCCCATCATATCCCTCATAAAAAACGAAAGGAGCACTATGAAACGTCTGGTCATTGCAATCGCCGCCACTCTTGGAGTATCTGGGTGCGGTACCACCAACAACTACCTTGCGGAAAAACAGCAGACTGTCGAGTACTACCGCATTTTTGATATCAAGACCTCGGCAAATCGTCAGACCGTTGCCAAGGCTGCAAGCAGCGGGATCGGGCGGAACGTAAATAACGCTCAGGAAGCCACACCGATTCCACTCTCTGATGAAATTCCAGAGAAGGCTGCACGTTTCAAGCTCGTCAATCCCTTTGAAGGCTCAAAGCTTGCTGCTCTTGCGGGCGGAGCTGGATCACTTGGCTTCCGTATGACAACGTGCGAAGGTGCAAGCTGGACCGCAAAGGCCGAACGGCGACTGTCTGGAAGCAACAGTCTCAACCTTACGGCCTGTCTATTCCAATATAAGGGTGGCTATCACCTAGATCTATATGCAGTATTCACAAAACAGCAGGGTGGTCTACTCCAGATCAGTCGCGATGTGGCTAATTCAATGGTGGGTACGCCAGAAGAATGGACCGAAAAAACCTTCCTCGACATTGTGCGATCAATCCGCGCCAACACTGGGGCTGAAATTGCCCTCCTTGAAGCTCAACCGGAGCTGTCAGGCTTGCCTTGGCTGGACAGCATAGACTCGATGCCGCAACGCAAGTGACGCCCAACTGGCTGCCAGTCGTAGACTTCAGGAAATAGTAACGGAAAGCTGTTCAACCATTAACCATAGGAGAATCGAATGAATTGCATGCGCGTTTTGTTTATTGCCGCTTCCCTTGCGACTCAAGCAACTTGGGCCACGGATCAGGTATTCGTGGATTTTGCACTCAAGAATGCACATGAGCGTGGCTTTATGAAATGCGACGCAGCGATCAAAGAAGTGTTTTCGAATGTTGGTGGCAAAGATATGAGAGTAATTACTCAAACGGGACTTGCCGCCGACAGCATGAAAATGGTCGCGGTTTATGGAGTGCCTGGCGATGCGGTATATGCAGAAGCTGAATTCCGCCAATCAGGTGCCAAGTGCACATATACACGCACCTCGACAATCGTAAGTACAAAGAGTTGCACCGCAGAGCTTGGGGAGCTTCCTGCTTTCAAGTATGAGGCTGAAACAGTTGGCGTCACGTTCACCAAGAATGCTGGAGGCGTAAATAGGATTCTCTTACCCGTCGGCTCACAGGGTTGCGCTACCGTATTCTTAGTGAATGGGGAGGTCTAACCGATCAGTCATCCCCGAGTTGTTCACTGCGCAGACTCACGGAATGCGCAATATCGAAAAATGGATTAACGACTGGCATTCAGGGCACCTGTAAACTAATCGAAGGTTCAATAATAAATCCACCAGATATATTCTGGGAATGTATGGCAGTCTCGAATTTTCCACACCATTTCATTGTTGCGCCTCACAACGAGCTGGAATTTCGAGCGCCTAGCCCAACCTCGGAGATGAATTATTTCTTTGCAGTAACTCCACTCACAAGGAGGGAAATCACGAAACTTCAAGAAAGCGTGTAAAGCGTGGCAAACGCTAAGTTGAATATAGACAGGGGGCGAAAGCCCCCTGAGTTATTTTGCATATTCATCGTCGACTATACAAAAAGAATTCTAGCTGCCATCCCTAGATTCGCACCCACTTGACATTCGTAAGCTATTGTCTAATAAAGGGTAAAATGGGACTCGGCGTGTCATTTTACATCTCCCATCTTGGAGTTTGCTGGTCCGGATGAATCCATCTATATTTCCCTCATCGATATTTTCTAGGAACGACAATCATGAGGGGAGTCAATGTGTTACTGATGAGCGTACACCAGACTGCAGCCACATTGCCATCTGTTTTTGCGAGGCAATTTGAACCTATCTACCTACAAAATGACGCACTCAGCGGGCGCAGAATGGGCTGTATCTATGGAGACGCTTAATCTTGAGCAAGCCGCTCAATTCCTCAAGCTGTCGCCCGAAGAGCTGCGCCGTCGTGCCAAGGCTGGTCGCGTTCCCGCTGCCAAGGTCGGCAAGTGCTGGTGTTTCATCAAAGATGACCTTGCCGAGTATGTGCGTTCGCTCTATTCTTCTCCTCGGCAAGCGTTGCGAGTGACGTTTGGAAAGGAGGTAACACCATGTCACTCAAAAAGCGCGGTAACACCTGGCACATCGACTTCGTTGCGCCATCCGGCGAGCGAGTTAGATGCTCTGCTGGCACTGCCGACAAAAAACAAGCGCAGGAACTGCACGACAGCCTGAAGGCTGAAGCGTGGCGCGTGCAGAAGATGGGCGATAAGCCCGCCTACGTTTGGGAAGATGCGGCTCTAAAGTTCTTGCTGGAAACTCAGCATAAGGCCACTCATCGGGATGATAAAAGCCGTATGAGGTGGATTAACCCCCACCTTAAGGGCAAGAAGCTCACCGATATTGACCGCGAACTGATAAGCCGCATTGGGGAACTCAAAGCAAAAGAGTCTAGCCCCTCCACAGCAAACCGAGTGCTCGCATTGATTCGTTCAATTCTGCGTAAGGCCATGCAGGAATGGGAGTGGATAGACAAAGTGCCGAGAATCCGACTCTATAAGGAAGCCAAGCGCCGTGTCCGGTGGCTCACACCGGAACAAGTTCAAGGGCTCCTGCAAGAGTTGCCACCCCATCAGCAGGACATGGTGCTGTTCGCGTTATCCACGGGATTGCGCCAAGCCAACGTATTAAAGCTGGAGTGGTCGCAAGTGGATTTGATTCGCAAGGTGTGTTGGATACACCCCGATCAGGCCAAGGCACGCAAGGCAATTCACGTTCCGCTGAACTCGTCGGCAATGGATGTACTGTTAAGGCAAGTAGGAAAGCACCCAGAGCGGGTCTTTACGTTTCGGGGCGTACCATCAGCTAATGCAAATACGCGAGGCTGGCGGGCGGCTCTTAAACGCGCAGGCATTGAGAATTTCCGCTGGCACGATCTACGGCACACTTGGGCAAGCTGGTTAGCTCAACAAGGAACGCCGTTAAATGTGCTTCAGGAGCTGGGCGGTTGGGAAAGTGAAACGATGGTAAAGCGATATGCTCATCTTGCACCTGCCCAGCTCGTTGAACATTCTGAACGGGTGGCGAACTTGCTGAATGGCACAAATATGGCACAAGCAAAAGATAAAGGGGCTAGGCAATTAGCCTAACCCCTTGATTATCTGGCTCCCCGACCTGGACTCGAACCAGGGACCTGCGGATTAACAGTCCGTCGCTCTACCGACTGAGCTATCAGGGATTTGAAAGCGGGCGAATCATAGCAAAATCACGTAACATTAGTCAAACACTCTTGTCGTGATATTGCTATGCGGTTGTTGAAGTACAGTTTGGTTTTCTTGTCGGGGTTGGTGGTCTTGGTCGTTGGCGGGGTGCTGCTGATACCTGTCGAGCGTTACATCCCTGAGGCGGAACGGGGGATGTCGGCGTTGTTGGAGCGTCCGGTCAAGATTGGTCGGCTCGGCATTCATTTGTTCCCGGTACCGCATCTGACCATCGGTGCGGTTGTGGTCGGAGAGCACGCTGATGTTGCCTTGGCGGAGTTGGAGGTCAGGTTCGATGTTCAGGCGTTGCTGGGGCATCGTTGCGTGGTGAGCCAGGTGTCCGTCGAGCATGGCGCGCTGGCGGAGGCGGCGGTGGCTGAGTTGTTCGAGTGGCTGATGAGTCCGGTGCCTGCGATTCAAGAGCCGGTATATTGTCAGGTGAGGCAACTGGATTTCAGGGATTTCCATTTGGATGTGCCGGATATGCCGCAGGATGGGGTGAGTGGCAGTGTCCGTTTTACCGGGAGCAATGACCCCGAGCAGATTCTGCTGCATTTTCCCCAGTTTGACTTGACTGCGGATGTGCGTCCCAAGCCGGATGGCACTTTCCATGTGGATGCGAGCACGCCCGGCTGGGGAATGCCGGATATTCCCGATATGAAGTTGGAGCAGGTGCGGGCGGTGGGAGATATCTCCGATGCCGGATTCGACATGCGGGAGCTGACCGGGAGGCTGATGGGGGTCTCATTGCGCGGCAAGGGGGCTCTGAGCTGGGAGCCGGTCTGGTCGTTGAGTGGCGAGGTCAATCTTTCCGGCGATAAGGTGCGCCACGAGATCAAGGCGCTGGATGGTCGGATGATCGGGTTCGATAAGTTGAGCGGACATGGGCTGTTCCGCTCGCGGGGGGGTAACCCTGACCAGCTTGTCGTTAACTTGACCGTGGATGCTGACATGAAGTCATCCGGTTTTGTCTTGGAGCTTGAGCCACAAGCGAAACAGCCGTTGTCCTTTGAGCGGTTCGATACGCATATTGCTTACACCCCGGAGGCTATTCGTTTGCAGCGGATAGATGCCAGGTTGGCGGGAGGTGCCTTGACGGGGGCGATGACTCTGTTGCCTTCATCGTCGCTCTTCCGCTTCGATCTGTCGCCCAGAGGAGTGAACCCGCAGCCTGTCGTCAGGTCGGTCGATGATGCCTTGTTGCTATCTGGTGTGCTGGACGCGGATATAAAGGGCGTGATCAATCTGGATCATTTGCAGGATTTTCCGGCGGAGTCTCGCATCGATGGTCGGTTCGACATACGGCAGGGCGAGCTTGGTGAAAGTAAGCTGGTCAGGGCAGTGAACAGCAACATCCCCAAGACCGAGGAGGACAAGATCCTGTTCGATCAGATTTCCAGTGAGCTGTTGATCGATGATGCGGGCTACCATCTAAGCAAGCTCAAGATCATCGCTTCGGTGTTCAATGCGGAAGGGCGGCTGAACATCGCTCCAGACGATCAGGTCGATGGGGTGTTGGCGACCGATCTCAAGGGGATGGCGGGATTGGTCAGTCTGCCTTTGCGTGTGACCGGGTCTTTGAGCAGCCCGACCGTGCGTCCGACCGGCGGGGTGGTGGCAGGAGCTGCAATCGGAACGGCCCTGCTCGGTCCTGTGGGAACGGCGATCGGAATTCGGGCGGGGGCCTTGATCGATCGGATGTGGCAGGGTAAGGAGGGGGCGGAAGCGCCTGCCGCAGCATCGGAAAAGTCATCCGGGCAGATGAAGGCGCGCGGATCGCAGGGAGCGGGTTCCCCGGATGCGGGATCGGACCGTGCCCAGGTCGGCAAGGGGAGCGAGGCTGTTGGGGAACGCCATCCACAGGCCCAGCCGAGCAAGCCCGTACCGGGCGGCCAGGCGCAATCCATCATGCCTGCGATACTGTCGGATTAAGTCGCCTGAGCGGCTGTAAATAAGAAGTTGCAAAACCGTCGTTCCATCCCTATAATGCGCGCCTTTCATAGCAAGCCAAATTCTAAGGAGCAACCATGGCCAATAGCGCACAAGCCCGCAAGCGCGCCCGTCAAGCAGTCAAGCAGAATGCTCACAACAGCAGCCTGCGTTCCGAGCTGCGTACTGCAATCAAGAAAGTGATCAAGGCGATCGACGCTGGCGACAAGGCTGCCGCTCAGGCCCAGTTCCAGGCTTCCACCAGCGTGGTGGATTCCATCGCTGACAAGAAGATCATTCACAAGAACAAGGCCGCTCGCCACAAGAGCCGCCTGTCCGCTGCCATCAAGGCTATGGCCTAAGCCTGCGCGGTACTGCGTGAATGCTGAAAGGCCGACCCAGCGTCGGCCTTTTTCGTTTTGAAAATGCGCCAAGAAGATAATACGGGGATTTCCATGTCGCACCTGATGAACACCTATGCCAGATTGCCGCTGGCCTTCACCCACGGCGAAGGAAGCTGGTTGTGGGATGCCGAAGGCCGTCGCTATCTGGACGCGCTGTCCGGCATCGCGGTCAACACGCTGGGCCACGCCCATCCGCGTTTTACCGCCGCACTGTCGGCGCAGGTGGGCCGGATGATCCACGTTTCCAACGTCTATCGCATCACCGAGCAGGAACAGCTTTCCGACAAGCTGGCCGAGCTGTCGGCCATGGACGAGGTGTTCGTCTGCAATTCCGGTTGCGAAGCCAACGAAGCCGCCATCAAGCTGGCGCGGATGGTTGGCCACAACAAGGGCATCGAGCTGCCGAACATCATCGTGATGGAGAAATCCTTCCATGGTCGGACACTGGCGACGCTTTCTGCCACCGGTAATCGCAAGGTGCAGGCCGGTTTCGAGCCGCTGGTGCCCGGTTTCGTGCGCGTGCCGTATGACGACCTCGCCGCTGTGCGGCAGGTGGCCGAGCACAACCCCAACGTGGTGGCCGTGCTGGTCGAGCCGATCCAGGGCGAAGGCGGTATCCGCACGCCGGACGTGTCCTACCTGCAAGGTTTGCGGCAGATTTGTGACCAGCACGGCTGGTTGCTGATGCTGGACGAAGTGCAGAGCGGCATAGGGCGGACTGGGCGTTGGTTTGCGCATCAGCACGCGGGCATCGTGCCGGACGTGATGACGCTGGCGAAAGGGCTGGGTTCCGGCGTGCCGGTGGGCGCGTGTCTGGCGGCGGGCAAGGCGACCGGCACCTTCAAGCCGGGCAATCACGGCTCCACTTTCGGCGGCAATCCGCTGGCTTGCACCGCCGCGCTGACTACCTTGCAGATCATGGCGCAGGATGGTCTGATGGCCAACGCCAGCGCCATCGGCACGCAGCTGGTCGAGGGTTTCAAGCAGCGGCTGGGCAACAACGTGGTGGCGGTGCGCGGTCAGGGTCTGATGATCGGTATCGAGTTGCCCAAGCCCTGCGGCGATCTGGTCAAGCTGGCGCTGGCACGCGGCCTGCTGATCAACGTCACCGCTGACAACGTGGTGCGCCTGCTGCCGCCGCTGGTGTTCACCGAAGCCGAGGCGCAGCAACTGCTGGACGCGCTGTGCCCGCTGATTACGGAGTTCCTGTCATGAGCATCAAGCACTTTTTGCAGTTCAAGGATCTGACGCTGGACGAGCTGAACCATGTCTTCGAGCGCACCCGCGTCATCAAGCAGCGCTTCAAGGCCTACCAGCCGTATCACCCGCTGGCCGACCGCACGCTGGTGATGATCTTCGAGAAGAATTCCCCCCGCCCCCGGCTGTCGTTCGAGGCCGGGATGCAGCAGCTGGGCGGCTCCGCTATCTACCTCAACACCCGCGACACGCAACTCGGGCGCGGCGAGCCGGTGGAAGACGCGGCGCAGGTCATCTCCCGCATGAGCGACATCGTGATGATCCGTACCTTCGAGCAGGACATCATCGAGCGCTTTGCCGCCAACTCGCGCGTGCCGGTGATCAACGGCCTGACCAACGAATACCATCCCTGCCAGATCCTTGCGGACATCTATACCTATATCGAGCAGCGCGGCTCCATTCAGGGCAAGACCGTGGCTTGGATCGGCGATTCCAACAACGTCTGCAACACCTGGCTGCAAGCGGCGGAGTTGCTGGATTTCAACGTCCACGTCTCCACTCCGCCGGGTTACGAAGTCGAGCCGGAGCGCGCCGGGCTGTACGGCAACGATCACTACGAAGAGTTCGCCGACCCGATGGATGCCGCCCGCGATGCCGACCTGATCACCACCGATGTGTGGACCAGCATGGGCTTCGAGCGTGAAAACGATGCCCGTCGCAAAGCCTTCGCTGACTGGATCGTGGATGCCGAGATGATGTCGGTCGCCAAGTCCGATGCCCTGTTCATGCACTGCCTCCCCGCCCATCGCGGCGAAGAAGTCGATGCTGCCGTCATCGACGGCCCGCAGAGCGTGGTGTGGGACGAGGCAGAGAACAGACTGCACGTGCAGAAGGCTCTCATGGAATACCTGCTGCTGGGCAAGGTGAGCAACTAACGCGGCAGGTAGGGGGCGGTTCTGTGCCCCATCGAATTGAATGAACGGTGCGCGAGCGCACCCTGAAGATAGGAAACGAAGCATGAGCGAAATCAACAAAGTCGTCCTCGCCTACTCGGGCGGTCTGGACACCTCGGTCATTCTCAAGTGGCTGCAAGACACTTACCAGTGCGAAGTGGTGACCTTCACCGCCGATCTGGGGCAGGGGGAGGAGCTGGAACCGGCGCGCCAGAAGGCGCTGAAGTTCGGCATCAAGCCGGAGCACATTTTCATCGACGACGTGCGCGAGGAGTTCGTGCGCGATTTCGTGTTCCCGATGTTCCGTGCTAACACCGTGTACGAGGGCGAATACCTGCTGGGTACGTCCATCGCGCGTCCGCTGATCGCCAAGCGCTTGGTCGAGATCGCCAATGCCACCGGCGCGGATGCGGTGTCGCACGGTGCGACCGGCAAGGGCAACGATCAGGTGCGTTTCGAGCTGGGCGCTTACGCGCTGAAGCCCGGCATCAAGATCATCGCGCCGTGGCGCGAGTGGGATCTGCTGTCGCGCGAGAAGCTGTTGGCCTATGCCGAGAGCAACGGCATCCCCATCGACATGAAGCACCGTAACGGCGGCAGCCCATATTCGATGGACGCCAACCTGCTGCACATCAGCTTTGAAGGCCGCCATCTGGAAGACCCGGCTGCCGAGGCGGAAGAGAGCATGTGGCGCTGGACGGTGTCGCCCGAAGCGGCCCCGGACGCGGCGGAATATCTGGACATCGAGTTCAGGAACGGCGACATCATCGCCCTGAACGGCGTGGCCATGTCGCCCGCCACCGTGCTGGCGACGCTGAACCAACTGGGCGGCAAGCACGGCATCGGTCGCCTCGACCTGGTGGAGAACCGCTACGTCGGCATGAAGTCGCGCGGCTGCTACGAGACCCCCGGCGGCACCATCATGCTCAAGGCGCACCGCGCCATTGAATCCATCACGCTGGATCGCGAAGTCGCCCACCTGAAGGACGACCTGATGCCGCGCTATGCCAGCATGATCTACAACGGTTACTGGTGGGCACCTGAACGTCGTGCCCTGCAAACCCTGATCGACCACACGCAGCAGACCGTCAACGGCTGGGTGCGCGTCAAGCTGTACAAGGGCAACGTTATCGTCGTGAGCCGCGACTCGAAGACCGATTCGCTGTTCGACCCGACCATCGCTACCTTCGAGGACGACAAGGGCGCTTACGACCAGAAAGATGCGGGCGGCTTCATCAAGCTGAACGCCCTGCGCATGCGCATCGCAGCGAATCTGGCGAATCGCAAATAGGCGACGGACGATCCACGTCCGCGTAATCTACGGGGACTGCCTGCGTTCCCTGGTAAAAGGAGAGCATCATGATCAAGCAAGTGAGTGGGGATATCCTGTTGAGTCACGCCAAGGCTATCGCCCATGGTGTGTCGCCCAACGACGACTTCCATCAGGGCCTGGCCCTGCAACTGCGCGAGCGTATGCCGGCCCTGTACAAGGAATTCCGTCATTTCTGCCAGACCAGGCATCCCAAGGCGGGCGAATTGTGGACTTGGGCCAGCGCTGACGGCGTACGCGTCGTCAACCTGTTCACTCAGGAAGGTGCTTACGATCACGGCAGCAAGCCGGGCCGGGCCAGCATCTCCAACGTGAACCATGCTCTGCATGCGCTGCGCACACTGGCGCAAAAAGAACAGTTCGCCAGCATCGCCCTGCCGCGTATCGGCTGCGGCGTGGGCGGCCTGAGCTGGGATGAAGTGCAGCCGCTGATCGAAAAGCAGCTCGGCGACCTCGGCATCCCGGTATATGTGTACGTCGATTATCAGAAGGGCGTGAAGGCGCAGGAAGCCTGAACGCACAGACCGCTTGGCCGTTCATGGTTCGACAAGCTCACACCCATGGGGTGCGAGAACCTCGTCGAGGCCACGAACGGTTAGGCGGTTCTCATTTCAGTTAGGAGCAACCATGACAGACCAGATCAGCAACGTTAGCGTCAACACCAAGGCCAATGTCTATTTCGACGGCAAGTGCGTTTCGCACACTGTCGAATTCGCCGATGGCGTGAAGAAATCCGTCGGCGTGATTCTGCCGTCCAGCCTGACTTTCAACACCGGCGCGCCGGAAGTGATGGAGACCGTGGCCGGTTCCTGCCGTTACAGACTGAAGGGCGAGGACTGGAAGACCAGCCAAGCCGGACAATCGTTCAATGTGCCCGGCAACTCCAGCTTCGACATCGAAGTGAGCGGGGATAACTACCACTATATTTGCCACTTTGGCTAAGACTCTGCCTTACCCCCATGCGGGGAGAGTGGGAGTGACCGCCGCAACAAGCCATTTCGTGGCGTGTTGTGACTAAGTTGATCCGTAATTCCCGCGCAGGCGGGAATCCAGTCCGGATATGGACTGCGAAGCAGATAGAACCGGTTTTGTCCCGCGTTGCGGGCTAGTTGAATTTGCTGGATTCCCGCCTGCGCGGGAATGACGGCACTGAGAGGAACCAACATGCCATCCTTCGACATCGTTTCCGAAGTAGAGAAGACCGAGGTCAAGAACGCGGTCGAGCAGACCAACAAGGAAGTCGGCACGCGCTTCGACTTCAAGGGTTCGGATGCCCGCGTGGAGCAGGCCGAGCTGGTGTTGACCATCCATGCCGACAACGAATTCCAGTTGGGGCAGGTGCAGGACATCCTCAACGGCAAGCTGACCAAGCGCGGCGTGGACATAAAGTGTCTCGACATCGCCGACAAGGTGGAGAAGGTCAGCGGCAACAAGGTCAAGCGTGCTTGCACGGTGAAGGTCGGTGTGGAGATCGAACTGGCCAAGAAGATCGTCAAGCTCATCAAGGACAGCAAGCAGAAAGTGCAAGCCAGCATCCAGGGCGACACCGTGCGCGTCACCGGCAAGAACCGCGACGACTTGCAAGCTGCCATCGCCTTCATGAAGAAGTCCATCACCGATTTCCCGCTGCAGTTCAACAACTTCCGCGATTGAATCTGGCGGCTCATCAGGCGGGATCACCACGACTCTGACGGGGTTTGGAACCATGAAGAACACCATCGATGCCCATATCGACTTCAGCTTCAAGGGAGAGAACTATGACCTTTCCTCCACGCTGGATCTGGATGCAGTGCTCGACAAATACCCGGATCCCTCCTCGCTGCATACCGTGCTGGCGATCGAGCACGGCATCGATACCTACTCGTATCTCTTCGATGTGATGCTGGTCGAGGAGGTTCGTCTCGATAATCCTCAGGGCTTGGCCACTGAATTCCTGCACGATGGCGTATTCGATTTCGACGGCTACAGTGCTCAGCGCAGCAAGAGTCAGGCGCTGGTCGCACTGGGCATCATCGCTGCCCAGGAACTGGGGGTCGAAGACCTCGAACGACAGCCGCACCTTAAACAGGCATTGCTGCGCGCTTATCAATTGGGGATGGAAGCATGAGTCGGATTCTGGTTCCGCTCGCAGCGGGCTTTGAAGATCTGGAAGCGATCACGGTGACCGACTTGCTGCGTCGCGCCGGTCTGAGCGTCGTCACGGCGGGGCTGGACGGGCAGATCCAGCGCGGCAGTCGCGGTGCGATGGTGTTGCCGGACACCACGCTGGAGGCGGCGCTGACGCACGATTTCGACATGCTGGTGCTGCCCGGCGGTCAGCCCGGTACCAACAATCTGAAGGCCGACGCTCGGATTCTGGAATTGGTCAAAAATATGGTGGGGCAGGGGCGCTATGTCGCCGCCATCTGCGCCGCCCCTTCGGTACTGGCAGCGGCAGGAGTGCTCGACGGCAAGCGCGCCACCAGTTTCCCCGGCGCGCTCGACGCTTACCCGCAGGTGCAGCAGCAGCGCGCTGCCGTGGTCGAGGACGGCAAGCTCATCACCTCGCGCGGCCCCGGCACGGCGATGGACTTCGCCCTCACGCTGATCGAGCGGCTGTGTGGTCGCGCCAAGCGCGATGAGGTCGAGGCCGGGTTGCAGCGCTGACGTGAACCTGCGCCGATTGCCGCCAGCCGTCCTGGCCCTGTTGTTGCAGGGAGCCGCATTCATCCTGATGATCGCCTTGGCGCGCTTCGTGCCGTTCCCGTTGACACCGTTGAGCTTCGCCTTGCTGGTCGGGGTGCTAGCGGCGGCCTTTTCGCATCTGGCTGGACAAGCCCGCTGGTGGGTTCCTATCCAGTTCGTCTTCGCCCCCGCCCAGGTCGCCATGCTGGCGGTGGAAGTGACGCCGACGCTGTATCTCGCCATCTTCCTCATCCTGCTAGCAGTGTACTGGAGCACCTTCCGCACCCAGGTGCCGCTGTACCTTTCCAGCAACAAGGTGTGGCGTGCGCTGGAAGGATTATTGCCGGCGGAGGAGGGCGGGCGGCGTTTCCGCTTCATGGACATCGGCTCCGGCATCGGTGGCGTGCTGGCGCATCTCGCGCAGGTCAGGCCGGACGGTGATTACAGCGGGGTGGAGATTGCGCCGCTGCCGTTTGCGTGGAGCTGGCTACGATTGCGGCTGAAACCCAATTGCCATGTGCACTGGGGTAGCTTGTGGGACTGCGACCTGGCGCAATACGACTTGGTGTTTGCCTACCTGTCGCCGGTGCCTATGGCCGAGCTGTGGGAAAAAGCCCGCCGCGAGATGAAACCCGGCAGCCTGTTCATCAGTAACACCTTCGCCGTGCCCGAATTCCCCCCGCAGCAGACGGTGCAGGTGGACGACCTGCATCATTCGGCACTTTTCATCTGGAGAATGTAAGTTCCGATATTCGAGCCGGTGATGGCTCAGTGGAGCAACTGATACTGGATCAGGTAAGTCGCTGCGCCAGCGATGTAGCCTGCCAACGCCAGGCCGCTGATGTGCTTGATGTACCAGATGAAGTTTATCTTCTCCAACCCCATGGCGGCGACACCCGCTGCCGAGCCGATGATCAGTATCGAACCGCCTGTGCCCGCGCAATAGGCCATGAACTCCCACAGAAAATGATCGGTCGGGTATTGCTCCAGGCTATACATGCCCATGGCTGCGGCAACCAGCGGCACGTTATCCACGATCGCACTGGCGACACCGATGAGCATGACGATGAGGTCCTGCCGTCCTACCGTTTGATCCAGCCATTGGGCGAGCGACGACAAGATATGCGTGTGTTCCAGTGTCGCTACCGATAGCAAAATGCCGATGAAGAACACCAGCGAACCCATGTCGATCTTGCTCAGAGCGTGCACTAAAGTGAGCGGCTGACGCGACTCTTCACCCTTGTTCCGATGAAGCACATCCGCCACGAGCCAGAGGATGCCGAGCCCGAACAGGATACCCATGAATGGAGGCAGATGCGTGACGGTTTTGAACGCAGGTACCGCGATCAGTACGCCTAGCCCGATGAAGAAAATCAGATTGCGCGCGGACTCGGTGAGATCGGAGATCGAGGCGCTGGCCGTTCTTGCGGGGGATTCAACTTGACGACCGCGCAAGATATACGCAGTGATGGACAGCGGGATCAACAGGCTGACTAAAGAGGGCAGCAATACGCTCTTGATGATGGCGATACTGGTGATCTGTCCTCCGATCCAGAGCATGGTGGTGGTCACGTCACCGATAGGCGACCACGCACCACCAGAGTTGGCGGCGATGACGATGATCCCGGCAAACAGCAGTCTGTCCTCGTGTTTGCTCAATAGCTTGCGCATCAGCGAGACCATGACGATGGCCGTCGTCAGGTTGTCCAGAATGGCACTGAGGAAGAAAGTGACCAAGCCGACCAGCCACATCAAGGTGGTCAGACGTGAGGTGCGGATGCGGGTGGTGATGAGGTCGAAGCCGTTATGCGCATCTATGACCTCGACGATAGTCATCGCCCCCATCAAAAAGAACACGATCTGAGCTGTGCTCATCAATGACTCACCCAATTGCTCGTTGACTAGGTGCACATCTCCGATCGAGATCGCGTAGATCGTCCAGAGCAGTCCGGCCCCGATCAGGGCGGAAGCCGATTTGTTGACCTTTAGCGGATGTTCCAGCGCGATGGCAAGATAGGTGATCGCAAAAACGGTGACCAGTATCGAGAGCATGAAGTCAGTCCTTGGGGTGGTCGGTGGGGCACATGAGCAGGGGCGACTATGGGCGAGCGGCATGGTATCACGGACCCGGGCCTGTTTTGCGGCGCGCGGGAGGCAGCGGGGCGAGAGCGTAATATCCCCGTAACGATGGTCGATCATCATGGCCGACATGGGTGTTTGCATACAATTCTATATTTCCATATAATTGGAAATATAGAATTGTAAAGGGAGGCATCATGGAAAGTGGCGACGCGGTTCAGGCGCTGGCTGCGCTGGCGCAGGTGTCCCGGTTGGCGGCGTTCCGTTTGTTGGTACAAGCCGGGGCGGAGGGGATGCCTGCTGGCATGCTGGGCGACAGGCTGGACATTCCCCCCGCCACCTTGTCCTTCCATCTCAAGGAATTGTCGCGTGCCGGGCTGGTGAGTGGGCGCACCGAGGGGCGCTATGTGATCTACACCGCCAACTATCCGGCGATGGATGAGTTGATCGGCTATCTCACCGAGAACTGCTGTGCGGGCGATGCCGCGCAGTGTGCGCCGCGCAAGACGTGTTGAAACTACAGAAAGGGAATCGCATGAGCGAAAAGACTTACCACGTGCTGGTGCTGTGCACCGGAAACTCTGCCCGCAGTATCCTGGGCGAGGTGCTGTTCAATCACTTGGGCAAGGGACTGTTCAAAGCCTATAGCGCGGGTAGCAAACCGGCGGGCAGGGTCAACCCGGGCGCGCTGGAATGGCTGCAGGCCAACGGCCACAGCACCGAGGGGCTGCGCAGCAAGAGCTGGGACGAGTTCGCCGCCCCTGGCGCGCCGGAGTTCGATTTCATCTTCACCGTGTGCGACAACGCCGCAGGCGAAACCTGCCCGGTCTGGCTGGGCCATCCGGCTACCGCGCATTGGGGGATTCCCGATCCGGCGCATGTCGAGGGCGACGAGGCGCGTCGCACGGCCTTCAAACGCGCTGCGGAACAACTGGCACGGCGCATCCAACTATTTATGGCGCTGCCTATCGACAGGCTGGACAAGTTGACGCTGAAAGAAAAGCTGGCCGAGATTGGGCGCACTCAGGATTGATGGGATGAGCGGGTTCGAGCGTTATCTCACGCTGTGGGTGTTTCTCTGCATTCTCGTCGGAGTGGCGCTGGGGCAACTCTTCCCCGCGCCATTCCACTGGCTGGGCGGGCTGGCGGTGGCGCAGGTCAACCTTCCCGTCGGTCTGCTGATCTGGGTGATGATCGTGCCGATGTTGCTGCGCGTCGATTTCGGTGCGCTGCACGGGGTGCGTCGATACTGGCGCGGCATCAGCGTGACGCTGTTCATCAACTGGGCGGTGAAGCCGTTCTCGATGGCGCTGCTGGGCTGGCTGTTCATCCGCCATTTGTTCGCACCATATCTGCCTGCCGCACAGATCGACAGCTATATCGCCGGACTGGTACTACTCGCTGCTGCGCCCTGCACGGCGATGGTGTTCGTATGGAGCCGGTTGGTGAACGGTGAGCCGCTGTTCACCTTGAGCCAGGTCGCGCTCAACGATGCCGTCATGGTATTCGCCTTCGCGCCGCTGGTGGCGCTGTTGCTTGGTTTGTCATCCATCATCGTGCCGTGGCAGACGCTGCTGATCTCGGTGGGCTTGTACATCCTGCTGCCGGTGGCCATCGCCCAGCTCTGGCGCCGGGCGTTGCTGAAGCGAGGTCAAGTGGAGTTCGAGGCGATGCTGGCGCGGCTGGGGCCGCTCTCCATCTCCGCCCTGCTACTGACGCTGGTGCTGTTGTTTGCTTTTCAGGGGCAGGCCATCGTCGAACAGCCGCTGGTCATCCTGCTGCTGGCCGTGCCGATCACCCTGCAGGTGTATTTCACGTCTGGTCTGGCTTATTGGCTGAATCGCCGCCTCGGTGAGGTGCATTGCGTGGCCGGACCGTCGGCGCTGATCGGCGCATCCAATTTCTTCGAACTGGCCGTCGCTGCCGCCATCAGCCTGTTCGGTTTCGAATCAGGTGCTGCGCTGGCGACGGTGGTAGGCGTGCTGATCGAGGTGCCGGTGATGTTGTCGGTGGTGTATCTGGTGCAGCGCAGCCGAGGCTGGTACGAGGCGGTGCGCTGACCCTTACGACAAGGATTGCAGCATGGCGGCTATGTCGTGGTGGCCGTTCTTGTTTGCCAGCGACAGGGCGGTGCTGCCGTCCTTGAGTTTGGTCGAGGCCGTTGCGTGATGTTCCAGCAACAGTTTGACCACGTCCAGATGACCGTTCGCTGCAGCTTTGAGCAAGGCGGTCGCACCGTCCTGGCTGGATGCGTTCACCTCCGCGCCGCGATCAACCAACAAGATAGCCACGCCTAGATGGCCGCGCGCGGCGGCTTGCATCAGCGGTGTCCAGCCTGACTGGCTGCGGGCATCGATGGCGGCCTGTCCATCCAAGAGCAGCTTGACGGTGCGTGTCTGGCCGTTATAAGCCGCCCAGTGCAGGGCGGTGTAGCCTGACTTGTCTTGCGCCGCTGTGTTTGCTCCCGCTTCCAGCAGCATGCGCGTGACGAGATCGTGCCCATTGAACGCGGCCACGATCAGGGGTGTCCAGTGGCGCGCATCAGTAGAGTCCAGCTCATCCCTGGAGGTCTGCAGTAAATGGTGTGTCAACTCGACATCACCCGACTCTGCGGCATCCAGCAATGACTTGTTGCGGCTGAGCTGATGGTCGTTGAGTTCGATGGCGGACTTGCTGATCGGGGCATCGCTCTCCCACAGGTCGTTCTGAGGTGGGGTCGGTACGGCTTGTCTGGCGTGGATCAGGCTGAGATGAATGATCTCGGATGCAACATGCAAGGGAAAGCCTTGGCGGTCACCCCGTTCGTCTATCAACAGATCGTTGAAGTAGGCTTCGGCTTCAGGGGAATTCCACAGTTCGAGTATCTTGGCCAGAATGCGTGGGTAATTCTGTTCCAGTGTGTGAGGATAGAACTCATCGCGCCCATCCAGTAATTGCAAGATTTTCTCGTTCATGGTGTCGCCTTCGTGACAGGTGTTGCGTATTTGAATGTATCGCGCTGCAGAATGCAACATTTACCCTCAAGAATGTCGGCGTTGAACCGATTGTCGATAGGTGGGTGGTCTAGAACTGGGGGCAGAAAGTGGCCAGAGCAAAAGGGTAGTAATGGCTTTGGCCTGGACACACGCCATGAATTGCTGGTTAGGATGTTCCTGATGAGCGATGTCAGCCATTGGTTCGGCGGTAAAGGCCCGCTTTGGGTCGGACCAGGTTACGCATACTGGCACAACGAGTCTGGCAATCATCCGGGTGTAGGTACGCGCGCGTCTACGATCATGTTCAATGTGGAACCTATAGTATCCGATGGGGTAAGTCATGCAGAAGTTGGATGGTAAGTGGCATTGGTGGGCGGTCTGGCTGACAAGTGCACTGGCTTACTTGGTGCTGGGCAAGGTCTGTATAGGGCTTGGTACCATCGGCGGGACGGCTTCACCGTTCTGGCTGCCTGCGGGGCTAGTGATGGCGCTGTCATTGCGCTTGGGGTATGGAGCATTGCCCGGCATCTTCCTGGGCCAGTTCCTGCTGGGCTATTGCTTCATGCCTGGTGAGTTGTGGAAACATCTCATGATTGCCAGCGGCAATGTGCTCGAAGGTGCGACCGTTTGCTATCTGGCACCGCGCTGGATGCGCAGCCCCGACCTGTTCCGCTCGGTGCGCAACCTGTTCGCGTTCTTCGCAGCCTCGGCAGTAGGCAGCTTCCACAATGCCTTCATAGGTGTTCTGTCCTTGTGGCTGTCGGGTTTCATCCCACTCGCAGCATTCACCGATGTCATGCTCAACTGGAGTATAGGTGATCTTGGCGGAACCTTGATCGTGGCACCCCTGCTATTGAGTTTGTATAGGCCGGACTGGCAGGAGTGGCGCGCAGCGAGGCTGGTGGAGTTCGTGTTGTTATTCATAACCTCCTGTGGCCTGTCTTGGGGGGTGTTCAATGGTCTGTTCAGCTTGCCACAAGCACCGTTGGCCTTCTTGATGCTGCCTTTGCTGCTGTGGGGTTCGTTCCGGTTCGGGCCAGCCAGTTGCAGTTTGCTCAATGCCGCTATGATGGCGGTGGTGATTTGGGGGACAACGCACGGTCATGGGCCATTTGCGTCTGATTCTGCTACCGAATCACTTGTGCTGATCCAGTTGTTCACCTCAGTGCTGGTGGTGACTTCCCTGTTGGCATTGGTCGTCAATCGTGACCGTTTGCGTATGACCGAACAGCTTCGCCAGGAGGCGGCTCTGCTAGAAAGCAAAGTGGCTGAGCGCACTGAAGAGCTCAAGGCCGCCACATTGGCAGCCGAAGCGGCCAATCGTGCCAAGAGCGAGTTCCTTGCAAATATGAGCCACGAGATACGCACGCCGATGAATGCGGTCATCGGTTTGAGTCAGTTGCTGCTGGATACGGAGTTGAGCAGCAAACAGCGCGACTACATGAAAAAGATTCAGAATTCATCACAGGGCCTGCTCGGCATCATCAACGATATTCTCGACTATTCCCGTATCGAGGCTGGACGGCTGGAGATCGATCAGTCGCGGTTCGATCTGGATGAGTTGCTGGATGCGACGGCAAATCTGTTTTCGATGCGTGCCGAGGAAAAGGGCATCGAATTGGTGTTCGATGAATCCGGCGATCTGCCGACCGAGTACATAGGCGACTCGCTGAGATTGTCGCAGGTGCTGAATAACCTCGTGGGCAATGCACTCAAGTTCACTCAGCACGGCGAGGTTCAGGTGAGCGTAGAGGTCGAACCGGTCATGGGGCAGCAAGTGCGACTCAAGTTTGCTGTGCGGGATACCGGTATTGGCATGAATGAAGAGCAACGGGCGCGTTTGTTCCGGGCCTTCTCACAAGCGGATTCATCCATCACCCGGCAATACGGCGGCAGTGGTTTGGGGCTCACCATCAGCAAGCGTCTGGTCACCCTGATGGGGGGGGACATTAGCGTGACCAGCGAGGAAGGCAAGGGCAGCACATTTTGCTTCTCGGTATTGGTCGAGCAGGCCGAGATCCCCCCGCGCAGACGTATCCCGGAGGATTTCGCTGGCATGAAAGCGCTAGTGGTGGACGACTGTGCAGCCTCTCTGGTTTCTCTCAGTCACATCCTGGACTCATGGGGAGCGGTTGTTTCTGTGGCGCACAGTGCGGAAGAAGGTTTGTGCGCATTGAGGGACTCGGCCATTCCTTACGGATTGTTGCTGGTCGACTGGAAGATGCCCGGTATGGATGGTATCGAGATGACGCGTTGCATCAACCGGATGGTGGTCAAGGGCGAGATCAGTCATGCGCCGATTGTCATCATGGTGACAGCGCATGAGCATCAGGATGTCATCCAGCTTGCCCAAGAGGTGAAGATGGATGGGATATTGGATAAACCGGTGACACCATCGCGCTTGTTTGAGGCGGTGGTGGCAGCGCGCAGTATGGCGGCGATCAATCCTCTTGTGGAAAGACGGCAGAGCAACTCAGCGCTGCTTGCGGCGGCTGATTCGATCCGTGGCGCACATGTCTTGCTGGTCGAGGACAATCCAACCAATCAACTGGTCGCCTCCGGCTTTCTGGAGAAGCTGGGTTTGTCGCTGGAGATAGCCAATGACGGTCGGGAGGCCGTGCAAAAAATCATCGCTGGCGGACGTTTTGGCGCTGTGCTGATGGATCTGCAAATGCCGGTGATGGATGGTTTCGAGGCGACCCGACAAATTCGTGAGCACCTGCATGGTGAGCGCCTGCCTATCTTGGCGATGACGGCTGCTGCGATGACACATGACAAAGATGCAGCACTCGCTGCGGGTATGGATGACCACATCGCAAAGCCGATCGACTTTGCCAAGCTGGTATCGGTGCTGACGAAATGGATCTCCCCGATCCAGGCTGCGGAGCAGGGCGCGGGCGTTCACGATGACGGTGATGATGTGGATGCGCAGGATCGACCTTTTGACATCCCTCCCTTACACATTGCCGAAGCGGTCGAGTTGATTGGTGGCAATTGGGCATTGATGCGTGCTGTGCTCGCTAGTTTTTACGACGACTTCTCCGGTTCGGTAGAGAGTTTGCGCGAGTTGGTCGGTGCAGGAAAGTTCAACGAGGCTGAACGCATGGTGCATACCCTGAAGGGCTTGGCTGGCACCGTCGGTGCTCAGGAGTTGCAGCATGTCGGAAAAAAATTCGAGGCTGAACTTGGCGAGGGTGTGACCGTGACACATGCCGAGTTCGAAGCTGAGCTGACGCGGGTGCTGGACGCACTAGGTGACTTCTTGGAAGGTCGGAGCAAGGTGGCAGATGCACCTCAGGTGGCTGTGGCCCCCGCTCCGCTCGATCACGTGCTGCCGCAATTACAGGTGCTAGGCAATCTCTTCGATCAAAATCGCTTGAAAGCAAAACAAGTATCGGAGAATCTCGCCGGGCAATTGTCGGGAACGTCGCTGGCTGCCCCCTTCGGGGAGGTGGTTGCGTTGGCAAAGCAGTTGAAATTCCGCGAAGCGTCCGTCAAACTGAACGAGCTGTTGGAGCAAATAAACGGTAAGTGATTGTGGATATTTCGGTAAACAGGCGAGCTCAAATCTTGGTCGTAGATGACTTGCCGCTCAACGTCGAGATTTTGGGTGAGGCACTTGAACGCGATTACGACGTGTTTTTTGCCACCTCGGGCAGGGAAGCACTGGCTTTGGTCGAGTCAGCAGCGCCGGATCTGATTCTGCTGGATGTGATGATGCCGGACATCAATGGCTATGAAGTCTGCCGACTGCTGAAGGAAAATCCAGTTACGCGAGGGATCCCGGTGATCTTCGTCACATCCAAGACATCCAACCGGGATCAAGAACTGGGATTCCAGGTCGGTGCGGTCGACTACATCACCAAGCCGTTCAGCCTGCCCATCGTATGTGCCCGGGTCGCGATCCATGTCAATTTGAAGCGTGCCGAAGAGCGTTTGGTACATTTGGCCAACTATGATCTGTTGACGCACTTGCCGAATCGCTCACTGATGATCGACCGGTTGCAACAGGGCATGGCGCAAACATTGCGCAACAACAGCCTGTTGGCGGTCTGCTTCATGGATCTGGACGATTTCAAGCCGATCAATGATCGCTATGGCCATGATGTGGGAGATGACTTGCTGGTAGCGGTGTCCGCCCGGTTGCAGGATGCGGTGCGGGCGGGAGATACCGTCGCACGTATCGGCGGCGACGAGTTCGTCATTCTGCTTTCCAGCTTACGTGACCTGAACGAGGTCGAGCCGGCAGTGGATCGGATTTTGCAGGCGGTAGCCTTGCCGTTTAATGTGCAGAGCCTGGAGTTGACGGTGTCTGCGAGTATCGGCCTGACCATTTTCCCGCTGGACGAGGCCGATGGAGATGCGCTGCTGCGTCATGCCGATGCGGCAATGTACGAGGCCAAGCAGCGGGGGCGCAATCGTTTTCATCTCTACGACAACAAGCTCGACCATCAGATCCAGCAGCGTTACCGCGAGCAGGAGCGTGTCAAGGAAGCGCTGAACCACAATGAGTTCCGCCTGTACTACCAGCCTAAGGTCAGTCTGCGAACAGGTGAAGTCATTGGCATGGAGGCTCTGTTGCGCTGGCAACACCCCAAACGCGGGGTGGTCGGTCCTTACGATTTTTTGCCCTTGGTTGAGTCGACCGATCTGATCGTTGAGGTGGGTGAATGGGTGCTGGATCATGCACTTGAGCAGATACGGCAATGGCAGGTCGCGGGCTTCTGCATACCAGTCAGTGTCAACATCGCTGCCCGTCAGATGCAACAAACCGATTTCGTCGAACATGTGCGGGAGATACTGGCGCGGTATCCTGATGTGCCTGCGATCTCTATCGAGATGGAGATACTGGAGACGGCGGCGCTGGAGATCAGCCGGGGTGCCCAGATCATACGCAGCTCTGTAGAGAGCCTGGGTATCACCTTTGCGCTGGATGATTTTGGTACCGGTTATTCATCGTTGGCGTATCTCAAGAAGTTGCCAGTGAGCACGCTCAAGGTTGACCAAAGCTTTGTGCGTGACATGCTGCACGACAGTGAAGATCAAGCCATCATCGGCGGCATCATCCAGTTGGCCAAAGTATTTCGCCGCAAAGTGGTGGCGGAGGGTGTGGAGACTGCCGAACACGCGGCCAAGCTGCTCGAACTGGGCTGTGATTTCGCCCAGGGTTTTGGTATCGCTCGTCCTATGCCGGGTGAGCAGGTACTGGATTGGATCAAGGTTTGGCAGGCGGAACACGGCACGTCGGCCTGAGTTCATTCCGTTATCTTAAAGAACTCCACAGCTGTTGCCTCGTCGCGTGTGCGCCTGAACGGCGGCAGGCTTTGCCAGATGCGTTTGCCGTAGTGTTTGGAGATCAGGCGTCGGTCGCAGATCATCAGCACGCCGCGATCCGCTTCGTCGCGGATCAAGCGTCCGGCACCCTGTTTGAGATTGATCACTGTGCGCGGCAGCTGGTATTCCATGAAGGCGTTGCGGCCCTGTTTGTTCAGCTCGGCGATGCGTGCTGCCAGCACCGGGTCGTCCGGCGGGGCGAACGGCAGCTTGTCGATGATGACCAGCGACAGTGCCTCGCCGCGCACATCCACCCCTTCCCAGAACGACTGGCTGCCCAACAGTACGGCGTTGCCGTGCTCGCGGAAACGCCGCAGCAACTCGTTGCGCGAACCGTCGCCCTGCATCATCAGTGGGTATTTCAGGCTCTTGCGGTCGAATTCGGCGATCAGCACGTCGTAGGCGCGCTGCATGGCGCGCAGGCTGGTGAACAACAGGAACGCGCGGCCTTTGCTGGCCTCGATCAGCGGCAGGGCGGCCTGCACCACCGCATCGGTATAGCCTTCGCTGTTCGGCTCGGGCAGGTTCTGCGGCACGTAGAGCAGCGCTTGCTCGGGATAGTTGAACGGACTGTCCCAGCAGGCGGTGCGTGCGTCCAGCAGTCCCATCTCGGCCTGATAATGGCTGAAGTCCTGCTTTACCGCCAAGGTGGCTGAGGTGAAGATCCATGCGCGCGGATGGCCGTCGATCTGCTTGGCGAAGATCTCGGCGATGGACAGCGGCGTGGTGTTGAGCTGCATGGAATGGTGGAAGATCTCCAGCCAGCGCACTTTGTCGGGCACGTCGCCGTCGCGCCACTGCTTGAGTTGTTGCGCCAGTGCCTGGGCACGTTGCCAACAATGCTCCAGACCCTCGCTGCGTTCGGCCTGTTTTTCGAGCAGGCCGACCAGATGGTTGAGCTTCTCGTGTACCGTGTTCAGGGCGGGCGTGAACTCCTTGAAACTCTCGGTGGCGACAGCGGCCAGGCGACCTTCCTTCTTGAACACCAGGCGCAAGTCGCGGGAGGCCTTGTCCAGCGCATCGGCGGCCAGCGGCAAAGGCGCGAAATCCTTGGCCGAGGTCGCCGCCTCCAGCCGGGCATCACGTGCCAGATCCATCAATTGGGAGGTCGAAATGCTCTCGCCGAAGAACAGGCTGGCGGTCTCCGGCAGTTGGTGCGCTTCGTCGAAGATGACGGTATTGACGGCGGGCAGCAGCTCGGCCACGCCTTCGTCGCGCAGCATCACGTCGGCAAAGAACAGGTGATGGTTGACCACCACCACGTCGGCCTGCATCGCCTCCTTGCGCGCCTTGAGCACAAAACACTCTTCGTGGTTCGGGCATTCCTGCCCCAGACAGTTGTCACGGGTCGAAGTGACTTGCATCCACACCGGCGAGGTCTCCGGCACGTCGGCCAGCCCGCTCTTGTCGCCGCTCTGGCTGATCTTGGCGTATTGGGCGATCTTGCCCAGATGCTTGACGTCCTCGCGGGTGGCGAAGCGGCCATCGGACTGGGTGCGTGCCAGATGGTAATGGCAGACATAGTTGGAGCGGCCTTTGAGCAGTGCCACGGAGATCGGTGCCTTGAGCGCATCGCGCACCGTCGGCAAGTCTTTCTGGAACAACTGGTCTTGCAGGTTCTTGGTGCCGGTGGAGATGATGACCTTGCCGCCCGCCAGCAGTGCCGGAACCAAATAGGCGAAAGTCTTGCCCGTGCCGGTGCCCGCCTCGGCGATGAGCTGACCGTTGCTCTGGATGGCGGAAAGTATGGCTTGTGCCAGTTCGAGCTGTTGCGCGCGCGGCCTGAATCCGCTGATGCGCGTGGCCAAGGCGCCGTCCGGGTCAAACAGCTGGTGAAGTTTTTCGGATGAGATCAATTTTAGCGAGGCGCAATGACGGCAGCAGGGAGGCGAATTCTACGCGATAGCGCAGTCCTGTTAATCCGGTCATTACATTTGACCCCCTGATTTTTCGGACTTACACTGCGCCCGGCAGTGAAACCCGAGTGTGATGCTCGGCTGTGCGAGACAACTACATGGAGAGCGGTGATGCGTATCTTTGATTGGCTGAAGAAGCTGGGTGGTGGCGGTACGGCAAATGCGGACGAGCCGGGAGAGCTGGTGTTCGATGCCGGTAAGGAGGAGTTGGGCGGTCTCAACTTCAAGACTGCGATCGATGCCCACATGAAATGGAAGCTGCGCTTGTCCGCAGTGATCGACGGGACCAGTACCGAAACGCTGGATCCAGACGTGATCGGTCGCGACGATCAGTGCGTGCTGGGCAAATGGATCCATGGCGAAGGAGGGAGGCGCTACGAGGACAGCATGCTGTTCGAGAAACTGCGCGACGATCACGCCACGTTCCATCGCTGCGCGGCGAACGTATTGCGTGAGGCACTGACTGGCGACAAGGAGCAGGCTCGCGTCATGCTGACCACCGGCGACTACTCGCGCGCATCCATGCACGTCACCAGCGCGCTGGCCAAGCTCTACGCCCGCTATATGTCCTGATTACTTCTGCGCGCCGCTGATGCTCTGAAACAGCTGCATCCGGCGCGCATCTATCTTTCCTTCCTTGGCCGCTTCGGTCAGCGCACAACCCGGCTCGGTCTGGTGGCGGCAGTTGTAAAAGCGACACTGGCCGCGATACGGCGAGAATTCGACGAATCCGGCAGCGATGGCGGCGGCATCCAGATGATGCAGGCCGAACGCCTGTACGCCGGGGCAGTCGATTAGCGTGCTGTATTCGTCCAGTCGGTAGAGTTTGGCGTGGGTGGTGGTGTGCTTGCCGGAATCCAGCGCCGTCGAGATCTCGCGGGTGGCGGCTTGGGCATCCGGCAGCAGCGCGTTGATGAGAGTCGATTTGCCCATACCGGACTGGCCAACCAGCACGCTCTGCTGGCCGTGCAGCAGCGGGCGCAACGGCTCGGCGTTGTCGCGGGCAGTGAGTTCCAGCACGCGGTAGCCGATGGCGCGGTAGGGCTCCAGGCGGGCGCGGGCGGCGACCGCAGGCTCGGTCAGATCGCACTTGTTGAGTACGATCAGCACGTCGAGGTCTTGGTCTTCGGCAGCGATCAGGCAGCGCGCCAGCAGCTCGTCGCTGAACGAAGGCTCGCTGGCGACGACGACGACGATCTGCGTGACGTTGGCGGCGATCAGCTTTTCCTTGAAGGCATCGGAGCGGTGTAGCAGGCTGGTGCGCGGCAGGATGCGGTCGATCACACCTTGCGAGCTGATGGACTGGTCGGTACTGGCGGCCGCTGTGCGCTGTAGCTCGACGCGGTCGCCGCACACCGCCTCACTCTTCTTGCCGCGCGTCACGCAGGCGATGGCTTCACCATCCGGTAGTTTGACCAGATACTGACGACCGAAGGCGGCGACGATCTGGCCGATGAGGGGCTGGGTCAACGGAGCTGGCTCACTTGAAGTTGTAATAGCGATTGAGGTAAGCGCCGAGGTGCTGTTTCTCGTCTGCCGACAGCGTGATGCCGGCAGCGGCGGAGCAGGCATCCATCTGGCTCAGCATCTGTTGCGGCGTGCCGACCTTGCGGTTGGGGCGGGTGAAGATGGCGCTGCCGTCGCCGCCCAGCATGGCGACGTGGCAGCTGGAGCATTTGTTCTTGTCGAACAGTTTCTTGCCGGTGTCGGCGTTGCCGTTGGGGAAGGGATTGGCGGTCGCGGTGCCAGCCAGTGCCATGAACATCAAGGCGGTGAGCAGCTTCATATCGAGTCTCCTTGTAAGGTTTGCAGATGGGCGATGCGTGCCAGCGCGGGCGGGTGCGAATCGTAGAACGTGGAGTAGACCGGGTCGGGGGTCAGCGTGGCGGCGTTGTCCTGATACAGCTTGACCAGCGCGTTGCTCAGGTCGCGGGCATCGGTCTGTGCTGCAGCGTAAGCGTCGGCCTGGAATTCGTGACGGCGCGAGAACGCCGAGGACAGCGGCTGCAGCAGGAAGCCGAACATCGGCATCACCATGAAGAACAGTTGCAGTGCCAGTGCGGTGGACGGAGTGGTGATGCCCAACCCGGCATAGAACCACTCCGCGTGCATGAGTTGCGCAAGTATCCACAGGAAGGCCAGGCTGAGTGCGAACGTCAGCACGATGCGCTGGACGATGTGGCGGCGCTTGAAGTGGCCGAGCTCGTGCGCCAGCACTGCTTCGATCTCGGTCGGCGACAGGCGTTGCAGCAAGGTGTCAAAGAACACGATGCGCTTGGTCTTGCCGAAGCCGGTGAAATAGGCGTTGCCGTGCGAGCTGCGGCGCGAGCCATCCATCACGAACAGGCCGCTGCTGGTGAAGCCGCACTTGGTCAGTAGCGCCTCGATGCGGGAGCGTAAGGCATCATCTTGCAGGGGCTGGAACTTGTTGAACAGCGGCGCGATGTAGCTGGGGTAGATGAACAGGATCAGCAGATTGAAGGTCACCCAGACACCCCACACGTACAGCCACCAGTGCTCGCCCATGCGTCCCATCAGCCAGAGCACGCCGTAGAGCAGCGGCAAGCCGAGCACGGCACCGACCAGCATGCCCTTGATCGCATCGACCAGATACAAACCGAACGTCATCTTGTTGAAGCCGAAGCGGGCTTCGACGACGAAGGTGCGGTACAGGCCGAACGGCATCTCCAGCAGGGCGGTCAGCAGCATCACGGAAACGATGATGGCTACGCCCAGCACGATGGGCGAGTCGATCCGGGCGTGCCAGAAGTCGGCGACGAGCTGGATGCCGCCGCCGAGGGTGAACGCGACCAGCATCAGCGCATCGAAGCCGGTGGCGTACAGCGCAAGTCGCGTTTTGGCGGCGGTGTAGTCGGCGGCCTTTTGGTGAGCGTCCAGCGCGATGCGATCCTGAAAGGCGGCAGGCACTGTGTCGCGGTTGCGGCTGACATGACTCAGATGACGGCGCGCCAGCCATAATTTTGCGCCGGTGGTGAGCAGCAGCGTGGCAACGAACAGCAGCGAGAATTGGGATGCGGTCATGGAATTCCTGTGGTCGCGGCGGCGGGGCTTGTGCCACAATACGCGCCGAATCTATTACTCAGGGCTGCGGATTATGGCACAGAATCAGAACCACCTAATATGGCTGGACATGGAAATGACCGGCCTCTCTCCGGACAGCGATCGCATCATCGAGATCGCCATGGTCATCACCGATGCCAACCTGGAAACGGTGGCCGAAGCGCCGGTGCTGGTGGTGCATCAGCCCGACGCGATCCTCGATGGCATGGACAACTGGAACAAATCCACCCACGGCAAATCCGGCCTGATCGACAAGGTCAAGGCCTCCGCGCTGGACGAGGCGGCGGTCGAGACCCAGATGCTGGCCTTCCTGCAAGAATACGTCCCGGCACGCACCTCGCCGATGTGCGGCAACTCGATCTGCCAGGACCGTCGCTTCATGGCCCGCTGGATGCCCAA
>NZ_JQKP01000018.1:0-2500 GCF_000746095.1 Ferriphaselus sp. R-1 | reverse complement strand
GTAGACCCGAAACCAAGTGATCTATCCATGGCCAGGATGAAGGTTGGGTAAAACCAACTGGAGGTCCGAACCCACTAACGTTGAAAAGTTAGGGGATGAGCTGTGGATAGGGGTGAAAGGCTAAACAAACTTGGAAATAGCTGGTTCTCTCCGAAAACTATTTAGGTAGTGCCTCATGTATCACTCTCGGGGGTAGAGCACTGTTATGGCTAGGGGTCTATTGCTGATTACCAAACCATTGCAAACTCCGAATACCGAGAAGTGCGAGCATGGGAGACAGACATCGGGTGCTAACGTCCGGTGTCAAAAGGGAAACAACCCAGACCGCCGATTAAGGTCCCCAAGACATAGTTAAGTGGAAAACGAAGTGGGAAGGCTAAAACAGTCAGGATGTTGGCTTAGAAGCAGCCATCATTTAAAGAAAGCGTAATAGCTCACTGATCGAGTCGTCCTGCGCGGAAGATGTAACGGGGCTCAAACTATGCACCGAAATCGCGGATATGTGTTTACACATATGGTAGGAGAGCGTTCTGTAGGCCTGCGAAGGTGTTCTGTGAAGAATGCTGGAGGTATCAGAAGTGCGAATGCTGACATGAGTAGCGATAAAGGGAGTGAAAGGCTCCCTCGCCGAAAACCCAAGGTTTCCTGTTCAACGTTCATCGGAGCAGGGTGAGTCGGCCCCTAAGGCGAGGCTGAAAAGCGTAGTCGATGGGAAACAGGTTAATATTCCTGTACCTCAATGTAATGCGATGTGGGGACGGAGAAGGTTAAGCAAGCTGTCTGTTGGAATAGGCAGTTTAAGCGTGTAGGGAGATCTCTTAGGCAAATCCGGGAGGTCAATTCTGAGGCGTAATGACGAGTGCCCTTGAGGCGCGAAGTTGCTGATACCAAGCTTCCAAGAAAAGCCACTAAGCTTCAGTTATATTGAGACCGTACCGCAAACCGACACAGGTGGGTAGGATGAGAATTCTAAGGCGCTTGAGAGAACTCGGGTGAAGGAACTCGGCAAATTAGCACCGTAACTTCGGGATAAGGTGCGCCCCGGTAGATTGTAGAGACTTGCTCTCGAAGGTCGATGGGGTTGCAGTGAAATGGTGGCTGCGACTGTTTAATAAAAACACAGCACTCTGCAAACACGAAAGTGGACGTATAGAGTGTGACGCCTGCCCGGTGCTGGAAGGTTAAGTGATGGGGTGCAAGCTCTTGATCGAAGCCCCAGTAAACGGCGGCCGTAACTATAACGGTCCTAAGGTAGCGAAATTCCTTGTCGGGTAAGTTCCGACCTGCACGAATGGCGTAACGATGGCCACACTGTCTCCACCCGGGACTCAGCGAAGTTGAAATGTTTGTGAAGATGCAATCTCCCCGCGGCTAGACGGAAAGACCCCATGAACCTTTACTGTAGCTTTGCATTGGACTTTGAACAGATCTGTGTAGGATAGGTGGGAGGCATTGAAGTAGGGACGCCAGTCCTTATGGAGCCATCCTTGAAATACCACCCTGATGTGTTTGAGGTTCTAACCTAGGTCCGTAATCCGGATCGGGGACCGTGCATGGTAGGCAGTTTGACTGGGGCGGTCTCCTCCCAAATTGTAACGGAGGAGTACGAAGGTTCTCTAGGTACGGTCGGACATCGTACTGATAGTGCAATGGCAAAAGAGAGCTTAACTGCGAGACTGACAAGTCGAGCAGGTGCGAAAGCAGGTCATAGTGATCCGGTGGTTCTGTATGGAAGGGCCATCGCTCAACGGATAAAAGGTACTCTGGGGATAACAGGCTGATTCCTCCCAAGAGTTCATATCGACGGGGGAGTTTGGCACCTCGATGTCGGCTCATCACATCCTGGGGCTGTAGCCGGTCCCAAGGGTATGGCTGTTCGCCATTTAAAGTGGTACGTGAGCTGGGTTTAAAACGTCGTGAGACAGTTTGGTCCCTATCTGCCGTGGGCGTTGGAAGTTTGAGGGGACCTGCTCCTAGTACGAGAGGACCGGAGTGGACGAATCTCTGGTGTACCGGTTGTCATGCCAATGGCATTGCCGGGTAGCTAAATTCGGAAGAGATAACCGCTGAAAGCATCTAAGCGGGAAACTCGCCTCAAGATGAGACTTCCCTGGGCACTAGATGCCCCTAAAGAGTCGTTCGAGACCAGGACGTTGATAGGTCAGGTGTGGAAGCGCAGTAATGCGTTAAGCTAACTGATACTAATTGCTCGTGAGGCTTGATCCTATAACATTAAGCAGTTGCAAGTGTTGCTCGCAACAATCGAAACCTTCTTTACTTCGACCAGAACAATGGCCGACTGGCCTCTCCCACGAGACTCCAGTCAGCCGACAGTTATGTCTGACGACCATAGCAAGTTGGTCCCACTCCTTCCCATACCGAACAGGACAGTGAAACGACTTCGCGCCAATGATAGTGTGGATTACCCATGTGAAAGTAGGTCATCGTCAGACTCCTTATAAGCTAAAGCCCAGAGTTATCTGGGCTTTTTGCTTTGGTA
>NZ_JQKP01000017.1 GCF_000746095.1 Ferriphaselus sp. R-1 | reverse complement strand
TTCGTCGCGTGGATGCCGAGGATGGCGCTTTGCGGTGGGTTGATGATGGGGGTGGAGAGCATGGAGCCGAACACGCCGCCGTTGGAGATGGAGAATGTGCCGCCGGAGAGCTCTTCCAGCGTCAGCTTGCCCTCCTTGGCGCGCGGTGATGTGCTCATGCAGCGGCACCCGCCGCGCCTACATCCAGCGCTTGTATCAAGAAGAAGGGATGGATTTGCCCGCCATCTCGCGCTGGACCGGCGCACTCTCCGGCTGTGGCGGCTGCGAGTGGGACATCGCTGACTTCATCAAACAGCTTGATGCAGCCTCCGGTAAAGAAGCATAGCCATGGGGATAATGCTTGTGCCTGCCCCCAGTACAGCATGATAGACTTTCGCACCGAAACCTAACCAAGGAGGAATGCAACATGCAGAATTTTCGACATTTTCGATTCGCCGCTCTGCTTGGCTTATGCCTGACACTCCCTTGCACCACGGCACTGGCAGATGCGGATAAAACTGAAAAGTCAGAGGATGACCCCACTCTGGCCATCCGGGGCAATCCTCCTGCCGACCACCCCTTCGCAAAACTGAAACGCGGCATGAAATTCTCTGAGGCTGTCGAGATTCTTGGCAAGCCCACCTCCGAACGATCTTTTTGTACCGGCAAACAACATATCCCGTTCTATATGGGGCCGGACAAAGGACGTACCGAGTATTTTTACAAGGGGCAGGGCAAGGTGATTTTCTTTACACAGGTCAGCGTATTTGGCATGTTCCATGTGAACAAATGCACACCCAAAGATCCGTTTGAAGTGGCCGGTGCCGAATACAATCCCAACGAGAGCGGGGATGCTCCGAAGACTGACGATGGTGCCCAAAAGTAAACAGACACCTGCCTGACCCACCATCCCTCTGGGCAGCGTCAATGCTCCCAGAGGTCCACCCGATCAAGCGCCACCTTCTCCAGAAACCGCACTCTGCAGCCCCGCCTCACGGAAGGGCTCGAAGCAATCGAAAACCAGCCAGGCCATTGCGTTGTGTAGGGGCGACACCGCTGCGGTTGGCCGCGCGGGCCGCCTGGGGGCCATCTATCCAGGCTCCGCCGCGCTGTACGCGCAGTGGGCAATCGGCACGCTGTACCGGCGAGCCGTCTGCGGGAGCACCGCTGTAGCTGTCGCCGTAGCAATCCTCGACCCACTCGCGCACGTTGCCGCTCATGTCGTACAGGTTCCAGGCATTGGCCTTCTTCTTTCCCACCGGATGGGGATGGTAATCGGCATTGCCTACGCCCCAGGCCAGTTGCGCCAGGAATCCCTGCCCGCAGTAGGTGCTGTGCTGGCCGCCCGCCCGGCAGGCGTATTCCCATTGAGACTCGCTGGGCAGGTTGAAACGCTGGCCGCTGACGCGGTTCATCTCGCGCACGAACAGCTGCGCATCGTCCCAGCTCACCTGTTCGACCGGGTTGCTCCCCCCGATAAATTCGCTGGGCTTGAGCGTGGTCACTTTGCGGTATTGGTCCTGGGTGATCTCGTATCGGCTCAGCATGAACGCCTTGACACAGACCTTGTGTACCGGCAGCTCGTCCTTCTCCGCCGTGTCATCCAGCCCCATGTCGAAACAGCCTGCCGGGATGTACACGAACTCGATGCCGGTGTTCGGCTCGCGCCAGATCTCCCCGGCTTTGAGCCCCTCCGCACACACGGGCGCGGCAAGGATGGCAGGCAGCAGCGCCGCCAACAAGAGGGTGAACAGTCTCATGGAAGCATCCCCTGAAGAAAACAAGTCACAAATCCAGCAACGCCCGTCCCGGGAACTCCAGCGCTTCCTTGATCGTGCCCAGAAACTGCACCGCTTCGCGTCCATCGATGATGCGGTGGTCGTAGGACACGGCGAGGTAGTTCATCGGGCGGATGACGACCTGGCCGTTCTCGGCTACTGGGCGGTCTTTCGTCGCGTGGATGCCGAGGATGGCGCTTTGCGGTGGGTTGATGATGGGGGTGGAGAGCATGGAGCCGAACACGCCGCCGTTGGAGATGGAGAACGTGCCGCCGGAGAGCTCTTCCAGCGTCAGCTTGCCCTCCTTGGCGCGCGCGCCGAAGTCGGCCACCTGCTTCTCTATATCGGCGTAGGAGAGTTTGTCCGCATCACGGATGATGGGCACCACCAGGCCGCGCTCGCTGCCGATGGCCACGCCGATGTCGTAATAGCCGTGGTAGACGATGTCCGTGCCATCCACCGAGGCGTTGACGACAGGAAACTTCTGCAGCGCCAGCACCGCCGCCTTGACGAAGAACGAGGTGAAGCCGAGCTTGATGCCGTGCTTCTTCTCGAACGCGTCCTTGTAACGGTTGCGCAGGTCGATCACCGGCTGCATGTTGACCTCGTTGAAGGTGGTCAGGATGGCGGCGTTGGCTTGCGATTGCAGCAAGCGCTCGGCGATGCGCTGGCGGATGCGGGTCATCGGTACGCGCTGCTCGATGCGGCCACCGACTGCCGCTTGCGGGACCGGCGCGACCGGGGCGGCTTTCTGCTCGATCACCGCCTGCACGTCTTCCCGGGTGATGCGCCCGCCGCGACCGCTGCCGGTGACGTTGGCGACATCCACCCCGGCCTCGTGCGCCAGCTTGCGCGGCGAGGGCGACAAGACAGGCTCTGCCGCCGTCCCGGCTTGGGGCGCGGCGGTCGCCTGCGCTGTGGTATCCAGCAGGCCGATCACTTCGCCGCTCACCACCAGTTCGCCCGCCTGTTTCAGTATCTGCACCAGCACGCCGGACTGCACCGCTGGCAACTCCAGCACCACCTTGTCGGTCTCGACATCGATCAGGTTCTCGCCCTCCGCCGCCGTTTCGCCGACCTGTTTGTGCCAGGACAGCAGCGTGGCTTCGGAGACGGATTCGGACAATTGCGGGACTTTGATCTCAACTTGCATGGCGTTTCGCTCCGGGGTTGTTGCGCTGAGTGATGTCAGCGCGGAAGGCGGCCTCGATCACTGCTTTCTGTTGTTCGTTGTGCAGAGCCAGATAACCGGCGGCAGGCGCGGCGGACGAGGCGCGCAGCGCGTAGCCCAATTGCATGCCGGGACGCATGTGGCGCGCCAGATAATGCTGGATGCGGTGCCAGGCACCCTGATTGCCCGGCTCTTCCTGCGCCCAGAGCAGTTCGGTCGCGTTCGGGTAGGCGGCGATCTGGGTGGCGAAGTCCTGGTGCGGGAAGGGATACAACTGCTCGATGCGGACGATGGCCATGTCGGTGATGCCGCGTTCGCGGCGTGCCTTGAGCAGCTCGTAATACAGCTTGCCGCTGCAAGCGATGACGCGGCGCACGTGGGTAGCATCAAGCGCATCCACTTCGCCGATCACCGGCTGGAAGCGGCCCTCAGCCAGTTCGCTCAAGGGCGAGGCGGCATCCTTGCTGCGCAGCAGGCTCTTGGGCGTGAACACGATCAGTGGGCGGCGATAGGGGCGCAACATCTGGCGGCGCAACAGGTGGAACATCTGCGCGGGCGACGACGGCACTACGACCTGGATGTTGTATTCCGCGCACAGTTGCAGATAGCGCTCGATGCGGCCCGAGGAATGCTCCGCGCCCTGCCCTTCGTAACCGTGCGGCAGCAACATGGTCAGGCCGCACAGCCTGCCCCACTTGGCCTCGCCGGAAGCGATGAACTGGTCGATCACCACCTGCGCGCCGTTGGCGAAGTCGCCGAATTGCGCCTCCCACAGCACCAGCGAATCCGGGTCAGCGGTGGCGTAGCCGTACTCGAAGCCGAGCACCGCCTCTTCCGACAGGATGGAATCGATCGCCACGAAATCGGCCTGTCCGGGCCGGATGTGCTGCAACGGCACATGCGCGCCCAGCCGCCATTCCGTGCGATTCTGGTCGTGCAACGCGGCATGGCGGTGGAAGAAGGTACCGCGTCGGCAATCCTGCCCGGACAGGCGCACGGCATAACCCTGGTCGACCAGGCTGGCATAAGCCAGGTTCTCGGCCATGCCCCAGTCCAGCGCCAGCTCGCCGCGCCCCATGGCGGAACGGTCGGCGATGATTTTCTCGACACGCGAGTGAAGTTTGAAGCCGGGCGGCAGATTGACCAGCCGCGCCGCGTAGTGATGCAGCGTGCCTAACGGCACCGCTGTCGGCACCGGCTGATCCCAGCGCACGTCATCCTGCTTGAAGTCGCGCCAGCGGGTCGCGTGCTGCTCGCGGAAATCGCTCTCGGCCAGCGGCACTGGCTTGTCGCCGCTCTCCAGCAGTTTGCGGTAGTCGGCGATCATCGCGTCCGGCACCTCCGGCGCGATCACGCCCGCCGCCGTCAGCCGCTGCGCGTACAAGGCGCGAGTGCCGGGATGCTGGTTGATGTAGCGATACATGAAGGGCTGGGTGACCAGCGGCTCGTCCTGCTCGTTGTGCCCCAGCTTGCGGAAACACACCATGTCGATGACCACGTCCTTGTGGAAGGTCAGGCGGAAATCCAGCGCGATCTCGGTGACCAGCAGCACGGCCTCGGGATCGTCGGCATTGACGTGGAAGATGGGCGCTTCGACCATCTTGGCCACGTCGGTGCAATAGGTCGAGGAGCGCGTGTCGCGCGCGTCCGAGGTGGTGAAGCCGATCTGGTTGTTGATGATGACATGCACCGTGCCGCCGGTGCCGTAGCCGCGCGTCTGCGACAGGTTGAGCGTCTCCATCACCACACCCTGTCCGGCAAAGGCGGCATCGCCGTGCAGCAGGATGGGCAGCACCTGGGCTCCGTCATGGTCGTTGCGCCGGTGCTGGCGGGCACGCACCGAGCCTTCCACCACCGGATCGACGATCTCCAGATGCGAGGGATTGAACGCCAGGGTAACGTGCATCGCGCCGCCCGGCGTGGCGATGTCGGACGAGAAGCCCTGATGGTATTTCACGTCACCGGACGTGAGCGTGTCGTTGTGCTTGCCCTCAAACTCGGCGAACAGGGTGGACGGACGTTTGCCGATGATGTTGACCAGCACATTGAGCCGCCCGCGATGGGCCATGCCGATGACCGCCTCCTTCACCCCGGCACCGCCCGCGCGCTGCAGCAGGTGGGACAGCAACGGGATCAGGGTGTCGCCCCCTTCCAGCGAGAAACGCTTCTGGCCGACGTATTTGGTGTGCAGGTAACGCTCCAGCGTCTCGGCGGCAGTCAGCCGTTCGAGGATGCCGCGCCGCTGCGTTGCGGTGTAGCCGGGCTGGCCGCGCACGCTCTCGATGCGCTGCTGGATCCAGCGTTTCTGCGCCATGTCCGAGATGTACATGTATTCCGCGCCTATGCTGCCGCAGTAGGTCTGATGCAGCAGGCGCACGATCTCGCGCAGGGTCATGCGCTGCGCGCCGACCAGCGAACCTGTCTCGAAAGTCGCCTCCAGATCGTCGTCGGTCAGCCCGTAATAGCCCGGCTCCAACTCAGGCACCTCGGGTTTGGCATGACGGGCCAGCGGATCAAGGTCGGCGCGGCGGATGCCGAGGAAACGGTAGGCATTGATGAGTTGCAGCACATAGACTTGCTTGCGTGCGAACTCGGCATCCTGAGTGACGGCAGGTTTGCCGCCCGCAGGCGGCAGTGCGGCGAAGCTGCGCTGCACCGGCGTGTGTGCCACCTCGTGGTCCGCACCCGGCGTGCGCTGCAGCGCGTCGAAATAGCTGCGCCAGGCGGGTTCCACACTTGCCGGGTCGCGCAGGTAGTCCTCGTACAAGGCCTCGATGAAGCTCGCGTTGGCACCGAACAGCCGCGAGCTGTCCTGCATGGTCTGAAGGTAGCTGCGTTCGCCCATGTCGCGGGCCTTTCCTAGCGCTCCGTTACCGGCACGAAATCGCGCTGCACCGCGCCCTGATACAGCTGGCGCGGACGGCCAATGCGACGGTCGGCGTCAGAAATCATTTCGTTCCATTGCGAGATCCAGCCTATGGTACGGGCCAGTGCAAAGATCACCGTGAACATATTGGTCGGGACACCCAAGGCGCGCAGCACGATGCCGGAATAGAAGTCCACGTTCGGGTACAGCCTGCGCTCGATGAAATACGGGTCGCGCAGGGCGATCTGTTCCAGCTCCAGCGCCATCCTGAACATCGGGTCGTCGCCCAGGTTCAGCTCGTTCAGCACCTCGTAGCAGGTCTCGCGCATCACGTTGGCGCGCGGGTCCATGTTGCGATAGACGCGGTGGCCGAAGCCCATCAGGCGGTAGCGCTTCTCCTTCACGCCCTTCATGAACTCCTCGACACGCGAGATGTCGCCGATCTCTTCCAGCATCTTCAGCACCGCCTCGTTGGCACCGCCGTGCGCCGGGCCCCACAAGGCCGCGATGCCGGACGACACGCAGGCGAACGGGCTGGCTCCGCTCGATCCGGCCAGCCGCACGGTGGAAGTAGAGGCGTTCTGCTCGTGGTCGGCATGCAGGATGAAGATACGTTCCAGCGCCCGCACCAGCACCGGGTTCGGTACGTAGTCCTCACAAGGCGTGGCGAACATCATGTGCATGAAGTTCTCGACGTAGCCGAACTTGTTCTTCGGATACATGAATGGTTCACCGATGTTGTACTTGTAGGCCATCGCCGCGATGGTCGGCACTTTGGAGATCAGGCGCAGCGCCGAGATCTCGCGGTGCTCGGGATTGTTGATGTCCAGCGAGTCGTGATAGAACGCCGACAGCGCCCCGACCACGCCCACCATCACCGCCATCGGATGGGCATCGCGGCGGAAGCCGCTGAAGAAGCGCGCCAGCTGGTCATGCACCATGGTGTGCTGGCGGACCTTGCTGTTGAACTCGACCTTCTGCGCGGCCCCCGGCAATTCGCCGTTCAGCAGCAGATAGCAGACTTCAAGGAAGTCGGAATGCTCCGCCAGCTGCTCGATGGGATAGCCCCGGTAGTACAGCAGGCCGGCCTCGCCATCGATGAAGGTGATCTGAGATTCGCAACTGGCCGTCGCCATGAAACCTGGGTCGAAGGTGAACAGCCCGGCCTTGGCCAGGTTGCGGATGTCCAGCACATCGGGCCCCAGCGTGCCCTCAAGGATCGGCAGTTCGATGACCCGACCATCATCCAGCGTCAACGTCGCAACACGCTTTTTTTCCATAATCTACTTCCAGTGAGACGCAGCTTCAAGCTGCCATGAGCAAATCCAACAGCGGACGAATCTCGTCCTTGGCCGCGATTTTACCTGTAATCAAATCCCAAAGCTCGTTATCCGGCAGCTCCAGCAGTTGCACGAATTGCGCCTGCCGCCCGGCATCCAGCCCATCGAAATGTCGCACCACGAAATGCTCCAGCACGATGTCCAACTCCAGCAGCCCACGGCGGCAGCGCCACAGCAAGCGGTCGTTGCAGGCCTCGCAGCTCACACCATCCTCTTGACCATCAGGTCCTTGATCTTGCCGATGGCTTCGGTCGGGTTCAGGCCTTTGGGACAAACTTCGACACAGCTCATGATGGTGTGGCAACGGAACAATCGGTACGGATCTTCGAGATAGTCCAGCCGCTCGGCGGTGGCTTGGTCGCGCGTGTCGGCGATGAAACGGTAGGCCTGCAACAGCCCCGCCGGGCCGACGAACTTGTCCGGGTTCCACCAGAAGGACGGGCAGGAAGTCGAACAGCAGGCGCACAGGATGCACTCGTACAAGCCATCCAGCTCGGCACGCGCCGCCGGCGATTGCAGCCGCTCGGTCTCCGGCGGCGGATCATTGTTGACGAGGTAGGGCTTGATCGAGTGGTACTGCTTGAAGAACTGCGTCATGTCCACGATCAAGTCGCGAATGACCGGCAGGCCGGGCAGCGGACGCAGTTCTATCGGCTGCTTCAGGCTGGACAGCGGCGTGATGCAAGCCAGCCCGTTACGCCCGTTGATGTTGATGGCATCCGAGCCGCACACGCCTTCGCGGCAGGATTTGCGGAACCCCAGACTGTCGTCCTGCTCTTTGAGCAACATCAGCGCATCCAGCAGCATCCTGTCACCGGATTCGAGATCGAGTTCATAGTCACGCATCGCCGGGCGGCCATCGGTCTCCGGGTTGTAGCGATAGATACGGAACTTCATGATCGGCACGCCCAGCCGGACTCAGAACAACTCGACATCCCCACCCGATTTCTCCTGCAAACTGGACACATAGTGCCCCATGGCTTCCTCCACAGGCACCCCTCCCATGACCGCATCGAACATCTCGCGCTCCTCGGGGGTGGTGTATTTGGAACGTATCTGTTCCTGCAGGCGATGCCACTCTTCCGGCGAATAAAGTCGGCTGCTGTCGGAGACGAGCTGGCTCAGTGAATGGAGACTGCCGCAGACATGATCCAGCCGCTGCCCCATGCGGTCATAGAACTGGAAGGAGACGATCGCGTCGTTCATCATGCTCATCACATGGGATCCCGTTTCCAGCACTCCAGCCTTCATCGCCTCGCCTTCTTCGGTGGTCGGCAAGGTGCTCAACGTCTCCTGCTGCGCGCTGAGGAAGTTCGCCATCGCCGTAAAGGCCGTGGACAATACCTCGAACGAGGAGCGACTGTCCTTGAGAGCAGTATCGATCTGTACCATCGCCAATTCCAGCATCAGCACCGTCTCACGCACCTGACTCCAGTCCATGTCAGGATTGCGTGCCCGCGAACCCGCCCTGATGTTGTCCATACGTCCTCCCAATTCTCGATTCGACCAAGTTGCGTGCATCATATCACCGAAGAAAGGCTACAAAACCGGGAACAGGCCTCGATTTCTGCGTAAAATCGACCGCATCCGTAGCCGCATACAACAGGAAAAGACCATGCTCGACTACCCACAGGTCGCCCTGGAATTCATGAATCGCGACCATCAGGAATTCGTCTCCCTGCGCGACAAACTGCTCGGGTTACTGGCACGAGCCCCCACAGACACCGATGCGCTGGACGTGCTGCTGGGCGACCTGCAGGAACACACGCGCCATCATTTTGCCGAAGAAGAGGGGCGCATGCTCGCCGCACAGTTCCCGCCCTACCCCATGCACAAGGGCGAACATGACCGCGTACTGGCCAGCATGGCCGCACAGGTCGAGTCATGGGCGAGGGAGCGAGATACCGCAGCACTCAAGCACTGGCTGGAAAAAGAGATCGGCGACTGGTTCGTCAATCACGTCAACACGATGGATTTCATCACCGCTGCATTCATCGCCAGCCGCAGCTAGTCGTACCTCAGCGCACGGTCCGCCCCAAACCGCCACGCCGCCAGAGCTTCCACGCCGCAGCGGGTGTCAGCGTGTGTGAACTGGCCGTGCCGCCACTGCCCAGCACCTTAATCTCCAGCCGCGCCAACTCGCCGCGCCGCAGCGCCGCCAGCAACGGTTGCGCGTAACCCCGCTCCAGGGACTGTATCCGCGCACGCCAGGCCTGCCAGTCACCCGCCTGCAGCGCCTCGCCCAAACCGCCGTACACCAACAGTTGTGCGCCCTCGACGGGCTGCCAGCGTTCCGGCCAAGCGTGGTCGGTCAGTCCGGCAAGCTGGGCGAACTGTCCAGCCAACGCATCGTCGGTGCATACCGACTGGAACGACTGTGACAACGCCACCCCGGCCACGCCGCCGCCCCACAGCCAGACACCGTTGACCGCCCGCAGACCGCGCGCTTCCAGCGCCTCGTTGACGGGATGTTGATGCAACAACATCTGAATCTCGTTCGTCAGCCTATGCCAGCGCAACGTGTCCTCCCCGTGCGGCAGCAGATGGCGGATGTCGCGCCCGTACACTTGCGACAAGGGCGTGGTGACGAGGCCGGGGACCGCCTCCAGCCGCAGATACCAGCGCTGCGGATGCGGCGCGTGGAACGTCAAGCCATCCGCGCTGAAATGCTGATTCAGGCTGGCGACCAGGGCTGCCGCCTCGCCGGACGCCAAGCCGCCGGTGGGCAGCGCCACGATCTTGTCGCGCTGCAACAAAAAATGCACCGGATCGGCGCGCAGCCAATAGCCGTCCTGCGACAAACCATCCGCCTGTGCCGTGACCGCCGCCACCGGCTCACCGCCCGACACGCCGTACGCGCGACACAAGGCCGCCTCCAGAGTTGTCGATGTACCATCCGCCCGCGCACCCCGAGCCAGCAAAGCCTCCAGCGCGGGCAACGCCAAGCCAGCCAACAACTCGCCCGCCCAGTCCGGCGGCGGAAGCAAATCAGCAACGATCAACTGTATTTTTTTCATGGCGCGGAGTTTACCAGAGGCCGCCGTGATGGATTTCGACTCAATCCTGCCGCATCCCCGCCCCGCTTGTGGCACACTAGCGCCCGAACTTTTTGCCGGTCTTTCCCTTGCGTCCTTACGAACTGCTCATCGGTCTGCGTTACACCCGCGCCAAGCGCCGCAACCACTTCATCTCCTTCATCTCGCTGATCTCGATGCTGGGCATCGCGCTCGGCGTGGCGGCGCTGATCGTGGTGCTGTCGGTGATGAACGGCTTCCAGAAGGAAGTGCGGGCGCGCATTCTGGGTGTGACGCCGCATCTGCAAGTGGTGAGCGACACCGGTCAAGTGCTGGACTGGCAGCCGTTGCTGGCTGCGCTGGGCAAACAAGCAGACATCCGCGCCGCCGCGCCCTACGTCAGCGGTCAGGGCATGGTGTCGCTAAACGAGGTGGTGCAAGGCGTGATGGTGCGCGGCATCCTGCCCGCCGACGAGCAGCGCCTGACCGGGCTGGGCGACAAGATGAAAGTCGGCAAGCTGGACGACCTACTCCCCGGTGAGTTCGGCATCACGCTGGGCAGCGACTTGGCGCGGGCGATGGGCGCACGGCTGGGCGATTCGGTGCTGCTCATCACGCCGCAGGGCCAGATCACGCCTGCCGGGATGTTGCCGCGCCTGAAACAGTTCCGTGTGGTCGGCATCTTCGAGGTAGGCATGGCTCCATTCGACAACGCGCTGGTACTGATCCACCTGAGCGACGCGCAGAAGTTGTTCCGGCTGGGCGAAGCGGTGAGCGGCATCAGCGCCAACCTGCACGACCTCGACCATGCGCCCGAGGTGGCGCGCCAGCTCGGCAGCCAATTACCGCCCGGCCTCTACGCCAGCGACTGGACGCAGCAGAACGCCAACTACTTTGCGGTGGTGGCAATGGAAAAGAAGATGATGTTCATCATCCTGTCGCTCATCGTGCTGGTCGCCGCGTTCAACATCGTCTCTACGCTGGTGATGGCCGTCACCGACAAGCAGGCCGACATCGCCATCCTGCGCACGCTGGGCGCTGCGCCCTCCAGCATCATGAAGATCTTCATGGTGCAAGGCGTGCTGATCGGCCTCATCGGCATGGTGCTGGGCGTGGGCGGAGGCGTACTGATCGCGCTCAACATCGGCACCCTCGTGCCCTTCATCGAGCACCTGTTCGGCGTACAGTTTCTGTCCAAGGAGTTCTACTACATCAGCGAACTGCCGTCCGACCTGCACAGCGCCGACGTAATCGTAGTCGCCTCGATGTCCTTCCTCATCAGCCTGTTGGCGACCCTTTACCCAAGTTGGCGCGCAGCCAAGGTACAACCGGCGGAGGCGTTGCGTTATGAGTGACGAACACAACAGGACTGAGGTCGGAGGACTGAGGGCTGAGATGGTTATTTCCTGCAAGGAACTGCGCAAGACTTACGCACAGGGCAAGCTCAACGTCACGGTGCTGAACGGGGTCGATCTGCAAGTGGCGCGCGGCGAGAGCCTGGCCATCCTCGGCGCGTCCGGCTCCGGCAAGAGTACCCTGCTCCACCTGCTAGGCGGACTGGACACGGCCAGCGGCGGCAGCGTGCAGATTTTGGGGCAAGACGTGCAGGCGATGAGCGAAGCGGCGCGCGGCGAACTGCGCAACCGTCATCTGGGCTTCGTCTATCAGTTCCACCACCTGCTGGCCGAGTTCACCGCGCTGGAGAATGTCGCCATGCCGCTGCTGATCCGGGGCATGAAACGCGAGGAGGCCGCGCCACAGGCCGCTGCCATGCTGGAACAGGTCGGCCTGGGTCACCGGCTGGAACACCTGCCCGCCGAGCTTTCCGGCGGCGAACGCCAGCGTGTCGCCGTCGCCCGCGCGCTCGTCACCCGCCCAGCCTGTGTGCTGGCCGACGAGCCGACCGGCAACCTCGACCGCGCCAGCGCCCAAGCGCTGTTCGCCCTGCTGCAGGAACTCAACGCCCGCCTCAACACCAGTTTCATCATCGTCACCCACGACCTCGAACTGGCTGCCCGCATGCAGCGCCAGTTGCGGCTGGTGGATGGGACATTGCAAGACGCTTGAAACGACAAGGGCGACCCGCTTCCGGATCGCCCTTGCTCGGTGACCGCGGCAGTCAGGCCAGCGTGATCACGCCAGCGGCAAACCGGTCGCCCGGTAAAAAGCCGGCAAATCTCCCAAGTCCTTGAACACCGCCGCAGCGCCGGTGAAGTCCTGACCGTGGGTGTAATCGTTGACAGTGATGTAGGTCTTGATCCCAGCACCGAGACTGGAACGCAGGCCATTGTTGGTATCCTCGATGGCGATGCAGTCCTGGGGCGCGAGCTTGAGTTGATCCAACACCCAGTTGTAGATGTCCGGTGCCGGTTTCTTGGCGGGCACGATGTCGCCACAGCCGACAGCACTAAAGTACCGCTCCCAATCCTTGCCCAGCCCCACTTCCAGCAAGGCCGCGACATTCTCCGGCGAGGTGGTGGTGGCGATTGCCAGCGTGACACCGCTTTGGTGCGCACTCTGGATCAAACGCTTGATGCCGGGACGCAGCGGAATGCGACCATCGGCAAGCATGGCGGTGTAGTGCGCGGTCTTGACCTTGTGCAGGTGCTTGACGAAGTCATCGAAGTTCTCCGGTTTGGCGTAAGCCGTGTTGAAGTCGGAGACGTAGTACTTGATGCGCTCCTTGCCGCCGGTGACTTTCAGCAGCTTGTCGTACAGCGACACGTCCCAGTTCCAGTCGAGATCGTTGTCAGCGAAGGCCTTGTTGAAGGCGATGCGGTGCGCGTCTTCGGTATCGGCCAGGGTGCCGTCCACGTCAAAAATGATGGCTTTGATGGTCATGCTCGTCTTCCTGTTGCGTATTGTTTTCCCGGTCAGGGTCCAGAAACAGAAAATCCCGCAGCAAGCTACGGGATTGCCTGAGTGAATTATACCGGTATTAGAGAGGGACGGAGTGAGTCACGACCTCAAACCATTCGGCGACCGTCAGGCTGATCAGTACGAAATATTTCTTCACTTTGCATTCCTTTTCTAGATACGGGCAACATACCCGAGCAGTCAGATAGGGAATGTGCGGAAAAGTTCCACAAAAGAAAAAAGGGCTGTTGCCAGCCCTTTTTTTCGATACCGCAGTACGCGAGGATTATTCGCCTGCCACGGTCACGGTGATGTCCGCCACCACGTCGGTGTGCAGCGAAACGCTCACTGCATACTCGCCGATCTGCTTCAGGTGACCGTTAGGCATGCGCACTTGCGCCTTTTCCACGGTGAAACCTGCTGCAGCCAGTGCGTCAGCGATGTCGGCGTTGGTCACGGAACCGAACAGTTTTCCGTCCACGCCCGCCTTTTGGGCGATCGCCACGGTCACGCCGTTCATCTTCTCGGCCACGGCTTGAGCGGCAGCCAGCTTGGCCGCTTCAGCAGCTTGCAGTTCAGCACGACGAGCTTCGAATTCAGCCAGGGAAGCGGCAGTAGCGCGCTTGGCCTTGCCAGTGGGGATCAGGAAGTTGCGGGCGTAGCCGTTCTTGACCTTGACCACATCACCCAGTTGACCCAGGTTGATGACTTTTTCCATCAGAATGATTTGCATGTTCTACTCCTTAGTGCAGATCGGTGTAGGGCAGCAGCGCCAGGAAGCGTGCGCGCTTGACCGCTGTGCTCAGTTGACGCTGATAGCGAGTCTTGGTGCCGGTGATGCGAGCCGGGATCAGCTTGCCGTTTTCGGTGATGAATTCCTTCAGGATGTTCACATCCTTGTAATCCACTTCGGCGATCTTCTCGGCGGTGAAGCGGCAGAACTTGCGACGCTTGAACAGCTGACGCGAAGAGTTGCCCTTCTTGTCGTCCTTCTTGTTGGTGAAACGAGCCATTTGGTGCTCCTTATTCCAGAATAATGTTTTCGATATGCAGAACCAGTTGCGTACTGCGCAGACTACGCTGGGCGATGAATCCGCCTGCTTTCACCTTGTGCCCGACCTGCAGCGTTGCCGCGTGTCTGGCTGTATCGCCCAATGCCAGCGCAGTGATCTCACACTGCACCTGGCGCGGCGATCCGGCGTGTTGCTGGGTCGAACTGTGCTGGATCTTCAGTTCCAGCCGCTCCAACCCTGCCGGGGTGTAGCGCAATTCATCTCGCGCCGCGATGTGTCCGCAAATAACGAACCGGTTACAACTCACTCAATCAGGCAGCAGCCGCTGCCGGTGCTGCGTCGGAAACCACGTCGCCAGCCAGCGAACGGGACTTCTCTTCCTTCATCATTGGCGAAGGCGCAGTCACGGCGGCCTTGGTCTTGATGGTCAGGTGGCGCAGAACAGCGTCGTTGAACTTGAATGCGTGTTCCAGTTCGTCCAGGGTCTCCTGGTCGACTTCGATGTTCATCAGCACATAGTGTGCCTTGTGGATCTTCTGGATCGGGTAAGCCAGTTGGCGGCGGCCCCAGTCTTCCAGACGGTGGATCTGGCCAGCCTTGCTGGTGACCAGCGTGCGATAGCGCTCGATCATGGCAGGCACTTGCTCGCTCTGATCGGGATGCACGATAAATACGATTTCGTAGTGACGCATTACATCTCCTTGTGGATTAAAGCCCCCCGCTGGTCGCGGTGGAGCAAGGGAAAACCCCGTGATCTGCCAGCAGGCATTTCGCGGGAGCGCGGATTATACGGGATTATCACCCGCCGTCAACCGGCAACTATCTGATTTGCCAGTTCGATTCGCGGGATGGTGCGGGCGGCTCAGGCTGTCTGCGCGGCGGCCAGCGACTTCACTGGACTGGGCACCGTCAAGCGTTGCTCGACGACAGCCCCGGCATGGAACTGCCACAGGCTACCCGGCGGCATGACGACCCACGGCTCGTTGTCGGTAAGCGGCTGAGTGGCGATGACCGCGACACGGTCATCCGGCGTGGTGACCTCACTGAAGTCGATCAGCACGTCCTCATCCTTGAGATGGGCGACATTGAACGGTGCGCGGCGCACGATGTAACTCAACTCGGTGGAGCAATGCGCGAACAGGCTATCGCCGTTCGACAGCAGGAAATTGAAGATGCCCATCGCCGCCAGCGGCATACTCAGTTCGTGCAGGGCATCGAACAGTTCGGTGCGCTCCGGCATGGTTGCGCCGAAGCGATCGCGCAGGCTTTGCAACAGCCAGCAAAAGATGCGCTCACTGTCGGTGTTGCCTACGGGGACGAAGTTCCCGTTCAGCGTCGGCTGGAACTGCGGCAGGTCGCCGTTGTGCGCAAAGATCCAGTAGCGTCCCCACAGTTCGCGCTGGAAGGGATGCGTGTTCTCCAGCGTGACCAAGCCCTGCGTCGCCTTGCGGATATGGGCGATGACATTGAGTGAGCGGATGGGGTAGTTGCGCACCAACTCGGCGATGGGCGACTGGGCGGAAGGCAGCGGATCGAGGAACAGGCGCACGCCGCGATCCTCGAAGAAGGCGATGCCCCAGCCATCCGCGTGGACATCGGTCACGCCCCCACGTTTCTGGAAGCCCGTGAAAGAGAAGCAGATGTCCGTCGGGACGTTACAGTTCATGCCCAGCAGCTGGCACATCACTCCCCCTTGAAGCGCATGGAAAGGTCGATCGCCCGCACGTCCTTGGTCAATCCGCCGATGGAGATGCGATCCACTCCGGTCTCGGCGATGGCGCGCACGGTATCGAGATTCACCCCGCCGGAAGCCTCCAGCTGCGCGCGCCCAGCCGTGAGCGCAACCGCCGCACGCATGCCTGCTAGATCGAAATTGTCGAGCAGGACCAGTTGCGCCCCAGCCTCCAGCGCCTCCCGCAGTTCATCCAGACTCTCGACCTCGATCTGTATCGTGACAGCGGCGGGGGCCAAGCCTTGCGCCTGCAGCAAAGCAGCACGAATGCCGCCAGCAGCCAGTATGTGGTTCTCCTTGATGAGAATGCCATCGAACAGCCCGACGCGCTGATTGCAGCCCCCGCCGATACGCACCGCATATTTCTGAGCGATACGCAGCCCGGGCAGAGTCTTGCGCGTATCCAGGATGCGGGCGCGCGTACCCGTGACCGCTGCCACATACCGATGCGTCAAAGTCGCCGTGGCCGACAATGTCTGCAGAAAATTGAGGGCCGCACGCTCTGCCGTCAGCATGGCGCGGGCGTTGCCCGTGATCTCACACAGAGCTTGGCCCGCCGTCACAAGCCCGCCCTCCTGCGCCAACCAGCGGATGTCGCACGAGGGGTCCAGCCTGCGAAAACAGGCCTCGAACCAGGGCGTGCCACACAGCACCGCCGCTTCACGGGTGATGACCACGGCTTCGGCACGCGCATGCTCCGGGATCAATTGCGCAGTCAGGTCGCCGCCACGCACATCTTCACCCAGCGCCACACCGACATCGTGCTGGATCTGCGTTACGGGTATCGAGTTAAGTGGCATGTGATCTTTCCAGTCGCAGGATAGGCAGGTGCGCAGTCTAGCACCCTGGTTGGACAACAAAAAAGCCGCTTGCGCGGCTCATTTGACCACCCGCAGATGCGGGCGAGTGGGCGGATGGGGTGAGTCGGGAGGCTCATCTTCACTACGATCCCCGGACGAAACCTTGTTCGACCCGCCCTCCTGAAACACCAAGCCATTGCCATTTTCCTTAGCATAGATGCCGATCACGGCATCTATGGGCACGAACAGCTTGTGGGAAACCCCGCCGAACCGCCCGCTGCACGTCACCTCCTCGTTCCCGAGCTGGAGTTGACTCACGGCTTGCAGACTGATGTTCAGCACGATCTCCCCATTCCTGATATAGGCCTGCGGCACTCGCGTGTTGTCGTCTACACGCACATGCAGATAGGGTGTCAGTCCACTGTCCGTACACCATTCGTAGATCGCACGAATCAGGTAGGGCTTGGTCGACAGCTCGTCCACTTACTTGCGCATCGCCTTTTCGGAAGGGGTCATCGCTTCGAAATAAGCCGGGCGAGCAAACAAACGCTCGGCATATTTCATCACAGGTGCCGCTTCCTTGCCCAACTTGATGCCATAGTGGTCCAGGCGCCAGAGCAATGGGGCGATTGCGACATCCAGCATGGAATATTCGTCACCCAGCATGTACTTCTGCTTGGTGAAGATCGGAGCGATCTGCGTCAGGCCATCACGGACAGCCTGCCTGGCCTGCTCAACTTCCTTATCCGAACCATGCTCGATGGCCGGGATGTGACTGAACAGATCCTGTTCGAATCGGTGCAGGAACAAACGGGCACGGGCACGGGCCACGGGATCTGCTGGCATCAACTGCGGATGGGGGAAGCGCTCATCGATATATTCATTGATGATATTGGCTTCATACAGGATCAGATCCCGCTCCACCAAGGCCGGGACCTTGCCGTAGGGATTGATCACGGCAATGTCTTCCGGCTTGTTGAACACATCTACATCTACTATCTGGAAGTCCATGCCCTTTTCAAACAGCACGATACGGCAGCGCTGGCTGAATGGGCATGTCGTCCCTGAATACAACGTCATCATCGGTGGTTTATACCTTCAATATCTGGTTCTTGCGCATGGCCGAACGAACCAGATGGAAGCCGATGGTAGCTACCGCACCACCCACCACGACGACAGCCAGCAAAGGCAGTGTGCCCTTGCCATCCATCCCCGCCACCCAGTTGAACCGTTCGAAAAGGGTGCCAATGATAATACAAACCGCCACAAAATTGATAGCAGACAGACTATGACGCGGCCCTGGGAAGCACAGCGTAACGAACGGGATGACGAACTTCAGGAAGATCATCGACCACCACAGGAAGGTGTAGTTGCCATCCTGCATCGCGTAGATACGATCTGTCTCGTCCGGCAGGTTGCCATACCAGATGGTCAGGTATTGGGCAAAGAAGGTGTACACCCACAACAAGGTGAAGGCGAACAGCATCTGCGCGATGTAGTTGGGGATGTGATCCTTCACGTTGGCGCGCAATTTGCCGCCAGCATTCAGGAAGAACACCCAAACCACCAGGAAAGACAGGAACATGCCGAAATTACTGATGATGTTCTGCAGCCCATAGATGGCACTGTGCCAGGATGGCATCAGCGTCATTTCGAAGTCCCAAGACACCATCGTGCCATACAGCACGTAGAAGAACGGGATCCAGGTAGCCACGTTATGGAAGCTCTCCTTGTCGGCCTCGCTGCGGTCAGCCACTTCCTGACGCTTGAGATACACCGAGCACAGATAGCCCATGAACAACAGACCGATGATCTCACGCGCTGCCAGCAGGGGCATGGTGTACCAACCCGGCATGTGAACATCGGAGCCCAGATGCCCCAGCCACGGGAAAGTGTGGGAGCCGCCCGCCAACAACACCAGCAGCAGCACGAAGGCCAGCGGCAACAGCGCGAACAGGCTCTTGGCCAGTGGACGGATCTCACACTGCCAGCGTGCGCCGACCAAGTGCAACGTTGCAGTCAGCGCTACGCCGCCCAAAGAGAGCGACAAGACCACCAGGAAACTTACGGTCAATACCGACCAGTCGTAATAGGACATTATGTACCCCCCTTACTTGGCTGCGGCAGTCGCCGCCCCGCCCTGCAATGTCTTGCGGACATAGTTAACTACATGCCAGCGCTCGGTAGCATTCAGATCATTGGCATAGGCCGGCATGATCGCACCGCCGAAGGTCATATAGCCCCAGATGAAGCCATCCGTACGCGACCTGGTCTGATCGGCGGTCAGGTCGAAAGGCTGCAAGACCAGCTTTTCACCGACCTTGCCATCGCCTTTGCCTCCAGCTCCATGACACGCCGAGCAGTAGATCGCAAACAGGCGCTTGCCCTCAGCAACGGACTTTTCGTCCGCAGGCACGGGATTCGCCATCTTCTCGGCAGCGCCCTGATCCTTCACAAAACTCGATGTTCCGGCAACCGGCACCGAACGCTTGGGGAAGGGCTTCATGCCGCCAGCCTTACCATCCACACTTTCCTGTGGCTTGATGCTGATCTGATTGGCCATGTCGTGATCCCACGGGAACGCTTGAGCCAGTGTAGGCGCCAATGCCAGCGCGATTGTCAGGGTTAGTTTTTTCATTTCCCAGCCTCTTCCTGAATTTCCAAAGCCTGATGCTTGGTGAACACTGCCTTGAGTGCTGCCACGGCAGAGTCGTCGCCCTTCACCAGAATCGCGATCTGGTCTTCCTGCACCTTGGCGCTATACAGCGGCGAGCGCTTGGCCGGCAGACCAGCACACACCAAGAAGCCCAGCACCGAGATGAACACCCCACCCAGAATGAACATCTCGTAGGTCAACACGAAGTTGGCGGGTAGCGGAACGATGGGCTTGCCACCCTTCATCTGCGAGTAGAAGTTGGCCTGGGCACCCGAAATCAGGAAGAAACCCAGCAAACCGCCCAGAATCGAACCCACCAGCGTGAACCACTGCACATTGGCAGAGCGCTGACCCAGCACGTCCTCGACTTCGTGGTGCTCGATTGGCGACTTCAGCACCAAGTCATCAAAATTGAAACCCTTGATGGATGTCTCGCGCAACTCCTTGATGACGGCTTCCGCCTCATCAAAGTTGTTGAACAAGGCAAGCAAATGTCGTTGACTCATTTAGTGGCCTCCCTTTCCGCCCATTTTTGATGCCAAGCTGCGGTGATACACCATTTCCTTCACTTCATACATGGAAACGGATGGGAACACCTTACAGAAGATCATGAACAACAGGGTGAACCAGCCGAAGCTCGCGAACACCATGCCCCACTGCACGAAGCTGGGCCACTGGTCGTGATCCCAGGTCCATGGGTAATAACCATGCGAGAAGGTTGGCGCGACGATCATCCAGCGTTCCAGCCACATCCCCAGATTCAGCAACAGCGACACCGAGAACAGCATCGGGATGTTGGTCTGCACCTTCTTGAAGGCCAGCGCCAAAGGAACCACGGAGCCGCAGATGATCATGCCCCACCATGCGAACGCATACGGGCCGGTCGCCTTCTGGATCAACACATCCTTGGAAGCCTGATCGTGGCTGTACCACACCGAGGCGAACTCGATCGCGTTCAGATAGGTCCACACCATGGCGATCGCGAAGGTCAGACGTGCGGTCTTCTTCAGGATCGGCAAGGTCATGTATTCCTCGAACTTGAACACATAGCGCAAGATGATGAACAGCGTGATGATCGCAGCACAACCGGAATACAGCGCGCCAGCCACGAAGTACGGCGGGAACGAAGTCACGTGCCAGCCCGGCTGTTGCGACATGGCGAAGTCCGAAGCCACGATGGAGTGCACCGACACCGCCAGCGGGATCAAGTAACAAGCCACAGTCAGGTAAGTCACGCGGAAGTTGCGCCATTGACGGTCGGTACCTTCCCAACCCAGTGCCAGCACGGTGTACAACTTCTTGCGCCAGCCCGGATGCAGGTGGTCACGACAGATCGCCAGGTCGGGGATCATGCCGATGAACAGGAAGATCACAGACGAACTCAGGTAAGTGAAGATCGCCATCGCATCCCACAGCAGGGGCGACTGGAAGTTCGGCCACAGACCGCGCTCGTTCGGATAAGGCAATGAGTAGTAGAACTGCCACAAACGACCCAAGTGCACCATCACGAACAGACCCGCCGTCATCAGCGAGAAGGTCGTCATTGCTTCCGCGAAACGGTAGATCGGCTTGCGCCAGTCAGCATGCATCAAGTGCAGAATCGCCGACAGCAGCGTACCGGAGTGGCTCATGCCGATCCAGAAAATGAAGGTAGCGATGAACAGCCCCCAGACATGGGGATTGTTCAGGTTGGCCACGCCCATACCTTGGCGATACTGATACGCCTCCAGCGACACACCGCCGAGGAACATCAGCAACGCCACACCCACGATCACCCAATACAGGGGACGGGGGCTTTCCAGACTCTTGAGCACATCGGTGTTAATCTTGGCCCAAGAGATGTCTTCACGAATATCTTTTCCCATCTTCTTCTTCCTCTTCCCTTAAACCGCGCTCTCGCGGACGCGTTCCAGGTACATCACTGATGGATAGGCACGCAGCTCTTCGAAGATACGATAACCGCGCAGTTTGGTCGTGCTGTGATGCTCGCCCACTTCGTGGCTATCATCACCCTCGTCCTTGGCCTGCTTGTCAACGGCCAGCTCGACTTGCTGAGCCTTCCACTGCTTAGCCACCTTGGAGGCCGGATCGACCAAGTTACCGAAGCTGATCGCGCTGGTCGGGCAAGCTTGCTGACATGCGGTCTGCACTTCGCCGTCCTGCACCAAGCGCCCCTCGTTACGGGCATTGTGCTTGGCAACGGTCAGACGCTGCACGCAGAACGTGCACTTCTCCATCACACCCTTGGTACGCACCGTCACGTCCGGATTGAGCTGCTGCTCCATCGGGGAGGGCCAAGAGATCTCCTGATCCGGGTAGCTGTACCAGTTGAAGTAACGCACCTTGAACGGGCAGTTGGCCGAACAGTAACGCGAACCCACACAGCGGTTGTACACCTGAGAGTTCAAACCGTCAGCCGTATGATTGGTCGCACCCACCGGGCACACCGTCTCACATGGAGCGGCTTCGCAATGCTGGCACATCATGGGCAGGAATTGCGCGCCCTGATCCGGCATGTCGCGACCATCCTCATCCCAATAACGCTCGATGCGCATCCAGTGCATCTGCTGCCCATGCTCGAACTTGTCCTTGCCTACCGCAGGCAGGTTGTTCTCGGCATAGCAAGCGACGCTGCACGCGTTGCAACCGGTACACGCATCCAGATCGATGGCCATCGCCCACTTGTATTCCGCATGCGGGGCATCACCCACCGGGTGGGTGTGGCGCACTGCGGACCAGTTTTGTAACAGATTAGAAACCGACACGATCAGACCTCCTTGGAAAGATCAACGTTGTTCGATGCCAGACGGCCAGCGATCTTCTTGCCTGCCTGACTGCCTCCGGCGGCGCCTTCTTCCTTGACCACGATCACGCGCTTGCCTGTCTTGCTGACCTTGACATGCGTTTCGTTGATGGCCAGCTCACCAGTCTCCTGATCGAACACTGGATCGAGCATCTGGAACACGTTGGCACCCACACCCTTGGCATAACGGCCCAACTCGGTGTGACCGTTACCGAACGGCACGGAGACCGCATCCGGATGGATGCCCGGGAAGATGTAGGCTTGCGCCTTGATCGAACCGCTCTTGGACGTGACTTCGACGATATCGCCCTCGACGATGCCCAACTTGGCCGCCGTCTTGGGATGCATCTCGACCCAGCTATCCCACACAATGGTAGTCAGCGGATCGGGCGATTCCTGCAACCAGGGCAGGTTGGCATGACGACCATCGCGCATCGAAGGCTGCACATAGGGCAGCAAGCGCAGCGGGAACGCTGCATCGGCTACCGCAGCCGCCGGGAGCGTGACTGCCGAAGCACTGGTGCGCAGGGAGGACGAGGCGTTGCCGGTCTTGACCATGCCGCTGCTCAGCACCGTGCTCCAGAACTCGTCGTCGTCCATGCCAGCGCCGCCCAGCGAACCCTTGGCCTGCACCACGGCACCGCGCAGATAAGCGTAGTAGTCTTCGAATGCCTTGTAGTCGTCTGCCTTTTGCTGCTTGACCAAGCTCAGCAGAATATCGCCCGCGCTGCGGGTGTTGTCATACAGACGTTCCATCAGCGGCTGCTGGATACCGATGTGCGCATCGCCTGCCTGATATTCGGCCACCACGGTGCCCCAGCTTTCCATCGCGGAATCCAGCGGCAACACCAGATCGGCCTGGGCTGCGGTCTCGTCGATGGCATCGGCCAGCGCCACCTTGAAGGCGGCTTTCTTCAGATTGTCAGCGAGCTTCATGAAGGCAGGCGCGGAGTACACCGGGTTCGCACCTAGCGTGAACACCACCTTGAACTTGCCAGCGGCCAGCCCATCGTTGAACGCCTTCAGGCCAGCCGTACCGCCTGCGGTCGGAGCCAGTTGCGGGAACGGCACCACGCTCGGTGCTTCGACGGTCTTGCCGACGTTACCCAGCACCTGATTGAGCAGGGCGACAGCGGCGGCGTTCTGCGAACCGTGCGCATAACCTTCCGCGCCACCACCCGCGATCACCAGGCTGGGGCTGCGTTCCTTCAGCACGGCAGCCAGCTTCTGGATCTGCTCAGCCGATACGCCGGTATCCTTGCTCACGCGCTCCACGCCATAGGCGGACACGGAAGCGGCAATATCAGACGGGATCGACACACCCGCCGCGCCCAGCGCGTTGATCAGACCCAGCGCCAGCACACCCTCGGTGCCGGGATTCGCCGGAATCCAGCGGTCGGCATTCGCGCCGGTCAGCGTCATCTTCGGCTCGATCTGCACCAGCACACCGCGACCGCCGTTGTTCACGCCTTTGCGGAACTGCGCATATTGCTGGGAGAAGTTCACCGGAGACACCCAGGAACCGAGGAAGTCCGCGCCGAACGATACGATGACCTTGGCCTTGTCCAGACGCAGCGCAGGCATCTCATTGCCATACGCCTTCTTGTTGGAAGCGCGCATCACCGCAGGTGCCACTGCGTCATAGACGAAGTGGTTCTTGCTGCCCAGCGCATCCATGTAGTTGCCCAGCAACACCTTAAGGTGACCACTGAGGTTGCCGGTCAGGAAGGCGATCTCGTCGCCGGAAACGCCCGTCAGCTTTTCCTTGACCTGACCCAGCGCCTTTTCCCAATCCAGCTTCTCGCCCTTGCCGGTACGCGGCTCGGTCACACGATCCGGGTTGTAGTGCGCCTGCACACCCGCCTGGCCCAAGCCACACAAACGACCGCGATTGATGCTGGAGGCGGCATTGCCTTCCAGCTTCAGTACGCGACCTTCGCGAACCTTGCCGGTGATGCCGCATGCCGCATCACACTGGGCACATGTGGAGTTAAAGTACACGCCGATCCCCGGAATCATGTACTCGTTGGCTTCCACGTACGAAACTACGTTTTCCACGCCATCCTGTACCGAAGTGAAGCCACAGCCGCTCACCGCCACTGCCGCACCCCCCCATCCCAGGACCTTCAGGAAATCGCGTCGATTGAACTCGTTTTCGATCATCACACCCTCTCTAGCTTATTCTGTCCGTATGCCCACGACTTACTTGTGGCATTGCCAGCAATCGTTCGGCCCTTGGGCAGTCGCTTGCGCAGTCTTGTCTGTCGGATGAGCCTTTTCGTGGCAAGAGACACACCAGCCCATGGAAAGCGGCTTCTGGCGGCGCGCCACCGTACCTTCTTTCACATCACCGTGGCAGTAGCCGCAGACTTCCTGCACGGGCTTGTCCTGCTGCACGATGAAGCGCTTGACGTGACGCTCATGATTGAAGCGCACGTAGTCAGGCAGGTCGTGCACTTTCTTCCAGGCGATGGGCTTCTTCTCGTCCCAGTGCTTGAACAACTCCTTGATGCGCGGTTTGTCCTTCACGGATTCGATACCGTTGTGACAGCCCATACACTTTTGCAGCGGCGGAATACCGGCTACCGGAGCCCGACGTGCATAGGTATGGCAGTACATACAGTTGATTCCCATATCCTTGGCATGCCGGTTATGTGGAAACTCGATAGGCTGATCGACCTGAGGACCCAGATCATCTGCCGTATTGACAGGCGGCAAGGTATCGGCAGCAAAGCTGGACGAACCCGAAAACAGCCCGATAAGCAAAATGGACAAACGTAAAAAATGCCGCATCTCAGGAGGCTCCCCCAAACAAAATTACAACAATAAAGCACTGGCAAGACCACGCCAGCATCTACTACAACTAACAACTCACGGAAAAATCGGAGTGCGCCGCATTGCTCTTCTAACTCCACTACCCAATCGGGTAGGTGCGACTTACACCAGAGAGCATCATCCCTGCTCGAATATTCAAAGTCAATACTGATAGCAAGACATCCCCGCCAGCCACCGCAAAAAACCTTTCCGAGAAAGAGGTTGCACAAATTTCAAAAATCCTTGAAAGTTCGCAAATGGAAGTCGAAACCCTCTCTTGCACCGCTTGGCGCTTCATTCATCACTTTGGCGAGATGGGCAGTCGCTGGGGTATCAGCCGCACTGTCGGGCAGATTTATGCATTGCTTTACATCTCACCCGAACCCCTGAATGCCGACGACTTGGCCCATCTGCTGACGTTCTCCCGCTCCAACGTGAGTATCGGACTGAAGGAGTTGCAGAGCTGGCGATTGTTGCGCTCGGAGTACCGGGCAGGTGATCGCCGCGAGTATTTCCGAGCACCCGAGGATGTATGGGAGATCTTCCGCACACTAGCCGATGAACGCCGCCGGCGTGAGGTCGAACCGACGCTGACCGTCTTGCGGGAATGCCTGCTCGAATCCGCGACAACACCCCACGGCGAACATGTGCTGAATCGCTTGCAGGCCATGCACGACCTGATCTCGATGTCCAACGACTGGTTCCTCGACATCCAGAAGCTGAGCACCGACGACCTGACCTCGCTGATGCGCCTGGGCTCCCAAGCGCAAAAACTGCTGCAAGCGAAGAATCGACTGCTGTCCTTCATGCGCAGCGAAGAACAACCCGACACCAGCAGTAACTGACCTCTCTCACCCATGAACGAAGAACAAGCCGTACTCGATTTTTTTGCCCAGGAAGAGAACCTGCCTCTGGCTTTGTCCGTCACCGATCTGGTCGACGGCATCCGCCAGCGACTGAACAACCGCTTCTGGGCCAACACGCACGCCGCACTGAATGAGCTCGTCGCCATGCACGATCTGCCCTGGTTCTGCGAACTGACCGAAGATCGCAACGCCGAAGAGTGCCTGGTCGGCACCTATCTGCAAGCACGCAGCGGTCAGCGGGTCTTCCTGCGCCCCTTCATGGAACAGCAATTACTGGGAGACTCCCACCGGATCTACGCCGGGCTGATGTGGAACGTCTCGCCCTCGCCCGAACAGGCCGCGCTCCCCGCCGTGACCGCCTTGCGCGACCAACTGCTGACGCAGGGCTTCAAGAGCAACGACAACTTCCTGGTCTGGCAATGGACCTCGCTGTATCCACGCCGCAAGGACTTCCTGCTGCGCTTGACCGAGCGTCCCGACGCGCTGATGGCAGAGGTGATGGAGTGGTGGCAGAGCATCTTGCTGGAGCATGCCCCGGCGCTGCAAGCCGCGAATTCCGCCCTGAACCAGTCGCCGCCCGTCGCCACGGTCTCGCTGGACCAGCTGCGCAGCAGCCTGAAAAAAGCCTAGACCGGCACGTCCATATCGAAGAATTGGTGCTCGATGCCGAATCGGGCCTGCAAGTGCTCACCGAGCGCCTGCACACCGAAACGCTCGGTGGCGTGGTGCCCGGCGGCGATGAAGGCCACGCCCGTCTCTTCCGCCAGATGCGCATGCCGCTCCGATATCTCACCCGTGAGATAAGCATCCGCACCCAAAGCCACCGCCTGCTCGAAATAGTCTTGCGCACCGCCGCTGCACCAGGCGATGCGACGTACGATGCGCGCTTCATCACCGATCACCAGCGGCTCCCGCTGCAAAACCACGGCGACCTGACGCGACAGCTCACCCAACGATTTCGGCTGCGCCACCGCGCCGTAACGAGCCAGCTCCTGATCCCCGAAGCCACCCTGCTCGACCCAGCCCAGCCGCCGGGCCAGCTGTGCGTTGTTGCCCAGTTCCGGGTGTGCATCCAGCGGCAGATGGTAGGCCAGCAGACTGACATCGGCACGCAGCAACTTGGCGATGCGCTGCTTCTTGATGCCGACCAGCGTCGCCTCCTCGCCGCGCCAGAAATAGCCGTGGTGCACCAGCACCGCATCCGCCCCCCATGCCAGCGCCGCATCCAGCAACCGCTGCGAGGCCGTCACGCCGGTGGCGATGCGCGCGACCTCCGCCCGCCCCTCGACCTGTATGCCGTTCGGACAGTAATCGCGAAAACGGCTGACTTCCAGCAGGCTTCCGATATAATCGCGCAACTCGCTCAACAACATAATAAAACTCCTGAATCTCGGGTTACGCCATCATACCATGCGCAAATTCTGGCTCCTGTTCGCCCAGGCCACCACCATCGGCTTGGCCGTCCTGTTCATCATCCACACGCTGCGCCCCGAACTGCTACCCAAGGCGGCCAGCAGCGGCGGCATCGTCACCTTGCACGAGGATGCCGCCGAGACCGGCAGCCAACTCCCCGGCACGGGCTTCAGCACTGCCGCGAAGAAGGTCATGCCCTCGGTGGTCAACATCTACACCAGCACCGAAGTCAAAGCCAACCCACTGCTGGACGACCCGCGCTTCCGCTTCTTCTTCGGCGACCAGTATGACGATGCCGCCACCGAACGCAGCAACAGCCTGGGTTCCGGGGTCATCGTCAGCGACGACGGCTACATCATCACCAATCACCACGTGGTCGAATCCGCCGACCAGATCGAGGTCGCCCTGGCCGATGGCCGCAACGCGCGGGCGCGCATCATCGGCTCCGACCCCGAGACCGACCTCGCCGTCATCAAGATCGACCTGCCCGGCGGCCTGCCTGCCATCACCTTCGGTCATTCCGACAAAGCTCAGGTCGGCGACGTGGTACTCGCCATCGGCAACCCTTTCGGTGTCGGCCAGACCGTCACCATGGGCATCGTCAGCGCGCTCAAGCGCAACCACCTCGGCCTGAACACCTTCGAGAACTTCATCCAGACCGATGCCGCCATCAATCCCGGCAACTCCGGCGGTGCGCTGGTGGACGTGAACGGCAACCTGATCGGCATCAACAGCGCCATCTATTCGCCCAACGGCGGCTCGCTCGGCATCGGCTTCGCCATCCCGGTCAGCACCGCCAAGAAGGTAATGGAACAGATCATCCAGACCGGCTCGGTCACGCGCGGCTGGATCGGTGTCGCCATCCAGGAGCTCACCCCCGAACTGGCCGACTCGTTCAAGCTGGGCAACCGCAGCGGCGTACTGATCTCGGAAGTCGTGCGCGGCGGCCCCGCCGAGCAAGCCGGTGTCCGTGCCGGTGACATCCTGCTGGCGGTGGGCGACAAAGAGCTGACCGACTCTACCTCCATGCTGGAAGCCATCGCCGCTCTGCCGCCGGGCAAGATGGCCGTGCTGCACTTGCTGCGCAACCAGAACGAAGTGGTCGCCCAGGTAAAAATCGGCAAGCGCCCCAAGCCACGCAACAAATAACCCGTTCCGCAACTATCCCCATCAATTTAACCTCAGGAAACGACCATGCAAGACTTACAGAACATCATCGAAGAAGCCTTTGAACGCCGCGCCGAGATCACCCCGCGCACCGTCGACTCCAAACTCAAGGAAGCCATCAACACCGTCATCGCCGGGCTGGATTCCGGCAAGCTGCGGGTCGCCGAGCGCGTCAGTGTGGGTAACTGGACCACCCACCAGTGGATCAAGAAAGCCGTGCTGCTGTCGTTCCGCATCGAAGACAACAATTTCATCAAGGGCGGCTTCACCAACTATTTCGACAAAGTGCCCAGCAAGTTCGCCGACTACAACAGCCGCGATTTCCGTGAAGGCGGCTTCCGCGTCGTGCCGCCCGCCGCCGCGCGCCGTGGCTCCTACATCGCCAAGAACGTGGTGCTGATGCCCTCCTACGTGAACATCGGCGGCTACGTCGACGAAGGCGCAATGGTCGACACCTGGGCCACCGTCGGCTCCTGCGCCCAGATCGGCAAGAACGTGCACCTGTCCGGCGGCGTCGGCATCGGCGGCGTGCTGGAACCCGTGCAAGCCAACCCCACCATCATCGAAGACAACTGCTTCATCGGCGCGCGCTCCGAAGTCGTCGAAGGCGTGATCGTGGAAGAAGGCTCGGTGATCTCCATGGGCGTGTACATCGGCCAATCCACCAAGATCTACGACCGCGAAACCGGCGAAGTGCACTACGGCCGCGTCCCCGCTGGCTCCGTCGTCGTCTCCGGCAACCTGCCCTCCAAGGACGGCAGCTACAGCCTGTACTGCGCCGTGATCGTGAAGAAGGTGGATGCCAAGACCCTGGGCAAGGTCGGCATCAACGAACTGCTGCGCGGCATTTAACTAAATATTGACGCAGTAGTGCTGCTCTATATTCCATGCCGAGAGTATTGATCATTACGCTCAAATCTCTCGGCGTGATTGTCTCGTCGCTGTCGGTATTTTATCTAGCGACAAACAATGAGCTTGCACTTCATATCGGCTCAGCAATACTAGTGTTGCTTGCAAGCGGGATTCTCTTCTTTACAAAACGTGCTGCTCTTCGCGCACAATCATTGGCATTTTTGGTTTTAACCATTGGGGTGAGCTATGCCACTGACCACTACTTCTGGTTTCAGGTTTGGGAGCAGGGTTATCCATGGCCATATTCACATGACCATAACTGTTCATCCTGCTCTGGATTTTCAGGTTCCATTGAGCCTTTTGTAATAGAGGTTTCATCCGTCTGTTTTTATATTCTGGCAACAATATTTTTCGTAGCAGTAACATGGCAACTGACTCATCGCAGTGCAGCATCAACTAACGAATAAAGAACCTCTATGAAACTCTACGGCATCCCCAACTGCGACACCGTGAAGAAAGCCCGTGCGGCGCTGGCGGCACGCGGCGTCGCATACGAGTTCCACGACTTCAAGAAACAGGGCGTGACCGAAGCGCTGCTGGCCGACTGGCTGAAGCAGGTCGGCTGGCAGAAGCTGCTAAAGAAGACCGGCCCGACCTGGGGTAAGCTGCCGCCGGAAGTAAAGGCTGGCGTACAAGACGACGCCTCCGCGCTGGCACTGATGCTGCAACAGCCCAACATCATCAAGCGCCCGGTGCTGGTGCAAGACGGCCGTGTGCTGGCGACCGGATTTAGTGAAACTGATTACGAGAAGATTCCTGCTTGACCCGATACACCAATAACGGAGAATGCGTCACGCACACCTTCGTCATACCGGCGCAGGCCGGTATCCAGCAATCAAACACCGGCGCGCCTTGCGCGCCACTGGATTCCGGCCTGCGCCGGAATGACGGCACTGCATAACGCCGCTTAACCCAAAGAATGAAGCCATGAACAAAACCCTAGACCTAACCAAGCAACTCATCGCCCGCAAATCCCTCACTCCGTGGGATGACGGCTGTCTGGACATCATCGGTGCGCGTCTCGCGCCGCTGGGGTTCGATCTGGAAAAGATGCGCCACAGCGAGGTGGACAATCTCTACGCGCGGCGCGGGCATAGCGGGCCGGTGATCTGTTTCGCCGGGCATACCGACGTGGTGCCGACCGGACCGGTGAACCGCTGGGACAGTGATCCGTTCACGCCCACGGTGCGCGACGGCATGTTGTACGGGCGCGGTGCGTCGGACATGAAGGGTTCGCTGGCCGCCTTCGTCACCGCCATCGAAGGCTTCGTCGCCGACCATCCCGAGCACCAAGGTTCCATCGCTCTGCTGCTGACCTCGGACGAGGAAGGCATTGCCACGGACGGCACGGTGCGCGTGGTCGAGGCGCTGGCCGAACGCAAGGAGCGGCTGGATTACTGCATCGTCGGCGAGCCGACTTCCGTCTCCAAAACTGGCGACACCATCAAGAATGGCCGTCGTGGCTCGCTCTCCGGCAAGCTCACCGTCAAGGGCGTGCAGGGCCACATCGCCTACCCGCATCTGGTGAAGAACCCCATCCACCTCGCCTCCCCCGCCATCGCCGAACTGGCCGCCACGGTGTGGGACGAGGGCAACGAATACTTCCCGCCGACCTCCTGGCAGATCTCCAACATCCACGGCGGCACGGGGGCCACCAACGTCGTCCCCGGCACGGTGGAAATGCTGTTCAACTTCCGTCACTCCACCGCCAGCACGGTGGACAGCCTGAAGTCGCGCTTCACCGCCATCCTCGATAAGCACGGCCTAGAATACGATCTGGAGTGGGAAAACTCCTCCGGCAAGCCCTACCTCACCCCGCGCGGCGACCTGGTGGATGCGGTGGCGGCGGCGATCAAGCAGGTCACCGGCCTGGACACCGAACTCTCCACCAGCGGCGGCACCTCCGATGGCCGCTTCATTGCCGACATCTGCGACCAGATCATCGAACTCGGCCCGCTCAACGCCACCATCCACAAGGTGAACGAGTGCGTGGCCGTGGCCGACCTCGACGCGCTGTCCGACATCTACCGACTGACGCTGGAAGCCTTGCTGGTGAACAAACCATGAGCGCCGCCCTGCACGCTTTCAACGACACCCACGAGCTGCTCACTCTGCGCGACTGGCTGCGCTTCAGCGTCAGCGCGTTCAACGAGGCCGAACTGTCGTTCGGCCATGGCAGCGACAACGCCTATGACGAGGCGGCCTACCTGATCCTGCACACGCTGCACTTGCCGCTGGATACGCTGGAGCCATTCCTCGATACGCGCATCACCGCACGCGAACGCCAGGCTCTGCTCGACCTGCTGCGCCGCCGCGTCGAACAGCGCGTCCCCGCCGCCTACCTGACGCACGAAGCCTGGCTGGGCGAGTTCCATTTTTATGTGGACGAGCGCGTCATCGTGCCGCGCTCCTTCATCGCCGAACTGCTGCGCGACGGCCTCGCGCCCTGGGTGGAGGAACCAGAGAACGTCATCAGCGTGCTGGACCTGTGCACCGGCAGCGGTTGCCTCGCCCTCCTCGCCGCCCACAGCTTCCCCAATGCCGAAGTCGATGCGGTGGATTTGTCGGAAGATGCTCTGGCCGTGGCCGAGCACAACGTGGACGACTACGGGCTGGGTGATCGGGTTCGGCTGGTGCAATCCGACCTCTTCGCTGCGCTGGACGGCGAACGCTACGACATCATCCTCAGCAACCCGCCCTACGTGGACGCCGAATCGGTGGACGCCCTGCCGCCGGAATACCTGCACGAGCCGGAACTGGCGCTGGGCAGCGGCGCAGATGGCCTGGATGCCACCCGCGAAATCATCGCCCACGCCGCCGACCACCTCCACCCCGGCGGCCTGCTCATCGTCGAAATCGGCCACAACCGCGCCGCCCTCGAAGCCGCCTATCCCGAGCTGCCCTTTATCTGGCTGCAAGTCGCGGCAGGAGACGAGTTCGTCTTCCTGCTGAAGCGGGAAGATTTGCCAGGCGGACGCTGATGTGTGCCGTCATTCCCGCGAAAGCGGGAATCCAGTTGAAAAAACAAACCCGCGTAGCGGGGCAAAACTATGCTGCCCGCTACGCGGAAACTTCTTTGATGACTGGATTCCCGCTTTCGCGGGAATGACGTAATTCCATGGCTGTCGACCACTACGAGAACTTCCCCGTCGCGTCCATCCTGCTGCCCAAGCGGCTGCGCAGGCCGGTGGAGGTCATTTACCACTTCGCTCGGCAGGCGGACGATTTCGCCGATGAGGGCGATGCGCCTGCCGCTGAGCGGCTGGCGAAGCTGGACGCTTTCCGCGCCGAGCTGGATCGCATCGCATCCGGCTCCCCCCCCGAGACACCACTATTCCGCGATCTGGCACAGGTCGTGGCGGAATTCCGGCTGCCGTTGCAACCCTTGCGCGACCTGCTCAACGCCTTCAGCCAGGACGTGGTGCAGAAGCGCCACGCCGATTACGCCGGGCTGCTGGACTACTGCCGCCGCTCGGCCAACCCGGTGGGCCGCTTGATGCTGCACCTGTACGACGAGGCGAGCGAGGTGAACCTGCGCTACAGCGACGCGATCTGCACCAGCTTGCAACTCATCAATTTCTGGCAGGACGTGAACAAGGACTGGGCCATCGGCCGCGTCTACCTGCCGCAGGAAGATTTGGCGCGCTACGGCGTGAGCGAGGCACAAATCGCGGCGGGACAAGCCGACGCCGCCTGGCGCGAGTTGATGCGCTTCGAAGTGGATCGCGCCCGCGCGCTGATGCTCTCCGGCGCGCCGCTGGGCAGCATCCTCACTGGCCGCATCGGTCTGGAGATGCGCCTCATCATTGCCGGTGGCCTGCGCATCCTCGACAAACTGGAGGCGGCAGACTACGACATGTTCCAGCGCCGCCCCGTCCTCAAGCCGCTGGACTGGGTTATCATGCTGGCCCAAAGTGCCCCGTTCCGGATTTGAGTCATGCCCGAGCTTGCTCGTTTTTACGGCATCATCATTCGCATGTTCCTGATCGACCGGGAACATCCGCCGCGTCACATTCACATCAAATACGGCGATCACGAAGCCGTCATGAGTCTGACAACGCTGGAACTGATCGATGGCAAGTTGCCGAACAAGTGCTTCCAGTTAGTGCGCGAGTGGGCTGAGTTGCATCAGGCCGAACTGATCGAGATTTGGGATACGCAAAAATTTCATCCGGTACAACCTTTGGAGTAGCAAGATGAAACTGATACGGTTTGAACAGCGCGGCGGTTATGTTTTTAGCCTGACCTTCGCCAATGGCACGGTGGTCGAGACCGACCTGGCCCCGCTCATTGCCGAGCATGTCGTCGCTACCGACCTGGCGACGGCTCAGATTGATCAAGAATGGGGCTGCCTGCAATTCAACGATGGCAAGATCGATATCGAGCCGCAAACCCTATACCGCTGGGCCGAGTCCCACCATTTGTGCCACCACTAAATCGAATCCGCCCATGACCCCTGACGAATACTGCCAGGACAAGACCGCCAAGAGCGGCTCCAGTTTCACCAGCAGCTTCCGCTTCCTCTCGCCCGAAAGACGTCAGGCGATGACGGCGCTGTATGCTTTCTGCCGCGAGGTGGACGATGTGGTGGACGAGTGCTCGGACGAGAACGTGGCGCGCATTACGCTGGCTTGGTGGCGCGGGCAGGTAGAGGAAATTTACACTGGGAAGCCGCAGCATCCGGTGTGTCAGGCGCTGGTGCCGGTGGTGCAGCAGTACAAGCTGCCGCAGGAGCACCTGCTGGAGATCATCGACGGGATGGAGATGGACCTCAACCGCCACAGCTACGACGATTTCAAGTCGCTGCAACTGTATTGCTACCGCGTCGCCTCGGTGGTGGGCCTGCTCTCGGCGGAAATCTTCGGCTACACCGACCGCAAGACGCTGAAATACGCCCACGACCTGGGCATCGCCTTCCAGCTCACCAACATCATCCGCGACGTGGGCGAAGACGCACGGCGCGGTCGCATCTACCTGCCACTGGACGAGTTAGCCAGGTTCGGCGTGCACACCAACGACATCCTGGACTACAAGGAAACGCCGGAATTCCAGCGACTGATGGCCTTCCAGATCGAACGCGCGCAGAAGTTCTACGACCAAGCGCTGAGCGAACTTCCCCACGCCGACCGCAAGGCGCAGCGCGTCGGCCTCATCATGGCAGAGATATACCGTGCAGTCCTCGACGAGATCGTTGCCAGCGGCTGCCACGTCCTGAAAGAACGCGTCTCGCTCACGCCCAGATACAAGCTGTGGCTGGCGCTCAAGGCATGGTGGAAGAACTAAGACAGCACCGAAGGATCGCGCCGAAAATCACCGCACGAGCACGCCAAATGCGGCGCGAGATGACGGATGCCGAAAGGCATCTGTGGCATCACCTCAACCGCCAACAATTGCTTGGATTACGCTTCCGCCGCCAGCACCCGATTGCTGGATACATCGCAGACTTCGCCTGTGTGGAATTGAAGTTGGTGATTGAAGTGGATGGTGGACAACATCAAGTTCAGCAAACCTACGATGACTCTCGCTCAGCTGCTCTTGCTTTGCAGGGCTGGACGGTACAGCGCTTCTGGAATCACGAAGTGCTGGGTAATTTGGAGGGTGTTTTAATAAAGATCCTTGAACACGTACAGCTTCTACCCCCTCCCCAGCCCTCCCCCTGCAAGGGGGAGGGAGCTGCGCGAAGTCAGAATAAGAAGTCAGAATAAAGGGGAGCAACAACCTTGAAGCTAACAACAATCCAAACTCCTTCCCCCTTGCAGGGGGAAGGTCGGGATGGGGGTAGAAAGCCGGCAGTTCCCTCGCAAATCGGAATTATCGGCGGCGGCTATGCGGGCATGGCAGCGGCGGTTGAGCTGGCGGCGCGCGGGGTCAGCGTTACCGTGTTCGAGAGTGCCAAGCAACTGGGGGGGCGGGCGCGGGGTGTCGTTCATAACGATACCCAACTCGACAACGGCCAGCACCTGCTGCTGGGCTGCTACCGCGAAACGCTGCGGCTGATCGAAATGGTAGGCGGCAATGTCGAGCAGGATTTTCTGCGGCTTCCGCTGCAGCTCGATCTACACGGCCACTTCACCCTACATGCCCCGCGCCTGCCTGCTCCGTTGCATCTGCTGGTGGCATTGGCAAGTGCTGAAGGACTAAGCTGGGCTGAGCGGCTCAAAGCGGCGCGTTTCATGCTGGGGCTGCGCCTGTCCGGCTTCCGTTTAAAGCAGGACTGTACCGTCGCCGAACTGCTGGCGCAGCGTGGTCAGGATGACGACCTCGCCTTTAAGTTTTGGGAGCCGCTCACCATCGCGGCGCTGAACACGCCCATAGACCAGGCTTCGGCGCAGGTGTTGCTCAATGTGCTGCGCGATGCGCTCGACCGCCGCCGCGCCGATTCGGACATGTTGCTGCCTCGACTGGATTTCACTGCGCTGTTCCCGCAACGTGCCGCGCGCTTTGTGACCGAACACGGCGGCGCGGTGCATCTGTCTTGTGGCGTGGAACGCATCACGCCGATCGAGGGCGGTTTCGAGCTGGAAACGCCGCTGGGCGTACAACGTTTCAGCCAGGTGGTTTGCGCCGCGCCGCCCGTGGTGGCCGCTCGGTTGCTGCGCCCACTGCCGGAACTGGCCGCAGCGGTGGCGCAGATCGAGGCGCTGCAGCATCAGCCGATCTACACCGTCTACCTGCAATATCCCGCCGAGACCCGGTTGCCTTCGCACCCGCAAGGAGTACGCCGGTGTGTGCCCGGCGGCTCCGCCGCCACCCTTCCGCAGCCCATGCTCGGCCTGCATCAGCGCATCAGCCAATGGCTGTTCGACAAGGGCATGATCGCCGGGCAACACGGGCTGATCGCCAGCGTCATCAGCGCCGAAGGAAAGCATCAGGGCTGGAGCCACACCGAGCTGGCGGCGCGAGTGACGGCGGAGTTGCATGAGGAATTCGGCTTCCCGTCCCAGCCTTTGTGGCATCAGGTCATCGCGGAAAAGCGCGCCACCTTCTGCTGCGCGCCGAATCTGGCTCGCCCCGACCAGCGCACCGCCCTGCCCGGCTTGTTCCTGGCGGGCGACTACACGGCAGGGGACTATCCGGCAACGCTGGAAGGCGCGGTGATGAGCGGCGTGCGCTGCGCATCACTCTGCCTGCCGGAGCGGAAGTAAGCCACGTTGTCGTAATACCCCTCGCGCTCGTTCTCCACCGACCAACCCGGCACGCCGAGCAGGGGAACCGGAGCCAGTTCGCGCGTGCTGCAGCCGTGCTCAGGTTCGGCCAGATAGCTCGCCAGCGACTCATCCAGATGCGCCAGTTGCCGTTCCAGTGGCCAGACAAAGAATCCCGCTTCGACGCGCAACAGCCAGCCCTGCCCGGTCATGCCGACATAGGGCTGCAAGGCTTTTTCGTACAGGCCGTGCCCGAACAGAAAGAAACCCATGCGCTGGCGCACCTGCTCGCGGCGCTGCCAGAACAGCGCCTTCCAGCGGAAGTCGCGCAGTAGTCCGGCCAGTTCATCGTCAGCATAGGCCACGATCACGCCGGACTCGTCCAGCAGGGTGTTGGTGTCGCGTACCGCTCCGCGCTGGCTGGAAAATTCGCCCGCAGACGCTACGGTCAGCGCCCGGTAATGGCGCGCGTTAATCGCCGCCTTGGCCTTCGGGAAGGTCAGCCACACCAGTGCGTTGAGCAGGTCGTGCCAGTTGTCGGCGCGGGTCTGCACCTCGCCGGTGAGGTAGCAGCGCGGCTCGTACTGCGCCTCGAACGCCTGTTTCCCCTGCGCCTGCGGCACGCAACGGATGGGCAGCCCCCGGCTCACCGTGATGGCGGGCTGTCGCGCTGCCAGTTGTGCGTTGCAATCCTCCAGGGCGGGGAAGCGATCCGCAGGCATGCGGCGGATGACCGGCCACAGCGCCGCGAACAGAGGCGAAGCGAGCAGGGACTGCGGCTGCCAAGGGTGATCGGCGCTGGAGCGGCCAGACTTGGCCATGACTACTCGCCGCGCGGCGGCATGAGAAATTCGCGCGGCGACTGCCAGAAGCGTTGCAGCACCTTGCGCATCAAGTGCCAGCCGCCCTGCTCGACGCTGACCTGGCGCGCCTTGAGCGCCACGGTCAAGGCGAAACCGAAGCTGACGGTCAGGTTGACGAAGCCTATCATCAGCACGCCGAGCAGAGCCACGACCGCCGTTTGCCAGTCAAGCTGGCATTCCAGCGCCACCAGCGAGAAACCCCAATACGCGCCCGACAGGGTGATGTGGCGGATGTCCACCGGCGCGCCGAACAGCACGCCGATGGCTGCCATGCCGCCCAGCAGCAGGCCGAAGTAGAAGTTACCGGCCAGCGCGCCCAGATTGTTCTCGACATAGTCCGCAACCCGTCCCAGTCTGGCCTCGCCCAGCCAGCGGCGCAACCAGCGCAGCTGCTTGAGACGTTCGGGGATGCGGTTGTAGACGCACAGATTGTCGTAATAGCCGGCGATCTGCCCGGCCAGGAACAGGCACAGTCCGGCCATGGCGGCATAGACCAGGGTCATGCCGAACGGGCTGATGCTGTCCAGCACATGGCCCGCCTTTTCCACCGTCAGCAAATGTTCGCCACTGGCCAGCAACACCGCACCGTCGATCAGCATCGCCACCGGGATCACCATGCCGATGTTGCCGATGATGGCGACGATCTGGCTGCGCACCGTGCGCGCGATCAGCGCGACCAGGTTGACCAGGTCGCGCGACTTGCCGCCCGCTTCGTCGATGCTGGCCGCGATGGCCGCCGCCGTCATCGCCGGTTGCTTGGTCGCCACGGTGAAGCCCAGTACATGGATCAGCATGAAGCCGAAGGAGTAGTTGAGCGAGAAAGCGATGGCTTCGTTGAGCGGGGCCAGATGCAGCTTGGCCAGATACACCTTGAACAGCGCCATGAAGCCGATCACCAGCCCGCCCCCCAGCGCGGAACGCAGCATGGCGAAATACTCGCGGCGGGTCTCGGTGATGTAGTGTTCGCCGGTGCGACTGGCGTTCTCGGTGATGCGCAGCGCCACCATGTCCAGCGTCTGGCGAAAATGGTCGCGCAGATTATTTTTGCGGTTCTCCTCACGCACCAGCTCGCACAACAGCGTCACCGAACGCATGAACAAAGACGGGCCGCCCTGTTCGGCGCGCCAGTCGGCAAGCACCCCCAGCAAGGCCTCCATGCGCGCGATGTTCTGCTCCAACCGGCGCAGCTTGTAGGTCAGCGTGATGCTGGTGCCGCGCTGCAAGGCGATGCGTTTGACCTTGGCCAGCGCATCGCGGCATTGCCCCAGCAAGACATGGACGTGCTTGTCATCCTGCGCCGGGTAGGTCGGCTCGGCCAGATAGCGGTTGTAGTCGTCCAGATAATGGCGCACCTCGACGTTCTGCGTCAGGAACGGCGACTCGAACTCCTCCAGTTCGGGCTGGTTGCGCAGCAATTCGGGATCCAGACCGATGGCGGCGATGCGGAACGAGAGCACTTGCACCGCCTCCAGCATCTCGTGGCGGGTACGCCCCAGCGCATCACGCACCTGCGAGCCACTGAGGTCGAGCGCGGCATAGAGCGCCTGCCACTGTTCCAGCGTGATGCTCTCCAACCACAGGAAGTCGTCAGCCCGGGCGAAAATGACGCTCAGCGTATCCTTGAGATAGCGGCTGTCCACGACATCCGGCAGGAAGAAGCGGCTGATGCGCCGCGACAGCTCGGAGAAGAAGCCGGTGTTGGGCAGGATGCCGGATTCCGCGTACAGGCTGATCTGACGGCCATGCTCCAGCACGCTCATCAGCGCCTGCCGCAGCCCCTGGCGATAGTCGGCACGGGCACTCAACACGCCGCACAGCGCCTGTAGATGCAGCGCCAGATCCTCGTGATTCTCAGGTGCCTCAGGACGGATCGCCGCGATCAGCAGCGCCAATGCCGTCTCCGGCGGAGTCTCCGGCTGCAGGGTCGATCGCAGGGCGTGTTCCAGCATCATGGTATCCATCCGAGTCATGCCCAGCGCTGCCGGACGTGAGTCAGCAGCCCCTCAGCCGCATCCTCGACCATGTCCAGCCCCCGCTCGAACCCTTCCGCCCCGCCGTAATAGGGATCGGGCACTTCGCGCTCGGCGTGGCTGCGGGCGAAATCCAGAAACAGTCCCAGATGGCTGTCCGCCTGCCCGGGGCGCAGGCGGCGCAGGATGGCAAGGTTGGCTTGATCCATCGCCAGCACATAGTCGAACTTCAGGAAATCCGCCGGTCCGACCTGGCGACCGCGCAGCCCACTCATGTCATAGCCGCGTTGCCGCGCCGCCCGCTGGGTGCGCGCATCCGGCGGCTCGCCGATGTGATAGTCGTGCGTGCCCGCCGAGTCGATGGCGATATGCCGGATCAGCCCTGCCGCCTCGACACGTGCGCGGAACACCGCTTCCGCTGTCGGTGACCGGCAAATGTTGCCCATGCAGACGAACAGCACGGACGCTTGGATGTCTTTTTCCATAGAACGATACAATGATGCGGAGTGGCTATCCTACCTTATCCGCCCTCAGCCTCCGGAGGATTCTCGATCACCCCGGGATCCATGCCCTCGGGCACCGGCAACTCCTGCGGCAGCTCGGGTGCCGCGCCGCCCACCTTCTTGTAGTTGCGCAACTGATAGACGTAGGCCAGCACTTGCGCCACGGCGTTGTACAGCGCTTCGGGAATGGATTGCTCCAGCTCGCAATGCTTGTACAGGGCACGCGCCAGCGGTGGTGCTTCCAGAATGGGGACGTTGTGCTCGGTGGCGACCTCGCGGATGCGGGCGGCCAGCAGATGTGTCCCCTTGGCGACGACGATGGGCGCACGCATCCCGGTCTCGCTGTACTTGAGGGCGACGGCGAAGTGCGTCGGGTTGGTCACCACCACATCGGCAGTCGGGATCGCCGCCATCATGCGACGGCGCGCCATCTCGCGCTGCATGCTGCGGATACGGCCCTTGACCTCGGGATTTCCTTCGCTTTCCTTGGCCTCCTGGCGCACCTCTTCCTTGGTCATCTTCAGCTTCTTGTGGTGTTCGTAGAGCTGGAACGGCACGTCTATCATGGCGATCAGCGCCAAGCCGCCCATCACGGCCAGGAAGCAAGCCCACATCAGTGTCGCCAGATGCGGGATGGCAACTTTGGGTGCCTCGGTGGACAGCAGCAGGTAGACCTCGCGGTTCTTCCAGATCACCCAGGCAGCGATGCCTCCGATCAACAAGGCCTTGGCCAGCGCCTTGACCAGTTCGATCAGCCCGTGGCTGGAGAACATGCGGGCGATACCGGAAAAGGGATTCATGCGCGAGAAGTTGGGCTGCAACGCCTTGGTGCTGAACACCCAGCCGTCCAGCAGCATGGGCGAGAACAGGGCGACCACCATGAGCAACAGCAGCAGCGGGGCAAAGGCCAGCAGCACCGCGCTGGCCAGGTCGAACAGGTGCGGCAACAACAGCTCCGGCTTGAAAGCGAGGTCACGGGTCACACTCAAGCCATCGTGCAGCAGTTTGAGCATGCTGGTGTTCAGCGCGCTGCCCATCAGCCACAGCCCGGCTCCGCCCGCCATCATCACGGCGAAGGTGTTGAGCTCGCGCGAACGGGCAATCTGCCCTTCTTCGCGCGCCTGTTCAAGTCGTCGTTCTGAGGGGTCTTCCGTTCGTTCAAGGTCACTGTCTTCGGCCACCGCGCACTCCTTTCCTGCGGCAGATTATCGTGTGGGACGCAGCCGCCCGAACCCGAAAACAACGGGTGAAAAACCCTTCTGTATTGCCAGGTCGCGTGCCTGGAATCCCCGGCGACGGTGCCGGGTCAGGCCAAAGGTAGAGTCACCCTCACTTCGGCTCCTCCGGCAAGGAACTCGACCGAGTGACTGAGACTCTGCACCAGTGCGATGCCCCGGCCATGACGGCGCTCATCGACATCCTGAGTGGCCTCACACAGGGACGCATGGTCGAAACCATCACCGCTATCGCGGAACGTAACACGGACATTCATCCCGGAGCCGGAACATACTTTCTCCAGACCGATGAATATCTCCCCGTGTTCCAGTTGCTTGAGGCGTGAGATGCGCTGCTCGTAGTAACGCTCCATGCCGGTCGAATCATGTTTCAGCGTGGAATCCAGCTTGAGCAGGCCGTGGTCCAAAGCATTGTTGAATAACTCCGACATCACCAGAAACAACTTACCGGCCACCCCCGCATTCTCCGGCTCGATCTGGTTGACCAGATTGAGCAACAGGGGCACCACATCCAGGCGTTTCAATTGCGGTGCCGTCAGCGTCAACGCGAACTGCCACTCTATCTCTGATGTGACACAGCCTGCCGATCCGTCCCCATCCATGACCGGATGCGCTGCCTGAGCGGGCAGGAGATCGGCCCGCACGTTGACGGGGCAATCGACGAAGATAAGTGCGATGTCGTCGCGCGACTCCAGCGTGGCAAGCCTGCTGTCCAGCATCGTCAACATCGCCCCCAAGCGCCCGTCCGGCGCCACGCCTCTGGCAGAGTCCAGCAGGCTTTCCATGCCACGCTCAAGGCTGGTATGGTCGGCACAGTCGACCGCCCCATCCGAGGACATCACCATCTGGCACGGCCTCTCACCGTAGCAATAGCGCTCGACCACGTCGTCGAACTGCTCTGCGGGGAGGATGCCCAGCGGCAGGTGGGTCGAGGCAAACTTGCACCATACCTCGCCTTCAGGATTCAGCAGGATGGGGGGAGGGCAACCGCCGTTCCATACCTCGATCATGCGATTCTCGGTATCCAGTGACAACAGGATGGTGGCCACGAAACGGTTCTGCGGGAGATATTCCCTGACCTTGCGGTTGATCTCCTCGGCGATGGCGGAAATACTGAATCCTTTCAGCGACATCACCTGAAAGGGCTGCAGCACCGGCATCACCGCCAGCGCCGAGGTCAGTCCATGCCCGGTGCTGTCGGCCAACATCACGTGCAACTGGCCGGCTGGCGTACGCGCGACCGCGATCAAATCGCCACTGAAGTCCTCGGCTGGCAGCAGATGAAAGTTGACCAGCGGATCGCAGATTTTGTCGAAGGCAGCCAGGCGCCGCATAAACTCCTGTGCGAGCCGGCTCTCATCCTCACTCTTCTCTTTATAGTCAGCCAGCCGCCTGTTCTGCACGGCCAGTTGGTTGGTCATCTGGATACGTTGGCTCAAGGCCTTCAGCTTGACTTCCAGAATGTAGTAATTGATGGGTTTGACCAGGTAGTCATCCGCTCCGCACTGAAGTCCCTGCACGATGCTCTGGTTCTCGACCTTGCCGCTGACAAAGACGAGGGGCACCCAGTGTCGCGCAATGCTGCGCAGGATGCGTACCGTTTCGAAGCCGTCCATCTCGGGCATCACGACATCGACCAGGACCACATCCGGCACATGTTCCCGGAACAGCTCGATCGCCTCACGGCCACTCTCCGCCAGCAGGGGGGTGTGCCCCATCTGCCGGAGCATGACCTCCAGCACGACGCGTTGAGACTGCGCATCATCTACTACTAGAACCCGCAATCCCTGCTGTCTCATGACCGGCCCCAACTCACTTATTGATGGTGAACAGTTTGTCAAAGTTAGCGATATCCAGTATCTGCGCAACAGTATGGTTGGGATTGTTTAAGACGACCTTCTTGTTCGCCCCCAGTGCACGGTCCCGCAACATGAGCAACATCCCCAGCGCCGAGCTGTCCATGTAGTCCACGCCGGACAGGTTAACGGCGATGACATTGATCTGGTCGTTACCGATCAATGGTTCATATTCATCCTTGAAACCACGGTGCCGACTGAAATCGAAGCGCCCTTTGATATGCAACTCCGCCATACCGTTTGAAGTCCTTACGCTGGTTTCCATCTGTTCCTCCTGTTCTGATCCTCGGCCTGCCCCGGACATCCGGACGGCCACCATACCATGACTCGGTGCGCCACGTTACCCGACCAAGTCAAACTCTGGTCGTTCCTGCCCCCATCTGCATCAACCTGCCCATCACCCGTTGCGCCATACCCTGTATCGGGACGATCTCGTCCACAGCCCCGACTGCGATGGCCTCGCGCGGCATCCCGAACACCACGCACGTCGCCTCATCCTGCGCGAAGTTATAGGCTCCGGCCTGTTTCATCTCCAGCATCGCCACTGCGCCGTCCTTGCCCATACCCGTCAGCATGACCCCCAGGGCGTTGTTACCGACGTTCTGCGCCGCTGACCGGAACAACACCTCTACCGCCGGTCGATGATGGTTAACCGGAGCGGACTGGCTCAGCGCCGTGACGTAGTTGGCTCCACTGCGTTTGACCAGCAAGTGGGAATGGCCCGGTGCGATATAGGCGTGCCCCGGAAGTGCCCGCTCGCCGTCGACCGCCTCCTTGACCGTGATGCGACACAAGCCATCCAGACGCTCGGCGAACGAACGGGTGAACGCTTCCGGCATATGCTGGGTGATCAGGATGGCCGGCGTATCGGCGGGCATCGGCATGAGGAACTCCTTGATCGCCTCGGTCCCGCCGGTGGACGCTCCGACGAGGATGATCTTCTCTGTCGAGGCGAACTTGCTGCCCAGCGTCGGCAACTGGCCGGCCACTGCCGGGGCCGTGCCCACCCGACGTACTGGTCGGGTCATGTACGCCGTCCGGATCTTTTCGGCGATCTCGTCGGCATAGCCGCGCAGACCATCGGCGATGCCCAGCTTGGGCTTGGCAACGAAGTCCACCGCACCCAGCTCCAAGGCCCGGAGCGCGACCGCCGAACTGCGCTCGGTCAGGCTAGAGATCATCAGTACGGGCATGGGTCGCAAGCGCATGACCTTTTCCAGGAAGGTCAACCCATCCATCTGCGGCATCTCCACATCCAGCGTCATCACATCCGGATTGAGCGTCTTGATCATCTCGCGCGCCTGTAAGGGATGACTCGCCACACCGACTGTCTGCATATCATCAAAACTGTTGATGACCTCGGTCAGGATGCTGCGCACCAGCGCCGAGTCGTCCACCACCAGCACTTTGATCTTGGGTTTCATTATTGCAGCCAGGCCCATCAAAACAACTCCACTTCCCCTTGGACATCGGCTGTCCTGAGTTTGGCACTATAGCTTTGCTCGCGCGCCACGATGGTGTCATTGTGGACGTTCAGCAGCTTCTTCATCTTCACTTTCCCGGTATGCGGAAAGAAGTACACCTTGCGCGGATAGATATCGAGCAGGTCTTGCGCCACGATGGGTATCCTCTCGGTCCTCAGATAGTCGATCGCAAAATCCACATTGCGCCGCCCTACGTTCGCCGTAGTGAATCCGCGCAACACGCTGCCCCCACCAAACAGCTTAGCCTCCAGATTGACCCGGCGCGCACCGATCTTCAGCAGCTGGTTGATCAGGACCTCCATCGCATATGCTCCGTATCTGGCCGGGGCTCCCGCTACCTGATTGGCATCCAGCCGATTGTCAGGCAGCATGAAGTGGTTCATTCCGCCCACTCCACTCACCTTGTCTCGGATACAGGCGGCGACACACGACCCCAAGGTCGTCACCAACATCATGTCACGGGAGGTGATGTAGTACTCACCCGGCAATATCTTGACTGCCTCTATGTTGAAGTTCGCGTCAAAATACAGATTGGGCGACAGGACTTCCTCGACACCGCTGTCCATCTATCCCCCCTGACCGCGTTGCCGCGCTTCATCCCTGACTTGCTGCACCTGATATTTTTGCGCCAGCTCATACACCGTCTTGCCACGCAGCCTGAAATACTCTTCCGCATGATGGAGGCTCTCCGAATGTCCGGCGAACAGCAGTCCATCGCTACGCAACAAGGGAACGAACCGCCTCAGTATCTCCAACTGGGTCGGCTTGTCGAAATAGATCATGACATTGCGGCAGAATATCGCATCCAGCGGACCTCGCAGCGACCAGTCCCTGGCCAACAGATTGACTTGGCGGAAGGTGATCATGCTCCTCAGCTCCTGACGGACGCGCACGAATCCGTCCTGCCTGCCGACACCACGCTGAAAATAGCGCTTGACCAGATCAGGGTCCATCTTGCTGATGCGGTCCTCCGTGTACACCCCGGCTCTGGCCTTCTCCAGCACATGTGTATCCAGATCCGTGGCGATGATACTGACCGGTGGGGTCAAGGTGCCGAAGGTTTCGGCGGCGGTTATCGCCATCGAGTAAGGCTCTTCACCCGTTGACGAGGCCGAACACCACAGCGTTATGGGCCCCTTGCCCTTGCGCGCCTTCAGATGCTCCGCCAACAGCGGGAAATGGTGAGGTTCCCGAAAGAACGCGGTCAGATTGGTCGTCAGCGAATTGGTGAATGCCTCCCACTCCTGCTCGTCATTGCTCTCCAGCAACCTCAGGTAGTCGGCGAAAGTCGCCAGCCCGGTGGCTCGCAAGCGGCGTGACAAACGGCTGTACACCAACTCCTGCTTGCTGTCATTGAGCGATATCCCGGCATGATCGTAGATCAGCTTGCGGATGCGCTCGAAGTCTCTGGACGTGAACTGAAACTCACGGCCCACCTTCAAGATCATGTCATCGCCCATCGCCTCTCACCCAGTCGATCAGAACTCTTCCCACTCTTCTTCACTGGTGTGACTGATGGCGACTGGTTTGGCACGCGCCGCGCCGCGCCGTTCGGCGGGCCGAGCCGACAACAGCTGCGTAGCACGGCTTTCGCGCTGCCCGCCGCCTGCCAATCTGAAAGTCGACATCATGCTGGCCAGTTGCTGGGCCTGCTCTTCCATGGATTCGGCAGCGGCAGCCGCCTCTTCCACCAGAGCCGCGTTCTGCTGCGTCACGTCATCCATCTGGCTGATCGCCCGGTTGACCTGCTCGATACCCGCACTCTGTTCTGCCGAGGCCGCGCTGATCTCCGCCATGATGTCGGTCACACGCTTCACCGCCGTCACCACTTCTTCCATCGTCTTCCCGGCCTGTCCTACCAGCTCGGTGCCCACCGTCACCTTGTCCACCGAGTCACCGATCAAGCTCTTGATCTCTTTCGCCGCCGCCGCAGACCGTTGCGCCAGGTTGCGTACCTCCGATGCCACCACCGCAAATCCCCGACCCTGTTCGCCCGCACGGGCCG
>NZ_JQKP01000016.1 GCF_000746095.1 Ferriphaselus sp. R-1 | reverse complement strand
CGGGCGAGTGGCAATCGAGGCGGCGTATGCCCCCCTAGGGGGGTGAAATCTCTACGACTCGAACACAGGGGACCGGACGCCTGCCCAAATTTTTGTGCGTGCAAAATGAAAAACTTTTTTTGTGGAAATCATGGCCGGACGAAAACCCCTTCCTGTTGCGATCAAGAAGATCAAAGGGACGTTACAGAAGTGCCGCACCAATCCGCGTGAACCAAAACCCACAGGCGTGCTGTGCTCGCCACCCGAATACATGTCGGAAGGTGCGAAGGAAGCGTGGCACTACGCAGTGGAGAACTCACCGCCCGGCTTGCTGTCGGCACTGGATGGCGCGGTGCTGGAACGCTGGGCAAACTGCTCCGGCATGTACCGCGAGGCACTGGCCAAGATCAACCAGACTGGTGTGTCCGGCATGCTGGTCAAAACCCCCAGCGGCATCTTGCGGCGCTCGCCGCTGATGGACGTGATCCGTGACCTTGCGCTTGAGATGAAAAGTTACGAAACCGAGATGGGCTTCACCCCGGCATCGCGCTCGCGTGTCACGCTGCCCTCGGGTAGTTCTGAACCGGCTGATCCATGGTCGGAGATCGCAGGCTGATGGCGGCGCGCAACTATGCTGCCATCGCCCGCCAGTATGCTGAATCCGTTGTCGCCGGAGAGACATCCGCCTGTCGTTGGGTGCAACTGGCCTGCCAGCGGCAACTGAACGATCTGGCCAAATTTCGTGGCAAGGGCAGTCCGTACCGCTTCAACCCGAAGCTGACGGATCGAACCGGCAAGGCCTACTACCCTGCCGACAACCTGTGCGCCTTCATCGAACGGTTGCCGCATGTAAAAGGGCCGCTGGCCGGTGAGTCGATCAAACTGGAGCCGTGGCAGGTGTTCATCCTCGCCACCGTGTTCGGCTGGGTCAAACCAAATGGCCGTCGCCGCTTCCGGCGTTCCTACATCGAGGTACCGCGCGGCAATGCCAAGTCGACACTTTCATCGGCAGTGGCACTGTACATGCTGACCGCCGATGGTGAAGGCGGTGCCGAGGTGTACAGCTTGGCCACCACCCGCGATCAGGCGCGCATCGTGTTTGGTGACGCGCAGACCATGGCGCGCAAGTCCGCTGGGTTCCGTAGCCGCTTTGGTGTGAACGTCGGCGCGCACAACATGAATGTGCTGACCAGCGGCTCCAAGTTCGAAGCACTGTCGGCGGAAGGTTCGACCCTCGATGGTCTGAACATCCACTTCGGTTGCGTCGACGAGTTGCACGCGCACAAGACGCGCACTGTCTATGACGTAGTAGAGACCGGCACGGGCAAGCGCGACAACTCGCTGCTCTGGGTCATCACCACCGCAGGCAGCAACCGCGCAGGGATTTGCTACGAGGTGCGCACCTTCGTCACCCGACTGCTTGATGGTGTGTTCGAGGATGAAAGCCAGTTCGGTATCGTCTACGGCATCGATGATGGTTCCGAGGTCGACTGGACATCCGAGTCTGCCTTGGTCATGGCCAACCCGAACTGGAACATCTCGGTGCGTCCTGAAGTGTTGTTGCCGCTGCAAGCCAAGGCGATGCAGATGCCGAGTGCGGTCAACAACTTCAAGACCAAGCACCTGAACGAGTGGGTCAATGCCGACACGGCATGGATGGACATGCGCGCTTGGGAAGCCTGTGCTGATGCCACGCTCGATCTGGATAATTTTAGCGGCCAGCCCTGCTGGATCGGTCTGGATCTGGCAAGCAAGACCGACATCGCAGCCCTGATGCTGGTGTTCCAGCATCCGCATATTGCCGGTGGCTATGCCGTGTTTGGGCGTTACTACCTGCCGGAAGACACGGTGAATTCATCAAGCAACAGCCAATACTCAGGCTGGATGCGTGCAGGTAGGCTGACGGTGACACCGGGCAACGTGATCGACTTCGGCTGGATTGAGGCCGACCTGATCGACTTTGCTTCCCGCTTCGAGATTCAGTCGGTGGCGTTCGACCCGTTCCAGGCCACGCAACTCTCCACCCGCATGATCGCGGAGGGCTTGCCGATGCTGGAGGTGCGCCCCACTGTGCTCAATTTCAGTGAACCGATGAAGACGCTGGAAGCGCTGGTCCTGCAAAAGAAACTCATCCACGACAGCGACCCGGTGCTGGGCTGGATGGCTTCCAACGTGGTGGCGCATCTGGATGCCAAGGACAACATCTATCCGCGCAAGGAACGGCCTGAGAACAAGATCGACGGCATCGTGGCGTTGATCATGGCGATCTCCCGCGCGATTCTGCCGGGTGATGCGGTGGTACTGGATAGCGATTACGAATTGATGATGCTGTAACCAACTTTGACTGGAATTGGCGAATGGGGATGTTTGATTTCTTGTCGCGCTGGCGTGCATCCAGCAGCGACCGTTCGCCATGGGGTGACTTTTGGTTTGAGCCGGTCGCAGCACGCAGCAGTAGCGGCATGCGTGTCTCGGCAGATGCTGCACTGCGTTTGTCTGCGGTGTATGCCGCCGTGCGCATCCTGTCGGAAACCATGGCCTCTCTGCCTTTCGTGTTGTATCGACAGCGCGCCGATGGCGGCAAGGAACGCGTGACCGAACACTGGCTATATGACCTGTTTGCCAAGCGTCCGAACCGCTTTCAAAATCCGTTCGAGTGGCGCGAAATGCTGCAAGGCCATCTGGCGTTGCGCGGCAATGCCTACAACCGCATCGTGTCGAATGCGCGCGGTGAGATCATCGAACTGATGCCGATCCATCCTGATCGGATTCGCATGGAGTTGCTGCAAAACGGTGACTACCGCTATCGCGTGACCGACCGGCTGGGGAATGAAACGGTCGTGCCGCGCGGCGAGATATGGCATCTGCGCGGTCTGTCCTCCGATGGCCTGCTGGGCATGAGTCCGATCGAACTGGCACGCGAAAGCATCGGCATGGCACTGGCTGCTCAAGATTACGGTGCACGCTTCTTTGCCAACGATGCCAAGCCCACCGGTGGTTGGATCGAGTTTCCGGGATCGTTCAAGGATAACGATGCCAAACGGGTGTTCCGCGAGTCGTATCAACAGGCACAGTCGGGAGCCAATCGCGGCAAGGTGCTCGTGCTGGAAAACGGCATGAAGTTTCACGAGGTCGGTGTGACCAACAAGGACGCGCAGTTCCTCGAACTACGCAAATTCCAGATCACCGACATCGCGCGGCTGTTCCGCGTGCCGCCACACATGATCGGCGACCTGGACCGCGCCACCTTCAGTAACATCGAACAGCAGAGTCTCGAATTCGTCATGCACACCATGACCCCGTGGGCTGAACGCTGGGAGGCCAGCATCGAAGCCGACCTGCTGCTTGATGACGACAGGCTGGAAGTGGAATTCGACTTCGCCAACCTGATGCGCGGCGATGCCGCCAGTCGCGCCGGTTACTACCAGAGCGGCATTCAGAACGGCTGGCTGACCCGCAATGAAGCACGCATCGCAGAAAACCTCGACCCGATCGACGGACTGGACGAACCGCTGCGACCACTCAACATGGTCGAGAACTCCGATGCCGAGGAAACCGAAGGCGAAACTGAACCAACCAAACAACCCACAGCACCTCAATCACCCGCTGATTCAGAACAGAAAGACGCCGAAGATGAAACGTGAACTCCTGCTGGCCGAGTTTCTGGCCACACCATGGGCAATGATGCCTGAGCGACTGGCTGCCGTAACCTCGGTCATGAACCGATGGTCACGCGGTGATGCCGCCACCCAAGCCGCACTGGAACAGGTCGCGGCAGATCAGTCGGCACGCAACGCGCGCCGCCAAGCGCTGGCCAATTCGGCTGGCAACGGCATCGCGGTATTGCCACTGTATGGCGTAGTCACCCAGCGCGGCAACATGGTCGACGACGTATCCGGCCCCGGCAGTGTCAGCACACAACTGTTTGCTACGGCCTTGCGCGATGCCATTGCCGATCCTGCGGTCGGCAGCATCCTGATCGACATCGACAGTCCCGGCGGCAGTGTCTATGGCGTCGCGGAACTGGCCGACGAGATCGCTGCAGCCCGTAGCCAGAAACCGGTAGTCGCCATTGCCAACAGTCTCGCCGCTTCCGCTGCCTACTGGATCGGCGCACAGGCTACAGAACTCTATGTCACACCCGGAGGTGAAGTAGGCAGCATCGGTGTGTGGCAGGCGCACTTTGATTATTCCGAAGCGATGGCGGCGGAAGGCGTAAAGCCCACACTGATTTCGGCGGGCAAATTCAAGGTCGAAGGTAATCCCTACGCACCACTGGATGACGAAGCCCGCTCGTTCCTGCAATCGCGAACTGATGATTACTACGCCGCCTTCACCAAAGCCGTCGCAAAGGGACGTGGTGTCGCCATCTCGCAGGTGCGTGAGGGTATGGGTCAGGGTCGGGTATTGGGTGCCGATGCCGCACTGGCCGAGAACATGGTCGATGGCATCAGCACCTTCTCCGATGCCATCAGAAAGATGCAGCGCGATGCAAAATCATCGAGGCCAAAGGCATCCCGCCTAGCCATCGCCTGCCGCGAACTGGAAATTATGTAGCAAACCCCGCGAGTAATCGCACCTCAAATCTGACCGCCCTCGTGGCGGTTTTTTATTGCCCGCCTCGTGCGGGTTTTTTATTTGGAGAACCCAAGCATGAGCAAACAACTACGAGCGTTGCAGGCACGCAAGAGTGCGCTGGTCAAAGAGGCCCGCGCATTGACTGAACTGGCGGCAACCGAATCCCGCGACATGACCGATGCCGAGGTCACCGCCTTCGATGCGCTACGCGGAAAAATCGATGCGGCCTCGGCATCCATCGACCGCGAAGCCGCCCTGATCGCCGAAGAGGCACGTCTGTCGGCAAGCAACGCCCTCGGCGTGGTCGTCACCGACAACCGCGAACTGGACCCCAAGCGCGGCTTCGCCAGCATCGGCGAATTCATGCAGGCCGTGTATCTGTCGCAGAAACCCGGCAAGTCGATGGATGAACGCCTGTTCATTGGCGCTGCGGCACCGGCCAGCTTTGGTAACGAGAGCACCGGTCAGGATGGCGGCTTTTTGGTGCCGCCCGACTTCTCCAAGGAGATTTTCCGGCTGAGTTTGGGCGAGGATTCGCTGATGCCGCTGACCGACAACGTCGAGATCACGGCAAACAGCATGGCCTTCCCCAAAGATGAAACCACGCCATGGGGTACCAACGGCATTCGCGCCTACTGGCAAGGCGAAGCAGCGGCAGCCAATGCCACTAAGCCGGTGATGGGTCTGGCCACATTGCGGCTCAAAAAGCTGATGGCACTGGTGCCGACCACCGACGAGTTGCTGGACGATGCCAGTGCCCTGACCAGCTACCTGCCGGACAAGGTCGCCACCTCGATCCGCTGGAAGACCAACGAATCCATCCTGTTCGGCGCAGGCAACGGCATTCCGATCGGCTGCATGAACGCTGGTGCCGTGGTGACGGTAGCAAAGGAAACCGGTCAGGCCACACAAACACTGGTGCCGCAGAATCTGGCCAAGATGATCGCGCGCCTGCCGCCGGGTTCGTTCGGCAACGCGGTATGGATTATCAACAACGATGTGCTGCCCGCGCTGTTCACGCTGTCGCTTGGCAACTACCCGATCTACCTGCCCAATGGTCTGACGGTCGGCGGTATCCAGGTCTCACCCTACGGCACCTTGCTGGGTCGTCCGGTGATCGTGTCGCAGCACGCCAACACCTTCTCGTCGCAAGGTGACGTGATGCTGGTGGACCTGTCGTACTACCAGACCATCACCAAGGCCGGTGGCTTGCAAACGGCGACCTCGATGCATCTGTATTTCGATGCCGATCTGACCGCATTCCGCACCACCTTCCGCATGGATGGCCAGTCGAAGATCGCCAGCGCGATCGATCCTGCCAAGGGCAGCAGCAAGCTGTCGCCGTTCATCCAACTGGCCGCACGCTAACCAGCGACTTGGCACTCGTCGGTTGAGTGCTTAGTCGATTGGCTATGCAAAGCTAATCGTTAAACCCCTATCGGGCGGGACAGGCTCCCGCCTGAACTTTTACAGGAGCTTCCAATATGTTTCCCAACGCAAAAGGCAGCGAACTGCTGTCCATTCTTGCCACCATCGATCCGGTCAGTCAGGCAGTTGGTACCGTCACCACCGGCTGGATTTCGGTGGCGAATTTCCATGCCCTCATGGCCATTCTTGAAACAGGTGCGCTGGGCGTAGCAGGTACCGTGGATGCAAAACTGCAGCAGGCACTGGATGCCGCCGGTACCGGGGTGAAGGACATCACCGGTCGTGCCATCGTGCAATTCACCCAGGTGGGCGGTGGCAGTGCCAAGCAGGCTCTCCTCAATCTGAAACCCGAAGATCTGGATATCGCCAATGGCTATGGATTCGTGCGCCTGTCGATCACGGTCGGTGTCGCCGCCAGTGTGGTGGCAGCGCAAATCATCGGCCTCAATCCGCGTTATGCCGATGCGGATGCCTTCAACCAATTGGCTGTAACGCAGATCATCTACTGATAACGGAGACAACTCATGACCCGTCACATTCGCTTCACCGAAAATTTCCACGCCGTCGATGGCGCGGGCAACAGCAGCATCAAATACCGCGCCGGAGAAACTTATCCGGCGACAGAGGAAACCGAACGTCTGACTGCCAGCGGCATCGCGGAAGCAGTTGAGATTTCCGACGAGCTCACTCCTGCGACCGATGCGGTTGATGCGCCCGCCGCTGATACCACCACTGCCGACACCCCTGTGAGCTAACCCATGCCATTGCAACTCGTCACCCCACCCGCACTGGAGCCGGTCACCCTCAGTGAAGCGCGCCTCCACCTGCGGGTGGACACGGCAGACGACGATCCATTGATTGGTGCGCTGATCTCGGCAGCCAGAGTGCACGCGGAGATGTTGACCGCCCGGCAGTTTCTGCCCGCACGCTGGCGTTTGGTGCTAGACCGGTTCACGCCGATGGTCTTACTCAACCGTTCACCGGTCGTGAGCGTGGTCAGTGTGCGATACCTGGACATGGGCGGACTTTGGCAAATCATGCCCCCAACAGACTATGTCGTGGAGTCGAGTTCCGAACCGGCACGCATCACGCCTGCCTTCGGCAAGATTTGGCCGCCCACCTTGCCGCAGATCGGCAGCGTAGAAATCCTGTTTGATGCTGGCTATACCGATGCCACCAAGGTGCCGGATGGCATCAAGCGCTGGATGTTGCTGCGTGTTGGTAGCCTGTACCAGCACCGCGAGGAAATGAGTGTGTTGCCTGCCGGGCGTATCGATCCGCTGCCATTCGTGGATAGCCTGCTCGACCCGTACCGGGTGGTGACCTTGCTATGAGCGTGCGTGTCTCGGCAGGACGTCTGGATCGTCGCATCACGCTCCAGCAAAAAACCATCACGCGCGGCAATCTGGGTGGGCATCAGGAGGTGTGGACGGATATTGCGACCGTGTGGGCAGAAGTGCGCGAGCTGTCCGGTCGGGAAATCTTCAATGCCAAGGCGGTCGGTAGTTCTGCCACCCGCATGATCACCCTGCGCCACCGCGCTGACGTGCATGCGGATCAGCGCGTGATGTTTACCGATGGGCGCATTGCGCGTATCGAATGGCTGCGCCGCACCGAGCGCCACGAATATCTCGAACTATATTGCCTCGACCTCGATGACTGACCTCAAGATTAACGGACTCGCCGAACTGCAGAAGCTGCTCGACGAACTGCCTGCGCGTATCGAAGCGAATGTCGTGCGCGGCGGTGTACGTGCCGGAGCACGGGTGATAGCCGAGGAGGCCAAACGTCTGTGCCCGATCGGCGGTGTAGAAAATAGTACCCGCACAGGCGAGCAACCCGGCGCATTGCGTGATTCGATTCGGGTATCGGCCAAGTCGCAGCGAGGCCGTGTCACCGCCACCATCAAGGCCGGTGGCAAAAACGGTGTGTTTTACGCAGGCATGGTCGAGTACGGCACGGCCCGTCACCTGATCAAGCCGAAGAGTCGCAAAAGCCTGCTCCTTGCCGGTGTCGCGCGCGAAGCGGTCCAGCATCCCGGTGCCAAAAAGAAACCCTTCATGCGTCCGGCACTGGATGGCAAGGCTGCCGATGCGGTGGAGACCATGGCCGATTACGCGCGTACTCGCCTGCCGCTCGAAATCGAGAAGATGAAATGAAAGCCGAAACCGTCATCAAGTCATTGCTGGATGTATCAGTTGATCTCACTGCACTGGTTGGCACGCGCATCTATCTGGATACCCGGCCCGAGGCGGACTTACTGCCTGCCGTGGTGTTCGAACTGATCAGCGATCGACCGGACACACCCGCCTTCCCCGGCACGAATAGCGAGATGTGCACGGCGCGCATGCAGGTGAACTGTCTGGCACGAACGGCAGAATCGGCTGTTGCCCTACGCGAAGCCGTCAAAGCCGCCTGCCATCTGCATTACGGCGTGATCAATGGCATCGCGGTCACCGCCTGTTTGCAGGACCAGTGCGGTGCCGACAGTTACGACGCACTGGTGGACATCTACACCAAGCCGGTCGATTTCATTTTGCGCTACCTGCGCTAACTTCAAAAGGAATAACCCATGGCCAAAACCGACCCTGCCACACCCGTGGCAGCCATCGACGCGTCTGCAGTAATTGATATCTGGTTCACCGATCTGCTGGCAAGCCTGCCTGCACTTCGCGAAACCGACACCTACAACCTGCTGCGGGCGGCACTCGACGATCTCAAGGTGCGATTGCAACCCGCCGCACCTGTACCACCTACCCTTTAATTTCAGGAGACAACCACCATGAGTCTGACCTTTGGTAGCGGATTTCTGTACGGCATCAATGCCGCCGCAAACTCGACGCCGATCAAACTCGGCAAATTGCAGGATGTGTCGTTCGACTTCTCGTTCACGCTGAAGGAACTGCGCGGACAGAGCCAGTTTCCACTGGATGTGCGACGCGGTTCCGGCAAGCTCACCGGCAAGGCCAAGTTTGCCGAACTGAACGGGCGCGCACTGAACGACCTGTTCTTCAGCGGCACCTCGGCGACCGGCCTGCTGCTCTCGGCAGTGAACGAAATCGGTACGGTCACCACCGCCACCGTGACGGTTGCCAATGCCGCCACCTTCGATACCGATCTGGGCGTGGTGTATGGCGCAACGGGCCTGCCGCTGACCAAGGTAGCGAGTGCACCGGCTGCCGGTCAGTACAGCGTGTCGGTCACCGGTGTGTATACCTTCAACACCGCCGACAATACCAAGCAGGTGCTGATCGACTACCTGTACAACGCGACCACCGGCGGCAGCAAGATCACGCTGGGCAATGCGTTGATGGGCAACACGCCAACCTTCATGGGCGTGTTCAGCGCACAGGTCGGCGGCAAGACCAACACCCTGAAACTCAACTCCTGCACCTCGTCGAAACTGGCGCTGGCAACCAAGCTGGAAGACTACGCGATCCCCGAAATGGACTTCGAGGCGATGGCGGACGCAACCGGCTCTCTTGGCATCTTCTCTGTGGCGGACTAATCATGATCAACGGTAAAACAATCACCCTCTCGGGGCGCGAGTTTGTCGCCCCTCCGGTCAACTGGGCCACCTTCAAACAGTTCAAGACAGAATTTGCCGAAATCCAGAAGGGAACGTGGGTGCCGGATTTCGATGTCATGGGCACCATCATCCTGCAGGCGTTGCAACGCAACTATCCGGAACTGACCGAAGCGGAACTCGGCACGCTGCTCGACATCGGCAACATGGGACAGGCGTTCTCGGCGGTAATGAATGCCAGCGGTTTTGAGGATCGCACGCCGGGGGAGGTGCACGCGGCGAGCTCATCGACTGGGACGAACTGACCGCGCACATCGCCATGAGTACCGGTTGGTCGTGGGACACCATCGACCGGGAAATGGACTTGATGCGGCTTGCCGCGCTGAATCATTACTGGGACAGACATCCCCCGCTACACCTGATGGTACAAAGCTATCTGGGCATCAAGCCGGTGTCGCGTAGTTCCATCTCCCGACAACGAGAAGCGGATAACACGGAGCGGGATGTTCAGGAATTTGCCGAAATGTTTACTGCAGCAGGTGGAATTAGCGCTTGAGGTCGCGGTAGAAGTTCTCGTGAGAACCTATGGCTTCCAGATAGACCAATTGAACACCTTCATCGAGCGTGTAGCCCAGCAGATAGAGCTGTCCTTGACTACGGAATTTGTAGACTAACAAATCGGCGAGATCACCTTTTTTACGCTCGCCGATGGAAGGTTTGTCAGCAACCAGCTCGACCGCATTATCAACATCTGCCGCGACGTTATCGTGTAGTTTCTTGTACTGACGGGCAAAGCGCCGCGTCTGTTCAACGGCGTAATTCATGCACGGCGACTGCGTGGCACGAATGGTGTTGCCTGATCGCGCGGCTCACGCATTGAAGCCAGAGCTTCCGCCACAAAACTCACTGGCAAATCTGGATTGTCGAGCGATGCACGACCGACCATGGCCCAATACTCAATCTGCCCTGCGATTGTGCGGTGCTCAACCTGCGCTTCGGTGCGCGCCTGCTCGTACAGCGTGTCGTCGATTCTAACTGGCATACCCATCATGGCTCTCCCAATAACATTCACTACAAAAGTAGCAACATTGTAGACTTGAAAGACTGAATATGGCAACCACCATCGGCACCCTCGAAATCGAGATGGCCGCAAATATCGCACGTCTGTCTGCCGATCTCGGGGCCGCACGCAATGAAGTCAACCGCACCATGGGTGAAATTCAGCGTTCGGTGTCCAGCATGCAGGATGGCATCCAGTCCGGCATGAACGGTGTCACGGCAGCGTTTGGCAAGGTCAATGTTGCCATCGCAGCCATCACCACGGCACTGGCCGGAGGTGCTGCCTTCAAGAGTGCCGTGGAAGAAACGGTCAACATGACCAAAGAGGCCAATGCGCTGGGCAAGTCACTCGGCATTTCGGCGACCGAAGCGTCCATCCTCAACATCGCACTGGGTGACATCTACCAGTCCAGCGATACCATGCTGGCCGCCAACAAGGCGATGACGAAGCAGTTGGTCAGCAATGAGGACGCGTTCAAGTCATTGGGCGTGGCCACCCGCGATCAGAACGGTCACTACCGCAACAGCCTGGACATCATGCTGGACGTAAACGGACGGCTGCTCGCCTTCCGCGAAGGCACGGATCGCAATATCGAAGGCATGAAGGTATACGGCAAAGCGTGGGGCGAAGTTCAGGGTATCCTGAAACTCAACACCGAGTTGATGGAAGCCTCCCGCACCAAAGCGCGCGAACTGGGGTTGGCCGTCGGCGCAGAAAACGTCGAAGCCACAGCACGCTATCGCGCCGCCATGAATGACGTGGGCGATGTGATCTCGGCGGTCCGCAAAACCATCGGTGATGCGATGCTGCCGCGCCTGACCGAAACCGCCAACTGGTTCGCCAATATCGGGCCACAGGCGGTCGAAGTCATGCGCACCGTGATGGAAACTTTCGTATCCGTTTCCAGCAGCGTGAGTACCGTCGTTTCTGCCGCATGGAATGCCATTGTCGATGTCTTTGCCACGGTGGTCGAGGCAGTCAAAGCGGCACTTGGCGATGGCAGTCCCTCGATCTCCGGCATGCAGTTGTTCAAGAACATGTGCGCCGTAGTCGAGATTGCGGTCATCGCCCTGCGCACCGGCTTTCAGGAGTCGTTCGCCGCGATTGGTCTGGCTGTTGAGCTGGTCGTGATCGGTCTGAAGGAGTTCGGCCAGATCGCTGCCGCCGCCCTTCGTCTCGACTGGGCCGGTGTGAAGCAGGCATGGGCCGATGGTTCGGCAGCGGCTGCCGAAGCGGTCGAACGCAATGCCACGCGTATGTCCAAAGCCGCCGCTCAGGCTCGTCAGGATATGGGCGCTGCCGTGGAGCGTGCCTATGCCGATCCTAAGCAACCTACACCCACTCAGGCTAAAACCGGCGGCCAGCAATCGTCCGGCAAATCCGACTCAGGCACAAAACCAAAATCGCGTATCAAGGATTTTGAGGCCGGACTGGTCGAACTCAAGGCCGCACGAGATCGCGAGAATGATCTCAATCACACATTTTTTGAATTCTCCAAGGAACAAGAACGCGCCTACTGGCAGAACATTCTGCAGACACGCAATCTGTCCAAGGAGGAGCGGATTGCCGTAGAGCACAAACTGCTCGATGCCTCGCTGGCCGTACACAAGGAAGCAGCACAGGCCCAGCAGGAAGAAATCAAGCGCCAGATCGATGCCACCCGCGCAGGATCGCTCGAGCGTGTTCAGCTCACCATGCAGGCCGCCGCCAAGATCGGTGAGCAATACGGTCTGGAAAGTCGGGAGTATCGCAAGGCGCAGGATGAGGTGCGCCGTGCCGCAATCGAACGTGCCAAGGAAATCGAAAAGCTCGAACAGATGCAGGTCGATGCCAGACGCAATGCCAGCCTGCACGGCCTTGCCATGGAACGTGACCGGCTGAGTCAGTCCAAACAACTCGGCGACATTTCCGGCGCGGAAGAACTGGCCGCACTGCGCGATCTGGAAGAGCGCAAATACCGCATCGAGCTCAAAACTGCCGAAGATCGTGCCGCGCTGGTTGCGGCTGACCTGATCGCATACCAGCAGGCGATGGACAAGATAGCCCAGATCAAACAGCAGCATGATCTGGAAATGCAGCGCAACAGTGCGGCGATAGCGCTGGAACAACGTCAGGAAGCGCTGCAAATGTTCCAGCCCTTCACCAACGCCTTCGAGAAAAGCATCAACGGCATGATTCAGGGCACGCTCACCTTCAGTCAGGCGATGCGCAACATGGCGCAGTCCATCGTGCTGGAGTTCGTCAACATGGGTGTGAAAATGGTGGCGCAATGGCTGGCTGCGGAAGCTGCCAAGACACTGGCTTCCCGGACTGGCACGGCGGTGCGCAGCACACTGGAACAATCTGCCGCCGTCGCCAGCAAGTCGATCGCGGTCACCAGTGCCAATGTGGAAATCGGTGCCAAGGCTGCCGGTGCAGCAGCAGGTGCGGCGCAGTCGCAAGCATCCATCCCGTTTGCCGGATGGGGACTGGCTGCCGCCGCGTTTGCTTCGGTCATGGCCTTGGTGCTGGGCGCGAAGAGTGTTGTCGCATCGGCTGCTGGTGGTTTTGATATTCCGGCGGGTTTGAATCCGATGACGCAGTTGCACGAGCGCGAGATGGTGCTACCTGCCGAGCATGCGGACACGATTCGTGGCCTGTCCGGCACGGGCGGACAACAACCCATCAACATCCAGTTGAGCACGTTCGATACCCAAGGCGTAAAGCGCTTTCTGATGGACAACGGCAACGTGATCGCCGATTCCCTGCGTGCGCAGGCCAGAAACTTCAAAACCGTCTAGTCATGAGCAATCAGGTTTTTCCAACGCTACCGGGGCTGACCTGGAATGTGGTACGCGCCCCCCAGTGGGCGACCCGCATCCAGAAGGCCGTGTCCGGCAAGGAGTTCCGTAGCGCATGGATGTCGGCACCGATCTACACCTTCCGTCTGTCGTATGAGGTGCTGCGTGAAGCGGCAAGCTTCCAGGAAATCCAACAACTGGTCGCGTTCTTCAACAACGTGCGCGGTTCGTTCGACTCGTTCCTGTATTCCGACCCGAACGACAACAGCATCACCGCGCAAAATTTCGGTACCGGCAACGGCGTGCAAACCGCCTTTCAGTTGATGCGCAGCTATGGCGGCAATCTGGAAGCGGTCGGCCAGTTGAACGGCACACCCTCGATCTATCTCAACGGTGCGCTGCAAGCCACAGGTTTTACGGTCGGCAGTACCGGACTGGTGACGTTCACCACGGCACCCGTGGCTGGTAGCGCGCTGACTTGGACCGGCAGTTACTACTACCGCTGTCGTTTCCTGCAGGACACACTGGAATTCAACGAATTCATGAACAGCCTGTGGGAAGCCAAGAAGGTCGAGTTCATCGGCTCCCTCACACCCAACCGTATCTGATATGAAGACTGCCTCTGTCAATCTGCTCGCCATGCTCAATGGCACGGGCAATGTACTGGTCATGGCCGATTGCTACACGCTGACGCTGCTGGGTGGTCAGGTGTTGCGCTATACCGACTTCGATCTGGACCTGATGCTGGGCGGCACACTCTATATAAGTAGCGGCATCAAATTCAAGCGCAGCCGGATACGCTGGATTGCAGGACTGGAAGTCGACACGCTGGACCTGACGCTTTATGCGAATCCGACCGATACGGTGAACGGCGTGCCTTTCCTGCGTCAGGTCAAGGGCGGCATTCTGGATGGCGCGACCATACGCCTCGATCGCGCCTACATGATTATCGGCAGCACGGTAGCAGAAGGCTTGCAGCTATTTTCCGGGCGAGTCGCGGAAGTGCAGACCGGCAGGACGGAAGCGCGCCTCAAAGTCAAAAGCTGGCTCGAACTGCTCAATGTCAAAATGCCGCGCAACCAGTATCAGGCCGGATGCGGCAATACCCTGTTCGATGGCATGTGTGGTTTGTCCAAGGCTGCACTCGCCGTGGCAGGCACGGTCAGCGGCACCTCGACGGCGACATGGTTTCCATCTGCCTTGGCGCAAGCGGCAAGCTGGTTCGATCTGGGCACGGTGACTTTCACTAGTGGCGCGAACAGCGGAATCTCCCGCACCGTGCGTGTTTTTGCGGGTGGAGCCTTTGCCTTCAACCTGCCGTGGCCGAATGTGCCGCAACTGGGTGACTCCTTCACGGCTTACCCCGGCTGCGACAAACAGCTTTCAACCTGCACCAACAAATTTGCCAACGCGCCGAAATTTCGGGGCGAACCGTTTATTCCTATCCCTGAAACCGCGTACTGATTATGACCGAAGCTCAACAACGAACTGCGCTGGTGGAAGCTGCGCGCAGCTGGCTCAACACGCCCTACCACCACAAGGCACGGGTCAAAGGTGCCGGTGTGGATTGCGCGCAACTCCTGATCGGTGTTTACGCAGATGCAGGATTGATCAAGGCATTCGATACCGGTGACTATCCACCGGACTGGATGCTGCACCGTGAGGAAGAACGCTTTCTGGCATGGGTCGAGCGCTATCTGGTGGAAGTGGAATCACCTCTACCGGGGGATGTAGCGATCTGGCGTTTCGGTCGATCGTTCTCGCACGGGGCCATCGTCGTGGCGTGGCCGCAATTCATCCACGCCTATCGGGTGGCCGGATGCGTCTGCCTCGGGCAACTCGATCAGGACATCGACCTGATGCGGCGATCCATCAAGTTTTATAGTTTTTTTCAGGGATAAAAAATGGGCGGTTTGTTTGGCGGTGGCGGCAGTGCTCCCAGTGCGCCAGCCCCGCAACGTCTGTCGGGCGTGCGCATGCAAAGCTCGACCTTCGGGCTGCCCAAGCAGATCGTCTATGGTCGGCATCGCATCACCGGCAACATCCTCTGGTACGGTGATTTCGTGGCTACTGCACAGACCTCGCAGGCCGCCTCCGGTGGCAAGGGCGGCGGTGGTGGCGGTGGAGGAAGCCCGCAAGTGACTGGCTATCAGTACAGCGCATCGGTTGCCATCGGCTTGTGTGAAGGTGCCGTCGGCGGCATCGTCAGCATCTGGGAAGGAAAAAAACAGGTCAATGGCATACAGGGTTCGCCCACGACCAACAACTTCAAAGGGTTGCTCGCAGGTGGTGGTCAGGCCAAGTTCAACGGCGTGCCGGGACAATCACCTTGGGCGTATCTGTCCTCGCGCTATCCGGCACAGGCCTTGAACTATCCGGGGCTGGCCTACATTGCCGCAACCCGTGTGGATCTGGGCACCAATGCGCAATTGCCCAACTATTCCTTCGAGATGCAGGGCATGGCGCAATACTCCGCTGCCATCGTCGATGCAAATCCCCGTGATCTCATTTATGACTTTCTGACCAACGCCAAGCACGGTGCGCTGTTTCCATCGGTGCAGGTCGGCGATACGGCGCAGTTCTCCAATTACTGTGTGGCCAACGGCATCTTCATCAGTGCCGTAGTCGATGCACAAAAATCGGCTGCCGAATGGATATTGCAGTGGCTCAAGTGCTGCAATTCCACCGTGGTCTACTCGGACGGGCTGCTCAAGTTCGTTCCCTATGGCGACGAGGTGGTGACCGGCAATGGCGTGACCTACACACCTGCCATCGCCCCGATTTACGACCTGGACGATGATGCATTTATTGCGGATACCGGCAGCGATCCTGTGACCGTGGTGCGTAAGGCGCAATCGGATACACCCAATTCGATCAAGGTCGAGTTTGCAAACCGGGGCAACTTTTACAACCCGGAACTCGCCGAAGCGCTTGATCAGGCTAATATCGAAGCCTACGGCTTGCGTCCGGCCTCACCCGAGAAACTATCGGAAATCTGCAATACCAGCATTGCGCGGCATGTCGCGCAACTGATCCTGCAGCGCGGCCTGTACATCCGCAACCATTACGAATTCCGCCTGCCGTGGAAATACGCGCTGCTGGAACCGATGGATGTAGTTACGCTCACCGATAGCGCCTTGGGACTGAACCGTGAACCGGTGCGCATCGTGAGCATTGAGGAAGACGAGTTCGGCTTGCTGACCGTGAGTGCCGAAGAGTTGCCGATCGGTGTGGCTGCCGCCGCCCGATACGCGCAACAGGCAGGCAGCGGGTTTGCCGCCAACTACAACGTCGATCCGGGCAATGTTAATGCACCGGTGATCTTTGAAGCGCCGGATCTGCTCACCGCTGGCACAGGACTCGAGGTCTGGATTGCCGCCTCGGGTGGTGCCAGTTGGGGCGGCTGCGAAGTGTGGGTGTCACGCGACAACGCCACCTATCAGAAGGTCGGCGAAATTCATGGTGCGGCGCGTCACGGTGTACTGACGGCGGTTCTTGCAGCTGGCAATGATCCTGACCGAACCAACGCGCTGGCGGTAGATATATCGGTATCCGGTGGACAACTGACCGGCGGCACACAGGCGGATGCCGATGCACTGAATACGCTGTGCTACGTCGATGGCGAACTGATCGCGTACCAGAGAGCTACCCTGACCGGTACCGGCAAATACACGCTTGGTACCTATCTGCGACGCGGAGCCTATGGCACGACCATCGGAGCGCACAACAAGGGTGGACTGTTCGCACGACTGGATCAGGCGATCTTCGGCTACCCGTTCACCGCCGACATGATTGGGTTGCCGCTCTATATCAAACTGCTGTCCTTCAACCAGTTCGGGAGTGCGAGACAGTCGCTCGACATGGTGCAGCCGGTCACCTACAACGTAACCGGCATCGCATTGAAGTCACCGCTGCCGAATGTTGCTGGGCTGTCGAATGCCTACCGGAACGGTCAGACCTTGCTGTCATGGCAGCCGGTGACAGATTTCCGCAGTGTCGATTATGAGGTGCGGCTGGGCGTCAACTGGCAAACCGCGATCGTGCAGGGTCGCACGCCGTTGCATGAGTTTGTTGTGGCGCAATCCGGCACCTATTGGGTGGCAGCACATTTCAGTAATGCCAGTGGCGTCACGGCCTATTCGGCTACAGCGCAATCTATCGCCATCGGTGGCGGCGTGTTGCCCGCAAACATCGTGGCCAGCGTGGACGAAGCAGTAACGGGATGGCGTGGTAGTTGCACCACCCCCGCTTTCCGCGATCCGGTAGAAAATGCCGTGAAGCTTGGTGGTTCAGCCCTATTCTCTGGCATTCCGCTGATCTCTGCGGCCAACACCGTGGAGTATTACGGCGGCATCGCCACCGGTGGCTACTACCAGATCCCGGTTTCACACGAAATCGACATCGGTACCGCACAAGCCTGCAACGTGTCGGTCAGTGTGCAGGCAGCATCCGATACGCCGTTTGGTTCGGTGGCGGCAATCCCGGTGTTCTCTGCACAGGCCAGTGTGGCAGGCAATTTCTCGGGTAAATCGAGTCTGGCTATCGAGATCGATACCGCCCAGAACAACCTCGTCTGGCAAGGCTGGCGACCGTTCGTGCCGGGACAGTATGTCGCGCGCCGATTCCGTTTCAGGGTGAAGCTCGACAGCAACGATCCCTCGGTGTCGACGATTCTGTCTGGCATGAGCTTCACGGTGGACATGCCGGATCGGGTGGATACCGGCACGGCATTGGCCGTACCGGCAGCAGGCAAGGCGATCATGTTTGCCACACCGTTCCAGATCGTACCCAACGTGCAGATCACCATCCTCAACCCGCAGGCAGGTGATGTCATCGCCTTTCCGGCGCAACCAACCACGACCAGCTTCACGGTGCAAATCACCAATGCCGGTGTCGGCGTGGCACGCAACATCAACTGGCTCGCCAAGGGCTACTAACACAAGGATTACCCATGTCTCAAAACTCACTCGTCGTGGCCGATGGCACCGGCGCGCAGGTGCTCGCCGCCATGAACAATGCGCTGGATACACTGCGCACACAGTTTTCTGGTCCGACACCACCCGGTACACCCTTGCCGTATCAGGTCTGGGCAGATACCACTACCGGTGTGCTGAAGGTCCGTGATGTGGCCAATACCGTCTGGATTCCGGTCCAGCCCCTGAGTGGTCTGGGCTACAACGTCACCAAGACGCTGGCGGGCGGCACCTACACGCTGACCGAATTTGAAGCACTGGCCTCCAGCTTCGAATTCAACGGCGCGCTGACCTCAAACCTGGTCATCGTGGTGCCAAACAACATGCCGGTGTTCGCTGTGGAAAATCTAACCACCGGTGCCTTTACGGTGACGATCAAAACCGCAGCCGGTACAGGACAGTCCATCGGTCAGGGCGAAATCTCGATGTTGTATTGCAACGGGGTGAACTGCGAGTTCATCTCGGATACGCAGGGGACTGCACCACAGCGTCCCATTCTCTCCCTGCTGCGCACGACAGCGCAGGCACTGACGGCCAACGTCTGGAACACCGTCGTGTTTCCGATCCCGTCGGTACAGGGTGTGAACGGCGGCATGGTGCAGGATGTAACGACCGGTGGTGCGGTCATTTCGCAAACCGGTTGGTACCGGATCACCGGACAGGCGACTTTTACCGTTAGCCCCGCGCTGCATATGGCGGTCGCCATCATGCTCAATCGTGCTGTGGCGTGGTACGGCGGTGCGGCCACAACCACGGCAGGCTGGTACAGCTCGCCGGTCGTGGATTACATCGCGTACATCGCTGCCGGAACCATTGTCGATCTGGCCGTGATCCCGTGGGGTGCTACGGCCACCCTGCAGGCATGGGGTGCAACCTACGGCCCCGGTGCATCACAACTCAAAGTCGTTCGCATCGCCTAAAGGATTCCCATGAAAAATCTCGATCACAGTGCCGTGCTGCGCATCCATCCGACTGCTGTACCCAACAAGGATTTCTATGTGCGCATCGTCGCCGAAGGTGGGATGCCTGAACTCATTTGGCTCTCACCAGACTTGCCCGAACCGTCTTTGACAGAACTGGAAACTGCCATCGCAGCCGAACAGGCAGCCATCAGGGCAACGGCCTACCTTGGTCAGCGTGCTGCCGAATATCCGGCGCTCACCGATTACATCGATGCGCAGGTCAAAAAAGCATCGAGCGATCCGGAAGTGCAACAGGCCGGTCGTGAACAAGAGGCGGCTTACCTCAACGCCTGCCTGTCCATCAAACAGAAATACCCCAAAGGAGATAAGTCATGAGTCACGAAATCGATGACGGATATATCAAGCCGCACCATCGGCAGAAAGTGGGACGCGAACACTGGCATGTCGGCAAAGAAATCCCACTGGCACTGATCGTAGTGATTATGACCCAGACCGCTGCCGGTATCTGGTGGCTGTCCGGTGTGTCCACCAAGCTGGACAGTCTGTCCAGTCAGGTCAAGGAAATGCGCGACGAGCGCTACACCCGCAACGATGCGATGCGCGATACGGCGCTGGTCAATCAGATGCTGCACGACATGGATCGGCGCGTCACCACACTGGAGGCGAGACACAAATGATCGATAGTCGTGATTTGAACGATCTTTCTCCCGCTGCACGCAAACGTGCGCAAGCCTTCTTCGCTGCATGCGCCGCCGATCCATACTTGCTGAGCAACGGCATCACGGTAATTGCCACGAGCACCTACCGTGATTTCGAGGCACAGGATGCGATCTACGCACGGGGGCGCACCTCACCCGGCAAGGTCGTGACCAAGGCCAAGGCTGGCGACAGCTGGCACAACTGGGGCTGTGCGTTCGATGTGTTGCCACTGCGCTGTGGAAAACCGGTGTGGGGTACGACCGGCACAGACGGTGAGGCGTGGCGCAGATTAGGTGAAATTGGTGAGGCCTGTGGGCTGGAATGGGCTGGTCGCTGGACCACGTTCCGGGAGTTGGCGCATTTCCAGTACACCGCTGGACTAACGCTGGCGGATTTCAAAGCTGGTAAAACGATGATGGCATGAGGAGATGAGCATGGGAGATTTTGATTGGAAAAAAGCGGTGACCACGATCGCACCGAGTCTGGCAACAGCACTGGCACCCGAGCTCGGGTTGGCCGGTGTCGCGATACGGGCAATCGGTCAGGCGTTCGGCATGCAGGATGCGACCGAACAGCAGGTGTCAGAGGCAATTGCAAAAGCGACACCTTCCGATCTGCTGGCAATCAAACAGGCGGATCAACAATTTCAAAAAGACATGGCGAGCATTGGTGTTGATCTGGAAAAAATCGCCGCCGAGGATCGAGCGAATGCCCGCGACCGGGAGATCAAAACTGGCGACAGCTGGACTCCACGCATCCTCGGTGCCGTCGTCGTAATCGGCTACTTGGCTGTGCAGTGGTACATCATGTCACACATCGTGCCGACCGAAATGCGCGAGATAGTACTGCGCTCCATGGGTACGCTGGATATGGCGCTCGGTCTAGTGCTCGGCTACTACTTTGGTTCCAGTGCCGGGAGTGCGCGGAAAGATATGGTGATTGATAAGTTGGCTGATGGGTAGCAGACAGCCATTGGAACTTCATGGTTATGTGATTGATCGAGTGTAGGCATCGACATTAAGGCGGCGAATCAATCTTCTAGCTCCCTGTCGCGCAAGAACTGCGTTGTTGCTTTTCGCTTCGAGAAGCTGCTTCTCCGCCTGATTCGGTGCGGTACTTTTCTAGCTAACTCATCTGCGCTATCCACGACACAGAGGGTTGTCACGACACAGAGGGCTAGCTTAAAAAAACGGCTATTGAGACAATCAAAAATTTAAAGACAATTCTCGTACTGCTATGCCTTCTCATTCCTCGCGCATTCCAAAACTACCGCAGCCTTTCGATCGTAAAATTTACAAAACTGGACAGACTCGCGGTGCGGATGAGGATGAGATATATCAAAACCCTGTATCAAGGACGAGTACTGTCCTCATTCCGTATTCATTCTGGTCAAGGTGCCGCCAAGAATACGAAAGCGGCCATATTGTTCTTATAGCTGGTATGTGCGAGCAATAATTTGGCAAACGGCGTACCCGAACCAAATAGCACGGCAGCGAGCAGCGCTTAGTAGATGCCTGTTTGCATACATGGACGCCCACTTTTTGCCAAGCTTTCAATCGATGATTTTAAGAAGGTAAAGATTGCAGCCATACATCCGGATTTTGTGTGAAGCGCAATGCTTCTATCCCTGATGGAATCCGCTGACCAGTGCTCCCATCACAAAAGCGATCTTTGAGGATCGGTGTAAACGCCGGAGTTATTTGGTCACGGTCTAACCTGTCTTGCCATCACGTCATAATTGCCTGTGCAATCGGTGGTATTGCTCCTTCAACTCGTTAAAATTAATTTTACTCAATCGCCCTGATTACATTCCGGCAACAACGGCTGCCGGTGCCCCTTTCTATTGGTGTGGTCTTAAGCAACCACCACTTTGGCACTTCGATGCCGTTTTAGAAAGTGGGCGTCCATTCCATTACAAAAGTACTTGAAGTCTCACGTTTCATCATACGAGTACCGGACGGTCATTTTCAACAATAGGAGAGCGAAAGTTCAGCAACCTCAGTGCGTTAATGACCACGACGAAGGTCGAGCCTTCGTGGAGCAACACCGCCAGGCCGATGCCGGCCCAGCCAAATAATGTAGCGGGAATCAGCAGTACCACTACGCCCAGCGATATCCACAGGTTCTGGCGGATTACACGTCTTGATGCGCGACTCAAAGCCACAGCAAACGGCAGTTTGGATAGATCGTCCGCCATCAACGCCACATCGGCAGTTTCCAGTGCCACATCGGTACCCGCGCCGCCCATGGCGATGCCGACTGTGGCGTGCGCCATGGCCGGGGCATCGTTGACGCCGTCGCCAACCATGGCCACCAGGCCGTAGCGCTGTGCGAGTGCCCCCATGGCTTTGACCTTGTCTTCCGGCAACAGGCCCGCTTTCACTTCGTTCAGGCCAACTGCGTCGGCGATGGCGCGGCCCACACGTTCGTTGTCGCCGGTGAGCATGATGGTCTTGGTAATGCCGAGTTGGTGCAGTCGTTCGAGTACCTGCCTAACACCTTCGCGCGGGGTATCAGCCAAGGCCAGGATACCCAGGAACTGCCCGTCCGCCTGGATCAGCATGGTGGTTTTGCCTTCTGCCTCCAGGCGCATCGCCTGCTGCTGAATCCCGTCTGGGATAGGCTTGCCGTCAAATAACTTGGCGTTACCGATGGCTACTTTTTGCCCATCAAATTCGGCGCGCAATCCTTTTCCGGTAACGGCTTCGACTTCCCCGGCTTCACTCCAGATTAAACCGCGCCCCTTCGCCTCCGCCACAACCGCCTGCGCCAGGGGATGGGCGCTGCGGCTTTCCACGGCGGCGGCAATGGTCAGCAGGCTTTCCTCGTTTCCGCTGATGGCGACGACATCGGTCACCCTGGGCTTGCCTATGGTCAAGGTGCCGGTCTTGTCGAAGGCGATGGCCGTCAGCACACCGAGATTTTCCAGGTGCGCGCCGCCCTTGATCAGCACGCCGCCGCGCGCGGCGCGGGCGATGCCGGACAGCACCGCCGACGGGGTGGCGATGGCCAGCGCGCAGGGGGAGGCCGCCACCAGCACCGCCAGCGCGCGGTAAAAGGATTCGGCAAAGGGGAAACCAAACAGCGGCGGCAGCGCGATGAGCAGCGCGGCGCCTGCCAGCACGATGGGTACGAAAATGCACTCGAAGCGGTCGGTGAATCTCTGTGTGGGGGATTTCTGTGTCTGCGCCTCGGCCACCATCTCCACCATGCGCGCCATGGTGCTCTCCCGCGCCAGCTTGGTCACCTCGATCACCAGCGCGCCCTCGCCGTTGACCGTGGCGGCGAACACCTTGTCGCCCGGCTGCTTGTCCACCGGCATGGATTCTCCGGTGACCGGCGACTGGCCCACCGCCGAATTGCCCGACGCCACCTGGCCGTCGGCGGGAATGCGCTGGCCGGGCTTGACGATCACGCGGTCGCCGCGCTGCAAATCTTCCACCCGCACCTCGATCTCCACGCCGTCGCGTTGCACGACGGCGGTCTTGGGCGCCAGTTCCGCCAGCGCTTCGATGGCCTTGCGCGCGCGATCCATGGCCATGTGCTCCAGCGCATGCCCCAGGCTGAACAGGAACAGCAGCAGCGCGCCTTCTTCCCACGCTCCAAGCGCCGCCGCCCCTGCCGCCGCGACGATCATCAGGGTGTCGATGTCGAAGCGGCGGCTCTTCACACTCTGCCAGGCGTCGCGCAGGGTATAGAAGCCGCCCGCCGCGTAGGCGCCCAGCAACAGGCCAAGCGATAGATTGCGCGGCGCGCCGGCGAGACCCGCCAGCCAGCCAGCCAGCAACAGCAAGCCGGCAACGCCGCTGAAAATAAGCTCGCGATGCTCGGCGAACCATCCGGCCTCGCGGCCCTCCTCCAGCACGGCATAGCCCAGCGCCTGGATGCGCCGGAGGATCGCCGGGCGCCCGATTTTCTCGCTGTCATACTCCAGGCGCAGGCGTTCGGCGGCGTAGCTCACCGAAGCTTCCAGCACGCCGTCCGTGCGTTGCAGGGCATGCTCGATCACGGTGGCGCAGGTGGGGCAGTCCATGCCGTCGATACGCAGGCTCTCGTGACGATAGTGGTTGCCGAGCTTGGCCCCGGCCGCCTGCGCCAGTTCGCGCACCCGGCTCACGCTGAACAGCTGCGGATCGTAATGCAGGCACAGGCGCGCGCCGCCGTCTTCGCGGACCAGGTGCACCTTTTCCAAGCCTTCGGCCTGCAGCAATCTAGTCAGCCGCCCTGCGCAGGCGTCGCGCTCGTCGGGGACATCCGGCAGGATCAGCGACAGGTCAAGCGTGAGTTTTTCGGGCATGATGCTGCTCCTTATATCGTTGATTTAATGATGACAAAAGTTGCCCCTGCCAATTGACGATATCCGCTTACTCAGGATGGTCTTGGTTGGCATTTGTTTCGCTAAGCCGCTTCCAGCCGGGTAGGTGGTGAAGCGCGAGGGTTGCAAAAATCAGCCCTCCCGTGACGATCGCCAACACGTACATCCCGAAAGCGCTGGCCATGCCCACCGCCGCTGTGGCCCAGAGCGTTGCGGCGGTCGTTAGCCCCACCACGCCCCCCTTACCCTGGAAAATGACGCCCGCGCCGATAAAGCCTATGCCGGTGACGACTTGCGCTGCGATACGGGTTGAATCATTGGCCACGTGGACAGAGACCAAACTAAATGCGCAAGCCCCTATTGCGATCCCCATATAAGTTCGAATGCCCGCATCGCTCGCATGGAGCTCCCTTTCCCAGCCGATCAGGCCCCCTATCAGCGCAGCGAGAATCATGCGCGACGCATAAAGAAGTTCAGTTCCGATATCCATTTTTTTCGTTCATCTCCTCTTGCCTATACAACGGCCACAAGGGCCAGCGCTGCGCCATACCCTGCCAAAAAACTTGTGGCCAAGGCACGCGGCTCACTGCCCTTGCCCAAACCGGCAAGCAGCGGGCGGGCAGCCACATATCGTCACACCACGGTGTTTCTGGCAACTGCCACGCCTTGGAACCGATTGATTACAGCGGGTATGTGCTGCGTTACTGCTGGGGTTTGCCGCACTGGCTGCAAAACCTGGTGCCCGCCGCCAGCTCCGCGCCACAGCCGGAACATTTACCAGCCGACAGGGAAGTGCCGCATTTCTGGCAGAAGCGCGCATCGCTCGCATTGGCGCTGCCGCACTTGGGGCAGGGATTGCCGGGATTGCCGCCGCCTGGGCCCGTGCCCTGCGGATAGCCTGGATTACCACCGTAGCCGCCATGTTTGGAACCGCCGTGATGACCGCCTTGATAGCCGCCGTGGTGGCCTCCGAATCTGCCGCCCATCAAATTACCCAGCATCCGTTCAAAGAATCCCATGATTTACTCCTTTACTGTTCGATCTTAAAATTGGCTTGACCAGACATCCCTAGCCTGTCGGCCGGGGGCGTTCCGGTCAGGCTTGATTTGCCTGTAGCCTGCTGCTTGCGTCAACGCCAGCGTCTTCCTCTTCTTCTTTACGGTGTGCCAGCCGATACAGGATCGGCAGAACCAGCAGGGTCAGTGCGGTTGATGACAAGATGCCACCGATGACAACGGTGGCCAGCGGGCGCTGCACCTCCGCGCCGGTGCCGGTGGCGATTGCCATCGGAATGAAGCCGAGCGATGCGACGAGAGCGGTCATCAGCACCGGGCGCAGCCGTGTCAGCGCGCCTTCGTGAATCGCCGTATCCAGCGACTTGCCTTCCTCGCGCAGGGTACGGATGAAGGCGATCATTACCAAGCCGTTGAGTACCGCTACGCCCGACAACGCGATAAAGCCGACCCCCGCCGAAATGGAAAGCGGGATATCGCGCAGCCAGAGCGCCAGGATACCGCCGGTCAGCGCAAACGGTACGCCGGTGAACACCAGCAGCCCGTCCTTCACGTTGTTGAACATCGCGAACAGCAGCATGAACACCAGCAACAGCGCTACCGGAACCACGATCTGCAGACGCTTTGCCGCCGACTGTAACTGCTCGAAGGTACCACCCCAGGTGGTCCAGTAGCCGGCTGGCACCTTGACCGCCTGCTGAATCTTCTGTTCAGCCTCGGCGACAAAAGACCCGATATCCCGTCCGCGCACGTTGGCCGTCACCACCACCCGCCGCTTGCCGTTCTCGCGGCTGATCTGGTTCGGGCCCGGCGCGACTTCGAAGGTCGCCACGTCGCCCAGTTGCAGATAGGAGCGGCGTGTTTGGCCGCCCGCTTCGTCCATGGGCAAATTGATGGGCAGTTGTTTCATCGCCTCCATGTCGCTGCGCAGCCGCTCGGGCAAACGGACGATGATGTTGAAGCGTCGGTCGCCTTGAAACAACACCCCGGCTTCCCTGCCGCCCACTGCTATTGCGATCGCTTCCTGCACGTCTCCGACATTCACGCCCAGGCGCGCGATCTTCTCCCGGTCAATGTGGATGGTCAGCATCGGTAAGCCGGTGGTTTGTTCGACCTTGACGGCGGTCGCACCGGGCACTTTCTCCAGCACTTCCGCAATCTCCCCGGCGGTGCGGTTCATCGTGTCCATGTCGTCGCCGAACACCTTGACCGCCACGTCGCTGCGCACGCCGGAAAGCAGCTCGTTGAAGCGCATCTGGATCGGCTGGGTAAATTCGTAATTGTTGCCGGGCACCTTGGTCACCGCTTCCTGCATGGCATTGACCAGATCGGCCTTGCTGCGCTTCGGATCGGGCCATTCCGATTGCGGCTTCAGCATGACGAAATTGTCGGCGGCGTTGGGCGGCATCGGGTCGGTCGCGATCTCCGCCGTGCCTAGCTTGGCGAAAATCCGGTCGACCTCCGGAAACTGCTTGATGGTTCGCTCCAGCTCGGTTTGCATCTCAAGAGCCTGCGTCAGACTGGTGCCAGGAATGCGTAAAGCTTGGAGCGCGATATCGCCTTCGTTGAGGCTGGGCACGAATTCGCTGCCCATGCGGGTCGCCAGCAACGCGGAGAGTATGACGGCGACAGCCGCGATCGTCAGAACGATGGGCTTGTTGAGCATGACCCGGTTGAGCATGGGCGCGTAGCCGCGCTTGGCCCATTCCATCAATCGGCTTTCCTTTTCGCTGACCTTGTCGCCAATCAACAGCGCCACGGCGGCGGGGATGAAAGAAACCGACAGGATCATGGCGCCCAGCAAGGCGGTCACCACGGTGAAGGCCATCGGATGGAACATCTTGCCCTCCACGCCGGTGAGCGCGAAGATCGGCAAGTACACCACCATGATGATGAGCTGGCCATACAGCAGCGGCCGGCGCGCTTCCCTGGCGGCCGCGAACACTTCGTGAAAGCGCTCGTTGCGGGTCAAGGCCCGGCCTGCTTTGGATTGCGCATGGGCCAACCGCCGCACGCAGTTCTCCACGATCACTACGGCGCCGTCGATGATGATGCCGAAGTCCAGCGCCCCCAGGCTCATCAGGTTGGCGCTGACCTTGTTGCTGACCATGCCGGTGAATGTGAACAGCATCGCCAGTGGAATGACCAGGGCGGTGATGATCGCCGCCCGGATATTGCCGAGAAACAGGAACAGGATCGCGACCACCAGCAGGGCGCCCTCGACCAGATTCTTCTTGACGGTATTGATCGCCTTGTCCACCAGGATCGTGCGGTCATAGACCGTCTGGGCCACCACGCCTTGCGGCAACGTGCGGTTAATCTCTTCCAGGCGCTTGGCGACGGCCTGGGAGACCGTGCGGCTGTTTTCGCCGATCAGCATGAACACCGTGCCGAGCACCACTTCGCGGCCGTTCTCGGTCGCGGCGCCGGTGCGCAATTCCTTGCCGATGCCGACTTCGGCCACGTCCCGGATGCGGATCGGGACGCCCTGCCGGCTGCCGACGATGATGTTGCCGATGTCTTCGATAGTGGCGACCTGGCCCGGCGCGCGGATCAGATACTGCTCGCCGCGCTTTTCGATGTATCCGGCGCCGACGTTGGCATTGTTGCGCTCGATCGCGGCAACCATATCCTGCAAGGTCAGGCCGTGGGCCACCAGTTTGTCGGGCAGGGGCGCGACCTGGAACTCCTTGGCGTAGCCGCCGATGGTGTTGATCTCGGTCACGCCGGGCACGTTGCGCAATTGCGGCTTGATGATCCAGTCCTGGATCTCGCGCAGGTCGGTGGGGGTGTAGGGCGTGCCGTCGGCCTTCTTCGCGCCTTCCCCGGCCTCGACCGTCCACATGAAAATCTCCCCCAGGCCGGTGGAGATAGGCCCCATGCCGGGCTCGACGCCCGCCGGCAGTTTGCCCTTGGCCTGCTGGATGCGCTCGTTGACGAGCTGGCGCGCGAAGTAGATGTCGGTGCCGTCCTTGAAGATCACCGTCACCTGCGACAGGCCGTAGCGCGACAGCGACCGGGTCTGTTGCAGTCCGGGCAGGCCGGCCATGACGGTTTCGATGGGGAAGGTAATGCGCTGCTCGGATTCGAGCGGCGAATAACCGGGCGCAGCCGTGTTGATCTGCACCTGCACGTTGGTGATGTCGGGCACGGCATCGATCGGCAGCTGCTGGTAGCTGAAAACGCCCAGCGCTGCCATGCCGAGTGTTATCAGCAGCACCAGCCAGCGCTGATCGATGGAAAAACGTATTATTTTTTCGAACATGGTGTGACCTTTTTTCTAGAGGGCAGCGTCGCCGCGTTCGCCGGAGCGGATGCGCAGCACGTCTGCAAGTTCGGAAACCGCAATCAACCCGTCGCCAGCATGGCCCTTATGGGCGGCGGCGCGAATGGCTTCCACCACCTTGGGGGCCAGCTCGTCCGGGCAGAACATCATCAGGAGCAGCCGGTCGTGGGCGTCCGGGTTCCACTCGGTGGCGGCGAAGACATGGTGCGGGCCTCGTCCGCGCGGGTGACCGCGCGCCGGAAAAATCGTGAATCCGGGCAGATGCTCCAGACTATGCAGGGCTTGTTCGATGCTTTCCAGACGGTGCGGCTGCACAATGGCGATAATCTGTTTCATGGTGGTCTCCTAGTGGTCGTGGCTGGCGCCGGATTTGCCCAAGTCGGCCTTGATGAGGAAGCTGTTCTTTGCGGCGTAGCGTTCGCCCGCGCTCAACCCCTTGATGACTTCGGTGAATTTGCCATCGCTGCGCCCCAGTTCCACGGGCCGCGCTTCGAAGTTGGCGCCGTAGCGGCCGAACACGACGGTCCAGTCGCGCACGGTCTGGATCGCCTCCGCAGAGACCGCCACCGGCACTTCGACTTCGCCGGCCACCAGCTCGATGTTGACCGGCAGACCGGGGCGCCAGATGCCCTTCGGGTTGGGCAGCACGATGCGCGCTTTTGCGGTTCGGGTCTGCTCGCCCACCAGCGCACCGACATAGGACACGGTGCCGCTGCTTTGGGACTCGAACGCGGCCGCCTTGACGGTGGCCTTCTGTCCCACTTTTACGGTGTTCAAGTCCTTGGCGTAGATGGTCGCCTCCGCCCACACCGTGGACAAATCGGCGATGAAGAAGATGTTCGCATCCTCCTTCACGGATTCACCCAACGAGAGGTGCTTCTCGACGATTATGCCGTCGATGGGAGCGCGAATTTCGTAGCGCGTGAGGTTGCCGCCCGCCTGCTGCCCGCCGCCGAGCGAGGTAAGTTTTTGTTGCGCGTTCTGGACGGCGATTTCCACTTCCTGCATGGCGTTGCGCGCTTGCAGGTAATCCTGTTCGGCGGAGATCTTGTCTTCCCATAGCTTCTTCTCGCGCTCGAAGGTGGTGCGCGCCAGCGCCAGGCGCTTTTGCGCGGCCAGCAGTTCGCTGCGCTGGTCGGCCAGCGCCTGGCTGGAGATCACCGCGAGCACCTGGCCCTTGCGCACCCGGTCGCCGGCGTTGGCGGCCGTCGATTCGACAACGCCCGTCAAGCGCGGCACGACGTGCACCAGGCGATCCTCGTTGAAGCGGATTTCGCCGATCAGTTGCAAGGCGCTCTTGATGCGCGCCGGCCCGGCAGTCAGCACCTCGACGTTGTTTTGCTTAAGCTGCTGATCGGTCATGCTCACGCGCGCCTCGACCTGCTCGTAGGCGAAACGATAAGGCTTGTTGCCGTACTGCGCGGCGATCGTCACCTTGAAGGAATGCGGCTCTTCAACCGCCGCGTCGCCCTTGAGGTAGTCCTTTTCCTTAACGAACGTGAATGCCTGCGGCGGACGACCGAGGCGGTCGAGCGCGATGCTGACCTGGCTTGCCGCAGGGTCGAGAGGCTTGCCGTCCTGGTAGGTGTAAATGCGAAACTCCGGTTCCACGCCTTGTTCGAAGATGGCTACTTCCGTCCCGTAACCATCCTGCGTGAACAGCTTTCCACCGTGCGGGCCTTTCTGCGGTGCGGCCGCCGCGTTGTCATGGCTGGCCGTTTCCGCAGGGCTGCCATGCGTTTCTCCCTCGCCCTCCGGCTGTGGCTTGTTCGTGCCGAGAATCAACCAGGCGAGCACAACGCCGGCCGCCAGGACGCCGGCAATGGAAAGAGTTTGCTTCTTGTTCAGATTGAATTTCATGTTGGGCTCCTACGGCTTGGTGGTGATTGGTGCCAGGGTTGAACCTGGCGTTGATTTGGGCGATGCTTCACCGAGAATGCGTTCGATCTCGGCAGCGGACCGATGCGCCTCAGCCAGCGCGCGCAGGTATTGGGATTTGGCCTGGAATAAGGTGCGCTGGGCGTCCAGCACTTCAAGAAAACTGAACTTGCCCAGTTCGAAGCCCTTGGTTGCAGCGTCATAGGCGCTTTGCGCACCCGGCAGAATGTCCCGCTGTAGCGACCCCACCTCCTGGCGTGCTGTATTCAGGCGTTCATGCGCTTGCGCCAGTTCATTGGATAGGCGGATCTCGGTGACGGAGAGTTCATCCCGCGACTTGTCTGTACGACGCAGTGCTTCCAACAGATTGCCCTGATTACGATCGAACATCGGGATTGGGATCGAAAGACCGACAATCGCCTGGTCGAGACCCACCTGCTCGTTGCGCATCGCACCCAGACTCACGGTCACGTTCGGAATGCGTCGGCTGCGTTCCACCTCCTCCAGTGCTTGACGGCGATCAACCTCGATCTTGGCTCGTAACAGCTTGGGCGAGGTGGCAAGACGGCTGTTCAGATCGGCCAGCGCGGGTAGTGGCGGCAGAGCCTCAAGATCACTCTCGACAAGCTCGAAACGGGGTATCGCGTTACCCCAAGTACCGGCGAGACGTTTGCGTGCAGTCGCCAGCTCACTGCCAGCCAGCGTCCATTCAACCCGGACACCGGCTTCGGCCACACGCGCTCTGGTTTCTTCGACCGGAGATACCTTGCCAGCGGCGACCCGACGCGATGCGGCACTGGTTGCACGTTGCGCGAGTTCGACCGACGCCTGCGCAAGCCGCAAACGCTCCTGCGCAACGAGTACGTCATAAAAGGCTGCCACCACGATTGCATGTATCTCGGCGCGCTTGATGTCCAGTTCCGCCGACGCAGCTTCGCGTCCTCGCTCGGCGGCATCAATCCTGGCAGCACGTTTACCGCCAAGCTCGATCGGCTGGTTCAGCTGTAGTCTCGTGATCCGCGTCGCTCTGCGCGTATCCTCAATGGAAGTTGCAAACTCCGGGTTCGGCCGTACTTGCGCCTGGATGATCGTTGCTTCGATTGCCTCCAATTCGTGCCCGGCGGCCGACAGCTCCGCGTTGGCACCAAGCGCTAGTTTCAGCGCCACCTTTAGGGTGAGTGGGCCAGTCGGTTCGGTCGCACGCGGCGCGCTGACATTGCTTGTCCCAATAGCGCCACCGCGCATGGCATCGGTCGTTTGTGCAAAAGATGGGTTGAAAAACAGCGCCGCCAACCCAAGCGGCAATAGACGTCTTCGCATCGAATTCTCCAAAAATAAAAGGATGAATCCGGCGAAACGAACAACACAAGCTAAAAAGCCTGTACTAGTTTGAATAGTGGCATCCGTCCCGCCGTGTCAGGCGAGAATGTGCCACTTGGGACGTTCTACTCTAGCCAGAACGAGAGAAGAATGAATCCGTTCGTCGCAATGCAACGAAGACTGCGAGGATAGAACAGGGGTGTGAGCAACAAGCACGCTCGGAAGAGCCAAGAAACTAGACATATGACAGTGATCATGCCCAAGGTCTAGCTTTCCGGACTGCTTATCTGAGTGGTTCTTCTCAAAAAAATCCCTATATTCGTCATCGTGATGACCGAAGTGCTGTGCGGCTTTCCCCTGCTCGTGCCCACAATAGCCAGCCGCCGCAGCCCAAGAAGCTTGGAGCGGAAGTACACATAACATGAATACCAAGAGAAGGCGCATGGTTTGATAGTAACTACTTCGAACTCCTCCTGTCAATGACAATCGACAACCCTGTTGGAGTGACACGCGCCCTTCCATGCGCAGGCCGCTTTTACCGGCATCGGCATAGGTACGGACAATCTCGATGCCGCGCCGGGCAGCATACTCACGAATTTTGTCAGCCTGATTTTCAGTAGAATACTGCTGGTGCTCGGTCGACATCCGAACATATTCCACCGCCCGCGTCAGGATAGGTGCCTCTACCCCGTCATCACTTGGTTCGCCTTGTTGCATAGTATCGATCGCCCCGGTTGGTTTGCAAAATTGGCTCTCGATCACTCGTCGTTGCTGCCATCAAGGCAAGCAGGAAGGCGGCAAATTGAGTTCCATGCAGGATGTGCAGAGAGCGCGCATGGGCAATATGGTATTCGTCTCCGTCTTGCTTTCCGAACACGTCATCTCTTTGCAATATCGACGTCTGGCTTGCGCTCACTGGAATGCACCGTAATCTCTACAGTCCATACGTCCATCTTTGCAATTCCGTCTTCCGTGACCAAACGGAGGTGATAAATCCCCGATGGCAACGGAATCACTGGAATTGACGCGTCCATCTTTGCAATTGGGGCAACCGTGGCCTTGGCATTGCGCTCCTGTTGCAAGGCGCGATTGCGTTCGACATACTTTGGGTGAGACGCGCGGTATTCGCGCCAATAGTCCGAATTGCGCTGACTCCATGCCTGCTGCGCCCGCGCTTGATTGTCTTGGTAGTCAGGATCAGACTGAAGCTTGTGACGTTGCCACTGTCGTCGTCGCTCGCGCTGACAATCCGGCGATGAACAGTATGATTGCTGCGGAATTTGGGGGCGTGGCTTGAAAGACCGACCACACGCGATGCACTGCTTGTACTCCATGACATGCTCCATACACAAAAACGTGTATTGGGCATGTGGAACGGGACATCAAGCCATTGATGTCAGCACAATTGACTGGCAAACAGCGATGAGACCACTCCTGAAAGCAATTAGATCACTTGGTTGATCACCTGCTCAAGTTGTCGTGTTGCCTCAAGAACATCTGCAAAGTCAGGCACCTCTCCAAAAATCATTCCTGACATCGCTTGGTAATCACGCTTGAGCGCGTCCTCCATTTCAGGGGTCGGAGTGATCGCAAATGTTCCGGGCTTGGCATGTATTAGGTCCAAATCCGTGCTGTTGAAAAACATGAGTGCGTGGCGCGCGCAGTCATGCGCAAGGGCGCGATCCCTTGCTGCCCGCTGCCCCACGGGAGATCGGCTAAGTTTGTAGATGTCGTAGTAGTGCCGTGAAACGCGATGCCCGTGCTGGCGCAATGCACCCCGGTTGTCATACCAACGACGCAGACCATGCAGAATCACGACCTTGTCCCAAAAAGTGCGCTCGGCATCAATGGTAACTACGTCCGACACGATGAGATTGGTCGTCGGCATGTCGTCTGCCACATAGGGCTGAATGGAAGCGGACCGATGCGGATCAAGAGCGGATTTTGCGCCAGCTTCGATCTTAACCGTTGGCTTCACGTACTCGTCTGGATTGGTGCTCACTGATGGATACCGCACCAGCAGCGTCTGTTGATCCGGATCGTCAGGGTCCTGAACTACGGGGTCTTCTGTTATTGAGACACCCGCATCGTGGAATGCCGCTTTAATTTGCCGATTCAGCCGTTCCTTGAGTGCACCTTGGATGTAGCCTTGGCAGGCTTGCTTAATTGCCTCCAAGCGAAGGCGCTGCTGTTTACCAGAGAGCCCCTCCAAATCACCCACTTCAATATCCTGACCAATGTCCTCGCGGAACACGGTGATGTCGATGTCTTCAGAAAACCGGGAGATCAGCCCGTATGCCTTGGACAGCGAGGTGCCACCCTTGAATAGCAAGCGAGGCTCGCTGACATCACGACCGTTAAACAGCAGATCGAGAACCCACGACACCCAGAAATCTTTTTCCACATTCTGGAGCGGTGTGCCGAGCCGATTGGCTGTCGCCAAGAACAGGCCACGACGATCCTCTGGACTGGCGGCGATAACGCGTAGAAATTCGGCATTCATAGTTTAGCCTCAGTAGTGACGGGTTCCGATCTGGCAAGCAAATCTCGAATCCACCGTTGCATCCACGATGGTACGGTGTGCAAACCAGATTGCAGATCATCACGAATCGCGACTCCTTGGTTTGAGTCGTGTAACAGTCGTGTGAGCTTGGCTTGAATCGCATCCTGATCGATTTGGGTGTTATCTCTCAAGCCATCGCGCAGCCAGTAAAGTGCCTGTACCACCCGCATCGCTGGATGACCTGCCCAGTAGAGCTTGCTCGGTGCTGTCAGTTTAAACTGGAGAATTAGCTTACCCAACTGAATCGGGCGTAGCCGTCCGTCTGTATGCACAATGACTTGCCCCGGCACAGCATTGGTTAATCCAAGATCGTTGGCTGCCGTCATTCCGTCAATCAGCACCCGCACTTGATCACGGCGACCGACAGCATCTATCACACTACGGTAATCAGGAGATGCGGGCTGCCCCGTGAGCGTGTTCACCCTAAGCTGGTCATACAACCCCCGATCAATGCGGCGCAAATCATTACTGGTCACCATACGCTGCAGGGTCTTGTCCACCGCATCGCGCCCTCCCAGGTCGAGAAAATCCGCCGGTGTCCAAACTTTGGATATCGGGGCTTGGCTGATGCGTTGCATCACCTGCGATTTAATAGCAATGGATTGATTGAGCACGGCACACTCCTTGTCCGATAAGTATATACATATTTCGGACAACATCAAGAGCACGAATGACAAACCCGGCTGTTGAAGCAGATCGATTCCAAGCACATGGAACGCGGGTTCAATTCCCGATCGCGCAATTGAACCCGCGTCCGAATCCACTCTACCGACAACGAAACAACCGGTGAATTTCCTGATAAGATGCTTGCCGAATAAGGGATTTTTGCAAGTTTCCACATCTATCCGAGAGTCCTAGCAGGCGTTGTGATAGTTTAAATTGACACGGGGTGCAACCCCACCACCAATAATAAGGACTCAGACACTCTCTGAGTCCTTTTCTTTTCCCCATAATCCCGCACACAGCGGCTTTATTTTCAATAGGTTGCGGACTTCGCATCTCACCACCGCACTCAAGATTGGTGGCTATTTTCTCTCTCCGCGCCGATATTCTCTGCCGACTCTCCAACCAGACATAAGCCGAAGTCCGCAAAAGCATGAAATTTTTCATTATAATTTCAATGGATTACACGCGGACTCAGATGAACGGTTTGACATGAGATTTGGTAGGCGGCGGAAACCGCCCCATTCAGCGAGTGGAGAATGCTTGAAGGTCGAGGGCTAGAACGCCTTACGAATACAAAAGATAGAGGATGAACGGATGCTGCAACTACATGACTTGTTTGACCCACAGCAACTGAAAACCATCGAGGACGCCCCCCTGTTCATGGGGATGAGGCATCCGACTTGGTTCCCCCTTTTTGGCGAGCAAGCACGCAGCATCGACTATCTGGTGCACTCCGCTGTACGGAACATCAGCCAGGAAAGCAACGGCGAGGAGTGGCTGCGCGATCTAACTTCGCGACTCATGGATATGCGAGCCGGCTTCGCTGTTCATCCCACAGCGCCGGCGGATCAACCGCCATGTCGAACAGGAGCACATCCTCCGGCAGCGAGTCATCCAGAATCGCCGCGATGATCCATGGCGGCAACAGCGTCAGATTGACCATCCGGCTGACGTAGCTGTTGTCCACGCCCTCGCGGGCAGCCAGTTCGCGCATGGTTTTCACCTCGCCCGATTCCAGCATGGCCAGCCAGCGATATCCGCGCGCCAGCGCCAGTTGCATGGCAGTCGGTTTCTTCGGCGAATTTGCCATCCCCTCCTCGCCGTTAGGCAGCGTGATTTTCTTGCACCCGCCCCGCCGCTTGATCTTGATCGGGATGTTGAGCGTCAGTGTGCCGTTGCTGAACGGCACGGCTTCGGCCTGACCTTCGATTTTGATGGAACTCATGCTATGGACTCCTCTGCCGCTGGTTGCATCTCCCTGATGATCTGACCGATACCATTGGCATGCAGGCGCAGTTCAATGTTGGTCGGCGACACCACCACTTTTTCCACTAGCAGCCTGACGATGCGCGACTGCTCCGCCGGGAACAGTTGATCCCAAACCAAATCCAGCCGAGTCATGATCACGGTGATTTGTGCCTCGTCGATGTCTGCATCGAGATTTTTCACCTGCGGCACGATTTCGCCGATCATCGCCGGATTGCGCATGATGCCGCGCAGCTGGTCGAGCACCGCGCCCTCCAGTTGGGCCGCTGGCAATCTCGGCAAACCCGATGCACCGGCATATTCCTTGGTATCACGTTGCGGGATGTAATACCGGTAGCTGCGTCCGCGTCTGTTGGTGGAGTGCCAAGGCGACAAGGCATAACCGTCGCTGCCGAATACAATCCCCTTGAGCAGGAACGGCACCTTGGTGACGCGGGTAGTTTTGGCGCGCAGCCGTCCGTTGATGGACAGGATGGCCTGCACATCGTCCCATACCTGCTGGTCGATAATCGGAGGATGCTCTGCGCGATACCACTGCTCCTTGTGCCGCAATTCCCCAAGATAGGTGCGGTTGTTGAGCACCTTGTACAGCAGGCTTTTATCGATCGGTTTGCCCGTGCGCACCTTGCCGTCCTGTGTCACCCATGCCTTGGAAGTGGCTCCGTCCAGCCGCATTTCCTTGACCAGCAAAGTGGTCGATCCGATCTCGACGAAGCGTTTGAAGATGTGGCGCACCAAACTGGCTTCCTTGGGATTGGGCACCAGTCGGCGGTTTTCCACATCGTAGCCCAAGGGCGGGATGCCGCCCATCCACATACCTTTTTTCTTGCTGGCGGTGATCTTGTCGCGGATGCGCTCGCCGGTGACCTCCCGCTCAAACTGGGCAAACGATAGCAGGATATTGAGCATCAGCCGCCCCATACTGGTCGTCGTATTGAACTGCTGGGTGACGGAAACAAACGACACACCGTGACGCTCGAACACATCGATCATGCGCGAGAAATCTGTCAGGCTGCGCGTCAGGCGGTCGATTTTGTAGACCACAACAATATCGATCTTGCCTTCCTCGATGTCCGCCATCAGGCGTTTCAGGCCGGGGCGCTCCATGTTGCCGCCAGAAAATGCCGGATCGTCATAATCGTCGGCCACCGCGATCCAGCCCTCGGCACGTTGACTGGCGATATACGCATGCCCAGCATCACGCTGGGCATCGATGGAGTTGTATTCCTGATCCAATCCTTCTTCACTGGATTTGCGCGTATAGACGGCACAGCGCATGCGGCGCTTGATGGGCTGATTCATTTCCGGGCTCCTTTCTTGGGTTTCTTGGCGGTTTCTTGTTTGCGCAACCCGAAGAACAGTGGGCCAGACCAGCGGGTACCGGTGATCTCGCGGGCGATGACCGACAGGTTGTCGTAGCGCCGCCCTTGGTATTCGTAGGTGCCTTCGGCTTCGATGGTCACCCAGTGCTCAACGTCTTGATACAACCGGGTCAGCACAGTGCCAACCGGCGGGATGTAATGCTTGGTTGGCGTTTGCATCTTGCCGCGCTCGATCAGGGTGGCGATCCGGCGTTGGTTGCTTTCCAGCATGTTGCGGTCGACCTTGCGGAATTCGATCATCTGCAGCTTGTGGGCAATGCGCCGTTCGAGGAACTGCCGGTTGTGCGTCGGCGTATCCCCGCCGTACAGGCGTTTCCACAACGCCTTGATCGCCGCCATGTCCAGGCTGGGCAGCTGGGTGATCTGTGCCACCACCGATGGCGGCGTCACGAATGGGTGGGTTTTCTGGTTCATGCAATCTCCTTTCTGTTGCGTGGGTTGGAGACCGCATGAACGCTTCGTTCCGGCGGTATAGCAAGCTCAAACTCGCTCTCTGGGGCAAGGCTTTGCTGCGGCATTCTCAAGCGGGCAATGCCGCGTGCCAGCAACTGGCCGACCTCCTGCCTGCGCTGCTCGACCGTCATCCGGTCCGGTGGGGTTTGGTTCACATCCATCATTGGGTAGCACTCCTTCTGTCATCAAACTCGTCGATGCAGGGATTGTGATCTGCCGAATGGGCAATCTGGTGAGAGCGTTGCGAACGATTGCGAACAGATGCGAACCAGTAATTAGGATGTGTGTATTTTTTTGACTAGAGAACGACCGTTCTCTACAATATCACTCATGACAATATCCAAATCCAAATCGTCCAACGACCAGGAACACTTGGCGCGACTACAGGCGTACTACGCCGAGTACCGCACCTTTCCGTCCTATGCCCGGCTGATGGATTTGCTCGGCTTCGCCTCCAAGTCCGCCATCAAGAAGGTGCTCGAACGGCTCGAAGCTGCCGGAATGCTCGAGCGCACTCCGGATGGCGACTGGGCTCCCAGCGACCATTTTTTTGAACGCACGATTGCCAGTCAACCGGTTCCGGCAGGTGCGCCGGTCGCGGTATCCGACGAGGCCTGCGAGCAGGTCATGCTGGATCGCTTCCTGATCGAGAAACCGGCGCAAACGGTGATCATTCGGGTCAAGGGCGAATCGATGATCAACGCAGGCATACACAGCGGCGATCTGGCCATCGTCGAACGCCGGACTCATGCCCAGCCCGGTGAACTGGTGGTTGGCATCGTCGACGATGAGTTCACGCTCAAGACGCTGGGGCGCGACAAGGCAGGTTTTCATCTCATTCCGGCCAACCCGGATTTTTCAATCATCCGCCCGCAGGGCAAGCTGGAAATTTTTGGGGTCGTTGTCGGCCTGGTGCGCAAATATACGTAAAAGGAAAATCACTCATGAAGGACATGGAGAACTTTACTCGCCTGGCCAACAAGGCTCAGCCCTTATTGCTTCAAACATGGCTACAGGATTTTGAAATACCGGCACCACCATCGGATGAGGCCGAGATCAAGCCTTGGCGCAAATCGTTGCAAGAAACCATCCATGGGCTCGATAACATCCGCCGTGCCAACATCGAGGGAATGGCAGAGCGCATCGTGGTGCTTGCCGATCGCGCCGGACAGGAAGCCATCACCAGCCTTCGTGAAATAATTCCAGACATCGAAGAATTGGATGCACAGCCGGATGCCTTCAATCGCTCGCTTTGGTTATTTGTGAAAGCCCCGCAGCGCTTTGCCGAGTCGGAAGATTCCCGTTTCGCAATCGAATATCGAATGAGCCCTCGCCTCTACAGTGGCTTTGAGGGGCCAGCCGAACAACCTATTCAACTGGATCAGGTTAGACTGGATGTATTGAAGGAAAAGGTGCGCGACACACTGGGCATTCAGGGTTCGATACTGATCGAGCACTTCGTGCGATCAGCATTCTCGGACAACGATGACGATGTCTCGCTGCACCACATCACAGTGGCATACAACGCCGAACAGAACAGCTACGAGCACATCGTCGACAATCAGATTGAAACGACATTTTACGTGCCCGCCGAAAAAGTTCATCTCACCTATGAACCCCAAAGCGGCACCATTGAGATTTACTCAAGCAGCGTTCATTCGGCCCGACGCGATTTGGCGAGAGTGTTTGCCGACACCGTCCTGCAACGTGAAATTGAGGGCGAACCGATCCAGTTGCGCGAGTTCGATCTTGAAAGTCTCGCATCTCCGCGTGAATTTCCAATAGGCGATGAACCAGTCGTAAGCGTGAAACTGCAAATGATCAAATTCCGACAGGATGGTTATCGATCAGATGATAAGGGAAAGAAGCGCCCGGTCGACAACACCTTGGCCATTCAGGCTGACCGTCATGATTCACGGACTATCTTCGAGGTGGCGAGAGACGAATTTCAGTTGTCGGATTTCTCATCGCTGGTGGTCAAGCAAGTGAAGATTGCGATTCACCTGGCCAAACAGCCGGGGCAGAGAGCACGCAGCATTCCTGTGACGATCACTGCCCCCAACAACTGTTCAAATTCCGGACTGACGGAAAATGACCGCCAGCTTCGTGATCGGCTACTCGAATCCTGGGGCATTCTCGTAAAATTCTGACATGCTCAGTCTCGATAGCGTCCTCTTCGCATTCCAGTTATTCGAGAAAGGGTTGATCCCTTTCTCGGCAACCCGCCACCGCCCGAGAGAAAAGCTGGTGGCTGAACTCCTGTCCGTTCAGGCTCTGCAGCCTGCAGGGTTCGCATCGCACATTTTTATCCCTGCACGCGATGGCGACATAGATGTGGAAATCGAGGTGGACACCGAAAAGAATTTGGCTTGGTATAAGTGTCCGGAAACCCATAAAAGGCGCAGCGTCCCTTTGGATGAAGCCCGTCTGTTGCAGATTTCGCAAGACTGGATCAAAACCTACCTGTGCGAGGGTCTTGGTATGCCAGCCCACCATCGGCGCATGCAACTGCTGGAACACGATGCGCTGTGGTATCTGGGTAGCGCGGTAATCGATCGCGCGCAGACCAACATCTATCTGGCACGATCAATGAAAACCCGCTGCGACAGCATCGTGCAGAAATTGCATTCGCAGCCGACACCGCCCAGCGCCATTGTGATTTCTCTCAACGCGCCCCCCGTCGCCTCGGTTGCCATCCCTGCCAACACTCATTTGGCTATGGTGGACATGTTGTATGTCACCGGCGAAACCGGTGCACGCATCAACCTGCCTTACCTTGAATTCCTTCTGGGCGGAAGCACCGATGGCATGTCATTGCCGGAAAGTTATTTGAAACGCCAAGGCAACAGCATCGAACTTTGCCTGCGTGGGCGCAAGGAGGCCTTCTCTGGCATCCAAGCTGACATTATCACTTTGCTCTGGGAGCATCGGGATTTCGGATCTGGGCTTTCATGGAAAGAGATTGCCGACAAAACGCATTCAGGTGCGCGCGGAATTGATGACGCCATGGGGGGGAAATCGAAGCGCGAACTCTGGATCGAAACTGTCAGCCGAGGCAGATTCCGGTTGAAATCGGCCTGACTGAGAGTGTCATCCTCAAGTTCGACCACGTGAGCGTTTGAATGCTCTCAGGCTCTGGGTGGAAAACATCTGGTTGCGCCCCACCATCTGGCTCGGAACAAGTTTGCCGGACTGCACATAACGACGCAGCGTCGGGACGGAAATCTCGAGATATTCCGCTGCTTCCCATGCAGAAAACATTTCCTGATGCAATTGACCGAACACTTGTTCGTGGGTGAAATCATCCTCGCGGAATGCATTGCCAGTCAACAATGTGAAAAACTTGATGCGTTCCCCGGCAGGCATACGCTTCATTTCAGAATACAGGTCTTCAGCTGTCAGTGCATGGCTCATTTCGATCCTCCTCTTCCACCCTCATGCCGCAAATACTGTTTCAGTTCGTCGTAAAAATTCTCGTGTGATCCCACCTGATAAAAATCGATGATCAAAAACTCGACCGGCAGATCATCGTCGGGGGGCCGATAAGCCACCAAGTATTCCTGGCGATTGAAACGGAATTTGTAAACCCGTATGCCCGCCAAGTCCCCCACTTTGAGTTCGCCGACATCAGGCATCTCGCAAACCACCTCAACAGCATCCTCAATCGCCAATTGCAGGGGTTTGTGCGCCTTCTTGACGTACTGGACAAAGGGTCGTTTGTAATTCGGCTTCATGCGCTCATATTAGATATGTATTTATCTCATGTCAAATCACGACCTATTGCCGCGTGGCTGAAACCATTCCAGCCATTCATTGCATAACGCCAACCCACCTTTGGCTGAAACTCAGTAAATTTTTCAGTAATTCGGCTGGTATTCCCTCAGTAAGCCCGAACTCGAAACTGCCTCTGCGATTTCGCACACAACCGTAGAGGTATCAAATGACCGTAAAACATCTTAATCAGCAAGAACTTGCTGAACGCTGGGACTGCAGTGCAGCATCCCTCGAACGCTGGCGTTGCGAAGGCATTGGCCCGGTTTTCATGAAACTTCATGGGCGGGTTCTGTACCGCATCGAAGACGTGGAAGCCTATGAGGCTCAGTGTCTGCGAACCAGCACCTCCCAACCACTGACAGCAGGAGGTGCAGCATGAGCGACCTCATGATCAATACCGGCTCCCTGCCGGAACTCTCTGTCAGCCAACTTGTCGCGCTACCACAGCAACAACTGCAGGAGTTTGACCTGTCGCTCAACCTGATGGCGACATGGATCAAGCAGTCGCGCGACCGGCTCAATACCGCGCTGGAGCAACGCTACGGCGAGCAGGCCCGGCAGTCCTTGCAGGAATCCGGACGCGATTTTGGTGTGACGCATATCGATGACGGCGCGCTGCAAGTGACCTACGAGTTGCCCAAACGTGTCTCGTGGGATCAGAAGCGTCTGGCCGAGATGGCAGAACGCATCACTGCCGCCGGAGAGAACGTTTCCGACTTCATCGACGTCGATTACTCCGTGTCGGAAAGCCGTTTCAAGAACTGGCCATCCACTCTGCGCGAACAATTCGAGGCAGCACGCACCGTAAAACCCGGCAAGCCCAGCTTCCGTCTGGCACTGGTGGAAGGAGGTGCAGCATGAGCCTACCCATCATTTCCGCCGACCAGCGCCGCGCCGAAAAGCGTGGAGTGAAGATGGCCCTGCTCGGCAAGAGCGGCATCGGTAAAACCTCCCAGCTCAAGACGCTGGGCACAGACATCACGCTGTTCATCGATCTGGAGGCAGGCGATCTGGCCGTGGCCGAATGGTCGGGCGATACCATCCGTCCACGCACTTGGCCGGAGTTCCGTGATCTGGTGGTGTTCCTTGCCGGTCCGAATCCGGCACTGCCTGCCGATCAGCCGTTCTCGCAGGCGCACTTCGACCATGTCTTCCAGACCTACGGCGACCCGGCACAGCTCGACAAGTACGAGACCTACTTCTGCGATTCGATCACGGCGCTGTCACGCCTGTGCTTCACCTGGGCCAAGGCGCAGCCTGCCGCGTATTCCGAGCGCACCGGCAAACCGGACAGCCGGGGTGCATATGGATTGCTCGGGCAGGAAATGATCACCGCGCTCACCCACCTGCAGCACGCACGCGGCAAGAACGTGGTGTTCGTCGCCATCCTGGACGAGAAGATCGACGACTTCAACCGCAAGGTGTTCGTGCCGCAGATCGAGGGCAGCAAAACCGCGCTCGAGTTGCCCGGCATCGTCGATGAAGTTGCCACCCTCGCTGAACTCAAGGCCGACGACGGCAGCAGTTACCGCGCCTTCATCTGCCACACCCTCAACCCATGGGGCTTCCCGGCCAAGGACCGTTCAGGTCGTCTGGACATGCAGGAAGAACCCCACCTCGGACGGCTGATCGCCAAGTGCGCAGCCCCCGCCACCCCATCTGACAAGGAATAAATCATGAGCATGAACTGGAACGATTTCAACGACGCCGAACAACAAACCTCTTTCGACCTGATCCCCAAGGGGACGCTGACCAAGGTCCGCATGACGATCAAGCCGGGCGGTTTTGATGACGCCGCACGCGGCTGGACCGATGGTTATGCCACCGAGAGTTTCGATACTGGCTCGATCTATCTTGCCGCCGAGTTCGTCGTACTGGAGGGCGAATTCGCCAAACGCAAGCTGTGGAGCAACATCGGCCTGCACTCCCCCAAGGGCGATGCCTGGGCCAACATGGGCCGCACCTTCATCCGTGCCGCGCTCAATTCGGCCTATGGCGTGCTGCCCTCCGATCAGTCTTCCGAGGCGCAAAACGCTCGCCGTATCGGCAGTTTCAGCGCACTGGACGGCATCGAGTTCGTCGCCCGCATCGATGTCGAGAAAGACAGTAAGGGCGAGTACCGCAACACCATCAAGCAGGTGATCGAGCCAGACCACAAGGATTATGCACGGCTGATGGGGGTGCCTCCGAAGGCTGGTACCGCTCCTGTCGCCGCTGCACCGCAGGCAAAACCGGCCACGCCATCCCGTCCTGCATCTGTCGGCAAACCGGCATGGGCACAGTGAGGAGTTGATGATGAAAAATCAACGCTGCGGCAACTGTCGCCATTTGGACAAAACGAGCGAAACCGACATTGGGGGAATGCGCATCGCCAGATGCGCACATCCTGCCGGTGTGGTGATTGGCACGACCGAAATCAAGAACGATTTCGTCGAGCTGGATGCGCAATGCAAACAGCATGCTCCCCGCTTACGCTTTGGAGGTAAGCATGCATGAGCAAGTGCTGGATTTGTTCACGCGAGGCGCGTGGCTTTGGAATCACCGATACGCGGTATTCCATCGCCGATCCCCGGCGCTACCCGGTCGATTGGGTGTTCTGCTCAAAACGGTGTCAGGACGCATTCCATCGGTTCTACAACCTGCGCACCGAAGCGGAAGACAAGGGCAAGGAGCTTCCCATGATTGATGCGACCGAATACGAGCAGGCCGCCATCCGCCGTTGCCTGAAGGCCTTCGGCGAAGCGGCTGGCGAGATTGGCTTTGATAAGCCGCTCGGCCAGTACAGCGAGTCCGAAGCACTCAAGGTCTGCGATGCGATCGTTTCCTGCTTTGTGGACGCGATGGCCGAACGGCACGCCTCGACGGCATTCCCCGCAGTGCGGGGTTTGCCGAACGTGGTGCAGGACCCGTTCGCCGATCTAAAGAGCGATCTGCCGTGGGAGGAACCTCAGCCCCAGAAAGGCGGTGCGTGATGCTGGATTTCAATCACCGCCCCAAGGTGCATGAGGTCGTGACCTCGCACATCGATGCTGCACTCACCGCCGAACGTGCCGGACAGGAACGGCGCACCTATCTCGGCGCATCCCGTCTGGGCGTAGCCTGCGACCGGGCGCTTCAGTACGAGTTCGCGGGAGCACCAGTCGATCCCGGTCGTGATTTCGATGGCCGGGTGCTGCGCATCTTCGAGGTCGGCCATGTGCTGGAAGATCTGGCGATCCGCTGGCTACGTCTGTCCGGTTTCGATCTCTACACCCGCACCCGCTCGGGTGGCCAGTTCGGATTCTCGGTGTGCGACGGGCTGATTCAGGGACACGTGGATGGCATCGTCATGGCCGCACCCGCCGATCTCGGTTGGTCATTCCCGATGCTGTGGGAGTGCAAAACCATGAACGCGCAGAACTGGCGGGATTGCGTCAAACGTGGCGTGTCAGTGGCGAAGCCAGTCTATGCCGCGCAGATGGCAATCTACCAGGCGTACATGGAATCCACGGTCGAGGGCATCAGCCGCAACCCGGCGCTTTTCACTGCCATCAACAAGGATACGCAGGAATTGTGGTTCGAACTGGTGCCGTTCGATGCGGTGCTGGCACAACGTGCTTCGGACCGTGCCGTGAAAATCATCACGGCCACCGAGCACGGAGAACTGCTGCCCCGGTCGTTCAGCGATTCCACCCATATCGAGTGCAAATTCTGCAGTTGGCAGGATCGCTGCTGGAGGCCCGCATGAACGCAGCCCTCATCCCCACACATCCGAACCGGCCCTTGGTCGGGATTCGGGCGATTGAACGACTGCTCCTGCGTCATGCCTTCGCACCCAAACCGGAAACCAAGCTCATGGTCGCGGTGATCTGTCAGGGCATGGCCGATGCCGTGTCGGTGGACGACTACGTCCGGCGCAGGGCGATTCGCTTCCTGAAGGGACACAACCTCGAGCGCATCGCCGATCTGATCGGCCTGCATCCGGAGTTTGTCCGTCAGGTAGCACGGCAGGCGCACTACCTGCCTCCGATCGTGCCCTCCTTCCACAAAAAATCCAAAAGAAAGTCAGGTGCAAAATGATGGACTTCAACGACACCCCATCCCAGCAAGTCCAGCCACGCGAATCGGATCGCGACGAAGTTCGTAACGCGCTGCTGCTCCGGCTGGAGTCGGTTCTGCTCACGCTCTTCCCGGCAGGCAAGAAACGGCACAGCAAATTCCATATCGGCGATGTGCTGGGCAGTCCCGGCGACAGCCTGGAGGTCGTACTCACCAGCGACAAGGCAGGACTCTGGACGGACAGGGCCATTGGTGACGGTGGCGATATTTTTGATCTGGTCGCGCGACACCATGGCTGCGATGCTCATAGCGATTTCGCCACCGTGCTCGATCATGCCCGCGATCTGGTTGGACGTGCCCCGGTGCAGACGACACGCAAAGCCAAACGCGAAGCACCAGTCGATGACCTCGGGCCTGCCACCGCCAAATGGGACTACCTCGACCGCGACGGAAAACTCATCGCCGTGGTGTACCGCTACGACCCTCCGGGCCGTCGCAAGGAGTTCCGGCCATGGGATGCCAAGCGGCGCAGGATGGCACCGCCCGATCCGCGTCCGCTGTACAACCAGCCGGGCATGGCAGCATCCGATGTCGTGGTACTGACCGAGGGCGAGAAATGCGCGCAGGCCTTGATCGCCCATGGTGTATGCGCCACCACCGCCATGCACGGTGCCAAGGCACCTGTGGACAAGACCGACTGGTCGCCGCTGGCAGGCAAACGGGTATTGATCTGGCCAGACAAGGATAAACCCGGCTGGGAATACGCGCAGGATGCCGGTCAGGCTGCTTTGGCTGCCGGTGCCATCTCGTGTGCCGTCCTGTTGCCGCCCGAGGATCGCCCCGAAGGATGGGATGCTGCGGACGCCATTGCAGACGGGTTTGATGTGGCCACATTCCTTGCCAGTGGCCCGCGCATGGAAATGCATCTCCCGGACGATGCGCCCGATGTGGAAACCGATGCCCAGTCCGAACAGACCGTGTGGGGCACGGACGATGCACTGGCACTCTCGTTCACGCGTCGCTACCGCCACGACTGGCGGTATGTCGCGGCATGGGGCAAGTGGCTGATGTGGGACGGTCAGCGCTGGCGCACCGAAGACACGCTGGCGGCCACCGATCTCATCCGGCACGTCTGTCGTCATGCTGCGCTGCGCACTGAAAACCCAAGAGTCGCTGCCAAGCTCGCTGCCGCCAGCACCGTCGCATCAGTTGAGAGACTGGCGCGTGCAGATCGCCGCCATGCAGGCACGACCGATGAGTGGGATGCCGACATCTGGCTGCTCAACACACCGGGCGGTATCGTCGATCTGCGCACAGGCCGGATACGTCCGCATGACCGGCGTGACCGGACGACCAAGATCACCACGGCCACCCCCAAGGGCGACTGCCCGACCTGGCGACAGTTTCTCGATGAGGTGACGGGTGGTGACAAGGAACTGCAGGCCTATCTGCAGCGGATGGTTGGCTACGCGCTGACGGGTTCCACCCGCGAGCACGCCCTGTTCTTCCTGTACGGCACGGGGGCCAATGGCAAATCAGTGTTCGTAAATACGCTGGCGACGATCCTCGGCGACTACGCCACCAACGCAGCCATGGACACCTTCATGGAAACGCGCACCGATCGCCATCCGACCGACATGGCCGGACTGCGTGGCGCTCGCTTCGTAGCCGCCATCGAAACCGAACAGGGGCGACGCTGGGCAGAATCCAAGGTCAAGAGCCTGACCGGCGGCGACAAGATTTCCGCACGCTTCATGCGGCAGGACTTCTTCGAGTTCTTTCCGCAATTCAAGCTGTTCGTCGCAGGCAACCACAAACCAGCGATCCGCAACATCGATGAGGCGATGAGGCGACGACTGCACCTCATTCCCTTCACGATCACAGTACCACCCGAGCGGCGCGACAAGCATCTGCAGCAAAAATTGCTGGCCGAACGTGATGGGATTCTGGCTTGGGCGCTTGAGGGCTGTCTCGAGTGGCAGCGCATCGGACGCCTCGATCCGCCCCAGCAGGTAGTCGATGCCACCGAGGAATACTTCGAGGCCGAGGATGCGCTGGGTCGCTGGCTGGATGAGCGTTGCGTGCGCGTCACCACCGCCAACTCCCTGACTGCGGAACTCTTCAACGACTGGAAACAGTGGGCTGATGCGGCTGGCGAATTCGTCGGCTCGCAACGGCGCTTCTCCGATCTGCTCATCACCCGAGGACTGGAGAAGTGGCGCAACAGCTCAGGCATCAGAGGGTTTCGCGGCATTGGACTGAAGGAGCCGCCCAAGCCTGCCTACACCCCATACAGCGATAACTGATGCCATGAAAAACAATCCGACTGACGCAGTTGACGCTGTTTATCGTAAGTCTCCATACGTGCGCGCGTGCGCACACAATATAGGGGTTTCGACAAACTACGTCAGCTGCGTCAGTCCCCACGAAAAAAGGACTGACAACATGAACAAAACTCTACTCGCCCTCGACCTGGGCACCACCACCGGATGGGCGCTGGCAGCCCGTGACGGCAGCATCACCAGCGGCTCTGCATCGTTCAAGCCGCAACGCTTCGAGGGAGGCGGCATGCGCTTCCTCCGGTTCAAGCGCTGGCTCACCGAGATCAAGCAATCGGCAGATGGCATCGATTCCGTGTACTTCGAGGAAGTGCGTCGGCACCTCGGCGTGGATGCTGCGCACGCCTACGGCGGATTCATGGCGCATCTGACCGCCTGGTGCGAGCACCACCAGATTCCGTACCAGGGCATCCCGGTCGGCACGATCAAAAAACACGCGACAGGCAAAGGTAACGCCAGCAAGGACGAGATGATTGCCGCTGCGCGCCATCTTGGCCACTCCCCGGCAGATGACAACGAAGCGGATGCGCTGGCTTTGCTCGCTTATGCCCGCAGTCTGGAGGTGTGACATGAAACCACAACCCTATCGCTGCCCGCTGGGCAAGCTGCAACCCAATGTCACCGATCTGGAGGCGATCAAGGAATCCGGTTGGCGCGAGCAGCACATCCTAGTGGTGCAAGAAACGGACGAGCGGCTGGATTTCGTCGAGCGTGAATTCGTGCGCCGGATCGGCGAACGACTGTATGGAGGTAAACGCCATGGATGACTGGACACCCGAAAGTGTTGCGGCCAGATTTACCGAGGCAGCGGAAACCGCGCGACGCCTGCCACCTGCCCGAGTACAGGGCTACCTCAACGTCTGGCCGATCCTGCTGCGTATGGCACCGGAGCAGAAGCCATGCGATGAGGAGCGTCACTTCCCACCCACTCCGGCAGCAGTCGAACGGATGCTGGAGGCGATGCGCTGGATGCAGATGCTGGATGTCGAATCCCGGCACATCGTCTGGATGCGGGCCGACCACTTCGAGTGGTCACAGATCGCCAAACGCTTCGGCTGCGCAGTGCGCACTGTCCAGCGCAGGCGGAACATCGCGCTGTCGATTCTGGCCGAAAACCTGAATGGCATGAGTGTAGTTGCGGCAAGTTGCAAAGCGGTTCGAAATCATGCAGAGAGATGAGTATTTATGCGGGTTTCAGGCCATTTTTAGGGTGTCGCATTTCGGGGAGATTTTGCGTATATTCCTGACATGGTCGAAGTTTGCACGACCACCTCCGACACACATCAACCGCCCCCTCCGGGCGGTTTTTTTACGCCCATGGAAAACCTCAACATCGAATACCGACCGGTCGATTCACTGGTGCCCTACGTCAACAATGCGCGTACCCACAGCGATGAACAGGTCGCCCAGATCGCAGCCAGCATCCGCGAGTTCGGCTGGACCAACCCCATCCTGGTGGATGGCGAGCGTGGCTTGATCGCCGGACACGGCAGGCTCAAGGCGGCTCGCGTGCTGGGACTGACGCAAGTGCCGGTGATCGAGTTGTCGCATCTGTCGGCTGCGCAAAAGCGCGCCTACGTCCTGGCCGACAACAGGCTGGCCGAGAATGCCGGATGGGACAAGGAACTGCTGGCACTGGAACTGTCGGAATTGCAGACCTCCGAATTTGATCTCGGTCTGCTGGGCTTCAGTGATGATGAACTGGACGACCTGCTGAATTCCGGTGACAAGGAAGGTTTGACCGACGACGATGCGGTGCCGGAAGTGCAAGAAGTCGCCGTCACCCAACCGGGTGACATCTGGCTGCTTGGCCAGCACCGCCTGCTGTGCGGCGACTCCACCAAGGCTGACGATCTCAAGCGCCTGATGCGGGAGGAACTGGCCGACATGGCGTTCACCGATCCGCCCTACAACGTCAACTACGCCAATACCGCGAAGGACAAGCTGCGCGGCAAGAACCGCCCGATCCTGAACGACAACCTGGGTGACGACTTCGGAACATTCCTCACCGATGCCTGCACGAACCTGTTGTCGGTGACCAAGGGCGCGGTGTACATCGCAATGAGTTCATCCGAACTCGACACCTTGCAGGCAGCCTTCCGTGCTGCCGGTGGCAAGTGGTCGACGTTCATCATCTGGGCCAAAAACACATTCACGCTCGGGCGCGCGGATTACCAGCGCCAGTACGAGCCGATCCTGTACGGGTGGCGCGACGGTGCCGATCACTTCTGGTGCGGTGCACGCGATCAGGGCGATGTCTGGCAGATCAAGAAACCCGCCAAGAACGACCTGCATCCGACCATGAAGCCGGTCGAACTGGTCGAGCGCGCCATCCTCAACAGCAGCAAGTCGCGCGACATCGTGCTGGACTTGTTCGGTGGTTCTGGCACTACGCTGATCGCTGCCGAGAAGTCCGGTCGGCAGGCTCGGTTGATCGAACTTGATCCGAAATATTGTGATGTGATCGTGCGCCGCTGGCAGGAGTGGACGGGTTTGCAGGCCACCCGTCAGTCAGATGGCCTGCCATTTGACTCCGTTGGCGCTATTGAGCATCAATCCGATAAACCCGATCTCGCCCCGGCTCTTTGACCGAGGTAATTTCCAACCCCAGTTTCTTTTTGAAGGCTCCGGCAAAGGTGCCGCGCACGGTGTGCTGCTGCCATCCGGTGGCTAGGCAAATCTCGCTGATCGTGGCTCCCTCCGGGCGCTTGAGCATGGCGATGACCTCGGCCTGCTTGCTGTTGGCTCGTGTGCGCCGAACGGTGGCGTCTGCTTGGGTTTCCTTGACCATCTCGGCCAAGGACTCAGTTTGCATCGCAAGGCCACGAGCAACCTGTTCCGGGGTCAGGCTGCAATGCACACCGCAGGCCTGATAGCCCTCGGCAGCCACGCACCAGCCCTCTCCGTCGCGGGTGATAAGCGCACGGTTGAACATGGCGTCGAGCACCTTACTTCGTGCGCCGCCCTTGACGTTATCGGGGAACCACTCGATTTTGCCTCCGGTGTGTTGCACGGCGTGCTCGATGATTTGGCGCTGGGTATCGGTGAGTTTGATGTCAGTCATTTTGATCTCCTTGGGTTACTTGGTTTGTTGGGATTGCTGGCCTGCGAGGTAGGCGGCTTCGAGGGCTGCCTTGATGCCCCACACCGACACGTCGTGGAAATCCAGTCGGTCGCTGTGGCGGGTTTCGAGGGTTTCTACAAAGAGGTGCTGCTTGGCGATGGTTTCGAGAATCTGGTTGAGGGCTTGGGCTTTCATGTTGTTGCTCCTTAAACGTTGTGGATTTTTGCGGCCTTGTCGAACCCGACCCAAACCCCGTTTTGGTCCAAACCGCGCGCGGCGAGTTCTTCGCGGGCCAGCCTGTTGAGATCCAACTCGCCGCGTGCTGCTGCG
>NZ_JQKP01000015.1 GCF_000746095.1 Ferriphaselus sp. R-1 | reverse complement strand
GCTTCAGCTCCCGTTTGAGCTTCGATAGCTCGCTCTCTTCCGTCACCTTTGGTCGACCGGGCTCGCGGAATACGCCACCATTCGCCTTGAATTGCGCCTGCCACTTGTAGAGCCGGTTGCGTGCAACACCCAGTTCCAGCGCTAGTTGCGTCCCCGGCTTTTGCCCCAATTCCAGCAACCGCACTGCCTCGCGCTTGAATTCCGCACTGAACCGCTGCCGCTGCCTCTCCGGATTTACCTTGCCTTTTCCCTTGCTTTCCATTGAACACCTCCTTCATTAACTGTCTCCTATTGAAGTGTCCGTTAAAGGCGGGTTAGCTCAGACACTTTTCTAACCTATTCTTATGGATACTTCGCATTTATGAATTCTTGTGTCTCTTTATTTCATTATCAATAAGGAGCCGCAGACTGCGAAGCGAATTGAATCACACTGACGCGCCTAGATACATAGGCCGAATTATCTAGATATTTCGGCCTGGTCTCGATGAATGAAGGAGTCCGGAAAGAAGTGAAAAGCAGCCATTAGTCCCATTTGCTGAGGATGGCCGCAATGGCCGATTTCCCGCCAAGTGGGCTAGTCCGCCAGAGCCATTTTGTCAGACTGTTCATTGCGTCTGCTTTACACAAAATTATGGACTCGCCCCCCTCTGGATTACCCCAGCATAACCATTAATTCACCGAGCTTTCCGGTGAATCAGGCTGCATTGAAGCCGAAGTTTCCTCGGTATAGTGTCGCTCCAGAGTGCTCACACTGCATACGCACGCACGTACACTTAACGGTTTTGGCGATTTCCAAGTTGATCCACAAGCATATTTGTGCATGCAATGATTCATCAGCTAAGACTCGAACTATGTTATCCGGCATATTGCTATACCTTGGCAAACCCCGCAGAATACATCGGAGAAATATCACGTTGAGCACTAATGAACCACCAGTCCCTTTCATCCTTCATTTGGTCTGTCGCCGACCTGTTGCGCGGCGACTACAAGCAATCCGAATACGGCAAGGTGATCTTGCCATTCACTGTGCTGCGCCGTCTGGACTGCGTACTGGAAACCACCAAGGCGGCGGTGCTGGCCGAGCTGGAAGCCAAGCAGCAGGCCGGGCTGAATCCTGAGCCGTTCCTGTTACGCAAAGCGGGGCAGAGTTTCTACAATACATCGCCGCTGGACATGAAAAAGCTGATGGGCGATCAGGATCACATCCGTGAGAACCTTTACAGCTACGTGCAAGCCTTCTCGCCCGCCGTGCGCGACATCTTCGAGCGCTTCGACTTCCACACTCAGGTCGAACGCTTGGGCAAGGCCGGGTTGCTGTATCAAGTCACCGAGAAGTTCGCCCAGATCGACCTGCATCCCGAAGCCGTCAGCAACAGCCAGATGGGGCTGGTATTCGAGGAGCTGATCCGCAAATTCGCCGAAATCTCCAACGAGACTGCCGGGGAACACTTCACCCCGCGTGAAGTCATCCGCCTGATGGTCAACCTGCTGTTCATCGAAGACGACGCGGTGCTGTCCAAGCCCGGCGTGGTGCGCACCATTTATGATCCCACGGCTGGCACGGGTGGCATGCTCTCCATCGCCGGGGAGTATCTGGAAGAACACAATCCGCAGGCGCGGCTCACTATGTTCGGGCAGGAACTCAACGACGAGTCCTACGCCATCTGCAAGGCCGACATGCTCATCAAGGGGCAGGATGTCGCCAACATCACACCGGGCAACACCCTGTCGGACGACGGCCACCTGCACAAGAAGTTCGACTACATGCTGTCCAATCCGCCGTTTGGCGTAGAGTGGAAAAAAGTCGAAAAGGACATCCGCAAGGAGCACGAGCAGCAAGGTTTCAATGGCCGCTTCGGCCCCGGCCTGCCGCGCGTGTCGGATGGCTCGCTGCTGTTCCTGCTGCATCTGGTCAGCAAGATGCGCCCTGCTGCCGAGGGTGGTAGCCGCTTCGGTATCGTGCTGAATGGTTCGCCGCTATTTACCGGCGGCGCAGGCAGCGGGGAAAGTGAAATCCGCCGCTACGTGCTGGAAAACGATCTGGTCGAAGCCATCATCGGCCTGCCCACCGACATGTTCTACAACACCGGCATCAGCACCTACGTCTGGATACTCTCCAACCGCAAGCCGGAAGCGCGCAAGGGCTGTGTGCAACTGATCGACGCCAGTGGCTTCTGGCAGAAGATGCGCAAGAGTCTGGGCAGCAAACGCAAGGAGCTGTCGGACGAGCACATCACCGAGATCACCCGCTTGTTTGGCGAGTTTGTTGAAGCCGAGCAAGCGGGAAAACCGATCAGCCGCATTTTCAAGAATCAGGACTTCGGCTATCGCACCATCACCGTCGAACGCCCGCTGCGCAATGAGCAAGGCAAGATCGTGCTGGGCGAAAAGGGCAAACAGAAAGGCAAGCCGCAGCCGGATTCCAGCCTGCGTGATACCGAGAATGTCCCGCTGAATGAGGACGTGGAAAGCTACTTCAAACGCGAAGTGCTCCCCCACGCCCCCGATGCGTGGATCGACCACGACAAAACCAAAGTCGGCTACGAAATCCCGTTCAACCGGCACTTCTACGTGTTCCAGCCGCCGCGCCCGCTGGCCGAGATTGATACCGAACTGAAGCAATGCACGGATCGGATTTTGACGATGATTGCGGGGCTGTCGGCATGAGCTTTGCCATGTATAATCCAGCCAACAACACCCCCCAAGCCTATCCGCCAGCTCATCGGCGTGACGCTCAAACCGGGGGGTTACTTTTTGGAGGGGCAGCATGAGCAACCTCACCCCCGACACTCACTTCGCCGAAGTCGCCAAACTCATCGCCGCCGCGCGCCAGCGCGCCGTGCAAAGCGTCAACACCACGCTCATCGAGCTTTACTGGCAGGTCGGCGAATACATCAGCCGCAAGATCGAAGCGGCGGAATGGGGCGATGGCGTGGTCACGCAACTGGCCGACTACCTGGCGCGCACCCAGCCCGGCCTGAGCGGTTTCACCCGCCCCAACCTGTTCCGTATGCGCCAGTTTTACGAAGCGTATCGCGGCGATGAAAAAGTCTCACCGCTGGTGAGACAATTGCCGTGGACGCACAACCTCATCATCCTCAGCCAGAGCAAACGCCCGGAAGAACGCGAATTCTATTTGCGCATGGCCGCACAGGAACAGTGGAGCAAACGTGAACTGGAGCGCCAATTCAAAACCGCGCTGTTCGAGCGCGTCGTACTCAACCCGGTAAAAGTGTCACCAGTGGTGACACAAATTCACCCCGAAGCGCTGAGCGTATTCAAAGACAGCTACCTAGTCGAATTCCTCGGCCTGCCGCAAAGCCATGCCGAAGCCGACCTGCATCACGGCCTACTGCACAAGCTCAAGGACTTCCTCATCGAGCTGGGACGCGACTTCTGCTTTGTCGGCTCCGAATATCCGCTGCAAGTCGGCGGACGCGACTTCGCACTGGATTTGCTCTTCTTCCATCGCGGGCTTAATTGCCTCGTCGCCATCGAACTCAAGGTCGGGCGCTTCGAGCCGGAATACCTCGGCAAGCTCGGCTTCTACCTCGAAGCGCTAGACCGTGACATCAAAAAGCCGCACGAAAATCCCGCCATCGGCGTGCTGCTCTGCGCCAGCAAAGACGACGAAGTCGTCGAATACGCCCTGAGCCGCAGCCTCTCGCCCGCCCTCATCGCCGAATACCAGACCCAGTTACCGAACAAAAAACTGCTGCAAGCCAAACTGCACGAATTCTATTTGCAGAACGCGCCGGAAGAGGATGAGGCATGAGTTTTCCGCGTTATCCCGAATACAAGGGCAGTGGTGTCGCGTGGCTGGGCGAGGTGCCGGGGCATTGGGGACTGAAGCGAGTCAAGCAAGTTTTCCGGGAAAGAGACGAGCGCTCGGAGGATGGAAGTGAGACGCTGCTGTCTGTCTCTGCCTACACGGGGGTTTCTCCTCGCGCTGAAGTGATAGACGAAGGTGACCACCTTAGCCGTGCTGAATCCCTCGAAGGCTATAAGGTGTGCTATCCGAATGACTTGGTGATGAACATCATGCTGGCTTGGAATCGAGGGCTGGCATTTTCTAATCACGAAGGAATCGTAAGTCCTGCATACAGCGTATTTCATGTGATAGATGGTAGCCTGCCGTCATTTCTGAACTACTTGGTGAGGTCGGACGAAACCATCCTTTACTACAAGGCATTTTCTGCGGGCGTGATCGATTCAAGATTGCGTTTGTATCCAGATGTGTTTGGCAGACTGTATATGGCACTGCCTCCGTTAGAGGAACAGCAAACCATCGCCGCCTTCCTCGACCGCGAGACGGGGAAGATTGATGCCCTGATTGCCGAGCAGCGGCGGTTGGTGGAGCTGCTGACGGAAAAGCGGCAGGCGGTGATTTCGCACGCTGTCACCAAGGGGCTGAACCCCAACTCCCCGATGAAAGACTCCGGCATCGAATGGCTGGGCGACGTGCCGGAGCATTGGGATCGAGCGCAAATTGGCAGAGTTTGCAAGCAAGTTTCTGATGGCCCTCATTTCTCGCCCAATTATGTTGATGATGGCGTGATGTTTCTTTCCGCTCGGAATATAGGGGTGAGTTCTTGGCATCTCGACGATGCGAAATTTGTTTCTGAAGAGGACTACTCGGAATTTTGCAGGCGAGTGATTCCAGAAAAGGGCGATGTTCTTTATACCAAAGGCGGCACTACAGGAATCGCGAGAGTTGTCGATCTTGATGATCGATTTCAGGTGTGGGTTCACGTCGCTGTCCTTAAAATAAATCACGACCTCGTTGAACCGTATTACTTGGCGTATGCACTGAACAGTGTGGGTTGTTATGAGCAGTCGCAGTTGCATACCCGTGGTGCTACCAATAAAGACCTTGGGCTTACTCGAATGACCAAGATATGGTTTGCTCTCCCTCCATTGGATGAGCAACTCGAAATCAGAGCATTTCTTCACCGAGAAACCGCTGCATTCGACACCCTCACCGCCGCAGCCAACCGCGCCATCGCCTTGCTGCAAGAACGCCGCAGCGCGCTGATTTCCGCCGCCGTCACGGGCAAGATAGACGTGCGCGGAATTCAATCGTTGCCGCAATGAAGCTATTAAAGCTACAATCGAAGCAAAATGAGCTACGACAATAAATTATTAAGTGTGCTGTTCGGGACTTACCGCCTGCGGGTGCTGGAGTTGCTGTTGTTGCAACCTGCGCAGCGTTTTCACGTGCGCGAGCTAGCGCGGCAGACCGGAACAACGGCGGGGACGTTGCATCGCGAGTTGAGCAAGCTGGCGGAAGCGGGTTTGTTGTTGCGTGAGAAGCAAGGCAATCAGGTGTTGTATCAGGCCAACCGTGCGTGTCCGGTATTTGCCGAGTTGGCGGGGGTGTTCCGTAAAACCAGCGGTGCTGTGAGTGTGGTGTTGAGTGCGTTGGGGGGCATTGCGTCGCAGATTCAATTTGCGTTGCTGTTTGGTTCATTCGCGCAAGGCACTGAAACGGCGGGCAGCGATGTGGATGTGCTGATAGTGGGTGAGGCGAGTTTTGCCGAGGTGGTGCGGGCGCTGTATTCGGCTCAAGAAAAATTACAGCGCGAGATCAATCCGGTGGTTTATTCGCCTGCGGAGTTTCAACTGCGCCTGCATAACCAAGAGCCATTGGTGATGGATGTGCTGGCTAAACCCAAGTTGTATTTGATCGGGACTGAACATGACTTTGCAGAATTTACTGGCCATCCATAAGTTGCAGGCATTTGTGCCCACACGAGGCGCGGTACTTAAATTGCTGTTGGCGGCGCAGCGCAATTTGGTGGATGCAAATCTCAAGGAGTTGGGCGCGGATAATCGTTTTGATGCGGCTTATAAAACCATCATGCAATGCGCGATGCTGGGCTTGTGGGCAAATGGTTATCGGACTGCGACCAGCCAGCCCGGCCATCATCAATTGGCAATTCAAAGTTTACCGCTCACATTGCAGGTGTCCAAAGAGACGGTGATCGTGCTGGATGCTTTGCGCAAGCAGCGCAACTTGAACGATTACGAAGGTGATCCGATTGCCGATAGCGCATTGGCAGATTGTTTGAAAGAAGCGGAACAATTGTTGGCGCACACGCAGCATTGGTTGCAGACCAACCATCCAGACTTGGTAAATAAACCATGAGCCTGCACAAGGAAATCGAATTCGAGAACGACATCTGCGCTCACCTTGCGGCACACGATTGGCTGTATGCGGACGGTGATTTCTCGGCCTATGACCGAACCCGCGCCTTGTTTCCCGCCGATGTGATTGCTTGGGTGCAGGCTACCCAACCCAAAGCATGGGAAACGCTGAGCAAGAACCACGGCGCCGCTGCCGACGCGGTGTTGCTGGATCGGTTACGCCGCCAACTGGATGACCGGGGCACGCTGGATGTGTTGCGGCATGGCATCGAGTTATTGGGTTTGCGTCAGCCTTTGCAGCTTGCCCAGTTCAAGCCCGCGCTGGCGATGAACCCGGAACTGCAAGCCAAGTACGCCGCCAATCGGCTGCGCGTGGTGCGGCAGGTGCGCTATTCGCTGTTCAACGAGAATGCGATTGATCTGGTGCTATTCCTGAATGGCCTGCCGATTGCTACGGTGGAGCTGAAGTCCGACTTTACCCAGTCGGTAGAGGATGCGGTGGATCAATACCGCTTCGACCGCCATCCCAAACCCAAGGGGCAAGCTGCCGCCGAGACATTGCTGGACTTCCCGCGTGGCGCGTTGGTGCATTTCGCGGTGAGCAATAGTGCCGCCATGATGACCACCCGCCTGCTGGGTGCGGCGACCACTTTCCTGCCGTTCAATTTGGGCGATCACGGCGCGGCAGGCAATCCGGTAAACCCGAACGGACACCGCACCGCGTATTTGTGGGAACAGGTCTGGGCACGCGATAGCTGGCTGGAGATCATCGGGCGTTACATCGTCGCTAAACGCGACAGCAAGAAGCAGATCAAGGCGATCATCTTCCCGCGCTATCACCAGCTGGATGCAACGCGGAAACTGGTGGCGGCAGTGCTATCAGAAGGTGCAGGCCAGAAGTACCTGATTCAGCATTCCGCTGGCTCGGGCAAGACCAACTCCATCGCGTGGACGGCTCACTTCCTTGCCGACTTGCACGATGCCCAGCACAAGAAGCTGTTCGACTCGGTGCTGGTGGTTTCGGATCGCACGGTGCTGGATACGCAGTTGCAGGAAGCCATCTTCGATTTCGAGCGTACGGCGGGTGTGGTCGCCACCATCAAGGGCGAAAGCCAGAGCAAGAGCGGCGAGCTGGCGCAGGCGTTGTCGGGCGGGAAGAAGATCGTGGTGTGCACCATTCAGACATTCCCCTTTGCGCTACAGGCTGTGCAGGAACTCGCCGCTACTCAAGGCAAACGCTTTGCCGTGATTGCCGATGAGGCGCATAGCTCGCAGACCGGCGCGGCGGCTTCCAAGCTCAAGCAGTTGCTAAGTGCGGAAGAAATGCAGGAACTGGCAGACGGCGGCGAGGTGGGAACGGAAGACCTGCTGGCAATGCAGATGGCAGCGCGGGCGAACGATGCGGGCATCACCTATGTTGCTTTCACCGCCACGCCCAAGGCCAAGACGCTCGAACTGTTCGGTCGTCGCCCCAATCCGGCATTATCAGCCAGCGATGAAAATCTGCCTGCGCCGTTCCATGTCTATTCCATGCGACAGGCCATCGAGGAGGGATTCATTCTCGACGTGCTGAAAAACTACACGCCCTACAAGCTGGCCTTCAAGCTCGCCAACGAGGGGCGCGAGTGGATTGATGTGGAAGTGGAGCGCAGCACGGCGATGAAGGGCATCATGCGCTGGGTGCGCCTGCATCCCTACAACATCAGCCAGAAGGTGCAAGTGGTGGTGGAACACTTCCGCGACAGCGTGCAGCCGTTGCTGGAAGGCAAAGCCAAGGCGATGGTGGTGGTCGGTAGCCGTCTGGAGGCGGTGCGCTGGCAAATTGCCATCGACAAGTACATCAAGTCGCAGGGCTACAGGATCGGTACGCTAGTGGCATTCTCGGGCGAGGTGAACGATCAGGAATCCAACCCCGATCCGCTCTCCGAAACCAGCAAGGTGCTTAACTCCAATTTGAACGGGCGAGACATCCGCGAAGCCTTTGCCACCGAGGAGTATCAGATTCTGCTAGTCGCCAACAAATTCCAGACTGGCTTTGACCAGCCCTTGCTGTGCGGCATGTATGTGGACAAGCGATTGGCGGGCATACAGGCGGTGCAGACACTTTCCAGACTGAACCGCGCCCATCCCGGCAAGGATACGACCTACATCCTCGACTTCGTGAATGACCCGAACGAGGTGCTGGCAGCTTTCAAGACCTATTACGAAACGGCGGAACTGGACGGCGTGACTGATCCCAATCTGGTGTATGACCTGCGCGCCAAGCTGGATGCCGAAGGCCACTACGACGACAACGAGGTGGATCGGGTGGTGACAGTGGAAATGAACCCGAACGCGTCACAGGCGGAGCTTTCTGCTGCCATCGAGCCAGTGGCTGATCGTTTGCTCAAGCGTTACCGGGCGGCACATGCCAATCATCAGGCCGCTGTTGCCAACAAGGATGCAAGGGCCGAACAAGAGGCGCAAGACGAGATGAATGCGCTGATGCTGTTCAAGCGTAATCTGGGCGCATTCCAGCGGGTGTATGCCTTTCTGTCGCAAATCTTCGATTACGGCAATACCGCCATCGAGAAGCGGGCGATCTTCTTCAAGCGACTGCTGCCCTTGCTGGAGTTCGGGCGCGAACGGGAAGGCGTCGATCTCTCCAAGGTGACGCTCACCCATCACAAGCTGAAGGATCAGGGTAAGCGCAACTTGGCACTGGTGAATGGCGAGTATCCCAAGCTATCGCCTCTGACCGAAACAGGCAGTGGCGAGGTGCAGCAGAAGGAGAAGGTTTATCTGGCCGAGATCATCACCAAGGTGAACGAGCTATTCGAGGGCGATCTGACCGAAGACGACAAGCTGATTTACGTGAACCATGTTTTGAAGGGCAAGCTGCTCGAATCCGAGATTCTGGTACAGCAGGCCAACAACAATACCAAGGAGCAGTTCGCCAATTCCCCCGATCTGTCTAACGCGATTCTGAATGCGATCATGGATGCGCTGTCGGCGCATTCAACCTTGAGCAAGCAGGCGCTTGGTTCGGAGAAGGTGCGGAGCGGATTAAAGGACGTGCTGCTAGGGCCAGCGCAGCTGTATGAGACTTTGAGAGAACGAGCATTCGATCTGGGATAGAGCGCTTCCTGAGAGAAGGGCCCACGGCACAACTGGACTGTGCCATATTTGTGCCATGACACAATTGGAAATGGCACAAATCAGGTCGATTTCAGTAGGCTTTGTAAGTTAGCAAGCGTTACAAGTGACTGATTATAAATGACTCATGTTTTTACTGGCTCGCCCTGTTAATCCGCAGGTCCCTGGTTCGAGTCCAGGTCGGGGAGCCAAACAAAACAAGCACTTAGTCAGAAATGACTAGGTGCTTTTTTTCATTCCGGGTGATCCAATGCCGAAAAGTCCGAGGGTCGGCATTAAAAAGTCCGTGGGGCACCCCATTGGGATGGCTAGTGGGGAGCTGAAAACCTGAAAATCTGGGAATCTGGAAATCTGACGTGCAACTTCTCGGGTGAACGATTGGGCGGCTAGTCTGTCCTATCCCTCGTTCGCCTGTAGGCTAGGCCATTGGAGATATACTCTAGCGCATGTCCCTCGTTTCCAAGCTACTCAAGCACGTCGTTACCGCCTCACTTCTGCTGCCGTCTGTGGCTGTCCATGCCGGTTCCACCAGCTTCGATCAGTGCCCGCAGTTCTTTGCACATGGGAAGTCTCCCGTCATCCGTGCCTCCCAGCAAGACATGAAGCCCAGAGCGTTATGCTTTGACGGATTCGCTGTATTGCATTCAGGCAGCAGCCATAGTCCGGTCTATGTCGCCGAACGACTCAATCGAGCGATGATTGAAAAGGATATAGAACGTACCGATCAGTTCTATGCCGAGGCCAGACTCCCCAACTCCGAACGCGCCCAACTGGATGACTACCGCAGCTCAGGCTATGACCGGGGACACATGGCCCCCGCTGCCGACATGGCTACGGATGATGCGATGGCTCAAAGCTTCTCGTTGGCCAATATCGTGCCGCAAGCGCCCAACAACAATCGCAAGACATGGGCGAAGCTTGAAAAAGATACCCGCAAATATGTGATGCGTGCCCAAGGTGATGTCTACGTCATCTCAGGCCCCGTCTATGACACGGCACCTACCACGATAGGTAACACCCACGTCTGGGTACCACGTTACCTGTTCAAGCTGGTCTATGATCCCAGCAATCACCGAGCCTGGGCACACTGGATCGAGAATACAGACGATGCCCGTGTCGGCAGGCCGATCAGTTATCAGGAATTGGTGCAGCGCACCGGGATTGAGTTCTTGCCGAATCTGCTTTGACCGATGGAGAGTTAAAGCAGGAGCCCAATATCTTCCAAATCTTTGCTCTATCACCCTCACCACATCCCCGTAGCACTATGAATATTACGTACAGACTTTGTTCTTTCCGGTCAGTTTGGCTTTGTAAAGTGCTCTGTCAGACTCTCTAAGCAATGTGTCTATGTTTGAAGCGATATTGTTGATGGATGCCGCGCCAATGGAAACTGTGAAGTGGATTCGCAGCCCATCGGATAATGCGACCTCACTTGCGGAGATTGTCTCCCGTAACCGCTCCGCCACTTCAAGCGCTGTTTCAACTCCGGTTTCGGGCAGGATCACCGCAAACTCTTCGCCGCCCAAACGACCGATGATATCTACACTGCGCAACACTTTATGAAATGTCAGCGCGATCGATTTCAGAACCATATCGCCGGCATCATGGCCGTGGCTGTCATTGATCTTTTTGAAATTGTCCACATCCAGCATTAGGACTGAGAGCGCATTGCCATATCGTTGGGTACGGGCCAATTCAAGCTGGGCACGCTCCATAAAGTCTCGACGATTTGAGAGACCGGTCAGATAATCCAGACGCGCCTGACGATGCAACTCCATCTCCAGACGTTTGCGTTCAGTAATATCGACCGCAGTGGGAAGCAAGCCAATCACTTTACCTGCCTCGTCATAAATAGGGGCAATGAGGAAGTCAATTGGAATTAACTCATTCCCCATTTTGGCTTCCACGTCATAACGGCTCGCCTTGCCCTGCCTTGCGGAATCGATAGCAGCGATCAGTTGCTCACGCACCTGATCGTCATAATTCCACCACGGCGCATCATAGAAATACTTACCCACCACGTCTTCTCGGCGATAGCCGGCACGCTCTAGCGGCGCTTTATTGACTTCCTGCACCACACCATTGATATCGAGTAGCGCAACATAAGCAAACAGGTTGTCCAATATGCTGCGAAAGCGCTGGCTTTCTTCGTTCAGCACACTTTCGATTTTTTTACGCTCTGTGATGTCAAAGCACACCCCGTTGTAGCCGAGAAATGTCCCTGCAGCATCGAACGAGGGGGCTCCGGAATCAAGAATCCATCGGTACTGCCCATCATAACGGCGTAAACGATATTCCAGCAGGAAGTGCTCTCGGGCGTTGAAGTGCTTGAGGTATTGCTCGATACATGACTGCAAATCGTCAGCATAGACGCCTTCCGCCCAGCCATTTCCTCGTTCTTGTTCAATGGAACGACCTGTGAATTCGAGCCACCCCTTATTGAACCAGTTGCAAAGGCCGTCAACTCCCGCCATCCAGATTAAGGCCGGGGAGTTATCAGCGGCATCCTGAAATTCAATCCTGGCGCCGGAGGCTGGCGGAAAGCTGTTTGGAAACGCATTCATAGTTAAACAAGGACAATTATGAAGAAATCATTTGTACTGCTTTCCTTCGTACTAATGCTTGCCGCTTGCAGCGCGGAATCCGATGCACCAAATGCTGTGCGAGCTGTCCTAAGCTATCCAGACTCTGCCGAATTTGGTGAATTTACACTAATTAGTAACGATGCGGCTTGCATTACCCTCAATGCAAAAAACGCTTCCGGTGAGTATATCGGAGATATGGAGGCATTTCTGCTTAAAGGAAATGAAGAGCGTGTCCGGAATTTTGTGGAAAGCAGCCCTTGTTATCATTCGCCCCTAAAGAACGTTTTGGCGGAAAGGAAAAGCAGGCACATCGAAAAAATTTCCCATACACCCGTCGCCTCGACGCCGAGCCGGTTGAATTATCGGGGAACCCTGTGGAGGGGGGCAGGTTTGCGCGCGGGACAGCCCCAAGGTCGTGCAGGGTAGCCCCACGACACCATTCAGCTTTTCAGTTTCGCAGGTTTTCAGGATTTCCTCCCCCAGCCCCCTGCTGCCGGACTCCGCCGCCGCCCCGCGCCCCAACCGGAATCGCCCCGTGTTTGCCCATTAACGCACCGCCTTGGCCCCGTTGCCGGGCCGGGATGACTGCCCCCATCTGCTGGCCGCCGTGGGCCGCTGTGGGCCACCTCGCCAAGGTTCGGAAACCGAAATTTTCGGGGATCGGATTTCGCTCGGCATCATTTTCGCCTATTTGGTTGATTTGCTTGGGCGACTCGAAATAATCCACCAAAATGCCCAAAGTTTGGTTCGGAATAGTTTCGGAAAGTGGGTTCGGCACAGTTTCGGCAGAAAATAAATCCTTACCTTTCTTGCACTTTCTTTATTATTTTCAGATTCTTACTTGTGCTGTTAATCCGCAGGTCCCTGGTTCGAGTCCAGGTCGGGGAGCCAAACAAAACAAGCACTTAGCCAGAAATGACTAGGTGCTTTTTTTCATTCCGGGTGATCCAATGCCGAAAAGTCCGAGGGCATTACTGAGGGGGAGGATGGTAGGCTAGGGGGCTGGGCATCAGTCCTGCTTGGTAAGCTCAAGCCTATTTAGATCGAACCCCTTCTGCTGCAACCTGGCCAGCAGCGCCCTATAGCGGGCGGAGTCAATCTTGGGCATTCTGGAAAGAATCCACAGGTATTCTCTCTTTGGCTCACTCACTGCAACTAACTGATAGTCGTCATCGATATCGATCACCCAGTAGTCTCCCCACACGAATGGCAAAAAAGAAAGCCACGCAGGTGCGAATCTAACTGTTAATTTAGGGGAGTTTGCTTGACCTACCTGCCTGGCCAGACCCGTCGCCTCAATCAGTTCGCCACTTTTGATACGGCAACGATTAACGACCTTCAGATGACCATCGCTCGCGAGGCTATACTCAGCCTTGGTATTGCCAGTACATTTTCTCTGAAACCAGTTTGGGTATTTAGCTATCTCGAACCATGTACCCATGTAGCGAGGCACGTCCAACGCTGAAATCGCACTCAATTCGCCATCAACTTGGGGCGCTACCGTTTCTGAAGCGCGCTCCCCAGCCTCACTACCCAGGGAGGTTAGGCAGAGCAGCGTTACTAGCAGACTCGTTTTCATTAAGCGCATCATGATTTCATTGTATCGCCATAGGACTCCAGCTTGGGAGGGGGGCAACGGCACAAAAATGACACAACTGAAAATAAAAAAGGGTAGCGATAATTCGCTAACCTTTTGGCTTGTTTGGTGGGTCGTGAGTGATTCGAACACTCGACCAACGGATTAAGAGTCCGCTGCTCTACCAGCTGAGCTAACGACCCAAACGAGGCGCGCATTATACCCATTCCTGAGCAAGCGTCAACGAGTCTCGGGAAAATATTCGGAAACACCCCGCCACACTGATCGCCGCAGGCGAGGCCGCCCCAGTGATCGGCTCGCGTGCGGCTCAGCTGTTGGCGATCTTCGCCAGCGTTTCCCGCACCAGCACTTGCGCGCGCTCCACGCTGTCGGCTTCGGCGTAGCAGCGCAGTTCCGGGGCATTACCGGAGGGGCGGAGGTGGGCGATCTCGCCGTTGGCGAAGGTGAGGCGCAAGCCGTCGGTGGTATCGCGTTTGACCACTGCACCCAACGCGTCGCCCCACAGGCTGCGGTAGGCATCTTCGCTGGCTTGCAGACGCTCCAGCAAGGCGCGGCTGGCGGCGACGGCGAAGTTCTGCAAGCGGTCGCTGGCGGTGAAACGCTGTGGCAGACCGTTCAACAATCCAGAGAGTTTGCAGCCTTGTTGCCGTGCCATCGCCAGCAGCGCAAGTGCGGGCAGGATGGAGTCGCGGGTGGGCAGCGCAGCCAGCCGGTGGCCGTTGACGACGAGGTGGTTGCCGGCGAGGAAGCCGCCGTTGGCTTCGAAGCCAGCCACGCCGCCGCTGGCTTGCTCCATCCCGGCGATGACGTAGGGCGAGCCGATGCGGGTGCGGATGACGTGCTTGAACCAGCCGGAAGCTTCGATGGCAGTGTTGCAGCTCACTGGCGTGACGACCGTATCCGCGCCAAGGAAGTGCGAACACAGCAGGCCGACCACGTCGCCGCGCAACCATTCGCCGGTCTCGTCACCGATCAGCGGACGATCGCCGTCGCCGTCGGTGGAGAGGATCGCGTCCAGTCGGTATTGCGCCGCCCAGTTGCGACCACGCTGGCGGTCTTCCTCGCCCACAGCCTCGGTGTCGATGGGCACGAAGGTGTCGGTGCGTTCCAGCCCCAACACTTCCGCACCGAGGTCGGCGAGGATCTGCTTCAGCACGTCGCGGGCGGCGCTGGAATGCTCGTACACACCGACGCGCCAGCCTTTCAGCAAGTCAGCCGAGAACAGGTCGGTATAACGGTGGCGGAAGTGATCCAGCGCGACCGGGTTGGCGACGGGCAGCTCGCCCGTCAGCGCGCCGATCTCGACCGTCGCTCCGGCAATGGCGGCTTCGTCGGCCTTGCTGATCTCGCCTTGCGCGGTATAGAACTTGATGCCGTTGCGGTCGAACGGGATGTGGCTGCCGGTGACCATGATGGCGGGGATGCCCAGCGCCAGACTGTGCAGCGCCAGCGCCGGGGTCGGCAGCACGCCGCAATAATCCACCTCGCAACCCGCCTCGCGGATCGCCGCCGCACAGGCGCGGGCGATGGCCGGACTGGAGGGGCGCAAGTCGATACCCAAGGCAATCTTCTGTCCGGCGCGATCCAATCCCAGACCTTGCAGGAAAGCCAGCGTGTAAGCCGCGCACACCGCGTCGCTCATCTGGCTGACCAGTCCGCGTGCGCCGCTGGTGCCGAAGGCCACGCCGCTGTCGGCCATCATTTGTTGGATATGGATTGTCGTCATGATTTTTCCGTTCTGATTGGTTAGGTTCGCGCAGCGTAGCCGTGCCACGCCGGAGTGTCATTATCGCATCGCGCAGGCGTTTCGTTCAGCTTCCGAGCAGGGATCAGGGTCAGTCACGCGGGCCACCGCCCTGCCCGACCCGACCGGACAAGTGTCGCCAGCTGAGTCGGATGCCGCGCCACAGCTTGGGCAGCAGCCAAACGACCAGGGCGCTGAAGATCACCAGAAAGAGCAGGAATAGTGTGGGATGAGAGAACATCAACCACAGGCCGACAGCGACCAGGCCGTCCTCGCCGAACGAGGCCGCCCAGTTACTCACCGGCTCGGGCGAGGTGTTGATGAACGCCCGGGCACCGGATTTGGCGAGATGCGTGCCGCCCGCCAAGGTACCGCCGAGCAGGGCGACCGATGCCGCCACGACCGGATCGGCGCTGTTGATCGCCCCCATCGCCAGCAAGGCACCGGCGGGAATGCGGATAAAGGTGTGGATGCTGTCCCACGCGCTATCGATCAGCGGCGATTTGTCGGCGATGAACTCGACCACCAGCAGCAGTCCGGACAAGCCGATGAGGTAGGGATGCGACAGTACGGCCAGCGATTCGGGGAGCTGAAGGTAGCCGAGATGCGCCAGTGCGCCAACCAGGAACACGGTGGCATATAACCGGATGCCGCTCGCCCACCCCAATCCCGCTGCCAGCGCCAGACTCGAAACCGCATCCATACTTCCCCACCCGAAACCGTTTGTCGACGGCCACGATTATGGCAGGCGCAACCAGAAAGCTGTACGGATTATCAGGCCGCCTCGTGCGGCGGAAACGCGGTATGATTTTGCCACCCACAGCCCCCGGAGTATCCGACTTGTACCGTCACGGAATTGCCTCATGTTGATCAACTGCTCGGTCTATCGACAAGGTGCCAAGCTGGCTGACATCCCCATCGACGACATCAGCGACTATCTGACCCACCCCGATTGCCTGATCTGGGTCGCGCTGCGTGACACGTCAGCCGCCGAACTGGACAAGATGCAGGAGGAGTTCAGCTTACATGACCTATCGGTGGAAGATGCCCGACACGGCCACCAACGCCCCAAACTGGAGGAATACCGCGATTCGATGTTCGTCGCCCTCCATTTGGTCGAGCTGATCGGTAATGACCTGTCGGTCGGGGAGCTGAACATCTTCGTCGGGAGCAACTTCATCCTGACCGTGCGCAACCGCAGCGAACAAAGCTTTGCAAACGTACGCGAGCGCTGCGAGCGTGAACCGGAGTTGCTGGCGCTCGGCTCCGGCTTCGTGCTGTACGCGTTGATGGATGCCGTGGTGGATCGCTACTTTCCGCTGGTCGAGGTGCTGGAATCACAACTGGAAGCCATCGAGGAACACTTGTTCGACAAGGACAGCGCACGCGGCAACATCGAGCAGATCTACCTGCTCAAACGCAAGGTGATGGTATTGAAGCACGCGGTCGCCCCGCTGATGGAGGCCGCAGGCAAGATGCACGGTGGCCGGGTGCCGCCGCCTTGCGCCAACACGCAAGAGTACTTCCGTGATGTCTACGACCATCTGGTGCGCATCAACACCGCGCTGGACGCGGTGCGCGACACCATCAGCACCGCCATCCTGGTCTGCCAGTCCACGGTCAGCATCGAGCAGAACGATGTGAACAAACAACTGGCAGCCTGGGCAGGCATCTTTGCCGTCGCCACCGCATTCGTCGGCATCTGGGGGATGAACTTCCAATACATGCCTGAACTGGGCTGGCGTTACGGCTATCCGCTCGCCCTGCTGACGATCTCGGCGACCTGCTACTACCTCTATTTTCGTTTCCGTCGGGCAAACTGGCTCTGAGCCGCCGTCGCCGGACGCTTACTCGTCCGACGAAACTATGGGAGTCGCTTCGCCATACAAGGCCTCCAGACGCGCCTCTTCCATGTCCAGCAACTGCATGCAGGCCTCCCCCAACTTGCACCACTCTTGCGTCTGGCTCAGGCCAAGCTGGTGCTGCAAGATGTGCTCAGCAAGCTGGGCAATGGCGATCAGCCGACGACTCAGCATGGGCAGGTCAGAGCCGGCCTGGGTGAGCGCCCGCAAGTCATGATGGCTGCGGATGGCCCGGCAGATCTCCTCGGGCAACCACCAGCTTTGTGCCAGGATGCAGCCCACCATCGCATGATTGGTCGGGATGGCTTCCTCCTCGACCTCGGTGAACGACACCTGAGCATCGTGGTTGGCACGATCCAGCACCGCCTGATAACCCGGAAAGCGTCCGAGCAACACCGGGATGCCACAGTCACGGAACAGGCCGAAGGTGTAGGCATCCTCGGCGCGCAGGCCGCGTATCTCCAGCTGTTGCGCCAACCAGCCGGACAGCCGCGCCACCCTGGCGGATGCATCCCAGAACCGTTCCAGATTGGGCACATTGGGGAAAGTCTTGCGCAGAATGATGCCGGCCACGGCACGACTGGCCGTATTCAGCCCGAGTATCGTCAATGCCTCATTGACCGAGCGCACACGCTGGCGCACGCCGAAATACGGCGAGTTGGCCGTCTTGATCAAGCCTGCGGACAGGCTGACATCCGAGCCGATGATATTCGCCAGCCGCGTGTAGTCAGGCTCGTCCTTACGCACCTCGGCCATGAAGCGGTCCAGCACTACCGGGCACGGCGGGATCCCGACATCGAGCAAGGTACGCTCGAACAGGTCATCGACCGCAGAGGGTCCCTGATTTTGCTCGTTCATCATGTAGCACTCCTTTGTTGCAACCAGGGAAGCAACTGCTCCTCTGGCATGGGTCTGGCATAAAAGTACCCCTGTATGGCATCCACACCGACCTCAAGCAACGCGTCGATCTCTTCCTGTCTCTCGCACCCCTCCGCCACGATGGTCATGCCCAGCTCATGCCCTAACTGGGTCATCGCCCGCACGACGGATAAGGCGCGACGATCCTCAGGCAGCACGGTCACAAAGGCACGATCGAGTTTCAGTTTACCGGCAGGAATATCCTTCAGATTGGCCAGGCAGGAATATCCAGTGCCGAAGTCATCGATCGCCAGCCTGACCCCCGCCGCAAGAGCATTTTTCAAATTCCGCTGTACGTGGTCCGACACGTCCATGAACAAGGATTCGGTCAGCTCCAGTTCGATCTGCCCCGGCTGCGCATTCGAGCAGATCAGTGCCGCGTGCAACGCCTGAGTGAACTTCGGCGAGATCAGCTGCGCCCGCGACACATTGATGGCCACCTTGGTGTCGTAGCCGGCATCGAACAAGCGACGAGCATGCATCGCGCCTTGCAACAGACACCACTCGCCGAGACGGATGATCAGCCCGGTCTTTTCCGCGACAGGGATGAATTTCCCCGGAGGGATGCTCTCGCCGTTCACGGAGCAACGCATCAACGCTTCGACGGCCTCGATATGGCCATGGGCATGGATGATGGGCTGGTAATGCAGGCAGAGACCGCCGTTCTCAAGCGCAAAATGCAGGCTGTTCTCGACCGCCAACTCCTCGCGCGCCAAGGTGACTCCGAGACGGCCCGGAATAGGCTCGTCACCCGAGCAGACCACGCCTTGCCCGCCTTTGGTCTTGGCCGCCAACATGGCGCGGTCGGCCCGCTCCAGCAGTTCGAGCGAACCTTCGCCCAGCTCGAAGATGGCGATGCCTATGCTCGCCGTGGGGTGCAGCACGAGATTGCCCACCGCGATCGGCTCTTCGATGGTGCTACAGAGTTCCGTAGCCAATCGCTGAGCCTGGTCCCGATCACATCGGGGCACCAACAACACGAACTCGTCTGCGCCCATCCGACAAAGCTCGGCCCGACCGCCCATGCGCGTGCGGAAACGGATGGCCAGACTCTTGATCACCTCGTCCCCGCCCATATGGCCGAACGACTCGTTGACCTGTTTGAAGCGATCCATGTCTATCCAGAGGATGGCGTAGGGCTGGCCCGAAACCACGGCATCGGAGGAAAGTTGCTCGGCCATCTGCAAACAGCCGAAACGGTTCGGGAATCCGGTAAGGGTATCTATGCTGCTCATATGGCCAATAGGGATATGCCCGAAACTCTCTGTGCGGAGGGATGCCCTCGCTAACGGCATCAGGGGCGCAAACTTTAGCCGGGGACGAGTCTTCGCCGCACCTGCCGGAAAAGAAAAAGGCTGACGACCCGCGTCGTCAGCCTCGTTCAGGTACGGAACTGTCAGAACTTGTAGCCGTACACCAACTGGGAGCTGAACCCGCCGAAATCGACCGACACGCCCTGACCGTTGGTCGCCGTGACCTTGTTCATGTAGGCAAAATCGAAATGGATGCTGGAAGCCTGATTGAAGGCATAGCTCGCGCCCAGAGTCTCATGACTCTTGCCTATGGCCGGGAACAACGGGTTCATGTACATGTCCGGGACCGGATTGTTGGCGATATTGACACCGCCTCGCACCGTGAACGCATCGCTCACCTTGTAGGAGGCACCGAACTCGAACACATTCTGGTCGCTCCAGTTCTGGTTCAGGGTCATGTCCACCGTCTTGCCGCCCATGCCGAAGGCCGCAGCCATCGGGCTGGCCTGCACCGCATCCGAGGTAAAGGTCATGCGGAAGTTCTTCATGACGCTCTTCCAGCCGATGCGCTTGTAATCGGCTACCAGCAGCAACTCGTCGGTCGCCTGGATGGCCATCCCGAAGCCGAACGTCTCCGGCCACTGGAAGTTGTGCACCGCGACACTGCCGGTGACCGGAATCGTGGTCGCCACGTTACCGGTGGCTGGTCCGACCACATTCATCGACATCGAGGCACCGCCGGTGCTGGTGAGGTCACCCAGCGCCGTCTTGCTGTGGTAAGTCGCCCCCAGCGTCACGGAATTGCTGACCTTGAACGTCCCGCCCAATTTGAACGCATAGCCGGTACCCTTGGCCTGGCCGCTGAAGGCATCGTTGTTGGAGAAGTCCACCCGCGCCCAGTTCACGCCGTTCAGCATGCCTCCCGCCATGGCTCCGCCCAAAGTGTTGACCATCGAACCGCTGGCGCTGCCGTAGGTCTGCGCCGTACCCGGCATCATGCCCATGAAGCTCGCACCGGGCATCGCCATCTTGATGTCCATGCCAGCCCAGACGAAATCGACGCTGCCGCCGATATTGATGTCCTCGGTAGCCTGATACACCAGCGGCACGATCACGCGACCGACGCCCACTTCGGAGCGCACCGTCTGCCCCGAACCCGCCGCCATGAAGGAATTGGCCGAGTACTCGGTTCCCATGCCGCCTTGCGACATCACGCCCGCACCGTAGGTCCACTGACCGCTCCTTCTGGCGTAACCCATGGCCGGCATGTAGAAGGCGGTGGCCGAGGAATCAGCCGCCATCGGTCCGGCCTTGGCGGAGATGCTCGGAGCCAGCAGACCGATCGCGACATCCAGTTGTGCGCCTTCCTTCATCAGGCCCAAGGTCGCCGGATTGTTCATCACGGCGGCGGTGCCGTTGTCATAGGCCATGGAAGCGCCGCCCATGCTGGCGGCGACCGGGCCGTAACCTTCCAGGTTCATGCCGTTAGTGGCGTGGGCCAGCGGCGTGACCATCCCGCCAGCCGCCAGTGCTGCAACGAGTATCTTCTGCTTCATGTTGTTTTCTCCCTGAGATTTTTGTATGCGGTGTTGCCAAAGCGACAACGCCGTGGGAACACCACGGCGTTGTCACAGATCAGACGAACAGACAGATGTCGGTCTCGCCCGCGAACTCCATGAAGGTCGCGGCCCCCCCATATTCGACATTGTCGATGAAGTCACTCTTGTCGAACTCGAACAGATCGACCGTCATCTGGCAGGCGATGAATTTAACATCGGCCTCCAGACACAGCTCACGCAGTTGCTCCAGCGGCGCGACACCATGCTTCTTCAGCTTTTCCTTCATCATCATGGTCGCCATGCTTTCCATACCGGGCAGCATCTGCACCATCACCGGCATTGGGATAGGCATAGGCATGGCCGGGTTGGCCAGCGGACTGATCTTCACGTCGGAGATATCCTTGCGCAGCAGTTGCAGACCATAGAAAGTGAAGAAGATCTGCACATCGTAGCCGAGTGCGGCGGCGGTCGAGCCGAGGATGAACGGCGGGTAGGCCATGTCCAGCGTGCCCTTGGTGGCAATGATCGCCATCTTTTTACTCATGTGACTCTCCCTGTGCGGCGCGATGCCGGTTATTTCTTGGCCAGGAAGAAGGTGTACTCCCCGCCTGCTTCGGTCTGCGATACCAGCTCATTGCCGGTCTGCTTGGCAAAGGCTTGCATATCCTTGACCGAACCACAGTCGGTGGAAACGACCTTGAGCACTTGACCGCTGCCCATATCAGCCAGGGACTTCTTGGTCTTCAGGATGGGAAGCGGGCAGGACAATCCACGTGCGTCCAGTTCTTTGTCGAAATTCATCTTTCATCTCCTCCGGGTAAAAATTCTTCTGCGGCCAGATAGCCATAAAACTATGCAGCAGGCGCGTAATTAAGAACGTAGCGCCGATCTGCGTCCATACCCACGACGGGTGGGCGCGATAACCCATTGGAGGTATGCGGGCATTGAAGCAAAACCGCCCTTCATTGTCCAGATGGCTTCCGGTCTGGATGGAACGGATCCGTCCCGCCCGCCTCGCCCAGCCAGTCACAGATCGCGGTCAGCGCCCTGTCCTCATCCGGATAGAAGCTATCCGCGCCGATCTCGTCCAGCAAGCCGGTACGGCGCATCACGTCCAGCACCTGCTTCTTGAGGCCGGAGAATACCAGTCTTACCCCGTTGGCGCGCAGGCGCTGGTGCAGCGCACGAACGACTTGCTCACCGGAGGCATCCAGATTGTTGATGCCGTTGCCTACCACCAGCACGTGACTGGCACGCGGTTTGTCTGCCACCGCTTCCAGCACCGCGTCCTCGAAATAGCCTACGTTGGCAAAATACAGCTGACCATCGAACCGGACGGGCACGATGGCTGCACTGGTCGGCATCTCGGGATAGACCTTCACATCGCGCAAAGTGCCGTCGGCATGTCGCCCCAGACGGGCTACGCGCGGCTGCATGGTGCGGTAGAGGAACAACCCGATGGCGATGGCCGCACCGAGCAGGATGCCGTTGTCCAGATGCGGAGCAAAGGCCAGCGTGGCAACGAAGGTCACACTGGCGGCGATGCCATCGTGCCGATGCACCTGCCAGGCATGGCGCATGGCGGAGAGGTTCACCAACCCCAGCACCGCCATGATGATGATCGCGGCCAGCACCGCCTGCGGCAAATGGTAGAGCAGCGGGGTGAGGAACAGCAGGGTCGACAGCACCAGCAGACTGGCGAACACGGACGACATGCCGGAGCGTCCGCCCGAGTTCAGATTGACCGCCGAACGCGAGAACGAGCCGCTGACCGGGAAGGCCTGGCTGAAGCTGCCGACGATGTTGGCCAGCCCCTGCCCGATCAACTCCTGGTTGGGGTCGATGCGCTGCCGGGTTCTTGCCGCCATCGCCTTGGCGATGGAGATCGCCTCCATGAAGCCGACCAGCGCGATGACCAGCGCGCTGGACAACAGCGTACCCACATCACTCCAGTGCAACACGGGCACGGACAGTTCCGGCAGTCCGGAGGGGATGCTGCCGACCACTTCGCCGCCGCCGATCAGCTTCAGTTCGCCGTCCTTCACCTTGCCGATGCGCCAGCGGTAGCCGTCGGAGCGCTCGCCCGCAGGCACTTGCCCGCGCAGGTAGAGCCGGGGCGCGATGCCATCGTGCGCCGGGACCTGCTCGAACACGAAGCGGCGCAGCGAGCGGTTGTTCTTGCGGCTCTCCTGCTCGGCGTTGCTCAGCTCCAGCTGTAGCAGTTCGATCTCGTAACGCACCGCCGCCACGCGCTGGCTGTTCTCGCCCTGCCTCCGGAACTGCTGCAACTCGGCGCTGTGCTGGCTGATGTGCGTCCGCAGCTGGGCGATACGCGCCTCCGTGCGCATGAACTCATCGGCCAGCAGCCTGACCTGGCCATCCATCAGGTAATCGATGCGACTGCTGCTGTTGCGCTCATAACCTGTCGCCCAGCTCACCAGTGTGGCCAGCACCACCGCGACCAGCACATTGGGGAGCCTGGGCGTGTAGCGCTTCATGCCGAGCATGATGACGCACGCTCCCAGCCCCATCATCAGGGTGGGCAGATGCGTATCGCCGACCTGCTGCAGCATGCCCCACACGTCTTGCAGGAAATGCTCGCTGCGCCCGATGGAGATGCCGAACAGTTTGTTGACCTGGGACAGGGCGATGATGATCGCAGCGGCATTGGTAAAGCCGACGATGACCGGATGCGACAGGAAGCTGACCACCACCCCCAGCCTGAACACGCCCAGCGCCAGTTGGATCAGGCCGACCAGCAAGGCCAGCGCTACCGCCAGCACGATGAACTGCACCGAGCCGGAGGCCGCCAGCGGGGCGAGCGCGGAAGCCGTCAACAAGGCGACCACCGCCACCGGCCCGGTCGCCAGATGCGCCGACGAGCCCCACATCGCCGCCACCATGCCGGGCAGGAAAGCCGCGTACAAGCCATAGTAGGCTGGCATCCCGGCCAATTGGGCGTAGGCCATGGATTGCGGGATGAGCACCAGCGCAACCGTGATGCCAGCGATCAGGTCGGCGCGCAGGTCCGCTCCACGCAACGGCCACCAGGAAAGGAACGGCAGCAGGCGCGGCGCGACTTTGTTCATGCGGTGCGGGGTTCGCCGTCAGGCAACTCTTTGTGGCACTCGGAGAAGATGCGCACCTTGCAGTTGCGACAGATATCGGAATCGAGCGTGGAGTACACCGGCTTGATCCAGTTCGACTTGGCCGGGAAGAAGCCGCCGGCACCGATGTCGTCGAGCTTGTCCGCCTTGCGCAGGAAGCGGTAAATGTCCTCGTTGCAGCGGTAGAAATACAGCCCGCCGCCCAGCTTGCGGCGACGGCGCGCCTCTTGTTCCAGCATCTCGGCTCCGGCCACATCCACGAAGTTGATTCCGCTAGCCAGCAGCAGCACGGTCTTCTGGCGCGGGTTGTTCTCGTCGATCTGCATCAGCCCGCTGCGCACGTAATCGACCGCGCCGAAGAAGATGGAACCGTTCACCCGCACGATGCGGATCTGCGGACATTCCGGATTGCCCTTGGCATCGACGAAATGGTACGAGCCCTCCTCCCTGGCGGGCACCGAAGCCTCCATGGTCGGACGCGACACGCGGAACAGATAGAGCGCCAGCGACAACAGGATGCCGAAGAAGATGCCCTTCTCCAGGTCAACCAGGGTGCCTATCAGGGTGACAAACAAGGTGACCGTCTCGGCACGGCTGGTGCGCACGATGGCGAAGATGTGGTGAAAATCGATCAGCCCCCAGGCCACCAGGAACAGGATGCCTGCCATCGCCGCCGTCGGCAGGAACGAGGCCAGGGGAGCCACCAGCAGCAGGATCAGCACCAGAAAGATGGAGGCGTACACCGTGGCCAGCGGTGTCTGCGCACCGGCGGCATAGTTCACACCGCTGCGGTTGAACGAGCCGCAGGAGGCATAGCTGCTGAAGAACGCGCCGACCACGTTGGACAGGCCCTGACCGATGAACTCCTGGTTACCGTCGATGCGCTGCTCGGATTTGACCGCGATGGCGCGCGAGATCGACACCGCCTCGGTCAGCGCAAGCATGGTCACCACCAGCGCCGGGAACAGTACCTTGTGCAGGGTATCGTAGGAGAAATCGGGGATGCCGAACGGCGGCAGATGGGCGGGTAAGGCCCCCACCGTCTTGATGTGAGTCACCTCCACCCCGTAGCTGGCATTGACGAAGTACGCCACCAGACTGCCAACCACCATGGCCAGGATCATGTAGGGGAACTTGGGCACCAGCCGCTTGGCCAGGATGCCGGTCGCCAGCGTGACCGCCCCGATGAACAGCACATAGGGATTGATGCTGCCGAACTGCGCGATGGTCTGCTGGATGACCACATGGAACGGCGCACCGCGCGGGATGGGGATGCCGAGGAAGTTCTTCACCTGACTGGCGGCGATCAGCACCGCCGCACCCGCCGTGAAGCCGATCACCACCGTATGAGAGATGAAATTGACCAGCAAGCCCATGCGCGCCGCGCCCAGGATTAACTGGAACACGCCGACCAGAAAGGTCATCGTCAACACCATCTGGATGAACTGTGGCGAGCCGGGTTCGGCCAGCGGACTGACGGCGGCGAACACCGCGATGGAGATGGCCGTGGTCGGGCCGGACACCAGATGCCAGCTCGAACCGAACAGCGCCGCGATGATGGCGGGCAGCATCGCGGCGTACAAGCCGTATTCCGGCGGCATACCCGCGATAGTGGCGAAAGCCACGCCCTGCGGCAGCACGATCATGGCACCGGTCAGCCCGGCGATCAGGTCGGCACGGGTGGACTGTTTGTCCACCAGATGCTTCCATTGCATGAAGGGCAGCAGGTGGTAGAGCCAGTATCTGCGTGAGTGTTGGTTCTTCAAGGGCGCGCGCTCAGCCTACGGTCTGGTAGTAAAGGTTCTGTGGATGCTGAGCCTCGGCGAAGAAGTACCAGCGCTCGGCCAGCAGGCCCAGATACTGGACAATGAAAGCCAGCAACGGCAGCGACAATACCAGCAGCAGCGGCAGCACGAAAGCCCCCAGCAGCATCGTCAGCAACACGCCGCGCACGAAGGCCGGACTCTTGCCGTGGAAGAATTCGCGCGTGTTGTACGAACCGCCCATCGCGCCTTGCGACTTCTGCACGATGCGCGGATGGCGGATGCCGATGGCCGTTTGCAGTGTGCTGACCGGGCGCAGCGTCGCGTTGCGCCACAGCGATGCCGCGCGCGTCAACACTCCCAGCACGGTGAGCGACAGCGCCGCCTGCGCCAAGGAGCCTGCCAGCACGGGGCCGGTGAAGCTGGCGTAGGCAGCGGCCAACGTGGTGCCGGAGGCGCAGCCCAGTACGATGAAGTTCACGATGGTCAGCGGATGCGCCCATTCCTTCAACACCTTGATCGCGCCGTAGATCATGCCGGTGCAAACGAACAGCACGATGGCCAGTACGACCCCGACCGTGCCGATGGCGAGGGTGTGGCCCAAGTTCAGCCAGTGTGCCAGACCGTAGGCGAACACCGCTGCCATGAAGGCGGGCAGTGCGATGCCCTCGCGCGCCAGCCAGGAGGTGCGCCACATCGTCATGGCGCGCCAGGCACGTTCCGGATGCCCCAGGTGGAACACCGAAGAGATGCCGCCCAGGCTGCTGAAGACCAGCACCAGCACCGCACCGCCGACGAAGAAGCCGCTGCCCAGCGTCGCGCCGGCCAGCAGTTCGCAGAAAAACAACGTGATGAACAAGCCCTGCCCCGCGCCGATCAGCGTGGTCAGAAATAATACGGAAAAAGCTGGACGCATCTTTTAGCCTCAGTTGAGTTCTTCAGTGGTAGGTGGCAAGTTCTTGTCGAACGGAGCCCCGTCGATCTTGTGCGGATTGTCGGAACGGTAAAGTTCCTCGGCCCGCACCGGGATCACGGTCTTGCGGCGCGGCAGGTAGTGGTTGGCCGGATTGGTGCCCGCCTCGGGCATCAGCTGGTAACCGCCGCGTTCGCGGATGGCGACCGAGACCTCGGAATCCGGATCGTGCACATCGCCGAACAAACGCGCACCCGGCGGGCAAGCCAGCACGCAGGACGGTTTGCGCCGCTCTTCCGGCAGGCTCTCGTCGTAGATGCGATCCACGCACAGCGTGCACTTGGTCATCACCTTGCGCTGTTCGTCGAACTCGCGCACACCGTAGGGGCACGCCCAAGAGCAGTATTTGCAGCCTATGCACTTGTCGTAATCCACCAGCACGATGCCGTCTTCCTTGCGCTTGTAGGACGCGCCGGTAGGACACACCGGCACGCAGGCCGGGTCTTCGCAATGCAGGCAGCTCTTGGGGAAATGCACCGTCTCGGTGTTCGGGAACGAGCCGACCTCAAAGGTCTGCACCCGGTTGAAGAAGGTGCCGTTCGGCTCGGCCTCGTAAGGATTGCAATCCACCAGCGCACCGGCAGCGCCGGACGTGTTCCACTGCTTGCAGTTGGTCACGCAGGCATGACAACCGACGCAGACGTTGAGGTCGATAACTAAGGCGAGTTGGGTCATTTGTTCTTTCCTTTTCCGGCGAACCACGCCAGCCAGCCTTGCTTGGCCGGCTCCATGCCGGGCACCGGCTGCATGGACTCGAACTGCGGATAGCTGTGCTCCGCTTCGCCCGCCTCTGCCGGATAGATGCGCACACGCACGTCATACCAGGCCGCCTGGCCGGTGATGGGGTCAGAGTTGGAGATGTGCGTGCCCTGCCGCTGGCCGCGCAGCTCTTCCGAGATCAGGTGGTTGAGCAGAAAGCCCTGCTGCGACTCGTTGGCATCCTTACTCAGATTCCACGCGCCAGAGGACTTGCCGATGGCGTTCCAGGTCCACACCGTGCCCGGCTCCACTGCTTCGGAGTAGCGGCACAGGCAGCGCACCTTGCCCCATTGCGACTCGACCCACATCCAGCCGCCGTCGGCAATGCCCGCCGCTGCTGCGGTGGCCGAATTCACGTAGAGGTAGTTGTAGGTGTGGATCTGGCGCAACCAGACGTTCTGAGAATCCCACGAGTGGTACATCGCCATCGGGCGCTGGGTCAACGCGTTCAGCGGGTATTTCTTCAGGTCGCTCTGCTCGTCTTCCAGCGGCGCATACCAGAACGGCAGCGGGTCGAAATAGGTGGCGACGCGCTCGCGCAGCTCGTCCGGCGGCTGTTTTCCGGGGCGCTTGCCCTGCGCGGCCAGGCGGAAACCCTGCAACAGCTCGGAATAGATGTGGATGATGATGGGGTCGTTGTCGCGACGCAGACCGGCCTGCTGCGACCACTCCATGTACTCCTTGTTCCAGTTGCGCATGTACTGGCTGGACGGCGGCAAGTGGTACTGAAAGAAACAGCCGTTCTTTTCGTACATCTCCCATTGCTTGGGATTCGGCTCGCCGCGCATCGCCTGGTCGCCGTCCTTGCCGCGCCAGCCGGTGAGGAAGCCGATGCCAGAGCCCGGCGCAGTCTCGTAATTGATGACGAAATCCTTGTAGCCACTGAACTTGCGCCCGCCTTCTGCGGTGGTGAACGCGGGCAACTTGAGCCGTCCGGCCAGTTCGACCAGCACTTCCTGGAACGGCTTGCACTCGCCCTTGGGCGCGACGATGGGCACGCGCACCGCATCCACCGGACCATCGAATTCCGAGATCGGGCGGTCGAGCATGGACATGCAGTCGTTGCGCTCCAGATAGGTGGTGTCCGGCAAGATCAGATCGGCGAACGCCGTAGTCTCGGACTGGAAAGCGTCGCACACCACGATGAACGGGATCTTGTAGCCGCCGTCGGCGTTCTTGTCGGTGAGCATGTCGCGCACCTGCGCGGTGTTCATGCTGGAGTTCCACGCCATGTTGGCCATGAACAGCAGCAGCGTGTCGATGGGATACGGGTCGCCGCGCCAGGCGTTGGTGATGACGTTGTGCATCAGGCCGTGTGCCGACAGCGGATGCTCCCAGGAGAAACCCTTGTCGATGCGCACCGGCTGGCCGTCCGCATCCACGAACAGATCGTCCGGTGTCTCGGCCCAGCCCAGCGGCGCACCGCCCAGCGGAGTGTTCGGCTGCACCGCTTCCGGCCCCTTCGATGGCCGCGCGTTCGGCGGGATGGCGCGCGGATACGGAGCCTTGTGACGGAAGCCGCCGGGACGGTCGATGGTGCCCAGCAGCGACATCAGGATCGCTAGCGCACGGATGCTCTGGAAACCATTGGAGTGCGCCGCCAGACCGCGCATGGAGTGGAACGCCACCGGGTTGCCGGTGACGGTCTCGTGCTCCTCGCCCCACCAGTCCGTCCACGGGATAGGCAGCTCGATCTTCTGGTCACGCGCCGTGATGCCCATCTCGTGGGCGATGCGCTTGATTGTGTCGGCGGGAATGCCGGTGATGTCGGCCGCCCACTCCGGCGTGCAGTCGGCCACGCGCTCCTTGAGCAGCTGGAACGCAGGTTTCACCGGCGTGCCGTCCGGTAAGATGTATTCGCCCTGCAAACGCGGGTCTGCGCCTTTGGCGTGATCGGCCACCGCCCGGTCGCTATGCCGGTCCCACCACATGAAGTTGTGCGGACGCAGCGGGTTGATGACATCGCCTGCGGGATCGCGCACGAACATGCCGAAGTCCTGGCTGGACTGATCCTGATTCACCAGTTGACCGGAGTTGGTGTAGCGCGCCAGAAACTCGCGGTCGTACAGACCGAGCGCGATGATCTCGCGGATGATGGCCAGGATCAGCGCGCCGTCAGTGCCCGGCTTGATCGGAATCCACTCGTCGGCGATGGCGGCATAGCCGCTGCGCACCGGATTGATGGCGACGAAACGCCCGCCGTTGCGCTTGAACTCGCCGATGGCGCTCTTCAGCGGATTGGAGTGGTGGTCTTCCGCCGTCCCTATCATGTAAAACACGCGGGCACGTTCCAGGTCGGGGCCACCGAACTCCCAGAACGAACCGCCTATGGTGTAGATCATCCCCGCCGCCATGTTGACCGAGCAGAAACCGCCGTGCGCCGCGTAGTTGGGCGTGCCGAACTGGCGTGCAAACAGGCCGGTCAGCGCCTGCATCTGGTCGCGTCCGGTGAACAGCGCGAATTTCTTGGGGTCGGTGGCGCGCAGGTGCGACAGGCGTTTTTCCAGGATGTCGAAGGTCTCGTCCCAACTGATCTCCTCGAACTGGTTGGCACCACGCTCCGTACCCGGCTTGCGGCGCAGCGGCTTGGTCAAGCGCGCGGGAGAATATTGCTTCATGATGCCCGAGCCGCCCTTGGCGCAGATCACGCCCTTGTTCAGCGGATGGTCGGGATTGCCCTCGATGTAGCGCACCTCGCCGTCGCGCAGGTGCACCTTGATGCCGCAACGGCAGGCGCACATGTAGCAAGTGGTGGTCTTGACGGTCGTGGCAACATCGGGGATGGGTGGCGCTATCGGGTCGTGTATGGGCGAGGACATATCAACTCTTTATAGGATTTTGTCGCAACGGCCATCCCCGAATCCAGGACAGCGTACGCACTTTTATAAGGTGCGCTATTAAGCTGAATCGCGCATCCGGGTGTCTATAACCTCATTGGGTGGGGACGCGTATAACCCTGATGGGTTGGATAGTTGATTAATCCGTTCAGGATGTTGATATTTTGAATGAATCAGCTTAGTCTCGCGGGCGCTCACCGTGATCAGGCTCAGGCCGATGCAAAATAATACGACACCCATCACATTCACCGACTCCTCCGCGTTCGCCTGGCCATGCGACCCGGAGTTCGTCGCGCCTGCCGGTCACACCATCGCAGCCTCAGCCCCCCAGATGGGCAGACTGCGCACTCTGCTGAAGAACTCTCTGGAAAGCATCATCGGCACGGTCAACGCGACCGCCGGTGTAGTGCGACTGCTCTCGCCGGACGGCAACACCATGCAGATCATCAGCTCGGCGGGACTATCTGCGGAGCTGAAGCAGGAAGCCGAGAACTTCGTCGAACTGGACTGTGCGGTGCGTGACTGCGCGACCCTGGGGCATGTGGTCCACACCGCCGACATCAGCGCGTGCGATGCCCGCCAAAGCTGCCCGCACGCGACCTGCCGCTTCCAGTCGCTGGTCGCTGCCCCGCTGGAGGCACCCGGCACCCCCGGCGAACCGTTGGGCATCCTGACCGTGTTCTTCGACGTGCACCGCAATGCCTCCAGCCACAGCATGAACATCATTGCCGCCTTCGCCGAGATCATGGGGGCGACCATCGAGCACACCCGCGCCAACCGCGAGTTGAAACGCATCGAGCGCATGAAAGCACGTCAGGCCATGGCGAGCGAGATCCACGACACGCTGGCGCAAACCCTGATCTACGCCCGCATGCGCGTCAGCGTACTGCAAGAGTCGCTGCGTTCCGGCAACCCGGTCATGGCTGCGAAATGCGCGCAGGACCTGGACGAAGCCATGGAGATGGGCCAAAAGAGCGCACGCGAACTGATCACCGACTTCCGTGGCGAGATCGACTCGCGCGGGCTGCTGACCGCCCTGCACGACCTGACCACCCAGTTCCGCACACGCAACGACATCAAGCTCGACTACCACAACCGCCTGGTCGACCTCGAACTGCCGCTCGAATACGAGATCGAGATCCTGCATATCGTGCGTGAAGCGCTGACCAACGTCGCCCGCCACTCTGCAGCCAGCCACGCCCGGCTGTTCGTGGATGCCTGCAACGACTATTTCGTGTTCACCATCGAAGACAACGGTCGAGGTTCACTGACCTTCACTCCGGTGGAAGGGCACTACGGGGTCATGATCATGCGCGAACGAGCGCAGCGCATCGGCGGCGAGATCAGCGTCAAGAGCACACCCGGCCAGGGCACGCAGGTGCAACTGTCCTTCCCCCAACCCACGCTGGACTGGAGAGCAATGAATGAATGAGAAGCTGAAAGTGATCCTGGTCGACGATCAAGGCCTGTGCCGTCGCGGCTTGAGCGAGCTGCTGTCGAACTGCTACGGCTTCTCCGTACTGGGGGCGACCGGGCACATCGAAGAATTGCGCGTCCTGCTGGAACAGAAGCCGGACTTGCTCATCGTCGACCTGCGTATGAAGCCACTGGATGGCATCGCGCTGGTGGAAAAACTGCGCAGCGAAGGCGTGCAGACCCCGGTCGTGATGCTCACCATGAGCGACTCCGAGACCGATCTGTCCAATGCGATACGCGCTGGCGTGCGCGGCTATCTGCTCAAGGACATGGCTCCGGAAGAAGTGGTCGATGCCATCCGCCGCGTCGCCGCCGGCGAACTGGTGGTCGCCCCCACCATGACCGTCAAGATGATCAACCTGCTACGCGGCGACAAGTCCGACCCGGAACCCAGACACTCGCTCAAGCTGCTGACCGAGCGCGAGCGCGAGATCCTGCAACTGCTGGCACGCGGCGAAAGCAACAAAGCCATCGCCCAGACCCTGTCCATCAGCTACGACACCGTAAAACTCCACGTCCGCCACATCCTCACCAAGCTCAACCTGTCATCGCGCGTGAAAGCTGCCGTACTGTTCGCCACCGAGCAGAACACGCCCAAGGACGACATCCCCACGCGCTGAGAACTTCCCGGCGAGCAAGACAAAACGGGAGGCGCATGCCTCCCGTTCCCGTAGTGCTGCCGCAAACAGCAAGATTCCCGCGCTGTATTAGTAAATCCCAAGCAGTTGTTTTACCCGATAGTCTTGTTCTCTGACCTACCCGCTTTTCTTCAAGTCTGGCGGTTGCCGAAGTTATTGAGCAACAGAACCGGCCCCCGTAGTGGCCACAGTTGGACTGGTATCTGTCGAAGTTGCCTGAGCAGGTGCGGGGGTAGTCGACCCAGTAGTCTTGGCCAGCTTGCACTCGCGCACTCCCGCCTTTCCCTTCTCCTCATTGTATTGCTCAAGGCCCGCTCCGCCAACGAAGGCACCCAACTTGATGTATTGGCGAACGTAGTAATTCTTGTCGCCCTCGGTCTTGATCTTTAGATGATTGTTGCCGAACTCGGTCTGGGTCGACAGTTTGTGTTCACCCGGCTTGATCTCTCGGTAGAAATAGGTGTTCGCCGCACTGGCACCGATCAACTGGTCGTCGATATACAGGAGTTTGGTCAGCGCCGCACCAAAGCTGGAATTCCTGAAGATGTACACGCCGGACATCCCCTGTGACGGAGGAGCGAACTGTTTCTGCTTGGTATCTTCTTCGACAGAGGCCATCGGCACAGATGCGCAACCGCCCAGATAGACGGTGAATAACGCCACCAACAGCTGTGATTTCTTGATCATTGCACACTCCCTTTGTTGTTTTCATGAGGTGGTTGGACGTGAGAGCATCCCGGCTGCCAGTCGCTACCGCGACGCGCTCCAGCCATCATCGGGCACTTTCAGCCGGCGCGCAGTCTCCCCGAATTTAGCGGGGCTGGCAATATATCCTTTGGCCTAGTCAGGCCGGATGCATAGGCATCGGGGAGACGGCAGGTATCAGTTTCTGGTGTCTGCCAGGGCCGCGAGCTGTTCGGCCTGGTGCTCGGCCATCAGTGCGCCGGTGAGTTCGCTGATGTCGCCGTCCATGATGAAGTCCATCTTGTACAGCGTGAGGTTGATGCGGTGGTCGGTGACGCGGCCCTGCGGGAAGTTGTAGGTGCGAATGCGCTCGGAACGGTCGCCGCTGCCGACCAGCGATTTGCGCTCGGCGGCGAGTTTGCTGTGCGCCTCGCGCTCTTCCTTGTCCTTGATGCGTGCCGCCAGCACGCGCATCGCTTGCGCCTTGTTCTGGTGCTGCGAGCGCCCGTCCTGGCATTCGACCACGGTGCCGGTCGGCAAGTGGGTGATGCGCACGGCGGAGTCGGTCTTGTTGATGTGCTGGCCGCCCGCACCGCTGGCGCGGAAAGTGTCGATGCGCAAATCGGCGGGGTTCAGCACCACATCGCTCACCTCGTCCGCCTCCGGCAGCACCGCTACGGTACAGGCCGATGTGTGGACGCGCCCTTGCGACTCGGTGGCGGGCACGCGCTGCACACGGTGGGCACCGGACTCGAACTTGAGCACGGAATACGCGCCCTGCCCCACGATGCGCGCGATGATCTCCTTGTAGCCGCCCTTCTCGCCCTCGCTCTCGGACACGACCTCCACATGCCAGCGGTTGCGCTCGGCAAAGCGCGTGTACATGCGGAACAGGTCGCCGGCGAACAGCGCCGCCTCGTCGCCGCCAGTGCCGGCGCGCACTTCGAGGAACACGTTGCGTTCATCGTTGGGGTCTTTGGGCAGCAGCAGCTTTTGCAGCTCCAGATCCAGCGCCTCCATGCGGACGCGCGCCTCGCGCTCCTCTTCTGCCGCGAACTCGCGCATCTCGGGATCGCTGGCCATGTCCTGCGCCGCCGCGATGTCGGCCTCGCAGCCCTGATAGGCCAGATAGGCCGCCACCACCGGCTCCAGCTCGGTGCGCTCACGGTTCAGCTTGCGGAAGCCATCCATGTCGCGCGTAGCCTCTTCGCTGCTCAATAGCTGATTGACCTCGTCCAGCCGCGCGCAAAGCTGCTGGAGCTTGGAGGCGATGCTCTCGTTCATTCGGGGTCGTGCAGATGGTGTAGCTGATGTACCGCGTCCAGCAAGGCCGCGCGATGGTCAGGTGCGGCGTGATTGAGCGCGTGGGTGGGCGCATGGAGGAATTTGTTCAGCAACCCGGCACTCATCACTTCCAGCACGCGCAGCGGATCTTCGCCCTTGGACAGCATGCGCTGTGCCTTGTCCAGCTCGTGGCGGCGATGACGCTCGGCGTGGTCACGCAGGGCGCGGATGGTGGGCACCACTTCGCGCGAATCCATCCAGTTGACGAAGTCGGCCACGCCGGAATCAATGATGACCTCGGCGTCCTTCACCGCGCCCTGACGGGCATCCTGACCATCCTTGACCACTTCGGCCAAGTCGTCCACGGTGTAGAGGAATACGTCGCGCAACTCCTCGACCTCCTGCTCCACGTCACGCGGCACGGCCAGATCGACGATGAAGATGGGGCGATGTTTGCGTTGCTTGAGTGCGCGCTCGACCATGCCCTTGCCCAGGATAGGCAGCGGGCTGGCGGTGCAGGTCACGATGATGTCATGCAGCGCCAGTTGCTCGGGCAGCTCGTTCAGGGTGATGGCCTGGCCGTTGATGCGGCGCGCCAGCATCTGGGCGCGTTCCAGCGTGCGGTTGGCCACAGTGATGTGGGCGGGATTGCGCGCGGCGAAGTGGACAGCATTCAGCTCGATCATCTCGCCCGCGCCGATGAACAACACGCGCTGGCCTTCGATGGACGGGAAGATGCGCTCGGCCAGCTTGACTGCTGCCGCCGCCATGGAGATCAGGTTCGCGCCGATCTCGGTCTGCGTGCGTACATCTTTGGCCACCGAGAAGGTGCGGTGGAACAGCTTGTGCAGCACAAAACCCAAGGTGCCCGCCTGCTCGGCGTGGCGCACCGCCTGCTTCATCTGGCCCAGGATCTGCGGCTCGCCCAGCACCATGGAATCCAGCCCGGAGGCCACACGGAAAGCGTGTTTCACCGCCAGTTCGCGTGGCAGGGTGTACAGATAGGGCTCGATCTCGCGCTGCGGCAGCTGGTGGAACTCGGCCATCCAGTCGATAGCGCGCGCCGGTTCCGTGGTATTGCAATAGATCTCGGTGCGGTTGCAGGTCGAAAGGATGGTCGCTTCCTTGGCCGCCCCGTGATCGACCATGCTGCGCAACGCCTCTTCCACCGCGTTCACATTGAACGACACCTGCTCCCGCACGGAAAGCGGCGCGGTCTGGTGGTTGATGCCGAAGGCGAAAAGTTGCATGGAGTCGGGCGAAATGCGGCGGATTCGATGGGTCGCGATTATAGAGGGATTAGCCGGGAAGCGCCACAGCGCGAAGTTCCCGCAGGTTCACGCCCCCAACTCCGTACACAGCCGACCCACGATCTGTCGCAGCTCGGCCACCTCATATTGCAGACGCGCGACATCGGCCTTGAGCGCGGCGATCTCGCCCAGGCTGACCTCGCCCGACGGCTGGGCGTGGGGCACCGCAACCGCCTCGATCACCGGCTCGCCTGACAGCAAGTGCATCCAGCGACTCTCGCGGGAGCCGGGCTGGCGCGGGAGTTCGACGACCAGCGCGCCCGCCTCCCGTTCGCGCAGCTCATCGAGGAAGCTCTCGACCGAGGAGATGTCGGCGAAGGCGTGCAGGCGTTCGCTATTGATGCGCAGCTCACCCGCCGTTTGCGGGCCGCGCAGCATGAGGGTGGCGAGCAAGGCGGTCGATTGGCTGGGGACGCGCAGCACGCGCTCGATGTTGTGGGCATAACGTGCCACCCGTCCGCCGCTGGATTCGACCACCAGCGTCTGTGCGCGCAAACTGTCCAGCGCGGCTTGCACCTCGGCCTCGGTCGCATCCAGCACCGGGTTGCGGCTGGTCTTCTGGTTGCAGCCGGACAGCAGCGCGTTGAGTGTCATGGGGTAGGTGTCGGGCACGGTGCGCTGTTTCTCCGCCAGCACGCCGAGCACGCGGGTTTCAAGCAGGGTAAGGGTTTGCAAAGTCATGGCTGATCCTTCAGAGGGAGTGCTTGGGTTTGAGGCGCAGTTCGGGAGACAGCTCAACGACGACCGTCATCGGCAGCGGCGGCAAGGTGGCACAGGCAAGGGAGGCGATCAGCTCAGCCGACAGACCGGCGGTGAGCAAACCGCGTGTGCCGTGGGCCAGGCTGCAATACAAGCCCGGCTCCACCCGACCGACCAGCGGCATGGCTCCCGGCGCGGAGCAACGGATCGAGGCACGGCCACCAAGCTGGTCGAGGTCGAGGTCACCCAATGCCTCGCGCAGGGCAGGCATATGCTCGCCCAGCCGTGCCAGGTTGACGGCATGGTCGACGGTGCGCACCGAGGTATCCACGTCGTCGAAGCTGTGCGTCGCTCCGACGATGTGGTAGCCGCACTCGGCAGGTGAGCTGTAGCCGTCGGCACAGACCACCGCATCCAGCGCGACGCTGGCCGTGGTGCCCGGCAAGGCGCTGATCTGGCCGCGCACCGGGGTCAGCGGAAAGTGTGCGAACTGGGCGAGCGAGGTGGCCTGATGGCCGCAACACACCACCACGATATCGGCCTCAGCTTGCCACGCCCGCCCGTCGCCATCCTGACCGGCGACCTGCCAGCCTGCTCCGGTCTGAGCCAGCGTGTCCACCCCATGCCCCAGCGCCAGAGTGATGCCTGCTGCGCTGGCCCAGCGTTGGCACAGCGCAGGCGGCACTACCCAGCCCGCACTCGGGAACCACAAACCACCCCGCTCCATCGCCATGCCGGTACGCTTGGAGGCCGTCTCTGCATCCACCGCCTCGAACAGAGGCACGGGCCAGTCCAGCGTGACCAGCCGCCCGATCCGTTTGATCTCGGCGTCCGAAAACGCCAGTTGCAACAGCCCGCACTCAGCGCGCAACTTGCCATCCACCGGAAGCAGCTCGTCCAGCGCCGACAGGGCGTGGCCGTACGCGGCAAGCACGAAACGATGCAGCGGGTTCATGCCCGCGCTGAATCGGGCATGCAGAATCCCGCGTGGATTGCCCGAAGCACCACTGGCCAGCTCCCCGGCCCGTTCGACCAGCGTGACCTGAACCCCGCGCTGCGCCAGCGCATAAGCTGCGGCACAGCCCGCCAGCCCGCCACCGATAACGATAGCCGAGCGCGGCGGCGCATCGCTCGCCGCCACACCGTCCAGCACCCCGCGCGACATCTCGCGCTTGCGGCCAAATCCGGGAGCTTTTTCCATCTGGAAGCCAACCTCGACCAGCCCGCGCCGCACCCAGCCCGCGCTGCTGTAGGTCGCCAGCGTCGCCCCCGCACGGGAAGCCCGAGCGATACCGGCGAACACCTCGGGCGACCACATCTCCGGATTCTTGGCGGGAGAGAAACCGTCCAGGAACCAGGCATCCACCTGTCCCTGCCCGAAACGCCCGCCGGGCAGTTTCGCCAAGGCATCCGCCACGTCGGTGATGGCCAGCGTCAAGCGCACTCGTCCACCGCCGAAGGTCCAGCGATTCCAGCCATGGACACGTCTGCGCCATTTTTGCTGCATGACCTCGGCTTGCGCCACCAACTCCGGCCAGAGCGCCAGCGCGTCACGCAGCTCCTCGTCCCGCAGGGGGAATTTCTCGATGCTGAAGAAATCCAGTGTCGCCCCGGCTGGCGCGACCTGTTCGAACAGTTGCCAGGCGCAAAGGAAGTTCAGCCCGGTGCCGAAGCCGGTCTCGCCCAGGGTGAACGCCTCACCGGGCCGCAGCGCAGCGAACCGCTCGGCCAGCCGGTTGCCGTGCAGGAACACATGGCGCGACTCCTCCAGCCCGGAATCGGTGGAGAAGTACACATCGCCGTAGCGATTGGAATAGGGTTGTCCGTCTTTCCAGGCAAGCATGATCGTTCAAATGAAAATGCCCCGCATCAGCGGGGCATCAGTTCGGCATCGGCTGCTTATTCGGCAGCGGGAGCTTGTGCTTCGGCAGCGGCTTTTTCTTCCGCAGCCACGGCCTTCATGCTCAGCTTCATGCGGCCCTTGTCGTCGATCTCCAACACCTTGACGCGCACAACCTGGCCTTCCTTCAGGTAGTCAGACACTTTCTCGACACGCTCGCTGGAGATCTGCGAGATGTGCAGCAGACCATCCTTGCCGGGCAAGATGTTGATGAACGCGCCGAACTCGGCCAGCTTGACCACCGGACCTTCGTAGATGCGGCCCACTTCGACTTCGGCCACGATGTCCTGGATGCGCTTCTGCGCGGCCAGACCCGCCTCGCCGCTGACGCAGGAGATGGTGATATTGCCTTCGTCGTCGATGTCGATGGTGGTGCCGGTCTCTTCGGTGATGGCACGAATCACCGAGCCGCCCTTGCCGATCACGTCGCGGATCTTGTCCGGATTGATCTTCATCTTCAGCATGCGCGGCGCAAAGTCGGAGACTTCGGAACGCGAAGCGGGCAGCGCTTCCTTCATCAAGCCGAGGATGTGCATACGGCCTTCCTTGGCCTGGCTCAGTGCAGCCTGCATGATATCCTTGGTGATGCCGTTGATCTTGATGTCCATCTGCAGCGCGGTGATGCCCGCATCGGAACCGGCCACCTTGAAGTCCATGTCGCCCAGATGATCCTCGTCGCCCAGGATGTCGGTCAGCACGGCAAAGCGGTTGCCATCCTTGATCAGGCCCATGGCGATACCGGCCACGTGCGCCTTCAGCGGCACACCGGCATCCATCAGCGACAGGCAGCCGCCGCAGACGGAGGCCATCGAGCTGGAACCGTTGGATTCGGTGATCTCGGACACCACGCGCATCGCATAGCCGCAGTCATCGGCAGAAGGCAGCACGCCGAAGATGGCGCGCTTGGCCAGACGACCGTGGCCGATCTCGCGGCGCTTGGGCGTACCGACACGACCGGTCTCACCGGTGGAATACGGCGGGAAGTTGTAGTGCAGCATGAAACGGTCGCTGTACTCGCCTTGCAGCGCGTCGATGGTCTGCGCGTCACGCATGGAGCCCAGAGTCGCCACCACCAGAGCCTGTGTCTCGCCACGGGTGAACAGCACCGAACCGTGGGCACGCGGCAGCACGCCGGTACGGATGGTGATCGGACGCACGGTGCGGGTGTCGCGACCGTCGATACGTGGCTCGCCGCCCAGAATCTGGCCGCGCACGATCTTGGCTTCCAGCGCGCTGAACGCGTCGTTGACGTGATTCTTCTGGCGAGTCGCATCTTCAGCCAGCAGGGTATCGACCACGCGCTTGTTGATCTCGCTCAACTGAACGGTGCGCGCCTGCTTGGAACGCACGGCGTAAGCCGCTTGCAGATCGGCTTCGGCCAGTTCGGCCAGACGTGCGATCAGAGCTTCGTCCTTGGCCGGAGCGGTCCAGTCCCAGGCATCCGCGCCGACTTCATCAGCCATCTCATTGATGGCATCGATCACGACGCGCATCTGTTCGTGGCCAAACACCACCGCACCCAGCATGACTTCTTCGGACAGTTCCAGCGCTTCGGATTCGACCATCAGCACGGCGCGGTCGGTACCGGCCACGACCAGATCCATCTTGGATTCTTTCAGCTCGTCAGCCGTCGGGTTCAGCACGTATTCGCCGTTCAGATAGCCCACGCGCGCCGCGCCGATGGGGCCGTCGAAGGGAATGCCGGACAGGGCCAGAGCCGCCGAGGCACCGATCATCGACGGAATGTCCGAGTCGATCTGCGGATCGCTGGACATCACGGTCGCCACGATCTGCACTTCATTGTAGAAACCTTCCGGGAACAGCGGACGCAGCGGACGGTCGATCAGACGGGAGGTCAGGATCTCCTTCTCGGAAGGACGACCTTCACGACGGAAGAAGCCGCCGGGGATCTTGCCTGCAGCGTAGGTGCGCTCTTGATAATCCACGGTCAGCGGGAAGAAATCCTGCTCGGGCTTGGCATCCTTGCGACCGACCACGGTGACCAACACCACGGTGTCATCCAGACTCACCATCACCGCACCGGATGCCTGGCGAGCGATCTCGCCGGTCTCGATAGTCAGTTGGTGCTTGCCGTAAGTGATTGTTTTTTTGTACTGGCTCAAGATTGACCTCTCTAAATGCGTGTACTGGCGCACGCTGCGCCAGCGGATTCGTCAGACGGCTGAAGAAAAAACGGGGCACTGCCGCGCCCCGTCTTGAATTACTTGCGCAGTTCCAGGCGCTTGATCAGCGTGCGGTAGCTGTCTTCGTTCTTGCTCTTCAAGTAGTCGAGCAGCTTGCGACGACGGCTCACCAGACGCAGCAGGCCACGACGGGAGTGGTGATCCTTGCTGTGCTCTTTGAAGTGATCGGTCAGGTAGTTGATACGTGCGGTCATCAGCGCCACTTGCACTTCGGGGGAGCCAGTGTCGGCTTGGGCACGTTGGAAATCGGAAACAATTTGCGCCTTTTGCGCAGTGGTGATGGACATCTCTTACTCTCTCCTAAAAAAAGTGCGGCATTCTACCCCCGTTCGGGGCGATTTCTCAAGTCAAATCAGCATTCGCGGCGCTTTTTGCCACGCTTGCCGACAGTCGTTCCGGGGACAAACGCCCCCCTTTCAGATTTCCTACGCCGATGAACCGTCCGGCACCGTACAAACGCAGCTTGCCTTCCGGCAGGTCAGCATCGACCGTCAACTGCTGACCCTGTGCCAATCGCCGGGTCTGCACCTCATCCAGCTGCAACGCCGGATACTCCGGCAGCAGCGTATCCACGGGCAGAATGTGGCTGTCGCGCTCCACCGGACTCATCACCTGCAACGCCGCCCAACTCACGGCATGGTCCAGACTGAGACCGGCGATAGCGGTACGGCGCAGACCGATCAGGTGCGCGCCGCAGCCCAGGTGCGCGCCTATATCCTCGGCCAGCGTGCGGACATAAGTCCCTTTGCTGCAACGCACCGAGAACTCCAACTCATCGCCGGAAAAGCTCACCAGAGTCAACGCATGGATGGTCACGCGGCGTTTCTCGCGCGCTACCCTCTCGCCCTTGCGTATGTACTCATACAGCGGCTTGCCCTGAAACTTGATGGCGCTGTGCATGGGCGGCAACTGTTCGATCTCGCCCACAAAATGCAGCAAAGCGGCCCGGACTTGCGCCTCGTCCACCGTCACCTCGTGACTGGCGATGACTTCGCCCTCGGCATCGCCGGTGCTGGTCACCTGGCCTAACCTGGCCTTGGCCAGATAGGTCTTGTCCGCATCCAGTAACGCCGTGGAGAACTTGGTCGCCTCGCCGAAACAGACCGGCAGCAAGCCGGTCGCCAGCGGATCGAGCGTGCCGGTATGCCCCGCCTTGTCCGCCTGGAACAAGTGGCGCACCTTTTGCAGTGCCGTGTTGGAGCTCAGTTCCAGCGGCTTGTCGAACAGCAACACGCCGTCCAGCGCACGGTAGTCTCGTGCCATGCCGACCGCCTCAATCCTCTGCGGAATGCCGATCGCTGGCGACCGCCTGGTCGATCAGTTGCGACAGCTGCGAGCCACGCTCGACCGAGGCATCATAGACAAAGTGCAGTTGCGGCACGATGCGCAGCTTGATCGCCTGCCCGACATGGCGGCGCAAGAACCCGCTGGCGCGCTCCAGCCCTTGCTGCAGCTCAGGGCTATTCCCCTCCAGCGCAGTGTAAAACACCTTGGCGTGGGAATAATCCTTGGCGACCTCGACATCGGTCACCGTCACCAGCTTCACGCGCGGGTCTTTCAACTCCAGACGAATCGCCTCAGCCAGTTCGCGCTGGATCTGCTGGGCGATGCGGTCGGTGCGGGCGTAATCCTTGGGCATTACAGTGCGCGTGCCACTTCGACGATCTCGAACACTTCCAGCACATCGCCGACTTCCAGATCATTGTAGCCCTTGAGCGACAAGCCGCACTCGAAGTTGGATTTCACTTCCTTCACGTCGTCCTTGAAGCGCTTGAGCGAATCCAGTTCACCGGTGTGGATCACCACGTTGCTGCGCAGCACGCGGACTTCGGCGCTGCGCTTGACCAGACCTTCGGTCACATAGCAACCGGCGATCGTACCCACCTTGGAGATGTGGAACACCTGACGGATCTCGACCGCACCCAAGATGACTTCCTTCTTCTCGGGAGCCAACATGCCGGACATCGCCGCCTTGATCTCATCGACCATGGCGTAGATGATGTTGTAGTAACGGATCTCCACGCCCGAGGCTTCGGCCAGCTTGCGCGCCGTCGCGTCGGCACGCGAGTTGAAGCCGATGACGATGGCCTTGGAAGCCAGCGCCAGATTGATGTCGGACTCGGTGATGCCGCCCACCGCACTGTGGATGATGTTGACTTTGACTTCGGGGGTGGACAGCTTGGCCAGCGAATGCGCGATGGCTTCGCACGAACCCTGCACGTCGGCCTTGATGATCAAGGCCAGCGTGCTGACCTCGCCTTCGGCCATCTGCTCGAACATGTTCTCCAGCTTGGCGGCCTGCTGCTTGGCCAGCTTCACGTCGCGGAACTTGCCCTGACGGAACAGCGCGATCTCGCGCGCCTTCTTCTCGTCGGACAGCACCAGGAAATCCTCGCCGGCCACCGGCACTTCGGACAAACCTTGAATTTCCACCGGGATGGAGGGACCGGCTTCCGTGGTCGGCTTGCCGTTCTCGTCCAACATGGCGCGCACGCGACCGAACACGGCGCCGACCAGCACGGTGTCGCCGCGCTTCAGCGTACCGCCCTGCACCAGCACGGTGGCGACCGGGCCCTTGCCCTTGTCCAGGCGGGCCTCGATCACGATACCCTTGGCGTTGGCATCCTTGGCCGCCTTCAATTCCAGCACTTCCGCCTGCAGCAGGATACCTTCCAGCAACGCGTCGATGCCCTGACCACTCTTGGCCGAGACTTCCACGAACATCGCATCGCCGCCCCAATCTTCCGGCACCACGCCTTCGGTCACCAGCTCCTGCTTGACGCGCTCGGAGTTGGCTTCAGGCTTGTCGATCTTGGTCACGGCCACCACGATGGGCACGCCCGCCGCCTTGGCGTGGTGGATAGCTTCGCGGGTCTGCGGCATCACGCCGTCGTCCGCCGCCACCACCAGCACCACGATGTCGGTCACCTTGGCACCACGCGCACGCATCGCGGTGAACGCTTCGTGACCCGGTGTATCGAGGAACGTCACCATACCGCGCGGCGTATCCACGTGATACGCGCCGATGTGCTGGGTGATGCCGCCCGCTTCGCCGGAAGCGACACGGGTGCGGCGGATGTAGTCCAGCAGCGAGGTCTTGCCGTGGTCGACGTGGCCCATCACCGTCACCACCGGGGCGCGATGCTCCATCACCAGGTCCTTGTGCTCGGCATCATCCACCAGATAGGCATCGGGATCGTCGGCCTTGGCCGCCTTGGCGACGTGACCCAACTCTTCGACCACGATCATCGCAGTCTCCTGATCCAGCACCTGGTTGATGGTGACCATCGAGCCCATCTTCATCAGCACCTTGATGATCTCGGCAGCCTTGACCGCCATCTTCTGCGCCAACTCGGCCACAGTGAGGGTCTCCGGGACCATCACCTCGCGCACCATAGGCTCAGTCGGCAGGGAGAATGCGTGTTGTGCCGCATCCTGCTTGCTGTGCTTATCGTGACGCAGTGCCCGACCATGCCCGGTGTTGCGGGTGGTCGTCGCGCGGGCATCCACCGCCGTCTTGGCTGGCGTGCGCTTCTTGTGACCATCGGCATCCCACGGGCTGTCCTTGGCCGGAACGGCTGGTTTGGCGACACCCTTCTTGAGGGCGGGCTTGGACACCTTGTCACCGGGACGGGGTGCAGGTTTGTGCAACGTCCCATCGGTCAGATCAGCTGGGGCAGCCGGTGCCGCAAGCACCACCGGCGCACCGATCTGCGGCGTAGCGACAGGCGCTGCCGATGGAGCCGGCTCAGACACCGGCTGCGCAGCGACCACTTCCGGCTGCTCGGGCTCGGCATGCTTGCGCTTGTTACGCTCCTGCTTGGCACGGATCTCGGCGGCTTGACGCTCCGCCAGTTCAGCTTGCAGACGTGCTTCCGCCTCGCGGGCGGCACGCTCACCATCAGTCAGCACATTGGCGACCGGGGTGACTGGCGCAGCCGGGGCGACGGGATCAGCCGCCGTGGCAACCGACACGACCGCTGCCGCTACGGGCTGCTGTGGTGCCACCACGCGCTTCTTGCGCACCTCCACCTGGATGGTGCGTGCCTTGCCGGAACTGTCCGACTTCTTGATCTCGGTGGTTTCGCGCCGGGTCAAAGTGATCTTGCTCTTGCTGGCCCCACCGTGCGCGGTGCGCAGATACGCCAACAACTGAGCCTTGTCCTGCTCGGATACCTGGTCAGCCTCGGACTGCTTGGCCACGCCAGCAGACTGAAACTGCTCCAGCAGCAGTGATACCGGCTGACCGAGCTCGCCGGCGAACTGCGCCACATTCATTTTTCCCATTGCCACTACCCCTAAGTTTGTATCGAAGCCGCCTTATGCGAACCAGGGAGCGCGAGCCGCCATGATCAGCGCATTGGCGCGCTCTGCGTCCATGCCCGTCATGTCGACCAACTCTTCCACGTCCAGATCGGCCAGCGCTTCCTGCGTACCCACACCCTTGCTTGCCAGGATGCGCGCAGTCTCGTCGTCCATGCCATCCAGCTTATGCAGGTCTTCGATATGGTGTTCCACTTCTTCTTCGTTGGCGATCGCCGCCGTCAGCAAGGCGTTACGGGCGCGGCTGCGCAACTCTTCGACGGTCGCCTCATCGAACGCTTCGATCTCCAGCATCTCTTCCAGCGGCACGTAAGCCACCTCTTCCAGCGTATTGAAGCCTTCCTGCACCAGGATGTCGGCGACTTCCTCGTCCACGTCCAGCTTGGACATGAACAGGTCGCGCACCTTGGCCGTCTCCTGACCGTTCTTCGCCTCGAAATCCTCGACGGTCATGATGTTCAGCTCCCAGCCGGTCATCTGGCTGGCCAGACGCACGTTCTGACCGCCGCGACCGATGGCTTGCGCCAGACTTTCCTCTTCCACCACCACGTCCATGCTGTGCTGCTCTTCGTCCACCACGATGCTGGTCACATCCGCCGGAGCCAGCGCGTTGATCACGTTGGTCGCCGGGTCTTCCGACCACAGCACGATGTCCACACGCTCACCAGCCAGCTCGTTGGTCACTGCCTGCACGCGCGAACCGCGCATACCGACGCAAGTGCCGATAGGGTCGAGGCGCTGGTCGTGCGAGCGCACGGCGATCTTGGCGCGGGAACCGGGGTCACGGGCGGCGCTGACGATCTCCAGCAGCCCTTCCTCGATCTCCGGCACTTCCAGCTCGAACAGCTTGACCAGGAACTCGGGCGAGACACGGGATAAGATGATCTGCGGACCACGCACACCGCGATCGACACGCAGCAGATAGGCACGGACGCGGTCGCCCACGCGCAGATTCTCCTTGGGGATCATCTGTTCACGCGGCAGCAGCGCTTCGATCTTGCCGAACTCGATGATGGCATTGCCGCGCTCCAGGCGCTTGACCGTGCCGGACACCAGATGCTCGCTGCGCGCCATGAAGTCGGCGAGGATCTGCTCGCGCTCGGCATCACGGATCTTCTGGAAGATCACCTGCTTGGCGGCCTGCGCGCCGATACGACCGAAGTCGATGGATTCCAGCGGCTCCTCGATGAACTCTTCCAACTGGATGTCGGGATTCGACTTCCTCGCCTCTTCCAGCTTAATGTGCAGATCAGGTGTCTCAAAGGTCTCGTCGTCCATCACCTGCCAGCGGCGGAAGGAATCATATTCGCCGGTATTGCGGTCGATGCTGACGCGCACATCGGCCTCGTCCTCGAAACGCTTCTTCGTGGCGGATGCCAGAGCCGACTCCAGCGCGCCGAACACCACTTCCCGATCCACGTTCTTCTCACGCGCCAGGACATCAACCAACAACAGGACTTCACGACTCATTTCACTGTCTCCAACGATACAATCTCAATCGAACACCGGCACCAGACGCGCCTTGTCCACATTCGCCAACTCGATATCTACCGGCACGCCATCGACATCGAGCTGCATCACACCATCCTGCACACCACCCAGGATGCCGACAAAATTCTTCCGCCCACTCAGGGGCATACGCAACTTCACTTGCGCCTTCGCCCCGGCGAAGCGCACAAAGTCCGCCTCTTTCTTCAGCGGCCTGTCCAAGCCCGGCGACGACACTTCCAGCCTGTCGAACTCCACGTTCTCCACCGTGAACAAGCGCGTCAACTGATGACTGACCCGCTCGCAGTCTTCCAGCGCGATGCCTTCCGGCTTATCCAGGAAAACGCGCATCAGGCCACGACCGGAGACCTCGAAGTCCACCAGCTCGTAACCCAGCCCCACCACGGTCGTTTCGACCAGCTTTGCCACATCCGCCATGTTTTCCGTTCCACAAATAAAAAACGGGCTCAAGGCCCATCTCAAAACTGCGGCGGGATTATAGCAAAGAATCCCCCCAATAGAAAATTGTCTTTTCGATCAATCTCGCAGTCCACTTACCCAATGACCGTAGAGCCGCTGCGACACGGCATGCAGTTGGGGGAGCTGATCCGCCATTTCCGCCTGCATCTGCCCCACGGTCTGGACCGCCGGTGAATCGGGTGCGGCAGCGATCTCGTCTGCGCCGACTGCGCACCAGTCGCGGATCATGGCTTCGGTCATCTCGATATGGCATTGCAAGGCGAGGTGCTTGCCCAGTGAGTAGGCTTGATGGGCGCAGTGCTGACTGGACAGCAGCAACTCCGCACCCGGCGGCAGGGAGAAAGTCTCGCCATGCCAGTGGAACGCCTGAAACGCCCGCACCTCCCCGAACCAGTCGCGCGCAGCCGCGCTTTCCGCCACAGCCACCCGGCCCCAGCCGATCTCCTTGACCGGGTTGCGCGTCACCACTCCGCCCAGCGCTTTGCTCATCAACTGCCCGCCCAGACAATGTCCGAGCACCGGGATCTCGCGCGCCACGGCATCGCGGATCAAAGCCAGTACCGGCGCTATCCACGGCAGGTCGTCGTTCACGCTCATCGGGCCGCCCATGAACGCCAGCCCGGAGAATCCTGCCGCCGCATCCGGCACTGCCTCGCCCGCGTCGATACGCACCAGCTGCCAGGGAATGCCGCGTTCGTTCAGGTAATCGGCCAGCAGGCCGGGGCCTTCGGAGGGAGCATGGCGAAAGATGGCGACAGGTTTCATGGCAGGACTCCGTGGCTAGGGTGTCGCATGTTAATGCGCTCCCCTGCGATTATCAAATTGCACGACGGGCGAATTCCGGTAGAATCACGCCCACTCAAGCGACAGGGCGCTTGAAACGAATTCAACAACTTCCATTATTTAAGGGGTACGGAATGAGCAAACCAGTGATGATCATGGCCTTCGGTCTGGCTTGTGTGGCCTTGGCGTTCGCCAGCGGCAAGACGTTCTTGGGCATGGGTTTCGCCATGCTGGCCATCGGCAGCATCGGCTACGGCGCTGGCTTGATGATGAATTCCGACTGCCCGCAGATTCCCAAGCAGTAATTCGAAGCAGCACAGCCGAAACGGGCGCGATCACAAGGTCGCGCCCGTTTTCATTCGGGCAACTGGAACACAGTCTCCCGCAGCTTCTTCAACTGGTCGCGCAGGTCGGCAGCTTTCTCGAACTCCAGATTCTTTGCTGCGGCCAGCATCTCTTTCTCCAGCCGCTTGATCTCCTTGGAGACATCCTTTTCGCTCATCGCCAGATATTTGGCCTCGGCCTGCGCCGCCTTGAGTGATTTACGTTCGGCATCCACGTCGTACGCGCCGTCGATGATGTCCTTGATGCGCTTGACCACGCCCTTGGGCGTGATGCCGTGTTGCTCGTTGTGGGCGAGCTGTTTGGCGCGGCGGCGCTCGGTCTCGTCGATGGCGCGGCGCATGGAATCGGTGATGCGATCCGCATACAGCAAGGCTTTTCCATTGAGGTGGCGCGCAGCGCGGCCTATGGTCTGGATCAGCGAACGCTCGGAACGCAGGAAACCCTCCTTGTCCGCATCCAGAATGGCGACCAGCGACACTTCAGGGATGTCCAGCCCCTCGCGCAGCAGGTTGATGCCCACCAGCACGTCGAACATGCCCAGACGCAGGTCGCGGATGATCTCCACCCGCTCCACGGTCTCGATGTCGGAGTGCAGGTAGCGCACCTTGATGCCGTGCTCGGTAAAATAGTCCGTCAGGTCTTCGGCCATGCGCTTGGTCAGCGTGGTGACCAGCACGCGCTCGCCCGCCTTGATGCGCTCGTTCACCTCGCTCATCAGGTCGTCCACCTGATGCGTGGCGGGACGCACCTCGATCACCGGATCGACCAGCCCGGTCGGGCGCACCACTTGCTCGACCACCTGCCCCTGATGCTCGGCCTCATACGTGGAGGGCGTAGCGGAGACAAAGATGGCCTGACGCATCACGCGCTCGAACTCGTCGAAGCGCAGCGGGCGGTTGTCCAGCGCCGACGGCAGGCGGAAGCCGTAGTTGACCAAGTTTTCTTTTCTGGCGCGGTCACCTTTGTACATGCCGCCGACCTGCGGGATCATCACGTGGCTCTCGTCCAGGAACATCAAGGCATCCGGCGGCAGATAGTCCAGCAGCGTAGGCGGTGCCGCGCCCGCCGGTCGCCCGGACAGGTGGCGCGAATAGTTCTCGATGCCTTTGGTGAAACCGATCTCGGCCAGCATCTCCAGATCGTGGCGGGTACGCTGCTCGATGCGCTGCGCTTCCACCAGCTTGCCCTCTTTCTGGAAAAAGGCGATGCGCTCGGCCAGCTCGACCTTGATCGTCTCGATGGCGCGCAAGGTGGTCTCGCGCGGCGTGACGTAATGGCTGGACGGATAGACGGTGAAGCGCACCACGCGGGTGAGGATGTGACCGGTGAGCGGGTCGAACAGCGACAGCGTTTCGACCTCGTCGTCGAACAGCGACAGGCGCAGCGCATGTTCGCTGTTTTCCGCCGGAAAGATGTCGATCACATCGCCGCGCACGCGGAAGTTGCCGCGCGAGAAGTCCACGTCATTGCGGTCGTACTGCATCGCCACCAAGCGCTGAATAATGTCGCGCTGCGGGATCTTCTCGCCTTCGCGCAGATGCAGAATCATGCCGTGATAATCCACCGGGTCGCCGATACCGTAGATAGACGAGACCGTGGCGACGATGACGGAATCCTGCCGCTCCAGCAGCGATTTCGTGGCCGACAAGCGCATCTGCTCGATCTGCTCGTTGATGCTGGAATCCTTCTCGATGTACATGTCGCGCGAGGGCACATAGGCCTCGGGCTGGTAATAATCGTAGTAGGAAACGAAATACTCGACCGCGTTCTCGGGGAAGAACTCGCGCATCTCGGCATACAGCTGCGCCGCCAGCGTCTTGTTCGGCGCCATCACGATGGCCGGACGGCCGCAGCGCGCGATGACATTGGCCATGGTAAAGGTCTTGCCGGAGCCGGTCACGCCGAGCAAAGTCTGGAAAGCAAGACCGTCCTGGATGCCTTCCACCAGTTGCGCGATGGCGGTCGGCTGGTCGCCTGCAGGCTGGAACGGCAGGTGCAGGCGGAACGGGCTATCGGGAAAGGTCTGGATGTTCATGGTAGTCGCGCATTGTACGGGCAAATGCGGATCTGCTGAACTTTACGGCATGACTAGACAGCTCCGCCTCCGCCTGAGCTAAACCATGGACAGAGAATACGACTCCACGCGATTCCGGCCTAACTCCTTGGCTTGATACAGGGCTTTGTCGGCGCGCGCCAGTTGCGTCTGCGGAGCCCCTTCGGAAGTCAGCTCAGTGAGGCCGATACTGACGGTGATCTTTAGCGTCTGCCCCTGATATTCGATGCTGCCAGCGGCCACTTTCTCACGCAAACGCTCAGCGAATTCGCGTGCGTTCCCCTGCACAATACCGGGCAGCAATATCCCAAATTCCTCGCCGCCCAAACGCCCAGCCACGTCGCTTTTGCGCAAAGTACCGCGCACAGTATCAGCAAACGCACGCAGCACCTTGTCACCCGCTTCATGGCCGAAGCTGTCATTGACGCGTTTGAAGAAATCCAGATCAAGCAACAGGAGAGCTGCATGTTGCTCGCCGCCGCGCCGCAGACGTGCGAGCTCCTCTTCCAGGCGCGACAGGAAATGGCGACGGTTGGGCAGCGCGGTCAACACATCCGTGTTGGCGAGTTCGCGCAACTGCTGTTCCATCAATTTGCGCTGCGTGATGTCCTGATGGATGCCAACCGCGCGCAGCGGCTTGCCCTCGGCATCGCGCTCCACCACCTTGCCACTGTCCAGTACCCAGATCCAGTGACCATCTTTGTGCTTCAGCCGATGCTCGGAAGCATACTGCGCCGTTTCGCCACGCAAATGCGACTGCAAAGCCGCTTCGATCACATCCCAATCGTCGGCATGAACCAGTCGCTCCCAAGTGCTCAGGTTGGGCTCCAGTTGGTCCGGCTTGTAACCCAGCATCTCCGCCCAACGGGCATCAAACGTAACCTCACCACTGGGGATATGCCAAGCCCAGGTCCCCAGTTCGGCACTGCTTAATGCCAATTGCAACTGCTGTGCGGTCTCCTTCAATTGGCGCGACTGCTCTACCAGCTTGAGCTGTTGCCGCTTCAGGCGAAGACGACCGGCCAGCAAGCCCAGCGTGAGGACGACAATGATAAAAAACAAGCCGGCCACGCCGGAAAACTCGCCCCGCCAGCGCTGCCAGGCATCGTTGACGGTGAACGACGGCAAAGCCTCGAACGGAGGCAGGCGCAGCTCGCGCAGCACGGACTCGACAGACTGATAGTTCGCCGGCGTGGAAAAACCATGAATGCCGATGGCGCGAGCCGCTTCCCCCCCGTGCGGCATGGCCAACAGCGCGGCCGTCACCGCACGCACGAGGTCATCATTCACGCCGGGCATGGCAGCCAGCGGCCACTCCGGATACAAGCGGGTGGATACGGCATAGGGATATTCCGGCAGGTTCTGGCTATGTATCACCTTGAGCTGACCGTGACTCAAACGACCCCGTTGCTCCATGTACTCGATCTCGCCACCGCGAATAAATCCCACATCGGCACGACGATCCAGTACCGCCTGCACGACCTGGTCGTAGGGCATGCCGACAAACACCCACTTGGTACCGCGCATCAGATCGACGCCCTCGGCAAAAAACTCGTAACGCTGCGCCACGTAGCCGCCCATGGATTCCGTGGAAGTCACCGCCACCGACAGCCCAACCACATCATCCAGACCAGCGATGTCGCTACGGTTTGCCAGCGTGATGATCGCACCGCCCATGGCGGACAATGCCTGACCCCGCTCCTGCTCGACCAGCGTCACCAGCGGGGCTGATAGCCCGCCACGATGAAGCAAGAGCTGGTATTGCATGGGATTGGTCAGCACGAAATCCACCTGACGCAACAGCACGGCGCTCTGAATATCCTCCGGCGACATCACCTGAACCTTCACCTGCCGCCCCTCCAGCGAGGGGCGCAGATACGCCGCCAACGGCTGCCAGCGCGCCTCACATTCGGCAATGGTACGGTTCGCCAGTATAGCTATCCTCACGTCCTGACCACTCGCCGTCAGGGTGAAGAAGCACAAGAACGTAGCCAGCATCATGCGCCGCAGCAGGTACAGCGAGTTCCAACCGACTGCGGTCAAACAGCGCGCGACGACGCTCATTGCGCCTCCTTATCCTCAGCGACCAGACGCTCCAGGAATCGCTCCGGCACATCCGGCCTGCCGAACAGATACCCTTGATGCACCACGACAGCGCGCGTATTCAGGAACTCGGCCTGCTCGACCGTTTCTACCCCTTCGGCCACCACCTTCAGATGCAAGTGCTTGGCCACCGAAAGTATGGTTTCCACCAGTGCAGCCCCTTCGGGATTGTCCGGCGCCTCTTGCACAAAGGTTTTATCGATCTTGAGTTCGTGCAGCGGCAGACGCCGCAGATAGGCCAGCGAGGAATAGCCGGTGCCAAAATCATCCACCGAGAAGTGGATGCCCAACGCGGTCAACTCATGCATCTTGGCGATCACATCGTTCACGTTCTCGATCACCAGACCCTCTGTCACCTCCAGCATGAGGCGAGAAGGCTCCACGCCGGACGAAGCCAGCAGCTCCTTCAGCCAGGCCACGAAATTGGCACGGCGGAAATGGCGCGGACTGACATTGACGGCTATGCGCAAGCTGCGCGAGGCGAGAACAGGATGCGTCAACCAGCGACAGACCTCGGCCATGACCCACTCTTCCAGATCAATGATCAGGTCAGTCTCTTCGGCAATCGGGATGAATGCTACCGGAGGCACCAGTCCGCGCTGCGGATGTTGCCAGCGCACCAGAGCTTCGGCTCCCACCGTTTTGCCGGCGGCATTCACCTGCGGTTGCAGGTACAGACGCAGTTCACGGGCGGGCAGGGCACTGCGCAGTTCATGCTCCAACTGGAAGCGCTGCTTGGCGACCTCATCCATGCGATTTTCAAACACCACCGATTGATCGCCGCCCGCCTGTTTGGCTCGATGCAGCGCCAACATGGCATTGTGCAGCACATCCGCAGCGCCCTGCCGCTCGCCTTCAGGGTACACGGCCACCCCCATACTGACCGTCACGCGCACGTTCTCATTGTTCAGCCAGAACGGCTCACTCAACGCAACGTACAGCATGTTCACTACCAGTTGCGCATGTTGCAGCGCCTCAGTTCGACTGTGCCCCAGGGAGGAAAGCAACACGCCGAAAGCATCGCCGGTCAATCGGACCAGTACATCGCCGGGCTGCAGCAGATCACCGATGCGCTCGGCCAACTCCACCAGCAATTTGTCGCCTAGCGCGTGGCCTGCGGCATCATTGATCGTCTTGAACCGATCCACGTTGATCTTGATCAGCGCGCCCAACTTGCCGGACTGATGCGCCTGCGACAATGCCTGGTCTAGCACCTCGATCAAACGATCCCGATTGGGCAGACCGGTCAGCGGGTCTGTGTAGGTAAGGCGATGCATCACCTCCTCAGCCTGCCTGCGTTCGGTCGTGTCACGGAAAAACCCGACCGCGCAGTGGCGACCATCCAGCTCCATTTGCGCGGCTTCGATGCGTGAAAAAAACACACTGCCATCCTTGCGCTTTACAGGAAATTCCGCGTCGGGAATCGACTCCCCGCGCGCCCTGCGCCCGAACACTTCGAGCACCTGGGGCAGATCTGCCGCCGGATGCAAATCGCTGACCGTCATCGACAGCAATTCTGCTGCGCTATACCCCAGCATGGTTTGCGCAGTGCGGTTGGTCATCCTGATCTGCTGCGTCTCGGCATCCGCCACCACAATGCCCTCAAGCGCCCCATCAAACAGCGCGTGGAAGCGCAATTCGCTGTTGCGCAGCGCCTCCTCTGCCTGCTTGCGCTCCGTGATATCGCGGGCAAAACCCACCGTACCCACAATCACCTCGCCGTCCCGCACCGGAGATTTGTAAGTCTCGAACCAGCGAGCTGGCTGTCCAGCGATCTCGATCGGTTCCTCCACATTCTTCGGCTGGCCAGTGTCCACCACTTCACGATCATCGGCCATATAAGCCCGGGCCAGTTCAGGCTTAAAGACATCCAGATCGGTCTTGCCCAATAGCGCGCTGACCGATGCCACACCTGCCGCCTCAGCAAACACGCGGTTCGCGGCCAGGAAATGACTAGCCGTATCCTTCATCCAGACCAGGAAGGGGAAGTTATCCAGCAGCGCCTGACGATACGCCGATTCGATGCGCATCGACTCCATCAACTGATGCTGCTCGGTTCTATCCAGCAAATATCCGCGCACCTCGCCTACCGAGCCATCCCCAGCATAGACCGGAACCGTGTAATCGGTGATCCAGCGCCAGCCACCATCCTTGTGGCGCATTCGGTAATGTTGCTCAAACTGGCGCACACCCGCCACCAACGCTGCCTCCAGCTCTGCAGTCATGCGCGCGCTGTCTTCAGGATGAACATGATCCATCAGACGGAAGTCGGGTTGCATCACTTCTTCACGGGCATAACCGAACACATCGAGAACATTGGGCGAGATATAGCTGAGCGGAAACCCATCCTGCAGCAATACGGCATAGGCGACTGCCGGGCCACCGATGAACAGATTGCGCTCCTGCAACAACAGGCGCTCAGCCTGCTTGCGAGTCGTCACATCGCGGAACGACCAGACTCGCCCTGTCTGCACGCCGTCCTGCAGCAGCGGGCAGGAATAGCGCTCGAACACGCGCCCATCCTTGAATTGCAAGGTATCGAAACTGGACTCGGCAGAGCCATACAAGCGCTCGACCTCGGCCAGAAAGCCGGGCGCATCGACCAGCTGGTCCAGCACATGCTCCAGTAGCATCCGGTCATCGCTGCTCTCCAGCACGGTCTGTGGAATACGCCACAGCTCGGTGAACCGTGCATTCGCCAGCAGTACCCGCCCCGCACTGCTGATAGCCAGCAGTCCATCCTCGGTAGCCGACAGTATGGCTTGCAGGGTCGCTTCGCTACTACGCAGCGCTTGACCGTCACGCAACCGTTCACTCATGTCCCGCGCGATACCCAGCACGCCGATCAATGCGCCATCGTCGCCATAGAGCGGGGTCTTGATGGTTTCCACATTCTCGACGTGACCATCGCTGGCAAACACCAGCTCCTCCTCATTGACCCTGGGTTTGCCCACCTCGATCGCCAGGAGGTCATTCCGGCGGAAAAAATCGGCCAGCTCGCGGGACACGAAGTAATCGTCGGTCCTGCCGATGATCTCGGCTTCACTGTGCCCAAAAAACGCTTGGAAACGCGGGTTGCAAAACAGATACCGCCCCTCCGGGTCTTTCAGCCAGACCAGGTCGGGCAAGGTAGCCAGCAAACGCTTGAGGAACAGGCGTTGCTGATCCAGCCCCTTTTGAGCAAGTTGCACGTTTTGCGCCATGGTGCGCATGTCAGCGGCCAATTCCGCAAGTTCGCCACTATCGAACCCGGTCAGGGCTACGCTGGCATCGCCCGTAGCCACCCGACGGGTCGCCTGCTGCAACCGGCGCAACGGCTGGGTAATTGCTCGGTGCAACACATAGGACAGCAGCGCGGTGAGCAGCGCGGCAATCGCCAGATCCCGCAGCACAGTGTCAAACAGCTGGGCTCGATAGCGAACCAGTTCATCGCTAATGTCGTAGTCGAGATAGATCGCACCCCGCTTGCTGCTGACCAACTCGTTGGGCGCACGCGGGTACTGGAATGACATCAGCACCGAAAAACGACGCTGCCTGTCGTCCCACTCCGCCAAGGGTAAGGCCTGATGCATGGCTTGAATCCAGCGGTTGGCGGACCAGGCCTTGATCACATCCTGAGCAGGACGGTCAGACCAGTCAGCCTGCTGCGCAAAGACGACCCGCCCCTCTGGGTCGAGTACGGCCACGATATGCAACTGATCGTTCACGTGCGCCGCCAGAGACATCACCTCTTGCTCGATATGGGCAGGAAACTCAGCAAGATCGCGTTCGGCGAGTTGTCCGAGACGCGCGGCGGCATCGACAGTTCGGATCGCCACGTCTTGTTCAACGTGTTGTTCGAGATTGTGATAGTCAAACCAGGCGGACAACAGAGTCATGCCCATGAAGGCCAGTAACACCATGGCAGGCACGGTATAACGCAGGGATCGAAACGGGCTCATGTAGCCTCCGGCAGGGGCAAAAAGTCAGCCGTGAACAAGCTGTCGAGTGTAACGGGCTTGGACAGCAGGCCCGCATTCAGCATGGTAGTCACCAATGCGCGCGCCGGCTCAAGCAAGGACGGGGGATTGCCCGACAGCAAGCGGTAGTTATGATCCAGCCAAGGCAATTGAATCCCCTTGAATACGCTGGATACTTGCTCGACCGGCAATCTCAGGCGGGATGTCATGCGATAAACGGCATCAGGCGTGTTGCGCTGATAGTGGGCCACGCCACGAAAATGGGATGCCACCAGATGCTTTACCGCCTGCGGGTCACGCTGCAACGCCGAAGGTTTGACGGCCAGCACATCCACGATGGTGTTGGGAATCTGCCGGCTGTCGAACAGGCGCCGCGCTCCCAATTGCTCCAGCCGGGTTGCCGTCGGCTCGTAAGTGATGACCGCATCCAGCGTTCCTGAACGCCAGGCCGCCTCTTGTTGATTGATGAGAAACGCACAGGGGTGAATGTCTTCCGGGCGCAACTTGGCAGCTTCGAGCACCTTCCCCAGCATCAGCGCGCCCAGCGCGGTGTGTTCGACCCCGATACACTTCCCCGCCAGATCGCTCAATTGGGTGATTTGGGGCTTGGCCAGCAAGACATCTGCGCCTACAGAAACATCAAAAACCAGCACCACGGTCAGTGGTACACCGTTGCTGCACATGCGCAAGGTTTCATCCAGGGTCAGGGCCGCCCCATCCACATCGCCCGCTGCCAGCGCGTGCATGGAATCGGTCGCGGCAGGTAGTTCCACCAGCTGAACACTATTGGTGTCGAGCCAGTGCTGCTCGCGTGCCAGAAACATGAACTCGTAGCCCGGCCAGACGTGGCTAGCGATACGCAGCGGGGGCTGCTTCAAAGCACATCCAGTCAACCCGGAAAGCGCCAGCATCCCCGACATGGCCAGAAATTCTCGGCGTGTATAAATCATGACACCTGCCCGCTCATTCTCCCTACTGCGTCAATTCTGGCATAGCCCAAGGTGAATTGCCATGGAGTGTTATCTTGGGACAATGTAGCCATTCTTCTAATTGACAGCCTGGAACTCTCCCTATACCCGCTATCTGGGCGTTAAGTTCGCGCTATCGGAAGAAAGATGTGAAATGCTGGAAGTGACTGGTTTGCTGCACGACATCGGCAAGCTGCGTGTGCCCGACGAGTTGCTGGAAAAGCCGGGGAAGCTGGCCGAAGGCGGCATCTCACTCGAAGCGCGCATCGTCGCCGTTGCCGACGTATTCCAGGCGCTGGTGCAGAACCGCCCCTACCGAAATTCGCTACCGCCGGATCAGATAATGGCCATCCTCAAGCAGCAAGCTGACGACGGAAAGCTCGACCATGCGGTAGTCAATTGCGTTGAGGCCAACCTGGAAGAGTGCTTGCAAGCCGCCACCACCAGAACCTGAAGTCTCCCCCCGCTACACGCCCTGCTTCAAACTCGCGGCGATGAAGTCGTCGAGGTCGCCATCCAGCACGGCTTGAGTGTTGCCGACTTCGTAGTTGGTGCGCAGGTCTTTGATGCGGGACTGGTCGAGCACGTAGGAACGGATCTGGTGGCCCCAGCCGATGTCGGACTTGGTGTCTTCCAGCGCCTGTTTCTCGGCATTGCGCTTGCGCAGTTCTTCCTCGTACATGCGCGATTTCAGCATGGACATGGCTTCGGCGCGGTTCTTGTGCTGCGAGCGGTCGTTCTGGCACTGCACCACGATGCCGGTGGGGATGTGGGTGATACGCACCGCCGAGTCGGTCTTGTTGATGTGCTGACCGCCCGCGCCGGAGGCACGGTAGGTGTCCACGCGCAGGTCGGCGGGATTAATCTCGATCTCGATGGAGTCGTCCACCTCGGGGTAGATGAACACGCTGACGAACGAAGTGTGGCGGCGGGCATTGGAGTCGAATGGCGATTTGCGCACCAGACGGTGCACGCCGGATTCGGTGCGCAGGTGGCCGTAGGCATATTCGCCGGAGACCTTGATGGTCGCGCCCTTGATGCCGGCCACGTCGCCGTCGGACTCTTCCAGCACTTCGACCGTGTAGCCCTTGCGCTCGCTGTAGCGGATGTACATACGCAACAGCATGGAGGCCCAATCCTGCGCCTCGGTGCCGCCCGAGCCGGACTGGATGTCGATGAAGCAGTTAGCAGCATCCAGCTCGCCCGAGAACATGCGGCGGAACTCCAGCTCTTCGACGCGGCGGGCAACCGCCTGCACGTCGTCGGCCACGCCCAGCACGCTGGCTTCGTCGCCCTCTTCCAGCGCCATCTCCAGCAGTTCGGCATTGTCATCCAGCGCTTGCGCCACTTCGCGCAGCGTCACCACCACCGCTTCCAGCGCCTTGCGCTCTTTGCCCAGCTCCTGGGCGCGCTTGGCATCCTGCCAAAGGTCGGGATCTTCGGAGAGTTGTTCGACTTCGGTCAGGCGTTCTTCTTTGCCATCGAAGTCAAAGATACCTCCGCAGCTCGGCACTGCGCACACGCAGGTCGGCCAGCAAGTTGGTGAGGGCGTTGAGTTGTTCGGCTTCCATGTCAGGCTCCGGGATACTTTGGAAAGGCGCGGATTATAGCGAGTTGCGCCGGGCTTGGCGGGACGATGTGCGGATTGGAATGAGGATTCGCGCGGTGGGCAACGCCCCGGTCAGCCGATGTAACCGCCTTCGCGCTGGTGTCGCACCGCCAGCACCAGTACCTGATCGCGCAACGCGTCGTAGCGGTACAGCGCAAGGTAGCCGCTACGCCCGCGCGAAATCATCAGTTCGCGCAACCCCTGCTCCGCCCCCCGCCCCACCAGTGGATGCCGCTGGAGGATTTGCAGCCCGTCGATCAGCAATGCGCCGGTCGCCTGCGCCGCAGCGGGATGGTGCTCCAACAGAAATTCGCTCAGGCGTTCGAGATCGGCCAGCGCTCGGGGTGCGAACGCCAGACGGGTCATGGCAGCAGTTTTTTCGGTACGGGGCGGGTCGCGTCAGCGCCGGACAGTTTGCTCTGGAGATAGCTGAAAACTTCGTCAGCATCATGCACCAAGCCGTACTCGGCCACCTCCTGCTCGGCCAGCAAGGCATCGGCGACGAAAGCCTGACGGCGCTCGGCCAGCGCCGTCTGCGCCGCCAGCGCTTCCACCATGAAAGCGTGCGGCGACTGGTTGGCCGCCTCGGCGGCGACCGAAATGCGCGCCTTGAGCTCGTCGGACAGCTTGAGTGTCGTGGTGGTGGCCATGATGTTTCCTTTGTAAATGGGTGTCACCAAAGTATCACCCAGCGAGTGCAGCGTCAATCGCAAGCTGAAGGACGCCATACCGGAGGGTGGCTCAAACCGGCTCGCAGTGTTCGATGATGAGTTGCAGGCTGGTATTGCCCTGATATTCGTTGATCGCCAGTTTGAACACGGCGCGGATGCGCTCGGGCAGCTCGTCGGCGTTGAAGAAACGGATGGCTTCGAACTGGGTGCGGTGAGCGGCGAGTTTCAGTTTGAGGTGCTTCTCGCCCACCACGCGCTGCGCCTGCACGGTGAACTCGCCCTCGAAGCTGGGCTGCGGAAAACCCTGCCCCCACACCTGCTGCTCCAGCGCCCGCACCATGTCCAACGAAAACTCTGCGGCAGCCAGTTCGCCGTCGGTCTCTATGACCTTGGTCAGGTCGGCTGGGCTGAGCAGCTCCTGCGCCACTGCCTCGAACGCGGCGCGGAACGCCTCGAAATGCTCGGCGCGCACGCTCACCCCCGCTGCCATCGCGTGGCCGCCGAACTTCTGGATCAAGTGCGGATGGCGCTTGGCAACGAGATCGAGTGCATCGCGCAAGTGCAGGCCGGGGATGCTGCGCCCGGAGCCTTTCAGTTCGGCCTCGTTCGCCTGGGCGAAGGCGATCACCGGGCGATGGAATCTGTCCTTGAGGCGCGATGCGAGAATGCCGATCACGCCCTGATGCCAGTCTTCGTTGTAGATGACCAGCGAACTCCCCTCGCTGGGATCGACCCGCTCCAGCGCCGCCAGCGCGGATTCCTGCATGTCGGCCTCGATGTCGCGCCGGGCGCGGTTCAGTTCGTCGAGCTGCTGCGCCAGGGTGGCGGCTTCCTCCGGGTCGTCGCTCAGCAGGCAACGGATGCCCAGGCTCATGTCCTCCAGCCGCCCGGCGGCATTGAGGCGCGGGCCGACCACAAAGCCGAGCTCGTAGGTCGAAGCCTGCGCCGCCTGCTTGCGCGCGATCTGCAACAAGGCCGCGACGCCCGCACACGCCCGCCCGGCGCGGATACGCGCCAGACCTTGCTGGACGAGGATGCGGTTGTTCTGGTCCAGCCGCACCACGTCGGCCACGGTACCGAGGGCAACGAGATCGAGCAGCACCGCCAGATTAGGTGCCTCCCGCCCGGCGAACGCCCCGCGCTCACGCAACTCCGCCCGCAGCGCCAGCAGCACGTAGAACATCACCCCCACGCCCGCCAGATGCTTGCTGGGAAAATCGCAGCCGGGTTGGTTGGGGTTGACGATGCAGGCGGCCTGCGGCAGCGCGTCGCCGGGCAGGTGATGGTCAGTGACCAGCACCTCGATGCCCAGCCGGTTGGCCTCGGCCACGCCGTCCACGCTGGCGATGCCGTTGTCCACGGTGACGATGAGATCAGGCTCCGCTCCCGCTGCCAGCCGCACGATCTCCGGGGTCAGCCCGTAGCCGTACTCGAAACGGTTGGGCACGATGAACTCGACGCGCGCGCCGAACATCCGCAAGCCGCGTACCGCCACCGCGCAGGCGGTCGCCCCGTCGGCATCGTAATCGGCCACCACCAGCAGCTTTTTCCCCGCTGCGATGGCCTCGGCCAGCCGCACTGCCATCGCACGCGCGCCCTTCATCCGCTCGAATGGCAACAAGCGCGCCAAGCCGCCTGCCAGCTCATCCGCCACCGCGATGCCGCGTGCGGCGTAGACCCGCGCCAACAAGGGCGGGATGCCGCTCCCGGCAAGGCTGCGGGCGGTGTCGGCGGAATAGTTACGGGTGGCGATTCTGGGCATGGTCAAGGCGGGCGACGTTTCGATTCCGGCGGAGTTTAACAGACTCGGCAGCACGCGTTTTCTGTCCACTTTATCCCGCACTCAGGTAAAATGCGCGCCGTTTTGTAACGTATCGCTAGGAATATCGTGGCACTGATAGTTCAAAAATACGGCGGCACCTCCGTCGGCAGTCCGGAGCGCATCAAGAACGTCGCGCGCCGTGTCGCAAAATTCAAGGCACAAGGTCATCAGGTCGTGGTTGCCGTCTCTGCCATGAGCGGCGAGACCAACCGCCTGATCGCACTGGCCAAAGAGATCCAGACCACGCCCGACCCGCGCGAGCTGGATGTCATCGTCTCCACCGGCGAGCAAGTCACCATCGGCCTGCTGGCGATGGCGCTGCAGGCCGAAGGCTTGCAGGCCAGGAGCTACACCGGCAGCCAGGTCAAGATCCTCACCGACAGCGCCCACACCAAGGCGCGCATCCTGAGCATAGACGAGCAGAACATCCGCGCCGACTTGGCGAATGACTACGTCGTGGTGGTCGCCGGTTTCCAGGGCGTGGACGAGCATGGCAACATCACCACGCTAGGACGCGGCGGCTCGGACACCACCGGTGTGGCGCTGGCCGCCGCCCTGCGCGCCGACGAATGCCAGATCTACACCGATGTCGACGGTGTCTACACTACCGACCCGCGCGTGGTGCCGGAAGCCCGCCGCCTGAAGAGCATCACCTTCGAGGAGATGCTGGAGATGGCCAGCCTGGGCTCCAAGGTGCTGCAGATCCGCTCGGTGGAATTCGCCGGCAAATACAAAGTCAAGTTGCGCGTACTCTCTTCGTTCCTGGACGAACCGGGCGAAGGCACGCTGATCACGTTTGAGGAAAATACAATGGAACAGGCCATCATCTCCGGCATCGCCTTCAACCGCGACGAAGCCAAGATCACCGTCATCGGCGTACCCGACAAGCCCGGCATCGCTTACCAGATCCTCGGCCCGGTGTCGGATGCCAACATCGACGTGGACATGATCATCCAGAACGTCGGCACCGACGGCACCACTGACTTCTCGTTCACCGTCAACCGCAGCGAGTTCGCCAAGGCGATGGACATCCTGAAGAACCAGGTCCAACCGCACATCGGCGCACGCGACGTGGTCGGCGACAACAAGACCGCCAAGGTCTCCGTAGTCGGTGTCGGCATGCGCTCCCACGTCGGCATCGCCAGCAAGATGTTCCGCACTCTGGCCGAGGAAGGCATCAACATCCAGATGATCTCCACCTCCGAGATCAAGATCTCCGTCGTCATCGACGAGAAGTATCTGGAACTGGCCGTGCGCGTACTGCACAAAGCCTTCGACCTCGATCAAGAAGACGCATAAGTTTGACCTGACGCGCTGATTCGAGTATCCTGCGCGCCCGCTGGAGAGATGGCCGAGAGGTCGAAGGCACACCCCTGCTAAGGGTGCATCCGAGCTAAAACTTGGATCGAGGGTTCGAATCCCTCTCTCTCCGCCAGACAGTCCCGGGTTGGGTCAGCCCAACCCGGAACCACCGCAAAAGCCCGCCACGTGCGGGCCTTTTTGTTTCTCCAATTCTCTGCAGTTCAGATTTCGCGTATTTCCCCTATATGGACACCTCCCGTTTTGCAAGCAACGCGTGTTGATGGTTTTGGGTGCAACTGCTTCCGTATATCCGGCTTCCTGTTGGGCGGCGAGCCGTCCGAGCCATGATGGAATTCGCGCGCAAGTTTCAAATCGCCCTAGCGGCTTTGCCGTGTGTTGCTGCGGCAGGGAGCCATCGCAATTAACTGAATTGCCTGCGCCGGTCTGACCTGTTTGCCATCAATTCGTTTGCCATGCAATCGCTGTCGGTTGTCTCCTGCTAAAACTCTGTTGTCTGCTGCCCGTTTGCTTCCGCTTG
>NZ_JQKP01000014.1 GCF_000746095.1 Ferriphaselus sp. R-1 | reverse complement strand
GGCAGGCCATCTGACTGACGGGTGGCCTGCAAACCCGTCCACTCCTGCCAGCGGCGCACGATCACATCACAATATTTCGGATCAAGTTCGATCAATCGCGCCTGCCGACCGGTCTTCTCGGCGGCGATCAGCGTGGTGCCAGAGCCACCGAACAAGTCCAGCACGATGTCGCGCGACTTGCTGCTGTTGAGGATGGCGCGCTCGACCAGTTCGACCGGTTTCATGGTCGGATGCAGGTCGTTCTTGGCGGGTTTCTTGATTTGCCAGACATCGCCCTGATCGCGTGCGCCACACCAGAAGTGATCGGCACCATCGCGCCAGCCATACAGGATCGGCTCGTACTGGCGCTGGTAATCTGCGCGCCCGAGCGTGAAGGTGTTCTTGGCCCAGATGATGAACGTCGACCATTTGCCACCGGCGGCGCGGAAGGCTGCCTGCAAGGTGTCGAGTTCGGATGAACTCATCGCGATGTACACCGCGCCCTTGGTCACCGACAGCAGGTTCGTGCAGGCATCGGTAAGGAATGTGCCGAAGTCGTCACCCAGGTTATCGTTCAGGATCGGGCGGTTCTTGCCGCGCAGTTTGTCCTTGGCGGTATTGGCGTAGTTGACGTTGTAGGGCGGATCGGTGAATGCCATGTCGGCCAACTCGTCGCGCATCAGGCGCTTGAGATCGTCCGCCTTGGTGGAGTCTCCGCACAGCAGACGGTGCTGGCCAAGCAGCCAGACATCCCCCGGTTGGGTGATGGCGACTTCCTGCACTTCCGGCACGGCATCGTCGTCGGTCAGACCTTCTTTCTCGCCTGCATTCAGCAGATCGTCCAGTTCGTCGTCGCTGAAGCCCAGCAAGCCAAGATCAAACTCGGAAGTCTGCAATTCCGATAGTTCCAGTGCCAGCAGTTCCTTGTCCCATCCGGCATTCTCGGCCAGACGGTTGTCAGCCAACACGTAGGCGCGCTTTTGCGCAGCTGACAGATGGGCCAACTCAATCACCGGCACTTGTGTCAGTCCCAGCACGCGAGCCGCCTTGAGTCTGCCGTGCCCGGCGATGACACCACGCTCACCATCCACCAGGAGGGGATTGGTCCAGCCGAATTCACGGATGGACGCTGCGATCTGTGCGACCTGGTCATCGCTGTGGGTGCGCGCGTTGTTGACGTAGGGTACTAGCGAATCGACCGGGCGGTATTCGATATTGAGGTTTTGCATGGGCGTAAAAAAACCGCCCGGAGGGGCGGTTGGTTGTCTGTCGGAGGTGGTCGTGCAAACTTCGACCATGGCTGAAATATACGCAAAATCTCCCCGAAATGCGACACCCTAAAATCGGCCTGAAACCCGCACCAATACTCATATTCCCGCATGGTTTCGCACCTCTTTGCAACTTGCCGCAACTACACGCACACCATTCAGGTTCTCGGTCAGTATGGACAGTGCGATGTTCCGCCTGCGCTGGACGGTACGCACGGCACAACCGAAGCGTTTGGCGATCTGTGACCACTCGAAGTGATCGGCCCGCATCCAGACGATGTGCCGCGATTCGACATCCAGTATTTGCATCCAGCGCATCGCTTCCAGCATCCGGTCAACTGCTGCCGGTGATGGCGGGAAACGGCGTTCCTCGTCATTGGGACGTTGTTCGGGTGCCATGCGCAGCAGGATCGGCCAGACGTTGAGATAACCCTGCACACGGCCTGCAGGCAGTCGTCTGGCAGTCTCCGCCGCCTCGGTAAATCTTGCCGCGACCGCATCGGGTGTCCACTCATCCATGGCGCTTCCTTCCATACAGCCGTTCGCCGATCCGGCGCACGAACTCCCGCTCAACGAAGTCCAGTCGTTCGTCCGTTTCTTTCACCACCAGGATGTGTTGCTCGCGCCATCCGGCTTCCTTGATGGCATCCAGGTCGGTGGCCTGCGGTTGCAACTTGCCCAGCGGGCAGCGATAGGGTTGTGGTTTCATCTCACACCTCCAGCTTGCGGGCATAGTCGAGCAGGGCCAGTGCATCCGCTTCGTTGTCGTCTGCCGGGGAGTGGCCAAGATTGCGAACGGCGGCAATCATCTCGTCCTTGCTGGCGTTGCCTTTGCCCGTGGCGTGTTTCTTGATCGTGCCGACCGGAATACCCTGATAAGGAATCTGGTGGTGCTCGCACCAAGCGGTCAAATGCGCCATGAAACCGCCGTAGGCGTGGGCAGCATCCACGCCTAGATGACGCCGCACTTCCTCAAAGTACACGGCATCGATGCTGTCAGAGGTTTGCTTGATCTCGGTCAGCCAGCGCTTGAAGCGCAGGAAGCGCATGCCGCCGCCTTCAAAGCGGTGCGGTTTGAATGATTCGGTGCCACTGGTGATGCTGCTGTCGCGGGTCATCAATGCCCAGCCGGTTGTCGTGCCCAAGTCGAGGGCGAGTATTGTGTTTTGCATGTCAGTATTCCTTGTGTGTTTGGGGCGACTGACGCAGACTGACGCTTATGCCGGTTAACCTCTTACGTGCGCACGTGTAGGGGTAAATCAGTAGCTATGTCAGTCTGCGTCAGTTATCGATAAAATCAATCGGTTATATATTTCAATTTTCCGCATAAGGAACGCGTCTATCAGTCGGTAATTCCCGAAGGCCGATACCTTGAAAGCCGCGTATGCCGGAATTGTTTCGCCACTTTTCCAGTCCGCGCGTGAGCAACAAATCGGAGAATCGACGCTGTGAACCCGCGAATTCACCAGAATCGTCAGCCCAACGTTTCCAGTCGCTGAATAGTTCTGCGGTGAGGGATTTGGCAGTGTCTTTGCGCACACAGCGTTCCTCAAGCCAGCGGCCAATCGAGTCTTCCGCTTCGAAGTATTCATCGGTGGCGGCGATCACTTTCTCGGGGCGAATGAGTTTTTCCTTTTGCCATGCAAGGCAACCTTCGAGCATCCATGCCAGAATGCCGTCGCGTTCCCTGAGCAACTTCACGGTCAGGTTGCCGTCACGCCGTTCTGCCGGAATCGTGACGGTGAAGGGCACCAGATGCATGCGGCGTTTCATCGCCTCGTCGATATTGCGAATCGACGGTTTGTGATTCCCGGCGATGAACAGTTTGAATTGCGGAATGAACGTAAAAAAATCCTGCCGCATGAATCGTGCGGACACCCGGTCGCCGCCGGTGATTTCCTTCATCTTGGATTCATTCCAGCGACGTCCCTGTTCGGTTTCGGTCGCCGACACGAAACGCGCTCCACGCAATCCAGCCAGATCGGTGGGGTGCCGGTCCGAGCGTGTTTCCATGAAGGTATCCATCGGTGCATTTGCCGCGTAGTCACCCAGAATCGTGGAGAGGACATTCAGGAACACGCTCTTGCCGTTGGCTCCCGTGCCGTACAGGAAGAACAGCGCATGTTCGCTGGTAACCCCGGTCATGCCGTAGCCCGCCATGCGTTGCAGGTAGCTCATCAACTCTGGATCGTTGCCGGTCACATCGGCCAAAAATGCCTTCCATGTCGGGCAGTCGCCCTTGGGCGTGGCGGTGGTGATCTTGGTCATCCGGTCTTCCCGGAAATGCGCCCGCATTCGTCCCGTGCGCAGATCGACGACCCCTCCGGGTGTGTTCAGCAACCAGATGTCGGCATCCCACTCTTCCGTGTTGCCCGCATGGCGACGGTCGGCGCGGGCAAGACGTTCCACACCGCCTATCGTGCTTGAACCGGCCAGTTTGGCGGCTACTCTGGGATTGTCCGAACGCACTGCGGCATGGCGGCAGACATGGCGGATCAGATCGGTTGCCGCCAAGGTGTCCTCGGTACGCCAGCGCTGACCGTCCCACATCAGCCACTTGCCCCATGCCGCGACATAACGCCAGTCGTGCTGATAGCGACGGGTGAATGAGAGCGCCAGTGCATCTTCGGTGCCCCATACCGTCTGCTCGGTTTGCTCCTGACCGTCCGTATCGTCGGAATCATGTTCGTCATCCGGCAGGTGCATTTCAATGCGCGGGCCGCTGGCGATGAATACCGCAACATCGAAGCCTTCGGTAATCGCGTCTGCTGCATCCCAGCCTTCCGGACGATCTTCGGGTGGTAGCAGAATGACGCACGCTAATGCCCCAGCCGCCAACACAGTCTGCGAGGCTGACTGTGCATATTCCCAGCCCGGCTTGTCCTTGTCTGGCCAGATGGCGACCGACTTGCCAGTAAGTGGTGACCAGTCGGTTTTATCGACGGGAGCCTTGGCCCCGTGCATCGCGGTGGTGGCGCACAGGCCGATTGCAATTAGTGCCTGTGCACATTTTTCGCCTTCGACCAGTACCACGGTGCTGGACGCAGCGATGCCAGGTTGGTTGTAGAGCGGGCGCGGATCGGGTGGCGACATCTTGCGACGCTTAGCATCCCATGTACGGAACTCCTTGCGGCGACCGGGTGGATCGTAGCGATAGACCACAGCAATCAGATTGCCAGCGGCATCCTGATAGTCCCATTTGGCCGTGGCAGGGCCGAGATCGTCGATCGGTGCTTCGCGCTTAGTTTTACGGGCAAGCGGGGCAGGCGCGCGGCCTACCAGATCACGTGCATGTTGCAGGACGCTGGCGAAATCGTTGTGCGAATCGCATCCATGATGCCGCGCGATCAGATCGAAGATGTCGCCGCCGCTGCCTTCCGCCCGGTCGGTCCACAGACCGGCCTTCTCACCGCTGAGTACGATCTCCAGACTGTCGCCGGGACTGCCCAGCACATCGCCGATGTGGAACTTGTTGTGCCGCTTTTTTCCAGCAGGAAACAGCGTGAACAGCACTGACTCCAGTTGGGTGAGCAACGTCTGTCGAATCTCCTCGCGTTCTACTTCGCGGTTTGGGCTCGCTTGAGCCGTCGTATCGTTAAAATCCATCATCTTGCACCTGACTTTCTGGTTCGTTTTTTAGGTTTGGGAGTTTTCTGTGTGGTGAGATAGCGCGCCCGGCGCGCCACCTCCCTGACGAATTCCGGGTTGAGTTCGACGAGGTCTGCGAGATGGTCGAGATCGCTGCCCAGCAGAAACTGATGGGCTCTGCGCCGGGTGTAATCCTCGACCGCAGCCGCATCGGCGATGCCCTGACAAATCACCGCCACGATCAGCTTCGCTTCCGGCACGGGCGCAAACACATGGCGCAACAGCATCCGCTCGATGGCGCGCATGCCGATCAGTGGCACCGGTGGCTTGCTCGACGCTTTAGGAATCAGGGCCGCGTTCATGCCGACCTCCAGCATCGTTCCTGCCATGAACAGAACTTGCATTCGAAGTGCGTGGCATCGTTGAACGATCGCGGCAGCAACTCGCCATGTTCGGTGGCAGCGATGATCTTCACGGCGCGATCGGATGCGCGCTGCGCCAGTGCCGCATCGAACGGTACCTGCTCAAACCAGATCTCCTGCGTGTCCTTGTTGATCGCGGTGAACAGCGCAGGATTGCGGCTGATGCCATCGACCGTGCCTTCCATGTAGGCTTGGTAGATCGCCATCTGCGCGGCATACACCGGTTTTGAGACGGCCACGCCACGCTTTACGCAATCCCGCCAGTTCTGCGCATTCATGGTTTTGCACTCCCACAGCATCGGGAAGGTGCAGCCCAGATCAGCAGGTGCTGCCATGACGATGCCGTCCACATGACCTTGGATCAGACCGTCACAAACCGAGAAGCCAAACTGGCCACCAGAGCGTGTGCGGGTATGCAGATCGAATCCGGCCAGACGCAGCCAGCGAATCGCTATATCTTCCAGCACATGACCGACCTCGAAGATGCGCAGCACGCGCCCGTCGAAATCACGACCTGGATCGGCAGGGGCTCCGGCAAACTCGTACTGCAGCGCCCGGTCACACGCCACGCCTAAGCGGGATGCCCCGAGGTAAGTGCGGCGGGATTGCTCTGCTCGTTCTGCCACCAGTGCTACATCAATGTGCGCCGTGATCAGGTCGTGCAACTTGGGGCGGTGATTGAAATTCAGCATCACGCACCGCCTTTCTGTGCCGCACCTTCTTCCCACGGCAGGTCGTTCTTGAGATCGCTGAACGGGTCCTGCACCACTTCAGCCAACACGCGAACGGGTGGGAAGTTGAAGCCGGTTGACCCGTAGCGATCGGCCATCGCATTGACGAAGCAGGTGACGATGGCATCAATCACCCGCAAGGCTTCTGTTTCGGTGTAGTCGCCTAGCGGTTTGGCGTAACCGATCTCGCCCGCTGCACTGCCGAACGCCTTGAGGCAGCCGCGCATCGCGGCCTGCTCGAATTCGGTCGCATCAATCATGGGTAGCTCCTCGTCCTTGCCTTCTGCCTCGACGCGCACGTTGTAGAACCGATGAAATGCGTCCTGACAGCGCTTTGAACAGAACACCCATCGCACCGGATAGCGTCTTGCATCGCCGATGGCATAGCGCGTGTCGGTGATCCCAAAGCCACGCGCCTCTCGTGAACAAATCCAGCATTTCACGCTCCCTCCTTACTGCGCCCACGCCGGTTTGCCGGTTGCGGCAGGGCGTTGCGGAGCAGGTTGTGCGGGTGAGCCGGAATGTCCACCTTGGGATGGGTTGCCGATCTTCGGCGTCATTCCCATCAGACGGGCGTAATCCTTGTGATCGGGTTCGATGGCCTGTTTGACAATGTTGCGGTTCTCGCCCTTGGCATCCTTTTCGACATCGATGCGTGCGACGAACTCGATACCGTCGAGGGCGGCGAAGCTGGCAATGCGGCGGGCTTTCTGTGCTTCCGGTGATTGGTCGGCAGGCTGCACACCGTAGGCTGAATTGAGCAGCGCACGAATGAAAGTGCGCCCCATGTTGGCCCACGCATCGCCCTTGGCGGAATGCAGGCCGATGTTGCTCCACAGTTTGCGCTTGGCGTAATCGCCTTCGAGCACGACGAATTCGGCGGCCAGATAGATCGAGCCGGTATCGAAACTCTCGGAGGCATAGCCATCCGTCCATCCTTTCGATGCATCGTCGTGACCACCGGGCTTGAGCGTCATACGCACCTTGGCCAGCGTCCCTTTCGGGATCAGGTCGAACGAGGTTTGTTGTTCGGCATCGTTAAAATCATTCCAGTTCATGGCTTACTCCTTGTCAGATTGAGGTGTGGTGGCGGCTGCGCACTTGGCGATCAGTCGTCCGAGATGCGGTTCTTCCTGCATGGACAGACGGCCAGACCGGTCCTTGGCAGGGAAGCCCCATGGATTGAGCGTGTGGCAGACGAAGGCGCGATAACTGCTGCCGTCATCCGCTTTGAGTTCGGCAAGCGTCACGACCTCATCGACGATGCCGGGCAGTTCGAGCGAGGTCTTGGAACCCTCAATCTGCGGCATGAACACCTTGCGGTTGAAGTCGTCGATCTTCTCGTCGAGGATGGCGACGAACACCACGTTTTTGCCGCGTGCGTGCTGCAGGTGAGTGAGTGCGGTGATCATTTCCTGTCCGAGCAAGCCGTAGGCACCCCGGCTGTCCGGCTTGCCGGAGCGCTCCGAAATTGCCGCAGGCTGGCTCTTGGCCCAGGTAAAGCACAGGCGTGACAGGGCGGTGATCGAGTCGCAGAAATAGGTTTGATACTTGGCCAGACTGGCCGGGTCACCGTACTGCTGACACACGTGATCGAAGTGCGCCTGCGAGAAAGGCAACTCGGCGGGCAGTGCCGGATTGGGGCCAGCCAGAAACACCGCCAGATCGCGAAACTCGGGCCAGGTGCGCGGACGGATGGTGTCGCCTGACCAGTCGGCAACAGCCAGATCGCCCGCTTCCAGATCGATGAACAGCGTGTTGTCGATGCCCAGCGTTTTGAGCTGGGAGGTTTTGCCAAGTCCGCTCTTACCGAGCAAGGCCATCTTCACGCCACGCTTTTCTGCGCGACGTTGTTCGGCAGAGATGATGGGAAGTCCGCTCATGCTGATTCTCCCTCGACGCGTGCCAGACGGAAGGCAGGTTTGCCGGGCTTCACGGTGCGTGCGGCGGAAAACTGTTCCTTGAGTGCGGGCGGCCAGTTGTTGAAACGCGACTCTGAAACCGATAGGTCGACATCCATGTAATCCTGAATGCGATCTCCGGCAGCAACGATGCGTTCGGCAATCTTGGAGAGTTGCGCCTGATCCCACGACACGCGCTTGGGCAACTCGTAGGTCACACGCAGCTGACCATCGGACAGATGCGTCACACCGAAATCGCGTCCCGATTCCAACAGAGCACTACGCGCCTGTTCGCCATAGCGTTGTTCAAGTGCGGTGTTGAGGCGATCACGGGACAACTTCACCCAGGTCGCGAGCAGCGCCAGCGAGATGTCGAATTCTTGCAATTCCTGTTGCGACAGGGCCGCCAGTTGGCTGACTGACAGGTCCGGCAGCGTGGAAGGCGTGAGGGTGAGGTGGCTCATGCTGCACCTCCCGTGACCAGCGGTTTCGAGGTGCCGCTGCGCAGGCATTGCTGCTCGTAGCTTTCGATATCCTCGATGCGATAGAGCACGCGACCGTGCAGTTTCATGAACACGGGGCCGATGCCCTCGGAGCGCCAACGCTCGAGTGATGCTTCGCTGCAATCCCAGCGCGTGGCGAGTTCACCTTGATTGAGGTGTCTGACTTGTTGCTGCATTTGAGTCTCCTTGATGGTTTCGATGTCACCGGATTCGGGTACTCGACGAGTACCGCCAACCGGTAAAGCGAATTTCTCAAGCGAGATTCCTCAAACCATTCCGCAGATTCCTCGGAATCGTTCCTCAAACTCGATTCGTGCGAACAGATAACAAAAAACCCGGATTGGCTGAGGCCAATGCCGGGTTATGGGGGACGATGGGGATTGAAGCGGAGTCAGTGCAGCCAGTGCTGATCCTCTTCAGGAATGATCAATGCATAGCGCTCGTCACCACGCAGATATCGGATGAAAGTCTGATACACAACCGGGATTCGGTCGAACTCCTTGCTCGGGGAAAAGCGCTGTGATTCCGAGCCGCACGCTGATTTGAGTGCACCCTTGTCCATCTCGTGGTCGAGGTCGTTCATCAGCGCCAGCAGAATGGACCGGTGCCGTGGTTCCAAGTCATAGGCCTGCCCGTCGATATAGACCTTGGCCTGCGCATCCACATATTTCAGGGATGTTCCCGGTATAGCTTCTTCGGGGACTTGCGGTCTAGGTGCTGCCAGTCGATCTGCAAAAAACTCAAATTTGCTCTGACTGATGCGCGCGAGTGTGGCCAAGTTGGCGACATCCAGTCCCGTCAGGGGAGAGCCGTCCGGCAACGGCAATTCGCTGCAGGTGATGATTCGGCAGGACTGGATGGTCTTGTCGAGTTTGATCTGTTCCCGCAGGTGATGCGCGACCTTGGGCTGATGCAGGTGGCGCGCGAAATACCATGTGACCGGTTTGCCGCGAGTGGGCTCGGTGGTGCCCAGCCGCCAGCAGATCTCCGGTTCGATGGGTTTTGCACCGGTGGGTGACAGGCCGAGCCCGAGCTGCAGGGCGGCTATCAGTTTGGGCAGGCTGGGTTTGAATGTCTCGCGCAGGCGACGCGGCGCACTGACCTCACCGCATGTCGGACATAACAGCAGGATGTGGTCATGCGCCAGTTCGCGCACGACGCGCGCAATTTCGATGCCGCACTCGGAGCAAGTCACCCAGTCAAGCGGGGTGCCGATCACCAGCACGCGTTCGCGCAGCAATTGCTGTCCAGCATTGGCATGCTCGCCGCTGCACAGCGTCAGCCCATTGATTTCAGGCTTGGCGCTATCCAGCAAGCGGCAGAGGAGTGCGGCGGCATCACACTGCGACTGACTCATGCAGGCACCTCGTCGGCCTCGATGACATTCAGCGCCTGCAAGACGATGTTGGCGATCTGCTGATTGTGCGCGGATAAATTTTTGATGGTGGACGATCCGGTCGAACTCACGTCGAAGCTGAAATGCGTGGTTTTCTGATCTGCCGAGGTCAGCGGGTAAACCATGAGGCAGGCACGGATCAGGTTGTATTCGGCTTCGAAGGTGTGCTGGATTTTGAGATTCTCGAGCGCGAGCTTGATGGCATCGTCCTGATCCTTGGCTGGTGGAGCTTCGACCTCGAAGGAAATGCCGGTGCTACCATTGGGGCTGAAACGTGCGCGGCGTAGCCGAACCTTTTCGACTCCGTGAACCGACCAATCGTCGAATGGTTCCAGCATGCCGTCACGTAGGGCATTGAGTTTGAATCGTGCCTTCTCGATCGCCTCGGGCGCGATTTCCTTCTCGACCACATGCTTGCCGAACAACTGGAGGACGGCAGTATGGTTGGCAGCCCCACCTTTGACGATCGTTTCCACAAACCCGGAGTCGGGGTGGTAGACCAGCGCAGTTTCCAGTGCGATGCGGGTGGTGATGCGCTTGAAATGGTTCTCGCTAAAATGGGCAATGGCTGTCACCGGACCTTCGACATAGATGGCCAACTGGATGCTGCCATCGGCGGCGCGTTCACTGATCTCGATGTGGGTACCATCACCCGCACCGACCTTTTTGTAGAGCTTGGCGACTTCATGACAGAAGGCTTCCAGTTTAGCGCGATCGCGGGTTGGATCGAGGCCCGGCTGGATGCGGTGTTTCTTCCAATACTTGCCGTTGGTTTTGGCCTGAAACGCGATGTGCAGTTCGGCATCGCGAAATGCCTTGTCACGAAATGCCATCATCCAGAGGGCTTTTTCACGTTCGTCACGTGAGTCGAAGGCGGCTTCCATCTCGACATCACCATTGCACGCCACCTGAAATTCTTTGATCGCCAGACCGTTCGACATCATGTGCGCACGGCGCAGATCGTCGTACCAGATATGGATGTCGTGGCCGATTGCCTCACGTTCGGCGGCAGGTAGGTCTGAATTGGGCAGCGACGCATCCAGTGCCTCGACCGCATCAGCCAGTTGTGTGGGCAGGGTTTCGGGTGGCTGTTCCCAGTCGATATTCAATCGGGCATATAGAACATGCGCTGTGGTGAACTCGCGTAGCGTCGGCATCGAGATGTGCCGGAGGAAATGGCGTGGGTTGAAGATTTTCATGTATGGGGTTTTCCTTTACGAATATTTGCGCACCAGGCCGACAACGACCCCAAAAATTTCCAGTTTTCCCTGTGGCCGGATGATTGAGAAATCCGGATTGGCTGGAATCAGATGAAAACCTTCCTTGTCTCGCCCGAGCGTTTTGAGTGTGAACTCGTCATCGACGATGCCGACCACCAATTCACCGGGCTGGGCGTGAGTTCGGCGCTCCACGATGGCCAGATCGCCACTGTGGATGCCTGCGTCGATCATCGACTCACCCTTGACACGAATGATGACGGTTTGCGCCGGTTTTTCGATCAGGAAGCGATCCAGCATGACCTGCTCGCAGGTCTCGTCTGATACGGCGACCGGCGAACCTGCCGGAACCGGCTGGCTGGCAATCGTGCGCTCGAAGAAACTGTCACTCGGTGCCCAGTCACCATCCGGCGTGCGCTCCAGCATTCCTGCCGCTTCGAGCCGTTCCAGTACCTTCTTGATGGCGGATTTGGAGGCAAACCCCAATATCTCCATCAGCCGGGCATAGGACGGGAAGGTCCGATACTCGGCGTAGTACGCCTGTAGTCGAGCCAAATGCTCCCGGTCGTTGGTCGAATTTTGCTTGGCAGTTTTCATGGGTGATATTGTAGAGAACGGGCGTTCTCTCGTCAAAAATAATCATCTCAGTAAAAAATTTTCATATCTTTTTCGCAATAGCCCGCATCCGTTCGTAGCTGTTTGAAACTCCCTAGCCGGATTTCAGCCTCTGTCGTTGCACAATTTCTGCATCAAAACAGTTGGACAGAACAGGAGTGATACCAATGATGGATGTGAACCAAACCCCACCCGACCGGATGACCTCGGAACAGCGCAGGCAGGAGGTCGCCACGTTGCTGGCACGCGGCATTGCACGCATGCGTGAGCCAAGATCGCGTCAACCAGAAACCATGGAATTAGAGAGCGAGTTTGAACTTGCTATTCCGCCCGGACGAAGCGTTCATGGGGTCTCCAACAACCAGAGAAATAAGGAATAAAAATGATCGCAAGAACTACCCTATTCACCACGCCGCCATCGGTCGTTGCGCAAATCTCCCAGTTGCCGCAGATGAATATGGCCGAGATCAAGGCTCTGTGGAAGCGCCTGTTCGGCGGCGACACGCCAACTCATAACCGACAGTTCCTGGAACGGCGCATCGCCTACAAATTACAGATCGTCGAGTTCCGCAAGGTGGATCGCAACCTGCTGGAGAGCAACAAGCGCCGTATAGAAACATTAATGGAACGGGGCAAGGTGATAGCGCGCAGTAAGGATTATCTGCCATCAGTCGGAACCGTGCTGACCCGGCTATATCAGGATGTCGAACATCGCGTGGTCGTCGAAGCCGATGGGCAGTATGAGTATGAGGGCAGGCGATACGGCAGCCTGTCCATTATTGCTCGTGAGATCACCGGCACACGTTGGTCGGGTCCGTTGTTTTTCGGCCTCCGTCAAAATCAACCCGCGAAGAAGTCGAAGAAGGGAGCGCGTAAATGAGCGAGACAATCAAACGCCGCCTGCGCTGCGCGGTCTATACCCGCAAGTCCAGCGAGGAAGGGCTGGATCAGGAATACAACTCCATCGATGCACAACGTGATGCCGGTCATGCCTATATTGCCAGTCAGCGCGCCGAGGGGTGGATTGCGGTCGCTGACGATTATGACGATCCGGCATTTTCCGGTGGGAACATGGAACGTCCGGGATTGAAGCGTCTGATTGCCGACATCGAGGCGGGCAAGATCGATGTGGTCGTGATCTACAAAATTGACCGCCTGACCCGCAGCCTTTCCGATTTCTCCAGAATGGTCGAGGTGTTCGAGCGCCAAGGTGTGTCATTTGTTTCCGTCACCCAGCAGTTCAATACCACAACCAGCATGGGGCGGCTGATGCTCAATGTGCTGCTGTCCTTCGCCCAGTTCGAGCGTGAGGTCACCGGCGAGCGCATCCGTGACAAGATTACCGCCAGCAAGAAGAAGGGCATGTGGATGGGTGGTATCCCACCGCTGGGCTACGATGTCGAAAACCGTCGCCTCATTCAAAATGCCAAGGAAGCGAAGTTGATCCGGCATATCTTCCAGCGCTTCGTGGAAATCGGTTCGACCACGCTGCTGGTCAAGGAGCTGCGACTGGATGGTGTGACCTCGAAGGCGTGGGTGACGCAGGACGGCAAGGTGCGCGAGGGCAAACCGATCGACAAAAGCCTGATCTACAAGCTACTCAACAATAGGACCTACCTTGGCGAGCTGCGCCACAAGGAGCAGTGGTATCAGGCCGAGCACATTGCCATCGTCGATGCCAAACTGTGGGAAGATGTGCAGGCAATACTGGCCAGCAATGGTCGCGTGCGCGGCAACGCCACCCGTGCCAAGGTGCCATATTTGCTCAAAGGAATTGTGTTTGGCAATGACGGGCGTGCGCTGTCGCCATGGCACACCACCAAGAAAAATGGGCGGCGCTACCGATATTACATACCGCAACGTGATGCCAAGGAGTTCGCCGGTGCATCGGGCTTGCCGCGTTTGCCTGCCGATCAACTGGAAACAGCGGTGCTCGACCAGGTGCGCGCCATCATGCGCCAGCCCACAATGATCGGTGAGATCGTGCCGCAGGCCATCGCACTCAACGACAAACTCGACGAGGCGCAGATTACGGTAGCGATGACACGGCTGGACATCATCTGGGATCAACTGTTTCCGGCAGAGCAGACGCGCATCGTCAAATTGCTGGTAGAAAAGGTCATCGTGTCTCCGACCAACATCGAACTGCGGCTGCGAGCCAACGGCATCGAGCAGGTGGTGATGGAGTTGCAACCTGCCAAGGTGGATGAAGAGGTGATGGCATGACCGCGATCAACGTCAACGGCGCTGCCGATGTCATCCCGTCCAGCGATGGCAAGCTGACGCTGAACATTCCGATTCAGATTCGGCGACGCGGTGGGTGTAAGCGGATCACGCTGCCCAACGGTGAAATGGGGAAGCCCCATAAACCACTTGCCCCTACGGCCATGCAACTGGCGCTGGCGCGCGGCCATCGCTGGCTCGCCATGTTTGAGTCGGGTGAGGTACAAACCTTGCGCGAACTGGCCGCCCGTGAAGGCGTGGGCGACAGCTATGTCAGCCGGATGATTAATCTGACCATGCTGTCGCCATATGTCATTCAGGCAATCCTAGATGACACGCTGCCGGACAATATTACGCTACTGGAGCTGGCGGTTAACCCGCCGCTAGTGTGGAAAGTGGCGGGCATTTGAAACTGAATGGAGTCGTTTCGTTCACTCTCGCTTGTCGCGGTGGGTGTGTGCCAGTGCGACGAAAGCGCGCAGGTAGTCGATCTCCGCATCCGCTTCGCGGAATCCCAGAAATATTTGCTTGGCCACGCCCTTCGGGCCAAGCTTCACTGGCGCGACATCGAATTTTGCGGATTGCTCTTCCACAAGCCAGCGCGGCAGCGCGGCGACACCGCGTCCGCTGGCGACCATCTGTAGCATGATGTCGGTGGTCTCGATGATCTTGTGACGCTTGGGCGCGATACCGGCAGGGGTCAAAAAAAGGTTGTAGATATCGAGTCGCTCGATGGCGACTGGGTAGGTGATCAGTGTTTCGTCGGAGATTTGTCTGGGCTGCACGTAGGCGGCATTGCGCAGAGGGTGCTGCAGGCCGACGACTAGCACCTGCTCGTAATCGAATACAGGCTCGAAAATAAGGCCCGGTTTGTAGAGCGGGTCGGGCGTCACCAGCATGTCGATTTCATATCCGAACAGTGCGCCGATGCCGCCGAATTGAAATTTCTGTTTTACATCCACATCCACATCAGGCCAAGCGGCCAGGTAGGGCGAGACAATCTTCAGCAACCACTGGTAGCAGGGGTGGCATTCCATGCCGATACGCAAGCTGCCGCGCTCGCCCTGTGCGAATTGCTTGAGGCGTTCCTCGGCGTGGACAAGTTGTGGCAAGAGGCGGTTGGCGACAGCCAACAGGTATTCGCCTGCCTGAGTCGGGCGCAGTCGGCGTCCCTCGCGATACCAGATGGCAAGACCGAGTTGATCCTCCAGTTTGCGCACGGTGTGGCTGAGCGCGGACTGGGTGAGGTGCAGTTTTTCTGCGGCGGCAGTCAGCGAGCCATACTGTTCGACGGCACGGACGATTTCGAGATGCGTGCGTTCCAAGATACTCATGGGTAAATATATATATGAATAATAGTAATTGGTACGTGAAATAATACCATTTTTATTCATTGGTTGATCTGTATACCATGGCACACCTGTTCATTTTATTGAGGCATCTACCATGGCAATCACCCATAACCTCGGCTTTCCGCGCATCGGAGCCAAGCGCGAACTGAAGTTCGCCCTCGAATCTTACTGGAAAGGACTCTCTTCCCGCGACGAACTTAAGGCTAAAGGCGCGGAATTGCGTCAGCGCCACTGGCAAGATCAATCCGGCCTCGACCTCGTGCCGGTCGGCGATTTCAGCTTCTACGACCAAGTGCTGGACATGAGCTTCGCACTAGGCAATCTGCCCGAGCGCGTGCAGAGTTTCCAAGGCGATGCGCTGGATAACTACTTCCGCGTGGCGCGTGGCCGTTCCGCCCAATCATCGGAGGATCATGCGCAATGTTGCGGCGGGGTCGCTGCTGGCGAGATGACCAAATGGTTCGACACCAACTACCACTACATCGTCCCCGAATTTACCAGCGCCACTCAGTTCCGGCTCGATGCTTCACGCTTGCTGGAGCAACTGGCCGAAGCTCGCGCCCAAGGCATTCAGGCCAAACCGGTCATCGTCGGCCCGGTGACCTACCTCGCCATCGGCAAATCCAAGGACGATAGCGATCGTCTGACGTTGCTGCCACGCCTGCTGACAGTCTATGCGGAACTGTTGGAGACGCTGGCTACACAAGGCGTGGAATGGGTGCAAATCGACGAGCCCATCCTTGTCACCGAACTCGATTCAGATTGGCAGCATGCCTTCAACATCGCCTACCACCAGTTGAAAAGCTGTCGTGTCAAGCTGCTGCTGGCTACCTACTTCGGCCAGTTGCTGGAAAACACTTACCTGACCGTAAATCTACCGGTGGCTGGGCTGCATGTGGACGCCATCAATGGTCGCGACGACATTCAGCCAGTGCTGAACCTGCTGCCTGTGCACAAGGTTCTGTCGCTGGGTGTCATCAACGGTCGCAATATCTGGAAAACCGACCTGAACGCGACGCTTGATTGGCTGGAGCCGATCGCTGAACGATTGGGTGATCGCCTGTGGATTGCGCCATCATGCTCTCTTCTGCATGTACCTGTCGATCTGGACAGTGAGCAAAAACTCGACGGCGAGATTAAGTCCTGGCTGGCTTTCGCCAAGCAGAAACTGGGCGAACTTTCCATACTCGCCACCGCGCTGAACCAAGGCCGCGACGCGGTGAAGGCCGAACTTGCCGCTAACCGCGCCGCCATTGAGTCACGCCGCAACTCACCGCGTGTCAACAACCCGGCGATCAAGGCGGCCCTGGACAAGATCGACGCAAAACTCGGCCAACGCCAAAGTCCCTATGCTCAACGCGCAACCAAGCAGGCTGCCCTGCTGAAGCTGCCCAAGTTTCCTACCACTACCATCGGTTCTTTTCCGCAGACCGCCGAAATCCGCTTGGCGCGCCGCCAGTACAAGGAGGGCGAGATCAATGAGGCTGACTACAAACTCGCGATGCAGGCCGAGATCGCACGCAGCGTGCGCGAGCAGGAGGCGTTGGGCTTGGATGTATTCGTGCATGGCGAAGCCGAGCGCAACGACATGGTCGAATACTTCGGCGAACAGCTCGACGGATACGCCTTCAGCGAATTTGGCTGGGTGCAGTCCTATGGCTCACGCTGCGTGAAGCCCCCCATCCTGTTCGGCGACATCAGCCGCCCCAAGGCAATGACCGTCGAATGGACTAAATATGCACAGTCACATACCACGAAACCCATGAAGGGGATGCTGACCGGCCCAGTGACTATCCTCAACTGGTCTTTCGTGCGCGATGACCAGCCTCGCTCGGTGTCGTGCAAGCAACTGGCACTCGCCATCCGGGACGAGGTGCTGGATCTGGAACAGGCCGGTGTGCGCGTGATCCAGATCGACGAAGCCGCGTTGCGCGAAGGCCTGCCGCTGCGCAAGTCGCAATGGCGCAACTATCTGAACTGGGCGGTGGAATCTTTCCGTATCACCGCGAACGGCGTGGAAGATGAAACGCAGATTCACACCCACATGTGCTACTCGGAGTTCAACGACATCATCGCGGCCATCGCCGACATGGATGCCGATGTCATCACCATCGAAACCTCGCGCTCTGACATGGAGTTGCTGGATGCATTCGACCACTTCAAGTACCCGAATGAAATCGGCCCCGGTGTGTACGACATCCACTCGCCGAATATCCCGACAGAGCAGCATATGGTCGAATTGATGAAGAAGGCTGCCGAACGCGTGCCAGCCGAACGACTGTGGGTTAACCCGGACTGCGGGCTGAAGACGCGCCAGTGGAACGAGGTGATCCCCGCGCTGACCAACATGGTTGCAGCGGCCAAGACCCTGCGCGCTGAAGTGGCCTGATCCGCTGCATTTTTTGCAACAAAAGTCCCGGTACGCTGCCGGGACTTTTACTTGAGAGACTCCCCATGTTTGAACGTGCCCGTTACGATGTCGATCAGATTGACCCCGAAATCTTTGCCGCCATACAGCAGGAAAACCGGCGGCAGGAAGACCACATCGAGCTGATCGCTTCCGAAAACTACACCTCGCCAGCCGTGATGGCCGTGCAGGGCTCGCAGCTCACCAACAAGTATGCCGAAGGCTACCCCGGCAAGCGTTACTACGGCGGCTGCGAATACGTCGATATCGTCGAGCAGCTCGCCATCAATCGCGTGAAGCAGCTCTATGGGGCTGCGTTCGCCAATGTGCAGGCCAACTCCGGTTCACAGGCCAATCAGTCGGTATTCTTCGCCCTGCTGCAACCGGGCGACACCATCATGGGCATGAACCTAGCCGAAGGCGGCCACCTGACTCATGGCATGCATCTCAACATGTCGGGCAAGTGGTTTAAGGCTGTCAGCTATGGCCTTGATGTCAAGGAAGACATCGACTACGAGAAGATGGAATCCTTGGCTCGCGAACACAAACCCAAACTGATCATTGCGGGCGCTTCAGCCTTTGCACTGCGCATCGACTTCGGGCGCTTTGCCCGCATTGCCAAAGAGGTCGGGGCTTGGTTCATGGTCGATATGGCTCACTACGCCGGTCTGATTGCGGCTGGCATCTATCCCAACCCGGTACCGTATGCCGATGTGGTCACTTCGACCACCCACAAGAGCCTGCGTGGCCCACGTGGCGGCATTGTGTTGAGCAACAACGAAGAGATCGCCAAGCGGATCAATTCGGCCATCTTCCCCGGACTGCAAGGCGGCCCGCTGATGCATGTGATCGCGGGCAAGGCTGTGGCCTTCAAGGAAGCCATGTCGCCGGAATTCAAAATTTACCAGCAACAAGTGGTCAAGAACGCCACCGTGCTGGCAGAAACGCTGATCGAGCGCGGCCTGCGTATTGTCTCGGGGCGCACCGAGAGCCATGTCATGCTCGTCGATCTGCGCGCCAAGCAGATCACCGGGAAGGAGGCCGAGCGCGTGCTGGGCGAGGCGAACATCACAGTCAACAAGAACGCCATTCCCAACGATCCAGAAAAGCCCTTCGTTACCTCCGGCATCCGCCTCGGTACGCCAGCGATGACCACCCGAGGCTTCAGAGAAAACGAAGCTCGTCTCGTTGGAAACCTGGTCGCCGATGTACTGGACGCTCCGCAGGATGCCAGCCGCATCGCACAGGTGCGCGAGCAGGTGGCAAGACTGACTGGGATGTTTCCGGTTTATCGTTAACTTGAGGAGAGGGTTCAAAATGATTGCTGCGGCGCATCAACCGAACGCCTGAAAATGCACACCGAAAGCTACACGGGTATCGAATTGCACGCCCTAATCGGGGTATTTGAGTGGGAGCGGGAGGCGCTGCGGCCTCTCGTTTTCGACATACATCTGACTGCACCCGTTTCGTTCCAACTTTCCCGTAGCGAGATTGCGGTACAGTTGACAGCGTGGCTCAAACCTTGCCGCTACCGTTTATTGGAAGCGCTGGCGGAACATCTTGCCCAGTGTATGCTGCGGGAATGGCCTTGCAGCCGTGTTGTGATCGGCATTGAGAAGCCGGGTGCGTTGGGCGATCTAGCGCGGGTGGGGGTGCGGATTGCGCGTAGTGTCTAGTTTGAAAATGTGGGGCCTGCCTATCTGGGGTAATTCTTTCGTCAAACCATTCATCCGAGTCCGCGAGTAACAATATGAAAATAAAAGAAGTATTTTTAACCCTTCGTTGACTTCGGCTTTGGCGAGGTTAGGTAGTCGCCGGAGAATAATGCCTCGGAGAGAGAAAATGCGGGCAAAATCGTGGTCGTGGCGCGGCTCTGGAAGTCCGCAAGAGTTAGCAGGAACCCCCACGGATACGCGGCGATACGCAATAAAAAAGGCCAACGGATAACCGTTGACCTTTATATATTGGTGGAGGCGGGGGGAATTGAACCCCCGTCCGCGAGCCCTCTACAGACAGTTCTACATACTTAGCCTGGTTGTTTGATTTGATCCCGGACACGCCAACCGGCAGGCTGGTACGGGACGAGTCACCTTGCGTTTAGTGTTGCGTAAAGTAACCCTACGCCGCACGATTCCATGTAATGACCTCACTCATCTCTACCTTACGGTGTCGAGCCCCTCCATGGACAGCAGGGTGTGAGGGCAGGCCTTAAGCGGCCAGTGCGTAAGTTTCGTCGTTTGCGACTATTTGTTTTCCAGCTGATTTACGAGGTGGCGGGTCCTCGGTATGCCCTGCGCTGCTTTGCAACCCACGTCGAAGCCAGGTCGCCCCCGGTTCGTTGTTACAAAACGGTGCGGATTGTACCAGTCTCAGCGCGTGAGATGGGGGATTAGTTCCGGCGGGGTGGCGATGATGCCGTCGGCGTTCCAAGCGCGCGGGTCGTGGTCGCCGAGGTAGCCGTAAGCGGCAACGAGGCAGCGCATCCCGGCGGCGTGAGCGGCTTGCACGTCGCGCAGGTCGTCACCGAGATACAGGCAGTCGGCAGCACCCACCCCGGCTAGCGCAGCGGCATGCAGCATGGGTTCAGGATGGGGTTTGGCGTGGGCACAGGTGTCGCCGCTGACCAGACAGGCGGCCCGTTCCGCGTAACCCAGCGCCTGCATCAAGGGCAGGGTGAAACGGTGCGGTTTGTTGGTGACGATGCCCCAGGGCAGGCCGCGCTGCTCCAGCACATCGACCAGCTCGGCCATGCCGGGAAAAAGTTCGGTATGGACTTGGATGTGGCTGGCATAGTGATCCAGAAAGATTTCACGCATTGCCGAGAAATCATCATGTTGCGGCGTAACATTCATTGCAACTTTGAGCAGGCCGACGGAGCCGTGCGAGGCTTGCGGACGCAGCAGTTCCAGCGGTAACGGCGGCATTCCGTGTTGCGCGCGGACGTGATTGGCGGCAGCGGCGAGGTCGGCGGCGGTGTCGGCGAAGGTGCCGTCCAGATCGAACAGGACGGCCTTAGTCACGACGGCAGGCGACGATGTAGTTGACATCGGTGTCCGCGCCCAGCGCGTAGACCTTGGTCAGCGGGTTGTAACTCATGCCGGTGACATCAGCGACATTCAGCCCGGTGTTGCGGCAGAACTGTGCCAGCTCGGAAGGCTTGATGAACTTGGCGTAGTCGTGCGTTCCGCGCGGCAGCATGTTGAGCACGTATTCCGCGCCGATGATGGCGAACAGATAGGACTTGGGATTGCGGTTCAGGGTGGAGAAGAACACCCAGCCGCCGGGTTTGACCAGTTGTGAGCAGGCGCGGATGACGCTTTGCGGATCGGGCACGTGCTCCAGCATCTCCATACAGGTGACGACATCGAACGACTCCGGACGTTCGGCAGCGAGCTCTTCGACTGGGATCTTGCGGTAATCCACTTGTTTGCCGCTTTCCAGCAGATGCAGCTTGGCGACCTGCAGCGATTTCTCCGCCAGGTCGATGCCGGTCACGGTTGCACCGGCGGTCGCCATACTTTCGGAAAGGATGCCGCCGCCACAGCCGACATCGAGCACGGTCTTCCCGCTCAGATGGGCGGTACGGTTGATGTAGTCCAGGCGCAGCGGGTTGATCTCATGCAGCGGTTTGAATTCGCTGTTGGGGTCCCACCAGCGGCTGGCAAGTTGGCTGAATTTCTCCAGCTCGACGGGGTCGACATTGGTCATGGCTAGCTTTCGATTGGGTGGCGGCGGAATGTAGCAAAATGGCGAGCAATAAAAAAGCCCCGCATGGCGGGGCTTTTCCTCATCAAGCCTGAATTACTTCAGCTTGGTGCCGGAGACGCGGATGGAAACGCGACGGTCCGGAGACAGGCAAGTAGCCAGCTTCTCGCCCTTCATCTTCTTGCAGTCGCTAGCCTGAGTCACTGGCTCGCTGCTGCCCTTGCCGGAAGCGGACATCTTGTTGGCATCGACGCCCTTGCTGGCCAAGTAGCTCTTCACGGACTCGGCACGTGCTGCGGACAGCTTGTCGTTACCGGCTTTGGAGCCTCTGCGGTCAGCATGGCCAACGATGGTGAGGGTGTCGAAAGTCACGCCATTCAGATCGGCGACCAGCTTGTCCAGAACGGCCTGGCCTTCGGGCTTCAGGGCCGACTTGCCAGTGTCGAACGAGTTATCGGCGCTCAGGTCGATCTTCATTGGAACAGGAGCAGGAGCTGGAGCCGGAGCTGGCACCACTACCACGGGAGCCGGAGCCGGTGCGGCAACTGGCTCTGGGAACAGGGCTGGGTCGCATTCCTTGACGGCGTTTTCCTTGTTCCATTCAGCGGTGCGCACACAGTTGCCATAGTTGTCGCGGGCGATCACGCCACGGGAGTCATAGGTGTAGCCTACGCTGTTTGGATGTGCCAAGGCTGCCATGCTTGCAGAGGAGAGGGCTGCCAGCAGCAGGGTTTGTCCGATGTTCAGTTTCATGGTGAGGTCCTTTTGTTTGGTTGACGTTCTGTCGGTGCCTTATGCACACTGGCCGAGATAGTAAGCGCAGCCGCTGGCCTTGTAAATAGTAATGCGCGACTGCGCTTGGACTGTGGCATTTTTGCTTTGGTTCGCCTTGGGTCGGCATGATAAACTCGCGCGCTGTTTTCGCCCGTCAATAAATCAGGTATCGCTGCCATTATGGAACAATTCGCCAAGGAAACCCTGTCGGTCAGTCTTGAAGAGGAGATGCGCAAGTCCTACCTTGATTACGCCATGAGCGTGATCGTCGGACGTGCCTTGCCCGATGTGCGCGACGGCTTGAAGCCGGTCCATCGCCGGGTGCTCTATGCGATGCACGAGCTGAACAACGACTGGAACCGGGCTTACAAGAAATCGGCGCGTATCGTCGGTGATGTAATCGGTAAATACCACCCGCACGGTGACACGGCGGTGTACGACACCATCGTGCGTATGGCGCAGGATTTCTCGCTGCGCTACATGCTGGTGGACGGTCAGGGCAACTTCGGTTCTGTCGACGGCGACAACGCCGCCGCGATGCGTTACACCGAGATCCGCATGGCCAAGATTGCCCACCAGTTGCTGGAAGACCTGGACAAAGAGACGGTAGATTTTGGCCCGAACTACGATGGCTCGGAGCAGGAGCCGTTGGTGTTCCCGACGCGCTTCCCGAATCTGCTGGTGAACGGCTCTTCCGGTATCGCCGTGGGGATGGCGACCAACATCCCGCCCCATAACATGAACGAGGTGATCGACGGTTGTCTCGCGCTGCTGGCCAATCCCGACATGGATATCGAAGAGCTGATCGATTTGATCCCGGCACCGGACTTTCCGACGGCAGCGCTGATCTATGGTACGGCGGGTATCAAAGAAGGTTATCGCACCGGGCGAGGCCGTGTGGTGATGCGCGCGCGTTGCCACTTCGAGCCCATCGGCAAGAACGGCGACCGGCAGGCCATCATCATCGACGAGCTGCCCTATCAGGTGAACAAGGCCAACCTGCTAGTCAAGGTCGGTGAACTGGTACGCGAGAAAAAGATCGAGGGTATCTCCGAGATACGCGACGAATCCGACAAGTCCGGCATGCGCGCGGTGATCGAGCTGAAGCGCGGCGAGGTGCCGGAAGTCATCCTGAACCAGCTGTACAAGCAGACCCAGTTGCAGGACAGCTTCGGCATGAACATGGTCGCCTTGCTCGATGGCCAGCCCAAGTTGCTCAACCTCAAACAGTTCCTCGATGCCTTCCTGCGCCATCGGCGCGAGGTGGTGACACGCCGTACCGTATTCGAGTTGCGCAAGGCGCGTGAACGCGGTCATGTGCTGGAAGGTCTGGCCGTGGCGCTGTCCAATGTGGACGAGATCATCGCCCTCATCAAGGCGGCGGCTACGCCGGCGGATGCCAAGCGCAGCCTGATGTCCTGTATCTGGCGCTCGACGTTGGTCGAAGACATGCTGTCCCGGGTCAGCGACGCATCGCGTCCGGACAATCTGTCGCCGGAGTTCGGTCTGGTGGGTGAGGGCGCGGAGCGTGGCTATCGTTTGTCTGATGTCCAGGCGCAGGCCATTCTGGATCTGCGTCTGCAGCGCCTGACCGGCCTGGAGCAAGACAAGATCGTTGGCGAATATCGCGAGGTGATGGCCAAGATCGCCGACCTGCTGGACATCCTGGCCAGGCCGGAGCGCGTCTCGTTCATCATCGGCGAGGAGTTGAGCCTGGTCAAGACGCAGTTCGGCGACAAGCGCCGTAGCGAGATCATCACTTATGCGCAAGACCTGACCATGGAAGATATGATCGCCTCGGAAGACGTGGTGGTCACTTTGTCCCATGCCGGGTACATGAAGGCGCAGATGCTGGACGAGTACCGTGCGCAGAAGCGCGGCGGACGCGGCAAACAGGCGGCTTCGACCAAGGAAGACGATTTCGTCGACAACCTGTTCATTGCCAACACCCACGATTACATCCTGTGCTTCTCCAACCGTGGCCGCGCCTATTGGCTCAAAGTCTATGAGGTGCCGCTGGGCAGCCGTGCTTCACGCGGCAAGCCCATCGTCAACATGCTGGCGTTGGAGCCGGGCGAGAAGATCAACGCCATCCTGCCGGTGCGCGAGTTTGCCGAGGACAAATATGTGTTCTTCGCCACCTCGAACGGCACGGTTAAGAAGACGGCGTTGTCCCAGTTCGGCAACCCGCGCAAGGCCGGTATCATCGCCATCGCACTGGATGAGGGCGATTTCCTGGTCGGCGTGGCAGTGACCGACGGCAAGCATGACGTGATGCTGTTCTCGGACGAAGGCAAGGCGGTGCGTTTTGACGAGGAAGATGTCCGCCCCATGGGCCGTGATACGCGCGGCGTGCGCGGCATGAATTTGGCCAAGGGCGGCAACGTGATCGCTCTGCTGGTGGCCGAGGACGAAGAACAGAGCGTGCTGACCGCCACCGAGAACGGCTACGGCAAGCGCACTCCGATCGCCGAATACACCCGCCATGGACGTGGCACGCAAGGCATGATCGCGATCCAGACCTCCGAGCGTAACGGCAAGGTGGTGGCTGCGACCTTGGTCAACACCGAAGATGAGATCATGCTGATCGGCACCAACGGCGTATTGATCCGTACGCGCGTCAGAGAGATCCGCGAAATGAGCCGCGCGACCCAAGGCGTGACGCTGATCAATCTGGAGGCAGGCGACAAGCTGGCCGGCCTGAGCCGTATCGCCGAGACCGAAGAGCCCGATGAATCCGCAGCATCTGAAGAAGTATCCGAATAATCCTAACGGAGCGTGAACAAGATGACCATTTACAATTTCAGCGCAGGACCCGCAGTGTTGCCCAAGGACGTGTTGTTGCAGGCCCAGGCCGAGCTGGCCGATTGGCAGGGCAGCGGTATGTCGGTGATGGAGATGTCGCACCGTGGCAAGGAATACATGGGCATCCACGCCCAGGCCGAGGCCGACCTGCGTGAGCTGATGGGCATCCCCGCCAACTACAAGGTGTTGTTCCTGCAAGGCGGGGCGCACCTGCAGTTCTCGATGATTCCGCTCAATCTGCTGCGCGGCAAGGCGTCCGCCGATTACGTCAACACCGGCGAATGGTCGAAGAAGGCCATCGGCGAAGCCAAGAAGTTCGGTGGCGTGAACGTGGTGGTCGATAACAAGGACAAAAACTGTTCCTATGTCCCGGCTTTCGATACCTGGCAGCGCGATCCGAACGCGGCCTATCTGCACTACACGCCGAACGAAACCATAGGAGGCGTGGAGTTCAACTGGATTCCCGAGACCGGCGACGTGCCGCTGGTGGCGGACATGTCGTCCAACATCCTGTCGCGTATGCTGGACGTGTCCAAGTTCGGCCTGATCTACGCCGGTGCGCAGAAGAACATCGGCCCGGCTGGCGTGACCCTGGTCATCGTGCGTGACGACCTGATCGGCCAAGTGCCCACCGGCACGCCGACCATGCTGGACTACAAGACCCACGCCGACAATGAGTCCATGTACAACACTCCGCCCACCTACGGCATCTACATGGCCGGGCTGGTGTTCCAGTGGCTGAAGAAGAACGGCGGCATCGCCGCGATGGAACAGGCCAACATCGCCAAGGCCGACCTGCTGTACGGCGCGATCGATGCCAGCAACGGCTTCTATAACTGTCCGGTGAACTTGGCCGACCGCTCGCGCATGAACGTGCCGTTTACCCTGAAGGATGCGGCACTGGACAGCGAGTTCCTCAAGCAGGCGGACCAGCATGGTCTGTTGCAACTGAAGGGCCATCGCTCGGTGGGCGGGATGCGTGCCTCGATCTACAACGCCATGCCGCTGGCAGGCGTACAGGCATTGGTGGACTTCATGAGCCAGTTCGCCAAGCGCCATGGCTAAGACCTATTCCATCCTCACGCTAAACAAGATCTCGGCCAGCGGTCTGAAGCGGCTGCCGTCCGAGCGTTACCGTGTCGCCAACGACATCGCCCAGCCGGATGCCATTCTGGTGCGTTCGCAGAACATGCACGAGATGGAGATCCCGGACAGCGTGCTGGCGATCGCCCGTGCCGGGGCCGGGACCAACAATGTGCCGGTCGCCAAGATGAGTGCGCGCGGCGTGCCGGTGTTCAACGCGGCAGGCGCGAACGCCAACGCGGTGAAGGAGCTGGTGCTGGCGGGCATGTTGATCGCGTCGCGCAACGTCGTCCCCGCGCTTAACTTTGTGGCAGGGTTGAGTGGCGACGACGAGGCGCTGCACAAGCAGGTCGAGGACGGCAAGAAGCATTACGCCGGGATCGAACTGCGCGGGCGCACTCTGGGCATCATCGGCTTGGGCGCGATCGGTCGTCTGGTGGCGGATGCCGCTCTGGGGCTGGGCATGAAGGTCGTCGGCTACGATCCCGAGATCACCGTGGAGGCGGCCTGGAGCCTGTCTTCTCAGGTGAAGAAAGCGAACTCGGTCGAGGCTTTGCTGAAGGCGAGCGATTTCGTGTCCATCCACGTGCCCTTGCTGCCCGCGACACGCGGTCTGCTCAATGCAGAGCGGCTGGCCGTGATGAAGCCGGGCGCCGTGCTGCTGAATTTTGCCCGTGATGCCATCGTCGAGGAGGATGCGGTTCTGGCCGCGTTGAGCGGCAAACAGCTGCGCGCCTACGTGTGCGACTTCCCGACCCGGAAGGCACAGGGCAGTGCGGGCGTGATCGCCTTGCCGCATCTGGGCGCTTCCACCGAAGAGGCGGAGGAGAACTGCGCCGTGATGGTGGCCGAGCAGGTGCGCGATTATCTGGAGCATGGCAATCTGGTCAATACGGTGAACTTCCCGACGCTGGTGATGGCGCGCGAATCTGACTATCGTCTGGCCATCGCCAATGCCAACGTGCCCAACATGCTGGGGCAGATCTCCAGTACGCTGGCCGGTGCGGGTGTCAACATCCATAACATGATGAACAAATCGCGCGGCGAAATGGCGTACACGCTGGTGGATGTGGACAGTCTCGTTCCCGTCGAGGTGATCGCACAGCTGGCCGCCATCCCCGGCGTGCTCAAAGTGCGCGATCTGCCGCTGGAAACCAGGTGAAAGAGTTGCCGCATGAGTGACGAAGCCCTCAAGCAGTTCCGCACACAGATAGATCGCATCGACGACGAGTTGCTGCGCCTGTTCAATCAGCGCGCGACGCTGGCGCAACAGATCGGCCACGCCAAGCAGGGCGGGGCGGTGTTGCGTCCCGAGCGCGAGGCGCAGGTGTTGCAGCGCATGGTGGATAGCAACAACGGACCGCTGCCAGCGCAAAGCGTCACCACCCTGTTCACCGAAGTCATGTCCCATTGCCGCGCGCTGGAAGAGCCGCTGGCCGTGGCTTACCTCGGCCCGACCGGTTCCTTCTCCGAGGCGGCGACTTACAAGCGTTTCGGCCACGGCGGGCGCAACGTGCCGTGCGGGACCATCGATGAAGTATTTCGCAAGGTCGAGAGCGGCGAAGCGCGCTACGGCGTGGTGCCGGTGGAGAATTCCACCGAAGGCGCGGTGGGTCGCACGCTGGACCTGCTGCTGCAAAGTACGCTGAAGCTGTGTGGCGAGATCCCGCTACAGGTGCACCAGTGCCTGATGTCGACTTCGCCGCGCAATGCCATTCGGCGCGTCTACTCGCATCCACAGTCGCTGGGGCAATGTCAGGGCTGGCTGAACGCCAACCTGCCGAACGTCGAGCGTATCGCAGTGGCCAGCAACTCGGAGGCCGCGCGCATGGCCGGGCAGGAGGTGGGCAGCGCCGCCATCGCCGGTCGTCAGGCAGCCGAACTGTTCGGTTTGACCCTGCTGGACGAGAACATCGAGGACGATCCGCGCAACACCACGCGTTTCCTCGTCATCGGCGATCAGGAAGTCGCGCCGTCCGGTCGAGACAAGACCTCGTTGGTGTTGTCTGCGCCGAATCGCCCCGGCGCCGTGCACCAACTACTCACGCCGCTGGCTACCCACGGCGTGTCGATGACCAAGCTGGAGTCGCGCCCGGCGCGTTCCGGTCTGTGGGAATACGTGTTCTTTGTGGACATCGACGGCCATCAGCAGGATGCCAAAGTGGCTGCTGCGCTGGCTGAGCTCAGGCAGGTTGCCTCGTTCGTCAAGATCCTGGGTTCGTACCCGGTCGCCGTTTAACGCAGTTTCGCCGCGCACAGGACTTTATCCCAAGCACTATGAATTACACCGAACTTGCTCCTTCATACATCCGTGCCATCGCGCCTTACCAGCCCGGCAAGCCCATCCCCGAGCTGGCGCGCGAATTCGGCCTCGATCCGGCGACCATCGTGAAACTGGCTTCCAACGAGAACCCGCTCGGTGCCAGCCCGCGCGCCATCGCCGCGATGCACGAGGCCATCGCTTCCATCGCGCTGTACCCGGACGGCAACGGTTTCGACCTGAAATCGGCGCTCAGCCAGCGTTACGCGGTCGAATTGACCAACGTGGTGTTGGGCAATGGCTCGAACGACATCCTTGAGCTGATCGCCCATGCCTTCCTGGCACCGGGCGACAAGGCGGTGTTCTCCGACCACGCCTTCGCGGTCTATCCGCTGGCGACGCAAGCGGTCGGGGCGACGGGGATATCGACCAAGGCCAAGAACTACGGACACGATCTGCAAGCCATGCTGGCTGCGGCCATCGAGCATCGCTCCAAGGTGGTGTTCATCGCCAACCCGAACAATCCGACCGGGACCTACATCGGCGAGGTCGAGATGCTGGCCTTCCTGCGCGCGTTGCCCAAGGACATCCTGGTGGTGCTGGATGAGGCGTACAACGAATATCTGCCGGAAGAGTACCGTTATGATTCAGTTGGATACCTGAAGGACTTTCCGAACTTGATCATCTCGCGCACCTTCTCCAAGGCTTACGGCCTGGCAGGTTTGCGCGTCGGTTACGCCATTGCGCACGAGCAGGTGGCGGATATGCTCAACCGGGTGCGCCAGCCGTTCAATGTCAACAGCGTGGCGCAAGCCGCTGCGGTGGCCGCGTTGCAGGACAAGGAGTTCGTGCGCCAGACGTTCTTGCTGAACCAGAGCGGTATGGCGCAGGTCACCAACGGTCTGCGCAAGCTGGGCTTGTTGCATATCCCGTCGCTGGGAAATTTCGTCAGTTTCAAGGTGGCCGGTGCGGGTGACATCTTCCGCCGTCTGCTGCAACTGGGCGTGATCGTACGCCCCGTCGCCAATTACGCCATGCCTGATTTTCTGCGTGTCAGCATAGGTACAGAACAGGAAAACGCTAGATTTTTGTCTGCCTTGGAGCAGGCGATCGGAGAGAGTAAATGATCATCATCATGGGTAGTGAAGTCACTGATGCCGAAATCGGCACAGTGGTCAAAAAACTGGAAAACGCCGGCCTGCAGGCCAACATCTCGCGCGGGGTCGAGCGCACCGTGATCGGCGCCATCGGCGACGAGCGCAAGCTCACGCCAGAGATGTTTACGCCGCTGCCCGGTGTGGAATCGGCGATGCACGTCACCAAGCAATACAAGATCGTGTCGCGCGAATCGCACAAACAGGACACGGTGATCGACATCGGCGGCATTCCGCTGGGCGGCAAGCAGATCCAGATCATCGCAGGGCCGTGCTCGGTGGAGACACAGGAGCAGATGGATCTGTCTGCTCAGTTCGTGCATGCAGCCGGTTGCCGTCTGATGCGCGGCGGTGCGTTCAAGCCACGCACCAGTCCGTATGCCTTCCAGGGCCACGGCGCGGAAGGTCTGGACATGTTCCGCAAGGCCGCCGCCAAGCACAATCTGCCCATCGTCACCGAGTTGATGGACGCGCGCCAGCTCGACACTTTCTTGGAATACGATGTGGACGTGATTCAGATCGGCACCCGCAACATGCAGAACTTCGACCTGCTCAAGGAAGTCGGGCGCTGCAACAAGCCGGTGATCCTCAAGCGCGGTATGTCGGCGACGATTGCCGAATGGCTGATGGCCGCCGAATACATCGCGGCGGGCGGCAACCACAACATCATCTTCTGCGAACGTGGCATCCGCACCTTCGAGACCTACTACCGCAACGTGTTGGACGTGACCGCCATTCCGGTGCTGAAGAAAGAGACCCACCTGCCGGTGATCGTTGACCCGTCCCACGCGGGTGGCAAGGCCTGGATGGTGGCTTCGTTGTCGCAAGCGGCGATCGCGGCAGGTGCCGACGGCTTGCTGGTCGAGATGCACCCGAGTCCGTGTGATGCCTGGTGCGATGCCGATCAGGCGCTGACTCCGGCTGAGCTGAAGAAGCTGATGGGCACGCTGGGTGCCATCGCCGGAGCGGTGGGACGTTCGATCTAGGGCTTGGGTGGCCGGGCGGGGAATCCCTGTTCGGCCGGTTGAAGAGTATCGGGTAAGTCGTTGGTGCGAAAGACAGGAATCGAACCTGCACGCCTTGCGGCGCTGGAACCTAAATCCAGTGCGTCTACCAATTCCGCCACTTTCGCAAAACGGCGCGGATTGTATCACGGCAGGTCGAAATAGCCAGCGGGAAGCGGGCGCGTGCCGCTGAACGCGCTGAACCCACGGAGCATGGTTGAATTGAACAAGATCGTCATATACGGAGTCGGGCTGATCGGCGGATCGTTCGCGCTGGCTTTGCGCCGGGCGGGCGCGGTTCGCGAGATCGTCGGCTTCGGACGCAGCCGGGCGACGTTGGAGGATGCCATGAGTCTCGGCATCCTCGACCGCATCGGTGCGGACGAAGCGGCCGAAGTGGCCGATGCCGACTTGATCTTGTTGGCGACACCCGTGGCGCAGATGTCTGCCATTTTGTCCCGTATCGCGCCGCATCTGGGGGCGAACACCTTGCTCACCGATGGCGGCAGCACCAAGGGCGACGTGGTCGCTGCGGCTTATGCCAATCTGGGCGACAAGGTGGGGCAGTTCGTTCCAGCGCATCCCATCGCCGGGGCGGAGAAGAGCGGAGCTTCGGCGGCGCTGGCCGAGCTGTATCAAGGCAAGCGTGTGGTACTGACACCTTTGCCGGAGAACAGCGATGCCGCCGTGGCCAGCGTGCGGCTGTTCTGGGAGCTGTGCGGTGCGGCGGTATGCGAGCTGACACCTGCCCAGCACGACGAAGTGTTCGCCGCCGTCAGCCATTTGCCGCATCTGCTCTCGTTCGCGCTGGTGCACGACATCGCGCAGCGCGACGACCGCGACCTGCTGCTGTCCTTCGCCGCTAGCGGCTTCCGCGACTTCACCCGCATTGCCGCCAGCTCACCCGAGATGTGGCGCGACATCTGTCTGGCCAACCGCGAGGCCTTGCTGGGCGAGTTGGGGCGCTATCAGCGCGAGCTGGAAACACTGCATACGGCTCTGGTGGCGGCTGACGCGGCCAAACTTGAAGAGATCTTCAGCCTTGCGTGCTCGGTGCGCAGCGGCTGGGCACCGAAATGAATCGTGAATGAGCACTATGACTGAATCCCTGGACCTTAAACCGTTGAAATCCGCACGTGGCACTGTGCGCCTGCCCGGTTCCAAGAGCATCTCGAACCGCGTGTTGCTGCTGGCGGCGCTGGCCGAGGGCGTGACCGAAGTGCGCGACCTGCTGAAGTCGGACGACACCGACCGCATGCTGGACGCGCTGCAAATGCTGGGTGTGCAGGTCGAGTCGCTGGGCGACAACGCCTACAAAGTCCACGGCTGCGGCGGCAATTTCCCGGTGAAGGAAGCCAAGCTGTTCCTCGGCAACGCCGGAACCGCCTTCCGCCCGCTCACGGCGGCGCTGGCCTTGGCGGGCGGCAGCTACGAACTTTCCGGCGTGCCGCGTATGCACGAGCGTCCCATCGGTGATCTGGTGGATGCGCTGCGGCAATTGGGCGCGGACATCGGCTATCTGGGCAATGAAGGTTTTCCGCCGTTGCAGATCAAGCCCCCCTCACCCCCATCCCCTCTCCCGGGGGGCGAGGGGAGAGTGCAAGTGCGCGGTGACGTGTCCAGCCAGTTCCTCACCGGGCTGCTGATGGCGCTGCCGCTGACCGGGCGCGCCGTGGTGGTGGAAGTGGTGGGCGAGTTGATTTCCAAGCCCTACATCGAGATCACCTTGGCAATGATGGCGCGCTTCGGTGTTCGGGTCGAAAGGCAGGGCTGGCAGCGCTTCGTGGTTTCCGGCGGTCAGCGTTACCACTCGCCGGGCGTGATCTACGTCGAAGGCGACGCCTCGTCGGCGTCGTATTTCCTGGCCGCAGGCGCCATCGGTGGTGGCCCGGTGCGCGTGGAAGGCGTGGGCAGCGAGAGCGTGCAGGGTGACGTGCGCTTTGCCGAAGAGCTTGCCAAGATGGGCGCGCGCATCGAGATGGGCCCGAACTGGATGGAAGCCTCCGGCCCCGTCAGCGGCCAGCTCACCGCCATCACCCTCGATTGCAACCACATCCCGGATGCGGCGATGACGCTGGCGGTGGCGGCGCTGTTCGCTGACGGCACGACCACGTTGCGCAACATCGCCAGTTGGCGAGTGAAGGAAACCGACCGCATCGCGGCGATGGCGACCGAGTTGCGCAAGGTCGGCGCGACGGTGGAGGAGGGCGCGGATTACATCCGCATCACGCCGCCAGCGCAACTGCACTATGCGGCGATAGACACCTATGACGATCACCGCATGGCGATGTGTTTCTCGCTGGCGGCGTTCGGCACGGCGCTGCGCATCAACGATCCCGGCTGCGTGGCCAAGACCTTCCCGGATTATTTCGCGGTTTTTGCAGCCGTCACCCAAGGCTGAATATCCTTTGTCGGCGCGGCGATAGCGCCGACTTTTCAGCGCCTTCAAGGTATAATCCGCGCCCATTCGAATCCAAAAAAGGCGCGCTTCTCCGCCATGCAGAACATCCGTAACTTCTCCATCATCGCCCACATCGACCACGGCAAATCCACGCTGGCGGACCGCATCATCCACCTCTGCGGCGGCCTGTCCGACCGCGAGATGGAGGCGCAAGTGCTCGACTCCATGGATCTGGAGCGCGAGCGCGGTATCACCATCAAGGCGCAGACCGCCGCGCTGGAGTACAAGGCGCGCGACGGCCAGATCTACAATCTCAATCTGATCGACACACCGGGACACGTGGACTTCTCCTACGAAGTCTCGCGTTCGCTGTCCGCCTGCGAAGGCGCGCTGCTGGTGGTGGACGCTTCGCAGGGCGTGGAAGCGCAGACCGTGGCGAACTGCTACACCGCGCTGGACTTGGGCGTGGAAGTGGTGCCGGTGCTGAACAAGATCGACCTGCCGTCCGCCAATCCCGAGAACGCTATCGAAGAGATCGAGGACGTGATCGGCATCGAGGCGACCGATGCGGTGCACTGTTCGGCCAAGACCGGCTTGGGCGTGCAGGACGTGCTGGAATCGCTGATCGCCAAGGTGCCGCCGCCCAAAGGCGACCCGACCGCGCCCTTGCAGGCGCTGATCATCGACTCATGGTTCGACAACTATGTCGGCGTGGTGATGCTGGTGCGTATCGTCAACGGTACGCTTAAGCCCAAGGAAAAGATCCTGTTCATGGCGACCGGCGCACAGCACCTGACCGAGCACATCGGCGTGTTCACGCCCAAGTCGGTGAACCGCGAATCGTTGAGCGCGGGGCAGGTGGGCTTCGTCATCGCCGGTATCAAGGAGCTGAAGGCGGCGCGCGTGGGCGACACCATCACCCATCAGGCCAAGCCTGCCGCTGCCGCATTGCCCGGCTTCAAGGAAGTCCAGTCGCAGGTGTTCGCCGGGCTGTTCCCGGTGGAATCCAACCAATACGAGGCGCTGCGCGACTCGCTGGAGAAACTGAAGCTGAACGATGCTGCCTTACAATACGAGCCGGAAGTGTCGCAGGCACTGGGCTTCGGCTTCCGCTGCGGCTTCCTCGGCCTGTTGCACATGGAGATCGTGCAGGAGCGCCTGGAGCGTGAGTTCGATCAGGATCTGATCACTACCGCGCCGACCGTGGTGTACGAAGTGGCCATGCGCGACGGCACCATCCTGCAAGTGGACAATCCTTCCAAGATGCCCGACTTGTCGAAAGTCGAAGATATCCGCGAGCCTATCGTCAACGTCAACCTCTACATGCCGCAGGAATACGTCGGCTCCGTGATCACGCTGTGTACGCAGAAGCGCGGCGTGCAGATCGACATGACTTATCACGGCAAACAGGTGTTGCTGAAGTACGAAATGCCGATGGCTGAGATTGTGCTGGATTTCTTCGATCGACTGAAGTCGGTCTCGCGCGGCTATGCCTCGATGGACTACGAGTTCAAGGAATATCGCTCGTCCGACGTGGTGAAGGTGGACATGCTGATCAATAGCGAAAAGGTGGATGCGCTGTCCATCATCGTCCACCGCGCCAACAGCATCTATCGTGGCCGCGAAGTGGCGGCCAAGATGCGCGAGCTGATTCCGCGCCAGATGTACGACGTGGCGATCCAGGCCGCCATCGGCGCGAACATCATCGCGCGCGAGAACGTGAAGGCCTTGCGCAAGAACGTGCTGGCCAAGTGCTACGGCGGCGACATCTCGCGCAAGAAGAAGCTGCTGGAGAAACAGAAGGCCGGCAAGAAGCGCATGAAGCAGGTGGGCAGTGTAGAGATTCCGCAGGAGGCGTTCCTGGCCATCCTGCAAGTCGAGGATAAATAATGGACTTCGCTTTGATCATGTTCTCGCTGCTGGTATTGACCGGCGCGGTGTGGCTGCTGGACAAATACGTGCTGAAGTCTGGCCGCGAGGGTGGCAAGGAGCCGTGGTGGGTGGAGTATTCCAAGAGCTTCTTCCCGGTGATCCTGGCGGTGTTCTTCCTGCGTTCCTTCCTGGTCGAGCCGTTCAAGATTCCCTCCGGCTCGATGATCCCGACCTTGCAGGTGGGCGATTTCATCCTGGTGAACAAGTTTACCTACGGTATCCGCCTGCCCATCGTCAGCCAGAAGATCGTGCAGATCAACGATCCGCAACGCGGCGACGTGATGGTGTTCCATTATCCGGAAAACCCCGCCGTGGATTACATCAAGCGCGTGGTCGGGGTGCCGGGGGATACCGTCGAATATCGCAACAAGACCTTGTTCATCAATGGCAAGGAGCAGGTGCGCAAGCTGGATGGCGATTACAACTACGTCGAGAGTGGCCTGAACTTCGTCCACACCGAACGCTATACCGAGGACCTGGATAAGCACCCGCACGCCTTGCTGGTCAACCCCGAGATGCCGCCGCTGCACTTCGATGCCATCGCCGATTTTCCGGGGCGGGACCAGTGCATCTACAACGACGAAGGTTTTCGTTGTACAGTTCCGTCCGGGCAGTACTTCATGCTGGGCGACAACCGTGACAACAGTCGCGACAGTCGCTATTGGGGCTTCGTCCCGGACCGGCAGATCGTCGGCAAGGCCTTCTTGGTCTGGATGAATTTCGGGGAGTTGAAGCGTATCGGACTGTCCATCCGTTGAGGATGTCCTTCTACCAGGGGGAGCCATGAGGAAAAACGAGCGTGGGATCGCATGTCTGGGGTGCCTGGTCGCGACGGTGATCGTGGTCGGCTTGGCGCTGGGTGGCGTGCGTATCGTCAAGGCCTATATCCAGAACGCCGAGCTTACTCATCTGCTCCAGTCCATGGCGCAAGATGCCGAATTGCAGGGAGCCAGCGAGAACGATATCAGGATCGCCTTTTCCAGACGCGCTTCGGTCGCCGAGGTGGACGCGATACAGCCTGACGATGTGCAGGTCAGCCGTACGAGTGGTGTGATCAGGCTGAGTGCCGAGTACGCAGTCATCATCCCTGTCGCGGGCAACGTCAGCCTTACTTTGAACTTCACTCCACATTCTGGGCCGCAATGAGTCGAACCGCGCTCTGTCAACGTTTGGGGTACAGCTTTACGCAGCCAGCCCTGCTGGGGCGTGCGCTGACGCATCGCAGCTATGGGGTGGAACACAACGAGCGGTTGGAGTTTCTGGGCGATAGCGTGCTGAATTGCGTCATTGCATCCTACCTCTACGAATCCTTCCAGCATCTGCCCGAGGGCGACCTTTCGCGGTTACGTTCTAACCTGGTCAATCAGCAGACCTTGTTCGTGCTGGCCCAGCAACAAGGTCTGGGCGAGTTGTTGCGGCTGGGGGAGGGAGAGCGCAAGAGTGCGGGTTTCCGTCGTCCATCCATTCTGGCCGATGCATTGGAGGCTTTGTTCGGCGCGATCTTTCTGGACGGTGGGTTCGATGCTGCCAGGAAGGTAGTGTTGGGCTTGTACGAGCCCTTCATCGCCAGTGTCGACATCCAGACTCTGGGCAAGGACTCGAAGACCTTGTTGCAGGAGCATCTACAGTCGCGCAGGCTGTCGTTGCCGCGCTATACGGTCAGCGCCATCGAAGGCGAGGCACATGCCCAGCTGTTCCGCGTGGAGTGTCGCATCGATGCCTTGGGGGTGGCGACCAAGGGCGAAGGCAGCAGCCGCCGCAACGCCGAGCAACAAGCCGCCGAAGCCGCTCTCCTGCAGCTTACCCGCAAGTAACAATAAACCGGCAGACAGGCGGCGCAGTGCATTGGTCGCACTCTGCCGTTATGCCATAATCGCGCATCTTTTTAGGGACGGATCATCATGGATGAGAACAAGAGCAAGGCGCTGGCCGCAGCGCTGGCACAGATCGAAAAACAGTTCGGCAAGGGCTCCATCATGCGCCTGGGCGAGAACGATGTCGCCCGCGACATCCAGGTGGTTTCCACCGGCTCGCTGGGGCTGGACATCGCACTGGGCGTGGGCGGTCTGCCGCGCGGTCGCGTGGTCGAGATCTACGGGCCGGAATCGTCCGGTAAGACCACGCTGACCCTGCAAGTCATCGCCGAGATGCAGAAGCTGGGCGGCACCGCTGCCTTTATCGACGCGGAACACGCACTCGACCCGCAATACGCGCAGAAGCTGGGTGTGAAGGTCGAAGACCTGCTGATCTCTCAGCCGGACAACGGCGAACAGGCGCTGGAGATCGCCGACATGCTGGTGCGCTCTTCCTCGGTGGACGTGGTGGTGATCGACTCGGTCGCCGCATTGACTCCCAAGGCCGAGATCGAGGGCGAGATGGGCGACGCGCAGATGGGCTTGCATGCCCGTTTGATGTCGCAGGCGCTGCGCAAGCTGACTGCCAACATCAAGCGTAGCAACACGCTGGTCATCTTCATCAACCAGATCCGCATGAAGATCGGCGTGATGTTCGGCAACCCAGAGACCACCACTGGCGGCAACGCGCTCAAGTTCTATGCTTCCGTCCGCCTCGACATCCGCCGTACCGGCGCGATCAAGAAGGGCGACGAGGTGATCGGCAACGAGACCCGCGTCAAGGTGGTCAAGAACAAGGTCTCGCCTCCGTTCCGCGAAGCCAACTTCGACATCCTCTACGGCGAGGGCATCTCGCGCGAGGGCGAGATCATCGAGCTGGGCGTGATGCACAAGCTGGTGGATAAGTCTGGGGCCTGGTACGCCTATCAGGGCGAGAAGATCGGCCAAGGCAAGGACAACGCCCGCGAATTCCTGCGCAGTCATCCCGAGATCGCGCACGAGATCGAAAATCGCGTCCGTGCTGCGGTCGGCGTGGCTGCCTTGAACGGTGCTGAAGAAGACTAAATCCAGCTTGCAGGTGCGCGCCATGCAGTTTCTGGCGCGGCGCGAACACAGCCGTGCCGAGTTGCGCACCAAGCTGCTGCGCGGTGCCGGGCCCGATGAGGAAGATGGGCTGGATGCGTTGCTCGACCAGTTGGCTGAGCGTGGCTGGTTGTCCGACCAGCGCGCCGCCGAACAGACCGTGCAGATCAAGCGCAGCCGTTTCGGCACCCAGCGCATCGTCCACGAGTTACGTCAGAAGGGCATCCCGGAAAGCCTAATCGCCGATGCCTTGCCCGAACTGAAAGAGGGCGAACTGGCCGTGGCGCGTGAGGTCTGGCGCAAGAAGTTCGGCGAGATCCCGCACGATGCCAAGGAGCAGGCCCGCCAGGTCCGTTTCCTGCAGTCGCGCGGATTCAGTCTGAACATCATCTTCAGCTTGTTGCGGCTGACCGAGTGAGCCGGTTGCAGCCCATCTCGCGACCTATCCCCGATCCTGAAGGAAAAATCATGGCCATCATCAAACTATCGCATCTGCTCGCTGCCGTCCTGTGGGTCGGCGGCATGTTCTTCGCCTACACCGCTTTGCGTCCGGCAGCCATGGAGACATTGCAGCCGCCCGAACGTCTGCGCCTGTGGGAAGCCGTGTTCAGGCGCTTCCTGCATGCGGTCTGGGTTGCCATCGCCGTGCTGGTGGCGAGCGGTAGCGCGATGATCGTCAGCTATGGCGGCATGGGCAGCGTTCCGACCTTTGTCCATGTCATGCTGTTGCTAGGCATCCTGATGATAGCCGTGTTCATGCTGGCCTATTTCATCGGCTATCTGAAGCTCAAGGCGCTGGTTGCGGCACAGCAGTGGCCCGAGGCGGGCAAGGTGCTCGGCAAGATCCGGCAGTGGGTGGCACTCAACCTGACACTGGGTGTGCTGACTCTGTGCGTCGTGGGTCTGGGACGTGCCGGCTATCTGAGCTAACTCGGTGCGGCAGCACGCAGGCAGCCATTCGGACGTGCTACCGCTGGCACACTGCGCAATAGAAACTCGATCGTTGTCCTTGCTTGATCTGCAGGATACCGCCCCCGCAGCGGCGGCAGGGTTCCCCGGCTCGACCATAGACCCAGTAACTTTGCTGAAAATAGCCGGGTTGACCGCTGGCATCGACGAAGTCGCGCAGGGTGCTGCCACCCTGGGTGATGGATTCGGTGAGCGTTTCACGAATGGTCTGTGCCAGGGTGGCACAGCGAGCCTTGCTCAGTTTCCCGGCGGGCAGGGTGGGGCGGATGCCGGCGCGGAATAGGGCTTCGTTGGCGTAGATGTTGCCCACGCCGACCACGACATGATTATCCATGATGACAAGTTTGATAGCGGCGCTGCGGTTGCGAGTGGCGCGGTAGAGCGTGTCGCCATCGAACCCGTCTTCCAGCGGTTCCGGCCCCAGTTTGGCCAGCAGTGGATGCGTAGCCGGATCGCCGATGTGCCACAGCACAGCCCCGAAACGGCGCGGGTCGCGCAGGCGCATCAGTTGTCCGCTGGCGAGCAGCAGGTCGAAGTGGTCATGTTTTTCCGGTGGCGTGGCGGCATCCAGAATGCGCAGACTGCCGGACATGCCGAGGTGCAGGATGAGCGTGCCGTGGTCGAAGCTGGCCAGCAGGTATTTGGCGCGGCGGGTCAGGCGGCGCAGCGTGTGGCCGGTGAGCAGGGCGGGCAAGTCGGCGGGGATAGTCCAGCGTAGTTGCGGCTGACGGACGATCACGCCGGTGATCGTCTGGCCGACCAGGTGCGGTGCCAAGCCGCGCCGCGTGGTCTCGACTTCCGGTAACTCAGGCACGACGCCGCCACCACATCCAGATGCCCACTCCCGCCAGCAGCAAGGGCAACACCAGCAACAGGACGCTGCCGATCACACTGAGTTGGGTACGGCTCAGTTGCAGGTCGTTGTCGAGTGTGGCGCGCGGACGGGTGACGATCAGCGCGTCTTCCGCTGCCAGCCAGTTGATGAGGTTGGTGCCGAGGTCGAGGTTGCCGCCGTTGCCGGAATAGCTGTTGGCGAGGAAGGAGCCGCTGCCGACCACGACGATGCGCTGGTCGCGCTCGTTGACGTTGCGGTCGAAGGCCAGCGCGATCACGGCGGGGCCGGGCGTGTCACGCGACTTGTCGAACTCGATCTTGCCCTGCGGCAAGCTGGAAGTGACCCAGCCGCGCGGTGCGGCTTCGACCAGCACACTGTGTTCCCAGCTTTCGTTCTCGTCCCACACCAGCGCGCGAGCGAACGGGAATACGGTGATGAGATTGAAGTCGCGGGTGGTGGGATGCGCCGGGTAGGCCGAGGCCAGTGCCCAGGTGGCGGGGGCGCGCTGTTCGACGGCGGCGGGGTCGATCACGTAGCCGGGGGTGAGCACCAAGCCCAGCTTCTCCGCCAGCGGCTCCAGTCCACGCATGGGCTCATTATCCAATAGCCACAATACGTTACCGCCGTGTTCCAGAAATCGCATCAGCTTCTCGACCTCGCCCGGCATCCAGTCAGTACGTGGCTGGGTGATGACCAGCAGCTTGGCGTTCTCGGGTACGTCCTGCGCCAGCGTGAGGTTGAGCGGGCTGAGGCGGAAGCCGTTCTGCGTGAGCCGTTTGCCGAACTCGCCGAGGTCATGGTTGGCGATGCCGTCCAGCTTGCGTTCGCCGTGGCCGTCCGCGTACAGGATGAGCTGGTCTTTGCGGTGCGCGAGGCGCAGCAGCAGGCCGGTCAGCGTCTGCTCGTTGAGCGTGGTCAGACGCTCACGCCGCCCGTCGTATTCCACCAGCATCTCGCCGTTCAGTTGGGCACCGGCCTGTCTGGCCTGTTCCGGCTGCTTGGCCGGGTCGATGAAGGTCAGCGCGATGTCGGCCTTGTAGCGTTGGTAGAGCGAGATGAACTCGCGGATGGGCGGGCGCAGATCGCCGCGCTCCGCGTCCTGTTCGGTAGCGAACACGGTCAGGCTGACCTTGCCCTTGAGTTGTTTGAGCACCTCCACGCTGGCGGGCGACAGGCTGTTGGCGGTGTTCTGCGTCCAGTCCCATACGCGGTGGTGCTGGCTCGCTAACCAGCCGAGGGTGACGAGCAGCACCAGCGAAGCAGCGAGGATCAGCTTGGGGGAGAAGATGGAGCGGCTGCGCATGGTCAGCCCCGACGCAGTGCGCGGATGCGGCACACCGAGAGTTGCAGGAAGGCGACGGTGAACAGCAGGAAGAAGGCGATGTCGGCAGTGTCGAACAGGCCGATGTTCAGTTTCTGGAAGTGTGCCACTGGCGATAGTTCGTGCCAGATCGCGCCTTCGTCGGTGGCGCTCACGTCGATCACCCACAGGCCGAGCAAGACCGCCAATCCGCCGATGGCGGCGACGATGGGCTGGGCGGTGAGCGTGGAGATGTACAGACCGACCGCGACGAAGCTCATGGTGAGCAGCAGCAGGCCGAGCAGGTTGGCGGCGAGCAAGCCTTTATCCAGCGAGGTGCCGATGCCCAGCGTGGCGACCATCGCCAATTCGGCGACGACCAGCAGCATGAGGAACGTCAGCAGGCCGAGGAATTTGCCCAGCACCAGTTGGCGACCGGACACGGGCGAGGACAGCAGCAGCGCGAGCGTCTGGTTGCGGCGTTCCTCGGCGAATGCGCGCATGGTGAACAGTGGTGTCAGCAGCATCAGCAACAGGCCCAGCATATTGAGCAGAGGCGCGGCGACGGTGATGGTCACGCCGGGCGGGTTGGCGAGTTGCGCAAGTTGCGGCTGGACTTGCAGCCAGGCATCGAGACGGGACAGATAGTTCCATGCCAGCAGGAATTGCAGCACACCCAGCATCAGCCAGGTGGAGGGCAGGGCGAACAGGCTGCGCAGTTCGCGGGCGGCGAGGATGCGGATCACGACGCGATCTCCGTGGTCAGTTCCACCAGACGATCTTCCAACCCGTCGTGGTCGAAGGCGCTGCGGTCGGCACTATAGACTTGCTTGCCTTGGCGTATCACCTCGACGCGATCACACAGCGCAGCGACCTCCGGCAGCAAATGCGTGGAGAGGATGACGCTGTGTGCATCGCCCAGTTCGCGGATCAGCGTGCGTATCTCGCGCAGCTGTGCCGGGTCCAGGCCGACGGTGGGTTCGTCCAGAATGATGACATCCGGCGCGTGGATGATGGCCTGTGCGATGCCGACGCGCTGCTGATAGCCCTTGGACAGCGTGGCGATGATCTTCTTGCCCATCGCGTCCAGCCCGCAGCGGTGCTTGGCGTGGGCAAGGGCGGCGTGAACCTTGGCGGCGGGTATCAAACGCAGGCGGGCGGCGAAATTCAGATAGGCATCGACCGTGAGCTCTTTATACAGCGGCGGTGTTTCGGGCAGGAAGCCCAGTCTGGCCTTGGCCGTTTGCGGCTGGTTCAGCAGGTCGATACCGGAAATGCTGATCTCGCCGCTGTCCGGTGTGAGCACGCCCGCCAGCATCTGCAATACGGTGCTTTTCCCTGCGCCGTTGTGGCCGAGCAGGCCGAGCACTTCGCCGCGCCGCAGCGTGAGCGAGATGTCGCTCACGATCTCGCGCTTGCCGATACGGCGCGACAGATGCTGTGCGTTCAAGGTGAGGTCGCTGCGGCTGGAGGGGGCTGGGTGGCTCAAGATGTGGCAATAGTTGTGGGTTGGGCGGAATATAACCTAATATGTCGCCTCGCATCAAAACCTAGACATCATGGATCTCAAATACACCGCTGTCCTGTCCGCCCTGTTGTTGTCCGCCTGTGCCCAGGCCCCCAAACGAGAGATGCCGTCTGCGCCGCCGGTCGAAAAGATCGTGCAGGAGGAGCCGCAGCCTGTCCTGCCCAAGCAGGAACTGACGGCTCCGATGCTGTACGAGTTCATGCTGTCGGAGCTGGCCAGTCAGCGTGGCCATAATGACTTGGCGGCGGCGGGTTCCTACGATCTGGCCAGAAAGACGCGCGATCCGCGCCTGGCCAAGCGTGCCGCGCAACTGGCCTTCGGCTCCGGCCAGATGGACAAGGCGCTGGAAGCGTTCCGCCTGTGGCAGGAACTGGAGCCGAATTCCCCCCTGGCGCAGCGCATGTTCGTCACCTTGCTGGTGAGCGGCGGACGCTTGGGCGAGGCCCGTCCGCATATCGCCGACATGCTGGCGGCGGACAAGCCGAATGCCGGGCGCACCCTGATGCAGCTCTATCCCATGCTGGCGACGTATCCGGACAAGGGGGCGGTACTGGCCCTGTTGCGCGAACTGACGGAACCTTATCCTGAAGTACCAGAGGCGCATTATCTGGTTGCGCAGGCGGCCAGTGCCAAGAACGATCGCGCGCTGGCGCTGGACGAGGTGCGCAGCGCGCGGCGTTTGCGTGCCGACTGGGAGGCGGCGGTGATCCTGGAGTCCCAGCTGCTGCGCGAGCAGCCCGCTGAGGCGACCGCCAAACTCAAGGAGTTCCTGACGGCTCATCCCGATGCGCGCGATGTGCGCCTGAACTATGCCCGGGCGCTGTACGAGCAAAAGCAATGGGCGGAGTCGCGCGCGCAGTTCCAGAAGGTGCAGGATGTCGAGCCCGGCAACTCCGAGCTGGCGTTCGTCATCGCCGACATCTCGATGCGCCTGGGCGAGCTGGACAAGGCGGAGGCTCAGCTCAAGCAGGCGCTGGAAAAGGGCAACAAGGGGCAGGACACTCTGCATTTCTATCTCGGTCAGTTGAACGAGGCGCAGCAGCACGATGCTGAAGCGTTGAACGACTATCTGGCCGTCAAGGCGGGCGAGAGCTTGTATCCGGCACAACTGCGCATCGCCTTCCTGCTCAGCAAGTCCGGCAAGCTGGACGAGGCGCGCGCTCAGCTGCACCAGGTGCAGCCGATCAACAATCAGCAGCGGGTCGCGGTGGTGCTGTTCGAGGCGCAACTGTTGCGCGACGCGCAGCAGTACGAAACGGCCTATCAAGTGTTGGGCAAGGGCTTGGAAAAGCTGCCCAAGCACGTCGAACTGCTGTACGAGACCGCGATGATGGCGGACAAGCTGGGCAAGTTCGACGAGTTCGAGCAGTTGCTGCGCAAGCTGATCCAGATCAAGCCGGACCATGCCCATGCCTACAACGCGCTGGGCTACGGGCTGCTGGTGCGCCACGAGCGCATCGCCGAGGCCGTGTCGCTGGTGGAAAAGGCATTGCAATTCGCGCCGAACGACCCTGCCATCCTCGACAGTGCTGGTTGGGGATATTACCTGCAAGGAGATATGGACAAGAGTCTGGGCTTCTTGCGGCGCGCTTATGCCGCCACGCCCGATCCGGAAGTGGCCGGCCATCTGGGTGAGGTGCTGTGGATGAAGGGGGACAAGGTCGAGGCGGAAAAGGTCTGGGGCGAGTCGCTCAAGGCGAATCCGGGCAATGCTCCGCTGGAGGCCACGATCAAGCGCGTCAAACACCTGTAAGACGGGGCGGTCTTGCGCGCGATCCTGGTATTCGCCTTCGTCCTGTTGCTGCAAGCTTGCGCGCATGTGCCACAGCAAGCGGCAGCGCCCATCAACCGGCAGGATGTCGAGCGGTCCTTCGTGCTCAATGGCCGTATCGCAGTGAACCATCATGGCCAGCGTTCGACGGTCAACCTGCGCTGGGTACACACGCCGGGCAGTAACGATATCCTCTTGCTTGCGCCGTTGGGCATCACGGTGGCGCATATCGAACACACGGAGAAAGGTGTCCTGCTGGAGGCGAACGGCAAGCAGTACCGTTCACACGATGTGGAGACTTTAATGGATGAGGTGATCGGCTGGCACCTGCCGCTGGACGAGATGTACACCTGGGTGATGGCGCGGCCTTACCCCGGATCGCCTTTCAAGGTGGAGAGCAACGCCGACCAGCAGATCGTGTGGTTGCAGCAGGATGGCTGGGAGATTCGTTACCCGCGCTATCAAAGTACGGCGGCGGACAGCCTGCCGTCGAAGTTGCTGTTCAGGCATAACGATCTCGACCTGCAACTGGTGGTGGATGAATGGGAGTTGGGCAGTCATGACTAAAACCGACACGCTGACGGCGCTCGCGCCCGCCAAGCTGAATCTGTTCCTGCATGTGGTCGGTCGCCGTGCCGATGGTTATCATTTGTTGCAAACCCTGTTTCGCTTCATCTCCCTCGCGGACACGCTCCACTTCACTGTGCGCGCCGATGGCGCAGTGCACCGCGTCAACGAGGTGGCGGGCGTGCCGGAGGAGTCCGATCTGGTAGTGCGCGCCGCGCGCCTGTTGCAGTCTGAGACCGGCTGCCGTCTGGGGGCGGACATCGAAGTCGAGAAGCGTATCCCGATGGGCGGCGGTCTGGGCGGCGGTAGCTCGGATGCAGCAACCACTTTATTGGCACTGAACCGTTTGTGGGGTCTGGGCTTGTCGCGCCAGCGTCTGATGGAGTTAGGCTTGGCGTTGGGTGCGGATGTGCCGGTGTTTGTATTCGGCCAGAATGCCTTTGCCGAAGGGGTGGGGGAGCGGTTGCAACCGTGGCCGCTACCGCCTTCCTGGTATGTCGTGCTGTTCCCGCCGGTGCATGTACCGACGGCTGCAATTTTTACGCATCCGGAATTGACACGCGATTCGATTTCGCTGACAATGCGCGCCCTTGCAACAGCAGCTTGGAAAAACGACTTGCAGCCGGTGGCTTGCAGCTTGTATCCAGAGGTTGCGCAGCACCTAGAATGGCTGGGAAGATTCGCTCCGGCGATGATGACAGGCTCTGGTGCATGCGTGTTTGCAGGGTTCGCCAGTGAGGCGGAAGCGCAGGCGGTATTGCAACAATTGCCGTCGGCGATGCGTGGGGTCGTCGCGCAAGGTTTGATGCGTCATCCGTTGCAGGATTGGGTGAACGACTAAATTTTCTTGGGGAGTCGCCAAGTGGTAAGGCACCGGATTTTGATTCCGGCATTCGTAGGTTCGATCCCTACCTCCCCAGCCAGTTTCGATGGGCATGGCAGGATTACTGTTCACGCCCATTTTTATTTCTGTTGAGAGGTACACATGTCCCGCGACATGATGGTATTCACAGGCAACGCCAATCCCCGTCTTGCACAAGAAGTGGTCCGTCATCTCGGCATGGAGCTGGGACAGGCCACTGTCGGCCGCTTCTCCGATGGTGAAGTGATGGTCGAGATTCTGGAGAACGTGCGCGGCAAAGACGTGTTCGTGCTGCAATCTACGTGTGCTCCTACCAATGACAGCCTGATGGAAGTGATGGTCATGGTCGATGCGCTCAAGCGCGCGTCTGCTGGCCGCATCACCGCTGCGTTGCCGTATTTCGGCTACGCGCGCCAGGATCGCCGTCCGCGCTCTGCCCGCGTCGCCATCACCGCCAAGGTGGTAGCCGACATGCTGTCCAACGTCGGAGTGGATCGCGTGTTGACCATGGACCTGCACGCCGACCAGATCCAGGGTTTCTTCGATATTCCCGTGGACAATATCTACGCCGCCCCCATCCTGCTGGGCGATGTGGTCAAGTGCGAATACCCCAATCTGGTCGTGGTGTCGCCGGACGTGGGCGGCGTGGTGCGCGCCCGTGCGCTGGCTAAACGCATCGAAGCGGATCTGGCCATCATCGACAAGCGTCGTCCCAAGCCCAATGTGGCCAAAGTGATGAACATCATCGGTGACGTGGCTGGTCGTACGTGTCTGATCATGGATGACTTGGTCGATACCGCCAATACCCTGTGCGAAGCTGCTGCGGCCTTGAAGGCCAAGGGCGCGGCCAAGGTGGTGGCTTATTGTACCCATCCGGTCCTGTCCGGCCCGGCCATCGAACGTATCGAACGCTCCGATCTGGACGAGCTGGTGGTGACCGACACCATTCCGTTGCGCGCTGAAGCCCTGGCTTGCCCGCGCATCCGGCAGTTGGACATCGCCGAGCTGCTGGCTGAGTCCATGCGCCGTATCCATGCCGAGGAATCCGTCAGTTCCTTGTTCCTGGAATAAGATTTGCGGCGGTCGCTCTGACCGTCGCGCAACCCGAAACGCTCTGGTCGCGGAGCGTTTCGTTTTAACTGGAGAAGTAAAATGACTATCGAAGTAATTGCAACAACCCGCCAAGCGCAAGGTACGGGTGCGAGCCGCCGTCTGCGTAACTCGGGTCGTACCCCTGGTATCGTTTATGGCAGCGGCGACGCTGTCCAGATCGAGCTCGATCACAACGATCTGTACTACGCACTGCGCAACGAGGCGTTCCACGCTTCCGTGCTGTCGCTGAGCGTGGACGGCAAGAAGGAGTCCGTCGTACTGCGTGATTTCCAGATGCACCCGTTCCGTCAGCAAGTGCTGCACATCGACTTCCAGCGCGTGGACGCAGGCAAGAAGATGCACGTCAAGGTGCCGCTGCACTTCGTTAACGCTGACGTGGCTCCTGGTGTCAAGCTGGGCGGCGGCATCATCACCCACGTGCTGAACGAGCTCGACGTGATCTGTCTGCCAGCCAACCTGCCCGAGTTCATCGAAGTCGATCTGGGCAAGCTGGAAATCGGCAAGTCCGTGCACGTGTCCGACCTGAAGGTGCCCAAGGGCGTGGAAGTTGCTGGTCATCACCACGCAGCGGATGCTGTGGCCACCATCCAGGTGCCGCGCGGTGCCGTGGAAGCAGCTGCGACTGCTGCCGAGTAAGCGGTCAGTCGTTGCAAACGAACAGCCCGCCGTGGAGACACGGCGGGCTGTTTGGTTTTTGCACGTCAGCCGGGTCAATCCAGCAGGTGTCTGACATGGTCGCGTTCTTCCAGTAACTCGCGGTGGCTATCGAGCTGATGCCGGTGGCCGAGATCGCTTATCGGCAAGCCTTGCACGATGTGGTAATGGCCGTTGCGGCAGGTGACCGGGAAGCCGTAGATCACCCCTTCGGGGATGCCATAGCTGCCATCGGAGGGGACGCTCATGGTGACCCAGTCGTTGTGATGTGAGTGCAACAGCCAGTCGTGTACGTGGGCGATGGCGGCATTGGCGGCACTGGCCGCACTGCTCAGGCCGCGCGCCTCGATCACTGCCGCTCCGCGTTTCTGCACTGTAGGGATGAAACTGCCCTCGATCCAGTCCTCCCAACCGTTCTGCTGCAACACATCCAGTACCTTGCGGCCACGGATCTCGGCGTGCGACAGATCCGGGTACTGGGTGCCGGAATGATTACCCCACACCACCATCTTCTTCACGTCCCAGATGGGCTGGAACAGTTTTTGTGCGACCTGGGCGATGGCGCGGTTGTGATCCAGTCGCATCATCGCGCTGAAATTTCGCGGATCGAGATCGGGCGCGTTCTTCATGGCGATGAGTGCATTGGTGTTGGCTGGGTTGCCGACCACCAGCACCTTCACATGGCGCGCTGCGACCTCGTTGAGGATGCGCCCCTGCGCGGAGAAGATCGCGCCATTGGCCTCCAGCAGATCCTTGCGCTCCATGCCTTTGCTGCGCGGACGCGCGCCCACCATCAGTACCACCTCGGCATCGCGGAAAGCGATGCGCGCATCGTCGCTGATGATGATCTGCTGCAGCAGGGGAAAGGCGCAGTCTTCCAGTTCCATAGCCACGCCGCGCAACATCGTTTGTGCGGCGGGCAGATCGAGTAACTGCAGGATGACGGGTTGCTCGCGGCCCAGCATGTCGCCATTGGCGATGCGGAACAACAAGCTATAGCCGATCTGGCCGGCTGCGCCGGTGATGGCGACGCGGATGGGGGCTTTCATGAGGCGCTCCTGTAACGGGACGAGTCATTTTGACAGCCTTTGCGGTGCCGTGCAAAGCCCTGACGCAGTATCACCTAGCCAGCGGGAGCGGCGTTTCGCGCAGATGCATGGAGGCTTGTTCGCTCGGGGCTGGACGGGCGAGCAGGTAGCCCTGAATCTCATCGCAGCCCATGGCTCGCAGCGATTCGAGTTGGGCTACGGTTTCCACGCCTTCGGCCAGCACGCGCATGTTGAGGTTGTGCCCCATGGCGATCACGGCGCGGACGATAGCCGCATCATCCGGATCGCTGTTGATGTCGCGGACGAAGGATTGGTCGATCTTGAGCCTGTCCAGCGGGAGGGTCTTGAGACGGCTGAGCGAGGAATAGCCGGTGCCGAAGTCATCCAGTGCCAGACGGATGCCCATGTCCTTGAGCCGTGTCAGCGTGTGCTGGGTGAGATCCCCCAGCTCCATCAGCATGGATTCGGTGATCTCCAGTTCCAGCATCTCGGGCGGATAGGCGGTGTCGCGCAGGATGATGCCTATCCGCTCGGCCAGATCGCTCTGGGCGAGTTGGCGCATCGACAGGTTCACCGCCAGCGGTTTGAGCGGTAGGCCTTGCGCCAGCCAGATACGGCCTTGCAGACAGACCTGGCGCAGCACCCATTCGCCGATCTCCTCGATCAGACCCGCTTCCTCTGCCACGGGGATGAAGCGGGCAGGGGAGACTTGGCCAAACTGGGGGTGCTGCCAGCGCAGTAGCGCTTCCATGCCATCGAGTCGCCCAGTGGCGAGATCGACCTGCGGCTGGTAATGGACGGCGAGCTCCCGGTTGGCGATGGCCTGGCGCAGCCCGGTCTCCAGTTCCAGCCGTTCAACTGCACGCTGGTTCATCACTGCGGTGAAGTATTGCAGGTTGTTGCGGCCCATTTCCTTGGCGCGATACATGGCGAGATCGGCGTTGCGCATCAGTACCGATACTTCTTGACCGTCATCCGGGTACAGGCTGATTCCTATGCTGGGGGTGATGCTTAGAGTGTGTCCGGAAGCCTCCAGCTGGGTTTGCAAAGCATGCAACAGTTTTTCGGCAACGTGGGTGGCCTCGCTTTCGCTGCCCAGATCGGCCAGGATGGCGACGAACTCATCCCCGCCTTGGCGAGCCAATGTGTCGGTGCGACGCAGGCAGGCTTTGAAGCGTTGTGCCACTTGCTTGAGCAGGGCATCGCCCACATCGTGGCCGAGCGAATCGTTGATGGTCTTGAAACGGTCGAGATCGATGAACACTACGGCGACCTTGCTGCTGTTGCGTAGAGCCAAGCCCAGCGCCTGCTCGGCGCGGTCCAGCAGCAGGGTGCGGTTGGGCAGCCCGGTGAGCTGGTCATAATTGGCGAGGAACTGGATGTACTCCTCTTCCTTTTTGCGTTCAGAGATGTCGGAATAGATGGCGATATGATGGGTCACCGCCTGAGTTTTTTCGTCGCGTACCACGAGGGCGATCATCCATTCCGGGAAAACCTCTCCATTCTTCCGACTGTTCCACAACTCCCCTTGCCAACTACCTGATTCATATAGTTGTCGCCAGAAGTCCCGGTAGAACTCTGTGTCTTGTTTGCCTGAAGAGAAAATGCGCGGGTTGCGGCCTAGCACCTCCTCAGGCAGGTAGCCGCTGATCTCGCTGAACGCCGGGTTGACCATCACGATGTTGTTGTCGGCATCGGTGATGACGATGGCTTCGGTGTTGTTTTCGAACACCTTGCCAGCCAGGCGCAGGCCTTCCTCGGCACGTTTGCGTTCGGCGATCTCCTGAGTCAGCGTCACGGCCATGTTGCGGATGGCATCGGAAAGATGGGCGACTTCGCCATTCCCGCGCAGCGTGGGCGGCACGTAGCTCAGGTCGCCATGCGAAACCTTGGCGGCGGCGGCTTCCACTGCCCTGATCGGACGGACGATGCGCCCGGCCAGCATCCAGCCCAGCCAGGCGAACAGCAGCCCCAGTCCTGCACCGATCAGCAGGATGCGTTGCTGTAGCTCGCGTGCCGGGGCGAATGCCAGTACGGTGTCCTGGCGGAACACCGTGCCCCAGCCCAGGCCGGGGTAATCGCGGTAACCTTCGCCGCGCGCGTAGCCGACCAGATAGGTGTGACCATCCCGCCAGGTCTCCACCAGATGTCCGCTCTTTGCGCCAGTTGTGAGTGCGGCCATGGTCTGCGGTGCGGTCTCGCCCAGCGGGCTGCGTGACTTGACCGGACCCGCCAGCACCAGTCCGTCGCGGTTCACCAGCACTAGGTCGGTGTTGGGCGTGCGATTGGATTCCAGCATCTCCTCGGCCCAGCGCCAGAAGATATGGCCGCACAGCACGCCCAGCAATCTGCCGTCATGGTCATGCACCGGTGCGGCTACGTCCAGCAGGTAGAACATCTCGCCGGAAGGGTTGGGCAGCAGCTTGGAAAGCAGCAAGGCATCGTGTACGTCGCCGATGTAGGCCTGCGTGCGCCCCTTGTTGCACCAGGGACGCTTGGAGAGATCCTTGCCTTCCAGATATTTGCCCGTTCCGACCAGACCGACACCCTGATTGTCACAGATGCCGATCCAGGCGTAGGCGTTGAAGGTGTCTTGCAACTTGCCCAGGATGGCGCGCTTCTGTTCCACCGCGACCTGTGGGTTGCGGATGTCGTCCAGCGTCGCGGCGATCTGGATCTCGCGATAGCGCTCGAACATGCCGCGATCCATCACATCCAGCGTTCCGGCGGCACGACGGGCGAAATCCTCGCCCAGACTGATCTCGATGTGCTGGCGGCTGATATCCGCCGCGATGAAGCTCAATGCGGTGGAAAGCAGCAGCACCATGATGCCTGAAGCCAGGCTGATCTGGGCGCGCAGGCTGTGGCGGGGGTGCAGCGATTGGAGCAGGTCTTGCGCTTTCATCAACTGTCCGCTCTAGCGTCTGCCACCGAGTAACGAACCCAGCACTCCGCGTATCAACTGCCTGCCGACTTCGGAACCTATGGTGCGGGCGGCGCTTTTGAGGATGGCTTCGCCTACGCTTTGCGGCTGGCGGGCAGAGCGGCGCGGAGCATCATCGTTGCCGAAGATGCTGCCCAGCAGACCGCCGCCGTTGCTCTGTGCTGGCGAACTCGCTGCCGCTTGCTCGGCTTCGGCGGCTTGTGCCGCGCGGCCCTTGAGCCGTTCGTAGGCGGATTCGCGGTCCACGGCGGCTTCGTAGTGCCCGGCCAGCAACGAGGACTGGATCACGTGCTGGCGTTCGGCGGCGGTGAGCGGGCCGATCTGGGCGCGCGGCGGCACGATGAAAGCGCGTTCGACGATGGTGGGACGGCCTTTCTCGTCCAGCAGCGAGACCAGCGCTTCGCCTACGCCGAGCTCGGTGATGGCAGCCTGTTCGTCCAGTTCGGGGTTGTCGCGCATGGTCTCGGCGGCGGCGCGCACGGCTTTCTGGTCGCGCACCGAGAAGGCGCGCAGGGCGTGTTGCACGCGGTTGCCGAGCTGGGACAGCACTTTGTCCGGCACATCGGTCGGGTTCTGTGTGACGAAATACACGCCCACGCCTTTGGAGCGGATCAGGCGCACCACCTGTTCGACTTTGTCCAAAAGGATGGCGGGCGCATCGTTGAACAGCAGATGCGCCTCGTCGAAGAAGAACACCAGTCGGGGTTTTTCCAGGTCGCCTGCCTCGGGCAGGTTCTCGTACAGTTCGGACAGCAGCCACAGCAGCAGGGTGGAATAGACCTTGGGCGAGTTCAGCAGCTTATCGGCGGCGAGGATGTTGATCATGCCTGCGCCCTGAGCATCGGTCTGCATCAGGTCGTCGATGTTCAACATGGGCTCACCGAAGAAGGCGTCCGCCCCTTGGTGTTCCAGCTCCAGCAGGCCGCGCTGGATGGCACCGACGCTGGCGGTCGAGATGTTGCCGTATTCACTGGTGAACGACTTGGCATTCTCACCCACATGCTGAACCATGGCGCGCAAGTCCTTGAAATCAAGCAGGAGCAGGCCGCTGTCGTCGGCGATCTTGAATACCAACGTCAGCACGCCTTGCTGGACCTCGTTGAGGTTCAACATGCGACCCAGTAGCAGCGGCCCCATGTCCGAGATGGTGGCGCGTACCGGATGGCCTTGCTCGCCGGACACGTCCCAAAACGTCACCGGGTAGGCGCGATTTTCGTAATCCTCCAGCTGAAGCTGCTCGACGCGGGCCTCGACCTTGGCATTGCCGCCACCGGTCTTGGCCAGGCCGGACAGGTCGCCCTTGATGTCGGACAGGAACACCGGCACACCGATACGGCTGAACGACTCTGCCAGCGACTGCAAAGTGACCGTCTTGCCGGTGCCGGTCGCGCCGGTGATCAGACCGTGGCGGTTGGCCATCTGCGGCAACAGGACGAGTTCGTGGTCGGTGTTCTTGGCGATCAGCAGCGGCGCGGTCATGGCAGCAGGGGGGTTTGGGTTGGAATGGAGGAAATGATACCATTGCGCGCAATCATTGGAACGGAGAGCATCATGGCGGGACACAGTAAATGGGCCAATATCCAGCATCGCAAGGGGCGGCAGGATGCCAAGCGCGGGCAGATATTCACGCGCCTCATCAAGGAGATCACCGTGGCCGCCAAGCTGGGGGGCAGCGATCCCGATACCAACCCGCGCCTGCGACTGGCGATGGAAAAGGCCTATGACAACAACATGCCCAAGGACAACGTCGAGCGCGCCATCAAGCGCGGCGCAGGGGAGCTGGAAGGTGTGGACTACATGGAGCTGCGCTACGAAGGCTATGGCATCAACGGCGCGGCGGTGATGGTCGATTGCATGACCGACAACAAGACCCGCACCGTGGCCGATGTGCGCCACGCCTTCACCAAACATGGCGGTAACCTCGGCACCGACGGCTCGGTCTCGTTCCTGTTCAAGCACTGCGGCACCATGCTGTTCGCCCCCGGCACCGACGAGGATGCGCTGATGGAAGTGGCGCTGGACGCAGGTGCGGAAGACATCGTCAGCAACGACGACGGCAGTATCGAAGTCATCACTGCCCCCAACGATTTCGTGGCGGTGAAACAGCGCCTGGAAGCTGCAGGCTTCAAGCCGGAGATGGGCGAAGTGACCATGAAGCCCGAGAACGAAGTCATCTTTACCGGCAACGACGCAGTGCGTATGCAAAAACTCCTGGATGCGCTGGAAGACGTGGGCGACGTGCAGGAAGTCTATACCTCGGCGGTGATCGAAGAGTGATGCCGGGGCAGGGTAAAGGGGGAAGGCAAAAGGGTAGAACCCTGGTGTTCCGATGAGCCACTCTTCGGCAATACGAATTTTGGGTGTTGACCCGGGTCTCAGAGTGACGGGTTTCGGCATCATCGAGAAACACGGCCAGCAGCTGCACTACGTTGCCAGCGGCTGCATCAAGACACCGGACGGCGAGTTGCCGGAGCGCTTGAAGGTCATCCTTCAGTCGCTCGGCGAGGTCGTCGCACAGCACCAGCCGCAGCTGGCGGCGGTGGAGAAGGTGTTCGTCAACGTCAATCCGCAATCTACCTTGTTGCTCGGCCAGGCGCGCGGCGCGGCGGTTTGTGCGCTGGTGCAGGCCGGGTTGCCGGTGGCGGAATACACCGCCTTGCAGGTGAAGCAATCCGTGGTCGGCAACGGCCACGCCGCCAAGGAGCAGGTGCAGGCGATGGTGCAGCGTCTGCTGAACCTGTCCGGTACGCCCAGCCCGGATGCCGCCGATGCGCTGGCCTGCGCCATCACCCACGCCCACAACGGTCTGGGCGGCATGGGCGCGCTGGCCAGCCAGGGTTTTCGAGTGAGAGGCGGGCGTTTGATATGAGTGAGTTTGGCTATGCCGCCTGTTGAACCGACGCTGATCGCTTTCCCCAACCCGTTCGCGCGCTACTTTGCTGCGACGCGTCCGGCCTTTCTTTCCGCCGCGTTGGTCGCTGCCTTGCTGGGGCTGGCGACGGCTCGTCATGACGGCGTGGCGCTGAATCCTACGCTGGCCGTGATCACCGTGCTGTTCGCCTTGCTGGCCCACGCTGGGGCGAATGTGCTGAACGATTACTACGACGCGCTGAACGGCACCGATGCGGCCAACACCGAGCGCATCTTCCCGTTCACCGGCGGCAGCCGCTTCATCCAGAACGGTGTGCTGACGCTGGCGCAGACTCGCAACTTCGGTTTTGGTCTGATGGCCGCCGTTGCTGTCGCTGGGGTATGGTTGATGGCACAAGCCACGCCGCAGCTGCTCTACGTCGGCCTGGCCGGACTGCTCATCGGCTGGGCCTATTCCGCGCCGCCGCTGAGCCTGAACGGTCGCGGTCTGGGCGAGTTGTGCATCGTGCTGGGTTTCGGCCTGATACCGGTGGGAGCGGACCTCGTCCAGCGCGGGGTGTTTTCCCTTGCACCTATGGTGGCGGGGCTGAGCAACGCGCTGCTGACCGCCAACCTGCTTTACATCAATCAATTCCCGGACCGCTCCGCTGATATCGCCGCAGGCAAGCTGCACTGGGTCGCCCGCCTGCCGGTGGCGCAAGCGCGCTGGGGCTACGGCCTGATCGCCCTGGGCGCATACGGCTGGTTGAGCCTGACGGTGGCACTGGGCTGGCTGCCCGCCGCTGCGCTGTTGGGCTTGCTGTCCGCGCCGCTCAGCATCAAAGCGACGCACCATTTGTGGCATCATGCGCACCAGCCGCAACAACTCGCTCCGGCCATCCAGCTCACCATACAAGCGATGCTGCTGCACGGCGGGTTGGTCGCACTGGCGTTGATACTTTAAGGAAACCAAATGATAGGCCGCATCACCGGCATCTTGCTGGAAAAGAACCCGCCGCAACTGTTGCTGGACGTGCAGGGCGTGGGCTATGAGGTGGACGTGCCGATGAGCACGTTCTATAACCTGCCTGCCTTGAACGAGCGCGTGGTGCTGCACACCCAGCTCATCGTGCGCGAAGACGCACACCTGCTGTTCGGCTTCGGCTCGCTGGACGAGCGCACCGCCTTCCGTCAGTTGCTCAAGATCAGTGGTGTCGGCCCCAAGCTGGCGCTGTCGGTACTTTCCGGCCTGAGTCTGGTCGATCTGGCGGATGCCGTGGCGCGCAAGGAAACCGGGCGGTTGACCAAGATTCCCGGTGTAGGCAAAAAGACCGCCGAGCGTCTGTTGCTGGAGCTGGAAGGCAAGTTCGCCGCCTTGCCGGTGAGTGGCAACACAGCCGGGGCCGATGCCGCACAGCTTGACAGTGACATCACCAATGCGCTGCAAGCGCTTGGTTACTCAGCGAAAGAGGCTGACTGGGCGGCTAAGCAACTGCCCGCCGACATCAGCGTGTCAGACGGTATCCGGCAGGCTCTCAAATATCTGTCCAAAGCATGATCCATTCCGACGATCTCACGACCAGTTCCCGCATCATTTCCCCGGCACCCGTCTCGCCGCAGGAGGAGGCGCTGGAACGCGCTTTGCGTCCGAAGCAGCTCGATGAATACGTCGGGCAGGAGAAGATACGTGACCAGCTATCTTTGTTCATCGAGGCGGCGAAGATGCGGCGCGAGCCGCTGGATCATGTGTTGCTGTTCGGCCCACCGGGTTTGGGCAAGACCACTTTGGCGCACATCATCGCGCGTGAGATGGGCGTCAATCTGCGCCAGACCTCCGGCCCGGTGCTTGAGCGGGCAGGGGACTTGGCGGCGCTGCTGACCAATCTGGAGCCGCACGACGTGCTGTTCATCGACGAGATCCATCGCCTGTCGCCGGTGGTGGAGGAGATCCTCTATCCGGCGCTGGAGGATTATCAGATCGACATCATGATAGGCGAGGGCCCGGCGGCGCGTTCGGTGAAGATCGACCTGCCGCCGTTCACCTTGGTGGGGGCGACGACGCGCGCTGGGATGCTGACCAACCCGCTGCGCGACCGTTTCGGCATCATCGGACGGCTGGAGTTCTACACGCCGCAGGAGTTGCAGCGCATCGTGATGCGCTCGTCCGGGCTGCTGGAGATGAACCTGTCCGACGATGGCGCACTGGAAGTGGCGCGTCGTTCGCGCGGCACACCGCGCATCGCCAATCGCTTGCTGCGCCGGGTGCGTGACTACGCCGACGTGCGTGCGGCGGGGAATGCCAGCCGCACTGTGGCCGATGCCGCGCTGACCATGCTGGACGTGGACGCGCAGGGTCTGGACCTGATGGACCGCAAGTTGCTGCAAACGGTGATCGAGAAGTTCGGCGGCGGGCCGGTGGGGGTGGACAATCTGGCCGCCGCTATTGGCGAGGAGCGCGACACCATCGAGGACGTGCTGGAGCCGTACCTGATCCAGCAAGGCTATCTGCAACGCACGCCGCGCGGGCGCATGGCGACGGCCAATGCCTGGCTGCATTTCGGCCTGCCGCAACCGCGTCCCGCCGGGGCGGGCAAGGAGTTGTGGGATGAGTGACACAAAACCGTATTCTTTTCCGGTTAGAGTGTATTTCCACGACACCGATGCGGGCGGCGTGGTCTATCACGCGACCTACGCGCACTTCATGGAACGTGCGCGCACCGAGTGGCTGAGGGATGTGTACGGGTATAATCACGCCGCGATGATGAAGGAGCTGGGTGTGGCCTTCGTGGTGCGCTCGATGAAGCTGGACTTCCTCAAGCCGGCGCTGCTGGATGACCAGTTGCAGGTGACGGCGGAGGCAAAGGAAGTCGGGCGCAGCCGGGTGATGGTGCATCAGGCGGTGTTGCGCGGTGCGGAGACACTGGTCACGGCGGAGATATATCTGGTCTGCGTCGACATCGCGGCATTCAAACCCGTGGCTTTGCCGGATGTGCTGCGGAATCAATGGAAGGGTTGAGAGGAAAACATGGAAGTCACACAGGATCTGTCGTTCATCACCCTCATCGGGAATGCCAGCGTGCTGGTACAACTGGTGATGGGCTTGCTGTTGCTGGTCTCACTGCTGTCGTGGTGGTACATCTTCCAGAAGATGTTCGCGGTGCGCCTGACGCTCAAACAGAGCGTGATCTTCGAGCAGGCGTTCTGGTCGCATGACGATCTGGACGTGCTGTACCGCAACGCGCTGTCGTCGCGCGAGAACGCGGGCAGTCTGGAGCGCATCTTCGCAGCGGGCTTCGAGGAGTTCACCAAGCTGAAGCGCAAGTCCGGCATGGACGTGAGCGCGGTGATGGACGGCACGCGCCGCGCCATGCGCGCCACCTACCAGCGCGAGATGGATCATCTGGAATCGCATCTGTCCTTTCTGGCGACGGTCGGATCGGTCAGCCCGTATGTTGGCCTGTTCGGCACGGTGTGGGGCATCATGAACGCCTTCCGTGGTTTGGCCAACGTCGGTCAGGCGACACTGGCACATGTCGCCCCCGGCATCGCCGAAGCGCTGGTCGCCACCGCGATGGGTCTGTTCGCCGCGATCCCGGCGGTGGTGGCCTACAACCGTTACTCGCACGAGATCGACCGTTTGTCCACCCGCTTCGAGAGCTTCATGGAAGAGTTCTCCAACGTGCTTCAGCGCCAGCCTTGAGGTGAGGCAGTCATGAGAAGCCGTTCTTCGCATCGCCCGATGAGCCAGATCAACGTCGTGCCTTACATCGACGTGATGCTGGTGTTGCTGGTGATCTTCATGGTCACCGCGCCAATGATGAATCCGGGGCAGATTGACTTGCCCAGCATAGGCAAGGCGCTGACACCTCCCGTCGCGCCGCTGGAAGTCATCATCAAGAAAGACAGTTCGCTGGCTTTGCGTGACCATGCGAACGGCGATGCCGAGCATGAGGTGTCGAGCGAAGAAATGATCCTGTCCATCAAGCAAAAGCAAGCGGCCAACGCCGAGCAGGCAGTGGTCATCTCGGCGGACAAGAGCGTGCGCTATGAGGAAGTCATCAAGGTGATGGACGCGCTGCAAAGACAGCAAGTGAAGAAGGTCGGGTTGCTGACGCAGAGCAAGTAAGCATGGAAATGACCTACCGCCAGCCTTACCGTACGCCAGCCGCAGCGCTGGCGCTGCTGGTGCACACCCTGTTCTTCGCCTTGCTGTATTTCGGCGTGGGCTGGCGTTCCGAGCAGCCGCAAGGCATGGTGGTGGACATCTGGGACGCTTTGCCGGAGGCAGCGCCCGCCTCCGTGGCTGAACCGGCTCCGCCCGAACCCGCGCCAGTTGAGCCGCCCAAACCTGTCGTCAAGGAGGTCGCTGCGCCCAAGCCGGAGCCGGTCAAAGCCGAGATCCAGCTGAAAGATAAGAAGAAGCCGATCGAAAAGGTGGTCGAGGTCAAAAAGCCTGTGGAGGTAGCCAAACCCGTTCCGCCCAAGGTCACCGAGACGATGAAGGCCGAGCAGGCAGCCAAGGCCGAGATGGAGCGCGTCCGGGCCGAGCGCGCCGCAGCCGAAGCGGCACAAGCGGCGGCGAATGGCCGGGTGGTCGATGAGTTCGTGGCCAAGATCGTGGCCAAGATCCGGCGCAACATCGTATTGCCGCCGGACGTGCCGGACAATGCCAAAGCCGAGTTCGATGTGACCTTGCTGCCCGGCGGTTCCGTACTCAGTACCAAGCTGGCGCGATCCAGCGGCCATGTGGCTTACGACAGCGCGGTGGAGCGCGCCATATTGAAATCCCAGCCGTTGCCGCTGCCGACGGATGTGTCCCTGTTCAAACGTTTCCGTGATTTGCATTTGGGCTTCAAGCCCGTGGAGTGATGAAGATGATCTTGCGTACCCTGATGTCTTTTACCTTGCTGTTACTGGTTTCATCGGCGCAGGCGGCCCTGAACATCCAGATCATCGGGGCAGGTGAGCGGCAAATACCTGTTGCGATCATCCCCTTCGCCGGGGAAGACAAGCTGCCGGTATCGCTCAGCAGCGTGATCTCGGCAGATCTGGCGCGCACCGGCTTGTTCCGCCTGGTCGATCCGGCGGGCAAGGCGCCGCATCAGCCCGCCGAAGTGAATTACGCCGAGTGGGGCGGGGTCGAAGCCATCGCGATCGGCAGCGTGGCGGCGCAGGAGAACAATCGCACGGAGATCCGCTTCCGTCTGCTGGACGGGGTCAAGCAAGTCGAATTGCTCGGGCAGGCGGTGTCAGGGCGCGATTCGCAACTGCGCTATATCGCGCACCGCATCGCCGACACCATCTACGAAAAGCTGACCGGGGTGCCGGGCGTGTTCAGTACCCGCATCGTGTACGTGAATCGCAACAAGTCCAAATTCAAGCTGATCGTGTCCGACAGCGATGGTTACGGCGAGCAGGTGATCCTGGACAGCGACGAACCCATCATGTCGCCGGCCTGGTCGCCGGACGGCAGCCATCTGGCCTATGTCAGCTTTGAACTCGGCCATGCGGCGGTCTTCGTCCAGTCGCTGGTCACCGGGCAGCGCAAGGCAGTGGCCAGCTTCAATGGCAGCAACAGTGCCCCGGCCTGGTCGCCGGACGGGAGGCAGCTGGCTTTGGTGTTGACGCGCGACGGTGGCTCGCAGATCTATCTGTGCAAGCCGGATGGCAGCGACCTGAAGCGCCTCACTCACGGTGACGCGATCAATACCGAGCCGAACTTCTCGCCTGACGGGCAATATCTGTTGTTCACTTCGGACCGAGGCGGCAGTGCCCAGATCTACCGTATGCCGGTGGACGGCGGCAGCGCGCAGCGCGTCACTTTCGAGGGTGGCCAGGCGTTCTCGCCGCGCCACAGCCCTGACGGCAAAGGCTTTGTGTTCACCTATCGCAACGGTGGCCGCTTCTACATCGCCACCGAGGACTTCGAGACCAAGCAGATGCAACTGCTTACCGATGGCGGTTGGGAAAAACGCCCGAGTTTCGCCCCCAACGGCAAGCTGGTGCTGTTTGCATCAGATGCCGCAGGTCGTGGTATATTGTCCACCGTTTCCAGCGATGGAAAGGTCAAGCAGCGCATGTCGGCACAAACGGGTGATGTTCGTGAGCCCATGTGGGGACCGTTTTTGAACCAGTAACTTTTTGATAGGGGAAGTGAAGATGAAAAAGATTGCATTAAGCGGGTTGTTGCTCAGTTTGTTGACGGCATGTGCCAGCCAGACCACCAAGCCGGTGGCTCCCGTAACTCCTGCTGCCGATGCCTCCGCTACGACAGGCAAGCCAGGCACGGCAGCTTCGGCTGAAGTCGATCCTCTGGACGATCCCAAGACCGGTCTGACCTATCGCAGCCTCTACTATGCGCTCGATGTCGATGTGATCCAGGATGCTGACAAGCCTTTGGTGGCGGCCCATGCCAAGTACCTGAGCACGCATCCCGCACGTAACGTCCGTCTTGAAGGCAACGCCGACGAGCGCGGCAGCAACGAATACAACCTGGCTTTGGCGCAACGTCGCGCCGACGGCGTGAAGAAACTGCTGTTGCTGGGTGGTGCAAAGGAAGGCCAACTGACTTCGGTGAGCTACGGTGAAGAGAAACCACGCAACACCAATCACGACGAAGACGGCTGGGCCGAGAACCGCCGTACCGATCTGAACTACGCCAAGTAATACACCATGAAGTTGCGTGCCTTGTTCCTCGCCGGTTGTTGTCTGCTCGCCGCACAAGCGAACGCGGGCATCCTGTCTGACGACGAGGCACGCAAAGGTGTACAGGCGCTGAACGAGCGGGTCCAGAAACTCGAAGATGCGCAGAAAGAGCAGACCAAGTCGTTGCTCGACCTGCAAAGCCAGATCGAAGCGCTGAACATCGAGTTGAGGAAGCTGCGCGGCCAGAACGAAGAGTTGGTGCATAACCTGCAGGATGCCGAGAAACGCCAGAAGGACTTCTATGTCGATCTGGACGGTCGTCTGCGGCATTTTGAGGTCGATGCCGAGCAGGCTGCCGCTTCATCGGATGCCGCCGACAGCCCGGTGCAGGAGAATCGTGCTTTCGAGACCGCGTTCAGCTTGCATCGCGCCAAGAGCTATCAATCCGCCATCACCGCGTTTCAGGAGTTCCAGCGCAAATACCCGAATTCCGTGCAACTGCCCAATGTCTATTTCCTGATGGGCGATTCGTTCATGAACCTCAAGGACTATCCGAGTGCAGTGATGACGTTCCAGACCTTCCTGGATGCCGCACCGAAACACCCCAAGGCACCGGATGCCCTGTTGCAGACGGCTACGGCTCAGCAGGAGTTGAAGCAACCCTTGCTGGTCAAGAAGACACTCAAGAAGCTGGTCGCTCAATATCCGGATAGCGAAGCCGCAGCCAAGGCCAAGGAACGCCTGGCCGTACTCAAATAAGGAGAGGACCCGTGTCCGAACCTGATACCCGCGCATCACTGCGCATCACCGAGATTTTCTATTCACTGCAAGGCGAGACCCGCCGCGTCGGCTTGCCGACCGTGTTCGTGCGGCTGACCGGCTGCCCCTTGCGCTGCACCTATTGCGACACCGCCTATGCGTTCACCGGCGGGCAGGCCATGAGTCTGGCCGACATCCTTGCCGAGGTGGCGCGGCATGGCGCGCGTTATGTCACCGTCACCGGCGGTGAGCCGCTGGCGCAGAAGAATTGCCTGCCCTTGCTGCAGTCCCTGTGCGATGCAGGCTATCAGGTCTCGCTGGAGACGGGCGGGGCGCTGGATGTGAGCGGTGTGGACGCGCGCGTGGTCAAGGTGCTGGACATCAAGACCCCGGCTTCGGGCGAGTCCGAAAAGAATCTGTGGGGGAATCTGGCCTCGCTGAACCCGCACGACGAGATCAAGTTCGTGCTGTGCGACGAGACCGACTATCTGTGGGCCAAACAAGTGCTGGACGAGCATGCGCTGGCCTCGCGTTGCGACGTGTTGTTCTCGCCCGCTCAGGGCCAACTTGACCCGACCGTGCTGGCCGACTGGATCTTGCGCGATCACTTGCCGGTACGCCTGCAAGTCCAGTTGCACAAACTGCTATGGGGCAACCAGCAAGGCAAATGAAGAAAGCACTCGTACTCCTTTCCGGCGGACTGGATTCGGCCACGGTGCTTGCCATCGCGTGCTCCCAGGGTTTCAGTTGCCACGCCCTCAGCGTCGATTACGGCCAGCGCCACCACGCCGAACTGGCGGCGGCGCAGCGCGTGGCGCAGACCGTCGGCGCGGCGGAACACCGCATCATCCATATCGATCTGACCGGCTTCGGCGGCTCCGCCCTGACTGATGACTCGATCGCCGTGCCCGAGCATCCCAGCGCAGGCATCCCGCTCACCTACGTGCCTGCGCGCAACACCATCATGCTGTCGCTGGCGCTGGCCTGGGCCGAAGTGCTGGACTCGCAGGACATCTTCGTCGGCGTGAACGCGGTGGACTATTCCGGCTATCCGGATTGCCGTCCGGAATACATCGAGGCCTTCGAGCGCATGGCCAACCTCGCCACCAAGGCGGCGGTCGAAGGCAAGCCGCTGCAGGTTCACGCGCCGCTGATTAACCTGAGCAAGGCCGAGATCATCCGTTTAGGCACAGGCTTGGGCGTGGACTACGGCCAGACCGTCTCCTGCTATCAGGCCGACGAACAGGGCAGGGCCTGCGGCGTGTGCGACTCCTGCCGCCTGCGCGCCCACGGCTTCGCCCATGCCGGGCTGGCCGATGTCACCCGCTATCGGGACTGAGCCATGAGCGAGCGCCCCGCCGACGCAGCAGAGGAAGCGGAAGAGCGTAGCGCCATCTTGCCCTGGGAGCTGCTCAAGGCGGTCGCTCCCGTATTGCTGTTGACCCTGCTGGTACTGGTCGTCGGCTACAAGTTCATCGATCCCGCGCCACCCAAAAAGATCGTCATCGCCACCAGCGCAGGCGAGGGCAACTACCTGGCATTCTCCTACCTCTATGCCGAATTGCTGAAGCGCGAGGGCATCACGTTGGAAGTGCGCCAGACCGCCGGTGCGCAGGAGAACCTCAAGTTACTGCGCGATCCGAAGTCGGGCGTGGACCTGGCGTTCATCCAGGGCGGTGTGGCCAGTTCCGAGCCGACACTGGGCATGGTGTCGCTGGGCAGCCTGTATTACGAGCCGGTGTGGATATTCTGCAAATGTGCCAAACCGCCCGAGCACCTCTCCGCGTTCAAGGGCAAGCGCATCGGCATCGGTCGCCCCGGCGGCGGGGCACAGGTGGTGGCGCGCGCCATGCTCGAAGCCAGCGGCGTGACGGCGGACAACAGCCACTTCGAGCCCATCGGTGACGATGACGCAGCCGAGGCGCTGCACGCCGGTCGTCTGGATGCCGCTTTCTTCCTCGACGTGCCACACTCGCCGCTGGTGCAGGAACTGGCGCTGGACCACAAGCTGCGTCTGGTGGATGTCACCGAAGCCGAGGCCTACACCCGCAACATCCCCTCGTTGACCCATTTGCACTTGCCCGCCGGTGGCCTGAGTCTGGCGCGTAACCTGCCCGACAATGAAACCAACCTGGTCGCGCCGACCGTGATGCTGGTCGCCCGCGACTCGCTCCATCCCGCATTGATGTACCTGCTGCTCAAGACCATCGCCAGCGTGCACGGCGGGGGCGGGCTGTTCAGCCAACCGCATGATTTCCCTTCGGCCAAAGGCACCGATTTCGTCCTTGCCGACCAGGCGGCCAACTTCTACAAGTCCGGCTTGCCCTTCCTCGATAAATACCTGCCGTTCTGGGCTGCCACCTTCGTCAACCGCATGCTGATCCTGCTCTTGCCGCTACTGGCCGTGGTGTATCCCCTGAGCAAAGTCGTGCCCTCGGTCTACGTCTGGCTGGTGAAATCCAAGATCTACAAGCTCTACGGTGAACTGCGCTACCTGGAGACCCAGATCCGCCAGGGCAAAGCCGCCAACGACCACCTGCGCAACCTGGCCACCCTCGACGAGATCGAAGCCAAGGTCAACCAGCTCCGTCTGCCGAACGCCTTCTCCCAACACATGTACGAACTTCGAGCCCACATCGCCATGGTGCGCGGGCAGATACGATCACAAGAGCAGTTCCCTAACCATTAGTCCTCAGCCTGTCCAAGGGTAGTTGCGTGGTGGCGTACAGTTGGAGTCGCACGGTACGAGATCATGTTGCATGGAATGAAAGGTGCGGGCACTGGACAGGCTAGTCGCCAGCATCTAGCCGAGGGAGTGTCGTGCGGTTCTGCGCCCTGCGCGAGTTTGGCGCAGGTGCAGCAGTGACGAACCATTTGGTTTTTGATGCTTGACTATGATTTGCCCACGAATGACTCGGGTGGCACATAGCCAGCCAATTCATGGCACGGGCGTATGCCCTTCATTTCGGAAATCAACTCGGGCAGCTTTTCGTGGGCCGCCGACTCAACGATTTCCTTCAACTTGGCAATGGCCCGCTCAACCGTCACCATCTGGATTTTGTCGCAATTGGTGCGGCCACACTCGATGCACTTGTATTCACCAATGAGGTGCAGAACATCGATCGGCTTTAGGTTTGAGTCCATTCTATCCTCCATGCTTGCAAGTGTAGGGATCAGGTTCAGCGTACCGGGAGCGAATAGTACTAAATTCTGTGAGGTTATTCCATGCATTCTGTTTGGATGCCTCAGATCTTTGTGTAGCCGAACAAGCCGCCTACCAGCAACGCTGGCCTGAGGCTGCCAGCGAGCTGTAAATGGAGCAAAGTTGCTCTATGAGACCGTGCAGGGGCTACGCAACTGGGTACAAAACACATGTGGCGCACTTGCGAGTGCACCCTATACGGGCTGCGGTGCGGGTATTGCTGCGCTCCACCCATCTACTTAGTGGGATTCGTGCCTCACCCAAGCCTACCCGACTGGTGGCGGTGAGACGCAAATAAGAAACGCTGATTGAGTAGTGTAGGGTGGCGAAAATATAGGATGGGGGCGCTGTGGTCTGGACGCTATTTTTTGGCATCGCCATGGTGCGGGGGCAGACTCAATTACGAGAGAGCAAGCCGTTGTAGCTTAATGGACGAGTTGGCGTAGACGGTAGGGTGCCAATAAGCGAAGCGCATTGCGCTGGAGGAGGGTAAGACATTCGGCGCATTATGAATGCGTATATGGACACCTCCCGTTTTGCAAGCAACGCGTGTTGATGGTTTTGGGTGCAACTGCTTCCGTATATCCGGCTTCCTGTTGGGCGGCGAGCCGTCCGAGCCATGATGGAATTCGCGCGCAAGTTTCAAATCGCCCTAGCGGCTTTGCCGTGTGTTGCTGCGGCAGGGAGCCATCGCAATTAACTGAATTGCCTGCGCCGGTCTGACCTGTTTGCCATCAATTCGTTTGCCATGCAATCGCTGTCGGTTGTCTCCTGCTAAAACTCTGTTGTCTGCTGCCCGTTTGCTTCCGCTTGCGAG
>NZ_JQKP01000013.1 GCF_000746095.1 Ferriphaselus sp. R-1 | reverse complement strand
GGGCGAACTGGGGCATCATTTCCTTGTGGTGTAGCACGGGTCCGGCGATGAGGTGAGGGAAATAGGTGACGAAGAGGGTGTAGTGGACGAAGTTGAACTCTTTGACCTTGGACTGAAAGGTGTCGACGAGGAAGGCGATCTGTGTGAAGGTGAAGAAGGAGATGCCGAGCGGGAGGATGATTTCGCCGAGCGAGAGTTTCGACCCGGCGACGGCGTTCAGGCTGTCCAGGAAGAAGTTCGCGTACTTGAAATAGGCGAGCAGGGCGAGGTCGGCAGCGATGGCGAAGACCAGCAGATGGCGCTGTCGCCGGTGCTGTTGCCGAGCTCCGGCCTGGGCGATCCAGACCCCGAGGGTGTAATTGAAGGCGATGGAGCCGAGCAGGAGGCCGACGTAGGCTGGGTTCCAGTAGCCATAGAAGAACAGCGAGGCGAGGGCCAGCCACCCGGCGGCATACCGCTCGCTCCATCGCGCCAGCCAGAAGAACCCCGCCAGCACCACCGGCAGGTACAGGAAGATGAAACCGTAGGAATTGAAGAGCACGGACGTTCCCGGTCAGGCCCCGCGTACCTCGTCGCTACGGAGGGTAGCTGCCAGTTTGTCCAGCACGCCGTTGACGAACTTGTGGCCGTCGCTGCCGCCGAAGGTTTTAGCCAGCTCGACCTCTTCGTTGATGATGACCCGGTAGGGAATCTCGGGGTGATGCGCCAGTTCGTAGGCTCCCAGCAGCAGTACCGAATATTCCACCGGGCTGAGATCGTTCACCGGGCGATCCAGGTGCGGCGCGATGGCTTCGGTCAGTATCTCGATGCGATTCAGCACACCGCGCAGCAGGTCGCTATAGAACTCCGAGTCGTAGCGCCCCAGGCTCTTTTCGTCGCGGGTCATCTGCTCGATGGCGCCGATATCCTCGCCGGACAAACGCCATTGATACACGCCCTGCATCGCCAGCTCGCGGGAGCGGCGGCGCGCACTTTTGGCCGTGGCCGTATTCTTGGTGTCACTCATTTGATCGCTTTCAACAGGTTGGCCATTTCGATGGCGACCATGGCAGCTTCCGCGCCCTTGATGCTCATCCGCACTTCGGCCTGCTCATCGGTGTCGGTGGTCAGGATCGCGTTGGCGACGGGCACGCCGCCATGCAGCTGCACTTCACCCACGCCGCGCGCCGATTCGTTGGACACCACTTCGAAGTGATAGGTGTCGCCACGGATCACCGCGCCCAGCGCGATCAGCGCGTCGAACTTGCCACTCTGCGCCATGGTTTGCAGCACCAGCGGGATCTCCAGCGCGCCGGGCACGGTCGCCAGCGTGATGTCCTCCCCCTTCACCCCTTGTTGCAGCAAGCGTGCGCGGCAGGCTGCCAGCAGCCCTTCGCACACCACATCGTTGAAACGGCTCTGCACGATGCCGATACGCATCCCTGCGCCGTTCAGATTGATCTCTATCTCTTTCATTTCATTCCTTAAGCGTAACCGGTGACTTCGAGCCCGAAACCCGCCATGCTGGGCAGCTTGCGCGGGGTGGCGATCAAACGCATCTTACCCACGCCCAGGTCGCGCAGGATCTGGGCACCGATGCCGTAGCTGCGCGCGTCCCACTTGGCGGCCAGATGCGCTTGCGGCACTTCCGCCGTGCGCGCCAGCAACTCCTGCGCCGACTCGGCGTGGTGCATCAGCACCAGCACTCCGCTGTCGGACTGGCTGATCTTGCTCAGCGCGTCATGCACGCTGGTACCCTGGGCCAGGCTGACCTGCTCCAGGAAATCCAGGGCGGACAGCGGCTCGTGCACCCGCACCAGCGTCTCCTGCTCGGCCTTGATTTCGCCCTTGACCAGTGCCAGATGCGCGCGCTGCGTGGTCTGGTCGAGGTAGCTGGTCAGCGTGAACTCGCCATAGGCGGTCTGGATCGGGCGGCTGGAAACACGCGCCACCAGCTTCTCGTTGTGGTTGCGGTATTCGATCAGGTCGGCGATCGCGCCGATCAGCAGCCCGTGCTGTCTGGCGAAGGTCACCAGGTCGGGCAGGCGCGCCATCTCGCCGTCGTCCTTGAGTATCTCGCAGATCACCGCTGCGGGTGTCAGGCCGGCCAGTTGCGCCAGGTCGCAGCCTGCCTCGGTGTGGCCGGCGCGCACCAGCACGCCGCCGTTCTTGGCGCGCAGCGGGAATATGTGGCCCGGCTGCACGATGTCGGCGGAAGTCGCGCGCGGATGTGCCGCCACCTGGATGGTGCGGGCGCGGTCGGCGGCGGAGATGCCGGTGGTCACGCCGGTCGCCGCTTCGATCGACAAGGTGAAATTGGTGCCCAGTGGCGAGCCGTTCTCGCGCACCATCAAGGGCAGGTCGAGCTGCTTGCAATGCGCCTCGGTGAGTGTCAGGCAGATCAGGCCGCGCCCGAAGCGCGCCATGAAGTTGATCTTCTCCGGCGTGACGAAATCGGCTGCGAAGACCAGGTCGCCTTCGTTCTCGCGGTCCTCCTCGTCCACCAGCACCACCATGCGCCCGGCGCGCATCTCGGCGATGATGTCTTGTATCGGTGCTATCTCGGTCATGTTCCCAACCCGTTTTTGAAGGGCGCAATCTTACCACTAGAGCAGCCATCCTTAAGCATTACCACTTATAATGCCGCGACAAAAATCAGCGCACGCGCACTGAATCGAACGATGAAGCATGTAAATCTTTCCGAATGGGCGATCAAGAACCAGACTCTGGTTCTGTATTTCCTGTTTGCGACCCTCGCAGCTGGCCTGCTTTCCTATGCCAGGCTGCCACAGAAGGAAGACCCGGATTTCACCTTCAAGGTGATGACGGTCACGGCGACCTGGCCGGGCGCGACCGCGCGCGAGATGGAGGCGCAAGTCACCGACAAGCTGGAACGCAGTCTGCAGGAAACACCCTGGCTGGACAGTGTGAGCAGCTATTCCAAGCCGGGCGAGACCGAGATCTTCGTCACGCTGAAGGACGAGATGCCGCCCGCCGAACTGGAGCATGTCTGGCTCACGGTGCGCAAACATCTATCGGACATGCGGGACACTTTGCCGGAAGGCGTGAACGGCCCCCTCGTCAACGATGAATACGGCACCACCTACGGTGCGATCTACGCCTTTACTGCCGACCGGCCCGATGCTGCGGCGCTGGAACGGGCGGCGGATCAGGCGCGGCAGGCCATGCTGCAACTGGCCTCGGTCAGCAAGGTGGTGCTGATCGGCACCCAGCCGGAGCACGTGTACATCGAATACTCGGTGGAGAAGCTGGCCGCGCTGGGCATCGCGCCGATGCAGATCGCTGCGGCCATCCGGGCCCATGGTGGGCAGGAGTCAGCCGGTGAGCTGGTCACCCAGGACGACATCACGCGCATCCGCCTGAGCGACCCGCTGGACAGTCTGGCTACCTTGCAGGACTTGGCGATCACCGCGCATGGCAAGACCTACAAGCTGGGCGACATCAGCCAGATCAGCCGGGGCGCGGAAACCCCCGCTCGCTTCAAGATGCGATACCGGGGGCAGGAGGCCATCGGTCTGGCCGTGGCCGCCCAGCCGCACGGCGATATGGTCGAGTTCGGCCGCGACCTCGCGTCTACGCTAGACCGCATCCGCAGTCGCTTGCCGCAAGGGATGCACGTGGCGCAGATCAGCGATCAGGCCAAGGTGGTCGAGCGCTCCGTCGGCACGTTCATGCAGGCCCTGAGCGAGGCGCTGCTGATCGTGCTGGCGATCAGCTTCCTCAGCCTGGGCTGGCGCGCCGGGTTGGTGGTCGCGTTGTCCATCCCCATCGTGCTGGCCGGCACCTTCCTGTTGATGGCGGCCTTCGGCATCGATTTGCAGCGCGTTTCCATCGGCGCGCTCATCATCGCCATCGGTTTGCTGGTGGACGACGCGATGATCGCCGTCGAGATGATGAAAGTGAAGCTGGAGCAGGGGTGGAGTCGCGCCAGCGCCGCCGTATTCGCCTACCGCAGCACTGCCTTTCCGATGCTCACCGGCACGCTCATCACTGCTGCCGCCTTTTTGCCGGTGGGGCTGGCGAAATCCTCGGCGGGCGAGTACACCTTTTCCATCTGCGCCGTGGTCACCCTCGCTTTGCTCGTGTCCTGGCTGGTCGCTGTGGTGTTCACGCCGTTCATCGGCTATCACCTGCTGAACGAGCAGGCCGGGCATAGCGCTACGCTTTACCAAGGCCGCTTCTATACCGGCTTCCGCAGAGTGGTGGCGGGATGCCTGCGCTGGCGCAAGAGTGTCATCCTGGCCACGCTGGCCGCGTTCGCCCTGGCGCTGGTGGGTTTCAGCAAGGTCGAACAGCAGTTCTTCCCGCCGTCCGAGCGTCCCGAGTTGTTGCTGGACATCTGGCTGCCGGAAAGTGCCAACTTCGCCCTGACCGAGACCGTGGTGGATGAGGTCGAGAAGCTGCTCAAGGATGATGCCGCCGTCGCCCGGTACACCAGTTACGTCGGCGGCAGCTCGCCGCGTTTCTACTTGCCGCTGGACCTGCAGCTGCCCACCATCAACTACGCGCAGATCGTGATCGAGGCGCGGGACGTGAAGGCGCGCGAGGAGGTGCTCAAACGTATCCGCAGCACGATAGACAAGGAATATCCCGACTCCGGCGTGCGTATCTCGCGGCTGGAGAACGGGCCGCCGGTCGGCTACCCCGTCCAGTTCTGGGTCATGGGCGACGATGCCGAGCGTCTGCGCGCCATCGCCGGTGACGTGCTGGCCGTGGTCAAGGCGAACCCGAACACCAAGAACGCCAGCCAGGATTCGGACGAGCCGTTGAACGTGTTGCGCGTGCAGGTCGACGAAGCTGCCGCGCGTGGACTGGGCGTGGACACCCGTGGCCTGGCGCGACAACTGCAGGCCATGCTCTCCGGCTATCGGGTCACCACCCTGCGCGAACATGCGCACCAGCTTGGCGTGATCCTGCGCAGCGTGGAGAGCGAGCGCACCGACCCGAACATACTCAACCAGCTCAGCGTTGTCAGCGAGAGCGGGCGGGCGGTGCCGCTGGTGCGCTTCGCCAGGATAGAGTCGGCGACCGAGGAGGGCATCCGCTGGCGCATGAACCGTCAGCCCATCGTGACCGTGCGCGCCGATGTCCCGGACGACATCCAGGCCCCCGAGGTGAGCCAGACCATAGACCGCCAACTGGCCGACATCCGCGCCAAACTGCCGCCGGGCTACCAGGTCAAGGCGGCGGGCGCGATGGCCGATAGCGACCAGGCCACCGATTCCATCATCGCCGTACTGCCGCTCACCGGCTTCCTCATCCTTACCCTGCTGATGTTGCAGCTGCGCCGTTTCGGCGAGGTCGCGCTGGTGCTGTTCACCGCTCCGCTGGGCGTGATCGGTGTGGCGGCAGTTCTGCTCGCCTTCCATGTGCCGTTCGGTTTCGTCGCCATGCTGGGGATGATCTCGCTGGCCGGCATGATCATGCGCAACTCGGTGATCCTGGTCGATCAGATCGACCAGGACATGGCGCAGGGGCTGGGTCGTCGCGATGCCATCATCGACTCTACCGTGCGCCGCGCCCGCCCCATCCTGCTCACCGCCGCCGCCGCCATCCTCGCCATGGTCCCGCTCGCCAGCAGCGTGTTCTGGGGGCCGATGGCCATCGTCATCATGGGCGGATTGCTGGTGGCGACGCTGCTGACACTGCTCGCCCTGCCTGCGCTGTATGCGGCGTGGTTCGCGGTGTCCGCCGAGTGACGGCCGCGCGGACTAGGCCGTGTGCAGCTTGAGCATCGCCGCTTCCTGCTTGCCTTCGACGATCAACTTGGCGACATCCTGGGCGCGCGCCAGCGCGATGTCGATCAGCTCCATTTCTTCGCGGCGCGGGTCGTTGAGCACGTAGGCCGATACCAGTGAACGGTCGCCGGGGTGGCCGATGCCGATGCGCAGCCGCCAGTAGCCGGGGCCGAGGTGGGCGGCGATGTCTTTCAGGCCGTTGTGGCCGCCGTGTCCGCCGCCCAGCTTGAGTTTGGCGCTGCCCGGCGGCAGGTCGAGCTCGTCATGCGCCACCAGTATCTGTGCCGGTTCGATCTTGTAGAACTGGGCCAGCGCACCGACGGCACGGCCACTCAGGTTCATAAAGGTCTGGGGTTTGAGTAGCCACAGCTCATGGCCTTCCACGTTGCCGCGCGCCACCAGGCCATGGAACTTGGTTTCCAGCTTGAAGGAAAGCCCGTGGCGGCGGGCGAATTCGTCCACCCACCAGCACCCGGCATTGTGTCGGGTGGATTCATAGTCGCGGCCTGGGTTGCCCAGCCCGACGATCAGTCTGATCCCGCTCATGTCTCGTCTTCCTTGCGTCCGCGTCGCGCTATCGGGTTCGTCCGTGTTCGACGCTTGACCAAAAAAAGCCCGCTTGCGCGGGCTTGGTGGGGGGCGGCAAGCCTAGTGGTGATGGCCGCCCTCGCCGTGTACGTGGCCGTGTTCCAATTCCTCGGCGGTCGCCTGGCGTACGCCGGTGATGGTGCAGTTGAAGGTCAGTGTCTTGCCCGCCAACGGGTGGTTGCCGTCCAGAGTCACTTCCTTGTCGGTCACTTCGACTACGGTGAACAACTCGAAATCCTCATCGTCGCCTTCCTCCTCGCCACCCTCGAACTGCATCCCGACGGCGATCTCCTTGGGGAACAGGTCGCGCGGTTCGACACGCACCATGTCGTGGTCGTATTCACCGAAAGCATCGTCCGGTGTCAGGGTGATGGAGGCCCGATCGCCCACGGCCTTGCCGTGCAATGTCTCTTCCACCAGCGGGAAGATGCCGTCATAGCCGCCATGCAGATAGCTGATGGGTTCGGCGACCTTCTCGATCAGCTCGCCGCCTGCATCGGTCAGTTCATAGGTCAGCGAGACGATGGTGTTTTTGGCGATGTTCATTCCATATCCTTAATCAGTTTGAGAATTTCCTGGGCATGTCCGCGTGACTGCACGCCGTACAGGGCGTGGCGCAACATCCCCTGCTTGTCTATCACGAAGGTGGAGCGTCGTATCGAGACCTTGGTATGTCCGTCCACTTCCTTGTCGTACAGTACGCCGTACTTCTTGCACACCCGCGATTCGGTGTCTGCCAGCAATTGCACCGACAGGCCGTACTTGTCGCGGAACGCGGCGTGACTCAGGCAGTCATCACGGCTGACACCGACCAAGAGTGTGTCAAGTTTGGCGAACTCGTCGACCAGATCGGTGAATTCATTTGCTTCGATGGTGCAGCCCGGCGTGTCATCCTTGGGATAGAAGTACAGTACTACGTTCTTCTTGCCCTGCTTGCGCGCTAAGCTGAAAGTTTTCATATCGGCATCCGGCAATTCAAAATGCGGTGCCTCGGTCCCAGCTTGTAACTGCATAAACTACCTCCTGCGGGGCATTCTATCCGAATTCTTCCGGGCCAAAATTATTTTTGCGTAGCATCGGCACAGCTATAATTCCCCTCATGAATACACCACTTTCCTTCCTGGGCGGGCTGACCGCCACCGAGTTTCTGCGCGACTACTGGCAGAAGAAACCCCTGCTAATCCGCCAAGCGTTTCCCGAGTTCAAAGGCTTGCTTGACCCGCTCCAACTGCAGGAACTGGCCTGCCTGGAGGATGCGCAAGCGCGATTGGTGCAGCAGACGCGCGGCAATTTCAAACTGGCTCATGGGCCGTTCGAACGCGAAAAACTGTGGAAGCTGCGCGGCCAGTGGACGGTGCTGGTGCAAGGCGTGAACCATTTCCTGCCGGAGGGTACGGAGTTGCTCAAACACTTCAGTTTCATCCCGCACGCGCGGCTGGACGATCTGATGGTGAGCTATGCGCCCAAGGGCGGCGGTGTCGGCCCGCACTTCGATGCGTATGACGTGTTCCTGCTGCAAGGCTTGGGGCACCGCCGCTGGCAGATCTCCACGCAGGAAGATCGCACCCTGATCGAAGGCGCGCCGCTGCGCATCCTCAAGGATTTCAGGGTAGAGCAGGAGTGGGTGCTGGAAGCGGGCGACATGCTCTACCTGCCGCCACATTGCGCCCACAACGGCATCGCCGAAGACGACTGCATGACCTACTCCATCGGCTTCCGCACCCCCACCTACCAGGAGTTGGGCGAACAGTTCATGGTGTATCTGCAGGATCGCATCGAAGTGGAAGGCGTGTACGCCGACCCTGACCTCCGACTGCAATCCCATCCTTCCGAGATCAGTGATGCCATGCTGGACAAGGTCGCCGATGCCATCGAGCGCATCCGCTGGGATAAGGACGACATCGCCAACTTTCTGGGTTGTTACCTTTCCGAGCCCAAGCCGCACATCTATTTTGAGTCGCCGGAGCCTGCGCTCGCCGAGGGCAAGTTCCGGCAGGCGGTGGCCCGGCAGGGTGCGAGCCTGGGGCTGAAGACGCAGATGCTGTGCCGGGGCCGGACGGTGTTCATGAACGGAGAGGCGGAGCCGGTGGATGCCGGGTGCTACGCGGTGTTGCGCCAGCTGGCCGATACTCGTGCACTGCCGGCTGCCGAGTTGCCTGCGGATTTGGGCGAGCTGCTGTACCGGTGGTACCTGGACGGTTATCTGGTGCCGGGGCGCGCTACGGTCTGAGCGAGGACAGCGGGAAGCGAACTTCGAAGCGCGACCCTTTGCCTTCATTGCCGGATTCAAGCAGTAGTTCGGCATCGTGGCGCTTGGCGACTTCGGCTACGATGGCCAGGCCCAGGCCGCTGCCGCTCTGGCCGCTGCCCAGTACGCGATAGAAGCGGTCGAAGACCAGGGGGCGATGCTCGGGCGGTATGCCCGGCCCGTTGTCCAACACCTGCAACACGGCCTGATGGCCTTCATTCCGTACGCTGACCGTCACGACTCCGCCACGCGGCGTGTAACGGATGGCGTTGTCGATCAGGTTGCCCAGCATCTCGCCCAGACTGTCGGCATCTCCCAGGATGGGCGCGGGGCGGCCCGCCTCCTCGAAACCCAGATCGATGTTCTTCTCCAGCGCGAACGGTACCCAGTGCAGAGTGCAGTCGCGGGCGGCCTGATCGAGGTCGAGCGGGAGGAAGGTCTCTACCCCTTGTCCGCCCGGCTCGTTGCGCGCCAGCATCAGCAGCTGATTGATGAGGTGGCTGGAGCGTTTGGCGCTGGTCAGCACGTATTCCAGGATGCGCTGTTTGCGTACCGGATCGTCTTCGCGCAACGCCAGCTCGACCTGGGTCTTCAGTCCGGCCAGCGGGGTACGCAGCTGGTGGGCGGCATCGGCGACGAAGCGCTGTTGCGACGACATCACCTGTTTGAGTCGTTCCAGCAGATCGTTGACCGCATCGAGCAGCGGGCGGACCTCGGCGGGCGCGCGCGCCTCGTCCAGTCGATCAAGGTCGCCGCGCGCGCGCGTGGCCACATCGTTGCGCAGTCGCTCCAGCGGCAGCAGTCCTTTTTTAAGGCCATACCACACCGCCGCTACCGCAAGCAGGATGAGCAGCAGCTGCGGGATCACGATGTTGGCCAGGATGCCGCGTATCAGCGCCTGCCGTTGATGGGTGGTCTCCGAGACATGCAGTTGCAGCACACGCTTGCTCGCCGGGTCGGGGTAGACCAGGCTCACTGTGCGCGTCTTCTCGCCGCCGCGTTCGCCATTGCTGAACACCGCGCCGGTCTTGCTGCGCCGGTAGGAGAGCGGGGTGGACAGGCTGGCCGTGCCAGCCAGTTTGCGACCTTCGCTGTCGCTCACGGTGTAGACGAGGCGGTCCGGCATCACCGGGTCGGAGCCGTCGGGCAGTTCCGGGACGTACTCCAGTCTTTCGTGTCCGGTCCCGAGCTTGAGCTGTTCGGCCACGGCCTGGGCGCGTTGCAGCAATACCATGTCGTAGGGCTGGTTGGCGTAGTTGATGGTGGCGAAATAACCTACGACGGTACTGATCAGCCACAGCAGGTACAGCGAGGTCAGCAGCCTGTTGGTCAGGTAGCTGCGCAGGGACGGGACGGGATTCTCCATGTGCCAGAGGCGGGCAGGTCAGGGCGGGGTTTGGTCGATGACGTAGCCCAGGCCACGGATGGTGCGGATGGTGATGCCGGCCGCCTCGGTCTTCTTGCGCAGGCGGTGGATATAGACTTCGATGGCGTTGTTGCTGGCCTCTTCGGCATAGCTGTACAGGCGCTCCAGCATCTGCTCCTTGCTGACCACCCAGCCTGTACGTTGCAGCAGCGCCTCCAGGATGCCCAGCTCGCGCGTCGTCAGCTCGATCAGCTGATCGTCGATCAGCGCGCGGCGCGCCACCGTGTCGAAGGTCAGTCGGCCACAGGTGAGCATGGGATTGACACCGCACAGCCCGCGTCGCAGCAGGGCGCGCACCCGTGCTTCCAGTTCCTCCAGGCTGAACGGCTTGACCATATAGTCGTCAGCGCCCAAGTCTAGTCCCTTGACGCGATCCGACACGCCATCGCGGGCGGTCAGGATAATCACCGGCACCCGGCAATGCCGTCCGCGCAGATTGCGCAGCACGCTGTAGCCGTCCAGTACGGGCAGGCCGAGGTCGAGGATGACGAGGTCGAAAGGTTGCATGCCCTTGAGCAGGGAGTCGGCCTCGGCACCGTTCCGGACCAGGTCGACCGCATAGCCGGATGAGCGCATGCAGCGCGACAGCCCGTCGGCCAGTACCTCATCATCTTCGGCGATCAGTATGCGCATGGTGGATGTAAGTTTCGCGTAAGTTAACGACAGTAAGCTCGCGAGCCAGACGGAGCAGGTCCGCCATCAAGTCGCAGTGTTCTCGGAGCGATGATTGTAATGGCCTTGGGGGAAATGTCCAAACGACATACGTCCCGCAGGCACCGAGAGGCGCGATCCGGGTGAGGGCGACCGGCCCCGTTTCTAATACCAAACTGACAGGGGGATACATGACACCAGTAGCGAAACATCGCATCAGCAAGGAAGAGCGCAAGGTCATCTTCGCTTCTTCGCTCGGCACCGTCTTTGAATGGTACGACTTCTATCTATACGGCTCGCTGGCCGCAGTCATCAGTAAACAGTTCTTCTCCGGCGTGAACGAGACCACCGCCTTCATCTTCGCCCTGATGGCGTTCGCCGCCGGTTTTGCCGTGCGTCCGTTCGGTGCGCTGGTGTTCGGTCGCCTGGGCGATCTGGTCGGTCGTAAATACACATTCCTGGTCACCATCCTGATCATGGGCCTGTCCACGTTCATCGTCGGCTTGCTGCCCAGCTATGAGAGCATCGGCATCGCGGCTCCCGTCATCCTGATCTGTCTGCGCCTGTTGCAAGGCTTGGCACTGGGTGGCGAGTATGGCGGCGCAGCGACTTACGTAGCTGAACATGCTCCGCAGAACAAGCGCGGCGCTTACACCGCCTGGATCCAGACCACCGCTACGCTGGGTCTGTTCCTGTCGCTGATCGTGATCTTGGTCACCCGCAACATCACCGGGCCGGATTTCGATACCTGGGGCTGGCGCGTGCCGTTCCTGGTCTCCATCCTGCTGCTGGGCGTGTCGATGTGGATCCGCTTGTCCTTGAGCGAATCGCCGGCCTTCCTGAAGATGAAGGCCGAAGGTACGCACTCCAAGGCGCCTATCGCTGAGTCGTTCGGTCAGTGGAAGAACCTGAAGTTCGTCATCATCGCCCTGTTCGGCCTGGTCGTCGGTCAAGCCGTGGTCTGGTACACCGGCCAGTTCTATGCGCTGTTCTTCCTGACCAAGACCCTGATGGTGGACGCGCAGACCGCCAACCTGCTGATCGCTGCTTCGCTGATCATCGCCACTCCGTTCTTCGTGGTGTTCGGTTCGCTGTCCGACAGGATCGGTCGCAAGCCCATCATCATGGCGGGCTGTTTGATCGCGGCGCTGACCTACTTCCCGATCTTCAAGGGCCTGACCCACTACGCCAACCCGGCGCTGGAGACCGCACAGCAGACCTCGCCTATCCACGTGATCGCTGATCCGGCTACTTGCACCTTCCAGTTCGACCCGATCGGCAAGGCCAAATTCCTGAGCTCCTGCGACATCGCCAAGGGCGCGCTGGTCAAGGCCGGTATCTCGTACGAGAACGAGGTCGCTCCGGCAGGTACCGTCGCCATGATCAAGGTCGGCGCGAAGGAAGTGCCGGGCTTTGAAGGCGTAGGCTTGGACAAGGATACGTTCAAGGCCAAGAGCAAGGAGTTCGGCGATGCGCTGAAGGCGGCCACCACCGAGGCGGGCTATCCGACCAAGGCTGACCCCAACCATATCGACCACGCCATGGTGCTGATCCTGCTGGTGTTGCTGGTGATCTACGTGACCATGGTCTATGGCCCGATCGCCGCCATGCTGGTGGAGTTCTTCCCCACCCGCATCCGCTACACCTCCATGTCGCTGCCGTATCACATCGGTAACGGCTGGTTCGGCGGCTTCCTGCCCACCGTCTCGTTCGCGCTGGTGGCGTGGAAGGGCGACATTTACTTCGGCCTGTGGTATCCGATCTGCTTCGCCCTGATGACCTTCGTCATCGGCATGCTGTTCGTGAAGGAAACTTCGCATGTGGACATCCATTCCAGCTCCGTAGGACTGGATCAGGTTCGCTAAGTAGCAGAGTCATGGAAACCCCGTCGAGAGATCGGCGGGGTTTTTTTTTTAGCACTTCATTCGGCATCGATACCCGGCATCCGCGTACCGCATGCAAGCGCTTGCCACAGCGGAGGAAGTTGCGTAAAATTCGCGCCCTTTGGCATTGGGCTAAAAATTACTTCAGGTAGATTTGACTATGGTCGTTATTCGTCTTTCTCGCGGTGGTTCCAAGAACCGTCCTTTCTACAATGTGGTCGTGGCTGATTCGCGCAATCGTCGCGATGGTCGCTTCATCGAGCGCGTTGGCTTCTACAATCCTGTCGCCAAGGATGGCCACGAAGGCGTGCGTCTGCAAATGGATCGCGTGACTTTCTGGCAAGACAAGGGCGCGCAGCTGTCCGACGCTGTCGCCAAGCTGGTCAAGAACAACCCAGTCGTTGCAGCAGCCTAAGGAAACAAGCCCCATGGTCGTCATGGGGAAGGTGGTCGCGGCGCACGGTATCCTGGGCTGGGTCAAGGTTCAGACCTTTACCGAGTATCTTGATAGTCTGGACGGCTACGATCACTGGTGGCTAGGCAACGAGCGCCAGCCTTGGCGTGAAGTGGAACTGGCCGAATGCACGGTGCACGGCAAGATACTGGTCGCCAGACTGGCCGGATGCACTGATCGCAATGCGGCTGAACGGCTCAAGGGCCTGCTGGTGGCGGTGCCGCGCAGCGAGTTGCCCGAGGCTGAAGCCGACGAGGTGTACTGGTCCGATCTGATCGGCTGCAAGGTGGTGAACCTGGCCGGTGAAGAGCTGGGCAGGGTGGACACGCTGCTGGAGACCGGAGCCAACGACGTGCTGGTGGTCAAGCGTGGATCGGGTGAGATGTTGATCCCGTACATCAAGCAGGTGGTGCAGCAGGCGGACGTGGCGAGCAAGACCATCACGGTGGATTGGCAGGCGGACTACCTCGCATGAGGTTCGATGTCGTCACTCTGTTCCCGGAGATGTTCGCGGCCATCACGCAATATGGCGTGACGCGGCGGGCGGCGGAGCAGGGCAGGTTCGAGTTGCAGGCGTGGAATCCGCGTGATTTCACCCGCGACAACTACCGCACCATCGACGACCGTCCCTACGGAGGCGGGCCGGGCATGGTGATGCTGGCGGAGCCGCTGGCGCAGGCGATCAGCGCCGCCAAAGCAGCACAAGCGGCGGCAGGTGTGGCCAAGAGCCGGGTGATCTATCTTTCGCCGCAAGGTCGCCAGTTGAGCGACGTTGTGGTGAAGGAACTGCTGGCGCAGGGTGCAGGATTGATCTTGCTGGCCGGGCGGTACGAGGGCGTGGATGAGCGCCTGCTCCGGCAGCAGGTGGATGAGGAGCTCTCCATCGGCGACTACGTGTTGTCCGGTGGTGAGTTGGCAGCGATGGTGGTGGTGGACAGCGTGGTGCGGCAGATCCCCGGAGTCTTGGGCGACGACGCATCGGCAGAGCAGGATTCCTTCGTGGCGGGCCTGCTGGATTGTCCGCACTACACGCGCCCCGAGGTTTATAACGGCGAGGAGGTTCCGGCGGTATTGCTGTCCGGACACCACGCCGAGATAGAGAAGTGGCGGCTGAAGCAGGCCTTAGGCAGGACTGCAGAACGTCGTCCGGATTTGCTGGCAAAACGCCAGTTAACAAAACAGGAAGCTCGGCTACTGGCAGAGTACCAGCAGGAACAAGCGTCCGTACAACAAGAGGAAACAAAATGAATCTGATCGCAATTCTCGAACAAGAAGAGATCGCCCGTCTGGGCAAGACCATCCCTGACTTCGCACCTGGCGACACCGTGATCGTCGGCGTGAACGTGGTCGAAGGTACCCGCAAGCGCGTCCAGGCCTACGAAGGGGTGGTCATCGCCAAGCGTAACAAGGGGCTGAACTCTTCCTTCATCGTCCGCAAGGTTTCGTCCGGCGAAGGCGTCGAGCGTACCTTCCAGACTTACTCCCCGGCCATCGCCAGCATCGAAGTGAAGCGTCGCGGCGACGTGCGCCGCGCCAAGCTGTACTACCTGCGCGAGCGTTCCGGCAAGTCGGCACGTATCAAGGAAAAGCTGGCTATTCGCGGCGCATAATTGCGCGGCACTGGCAAGAGGAACGGGAGGCTACGGCCTCCCGTTTTTTTTTGCCGGTCTGCTCTACGGAATGTTTGGGTAAGATGCGCGCATGCTGACCTGCCTACGCGGATTGTTCCTGTTGCTCGTTCTTCTGGCTGTTGCGCCGGGCGCGCAGTCGGCGACCCTGTTGCTGAGTGTCGCCGACATCGAGGCGGCCAGCTTCTCCGCGCGTGGCCTGCGCCTGGCTCTACAGGAGGGTGGCGAGGCCGATCTGACGCTGGACGAGTTGCGTATTCAGGACCAGACGTGGCGCAAGGTGGCCGTGCATTGTGGCGAGTTCGGCTTCGATGGCGCGACCGTGCGATGTCGGCGCGGCCAGATGTCCGGCGATGCGGCAGTGGCGCTGGAGTTCGACTACGAATTGCCGCACAAGCGGCTCGACCTTGCGCTCACAGCCGGTGCCGAGCACTGGCAAGTGACGGGCGAGTTCGGTTTGCCGAACTGGCAGGTCGAGCTGCGGCTGCACCAGGCGCAGGTACGACGCTTGGCGGGATTCCTGCCCGCCCAGCTGCCGCTGCCCAGCCAGGGTACGCTGGACGGGCGTATCGCGGCCCACGGTAACGCGTCCGGGCTGGGCGCGCTGGATGCCGACCTGCACGTCACGCAGCTGGCTTTCAGCGATGCTTCCGGCTTGCATGCCGCCGAAGGTCTGGCGGGCAGATTGCAAGTGGCGGCGTTGAACGCGGGAGGGCGCTGGGACTGGAAGACCGACCTGCAATGGCAGGACGGTGAACTGTTCTGGCAGCCGCTCTACCTGCGAGGCGGGCACGGCTTGCGCGCGGCAGGCAAGCTCCGGCGGGGACAGTTGGAGGTCACTCATGCCACGGCCAGACTGGCGCAGGTCGGCGACTTCGAATTGGCTGGGCGTTGGGACTCTCAGGCTGGAGCGCTGCTGGATGCCGACCTGCAAGGCCGACAGATCGCACTCGCTCCCCTGTTCGCCACATGGATCCAGCCCTGGCTGGACAAGAGCGCGCTGGCGCATGCCGAGCTGTCGGGGCACGCCGATGTGGATTGGCGCTACCGTTCCGGTGCGACCACAGCGCTGACGCTAAAGTTGCATGATGCCGCGATCGTCGATGCCGAACACCGTTTCGGCTTGCGCGGTATCGAGGCCTCCATTCCCTGGCAGGCCAGTGCCGAGACGCAAGCCAGCATCCGCTGGGCGAGCGGCGAACTGCTCAAATTGCCCTTGGGGGCGACCGAGCTGTCGGCCACCCTGCGCGGGCTGGAGCTGACCTTGCCTGTCGCAACCGTGCCCATCCTGGATGGCCAACTGTCGCTGCGTGATTTCCATCTCCATCGTGAGAGCGAGGCCTGGCACTGGAGCTTTGCGGGCAGTCTCGCGCCGATCGCTATGCAGGCGTTGAGTTCCGCACTCGGCCTGCCGGAGATGCACGGCACCTTGTCCGGCATGATCCCGCAGGTGAGCTATGCCGATGGCGAGATGACGGTGGACGGGGCGCTGCTGTTCCGTCTCTTCGATGGCACCATCGTCGCCAACCGCTTGCGGCTTTACGATGCGTTCGGGCGTGCGCCGCGCCTGAGTGGCAATCTGGACATGCGCGGACTCGACCTCGATCTGCTCACCCGTACCTTCTCGTTCGGCAACATTCAGGGCAAGCTCGATGTCAGCGTCAACAATCTGGAACTGGCCAACTGGCAGCCGGTGCGCTTCGATGCCAAGGTGGCCAGCAGCCCTGGCCGCTACCGCAAAAAGATCAGCCAGAAGGCGGTGGAGAATATCTCGTCGCTGGGCGGTTCCGGCGCCACGGCGGCCTTGCAGCGCAGCTTCCTGCGCGTGTTCGAGAACTTTGGATACAGTCAGATCGGCCTGAGTTGCGTGCTGCGCGATGGCGTGTGTCTGATGGACGGCGTGTCGGGCAGCAAGGATGGCTACGTCATCGTGCAGGGCGGCGGCATACCGGCCATCACCGTGATGGGCTACAATCGCGCCGTGGGTTGGGATGAGCTGCTGGCGCGCCTCAAGCGCGTGATGCAGGACAACGTGAAAGCCGTGGTGAAATGAAGGAGCCTCAATGAAGAACTGGATCGCACTACCTTTGGCGGGTGCAGCCCTGACCGCCTGCGTCACCATCAACATCTACTTCCCGGCGGCTGCGGCGGAGAAGGCGGCGGACAAGATCATCGACGAAGTCTGGCAGACGCAACATCCCGACAAGGCGGCTGCGCCTGAGGCCAAGAAGGAGGAAACGAAATGAACCGCTTGCTGAAATTTTGCCTGACCTTGCTGGCGCTGTGTCTTTCCACGGCAGCACTGGCGCAAGCCGACTTGGAAGTGAACACGCCCGGTGTCGCCGCATTGAAACAATCCATGCAGGCGCGCCATGCCCAGCTGGCCGGGCTGTACGCCAGCGGAGCGGTCGGCCTGACCGCTGACGGACTCGTCGCCGTGCACGATGCCAGCGCCGTGCCCCTGGCGCAACGCCAGGCGGTCAACAGCCTGGTCGCCGCCGAGAACCAGGACCGCACCAGCCTGTATGCCGAGATCGCCCGCGCCAACGGCCATCCCGAATGGCAGACCGAGATTCGCAGCACCTTCGCCCAACGCTGGATCCAGCGCGCCCAAGCAGGCTGGTGGGTACAGAGCGGCGGCACTTGGTCGAAGAAATAACCTCCCACTGAATTTAAATGATCCGCCTTCCCCTGTCGCGGGGGAGGGTGGCGGAACCGTACATGACTCCCACTCTCGTTTTTGACATCGAAACCATTCCCGACATCGCCGGGCTGCGCACACTGTATGAGGTCGATGGCGCGGTCAGTGATGCCGAGGTGGCAGAGATGGCTTTTCAGATGCGTCGCCAGAAGACCGGCGGCGATTTCCTGCAACATCATCTGCAGCGGGTGGTGGCGATCTCGTGCACCTTGCGCGAGGGCGATAGTTTTCGGGTGTGGACGTTGGGCGGGCTGGACGAGGACGAAGGCAGCCTGATCCAGCGCTTCTTCGACGGCATCGAAAAATACACGCCGCAGTTGGTGAGCTGGAACGGCGGCGGCTTCGATCTGCCGGTGCTGCACTATCGCGGGCTGATCCACGGTGTGCAGAGCCCGCGCTACTGGGACATGGGCGAGGACGACCGCGAGTTCAAATGGAACAACTACATCAGCCGTTACCACACCCGCCACCTCGATCTGATGGACTTGCTGGCGATGTACACGGGCCGCGCCAATGCGCCGCTGGACGAGCTGGCCAAGCTGATCGGCTTCCCCGGCAAGCTGGGCATGGACGGTAGCCGCGTGTGGGAGGCGTATCAGCAGGGCCGTCTGGCCGAGATACGCAACTACTGCGAGACCGACGTGGTGAACACATGGCTGGTCTATCTGCGCTTCCAGATGATGCGCGGGCAGCTCACCCGCGAGCAGTATCAGCGGGAATGCGAGCTGGTGCGCGCCACGCTGGGCAAGCTGGACCTGCCGCACTGGCAGGAATATCTGGCAGCCTGGCCGGTTTGACATGACGGCGATACGCAAGGCCTGGCTGGTTCTGGGCTGGCTGTGGGTGGCCGTGGTGTTCTACCTTTCGCTGACACCGCATCCCCCCGAACCGGTTCAATTCTGGAACGTGGACAAGCTGGAGCACGCGCTGGCCTACGCGTTGCTGATGCTGTGGTTCTGCCAGTTGGCGTACTCCAGGGTGAGGCTGGGGCTGGCGTTCGTGGCGATGGGTGTCGGCATCGAGTTCCTGCAAGGGATGACGGGTTATCGCTATTTCGAGTACGCCGACATGCTGGCGAACAGCACGGGCGTGCTGTTGGGGTGGGGGCTGGCGGGGACGGCAGCAGGACGGATTTTGTTGAAGATAGAGGCTGGCGCAGTCCAGCCGGAACGGTAGGGATCATGGCGGAAAATCAGCAGGTGACGGTCGAGTCGCTCGACTATGAAGGGCGCGGTGTTGCGCGGCACGAAGGCAAGACCATCTTCATCGACGGCGCGCTGCCGGGCGAGCGCGTGACGTATTCGTCCTTTCGCAAGAAGCCGAACTTCGAAGTGGCGCAGGTCGGCCAGATATTCAAGTCGTCGTACATGCGCGTCCAGCCCAAGTGCGCGCACTTCGGTGTGTGTGGCGGTTGCTCGATGCAGCATCTGGAGCGGCGCGGACAGGTCGCCGCCAAGCAGCGCATCCTGGAGGACAATCTGTGGCACATCGGCAAGGTCAAGGCCGAGACCATACTGCCGCCCATGCACGGACTGACCTGGGGCTACCGCCAGCGGGCGCGGCTGTCGGTGCGTCACGTCATCAAGAAGGACAAGACGCTGGTCGGCTTCCACGAGAAACGCAGCAGCTATGTGGCCGACATGAGCCAGTGCGAGATTCTGCCGCCCAAGATCGGCTACCGGCTGACCGAGCTGGTGAAGCTGATGGACAAGCTATCCATCCGCGACAAGCTGCCGCAGATCGAGGTAGCTTGCGGCGACAACGTCGATGCGCTGGTGCTGCGTATCCTGGGGCCGCTCAGCCCTCAGGATGAAGCCGAGTTGCGTGCCTATGCGGACGAGTTCAAGGTGCAGTTCTGGACGCAGACCAAGGGGCCGGACACGGTCAAGCCGTTCTATCCGCTGGACGCGCCCGCGCTGACCTACACTTTGCCCGAATTCGGCATCGAGATGCCGTTCGCGCCGACCGAGTTCACCCAGGTCAACCACCAGCTCAACCGGGTGATGGTGCACCGCGCCGTGCGCTTGCTGGCTCCGCAGCCGGGCGAGCGCATCGCCGATTTCTTCTGTGGTCTGGGCAACTTCACCTTGCCCATCGCGCGCAGCGGCGCACAGGTACTGGGCATCGAGGGCAGTGCCGCGCTGGTGAGACGCGCTGCGCAGAATGCCGCCCATAACGGCCTGTCGGCCAATACCGCGTTCATGGCGATGAACCTGTTCGAGATGGATGCGGCGGAGTTGGCGAAGCTGGGCCGGTTCGACCGCTGGCTGATCGACCCGCCGCGTGACGGTGCCATCGAGCTGGTCAAGGCGATTACGCCGGAGATCGCGCCCCGGCGCATCGTCTATGTGAGCTGCAACCCGGCGACGTTGGCGCGTGACGCGTCCCTGCTGGTGCAGGTGCACGGCTACAAACTGAGCGCGGCTGGCGTGATGAACATGTTTCCACACACCTCGCACGTCGAATCCATCGCCTTGTTCGAGCGGGAGTGAGCATGGTCGCTTACAACGCGATGGTGGCTGAGGCGCTGACGCGGGTGCGCGAGATCCAGCCCTGGGATTTGCGTGCGCGACTGGCGACCGGTGTGCCGCTGATCCTGCTCGATGTGCGCGAGCCGGCAGAGTTCGCGGCGCTGCGCATCCCCGGTTCGATCAATGTGCCGCGCGGCGTGCTGGAGCAATCCTGCGAGTGGGATTATGACGAGACCGTGCCCGAGCTGGCCGGTGGTCAGGAGGCCGAGATCGTGGTGATCTGCCGCTCCGGCAAGCGTTCGGTGCTGGCTGCCGATGTGATGCTGCGCATGGGGTTCCGCAACGTCGTTTCGCTCCGGACCGGGGTACGCGGCTGGAACGATTATGACCAGCCGCTGCTGGATGCGGCGGGCAATACCGTGGATGGCGATGAGGCCGATGTCATGCTGACCGCGCGCGTGCGGCCAGATCAGCGCAAGCCTTAGCCGGGTCACACGCCCCGGCCTTGAAACGACGAAGCCCGCGCAAGCGGGCTTCATCTTTGAGGCAGGTGGCCGATCAGCGCGCCATCTGTTTTTCGCGTATCTCTTCCAGCGTCTTGCAGTCTATGCACAGCGTGGCGGTGGGGCGCGCCTCCAGGCGGCTCAGGCCGATCTCGATGCCGCACTTGTCGCAGTAGCCGTAATCGCCCTCATCGATGCGCACCAACATCTTGTCGATGTTCTTGATTAGCTTGCGCTCGCGGTCGCGGTTGCGCAGTTCCAGACTCATGTCCGATTCCTGGCTGGCCCGGTCGTTGGGGTCGGCGAACACGGTGGCTTCGTCCTGCATGGTATGCACGGTACGGTCGATCTCGTGGCTCAACTCAGTCTTCAGGCTGCCCAGTATGGAGCGGAAGTGCTCCAGCTGGGCCGGGCTCATATAGGCTTCACCCTTTTTGGGTTTGTACGCGGCGACGGGCTTGCTAGGTTGAGGCATTTACATCTCCAGAATCGGTGGAATTTTCAAAACGCGCTTTATTAACAGAATCCACCTGACGGCGCAAGAAGATTCGCTTATTTGTCCCGTTTGGCAGGCTTTCTGCGGTAGGTGACGAAGTCGTAACTCAACGGTTGCGGTGTTTCCTGTGAGCTGCTCCTGCGCTCGGTCTCCTGCCATGCTTCAGGCGAAAAGTCCGGGAAGTGGGCATCGCCGGTCACCGGCTGTCCGATCTCGGTGACGTAGAGCGTGTCTACCAGCGGGAGAGCCTGGGCGTACAACTCCGCACCGCCCACCACGAAGGCGATCTCGTCGCCACGGCAGGCATCGATGGCCTGTTGCAGCGAGTGCGCGGCGATGCAACCCGGCGCAGCCCACGCCGTGTTGCGGGTCACCACCACGGTGGTGCGTCCCGGTAGCGCCTTGCCGATCGAATCGAAGGTCTTGCGCCCCATGATGAGGTGGTGGCCCATGGTCAGGGCCTTGAAATGCTGCAAGTCTTCCGGGCAGCGCCAGGGCAGGGTGTTGTCGATGCCGATGGTGCGGTTCTGCGCCATCGCCACCACGATCGCCAGAGAGGGGCGGCTCATCGCTGCGGGCAGATCAGCGGCGCATCGAGTCGAAGAACTCGGCGTTGTTCTTGGTCGCCTTGATCTTGTCGAGCAGGAACTCCATTGCCTCCAGCTCGTCCATCGGGTAGAGCAGTTTGCGCAGTACCCAGATGCGTTGCAGGATGTCGGCCTTGATCAGCAGCTCTTCCTTGCGGGTGCCGGAGCGATTGATGTTAATCGCCGGGTAGATGCGCTTCTCGGCCATGCGGCGATCCAGGTGGATTTCCATGTTGCCGGTGCCCTTGAATTCTTCGTAGATCACGTCATCCATGCGACTGCCGGTATCCACCAGCGCGGTGGCGATGATGGTCAACGAGCCGCCTTCCTCGATGTTGCGCGCTGCGCCGAAGAAGCGCTTGGGCTTTTGCAGGGCGTTGGCATCGACGCCGCCGGTCAGCACCTTGCCGGAGGAGGGGATGACGGTGTTGTAGGCGCGTGCCAGGCGGGTGATGGAATCGAGCAGGATGATCACATCCTTCTTGTGCTCGACCAGGCGCTTGGCTTTCTCCAGCACCATCTCGGCGACTTGCACGTGGCGGGTGGCCGGTTCGTCGAAGGTGGAGGCGACCACCTCGCCGCGCACCGTGCGCGTCATCTCGGTCACTTCTTCCGGACGCTCGTCGATCAGCAGCACGATCAGGGTCGCATCAGGATTGTTGGCCGAGATGGAGTGGGCGATGTGTTGCAGCATCACCGTTTTGCCGGACTTGGGCGAGGCGACCAGCAGGCCGCGCTGGCCCTTGCCGATGGGGGCGACGATGTCGATGATGCGGCCTGTCACGTTCTCCTCAGCCTTGATGTCGCGCTCCAGCCGCAGTGGCTCCTTGGGGAACAGTGGTGTCAGGTTCTCGAACAGAATCTTGTTCTTGGCGTTCTCCGGCGGCTCGTTGTTGACCCGGTCCACCTTGACCAGCGCCACGTAGCGTTCGCCGTCCTTGGGGGTGCGGATCTCGCCCTCGATGGAGTCGCCGGTGTGCAGGTTGAAGCGGCGGATCTGGCTGGGACTGACGTAGATGTCGTCCGGGCCGGCGAGGTACGAGGTGTCGGGCGAGCGCAGGAAGCCGAAGCCGTCCGGCAGGATCTCCAGCGTGCCGTCGCCGAAGATGCTCTCGCCCTTCTTGGCCTGATTCTTCAGTAGCGCAAAGATCAGGTCCTGCTTGCGCATGCGGTTGGCATTGTCGATCGAGTTGGCAACGGCCATCTCAACGAGTTCGGTGACGTGTTTGGCTTTCAGGTCGGATAGATGCATGGTATGAGTGGGTGATGCTGCTTGGGTTAAAACCGGGGAAAGGGGGATTCAGACGGGAAGCGCCCGCACTGCCGCTGTTCGGTAATGGTTCGTGTTACAGCGGGGCGAATGCAGGCGCGAGGTTAATCGGTTCAGATGTGGCTGTCAATGAAGGCGGTGAGTTGCGACTTGGACAGGGCGCCGACCTTGGTGGCTTCGACGTTGCCGTTCTTGAACAGCATCAGGGTCGGGATGCCACGGATGCCGTACTTGCCCGGAGTGGCTTGGTTCTCGTCCACGTTCAGTTTGGCAACGGTCAGGCGGCCAGCATAATCTTTTGCGACTTCTTCCAGGATGGGGCCGATCATGCGGCAGGGGCCGCACCACTCCGCCCAGTAGTCGACCAGAACTGGAACGGGCGACTGCAATACGTCGGAGGCGAAGGATTGGTCAGTCACATAACTAATGTGCTCGCTCATGGTGTGTCTCACTTATGTCTAGAGGGTTGATTGGGTCTTGCCGGAATGGGTGAAGCTGAACTCAGGTGGCATCCTAACTAAAATCGGTGGCTATGTGAAGCGTTAAAAAGGGGAGGTGCCCTGATTTTTCAGCATCGAGATCAGCAGGATCATAGGGAGTCCGATGAGCGCGTTGGGGTCGTCACCTTCCATGCGTTCGATGAGTGCGATACCCAGCCCTTCGGACTTGGCGCTACCTGCGCAGTTATAAGGTTGCTCCATGCGCAGGTAGGACTCGATCTCGTCATCCGTCAGCATGCGGAAGCTGACGCGGTTCTCGGCCACCCCGGTTTGCGTCTCGCCGCTACGGGCGTTGTGCAGGGTGAGCGCGGTATAGAAGATCACGGTCTTGCCGCGCATCGCCTGCAACTGTCGCACGGCATTCTCATGATTTCCCGGCTTGCCAATCTGCTGTCCGTCCAATAGGGCCACCTGGTCGGAGCCGATGATCAGGGCATCGGGGAAGCGCTCGGCGACCGCCAGCGCCTTTGCGCGCGACAGCCGCAGCGAGGTGTCGCGGGCGGATTCGCCGGGTAAGGGAGTTTCGTCCACATCGGGGGCGGCGGTCTTGAAGTGAAGGCGCAGGCGGGAGAGTAGTTCGCTGCGGTAGGGCGAGGTGGAGGCAAGAACAAGCGGCTGAGAATTCAAGATTTTTCCGTGATTTTTGACAGGGGAGGTCGAAATATATATCATGCGCGCCTCATGTTTGCACAGCCTTTCATCGACAGTTCGGAATTTGCCAGTCAGGGCAAGGAGTTGCGTGGTGAAGTGGCGGTCTCCGCGCTGCCGCGTTTGCAGGATGTGCTGGCGACAGGCGAGGGTGTCATTCGTTATGAGCTGCGCGGCTACCTGGATAAGGAAGACAGGCTGATGCTGGAGTTGTCGCTGGAAGGAAGTTGCCAGCCTCGTTGCCAGCGCTGCCTCGAAGCGATGACCTATCCGGTGCGGGTGATTTCCCGCCTGCATCTGGTGGAGGGCGAGCTGGACGAGTTCGCCGATGAGGATGAAGCGTTCGATAGCATCGCCGCCACGCATCAACTGGATGTGGTCGGTTTGCTGGAAGATGAGTTGTTGCTGGCTTTGCCGTTCGCTCCCCGCCACGCCGAGGGTGAATGCGTTGCCGACAGCGCAGGATTGAGTCAGCCGGAAACGAACCCGTTTGCGGTGCTGGCAGGATTGAAGAGCAAGTAGTTTTTAATTTTAGGAGTACGAAATGGCAGTTCAACAGAATAAGAAGTCCCCATCCAAGCGTGGGATGCACCGTGCGCATGATTTCCTGACCAACCCGGCGACCGCCATCGAGCCGTCCACTGGCGAGACCCATCTGCGTCACCACATCAGCCCGACCGGTTTCTATCGCGGCAAGAAGGTCGTCAAGACCAAGGGCGAGTAATAGCCTCCTCTCCCAGCCCGGTCATGCCATGCATGCCGGGCTTTGTCCATCTTAATGAATCGAGGAGCACCGTAGAGTGGGGGTAACCTTAGCTATCGATGCCATGGGCGGTGATCATGGTACCAAGGTCACTGTGCCTGCTGCGGTTCAGCATCTGCGTCAGCATCCCAAGGACACCATCATCCTGGTGGGGTTGCCGGAGGCGATCGAGGCAGAACTGAAGTCGCTGAACGTTTCCCAGAGTTCGCGCTTGATGATCCATCCGGCGACCGAGGTCGTGGGTATGGACGAGTCGCCCCAGCTTGCGCTGCGCAACAAGAAGCAATCCTCGATGCGCGTGGCGATCAATCTGGTCAAGGATGGTCAGGCGGGTGCTTGCGTCAGCGCCGGCAACACCGGCGCGCTGATGGCTACTGCGCGCTACGTGCTCAAGACACTGCCCGGCATCGACCGTCCCGCCATCGCTTCCTTCATGCCCACCGTCAAGGGCGAGACCTGCATGCTCGATCTGGGCGCGAACGTCGATTGCAACGCCGAACATCTGCTGCAGTTCGCCCTGATGGGTTCCATGCTGGTGAGTGCGGTTGACCACATCGAGCGTCCGCGCGTCGGCCTGCTCAACATCGGCAGCGAAGACATCAAGGGCAACGAAGTGGTCAAACAGGCGGCTGCGCTGTTGCAGGCGAGCGACCTCAACTTCGTTGGCAACGTCGAAGGCAACGACATCTTCAAGGGCGTGGTGGACGTGGTGGTGTGCGACGGTTTCGTCGGCAACGTCTCGCTCAAGACCACTGAAGGGCTGGCCCACATGCTGGGCAGCTTCCTCAAGGAAGAGTTCAATCGCAACGTCGTGACCAAGGCCATGGCTCTGGTGGCGATGCCTGTGCTCAAGGCCTTCAAGCGCCGCGTCGATCCGCGTCGTTACAACGGGGCCAGCTTCCTCGGTCTGCGCGGCATCGTGGTGAAGAGCCACGGTGGCGCGGATGTGCTGGCCTTCGGCACGGCTCTGGAGCGAGCGGCGGAAGAGGCGCGCGGTGGGATGCTGGAGCATATCAGCGAGCGTGTCGAAGCCTGGCATCTGGACCGTCAACAACAGAAAGAGGCGGCATCTTGACCTATTCCCGCATCATCGGCACCGGCAGCTACCTGCCGGAAAAAGTGTTGACCAACCACGATCTGGAAAAGATCGTGGACACTACGCATGAATGGATCGTCACCCGCAGCGGCATCTCCGAGCGCCATCTGGTCGCCGAAGGTGAGTTGACCAGCGATCTGGCGCTGCAAGCCAGCCGCCGCGCCATGGAGGCAGCGGGGGTGACGGCGGAAGATATCGACCTCATCATCGTCGCTACCACCACACCCGATCAGGTGTTCCCCAGCACTGCCTGCATCCTGCAAGATAAGCTGGGCGTGCGCCAGGGCGTGGCGTTCGACGTGCAGGCAGTGTGCAGCGGTTTCATCTATGCGCTGAACACGGCTGATCTCTATATCCGTGGCGGCCAGGCGCGCACTGCGCTGGTGGTGGGCGCGGAAGCGCTGACCCGCTTGCTGGACTGGACCGACCGCAGTACCTGCGTGCTGTTCGGCGACGGCGCGGGTGCGGTGGTGTTGCAAGCGTCCGAGCAGCCGGGCATCCTGGGTGCCAAGCTGCACGCCGATGGCCGTCATCGCGGCATGCTCAAGGCCGAGGCGCGCATCAACAACGGCCAGATCGAAGGCTCGCCCTACATGTACATGGACGGGCAGGCAGTGTTCAAATTCGCCGTCAAGGTGCTGGCCGAAGTGGTGGACGAACTGCTGGCCGATTTGAATCTCGGCTACGCCGACATCAACTGGCTGGTGCCGCACCAGGCCAACATTCGCATCATCGAAGCCACGGCCAAGAAACTGGGCATGGGCATGGACAAGGTCGTGCTGACCGTGGGTGAACACGGCAACACTTCCGCCGCCTCCATCCCGCTGGCGCTGGACACCGCTGTCCGCGCCGGACGCATCCAGCCCGGCCAGAACGTGCTGCTGGAAGCGGTCGGCGGCGGTTTCGTGTGGGGTGCGGTGCTGGTTAAGTGGTGAGAAACGATGTTGTTGGCTGGCAGGAATATGCGATTAATCATGTTTCTGGTGGCAGCCGGGCTAAGTTCCAACGTATTGGCAGATTGTGAGTGGCGTGAGGGAATTTCTCATTCTGAATATCGGCAATGCTTAGTTGCTGAAGCTCAGTGGAGTGTTGCCAAGCTTGATCAGGCAGAAAAAACTCTGCAATTGCGTATTTCTACCGCAGGTGAGGAGGAAAGCTTCACTCGACGAGCCATTGAACTACTGGATGCTTCGATGGATTCATTCAGGAAATTTAGAGTGAGTTTCTGTGAGTTTGAGGCTTCTACTGCTGCCGGAGGGAGTGCGGCCGGTGATTTGAGGCTTCGGTGTGAAATAAAACTGAACCAAGATTTTGCGAGAAGGCTAATAGTGCCAGCTGGCAGCCTGACTGAGGCTCGCTAACAATTTTACGAAGAATGCATGTTATGAGTAAGTTCGCTTTTGTCTTCCCCGGTCAGGGTTCCCAGTCGCGCGGCATGATGGCGGGCTATGCCGACCACGCCGTGGTGCGCGATACCTTTGCCGAAGCCTCCGAGGTGCTGAATCAGGATCTGTGGCAACTGGTTGCCGAGGGTGAGGACGCTCAGCTCAATGCGACCGTCAACACCCAGCCGCTGATGCTGACTGCCGGTGTCGCCGTGTGGCGTGCCTGGCAGTCGCTGAATGGCCCGCAGCCGGTGGTGCTGGCCGGCCATAGTCTGGGCGAATACACCGCGCTGGTGGCGTCTGGAGCGCTGGCCTTCCGCGATGCGCTGCCGCTGGTGCGCTACCGCGCCGAGTGCATGCAGCAGGCCGTGCCGGAAGGCGTGGGCGGCATCGCCGCGATCCTGGGGCTGGACGACGACGCGGTGCGCGCCGTGTGCGCCGAAGCCGCGCAGGGCGAAGTGCTGGAAGCGGTCAATTACAATTCGCCGGGTCAGGTGGTGATCGCGGGCAACCGTAGCGCCGTCGAGCGCGGCATGGAAGCCGCCAAGGCGCGCGGTGCCAAGCGTGCGCTGATGCTGCCGATGAGCGTGCCGTCGCATTGCAGCCTGCTCAAGGGTGCCGCCGAGAAGCTGGGCGCGTATCTGGAAAACGTCGCCATCGCCGCACCGTCCATTCCGGTGCTGCACAACGCCGATGTCGCCAGCTACAGTGACGCCGCCAGCATCCGCAGTGCGCTGGTGCGCCAACTGTATTCCCCGGTGCGCTGGGTCGAAACCGTGCAAGCCTTTGGCGGCATGGGCGTGACCATCAACGTCGAGTGTGCGCCGGGCAAGGTGCTGGCCGGGCTGAACAAGCGTATCGACACCAATCAGCAAGCGCTGGCAATGAACGACGGTGCCGCCATTCAGGCTGTGCTGGCGGCACTGGCATAAGGAGACGAAGATGAGTTTGCAAGGACAGATCGCGCTGGTGACCGGCGCTACACGCGGCATCGGGCAGGCCATCGCGCTGGAGTTGGGCAAGCTCGGCGCGACCGTGGTTGGCACCGCCACCACCGACAAGGGTGCCGCCGCCATCTCTGAATACCTCGCCGCTGCAGGCGTGCAGGGCGCGGGCATGGCACTCAACGTCAATGATGCCGCGCAGTGCGAAGCCGTGCTGGGCGCGATCCGCAGCCAGTTCGGCGAGATCGGCATCCTGGTCAACAACGCGGGCATCACCCGCGACAACCTGCTGGCGCGCATGTCGGACGAAGAGTGGGACGACATCATCGCCACCAACCTGACTTCGGTGTTCCGTTTGAGTCGTGCCGTGCTGCGTGCCATGATGAAGGCGCGCACCGGTCGCATCATCAACATCTCGTCGGTGGTCGGCAGCATGGGCAATGCCGGACAATCCAACTATGCCGCCGCCAAAGCAGGCATGGTGGGCTTCTCCAAGTCGCTGGCGCGCGAAGTTGGTAGTCGCAACATCACCGTCAACTGCATCGCTCCCGGCTTCATCGCCACCGACATGACCCACGGTCTGAGCGACGAGCAGAAGGCCAAGCTGGTCGATAACGTCCCTCTGCGTCGCTTGGGGCAGGCATCCGACATCGCGGCAGCAGCGGCCTTTTTGGCTGGGCCCGGTGCGGCCTACATCACTGGCGCGACCTTGCATGTCAACGGCGGCATGGTGATGGAATAAGGTAATTTTGGAAAATGCGGCAAGTTTGGTAGAATGCTGCAGCTTTTTTGGTTGTTAATCTGAGTTAGGGAGAAATACATGTCTAGCATTGAACAGCGCGTTAAGAAGATCGTTGCCGAGCAACTGGGTGTCAACGAGTCCGAAGTCAAGATCGAGTCCTCGTTCGTCAATGACTTGGGCGCAGATTCTCTGGATACCGTTGAGCTGGTGATGGCGCTGGAAGAAGAGTTCGAGTGCGAGATTCCGGACGATCAGGCCGAGAAGATCACCACTGTGCAGCAGGCTGTTGACTACATCAACGCCAATCAAAAGTAACAACCTCACATTCGGTTGCAGGAACGGAGTCTGGTTTGGCAAGACGTAGAGTAGTCATCACCGGGCTGGGTGCAGTCACCCCGGTCGGGATCGGGGTTGCCGAAACTTGGCAAAATATCGTCAACGGTAAGTCCGGCATCAGTCGGATCGAGCATTTCGACCCGACTGCGTTCGCTTGTCAGGTGGCGGGTGAGGTCAAGAACTTTGATGTCACCCAGTTCCTGCCAGCCAAGGATGCCCGTCGCATGGGCCGCTTCATCCATTTCGGATTGGCGGCTGGCATCGAAGCCTTCAAGGACTCCGGTCTGGAAGTCACCGAGCAGAACGCCGAGCGCATCGGCGTGAACATCGGCTCCGGTATCGGCGGCTTGCCGATGATCGAAGAGACACACGATGATTACCTCGAAGCCGGTCCGCGCAAGATCTCGCCGTTCTTTATTCCCGGCACCATCATCAACATGATCTCCGGAAACCTGTCCATCATGTATGGACTGAGGGGGCCGAATCTGGCGGTGGTGACGGCGTGTACCACCGGCACCCACTGTATCGGCGAATCCGCTCGCATCATCGAGTACGGCGATGCCGACGTGATGATCGCCGGAGGCGCCGAGGCGACCATCTCGGCACTGGCAGTGGGCGGTTTCGCATCCGCCCGTGCGCTGTCCACCCGCAATGACGATCCGGCTACCGCCAGCCGTCCTTGGGATAAGGGTCGCGACGGTTTCGTGATGGGTGAGGGCGCGGGTGTGCTGGTGCTGGAAGAGTACGAGCACGCCAAGGCACGCGGCGCGAAGATCTATGCTGAACTGGCGGGTTACGGCATGAGTGCCGATGCCTACCACATGACCGCACCGAGCACCGACGGCCCCAAGCGCAGTATGTTGAACGCCTTGCGCAATGCCGGGGTCAATCCGGATGGAGTACAGTACGTCAACGCGCACGGCACCTCCACCCCGCTGGGCGACAAGAACGAGACCGAAGCCATCAAGCTGGCCTTTGGCGATCACGCCGGCAAGCTGGTGGTGAACTCGACCAAATCCATGATTGGCCACTTGCTGGGTGGCGCGGGCGGTATCGAGTCGCTGTTCTGTGCACTGGCTGTACATCACCAAGTGTCGCCACCGACCATCAACATCTTCGAGCAAGACCCTGAGTGCGATTTGGACTATTGTGCCAACACCGCTCGCGATATGAAGATCGACGTGGCGGTCAATAACAACTTCGGCTTCGGTGGAACCAACGGCTCGCTGGTGTTCCGCAAGGTCTAAGTAAAATCCCATGCTGATCAACGGCCTGCCCGGTGAATCGATCAGCGCAGCCGACCGTGGCCTGATGTATGGCGACGGCGTCTTCCGCACAATGCGCCTGCTCGACAGGCGCATTGTTCATTGGTCGCACCACTACCGAAAACTGCAACAGGACTGCTCCGCGCTGCTGTTGCCCTGTCCTGACGCACGCCTGCTGGAAACCGAGATTGAGCAACTAGCGTGGGAGCAGCCCGACGGCGTGGTGCGGCTGACGCTGACCCGTGGCATCGGCCCGCGCGGTTATGCGCCGCCTGCCGCGGTGCATCCGACCCGTCTCCTGTCGCTGTCACCCTTACCCGCATCCAACGCCGCATGGGTAGAGCAGGGCGTGCGTCTGTATCTGTGCGAATTGCGCATGTCGGCCCAGTTGCGTCTGGCCGGGGTGAAGCATCTCAACCGGCTGGAAAACGTGCTGGCCGCTGCCGAATGGAACGATCCTGCCATCGCCGAAGGGCTGTTGCGCGATGAAGCCGGGCGGGTGATCGGCGGGGTGCGCAGCAACCTGTTCTGCTGGCATGGCGGCGTGTTGCTGACGCCCGACCTCTCGCGTTGCGGCGTGGCCGGGGTACAGCGTCAGCGCATCCTCGAATGGGCGTTGCACAGCGGCCAGCCGCTGGAAGTGCGCGAGCTGCCACTGGACGAGGTACTGGCGGCAGAGGAGGTCTTCGTCTGCAACAGCGTGTTCGGCCTGTGGCCGGTGCGCGAACTCGCCGGGCGCAGCTGGCTAGCCTTCCCGCGCACCCGTGCGTTGGCGGCGGCGTTGGAGGCATTACCGTGAAGCGTTTGCTGTTGATGCTGGTGCTGCTCGTCATGACGCTGGGCGGCGGGTTGAGCTATTACGCCTTGACCCCGCTGCCGTTGGCACAAGCGCCGCGGGATTTCACCCTCAAGCCGGGTAGCGGACTGAAGTCCGCCGCGCGACAGATGCGCGAAGCGGGCGTGCTCAACCTGGAGTTGCCCTTCGTGTTGTTGGCGCGGGCGATGGGGCAGGCGGAGCAGCTCAAGGCCGGTGGCTACCGGCTCGATCAGCCGGTGACTCCGCTGCGCCTGCTGGAGATGTTGCGCAACGGCGAATTCAGTCAGGCTCAGCTCAGCGTGATCGAAGGCTGGAGCTTCCGCCAGTTGCGCGCGGCGCTGGATGCCAGCCCGGATGTGGCGCACGACAGCGTCGGACTGAGCGAGGCCGAGATCCTGCGCCGCATCGGCGCGGAAGGTGCGCAGGCCGAGGGTTTCTTCTTCCCCGACACTTATTTGTTCAGCCGGGGCGAGAGCGACTTGGCGGTGCTGAAGCAGGCCTATCAGGCCATGGCGCGGGTGATGGCGGAGCAGTGGGAGGTCCGCGCCGACGGGCTGCCGTTCGAGTCGCCGTATCAGGCGCTGATCCTGGCCTCTATCGTGGAGAAGGAGACTGGCGCGCCGCAAGACCGCGCCCTGATCGCGGCGGTGTTCGAGAACCGGCTGCGCATCGGCAGGCCCTTGCAAACCGATCCTTCGGTGATCTACGGCCTGGGCGCGCGCTTCGACGGCAATCTGCGGCGCGCCGATCTGGTCGCCGATACGCCGTACAATACCTATACCCGTCGCGGGCTGACCCCGACGCCGATCGCCTTGCCGGGAGCGGCGGCCTTGCAGGCGGTGCTGCATCCGGCTGAGACGAAAGCGCTGTATTTCGTGGCGCGCGGCGATGGCAGCTCGGAATTTTCCGAAACACTGGAACAGCACAACCGGGCGGTCGCCCGCTACCAATTGAAAGCAGGGAAGAAGTGAGCGGAAAATTCATCACCTTTGAAGGCGTCGACGGGGCGGGGAAGTCCACCCATCTGCATGGTTTCGTCGAGGCGCTGCGCGCGCGCGGCGTGGACGTGGTACTGACCCGCGAGCCGGGCGGCACGCCGCTGGGCGAGCAACTGCGCGAGCTGGTGCTGCACCAGTCCATGCACATGGATACCGAGGCGATGCTGATGTTCGCCGCCCGCGTCGAGCACATCGAGCAGGTCATCAAGCCAGCGCTGGCGCGCGGGGCCTGGGTGGTGTCGGATCGTTTCAGCGACGCCAGTTTTGCCTATCAGGGCGGTGGGCGCGGCATGGACATCGCCCGGCTGGAGGCGCTGGAACGCTGGGCTTGCGGCGACTTTCGTCCCGATCTGACCTTGCTGTTCGACATCCCGGTGGAAGTTGCCAAGGCACGGCTGGCCGATGCGCGCGAGCCGGACAAATTCGAGCGCGAGCAGGCTGGATTCTTCCAGCGCGTGCGCAGCGCCTATCTGGACCGCGCGCGCCAGCAGCCGCAGCGCTTCGCCGTGATCGACGCGGTGCAGACGCTGGAGCAGGTGCGCGCACAAGTACAAGCCGTGCTGGATCGGCTATGAACGCACTCTACCCGTGGCAGCAGGAGGATTGGCAGCGCTTGCAGGCGTTGCGCCAGCGCTTGCCCCACGGCTTGCTGCTGAAGGGCGGGCAGGGCATAGGCAAGCTGGATCTGGCGCTGGCCTTTGCCGCCAGCCTGTTGTGCGTACATCCTGACGACGACGGTCAGGCCTGCGGCAAGTGTGCGTCCTGTCACTGGTTCGAGCAGGGTTCGCATCCCGACTTTCGTCTGGTGCAGTCGGAGGCGGATGCCGTGGGCGATGCAGGAGAGGCGATCGAGGGCGAGAAGGCGGACAAGAAGAAGTCCAAGGTCATCAGGATCGAGCAGTTGCGCGCGCTTGAGGATTTCTTCAATCAATCCGCCCATCAGGGACAGCGTCGCGTGGTGGTGATCTCGCCCGCCGAATCGATGCCGCCCGCTGCCGCCAACGCGCTGCTCAAGACGCTGGAAGAGCCCACGCCCGGCTTGCATTTCCTGCTGGTGACGCACAAGCCGCAGCAGCTTTTGCCGACCATCCTCAGTCGCTGCCTGGCGTTCGCGGTGACCTTGCCGCCTGCCGAAACCGCTTGCCGCTGGCTGAGCGAGCAGGGAGTGACCGATGCCGAGGCCGTGCTTGCGCAAGCCGGGTTTGCGCCGTTGTTGGCACTGGAGCTGGCCACGCAGGAGCAGGGTGCCGGACGCGCCATCTTGCTGCAGGCTTTGTGCGCGGCACCGTCCGTGGACTATCTGGCGCTGGCTGACAAGTTGCAGCGCACCGAGTTGCCCCAAGTGGTGCACTGGTTGCAGCAATGGTGTTACGACCTTTCCTCGGTGCGATCGACCGGCAGGGTGCGCTATCACGGCAACCATGCAGCCGCTTTGCGCAAGCTGGCCGACAGGGTGGCACCGTTGCAACTGATGAACTTCCAGCGCGACCTGCTGACTGCCCGCCGCGAAGCCTCCCATCCACTCAACCCGCGACTGTTCCTGGAATCCCTGTTCGCCGCTTACCAACACTGTTACGCCTGAGACCGATGTACGCCGATTCGCACTGCCACCTGAATTTCCCCGAACTCTCTGCCAACCTGGTCAGCGTGCTGGACCTGATGCGCGCTAACGAGGTTGGCATGGCCCTCTGTGTGGGCGTGAACCTGGAAGATTTCCCGCAGGTGCTGGCGCTGGCCGAGCAGCATGACAATCTCTACGCCTCGGTCGGCGTACATCCCGACTACGAGGGCGTAGAGGAGCCGGATGTGGCGCGGCTGGTGCAGCTGGCGACGCACCCGCGCGTGGTCGCCATCGGCGAGACCGGGCTGGATTATTTCCGACTCACGGGCGACCTGGAGTGGCAGCGCGAGCGCTTCCGCACACACATCCGCGCCGCGCGGGAGATAGGTAAGCCGCTCATCATCCATACCCGCGAGGCCGCTGCCGACACTTTGCGGTTGATGCGGGAAGAGCGGGCGCGCGAGGCGGGCGGTGTGATGCATTGCTTCACCGAGACCGAGGCTGTGGCGCAGGCCGCGCTGGACATGGGTTTTCACATCTCCTTCTCCGGCATCGTCACCTTCAAGAACGCGGTTGCGCTGAAAGAGGTCGCCCGCGTGGTGCCGCTGGAGCGCATCCTGATCGAGACCGATGCGCCGTACCTGGCCCCGGTGCCGCATCGCGGCAAACTCAATCAACCCGGCTATGTGAAGCATGTCGCCGAAGAGATCGCGCGCCTCAAGGGGCTGACGGCGGACGAGGTCGGGGCGGCTTCCACGCAGAATTTCCGCAGGCTGTTCGGGGTGTGAATTGACGCGCACTGCTGACGAATCCTTCATGCGTGCGGCTCTGGAGCTGGCGCAGCAGGCTGAGGCACTGGGCGAGGTGCCGGTGGGCGCGGTGGTGGTGCTGGCTGGCGAGATCGTCGGGCGGGGGTTCAATGCGCCCATCTCGCGACACGACCCGTCGGCCCATGCCGAGATGATGGCGTTGCGCGACGCGGCGCAACGGCTGGGCAACTACCGGCTGCCGGGCTGCGAGCTGTACGTCACGCTGGAGCCTTGCGCCATGTGCAGCGGTGCCATCTTCCATGCCCGCATCGCCCGCGTGGTGTACGGCGCGCGCGATCCCAAGACAGGTGCGGCGGGCAGCGCGCTCGACCTGTTCGCCGAGGCCCGCATCAACCATCATGCCGCTGTCGAAGGTGGCGTGCTGGCCGAGGATTGTGGTTCGATGTTGAGTCGCTTCTTCGCGGCGCGTCGGGCCGCGCAGCGGGCAGCCTGATCGCTTACTTGTGCATGTCGGCCCGGTAGAGCTGGCAACTGTTCCCGCCGCTCTGTTTGGCGTAGTACATGGCAAGATCGCTGTGTTTCAGCAGCGCCTCCATGCTATCGCCATCCTCCGGGAAGGTGGCGATGCCGATGCTGGCACTGATGTGCAGCGCTTGTCCCATGATCGGGTAAGGCTGGTTGAGGGCATCCAGCAGCTTTTCGGCCAGAGACTGAGCGTCTTGGGTATTGGAGATCTCGGCCAGCAGGATGATGAACTCATCCCCACCGTGACGCGATACGGTGTCTACCTCGCGCACGCCTGCGCGCAGCCGTTTGGCCACTTCGACCAGCAACAGGTCGCCGACCTTGTGTCCCAGCGTGTCGTTGATGGGCTTGAACTCGTCGAGGTCGATGAACATGACCGCCGTTGCGGCGCGGTGGCGGGTGCAGCGTGCCAGTACCGCGTGGAAGCGGTCCTGAAGCAGATAGCGGTTGGGCAGGCCGGTCAGCGCATCGTGATTGGCCAGGTGGGTCATGCGCTGCTCGGTGTGTTTGCGGGCGGTGATGTCGAGCCGGATCGAGATGTACCGAGTGATGCGGCCATCGGTATCCTTGAGCGGTACTATGCTGGAATCCACCCAGTACAACTCGCCGGACTTGGTGCGGTTGCACACCTCGCCGGTCCAGATGTCGCCACGGCTGATGCACTCCCACATCTCCCGGAAGAACTCCGGCGGGTGGATGCCGGAATTGACGATGCTGTGGCTTTGGCCGATGAGCTCTGCCTCGCTGTATCCGCTCACCTCACAGAATTTCCGGTTCACCTGAATGATGCGCCCATCCGGCGTGGTCACCGATACGATGGCGTGCTGGTCTATCGCCTGCAAGTAGGCAGATAGCTCATTGAACGCGCGCTCCACATCCTGCTTGGCCAGCAGCAGTTCCTTGGCATCGCGCGTCTCCTTCTCCGACCTGAGCAGTTCGCGCTCGACCTCGTTCAGATTGATCTCCTGACGGATCAGCCGGCGGCTGAACCAGATCGCCGAGACCAGGCTGGCGAACAGGATGCAGAAGATCAGGACGCTGGTCTTCTGCACCCGTGCTGCGGCCATTGCCTCGACCTTGCTCAGGGGGATGGTGATGGAGATGGCACCCATCAACTGGTGTTGTTGCCATTGTTTGCCGGTCTGGATATGGTCGGTCTTGCGACGAGAGATGATCTCGGGTGAGCTTTCGTAGGCGTTGTGGCAGTTGACGCAGGATGGCTGGGAGGCGGCATCTGCGCTCAGGTAGCGCAGCACACGTTGCCCATCTTGTTGCTCGAAGCGCCACACCGGCTTCCAGGCTATCGGTCCCGAGGGGGCGGTGCTGTCCTGCCGCTCGATCTGCGGCCAGGCCCAGCGCAGGAATTCGTCGGACAGCCCTTGACTGCTTTCCAGGTTCCATTTGCTGACCGGCTTGTACTGGAACAGGCTGGACGTGTTGGCTGTCGATGCCTGGCCGAGCATCTTCAGGAACTGGGCGGGGATGGGCACATAGCCCGGCATATGTGTGTAGTCCACGTTCGGACCATAACCGTCCCGGCGGAGCTTTTCGGCGACTTCGCGGGCATACACCGAGCGCGCGGTAGTGGCTTGTACTGCGGCGATCTCGGCGAAGGCGACGGCCTGGTTCTCGATGGTCTCGCGCACCGTGTCCCGGATGACGAGATAAGCGACCAGGCTGGTACACAGGAAGACACCGAGCAGCAGGGCTAGTGTGATCTTGCGTTGTGGCTTGTTGCCGGATGGTGACACCGATGTACCCCGTAAGGCTGCGTAGCGTGGCCGCATTATAACCATACATTCTGGTTGGTTACTTTGATTCATTCCTGCCGCTCTGATTGCTATACTCGGGCCTCTGCCTTAATACCTACACGAACGAGTGCGACGCTGGATGAACATCGATATCCATATTCCGACCCAGACGCTTGAATTGCGCGACGCTGCCGGTACCCTGCTGGCCCGTTACCCGGTCTCGACGGGGGCGCACGGCATGGGCGAGGAGAGCGGCAGCTTCTGTACTCCGCGCGGTCGGCACCTCATCCGCGCCAAGATCGGGGCGGGTCAGCCTGAAGGTGCGGTGTTCGTGCGTCGCCGCCCCACGGGGGAGATTCATACGCCGGAGCTGGGCGCGGCCTATCCGGGGCGTGACTGGATCCTGACGCGCATCCTCTGGCTGTCCGGCTGCGAGCCCGGTTTCAATCGCCTCGGAAGTTGCGATACCATGCGGCGCTATGTGTACATCCACGGCACGCCCGATGGGACCGAGCTCGGCAAACCGGGTTCGCGTGGTTGCGTCCGCATGCGCAATCGTGACCTCATCGAGCTGTTCGATCAGGTGCCGGTCGGCACCCCGGTCAATCTGATCGCCTGAAAGGAGTTGCCATGAGTCCAGTTTTTACCGTCCATCCCGTTTCCTGGCATGACGGCGAGCCCTTGTTGCGTACAGTGCGCGAATCGGTGTTCATCCGCGAACAGCAGGTGCCGGAAGAACTGGAGTGGGATGGCCTGGATGCCGTATGTCGGCACATCCTCGCACTGAGCCCCAAAGGGGAGGCCATAGGCTGTGGCCGCTTGACACCGCAGGCGCAGATCGGGCGCATGAGCGTGTTGCCCGAATGGCGGCGGTTGAAGGTCGGGACGGCGATGATGGAGGCTTTGCTGGCCGACGCGCGCGGGCGGCATTTGCCCGGTGTGCTGGTCCATGCGCAGGTGCATGCAGTCCCGTTCTACCGCCGCTTCGATTTCACCGAGCACGGCGAAACGTTCATGGATGCGGGCATCCCGCATATCGAAATGAGGTTGAGGTTCTGACCCGCGCTAATCAGAGAACAATGCCCGCATCTGCGGGCATTGTCGTTCTCAGGCCTAGGCCTTGAGCGCGTCGCTCAGGTGCGGCTGAATCACTTTCAGCATCTGTTCGTGGATCAGCGGGCTGCCGGCGCAGATGTGGCCGCTCTTGAGGAAGTTGTCGCTGCCAGCCAGATCGCTCACCATGCCGCCAGCTTCGGTGATCAGCAGGCAGCCGGCGGCGATGTCCCACGGCTTCAGGCCGGTCTCGAAGAACCCGTCGAAGCGACCGGCAGCGGTCCAGGCCAGGTCCAGCGAAGCCGCGCCGGGGCGACGCAGGCCGGAGGTCTTGTGCATCAGCTCGCGGAAGATGCCGAAGTAGGCTTCTTCATGGTCGAAGTTGGTGTAGGGGAAGCCGGTGCCGACCAGCGCATCGGCCAGTTGGACGCGCTTGCTGACGCGGATGCGGCGGTCGTTGAGGAAGGCACCACGGCCACGGGTGGCGGTGAACAGGTCGTTCTTGGTCGGATCGTAGATCACTGCCTGGGTCAGCACACCGTGATGCATCAGGGCGATGGAGACCGCGTATTGCTGCACGCCGTGCAGGAAGTTGGTGGTGCCATCCAGCGGGTCGATGATCCAGACGAATTCCGAATCGCCTTGGGTGCCGCTCTCTTCTGCTAGAATCGCGTGCCCCGGATAGGCCTCCAGCAGGGTTTCGATGATGGTCTGCTCGGCAGCGCGGTCGACCTCGCTGACGTAATCCGAGTGGGATTTCTTGGTGACGGTGAGGTGGTCGATCTTGTCGGCGGCGCGGTGGATCAGGTTGCCAGCGCGGCGTGCGGCTTTCACCGCGATATTGAGCATGGGATGCATGGGAAACTTTCGGTCAACATTGCGTAGGGCGCGCATTTTACAGCATATAAGCAGGGCGCGTTTTGGATAGAGTGGATTTGTTGAGTAATGTGCGCGTGGTGCTGAGCCACACCAGCCATCCCGGCAACATCGGTGCAGCGGCGCGGGCGATGAAGACGATGGGCCTGTCGCGGCTCTATCTGATTCACCCCAAGCAGTTTCCCGATGCCCAGGCGACGGCGATGGCGGCGGGGGCGGACGACATCCTTGAGGGCGCGGTGGTGTGCGCCACGCTGGACGAAGCCCTGCAGGGTTGCGTGCTGGTGGCCGGCATGTCGGCGCGGGTGCGCGACATCTCGCAGGAAGTGCTGCCACCACGCGAGGCGACGGCTTTGCTGATGCAGCAAGCGGTGGCAGCGCCGGTGGCGTTGTTGTTCGGTACCGAGATGTCCGGGCTGACCAACGAGGAGGCGGCGCGTTGCCAGATCATGGTACGCATTCCCTGCAACCCGGAATACAGCTCGCTCAATCTGGCGGCTGCGGTGCAGTTGCTGAGTTACGAGATGCGGCTGGCGGCGGGGCAGGGTGATTGCGGTGCGCCGGACCTGCGGCCTGCCCCGGCGGAGCAGGTGGAGCGTTTCTATCAGCATCTGGAGCAGACCCTGGTCGAGGTCGGCTTCCTCAACAACAAGCATCCGACCAAATTGATGCACAAACTGCGCCGCCTGTATGCGCGGGCGCGGCTGGAGCAGGAAGAGATCAACATCCTGCGCGGGATACTGACGGTATCGCTGGAGTACCACGCAAAAAAAGCAGGGCAGACAACGGAAAAATGATGTTCAAGGGAATTCGAGAAGATATCGCCAGCGTGTTCGAGCGCGACCCGGCGGCGCGCAGCACCTTCGAGGTGTTGACCTGCTATCCGGGTTTCCATGCGCGCGTGTTCCACCGCTTGGCGAACAAGCTCTGGCATGGCGGTTTCAAGTGGCTGGCCCGCTTCGTGTCGCACGTCGGGCGTTGGTTCACGGGCATCGAGATCCATCCCGGTGCGACCATAGGCCGCCGCTTCTTCATCGATCACGGCATGGGCGTGGTGATCGGCGAGACCGCCGAGATCGGCGACGACGTGACGCTGTATCACGGTGTGACGCTGGGCGGCACGTCCTGGAAGGAAGGCAAGCGCCATCCGACGCTGGGCGATGGCGTGGTGGTGGGCGCCGGGGCCAAGATCCTGGGGCCGATCACCATAGGCGCGGGCGGCAAGATCGGCTCCAACGCCGTGGTGGTCAAGGATGTCCCGGCGGGCGCGACGGCGGTGGGTATCCCGGCGCGTATCCTCGACGAGGCGCGCGACACGCAGAAGCACTTCAATCCCTATGGCATCGGCAATGACCAGAACGATCCCATGTCCAAGGCCATCCACGGCCTGCTCGGCCACACGGCGGTGGTGGATCAGCGCATCGAACTGATCCTGCAGCAGTTGGAGAAGCTGGGCGTGAAGGTGGAGGAGGAGCGTGCCACCGCCGACAAGTTCGATCCGAATTACCTGAATAAAATTGTTGACTGAAAGAGTTGGTCATTCTATTATTCGCCCCGCTATGAGCATGGTTTCTACCCCTAAAGTTGACAAGGTAATAGGAGAGGCAAAATGAGACTCACCACTAAAGGGCGCTTCGCTGTGACGGCGATGGTCGATCTGGCATCGCGTGGCGGTTATGCGCCGGTGACGCTGGCCGGGATCAGCGAGCGGCAAAGGATTTCGCTGTCCTATCTGGAGCAGTTGTTCGGCAAGTTGCGTCGTGCCGGCATCGTGGAAAGCGTGCGTGGCCCGGGTGGCGGCTACTGTATGGCGCGTCCGGCAGCGGAAGTGACGGTGGCCGAGATCATCACTGCGGTCGATGAGGCGGTCGAGGCGACCCAGTGCGGCGGCGAAGGTGATTGCCACGACGGCAAGCCCTGCCTGACACACGATCTGTGGATGGGCTTGAACAAGACGATCTATGACTACCTTGGGCAGGTCAACCTTAAGCAACTGGTGGATAAGCATCTGACCGAGGGCGCCAATGGCGTGCCCGTCACGGTGACCCGTAAAACCGCTTTGGCCTGAGTGCGACCCGATATGACTTTGCACTTCCCAATTTATCTCGATTATTCCGCCACTACGCCGGTCGATCCGCGCGTGGCCGAGAAGATGATCCCCTATCTGGTGGAGAGGTTCGGCAATCCGGCTTCGCGTTCCCACGCCTATGGCTGGGAGGCGGAGCAGGCCGTGGAAACGGCGCGTCAGCAGGTGGCGGCACTGGTTAACTGTGATCCCAAAGAGATCGTCTGGACTTCGGGCGCGACCGAGTCGAACAACCTCGCCATCAAGGGTGCGGCCAACTTCTACTCGGGCAAGGGCAAGCACATCATCACCGTCAAGACCGAGCACAAGGCGGTGCTGGACACGGTGCGCGAGATGGAGCGCCAGGGATTTTCGGCGACCTATCTCGACCCCGAGCCCAATGGACTGATCTCGATCGACACGCTGCGTGAGGCGATGCGCCCTGACACCGTGCTGGTCTCGGTGATGCTGGTCAACAACGAGATCGGCGTGATCCAGGACATCGTCAGCATCGGCAACCTGTGTCGCGAGCGTGGCATCGTGTTCCATGTGGATGCGGCGCAGGCGACCGGCAAGGTGGAGATCGACCTGGCCAAGCTGCCGGTCGAACTGATGAGCTTCTCCGCGCACAAGACCTACGGTCCCAAGGGCATAGGCGCGCTGTATGTGCGGCGCAAACCGCGCGTGCGGCTGGAAGCGCAGATGCACGGCGGCGGGCATGAGCGCGGTTTCCGCTCCGGTACGCTGGCGACGCACCAGATCGTCGGCATGGGCGAGGCCTTCCGCATCGCGCAGGAGGAGATGGCAGCCGAGAACGAGCGCGTGCGCAAGCTGCGCGACCGCCTGTGGGCCGGCTTGTCCAGCATGGAGGAAGTGTTCCTGAACGGTGACATGACGCAGCGCGTGCCGCACAACCTCAACGTCAGCTTCAACTTTGTCGAAGGCGAATCGCTGATCATGGCGGTGAAGGACATCGCGGTATCGAGCGGCTCGGCCTGCACCTCGGCCAGCCTGGAGCCGTCCTACGTGCTGCGCGCACTGGGGCGCAGTGACGAACTGGCGCATAGCTCCATCAGGTTCTCCATCGGGCGATTTACGACCGAAGAGGAAGTGGATTACGCTGTCGAACTGTTGAAGAACAAGATCGGCAAACTGCGCGACCTGTCGCCGTTGTGGGAGATGTACCAGGACGGCATCGATCTGAACACGGTGCAGTGGGCGGCACACTAGAGGCAGTTGGCAGACGTAAGACGTGAGTTGGTAGTTGGAGTCGCCTTAACTTACGTCTAACAACTTACGTCTTGCGACTGCGACTGAAAGGAGCATCAAATGGCTTACAGCGAAAAATTACTGGATCACTACGAGAACCCGCGCAACGTGGGTGCTTTGAGCAAGGACGACGGCAGTGTCGGCACCGGCATGGTAGGGGCGCCGGCCTGCGGCGACGTGATGAAGTTGCAGATCCGCGTCAATGATGACGGCGTGATCGAGGATGCGAAATTCAAGACCTATGGCTGCGGTTCGGCCATCGCCTCCAGCTCGCTGGTGACGGAGTGGGTCAAGGGTAAGACGCTGGATCAGGCACTGGCGATCAAGAACACCGCCATCGCCGAGGAACTGGCGCTGCCGCCGGTGAAGATCCACTGCTCCATCCTGGCCGAAGACGCGATCAAGGCCGCCGTGGCGGACTATCGTGCCAAACACGGCGCGCTGACCGAAACCGATGCCTGCAAGGGCAGTTGCTGAAAGGAAGACCATGTCTGTCTCTTTGACCGAAAGCGCAGCCAAACATGTGCAGAACTTCATCACCAAGCGCGGCAAAGGTGTTGGCCTGCGCTTGGGCGTGAAGACCTCGGGCTGCTCCGGCATGGCTTACAAGCTGGAGTTCGCCGATGAGGTGGCCAGCGACGACCTGACTTTCGAGAGCCATGGTGTCACCTTGCTGGTCGATCCCAAGAGCTTGCCTTACATCAACGGCATGGAGCTGGATTACACCCGCGAAGGGCTGAACGAGGGGTTCAAGTTCAACAACCCCAACGTCAAGGACCAGTGCGGCTGCGGCGAAAGCTTCAAGGTGTAATGGCTGCGCCCGTCTTCGATCCCACGCAAGATTTCTTTCAGCTACTGGGTATCCCGGCGCGCTTCCAGATCGAGGGGGCGTTGCTAGACGAGCATTACCGCGCCTTGCAGTCGCAGGTCCATCCCGACAAGTTCGCCCACCAGACCGAAGCCGAGCAGCGGCTCGCCATGCAGTGGGCGACGCGGGTGAACGAGGCGTACCAGACGCTGCGCAGCCCGCTCAACCGGGGCCGATATCTGCTGAAGCTGCGCGGTGTCGATACCCAGGAAGAGACCAATACGGCGATGCCGGTCGATTTCCTGATGGAGCAGATGGAGCGGCGCGAGGCGGTGGAAGAGGCGGCGCGCCGGTCGGATGTGGACGCGCTGGATGCCTTGCAGCGCCGTTTGCAGTCCGATACGCGCAGCTTGCAACAGCAACTCGCCCTGCAACTGGACGACGAAAACCACTACAATCCCGCCGCCGCAGCCGGTACGGTGCGCAAACTCCGCTTCATGGAGAAACTGGCGGAAGAGATCTCTGCCGCGTTTGATGAGATAGATAATTGAAAGCCGTCGGGAGACGTAAGACGTAAGTTGGTGCAGCGCCATAACTTACGTCTTACGTCTTGCGACTCAAAACCAGAATGGCCCTACTGCAAATTTCCGAACCCGGTCTTTCGACCTTGCCGCACCAGCATCGGCTGGCGGTGGGCATCGACCTGGGCACCACCAATTCGCTGGTCGCCACGGTGCGCAACGGCATCAGCGTGGTGCTGAACGACGAACAGGGCAGGTTGCTGCTGCCGTCGGTGGTGCGTTACCTGGAAGATGGCAGCGTACAGGTGGGCGAATCGGCGCAGGCTGCGCAGAACCTCGATCCATCCAACACCATCGTGTCGGCCAAGCGCTTCATGGGGCGCGGACTGAAGGACATCGGCGATGTCAGCGGTTCGCCTTATCGCTTCGTGGATATCCCTTCGACAGGCTCAGGACAGGCTCCCGGCATGGTGCAGTTGCGCACCGTCGCTGGCGTAAAAAGTCCGGTGGAAGTCTCCGCCGAGATACTGAAACAGTTGCGTGCCCGAGCCGAGGCCTCGCTGGGCGGCGAGTTGGTAGGAGCGGTCATCACCGTGCCCGCCTATTTCGACGACGCGCAGCGCCAAGCCACCAAGGACGCAGCGCGGCTGGCGGGCATCAATGTGTTGCGTCTGCTCAACGAGCCGACTGCCGCCGCCATCGCCTACGGGCTGGACAACGCCAGCGAGGGTGTCTACGCGGTCTACGACCTTGGCGGCGGCACCTTCGATATCTCCATCCTGCGCCTGTCGCGCGGCGTGTTCGAGGTGCTCGCGGCCAATGGTGATTCGGCGCTGGGCGGCGACGATTTCGACCATCGCATCTATTGCTGGCTGCTGGCGCAGAACGAGCTGCCGCCGCTGAACCCGCACGACACGCGCTTGCTGCTGACCCGCGCCCGTGCTGCCAAGGAAGAGCTGACCGAGCACGCCGAGACGCGCATCACCGCCGTGCTTTCCGGCGGCGAGATCATCGACAACCTGCTGACCCAGCAGGTATTCCATGAAATGACGCGCAACCTGGTGTCGCGCACCTTGCAACCGCTGCGCCGTGCCTTGCGCGATGCGCAGCTGACGGTGGAGGAGGTCAAAGGCGTGGTGATGGTGGGCGGTGCGACACGGATGCCGCAGGTGCAACGCGCTGTGGCGGAGTTCTTCGGCCAGACCCCGCTGACCAACCTCGACCCGGACAAGGTGGTGGCGCTGGGCGCGGCCATTCAGGCCAATGTGCTGGCGGGCAACCGCAGCGGTGACGACTGGCTGCTGCTGGACGTGCTGCCGCTGTCGCTAGGCATCGAGATCATGGGCGGGCTGACCGAGAAGATCGTGCCGCGCAACAGCACCATTCCCACCGCGCGGGCGCAGGAATTCACCACCTACAAGGACGGTCAGACCGCGATGAGCGTGCATGTGGTGCAGGGCGAACGCGAGCTGGTGGCCGACTGTCGTTCGCTGGCGCGCTTCGAGCTGCGCGGCATCCCGCCCATGGTGGCGGGCGCGGCGCGCATCCGGGTGACCTATCAGGTAGATGCCGACGGCCTGCTGAGCGTCTCCGCCCGCGAGATGAGCCGGGGCGTGGAGGCGCACATCACCGTCAAGCCGTCCTATGGGCTGAGCGACGAGGAAGTGACACGCATGCTGGCCGAGTCCAACGCCCATGCCGCCGACGACATGCGGGCGCGGGCGTTGCGCGAGCAGCAGGTCGAAGCCCGGCAGTTGCTGGAAGCCGTGCAGAATGCGCTGGATGAGGATGGCACCGCGTTGCTCGCCCCCGATGAGCGTGCCGCAATACAGGACGGGATGGCGGCTTTGGGCGCGGTGCTGCCCGGCAGCGATCTGCCCGCCATCAAGCGCGCCGTCTCGAAACTGAACGAACTGACCGTTGCTTTTGCCCAGCGACGCATGGATAACAACGTCGCCCGTGCGCTGGGCGGCAAGAAACTGTCCGATCTGGAGATGTAAATGCCGCAAATCATCGTACTTCCGCATCCGGAGTTGTGCCCGCAAGGCAAGGTGTTGCAGGCCGATGCCGGCACGGTGCTGATCGAGGTGCTGCTCGACCATGAGGTCGACATCGAACACGCCTGCGAGAAGTCCTGCGCCTGTACTACGTGTCACGTCGTTATCCGCGAAGGTTTCGCTTCACTGGCGGCGGCTGATGATCTGGAAGAGGATATGCTGGACAAGGCCTGGGGGCTGGAACCGAACTCGCGCCTGAGTTGCCAGGCGGTCGTGGCTGACCGCGACCTGGTGGTCGAGATCCCCAAGTACACCATCAACATGACCAAAGAGGGACACCGATGAAATGGACTGATGTGAGCGATATCGCCATCGAACTGGCCGAACGGCATCCGGAGATCGACCCGCGCAGCGTGCGTTTCACCGATCTGCACAACTGGGTGGTGGACTTGCCTGGCTTCGACGACGAGCACGGTCGCGGCGGTGAGAAGGTGTTGGAGGCCATCCAGATGGCCTGGATAGACGAGGTGGAATGATGGCGAAACGACCTGCAGCCGGCGCACCACGCAGCCGCACCCCTTACCTGATCGGCTTCCTCGCCATCGTCGGGCTGTATTGCGGCGCACTCTACCTGCAATACTTTCTGCATCAGGAGCCGTGCCCGCTGTGCATGGTGCAGCGTGTGATCTTCATCCTGATGGGATTCTTCTTCCTGCTGGCGACCTTGCAGAATCCCCGCGCCGCAGGTGCCAAGGCCTACGGCTTTCTCATCGGCCTGCTCGCCTTTACCGGGATCGGTGTCGCCAGTCGCCACATCTGGCTGCAACACCTGCCCAAGGACCAGGTCCCGGCCTGCGGCCCCGGTCTCGACTACATGCTGCAGAACTTCCCCATGGCCGACGTGCTGAAGGAACTGCTGCACGGCTCGGGCGAGTGTGCGGAGCAGGGCTGGACCCTGTTCAACCTCGGCATCCCGGAATGGTCGCTGCTGGCCTACGTGTTGCTGGGCAGCCTGGCCTTGCTGGTGGCCGTGAAGCGCAAATGACATCCTGCGCCAGCGCCTGAACCTACCTCATGAGAGCGAGCCATGATCCGGCTCCAGTTTGATAATCGCTTGCTTCGCGAGCTGCCGGGCGATACCTCGGGCGCGCCCGGCTCACGCCAGACCCCCGGCGTATGCTGGGCGGCGGTACAGCCCACGCCTGTCGCCCAGCCGGTCTTGCTGGCACACTCCAGTGAGGTCGCCGCGACCTTGGGCTTGAGTGCAGCCAATGTGCGTGCGCCGGAGTTCCTGGCGGCGTTCTGCGGGAACCAGTTGTTGCCGGGGATGAGCGCCTACGCCACCCGATACGGCGGCCACCAGTTCGGCAACTGGGCGGGACAACTGGGTGATGGCCGGGCCATCGGGCTGGGCGAGATACTGAACCAGGCAGGGCAGCGCTGGGAGTTGCAACTCAAGGGGGCCGGCCCCACGCCTTATTCGCGTCGTGCCGATGGTCGTGCCGTGCTGCGCTCGTCCATCCGCGAATTCCTGTGCAGTGAAGCCATGCACCATCTCGGCATCCCCACCACGCGCGCCTTGAGTCTCATCGCCACCGGCGAGCAGGTCGTGCGCGACATGTTCTACGACGGCCATCCGCGCGCCGAGCCCGGCGCGGTGGTCTGCCGCGTCGCCCCATCGTTCATCCGTTTCGGCAACTTCGAGATACTTGCAGCACATGGCGAGCAGGCCTTGCTGCAACGTCTGCTCGATCTCACTCTGGACCGAGACTTTCCCCAGATCGTCGGTGCGCCTGCCGAGCGCTACGCCATCTGGTTCCGCCAGGTCTGCGAGCGCACCGCCCATCTCATGGTGGAGTGGCTGCGCGTCGGTTTCGTACACGGGGTGATGAACACCGACAACATGTCCATCCTCGGTTTGACCATCGATTACGGACCTTATGGCTGGGTGGAGGATTTCGATCCGGGCTGGACACCGAACACCACGGATGCCGGGATGAAACGTTACTGCTTCGCCCAGCAACCGGCGGTCGCCCGCTGGAACCTGGAGCGGCTGGCCGAGGCGTTGCAGCGCGTCCTGCCTGCACGCAACTGGCTGGATGACGGCCTCGCGCAGTTCGATACCTCTTTGCAAACCGGCTTGTCCGCCATGCTCGCCGCCAAGTTCGGCTGGCTCGATTGGCAAGAGGGCGATGCCGCCCTGGTGGAAGACATTTTCGACCTGATGCAGCGCGCCGAGGTGGACATGAGCGAATTCTTCCGCGCACTGGCCGAGCTGAAGCAAGGCTCGGTGGATGTCGAGTTGCTGCGCCCGGCGTTCTATCAGGAGCACCTGATGCAGAACCATCGCGCCCTGTTCCAGCAATGGCTGGAGCGCTACGCGGCGCGACTGGGCCGCCAGCAGGAGAGCGATGCGGAACGGCGCACGCGCATGAATCGCGTCAATCCCCGCTTCATCCTGCGCAACTACCTGGCCCAACAAGCCATCGAAGCTGCCGAACAAGGCGACCTGTCCATGCTGGACCGGCTCATGCAAGCTGCCCGCCAACCCTATAGCGCAGACCTGCCGCCCGAACTCACCGCCAAACGCCCCGCCTGGGCCGTCAACAAACCCGGATGCTCCACACTTTCATGTAGCTCCTGAGCTGGAGAGGGATGGGTTTTTCTTCTGGTTGAGGGGGTAGCCTATCAAAAAGGCTTTTGGAAGCATTACAGTCAAAGCGGAATAAATGGCGTATCTAATGCCCTAAGAGGTGAGTATGTGCATATTTCTCACGACAATCAGGCCAAAATTCCAAGCTCACCTGTTCGCTGCAACTCATAGAGGCGCTTGAGTACAGCCTCAATCATGGAGATAACGACCTCAATTTTAGACAACTCCTCCAAGCCAGTAATGTGATTCTGGACTATTGAGATGCACTTCTTGCCCCTCAGATGGGCTATGTGGAGCTGAGCATCTAGTGCGGTGAGATCGGCATGGGCGTGAATGGAGTGCCGCGCATCAACTATCCTCTTATGCAATTCCGCATATTCCGCAGGTACTACAGAGTCGTGCAAGGTTCGGCGTTTTCTGACACTACCATCTGACCGCGTGAAAGCCGTCGCATATTCAACCAGGGCATATCGGAATGCGGGGCCTGATAAGGGGTTGCTTGGATTCGCTTTGATCGTCAGGAGGGTACTCCACGCGTTGTTAAGACGGTCGATGCAGACGAGGAGGTGAAGGTAATTTTCGTGTGCCTCTGACATATCTGTCTGTGACTTAACGATTGAAGTAACCGGCCCGTGCGGTGGTTGCCAAGTATTGCTTGCCCAGGTTTGATTTGGCAGAAATGTTGGTCCTTTTTTTATCTGATGGGAATCGCACTTGCAACTGGCATCCAGAAGGGTTGGCTTCCGGAGCGCCTAGGTGAGACCCAAATGCTTAAGCCATCTTTTTGATAGTTCATTACCGTGGCCTTTGTGCCACTTTTCCCTTTTTGGCACATTCCAATTGCTTGGTCGAATGTTTTTATCCCGGCTTTGATACGGTATTTATCAAGAATGGCTTTGCTTTCGCCTGTGTACTCCGGCTCGCCAGTAACTGGTGAAATATTCGGCATAACTCCCATCGCAGCTTGCAATCGAAGCATGGAGGTGACTAGAGTGATGTAATCAGAAACTTCACGAGTAGGGCATTCGTAGAATGGCGTAGATTTGTCAGTATATGTTGAGATATAGGTCCCCGCGACGCACCCATTTTCAGCGCATGTAACTGCCGGTTGGCCGAATACAGGTTGAACATTTAAGAACAGGACGATTAAAGTCAGTAGAAATTGCATGGACTCAACCTAACGTGAAAGAACAGGCCCCCGACTTTCCTCTAATTACAAGATACTTGTCAATTCAAATGCAGAATGTTGTTGTCTCCTTTGGCTCTAAGTATCAGGGTGTGTTAGGGCGTTGCTTTCATGGTTTTGTCTGTTTACTCGACCGTTTCCATCGTTGAGGACTTTGTCCGTTGTGGGCGATGCGGCACAGGGGCGTTCGGTCGCAAAGACGTGCGGGCGACCATGCTTTACACTCACGTCCTCACAAGGTGGCCGGGGCGGGATAGGCCTGTGGCTATGGATGATTCGGGCGTGCGGCTTGAGCGGGATTAAGGGGGAAAGTATGGGTTTGGGGCCGGTGATGCTGGATGTGGTGGGCAAGGTTTTGACGGCGGAGGATGAGGCGCGGTTGCGCCATCCGCTGGTGGGCGGGGTGATCCTGTTCGCGCGCAACTACGAATCGCCAGCGCAGTTGTGCGAGCTGACGGCGGCGATCCGGGCGGTGCGCACGCCGCCGTTGTTGATCGCGGTGGACCACGAGGGCGGGCGGGTGCAGCGTTTCCGTTCCGGCTTCACCCGCATCCCGCCGATGCGTGAGCTGGGCAAGGTCTGGGATGTGCAGCCCAAGCGCGCCAGGCATCTGGCGCAGCAGGCCGGGTTCGTGCTGGCCGCCGAGCTGCGTGCCTGCGGGGTGGATTTCAGTTTCACGCCGGTGCTGGACATGGATTACGGTGTGAGCACGGTGATCGGCGACCGCGCTTTCCATTCTGAGCCGCAGGCCATCGCCGAGCTGGCGCACAGTCTGTTGCTGGGCTTGCGTCAGGCCGGTATGCAGACGGTGGGCAAGCATTTCCCCGGCCACGGTTACATCGCTGCCGACTCGCACCTGGACATCCCGGTGGATGAGCGCAGCTATACCGACATCGAGCTGGCCGACCTGATCCCGTTCCGCCAGATGGTGAACTGCGGGCTCACCGCCGTGATGCCCGCCCATGTCATCTATCCCAAGGTGGATCCGCGTCCGGCGGGCTTTTCGCCGGTGTGGTTGAAGCAAGTCCTGCGCGGCGAGCTGGGCTTCGAGGGGTGCATCTTCAGTGACGACCTGTCCATGGAAGGCGCTACGGTGGCGGGCGGTATCGTGCAGCGAGCCGAGGCTGCGCTGAACGCGGGTGCGGATATGGTGCTGGTGTGCAACAAGCCGGAATCGGCGGACGAGTTGCTGGCCGGGTTGGTGTACGAGATGCCGGCTACCAGCCGGTTGCGTTTGACGCACATGCGGGGCGGGGCGCATCCGATGTCGCAGGCGCAGTTGCACGAGTCGCCGGAATTCCTCGTCGCGCTGCGCGAGGTGGCCAACATAGGCATGCACGAAGGCGATCTGGCCCTGTCATAGGCTTTGCCATTTCCCTGTGCTGTTGCGATAATCCAGCCGCTTCCAATAACAACAATCATCGCCATGAGTGAATTGCAAATCAGTCTGCTGGGTATCGGGGTTTTCGTGGTACTGGCCGTGTGGGCTTACGGTTGGTGGCAGCAGCGCCAATACCGCCGCCGCTTCGGCGAGGTGTTCGAGAAGAAGCGGGAGGACGTGCTGCAACAGACTGCTCCGCTGGACGACAGGCCGGATGCCGCGCCACAGGAGGGCTCTGAAGCGGTCGCTACCGTCGAGGAGACCGTCCAGGCGCTGGCCGAGGAGCCGACGCGCAACAGCGCCACCGATGACGGTTGCGCGCTGGTCGATGCCAGCAGCGACTATGTGGCCCTGATCTATCCCGGCACGCCCATCGGAGTGGGGGCGCTGGCTCCCTTGTGGCAACAGCGCTTCGATTTCGGCAAGCCGGTCAATGCCTGCGGTCTGAACTCGTCCAGTTCACAGTGGGAGCGAGTCATCCCGGAAAGTCCGCTGCTGTATGACTCTTTCAAGATCTCGTTGCAACTGGTCGATCGCTCGGGTGCCATCAGCGAGACGCGTCTGGTGGCGTTCCGCGAACTCATCAAACGCATAGCCGCCGATATGTCGGCTGAGGCCGAGTGCCCCGACGTGGCCGAAGCCGCCCAGCGCGCCATCGCGCTGGATGCCGTGTGCGCCGAGGTGGACCAGATCATCGGCCTCAACCTGGTGCCGCGCAGCGACCGCCCCTTGCTTGGTGCCGAGATCGTCTATGTTGCATCGCAGAACGGTTTTACCCTGCAAGCCGATGGCGCGTTCCAGTTCCTCGATGGCCGTGGGCTGACCCAGTTCAGCCTGAGCAACCTCGACAACGTGCCGTTCCAGCACCATGTGCTCAACCAGATGTCCTTCTCCGGCCTGACCTTGTTGCTCGAAGTGCCGCGCGTGGAGCATCCCGTCGAGCGTTTCGACGAGATGCTGGAGATGGCCAAGGTGATCGCAGCCAGCTTGCGTGCCAATGTGGTGGACGACCGTCGCAAGCCGTTGGGTGACGAGGCTGTCGCCCTGATCCGCGAGCAGATCGTGGCCATCGAACAGACCATGCTGGCGCAGCAGCTCCCGCCCGGCAGCTCTCAGGCTCTGCGGTTGTTTGCATGACCGGCCCCGTCGAGCGGGCCGCACAACTGCGAGCCGAGATCGCAAGACATAACCACCAGTATTACGCGCTGGATGCGCCGCTGATCCCGGATGCCGAATATGACCGGCTGTTCCGTGAACTGCAGACGCTGGAAGCGGCTCATCCTGAGCAGCGCACACCCGATTCCCCTACGCAACGTGTCGGCGGCCAAGTGCTCGATGGGTTCGCGCCGGTGCGCCATGCGGTGCCCATGCTGTCCATCCGTACCGAGACCGACATCAGCGACGCAGGCGCGCTGGCTTTCGACGCGCGCGTGCGGCGCGAACTGGAACAGCCGGAGGCGCAGGTCGAATACGTCTGTGAACTGAAGTTTGATGGATTGGCCATCAATCTGCGTTACGAACAGGGTGTGTTGGTGCAGGCCGCCACGCGCGGCGACGGCGAGACCGGCGAGGACGTGACGCAGAACGTGCGCACTATCCACCAGATCCCGCTGCGTTTGCAGGGTTGTGATGCACCCGTGCTGGAAGTGCGCGGCGAGGCTTACATGGCGCGCAGCGATTTCGAGCGCTACAACGAAAAACAGCGCGCACTGGGCTTGCCCACGCTGGTGAATCCGCGCAACGGCGCGGCGGGCAGCATCCGCCAGCTCGACCCGGCGCTGGCGGCGCGCCGCCCGTTGTCGTTCTTCGCCTACGGGCTGGGCGAGGTGCAGGGCTGGCCGCTGCCCGACACGCACAACGGCATCCTCGATGCGCTGGCGGCGTTCGGTGTGCCGGTGTGCGAAGAGCGCGCGGTGGTACGGGGTGGGCCGGGGTTGGTCGGATTTCACGAGCGCATCGCTGGCCTGCGCGACAGCCTGCCGTTCGACATCGACGGCGTGGTGTACAAGGTCAACAGCCTGGCACTGCAGCAGCGGCTGGGCTTCGTCACGCGCGAGCCGCGCTGGGCCGTGGCGCACAAGTTTCCCGCCGAGGAGCAGCTCACCGTGGTGCGTGACATCGACATCCAGGTGGGGCGCACCGGCAAGCTCACTCCGGTGGCCAAGCTGGAGCCGGTGTTCGTCGGTGGCACCACCGTGTCGAACGCCACCTTGCACAACGAGGACGAGACGCGCCGCAAGGATGTGCGCATCGGCGATACGGTGATCGTGCGGCGTGCCGGTGATGTCATCCCGGAGGTGGTCGGCGTGGTGCTGGAAAACCCATTGCCTGCGCGTAGCGGAGTCGATGCTGAGCAATACCGCAGGGCCGAGGGTGCAAGGAGAGCGCCGTTCGATCTGTATGCCCGGCTGGGCGGCAAGTGCCCGGTGTGCGGTAGCCATATCGTGCGCGAGGAGGGCGAGGTCGATTGGCGTTGTTCCGGCGGGCTGGTGTGTGCCGCCCAGCGCAAGCAGGCCATCCTGCACTTTGCCGGGCGGCGGGCGATGGATATCGAAGGTCTGGGCGATAGGCTGGTGGAGCAACTGGTGGATGGCGGCTTGATCCACTCCCTGCCTGATCTTTACCGTCTGGACGTGGCGACGCTGGCCGGCCTGGAGCGCATGGCCGAAAAGAGTGCGCAGAACCTGGTGGCCGCGCTGGAGCATAGCAAGACGACCACGCTCAACCGTTTCCTCTATGCCTTGGGTATCCGCCATGTCGGCGAGAGTACGGCCAAGGACCTGGCGCGACACTTCGGCAGGCTGGATGCCATCATGCAAGCCACGCCGGAGGACTTGCTGGCGGTACCGGACGTGGGGCCGGTGGTGGCGCAGAGCATCGCCGATTCGTTCGCCGAACCGCACAACCGCGAAGTGGTGGCGCAGTTGCGTGCGCTGGGTGTGTCTTGGGAAGAGCATGACGGTCTGTCCGCTGTGACCTTACCCCTGAGCGGGAAAACCTTCGTGTTGACTGGTACACTGCCGACATTGAGCCGTGATGCGGCCAAGGCCCTGCTGGAAGCCAGGGGGGCGAAGGTGGCCGGTAGCGTCTCGAAGAGGACTGATTTCGTGGTGGCGGGGGCGGAAGCCGGCAGCAAGCTGGACAAGGCACTGCAACTGGGCGTGCCGGTACTGGACGAACAAGGGTTGATGGATAAGCTGAGGGAGATGGAATGACGGAGCAGAACGATCTCATCAAGGGGGTGTTCGTGGAGCGCAGGAACGCCCATCGTGACCGCAGAACGAAGCAGATCACCAAGGCGGTGTTTCCGGTGGCGGGGATGGGGACGCGTTTCCTGCCGGTCACCAAGGCCACCCCCAAGGAGATGATGCCGGTAGTCGACAAACCGCTGATCCAGTATGCGGTGGAAGAGGCGGTGGAGGCCGGTATCACCGACATGGTGTTCATCATCGGTCGCAACAAGCGCGCTATCCCCGATCACTTCGACAAGGCCTACGAGTTGGAAGCCGAGCTGGAGATGCGCGGCAAGAAAGAGTTGCTGCGCATCGTACAGGAGGTCATCCCCAAGAACATCAACTGCATCTACATCCGTCAGCCGGTGGCGTTGGGCTTGGGCCATGCCGTACTGTGTGCTGAGCCGGTGGTGCAGGGCGAGCCTTTCGCCGTGTTGCTGGCGGACGATCTGCTGGATGGCGTGCCGTCGGTCACCGCGCAGATGTCGGCGGTATTCCGCGAGCGGCAGTGCTCCATCCTGGGGGTGGAGAACGTGCCCCGCGAGCAGACGGGCAGCTACGGCATCGTCAGCAGCACGCCGCTCACCGCCGCGCTGGAGCAGGTCGACGCTATCGTCGAGAAACCCAAGCCTGAGCAGGCGCCCTCCACGCTGGCGGTGGTAGGGCGTTACATCCTGACGCCGCGTATCTTCCATCACCTGCGCCAACTCCAGCCGGGGGCTGGCGGCGAGATCCAGCTGACCGATGGCATCGCTGCCCTGATGCAGGAGGAGAATCTGCTGGCTTACCGTTACGATGGCGTGCGTTACGACTGCGGCGACAAGCTGGGTTATCTCAAGGCGGTGGTGTCGTTCGGACTCAAACGCCCCGAGTTCCACGACGAGTTCGCCGCCTACCTGAGGACGGTTGCCCGATGATCCCAGCCGGGCAAGCGCAGGACTATCTACAGCGTTCCGAGGTGATTTGTCGCCCGGATCAGGTGCAGGCGGCGCTGGCCCGGTTGGCCCGAGAGATAACGGCGCGGCTGGGTGACTCCCAGCCCTTGGTGCTGGCGGTGATGGGCGGCGCAGTGGTGTTCGTCGGTCAGCTGTTACCGCAACTCGCTTTCCCGCTCGATTTCGATTACGTGCATGTCTCGCGCTATGGTGACCGCCAGCAGGGGGGCGAGTTGCATTGGAAAGTGCAGCCGCAGCACGAGACGCTGAAGGGGCGGGTGGTGCTGGTGCTGGACGACATCCTGGACGAGGGTGAGACGCTGGCTGCGGTAAGGCAGCGGGTGCTGGAACTCGGGGCCGCCGAGTTCCATTGTGCGGTGTTCGTGGACAAGCAGCACGGCAAACCGAAACCCTTATCCGCCGACTTTGTCGGCATCGAGGTGCCGGACCGCTTCGTGTTCGGTTATGGCATGGACATACACGGTGCCTGGCGCAATCTGCCGGCCATCCATGCGTTAAAGGAGAATTGAGATGCTGGCGATTCTGGGCGGAAGCGGCCTGACCCAACTGGCCAATCTGCAGATCACCCGGCGACAGGTGATGCGTACGCCTTACGGCGAACCTTCCGGTGCGCTGACCTTCGGTACCTTGGGCGGGCACGAGGTCATCTTCCTCGCCCGCCACGGCTACGGACACACCATTCCGCCACATTTGGTGAACTACCGTGCCAATCTGTGGGCGCTGAAGCAGGAGGGCGTGACGCGCGTCGTATCGGTGGCTTCGGTCGGTGGCATCCGTGCCGATCTGGTCCCCGGCACGCTGGTGGTGCCCGACCAGATCATCGATTACACCCATGGCCGCGAGTCGACCTTCGTCGATGGCACCGACACGGCAGTGATCCATACTGATTTTACCCATCCCTATTCCGCCCCGTTGCGCAGCCGCTTGCTCTCGGCGGCAAGACTGGCCGACACCAACTGCCTGGACGGTGGCGTGTATGCTGCCGTCCAGGGACCGCGTCTGGAGACCATCGCCGAAATCGATCGCATGGAGCGTGATGGTGCCGACATGGTCGGCATGACCGGGATGCCGGAAGCCATCCTGGCGCGAGAGCTGGGCTTGGGCTATGCGACCATCGCCGCAGTAGTGAACCATGCTGCCGGACGTGGTGACAGTCGCGATAGCGTGAGTCTGGAGGAGGTGGGCAAGGTCGCGCAGCGGGTGATGGTGCAGGTGCGCACCCTGCTGGAGTGTGTGGTGCAGTGCGATGGCGATTAGCGAGATCCTGCGGATGGGCGATGTGCGGCTGTTGTCTCGTGCGGACGAGGTCGATGCCTTTGACACCCCTTACTTGCACGAGCTGCTGGCGACCATGCATGACACCATGCGGGCCCACGAGGGTGTCGGCCTGGCCGCGCCCCAGATCGGCGTGCCGTTGCGGGTGGTCATCTTCGGTTGTGAGCACAATCCGCGCTACCCGGATGCTCCCGCCGTGCCGCAGACCGTGTTGATCAATCCCGTGCTGATGCCGCTGGGCGACGAGCAGAGCGAAGACTGGGAAGGTTGTCTGAGCGTGCCGGGGTTGCGTGGCAAAGTGCCGCGTTTCGACTATCTGCGCTATCAGGGCTACGACCAGTACGGCGCGCTGATCGACCGCACCGTGAGTGGTTTCCATGCCCGTGTGGTGCAGCATGAGTGCGATCATCTGGATGGCATCCTGTACCCCATGCGCATCGAGGATCTGAGCCAGTTCGGTTTCAGCGATGTGCTGTTCCCCCGGAAGCCGGAGCAGTGACGTGAGACTGGACGCATCCGCGCGCCATATCTACGCCTCGTTCATCTGGGGCTGTGTGGCGCTGATCCTGGTGTTCATCATCGGTACGGTCGGTTACCGGCTGTTGGGTGGAGATCACAATTCCTGGGTCGATTGCTTCTACATGACCTTCATCACCATTGCCACCATCGGCTTTGGCGAGATCGTCGATCTGTCGAACAATCATTACGGGCGCTTATTCACGGTGTTCATCGGCTTTGCCGGGATCGCCACGCTGACTTATCTGCTGTCTACGGTGACGGCGTTCATACTGGAAGGCGACCTCAATCAAGCTTGGCGGAGAAAGAAGATGCAGAAGAAAATCGAGAAGTTGAGCGAACATTACATCGTCTGCGGTATCGGTCGGGTGGGAAGCAACGTTGCCCACGAACTTAGTGCGACCGGACGCTCGTGCGTGATCGTCGATGAGGACATGCAGCATATCGAGAACTATCTGGACAAACATCCCGAACAGCTTTTCGTGCATGGCGATGCCACCGACAACGATCTGCTGATCTCAGCGGGGGTGCATCGCGCCAAAGGCGTGTTCGCGGTGGCGGCGGATGACAGCAAGAATCTGGTGATTAGCCTGAGCGCCAAACAGTTAAATTCAAAGATACGTGTCGTGGCACGGTGTCATGATGTAAAAAACGTGGAAAAGACCCGCCGTGCGGGTGCCGACGAGATCGTTTCACCAGATTTTACCGGCGGCTTGAGGCTGGTTTCGGCGATGGTACGCCCGCAAGTCGTTTCTTTCCTCGATGAAATGCTCAAGTCTGAGGATCACTTGCGCATGGAAGAGATAACCATTCCCGAGGCCCTTTCAGGTAAGCCGCTGGCGGTGCTGTATCACGGAAATACAGATTGCGTGGTTCTTGCCGTTAAGCACGTAGGACACTGGAAATTCAACCCCCCAGCGGCACATCCGGTACAGGGAGGCGATGTGTTGATGGTTATGACGACCCCGCAGGGCAGAGCCCGTGTGGAGGAGCTGCTGGCAGGTGCAAGCATGGAGTGATTGTGAGAAGGATGTTGTTGCTTGGCGCACTGCTTGTTCATCCGCTGATTGCCCAGGCAGCGGTGACCGCCAATGTGGCAGCAACCAATGACTATGTCTTTCGTGGCATCTCCAACTCCGGACACCGGCCCGCACTCCAGGGCGGGCTGGATTACACAGCTGATTCAGGCGTTTATGCAGGCACTTGGCTGTCGAATGTCGACTTCAACGATGGCCGGCAGGCGCGCACCGAGGTCGATTACTATGCCGGTCATGCGGGCAGCAAGGATGCGTTCAGTTGGGATGCCAGCTATCTGTCATTCAATTATCCCGGCACGGCCAAGTCACTCAAATATGCCTCATACAAATATCGACTTGATTTTCGCTACTCCTTGCCTACAGCTACCGTTGGAGTCTATTACGACTTCATTCGGGACTATTTTGGCTCTGGAGCAGCGCAATACGTTGAAGGCATAGCCATCATTCCCTTGCCCCACGAATTCAACCTTGACCTGCGCTTGGGCAGGCAGCGGCTGAGTAACAACGCCATGCTGGGGCTGCCTGATTACACGCAGCGTTCGATCACCTTGCAAAAGCGTTTCGGGGAATGGGATGCACGCCTGACCTGGCAGAGCAATGGTTTGGGGCGAGCCGAGTGTTTTGCCGGGCAGAATTGGTGTGGCGATGCCATCAATCTGCTGGTGACCCGGTATTTCACCTTGCTGGATGGAAAGTAGAGCTCAATGAATGTCCGACGCAAGATCACGCTGATCGTTACTGCCAGCATCCTGCTGACGGCGGTGCCCGGTGCATGGTTGATCTACCGTTATGCTCACCAGCAGATCATTCAGGCCGAGTCTGCAGCGATAGCCAAGAAGACGTCCAATCTTATTGCGCCTGCCACCCAGCGTTTTGTCGAGGCCGGGGTTAAGTTGCCGGCACTTTCGCGTTTGTTGCAGGCGGAACTGTCCAAGCCCGCAGACCCGACCGGGCTGAGTGAATTCCATCGCCAAATGGTGCGCGGGAAGGATGGGGTCTGGCGCAATCGCAAGCCCCCGTATGATGGCAAGCGTGAAGCGGGTATTTTTCTCCCGCCCAATGCCAATGAAAGTGACACACAGAAGTTACAGCATTGGCGTATCAAGCATGTCCTTGATTCATTTGGTGCAGCTGCCAGTCGCAAGTTGGAAAACACCTGGTTCCTGTCCCCCGAGCGTAGCGAGATTATCTTTGATGCCTCCATGCCGGATTTTACGATTGGCATGCCTGCAGACAATGATTACACGCATACCCCCTGGCTGAGCTACACCTCGCCCCAGCTCAACCCTTTGCGTCTCCTGCGTTACACACCCCCGCTGTACGACCCGGTCGCCAAAGCCTGGATGGTCAGTGCGGTTTTTCCGCTCTACCTGGGCGATAAGTGGCTGGGTACGATAGGCGAAGATATGCAGCTGTCCAACGTGATGGAATCGTTGTTCGCTTCAACCCAGCTATACGATGAAACGCAGCATTTCCTGGTCGATAGCGAGGGGCATTTTGTGCTGGTAGGTGCCTGGCAGAAACAACTGGAGGCGGCGCAGGATAGCTTTGTTCCGGATTTTTCTGCAGAGCCAGAGTTGCAGCAGTTGCTGAAATCGACCTTGACCGATAAGCCTCAGGTGCTTGCGCAAGGATTGATGTTGAATGGTCGTGCACATATCGCCGTCGGCGTACAGATCCAGCCTTTGGGGTGGCGCTATTTCCAATTGGTTCCGGTAGAGCAGGTGATGGCTACCACCAATGCGCTATTCAAGGCACTGGCAGGCATGATCGTGCTGATTTCGTTATTGAGCGGTTATTTCATCGAAATTGCGGTGAGCCGCAGCATCATCAATCGACTGCAAAGACTCAGCGAGGCGATGCGCCAGTATGGTAAAGGTGAGTACAAAGCGGATGCGGAGCTGATGGCGGGTGAGGATGAGATCGCTTACGCTGCCCGAGCTTTCAGCGAGATGACCGGCGATATCGACCGCTCCAACCACGATCGCATCCTGGCCGAAAATGCCTTGCGTGCCAGTGAAGAGCGCTGGCATTTTGCTCTGGAAGGTGCCGGTGATGGCGTGTGGGACTGGTCGGTGCAAACGGGCGAGGCCATATTCTCGAAGCGCTGGAAGGAAATGATAGGTTACGACGAGCATGAATTCCCGAACCTATCGGACGCGTGGCTTGCTCATTTGCATCCAGATGACCGCGAACAAGTTCTGGCACAAGTTGAAGCTTATTTTGCAGGCGAGCTTTCGATCTACACCGTCGAGTTCCGGATGCGTTGCAAGAACGGTAGTTACAAATGGATTTTGGCGCGCGGGATGCTGGTGAGTCGCGATGCAGAAGGTAAGCCATTGCGCATGATCGGAACGCACGCCGACATCTCGGTACGCAAACAAACCGAGGAAGATTTGCGCCTGGCAGCTTTGGTCTATCAAGTGAGTAGCGAGGCCATGCTGATTACCGATGCCAATAACCGAATCATTGCGGTGAACCCGGCATTTACATCAACCACGGGATATACCGAGGACGAGATCATCGGCCAAAGCCCGAATGTGCTCAGCTCGGGTCGTCAAGACCCCACTTTCTACCAAACCATGTGGGATGCATTGAATACTAGCGGTCGCTGGCAGGGCGAGATATGGGATCGGCGCAAGAACGGTGAGGTGTACGCCGAGCATTTGACCATCAACACCATCTACGACACGGAAGGTTTGGTACATCGCCGGGTAGCCATGTTCTCGGATATCACCGAAAAGCTAAAATCCGAGGAGATCATTTGGCACCAGGCCAATTTCGATTTGCTGACAGGCCTGCCCAATCGTCGGATGTTCCGTGATCGACTGGCTCAGGAGATCAAGAAGGCGGATCGCGCCACCGATGCCTTCGCATTGCTATTCATAGACCTGGACCGGTTCAAGGAAGTGAATGACTCCTTGGGACATCACGTCGGTGACGATCTATTGGTGCAGGCCTCTCAGCGGCTGATCGGCTGTGTGCGCGAATCTGATACGGTTGCGCGCCTGGGAGGAGACGAGTTCACCGTGATTTTGTCGCATCTTCACGAGATGGAAGATATCGATCAATTGACACAGACCATAATCAACAGGCTTGCCGAGCCATACTTCCTCGGAAGTGAGGTTGCACACATCTCCGCCAGTATTGGCATCACGGTGTACCCTGATGATGCCACTCAACTTGAACAGTTACTCCAGAATGCAGATCAGGCCATGTACGTCTCCAAGGAGGAGGGGCGCAACCGCTACAGCTATTTCACGCCTGCCCTGCAAGAGGCGGCCAAGCTGCGGCTGCGCTTGATCGGTGAGTTGAGCCAGGCGCTCACTGGCAATCAGTTGCGTGTCTACTTTCAGCCCATCATAGAATTAGCTACCGGCAACATTTTCAAGGCCGAAGCGTTGTTGCGCTGGCAGCATCCACTGCGGGGGCTCGTCAGTCCGATGACATTTATCCCGCTTGCCGAGGAGACCGGACTGATCAATCCGATTGGAGAGTGGGTATTCCACGAATCGGCAAGGCATGCGAAACGATGGAGCGAGATGGCCGGTAACCGGTCATTCCAGATAAGCGTGAACAAGTCCCCCATACAGTTCCGCAGCAAAGAGGACACTCCAGAATCCTGGATTCGTTTCCTCCGTGACAATGGCTTGTCCGGGCGCAGCATTGCTATCGAGATCACGGAAGGGCTGCTGCTCAACAAGGATGACGAAACGGTGCGCAAGCTGCTCCAGTTCAGGGATGCCGGCATCCAGGTTTCCATAGATGACTTCGGCACAGGATATTCTGCACTGTCGTATCTGAAAAAATTCGACATCGACTACCTCAAGATCGATCAATCGTTCGTGCGCAACATGGCCAGCGATCCAGCCGATATGGCGTTATGTGAGGCTATCGTAGTCATGGCACACAAACTTGGGTTGAAGGTGATCGCCGAAGGCGTGGAAACCAGAGAGCAGCGCGACTTGCTGATGCAGATCGGTTGTGATCTCGGCCAAGGCTATCTGTTCGCCAAGCCCATGCCAGCTGAAGAGTTTGATGCTTTATTGAAAGCGCGCTAGCCGTGTAGCGATGGATATTGCCAAGCTGCCCAATCTCGGCCTGAAATCAAAACAGATGTTGGCGATTGCCGGCATCCATTCGTTTGAGCAGTTGAGCAAACTCGGTGCGGTTCGCGCCTATCTTCAAGTGAAGCGTAGCGGAGTGAAGGTCAGCTTGAATCTGCTCTGGGCGATGGAAGGCGCACTCTCCAACCGTCATTGGCTGGAAGTGGCGCGAACCGACAGGCTGAATTTATTGCTGGAATTGGAGCGGGAGCAGAGCGCTCCCGCTACCTGACGACCGCCGTATCAGATACCGGCGCTACGTTCCGCCGATTGCACGGTGTTGGCGACCAGCATGGTAATGGTCATCGGGCCGACACCGCCGGGCACCGGCGTGATCCAGCCGGCCACTTCTTTTGCCGACTCGAAATCCACATCGCCGCACAGCTTGCCATCCGCCATGCGGTTGATGCCCACGTCGATGACGGCGGCACCCGGCTTGATCATGTCGCCGGTGACCATCTTCGGCCTGCCCGTCGCCACTACCAGGATGTCGGCATCGCGGGTGTGCTTGGCGAGATCGACGGTCTTGGAGGTGCAGATGGTGACGGTGGCGTTGTGCTGCAACAGCAACAGCGCCATCGGTTTGCCGACGATGTTGCTGCGTCCCACCACCACGGCGTGCTTGCCTTCGATGCTGACACCGCTCTTTTGCAGCAGCACCAGCGAACCGTACGGCGTGCACGGCGCGAAGCGCATGTTGCCGGTGGCCAGCGCGCCGACGTTGATCGGGTGAAAGCCGTCCACGTCCTTTTCAGGGCTGATGGCGTTCAGCACCTTGTCGCCGTCGATGTGCTTGGGCACCGGTAGTTGCACCAGCAGGCCGTGAATGGCCGGGTCGGCGTTCAACTCGGCGATCTTCGCCAGCAGGGCTGCCTCCGAGGTGTCGGCGGGCAGGGCGATGTGCTCGGAATGCAAGCCCAACTCCGCACACGCCTTCACCTTGTTGGCGACGTAGACCTTCGAGGCCGGATCTTCGCCGACGATGATGACCGCCAGACCCGGCGTGATGCCGCGCGCCTTGAGCGCGTCGGCGCGAACCTTCCACTCGGCGCGTACTTCCTGCGCGATGGCCTTGCCGTCAATGATGCGCGCGGTCATGGATCAGCCCTTGTAGTTGGCGACGCCGTTGGTGATCTCGGTGTGGGCAGCTTCGATGCCTTTCCAGCCCTTGACCTTGACCCACTTGCCTTTTTCCAGCGACTTGTAGTTCTCGAAGAAATGCTGGATCTGTTGCAGCAGTTGCTCTGGCAGGTCTTCGATGCTGTTCACGTTCTGGTACAGCGGGGTCAGCTTGGTCACCGGCACGGCTACCAGCTTGGCATCGCCGCCGCTCTCGTCGTCCATGTCCAGCATGCCCAGCGGACGCACGCGGATGACCGCGCCGTGCACCAGCGGGAAGGGGGTGACGACCAGCACGTCGACGGGATCGCCATCGTCCGCCAAGGTGTTGGGGATGTAGCCGTAGTTGCACGGATAGCGCATCAGGGTGGAGACGAAGCGGTCGACAAACAGCGCGCCGCTCTCCTTATCCACTTCGTACTTGACCGGATCGGAGTGCGCCGGGATCTCGATGATGACGTTACATTCCTGTGGCAGATTCTTGCCGGCGCTGACATTGTTCAAGCTCATGCTATTTTCCTTGTGTTGATGGAGGGGTGGGATAAGGCTGTTGGGCCACGGTCGCGGGTGGCGGCTGCAAGCTCGACAGCGGATTGGGTAAAGTCTCGGGCAGGTCGAGGCGCTTGGCCACGGCGAAGCGTTTGGTCCAGTATTTCATGCCGAGGTAGGCGACTTCCACGCTGCTGCCGTGCCAGGGCGAGTGGATGAACTTGCCGTCGCCCAGATAGATGCCGACGTGCGAGATGCCGCGCTTCACGGTGTTGAAGAACAGCAGGTCGCCCGGTTTCAGCTCGTTCTTGTCCACCTTGTCGCCGACCCGGCTCATGTCCTTGGAGGTGCGCGGCAGGTTCATCGCCAGATTGGTCTTGAACAGGTAGCCGACGAAGCCGCTGCAATCGAAGCCGGTCAGCGGTGACATGCCGCCGTTGCGGTAAGGCGTGCCGATGAGTTCGTGCGCCTTGCCCAGCAGCTGGTCGATCATGTTGGCATCGCCGCCCAGCGTGGCCGCGCCCGCCGGGGCGGAGGCGGCCAGTGCGCTGTCCTGCGGGGCAGCCGCGACCATGCGTGCCGGAAGGCACGCAAGCAGCAGCGCAGCGAACAGGAACCCGCATTTGTTCATAGGGGTGGGCAGGGCCAGGGACGAGTCTTGGAACCGCGCCATTTTATGCGATTTGGCGCGGCCCTGCCAAAGAATCCTGCCGCTTCTGCCGTGGCCTGCTGCTATCATTCACGGCTGTTCAGGAGCCGCCATGTACAAGACACTAGAAGACTTTGTGGGCGAAACGCCGCTGGTACGCTTGAAGCGCATCCCCGGCAACACGTCCAATGTGATCCTCGCGAAACTGGAGGGTAACAATCCAGCGGGTTCGGTGAAAGACCGCCCCGCCTTATCCATGATCGCGCACGCGGAAGCGCGCGGCGAGATTCGTCCCGGCGATACGCTGATCGAGGCCACCTCCGGCAACACCGGCATCGCGCTGGCGATGGCCGCCGCCATGCGCGGTTACGGCATGATCCTGGTGATGCCCGAGAACCAGAGCGTGGAGCGCCGCCAGACCATGCGCGCCTTTGGCGCCGAACTGGTGCTGACACCGAAAGAGGGCGGCATGGAGCTGGCGCGCGACACCGCCGAACGGCTGCGCGCCGAGGGGCGCGGCATCATCCTCGACCAGTTCGGCAACCCGGACAACCCGCTGGCCCATTACGAAGGCACCGGCCCCGAGATCTGGCGCGGTACACAGGGCGGCATCACGCATTTTGTGTCCAGCATGGGCACCACCGGCACCATCATGGGCACCTCGCGCTTCCTCAAGGAGCGCAATCCCGCCATCCAGATCATCGGCGCGCAGCCGGAAGAGGGCGCGCAGATACCCGGCATCCGCAAATGGCCGGAGGCGTATCTGCCCACCATCTACAGCCCGACCAACGTCGATTGCATCGAATACGTCGGTCAGGCCGAAGCCGAGGAATACACCCGCCGACTGGCGCGCGAGGAAGGCATCTTCTGCGGCATCTCCTCCGGCGGCGCACTCGCCATCGCCCAGCGCATCTCGCAACAGGTCGAGCACGCCACCATCGTGTTCATCGTCTGCGACCGGGGCGACCGTTACCTGTCCACCGGCGTGTTTCCGGCTTAGGGCGGGCGGTATAATCCGGCACCTTTTCAATTCCATCACAGGCACTTTCAAATCATGGCCCAATACGTAATGTCGATGCTCCGCGTGAGCAAGATCGTTCCTCCCAAGCGTCAGATCATCAAGGATATTTCCCTCAGTTTCTTCCCCGGCGCGAAGATCGGCCTGCTCGGTCTGAACGGCTCCGGCAAGTCCACCGTGCTGCGCCTGATGGCGGGCGTGGACAAGGAATACGACGGTGAGATCCAGCGCGAGCCGAACATCCGCATCGGCTACCTGCCGCAGGAGCCGGTGCTGAACCCCGACTGGACGGTGCGTCAGGAGGTCGAGTCCGCCCTGGGCGAAGTGATGCAGGCGCAAGCCAAGCTGGATGCGGTGTACGCCGCCTACGCCGAAGAGGATGCCGATTTCGACGCGCTGGCCACCGAGCAGGCGCGCCTCGAAGCCATCATCGCCACCAGCGGTGCGGACTCCGAACACCAGATGGACATCGCCGCCGACGCGCTGCGCCTGCCCGAGTGGGACGCGCTCATCAAGAACCTGTCCGGCGGTGAGAAACGCCGCGTGGCGCTGTGCAAGCTGCTGCTGGAAAAACCCGACATGCTGCTGCTGGACGAGCCGACCAACCACCTCGACGCCGAGTCCGTCGAATGGCTGGAACAGTTCCTGGTGCGCTTCCCCGGCACCGTGGTCGCCGTCACCCACGACCGCTACTTCCTCGACAATGCCGCCGAATGGATCCTCGAACTCGACCGTGGACAAGGCATTCCCTGGAAGGGCAATTATTCGAGCTGGCTCGACCAGAAGGGCGCGCGTCTGGCGCTCGAACAAAAGCAGCTCGACGCTCACGCCAAGGCGATGAAGCAGGAGCTGGAATGGGTGCGCCAAAATCCGAAAGCGCGTCAGGCCAAATCCAAGGCGCGTATCGCCCGCTTTGAAGAGCTGAACTCGCAAGAGCACCAGAAGCGCAACGAGACGCAGGAAATCTTCATCCCCATCGGCGACCGCCTGGGCAACGAAGTCATCGAGTTCGAGAACGTCTCCAAGGCCTTTGGCGACCGCCTGCTGATCGACAACCTCAGCTTCAAGATTCCGCCCGGCGCGATCGTCGGCATCATCGGCCCGAACGGCGCGGGTAAATCCACGCTGTTCCGCATGATCACCGGCAAGGAAACGCCCGACAGCGGCACGGTGAAGATCGGCCAGACCGTCAAAGTCTCGCACATCGACCAATCGCGCGAAGGGTTGGACAACGACAAGACCGTGTTCGATGCCATCTCCGGTGGCAACGACATCTTGACCGTGGGCAAATACGAAACCCCGGCGCGCGCCTACATCGGCCGCTTCAACTTCAAAGGCGCAGACCAGGCCAAGATCGTCGGCCAACTCTCCGGCGGCGAACGTGGACGTTTGCATCTGGCGCAGACGCTCATCTCCGGCGGAAATGTCCTCTTGCTCGACGAACCTTCCAACGACCTCGACGTGGAAACCCTGCGCGCGCTGGAAGATGCCCTGCTCGAATTCGCCGGCTGCGTCGCTGTCATCTCCCACGACCGCTGGTTCCTCGACCGCATCGCCACCCACATCCTCGCCTGCGAAGGCGACTCCAAGTGGACGTTCTTTGATGGCAACTATCAGGAATATGAGGCGGACAAGAAGAAGCGGCTGGGTGAGGAGGGGGCGAAGCCTAAGAGGATTCGGTATAAGCCGATCAGTCGGTAACCGCCGCACTACTCCCTCTCCCACCGGGGGAGGGCTGGGGTGGGGGAGAATTTTCGCCCCGAGCCTGTTGAAAGGTAAACTAGCCAACAAGGAGAAGGTGCATGCCAACCATCAGCCAGTTTTTTGGAATCGTTGTGCAGATGTTCTGGCGAGAACATGCACCGCCTCACTTTCACGCCATGTATGGTGAGTACGAAGCACTGATAGACATTCGCACATTGGAAGTCATAAAGGGTAGTCTGCCGAGACGTGCGCAGGCACTTGTACTTGAATGGGCAGCACAACACCGCAAAGAGTTGATGGAGGACTGGAACCTATGCCAATCGAAACAGTTACCCAAGAACATCGCCCCTCTGGAGTGATCGCTGCCGCACCTTGGCGCGTGCGTGCTGTTAACGTGCAGCCAAGTTATAGGCTTTCAATCACCTGTAATGATGGTACGAGCGGCATCGTCGATATGTCTGCGCTGGTGAATAGCGTGGATGCGGGAATCTTCGCGGCACTTAAAGATGTGCAGTTGTTTCAGCAAGTCAATATCGAGCTTGGTGCGCTCACTTGGCCGAATGGTGCTGACCTTGATCCGTTGTGGGTGCATGAAGAGATAGCGAAGAATAAAACGTGGTCTGTCCCCGTTTAATTCCTCGCATTAGTTCAAGATGAGTTTCCGCAATAATTCGTTTAAAAGGGAGCTAGCATGGAAGTAGGTACAGGGATTTTCTTGGCTTCGCTAGTCTTGGGTTTGGTACTTCTCTATGGACAGACAAAGGATAGGTGGGGCTGGAAGAAAATTTTAGTTCGTGTTCTTTGGGGTTCTATTGCGCTAGGTTGCCTGACCGCTCTGCTGATTTGGATTTATGGGAAGTACGAGACAAGGGTAATGGCGCAGACTGAATTTCTTTCCATTGTACTTGGCGACAAAGCGCCCGATGTGAAGTTCAAAAAGGGCAACCCCTCTGCTGAAGACGGACAGGTCTGGTTGTATAGAAACTCATCTAGTGAGAATGAAGCTGTAGTTATTTTCAAGGGCACAGAAGTCAAAGGCGTACTCTACGTCGGGTCATGCTCATACTGCTACAAAATATCCGGTCTTGGCATCGGTACAGATTATACGGAGCTGAGGGAAAAACTCGGTGACCCTACATCAGTTGCTATCTCGCCCGATCAACTAAGGCGACTTGCTTCATTCGAAAGATGGAATCTAGTGTTTCAGTTGAAAGAAAACAGGGTTAATGCATTTGGGATATATGACCCAAAATTTGGCCCAATAGTCTTTTCAAAGCAAACAAGTGATACCGAGTGAACCAAAGGTACCAAACTAAAGGTACCGGAGTCGAATTGATTTAAGTTAAAGGGACTAGGCTCGAACTTCATCGACACATCACATGACATCTACCTCAAGTAATAAGCGCATCGTCATCATCGCCGGGCCAAACGGCGCGGGTAAGACGACCTTTGCGCGAGAGTTCTTGCCGACGGATGCCGAGTTGCCCAACTTTGTGAATGCCGATCTGATCGCCGCCGGTCTATCTCCCTTCGCGCCAGAGCTTGCGGCCTTCAAGGCCGGGCGGTTGATGCTGGAAACGATAGCGGAGTATGCAAAGCGCGGTGCGAGTTTTTCTTTCGAGACGACGCTTTCTGGGTTGACCTATGCGCAGATGATTCCGGTGTGGCGCGCTTCGGGTTATGTGGTTGAGCTGGTTTTTTATCATTACCGGATGCTGAAATGGCGATTGAGCGTGTCGCGATTTGTGTAAGACAGGGCGGGCACAATATCCCGGTTGATGTGATTCGCCGTCGTTTCGCACATGGCATTTCGAATTTCGAGCGCTACAAGTTGCTGGTAGATAGCTGGCAGTTTTATGATAATTCCAGCATGCCTCCAGTGCTGTTAGATGAAGGACAGAAAAAATGAAAGCTCCCGTGTCGCATTTGAAAGACTCCACTTTGCAAAAAGCTCCGCAAGCCTTGATGCGCGCTGCCGAGAAGGCACGCCAACTAGCTGCGCAGACCGGTACGCCTTTTGTTTCGCGGCCGTCTGGTACGGAAGCGAAAAAAAACAAGTAAGTACAGCCCGTGTAGGGCAATGGAATGGACACCTCCCCCTAAACGGCATCGAGATGTGCCAGACTGGAGATGGCAAACAACCAGTCAACAGAGGGAGGTGTGAAATGGATATTACGCGTATTGGCATAGACCTGGCAAAGAACGTATTCCAGATACACGGAGTGGATCGTGCGGGCAAGGTGATTGTCAGGAAGCAATTGCGGCGCAACCAGATGCAGGCATACTTTGGCAAACTGCCAGCGACATTGATCGGCATGGAAGCCTGTGGAAGCTCACACTACTGGGCGCGGGAGCTGGGCAAAATGGGACATGACGTGCGACTGATGTCGCCGCAATTCGTCAAGCCTTACGTCAAG
>NZ_JQKP01000012.1 GCF_000746095.1 Ferriphaselus sp. R-1 | reverse complement strand
AAGAAAAAACGAAGTGCGAAATTAAGTTGACAAGAAATTTTTAGTCCCTATAATGCGCACCTCTTCGCTGCTGAGGCAGCGACTACGAAGCGAAAGCGGAGTGGTTAAGTTCCTTAAAAGATAGAAGAAACAACTGATGAGTGTAGGTGCTTGGGTTGAGGAGTATCGATGGCTTAGGTCATGGATGCATACTATATAAATACTGAAGTACCTCGCTTATATATGAAAAGACGCAAGTCGATTTATTTTGAGTGAGACCGATTGGCGAAAGCCGATCAAAAGTTGGATTGAACTGAAGAGTTTGATCCTGGCTCAGATTGAACGCTGGCGGCATGCTTTACACATGCAAGTCGAACGGATTAGAGAGCTTGCTCTCTAGTTAGTGGCGAACGGGTGAGTAATATATCGGAACGTACCCGGCAATGGGGGATAACGTAGCGAAAGTTACGCTAATACCGCATATGCCCTGAGGGGGAAAGCAGGGGACCAGCAATGGCCTTGCGTTGTCGGAGCGGCCGATATCGGATTAGCTAGTTGGTGAGGTAAAGGCTCACCAAGGCGACGATCCGTAGCGGGTCTGAGAGGATGATCCGCCACACTGGGACTGAGACACGGCCCAGACTCCTACGGGAGGCAGCAGTGGGGAATTTTGGACAATGGGGGAAACCCTGATCCAGCCATGCCGCGTGAGTGAAGAAGGCCTTCGGGTTGTAAAGCTCTTTCAGGTGGAAAGAAAAGGTTGCGGATAATACCTGCAGCTGATGACGGTACCATCAGAAGAAGCACCGGCTAACTACGTGCCAGCAGCCGCGGTAATACGTAGGGTGCGAGCGTTAATCGGAATTACTGGGCGTAAAGCGTGCGCAGGCGGTTTTGTAAGACAGACGTGAAAGCCCCGGGCTTAACCTGGGAACGGCGTTTGTGACTGCAAGACTAGAGTATGGCAGAGGGGGGTAGAATTCCACGTGTAGCAGTGAAATGCGTAGAGATGTGGAGGAATACCGATGGCGAAGGCAGCCCCCTGGGTCAATACTGACGCTCATGCACGAAAGCGTGGGGAGCAAACAGGATTAGATACCCTGGTAGTCCACGCCCTAAACGATGTCAACTAGGTGTTGGGGGAGGAGACTTCCTTAGTACCGCAGCTAACGCGTGAAGTTGACCGCCTGGGGAGTACGGTCGCAAGATTAAAACTCAAAGGAATTGACGGGGACCCGCACAAGCGGTGGATTATGTGGATTAATTCGATGCAACGCGAAAAACCTTACCTACCCTTGACATGCCGAGAATCCTGAAGAGATTTGGGAGTGCCCGAAAGGGAACTTGGACACAGGTGCTGCATGGCTGTCGTCAGCTCGTGTCGTGAGATGTTGGGTTAAGTCCCGCAACGAGCGCAACCCTTGTCATTAATTGCCATCATTTAGTTGGGCACTTTAATGAGACTGCCGGTGATAAACCGGAGGAAGGTGGGGATGACGTCAAGTCCTCATGGCCCTTATGGGTAGGGCTTCACACGTAATACAATGGTCGGTACAGAGGGTTGCCAAGCCGCGAGGTGGAGCCAATCCCAGAAAGCCGATCGTAGTCCGGATTGGAGTCTGCAACTCGACTCCATGAAGTCGGAATCGCTAGTAATCGCGGATCAGCATGTCGCGGTGAATACGTTCCCGGGTCTTGTACACACCGCCCGTCACACCATGGGAGTGGAATCTGGCAGAAGTAGGTAGCCTAACCGCAAGGGGGGCGCTTACCACGCTGGGTTTCATGACTGGGGTGAAGTCGTAACAAGGTAGCCGTATCGGAAGGTGCGGCTGGATCACCTCCTTTCTAGAGTATCTTGATCCGAGTGCCTACACTCATCGGTTGTTTAAGAAGTTGTTAGTTATGAGTCGTTAGCCGTTAGTTAAAACAGTGAATGCTTTAACTGACAGCGAAGGCGAGTGGCGAACGACTGCGTTTGGGTCTGTAGCTCAGCTGGTTAGAGCACCGTGTTGATAACGCGGGGGTCGTTGGTTCGAGTCCAACTAGACCCACCAAGTAAAAGGGGGTTTAGCTCAGCTGGGAGAGCACCTGCTTTGCAAGCAGGGGGTCGTCGGTTCGATCCCGTCAACCTCCACCATTACCTGGTACGAGTCACAAGACATAAATGATTATCGAAATGATGATTTATGTCTTGAGTCTTATGACGCAAGTAGTTCTTTAAAAATCTGGAAGAAGTAAAGAAAGTGATTCTCACTGACGTGGGTACAGGTAACTGTGCGCATGTGAGTGGAAAAACTAAATGGGTTTTGATTGTATCAAGCCGTATTGATGCTAGTCGTATCGATGCGGTCACAAACGCGAGACAAACAACACTTGTAACGTTGACCTCTTAGGAGGGCTTAACGTTATAGGGTCAAGCGAATAAGTGCATATGATGGATGCCTTGGCGATTACAGGCGATGAAAGACGTGTAAGCCTGCGAAAAGCTGCGGGGAGCTGGCAATAAAGCTTTGATCCGCAGATCTCTGAATGGGGAAACCCGGCCCTTTGGGTCATTCCCTGCTGAATACATAGGCAGGGTAAAGCGAACTCAGCGAACTGAAACATCTAAGTAGCTGAAGGAAAAGAAATCAACCGAGATTCCGCAAGTAGTGGCGAGCGAACGCGGAGCAGCCTGCAAACTTTAGCTTCACAGTTAGTAGAACAGCTTGGAAAAGCTGGCCATAGTGGGTGATAGCCCCGTATACGAAAACTCAGGAGTGGAAATAGGTTTGGAACAAGTAGGGCGGGACACGAGAAATCCTGTCTGAACATGGGGGGACCATCCTCCAAGGCTAAATACTCGTAATCGACCGATAGTGAACCAGTACCGTGAGGGAAAGGCGAAAAGAACCCCGGAAGGGGAGTGAAATAGAACCTGAAATCGTATGCATACAAACAGTGGGAGCGGACTTGTTCCGTGACTGCGTACCTTTTGTATAATGGGTCAGCGACTTACATTCAGTAGCGAGCTTAACCGAATAGGGGAGGCGTAGGGAAACCGAGTCTGATAAGGGCGATAGTTGCTGGGTGTAGACCCGAAACCAAGTGATCTATCCATGGCCAGGATGAAGGTTGGGTAAAACCAACTGGAGGTCCGAACCCACTAACGTTGAAAAGTTAGGGGATGAGCTGTGGATAGGGGTGAAAGGCTAAACAAACTTGGAAATAGCTGGTTCTCTCCGAAAACTATTTAGGTAGTGCCTCATGTATCACTCTCGGGGGTAGAGCACTGTTATGGCTAGGGGTCTATTGCTGATTACCAAACCATTGCAAACTCCGAATACCGAGAAGTGCGAGCATGGGAGACAGACATCGGGTGCTAACGTCCGGTGTCAAAAGGGAAACAACCCAGACCGCCGATTAAGGTCCCCAAGACATAGTTAAGTGGAAAACGAAGTGGGAAGGCTAAAACAGTCAGGATGTTGGCTTAGAAGCAGCCATCATTTAAAGAAAGCGTAATAGCTCACTGATCGAGTCGTCCTGCGCGGAAGATGTAACGGGGCTCAAACTATGCACCGAAATCGCGGATATGTGTTTACACATATGGTAGGAGAGCGTTCTGTAGGCCTGCGAAGGTGTTCTGTGAAGAATGCTGGAGGTATCAGAAGTGCGAATGCTGACATGAGTAGCGATAAAGGGAGTGAAAGGCTCCCTCGCCGAAAACCCAAGGTTTCCTGTTCAACGTTCATCGGAGCAGGGTGAGTCGGCCCCTAAGGCGAGGCTGAAAAGCGTAGTCGATGGGAAACAGGTTAATATTCCTGTACCTCAATGTAATGCGATGTGGGGACGGAGAAGGTTAAGCAAGCTGTCTGTTGGAATAGGCAGTTTAAGCGTGTAGGGAGATCTCTTAGGCAAATCCGGGAGGTCAATTCTGAGGCGTAATGACGAGTGCCCTTGAGGCGCGAAGTTGCTGATACCAAGCTTCCAAGAAAAGCCACTAAGCTTCAGTTATATTGAGACCGTACCGCAAACCGACACAGGTGGGTAGGATGAGAATTCTAAGGCGCTTGAGAGAACTCGGGTGAAGGAACTCGGCAAATTAGCACCGTAACTTCGGGATAAGGTGCGCCCCGGTAGATTGTAGAGACTTGCTCTCGAAGGTCGATGGGGTTGCAGTGAAATGGTGGCTGCGACTGTTTAATAAAAACACAGCACTCTGCAAACACGAAAGTGGACGTATAGAGTGTGACGCCTGCCCGGTGCTGGAAGGTTAAGTGATGGGGTGCAAGCTCTTGATCGAAGCCCCAGTAAACGGCGGCCGTAACTATAACGGTCCTAAGGTAGCGAAATTCCTTGTCGGGTAAGTTCCGACCTGCACGAATGGCGTAACGATGGCCACACTGTCTCCACCCGGGACTCAGCGAAGTTGAAATGTTTGTGAAGATGCAATCTCCCCGCGGCTAGACGGAAAGACCCCATGAACCTTTACTGTAGCTTTGCATTGGACTTTGAACAGATCTGTGTAGGATAGGTGGGAGGCATTGAAGTAGGGACGCCAGTCCTTATGGAGCCATCCTTGAAATACCACCCTGATGTGTTTGAGGTTCTAACCTAGGTCCGTAATCCGGATCGGGGACCGTGCATGGTAGGCAGTTTGACTGGGGCGGTCTCCTCCCAAATTGTAACGGAGGAGTACGAAGGTTCTCTAGGTACGGTCGGACATCGTACTGATAGTGCAATGGCAAAAGAGAGCTTAACTGCGAGACTGACAAGTCGAGCAGGTGCGAAAGCAGGTCATAGTGATCCGGTGGTTCTGTATGGAAGGGCCATCGCTCAACGGATAAAAGGTACTCTGGGGATAACAGGCTGATTCCTCCCAAGAGTTCATATCGACGGGGGAGTTTGGCACCTCGATGTCGGCTCATCACATCCTGGGGCTGTAGCCGGTCCCAAGGGTATGGCTGTTCGCCATTTAAAGTGGTACGTGAGCTGGGTTTAAAACGTCGTGAGACAGTTTGGTCCCTATCTGCCGTGGGCGTTGGAAGTTTGAGGGGACCTGCTCCTAGTACGAGAGGACCGGAGTGGACGAATCTCTGGTGTACCGGTTGTCATGCCAATGGCATTGCCGGGTAGCTAAATTCGGAAGAGATAACCGCTGAAAGCATCTAAGCGGGAAACTCGCCTCAAGATGAGACTTCCCTGGGCACTAGATGCCCCTAAAGAGTCGTTCGAGACCAGGACGTTGATAGGTCAGGTGTGGAAGCGCAGTAATGCGTTAAGCTAACTGATACTAATTGCTCGTGAGGCTTGATCCTATAACATTAAGCAGTTGCAAGTGTTGCTCGCAACAATCGAAACCTTCTTTACTTCGACCAGAACAATGGCCGACTGGCCTCTCCCACGAGACTCCAGTCAGCCGACAGTTATGTCTGACGACCATAGCAAGTTGGTCCCACTCCTTCCCATACCGAACAGGACAGTGAAACGACTTCGCGCCAATGATAGTGTGGATTACCCATGTGAAAGTAGGTCATCGTCAGACTCCTTATAAGCTAAAGCCCAGAGTTATCTGGGCTTTTTGCTTTGGTACAGCTCAACTCCTCCCGCAATCCCGGTGAGGGATTTTTGCTTAACGGGCCAACCATGATCCGGCAAGTAAAAAGCCCAGAAAACTCTGGGCTTTTTACGTTTTCAATACGTGGTTAGCTGTTTGGGAGGCGATCGGTCAGCCTTGCCAGCAGTTTGCCTAGCGCCACGGCCCGGTGGCTGACCTTGGCTTTTTCCTCATGGGGCAACTCTGCCGCTGTTTTTCCGTAGTCTGCTAGCCAGAAGTAGGGGTCGTAGCCGAAGCCGTCATCGCCGCGTGCTTCGTGGGCGATTTCGCCGTGCCATTCGCCTTCGGCGATCAGCGGTTGCGGGTCATCCGCATGTCGTACCAACACCAACACGCAGTAATAATGGGCTTGGCGGGCGCTGATGCCCTGCATCTCATGCAGCAGTTTTTCGGTGTTGCGCTGGTCGGACTTGGGGCTGTCGCCTGCGTAGCGCGCCGAAATTACGCCGGGTGCGCCGCCCAGTGCATCCACGCAGATGCCGGAATCGTCTGCCAGTGCGGGCAGCCCGCTCGCGCGACTGACGTGGCGCGCCTTGGCCAGCGCATTTTCGACGAAGGTGCAGTGCGGCTCGTCTGCTTCGCTGATGCCAAGCTGGGCTTGGGTTAGCACTTCTATACCCAGCGGTGCCAGCATGCGCTCGAACTCGCGCAGTTTGCCAGGATTGTTGGAGGCGATGACCAATTTGTCCATGCTAGCCACCCAGCGCATCGCCCTGGATTTCGACGAGCTGGACGATACCCGCCTGCGCCAGATCCAGCAGAGCATCCATCTCGGCACGCGAATATGGGGCCCCTTCCGCTGTCCCTTGCACTTCGACGAAGCCGCCCGTCCCGGTCATCACCACGTTCATGTCGGTGTCGCAGTCAGAGTCTTCGAGGTAGTCGAGGTCGAGCACCGGCACACCTTGGTAGATGCCGACCGAGATTGCGGCGACGAAGTCCTTGAGGGGGCTGGCAGTGAGTTTCTGGTCGCGGATCAGCTTGGTTATCGCATCGTGCAGTGCCACATACGCGCCGGTGATGCTGGCGGTGCGGGTGCCGCCGTCGGCCTGGATCACGTCGCAATCGACCTGTATGGTGCGCTCGCCCAGTTTTTGCAGATCGACCACGGCGCGCAGGCTACGGCCGATCAGCCGTTGAATTTCTTGCGTGCGTCCTGACTGCTTGCCCTTGGCGGCTTCGCGTTGCATGCGGCTGCCGGTGGAGCGCGGCAGCATGCCATATTCCGCCGTCACCCAGCCCTCCCCGCTGCCCTTCTTGTGCGGCGGCACGCGCTCTTCGACGCTGGCGGTGCAGATCACTTTGGTGTCGCCGAACTCGATCAAGACCGAGCCTTCGGCGTGCTTGGTGTAATGGCGGGTGATGCGCACTCGGCGCAATTCGTTGGCTAGGCGTTGACTTGGGCGCATGATCGGCTCCGGATATGGGATGGCGGATTATACCGAGTATAATCGCCGCCTTGATTTTTGCAGGGGACGTAATGATCTACAGCATGACAGGCTATGCCGCCGTGGCCGCCGAGTTACCGTCGGGGGCGCTGACGCTGGAGTTGCGCTCCGTCAACCATCGCTATCTGGATTTTCAGGTGCGCATGCCGGAAGACTTGCGCTCACTGGAACCCGCTCTGCGCGAAGCTGTTTCGGCACAGATGCAGCGCGGCAAGATCGAGTGCCGTATCAACTATGCCGCGCGTGGCGTGTCGGCAACGACTACCAAGCTCAATAACGAACTGCTGAATCAGCTTGCCGACTGGAGTCGGCAGGTCCAGACCGTGATGCACGATGCGCGCGGGATGAGCGTGTCCGAGGTGTTGCGCTGGGAAGGGATGCTGGAAAGCCCGTCGGCTGCGGCTGACGAGTTGCGCAATGCGGTGTTGGCGCTGATGCACGAGGCCGTCAGTGAGTTTTCCGCCGCCCGAGCCCGCGAAGGTGAGAAACTTAAGGAGTTCCTGTTGCAGCGCGTGGCACAGATCGAGGCGATCCGCAGCGCGGTGGTTCCGCGTATCCCGGCGGCGATCTCGGCTTATGAAGCCAGACTGGCCGCCCGGTTGCGCGAGGCCGTGCAAAGCCAGGACAATGACCGGCTACATCAGGAGGTGGTGCTGTTCGCTACACGCATCGATGTGGATGAGGAGTTGTCGCGTCTGGCTTCTCACCTGGCTGAGGTACGGCGCATCGTGGATCAAGGGGGCGTGGTGGGCAAACGCCTCGACTTCCTGATGCAGGAGCTCAATCGCGAAGCCAACACCTTAGGTTCCAAGGCGGTGGATGCCGAGGTTTCGCGCGCCTCGATGGAGATCAAGTTGCTGATCGAGCAGATGCGCGAGCAGATCCAGAACTTGGAATAGCAGGGGTTGCATTGTATAGTCGCCGCAGTGCAGGGTTTCGCGCGCAGGCGGCGCGCACAACGTAAGGTTTAGGGAATGATGGAAATGTCCAAAGTCATGTATGTCGCACTGCTGAGTGCTTTGCTGCTCTTTCTGGTCTTCAAGATCAGGCGAAGGATAGTTTATGTGAAAGCCAAGGCGCACTCCGGAGGGGAGTCCCAGGCTGTATCCAGAGCATTCTCGTTCGACATATTCGGGGGGCTGGGCGCGATCGTTCCCTTGGCCATCTTTGCCACAGTGTCAGCCGTGTTCCTGGTTATCCTGCCTTGTTTCTTCTCGGCAGGCTTGGATTACACCAGTGCTTCGTTTTATGGCGATTACTTCGGCGAGCAGATGGGAATGCTGTGCGCCGCACTGGGCGTGCTGGATGCAGCTATCTTTACTCTTTTCTTCTGGCCGAACTTCTTCGGGGTGTTGATCTTCGGTTTGATCGGCCTGCTGGTCGCCGCATTGTATTCATTGGTGGCGGGTTTCGATCCATCCCAGATGGTGGCTTCCTCCAGCCATTTTGTGCAGAACCAGCTGACCCAATTCATCGGCTTTCTGCGGCACAGATAGTCGGGCGGCCGCCGCTCGGAAATATTCATCGACTTGGCTGCCAAGTGAATGACGGTCGCCTGAACGAATTTCGTATCATCCAGGGTGTCACATATGTCAGGAAATCTTTTTGTTATCAGCGCCCCTTCGGGGGCGGGCAAGACCAGCTTGGTGCAGCGGCTGCTGGCGATCAACTCGGGCATCCATCTTTCGATTTCGTACACCACACGGGCACCGCGCCCAGGCGAAGTCGATGGCCGCGAGTATCACTTTGTCAGCCGCGAGGCTTTCATGCAGATGGCTGAGCGCGGCGACTTTCTGGAAAGCGCCGAAGTGTACGGCAACCTTTACGGCACCTCGCAGTCGTGGATCAATGCCCAGCTGCATAGCGGGACAGACATTCTGCTGGAGATCGACTGGCAAGGTGCGGCGCAGGTGCGCAAGCTGTTCCGCGGCGTGCTCACCATCTTCATCCTGCCTCCCTCGATCCAGGCGCTGCACAGTCGCTTGAGTGGGCGCGGCCAGGACAGCGCGGAAGTGATCGCCAAGCGGATGGCGGCGGCACGCGATGACATCTCGCATGTCTCTGAATTCGATTATGTTATTATCAACGACACGCTGGAAGTAGCCTTGCAGCAGTTGAATGCGGTGGTCGTGGCCGCCCGTCAACAACGCGACGGACAACTTGTCCGCCATCAGCACCTCATCAATCAATTGCAATCCTTGGAGTAGAGAATGGCACGTATCACCGTTGAAGACTGTCTGAAGAAGGTCCCTAACCGTTTCGAACTGACGCTGGCTGCGGCCTATCGCGCCCGTCAGCTGGCCAATGGTGCGAGCTATCTGGTCGAAGAGAATAAGGACAAGCCCACCGTCGCCGCTCTGCGCGAGATCAGCGAAGGCAAGGTCGGCCTGGAGATTCTGAATCGCGGTCAGGCTTGATGGCCCACGGTGGTCGCGTGCGGCCACCTTCCCCGTTTTTCGTAGCGAGCCCCTCCCCGCATGACTGATGCCGAACTGTTGATCGCAGAAGTCTCGGCTTACCTGAAGCCCAAGGATGTCGAACACATCCGCGAGGCCTTGGCGTATGGCGAGGCGGCGCATCTGGGGCAATTTCGCAAATCCGGCGAACCCTACATCAGCCACCCGATCGCGGTGGCCCGCATCCTCACGCCCCTGCATCTGGATACACAGGCGATCATCGCTGCGCTGCTGCATGATGTGATCGAGGATACCGACATCACCATGGAGCAGCTCGCCGCCAAGTTCGGCAAGCCGGTGGCGCAACTGGTCGATGGACTGTCCAAGCTCGACCGGATCGAATTCGAGACGCGTGAGGATGCCGAGGCGGAGAACTTCCGCAAGATGCTGCTGGCGATGGCGCGCGATGTGCGGGTGATCCTCATCAAACTCGCTGACCGGCTGCACAACATGCGGACGCTGGCATCGATGACTACGGAAAAAGCCGCACGCATCGCCCGCGAAACGATGGATGTTTATGCGCCCATCGCAAACCGGCTGGGTTTGAATGCCATCTTCCAGGAGCTGGAAGATCTCAGCTTCCGTTATCTGCACCCGAATCGCTATGCGGTACTGAGCAAGGCGCTGAAGGTGGCTCGCGGTAACCGCCGCGAGGTGGTCAGCAAGATACTGGAGGCCATCCGTCAGCGTCTGGGCGACCAGCACATCAAGGCGGACGTGCAGGGGCGGGAGAAACACCTGTACAGCATCTACCGCAAGATGCAGCTCAAGTCGCTGGCCTTCTCGCAGGTGCTCGACATCTACGGTTTCCGAATCCTGGTGGACGACGCGGCCTCCTGTTATGTCGCACTGGGTGCCTTGCACGGTTTGTACAAGCCCATCCCCGGCAAGTTCAAGGATTACATCGCCATCCCCAAGGCCAACGGCTACCAGTCGTTGCACACCACGCTGTTCGGCCCCTTTGGCACCCCGATCGAGGTGCAGATACGCACGCAGGAGATGCACAAGATCGCCGATGCGGGCGTGGCCTCGCACTGGCTGTACAAGACACCGGACGCACCGTTCAACGACCTGCACAAGAAGACGCATCAATGGCTGCAGAGCCTGCTGGAAAGCTTGTCTCAAAGCGGCGACTCGGTCGAGTTTCTGGAACACCTCAAGGTCGATCTGTTCCCGGACGAAGTCTATGTGTTCACGCCCAAGGGCAAGATCATGGCCTTGCCGCGCGGTGCCACCACCGTCGATTTCGCCTACAACGTGCATACCGACATCGGCAACCGATGCGTGGCTGCGCAAGTCAACTTCGAGTTGGTGCCCTTGCGTACCGAACTGAACAATGGCGACCGGGTCGAGATCATCACCGCCCCGCATGCCAAGCCCAACCCGGCATGGCTTTCCTATGTCGTTACCAGCAAAGCGCGCAGCGAGATCCGGCATTTCCTGCGCACCGTGCATTTCAACGAAGCGATCACCTTGGGTGAGCGGCTACTGAATCAGGCGTTGTCGTCGCTGGGACTCAAGGGGCGCGCTGCTGACGAAGCGAGTTGGAGCCGACTGCTGAAGGATATCGGAGCCAAGTCGCGTGACGAAGTGCTGGCCGACATAGGCCTGGGGCGGCGGCTGAACATGGTCGTGGCGCGCCAGCTGATGCGCGTCGGTGAAGAGGGTGGCTATGAAGCCACGTCCAGCGGCGTGGTCACCATCCAGGGCACCGAAGGCATGGCGGTACAATTCGCCAAATGTTGTCGCCCGATTCCCGGTGACCCCATCATTGGTGTCATCAAGAGTGGGCAGGGGCTGGTCGTGCATACCCACGATTGTCCAACCTTGCGCAAAGGCCGCAGCGGCGTGGATAAATGGCTGGATGTCGCCTGGGATCGCCACATCAACCGTCCGTTCGAGGTGAGCGTCAAACTGTTGGTGGCGAACCAGCGCGGCGTACTGGCCAAGGTCGCGGCAGCCATCGCCGAAGCCGAATCCAACATCGAGAACGTCAACTTCACCAACGAGGGCGACTACACCTGCCTGCATTTCACCCTGCAAGTCAGCAACCGCTTGCACCTGGCTAACGTCATGCGCGGCCTGCGCAAGATCCCCGAAGTGGTGCGCATCGCGCGAGTGAAGAACCTGCCGACGTAACCCGTGCCGGGGGCTGGCATGCGCAGGGCTTCGGCCCGAATGGCGATTGGTGTATCATCGCCGCCCTTGAACGAGTCTGCTTCCAATCTCAAGCCAATGAATTTTCCGCAACAATTCGATGTGATCGTGGTCGGTGGCGGCCATGCCGGGACGGAGGCCGCGCTGGCATCTGCCCGTATGGGGCGCGCCACGCTGCTGCTCACCCACAGCATCGAGACGCTGGGAGTGATGTCGTGCAATCCGTCCATCGGCGGTATCGGCAAGGGACATCTGGTCAAGGAGGTGGACGCGCTGGGCGGAGCGATGGCGGCGGCCACCGACGAGGGCGGCATCCAGTTCCGCATCCTGAATGGCTCCAAGGGGCCGGCGGTGCGTGCCACCCGTGCCCAGGCCGACCGCGCGCTGTACCGGCAGGCGATCCGCACCCGGCTGGAGAATCAGCCCAATCTGTGGCTGTTCCAGCAGGCGGTGGACGATCTGCTGGTCGAAAACGATGCCGTGCGTGGCGTGGTCACCCAGCTTGGCCTGCGGTTCACCGCCAAGACGGTAGTGCTTACTACCGGCACCTTCCTTTCAGGACTTATTCACGTCGGTCAGTCGCACTATCAGGCTGGGCGTATGGGCGATGTGCCGTCGGTCAGTCTGGCGCACCGGCTGCGCGAGTTGAAGCTGCCGCAAGGGAGGCTCAAGACTGGCACGCCGCCGCGCATCGACGCGCGCAGCATCGATTTTTCGGTGATGACCGAGCAGCCGGGCGACACGCCGGTGCCGGTGTTCTCCTTCCTGGGCAACGCCGCCCAGCATCCGCAGCAACTGCCGTGCTGGATCACAGACACCAACGAACGCACCCACGACATCATTCGCGGCGGGCTGGATCGTTCGCCGCTGTTCACCGGGGTGATCGAGGGCATAGGCCCGCGCTACTGCCCGTCCATCGAGGACAAGATCACCCGCTTTGCCGACAAGACCTCGCACCAGATTTTCCTGGAGCCGGAAGGCTTGAGCACCCACGAGGTCTATCCCAACGGCATCTCCACCAGCCTGCCATTCGACGTGCAACTGGCGCTGGTGCATTCCATCAAGGGGCTGGAGCACGCGCACCTGACGCGGCCGGGCTACGCCATCGAGTACGACTACTACGATCCGCGCGGGCTGAAATCCACGCTGGAGAGCAAGGCCATCGCCGGACTGTTCTTCGCCGGGCAGGTCAACGGTACCACCGGCTACGAAGAGGCGGCGGCGCAGGGCTTGCTGGCGGGCATCAACGCTGCCTTGCAAGCGCGGGATGAGGCGGGCTGGTGCCCGCGCCGCGACGAAGCCTACCTCGGCGTGATGGTGGACGACCTCATCACGCGCGGTGTGACCGAGCCTTACCGCATGTTCACCAGCCGTGCCGAATACCGGCTGCAACTGCGCGAAGACAATGCCGACCTGCGTCTGACCGAGATCGGTCGCCGCCTCGGCGTGGTGGACGATGTGCGCTGGGCGGCATTCGAGGCCAAGCGCGAGGCTATCGCCCGCGAGCAGGAGCGGCTGAAATCCACCTGGATGAACCCGAAAGTGCTGGAGGCGGCCGAGGCCGAGCGCGTGTTGGGCAAGGCCATCGAGCGCGAGTACAACTTGTACGAACTGCTGCGCCGCCCCGACGTGACCTACCAGACTTTGTTGACCCTGCCCGGCGCTGGCGAGCCGGTGGCCGACGCGCGCGTGGCGGAGCAGGTCGAGATCCAGGCCAAATATCAGGGCTACATCGACCGCCAGCGCGATGAGATCGCTCGCCAGCAGGGGCAGGAGGAAACCATGCTGCCTGCCGATCTGGACTACCGCACCGTGCGCGGCCTCTCCATCGAGGTGCAGCAGAAGCTCAACCAGCATCGGCCCGAAACCGTCGGCCAGGCCTCGCGCATCTCCGGCATCACCCCGGCGGCGATCTCGCTGTTGCTGGTGCACCTGAAGCGCGGTTTCCGCGCCAAGGGAGTGCAGGCATGAGCCGGGCAGACGAACTCGCGCGCGGCATCGCGCTGCTTGGGCTGGAACTTGCGCCCGAAGTGCAGCAGCAACTGCTGACCTATCTCGCCCTGCTGCAAAAATGGAACAAGGTCTACAACCTGACCGCCATCCGCGATCCGCAGCAAATGGTCAGCCATCACCTGCTGGACAGCCTCGCCGTGTTGCCGCATCTGTGGCCGGGACGCTGGCTGGATGTGGGTTGCGGCGCGGGTCTGCCGGGGCTGGTGCTGGCGGCGGCGCGGCCGGAGTGGTCGTTCGCCATGTTGGACAGCAACAGCAAAAAGACCAGCTTCGTGCAGCAGGCGGCGATCGAGATGGGCTTGCGTAACGTGAGCGTACACTGCGCGCGGGTGGAAGATTTCTCGCCAGCGCAGCCGTTCGATGGCATCATCTCGCGGGCCTTTGCCGAGGCTGCCGACTTCGTCGCGCTGACTCGCCCTTTGTTGGCACCGGGCGCACGTTGGGCGGCGATGAAAGGTGCGCCGGAACAGGAACTGAAGCGCTTGCCGTCCGATGTGGTCGTGCAGGAAAACATCCCATTGCAGGTGCCGGGGCTGGATGCCGCGCGCAGCCTGGTGATTTTGAGAGCAGAGTGAGATGGCGAAGATAATCGCGATAGCCAACCAGAAGGGGGGCGTCGGCAAGACGACGAGCACGGTCAATCTGGCTGCCAGCCTGGCGGCGCACGGCCAGCGCGTGTTGCTGGTGGATCTCGATCCGCAGGGCAATGCCACCATGGGCAGCGGCGTGGACAAGCACAAGCTGGAGTCGTCGGTCTATCACGTGCTGCTCGGCATCCGCACCTTGCCTGCGGCGCGGGTGCGTTCGGAGGCGGGCAAGTTCGACGTGCTGCCATCCAACCGCGACCTGGCCGGAGCCGAGGTCGAGCTGGTGGATATGGACAACCGCGAGGCGCGGCTACGTTTCCAGCTGAATACGGTCACCGACGAATACGACTACATCCTGATCGATTGTCCGCCGACGCTGAACCTGCTGACGCTGAACGGCCTCTGCGCTGCGCGCGCGGTGATGATCCCGATGCAGTGTGAATACTATGCGCTGGAGGGGCTGAGCGATCTGGTCAACACCATCCGCCGCGTACGCTCCAGCCTGAATGCCGAGCTGGAGATTCAAGGGTTGCTGCGTACCATGTTCGATCCGCGCAGCACACTGGCGCAACAGGTGTCGGCGCAGTTGCAGCAGCACTTTGGCGACAAGGTGTACCAGACGGTGATTCCGCGCAACGTTCGACTGGCGGAAGCGCCCAGCTATGGCGTGCCGGTGTTGTTGCACGACAAACATTCCAAGGGGGCGCAGGCTTATCTGGCGTTGGCGGCTGAGCTGCTGGGTAAGTCTGTTCAGGGAGATGAGAATGGCAAAACCGAATAAGGGCTTGGGGCGAGGGCTGGATGCTTTGCTGTCGGGCATGAGCGAAGCGTCGGGCAGCGATGAGTTGCGCGAGATGGAAGTCACGCTGCTGAAGCCGGGCAAGTATCAGCCGCGCACGCATATGGATGATGAGTCGCTGGATGAGCTGGCGGCATCGATCAAGGCGCAGGGAGTGATACAGCCCATTCTGGCCAGGGAGTTGGACGAGGGCGGTTACGAGATCATCGCAGGTGAACGGCGCTGGCGCGCTTCGCAGCGCGCGGGGCTGGCCAGGGTGCCGGTTCTGGTGCGCAAGGTGCCTGACAATGTGGCGCTGGCCATGGCGCTGATCGAGAACATCCAGCGTGAGAATCTCAACTCTCTGGAAGAGGCATTAGGTATCCAGCGGCTGATCGATGAATTCGGCATGACCCATCAGGAAGCAGCCGACGCAGTGGGGCGTTCGCGCAGTGCGGCTTCCAATCTGCTGCGGTTGCTCAATCTGCACCCTCCGGTGCAGGAGTTGTTGATGGATGGTCGACTCGACATGGGGCATGCTCGCGCCTTGTTGGCACTGGAGGGTGCGCAGCAGATCGTGCTCGGCAACAAGATCGTGGCTGAACAGCTTTCGGTGCGTCAGGCTGAAAAGCTGGTCCAGCACGCCCTGAATCCGCCCGCCCCCAAGCCGGAGGCTCAGCCGGATCGAGACCTGCTGCGCTTGCAGGAAGATCTGGCCCAGCACATCGGTACTGGCGTGGAAATCAAGCCCGGCAAGAAAGGCGCAGGCAAGCTGGTGCTTGATTACGCCAGTCTGGACCATCTGGATGATCTGATCGCCCGGTTGAAGTAGTGCGCGCAACGTTCATTTGAAAACCGTGCTTGACTTATGCAGGGAGAAATCAGAGAATGCGCACGGTTAAAACGCCCTGAGCACAGGGCAAACGCTCCAAGGTGCTCGATGGACGAAGCTGCAAACAAGAACATAAGCCGCGCAGTAAACAAAGCGGCACGCTGGCAAATAATCGTAACGGTTGTCGTATCAGTCGCTTCTCTACTGCTTGCAGGGTTGAATGCGGCGCTCTCCGCGATAGCGGGTGGGGCTTCCGTGATCGTAGGTGCCTACGCAGGAGTGGTCGCGACCCGAGGTCGTGTCGGTGCATCCCCAAGTGGTGTTCTGATCACTTTGCTCAAGGCTGAAGCGGTCAAGGTGCTGGTCACGGCTGTCTTATTGCTGTTGGCGTTCAAGTTTTACAGGGGGATGGTTCCTTTGTCCCTGATAGGTGGGTTGGCAGCTGCTGCGCTGGTTTCCGGCGTTGGGTTGCGAGCCGTGGATGATGAAAATAACAAGTAGGATACGGGATGTCTGAACACGCGCTGACGCCTTCGAGCTATATCGAGCATCACCTCACTTTCAATGCCAAGGATGTTGGCGGTGGATTCTGGACTTTGCATATGGACACCTTGGTGGTCTCTTGGTTGCTTGGTCTGGTGGCATTTGGGTTCATTTGGTGGGTGGTGCGCGGTGCGACTGCTGGCGTACCTAACAAGCGCTTGGCTTTCGTTGAGTTGCTGGTTGAGTTCGTTGATGATCAGGTCAAGGGCATCTTTCACGGTGATCGTAACGCCTTCGTTGCGCCGGCTGCCCTGACGGTGTTTGTCTGGGTCTTGATGATGAATGCGATGGACTTTTTGCCGGTCGATATCATGGCTTGGGTCTATCACAACGTATTTGGTCAAACCTATTTCCGCGCAGTTCCGACTTCTGACATCAACTCGACCTTTGCGCTGGCATTGGCGGTGTGGGTGCTGATGATCTTTTTCAGCATCAAGGTCAAGGGCTTGGGTGGCTGGATTCATGAATTGTTCTGCGCCCCGTTCGGCGCCAATGTGCTGGTTTGGCCAGCCAACTTCCTGTTCAACCTGATTGAGTATGTGTCGAAGCCGCTGTCCCACTCCTTGCGCCTGTTCGGCAACATGTATGCGGGCGAGATCATCTTCCTGCTGCTGGGTATGTGGGCTGCTACTGGCCTGGCAGGTACGATTTTTGGGGCATTGCTGGGCGCGGGCTGGGCAATCTTCCACATCCTGATCGTGGTGCTGCAAGCGTTCATCTTTATGATGCTGACGGTCGTGTACATTGCGATGGCGCATGAGAGCCACTAACTGGTTTGTAATTTTTATCAACTTGTAACACCAACCTTGTAAATCGAAAGGAAATAAAATGGAAAACACCGTGCAACTGTTGGCGATGGTTCAAGCTTACACCGGAATCGGCATCGGCCTGATCATTGGCCTGGGCGCTGCTGGTGCCTGTATCGGTATCGGTATCATGTGTAGCGCGTTCCTGGAAGGTGCTGCCCGTCAACCGGAAATGATGCCAACTCTGCAGGGCAAGGTCTTCCTGCTGCTGGGTCTGATCGATGCGTCCTTCATTATCGGCGTTGGTCTGGCCATGATGTTCGCGTTCGCAAATCCGCTGCTGGCCGTCATTAAATAAGGTTGGCTTTGCCACGCGGCATAAATCGGCGTAAGGAACTGAAATGAACATTAACCTGACACTGTTTGCACAAGCTTTGTCGTTTGCCATTCTGATATGGTTCACGGTGAAGTTTGTCTGGCCGCCGCTGCTGTCTGCAATCGAAACCCGCCAAAAGACCATCGCTGATGGTTTGGCGGCAGCCGAGCGCGGCAAGCATGAGCAAGAGCTGGCCGCCAAGCGCGCTGCGGATGTTCTCCGCGAAGCGAAGGAAAAGGCAGCCGAGATCATCGCTCAGGGCGAGAAGCGCGGTACCGAGATCATTGAGGAAGCCAAGGCTCAGGCCAAGGTCGAGGGCGACCGTATCATCACGGGTGCCAAGGCTGAGGTTGAGCAAGAAGTGTTTCGTGCCAGGGAGCAGTTGCGTAACGAAGTGTCCGCAATCGCTCTGGCCGGTGCATCTCGCATCCTGGGTCGAGAAATCGATGCCAAGGCTCACAACGATCTGCTTGAAAAACTAGTCGCGGAAATCTGATCGCCATGTCTGAAGCCATCACTATTGCCCGTCCATATGCCCTGGCTGCTTTCGAGCAGGCCAAGCGCGGGGGTGCCATGAAAGCCTGGTCCGAATTGCTGGAGGCGGCTGCGGCTGCCGTCGGCGATGCGCAAGTGGCCGCTCTGGTATCCAATCCTCGCGTGGCAGCAGGACAAGTTGAGTCACTGATGAATGCTCTGTGCGGCGGCAAGGTAAGCGCCGACGGGCAGAACTTCATCAAGTTGTTGATCGAAGCTCATCGTCTGGCAGTGCTGCCGGAGATCGTCGAGCAGTTCGAGGCCTTGCGTGCTGAAGAGGAGATGTCGGTTGATGTGGTAGTCAGCTCGGCATTCGATTTGAGTGACGCGCAAAAGCAAAAGATTGCTGCTGCATTGAAGACCAAGCTGGGGCGCGACATCCGTCTCTCCAGCGAGATCAACAAGAATCTGCTGGGCGGCATCGTGATTCGCGCAGGCGACAAGGTGATTGATGGCTCGGCGCGTACACGGCTAGCCGAAATGGCAAGCGCACTGGCTTGATGACAGAAATATCGAAACGAGGAAAAGATGAAGCTCAATCCTTCTGAAATTAGCAATTTGATTCGCAGCCGCATCGAGAATTTCGAAGCGCTGACTCAAGCCCGCACCGAAGGCACGGTTGTTTCCGTGACTGACGGTATCGTGCGCGTTCACGGCCTGTCTGATGTCATGCAGGGCGAAATGCTGGAGTTCCCCGGCAACACTTACGGTTTGGCGCTGAATCTTGAGCGTGACTCTGTGGGTGCTGTGGTTCTGGGTGAATACGAGCACATCAGCGAAGGCGACACTGTCAAGTGTACCGGCAAGATTCTGGAAGTGCCGGTTGGTCCTGAGCTGCGTGGCCGCGTGGTGAACGCGCTGGGTCAGCCCATCGACGGCAAGGGTCCTATCAATGCCAAGATGACCGACAAGATCGAAAAGGTCGCGCCTGGCGTGATCGCACGTAAGTCGGTCGATCAGCCAGTGCAAACCGGCCTGAAGTCCATCGACTCGATGGTTCCAGTCGGTCGCGGTCAGCGCGAACTGATCATTGGTGACCGTCAGACAGGTAAGACCGCAGTTGCCGTCGATGCCATCATCAACCAGAAGGGTCAAAACATGACCTGTATCTACGTTGCGATCGGCCAAAAGGCTTCGACTATCGCCAACGTGGTGCGTAAGCTGGAAGAGCATGGCGCGATGGGTTACACCATCGTGGTGGCCGCGACCGCTTCCGACTCCGCAGCGATGCAGTTCCTGGCTCCGTATGCTGGTTGTACCATGGGCGAATATTTCCGCGATCGTGGTGAAGACGCTCTGATCGTTTATGATGACTTGACCAAGCAAGCTTGGGCCTATCGTCAGATTTCCCTGTTGCTGCGTCGTCCACCTGGCCGCGAAGCTTATCCTGGCGATGTGTTCTACATCCACTCCCGCCTGCTGGAGCGCGCAGCTCGCGTGAATGCCGACTATGTCGAAGCGTTCACCAAGGGTGAAGTCAAGGGCAAGACAGGTTCTTTGACCGCTTTGCCGATTATCGAAACCGCTGCCGGTGACGTGTCTGCCTTCGTTCCGACCAACGTGATCTCGATCACCGACGGTCAGATCTTCTTGGAGACCGATCTGTTCAACGCCGGTGTCCGTCCTGCGATCAACGCCGGTATCTCGGTGTCTCGTGTGGGTGGCGCAGCGCAGACCAAAGTCATTAAAAAGCTGGGTGGTGGTGTGCGTCTGGCACTGGCTCAGTACCGTGAACTGGCTGCGTTCGCACAGTTCGCTTCCGATCTGGACGATGCGACCCGCAAACAGCTGGAGCGTGGCCGTCTGGTGACCGAGCTGATGAAGCAGTTGCAATATGCACCGTTGTCCGTCGCTGAGATGGCCGTCACGCTGTTCGCAGTGAACAAGGGCTACTTCGACGACGTGGAAGTGAAGAAGGCGCTGGCATTCGAGTCCGCCGTCCATTCCTTCCTGAAGTCCAAGCACAAGGCCATCATGGATGCCATCGAGACTTCCAAGGATCTGTCGGGTGACAACGAGAAGGCGCTGGCGGCTGCGATCGAAGAGTTCAAGTCCACAGGCGTTTACTGAGATAACGACTAGCCATTCTGCCCGGTGATCGAAATTAGTCGCCGGGTAGTTGGTTAACAGCCGGAGTAAGTTATGGCAGGCAGCAAGGAAATACGCACCAAGATCAAGAGCGTCGAGAATACGCGCAAGATCACGCGTGCCATGGAAATGGTGGCTGCATCCAAAATGCGCAAAGCGCAGGAGAGGATGCGTGCCGCACGCCCATATGCCGAGAAGATTCGCCAAGTGGCGGCACATTTGTCTCGTGCCAACCCTGAGTACAAGCATCCGTTCCTGATCAAGCGCGACGTGAAGAACGTCGGTGTGATCGTGGTGACTTCGGATAAGGGCTTGTGCGGAGGTCTGAACACCAACATCTTGCGCTTGGTCGTGACCAAGATGAAAGATCTTGAGAGTCAGGGCAAGGGCATCGCGGTGTGTCCTATCGGCAACAAGGGTTTCAGCTTCATGAACCGTGTAGGTGCCAAGGTCAAGTCTCACCTGACCGGTTTGGGCGACACGCCACATGTCGAGAAGCTGATCGGCGCAGTAAAAGTGATGCTGGATGCGTACGCGGCGGGCGAGATCGATGCGATCTACCTGAGCTACAACCACTTCATCAACACCATGAAGCAAGAGCCGCGCATGGAGCAATTGCTGCCCTTGAGCGACGAGATGTCGGCTGAAGACAAGCCTGGTAACTGGGATTATCTGTACGAACCCGAAGCCAAGCAGGTGGTGGACGAGCTGATGGTGCGCTACATCGAATCGCTGGTCTACAGCGCAGTGACGGAGAACATGGCCTCTGAGCAGAGCGCACGTATGGTGGCGATGAAGGCTGCTTCCGACAATGCCAAGTCGGTCATCGGTGAGCTCAAGCTGGTTTACAACAAGGCACGTCAGGCTGCGATTACCAAGGAAATTTCGGAAATCGTCGGCGGCGCCGCAGCGGTTTAACAGTTAAACGTTAATTTGGGGAATCTCAAAATGAGTCAAGGTAAGATTGTTCAGTGTATCGGTGCGGTGGTGGACGTTGAATTTCCTCGCAACGCGATGCCTAAAGTGTATGACGCGCTGTTGGTGCAGGATGACGCGAGTTCCGTTGGTGAAAAGGGCCTGACCCTGGAAGTGCAGCAGCAGATCGGTGACGGCGTGGTACGTACCATTGCCCTCGGTTCTTCCGATGGTTTGCGTCGCGGTACCGCCGTGGTCAACACTGGCAACCCGATCTCCGTCCCGGTTGGTCACGGAACCCTGGGCCGCATCATGGACGTGTTGGGTCGTCCGATCGATGACGCAGGTGACGTGGCATGTGACGAGCGTCGCTCCATTCACCAGAAAGCCCCGAAGTTCGACGAACTGTCGCCTTCCGTTGACCTGCTGGAAACCGGCATCAAGGTGATCGACCTGGTTTGTCCGTTCGCCAAGGGCGGTAAGGTTGGCCTGTTCGGCGGCGCTGGTGTGGGCAAGACCGTGAACATGATGGAGTTGATCAACAACATTGCCAAGCAGCACTCGGGTCTGTCCGTGTTCGCCGGTGTGGGTGAGCGTACCCGTGAAGGTAACGACTTCTACCACGAAATGAAGGACTCCAACGTGCTGGACAAGGTTGCGATGGTGTTCGGTCAGATGAACGAGCCGCCGGGAAACCGTCTGCGCGTGGCGCTGTCCGGTCTGACCATGGCTGAAAAGTTCCGTGACGAAGGTCGTGACATTCTGTTCTTCGTGGACAACATCTACCGTTACACCTTGGCCGGTACCGAAGTGTCCGCCCTGCTGGGTCGTATGCCTTCCGCCGTGGGTTACCAGCCGACGCTGGCTGAAGAAATGGGCCGTCTGCAAGAGCGTATTACCTCTACCAAGGTAGGTTCGATCACCTCCATTCAGGCCGTTTACGTGCCAGCGGATGACTTGACCGACCCGTCTCCAGCGACCACCTTCTTGCACTTGGACTCCACCGTCGTGCTGTCTCGTGACATCGCCTCTCTGGGTATTTACCCGGCTGTGGACCCGCTGGACTCCACCTCACGTCAGCTGGATCCGCTGGTGGTTGGCGAAGAGCACTACTCCGTTGCTCGTGGCGTGCAGCAGACTCTGCAACGCTACAAGGAATTGCGCGACATCATCGCGATTCTGGGTATGGACGAACTGGCTCCGGAAGACAAGCTGGCCGTGTCGCGCGCTCGTAAGATTCAGCGCTTCCTGTCTCAGCCGTTCCACGTGGCCGAAGTGTTCACCGGTTCCCCAGGCAAGTATGTGACCCTGAAGGAAACTATCCGTGGCTTCAAGGGCATCGTCAATGGCGAATACGACCACCTGCCAGAGCAGGCGTTCTACATGGTCGGCGGCATCGACGAAGCTGTCGAAAAAGCCAAGACACTGCAGTAAAGGAAAAGGACTATGGCCATGACCGTTCATGTCGACGTGGTAAGTGCGGAAGAGTCCATCTTCTCCGGCCTTGCGGAACTGGTCATCGTTCCGGGGGAATCGGGTGAGTTGGGTATCCTGCCTCGCCACACTCCATTGCTGACCCGCATCAAGCCGGGTTCGGTGCGCCTTAAACTGCCAGATCATGACAAAGAAGAGTTGATCTATGTGTCTGGCGGGATGCTCGAAGTGCAGCCCAACGTGGTGACTGTGTTGGCTGACACGGCCATCCGGGGAGCCGATCTGGATGAGGCGCGTGCACAGACCGCTAAGCTGGCGGCGGAAGAAGCGATGAAGAATCGTTCCTCCGATATCGATTACGCAGCAGCTCAGGCTGAGCTTTCACAGGCCTTGGCCCAGTTGCAAGCGATCGAGAAACTGCGCAAGCGCACACACTAAGTCGCTCGGCAACATTGAAAAAGGCAGCTTCGGCTGCCTTTTTCAATTGTCGCTGCTGCGAGCGCGCCCGGGAATCGCTTCCCGTTGCTATACTGATTCCAAAGTCGAGGAGGCTCCATGAATTCACTCAACATCATCATCCTGGCGGCTGGCAAAGGTACGCGCATGCATTCCGACAAGCCCAAAGTGCTGCACGCGCTGGCTGGCAGACCGCTGGTAGGGCATGTCTTGGAGACGGCCAGTATGATGTCGCCGGGGGTGAGCTGTGTCGTCTACGGTCACGGCGGCGAACAGGTGCCCTTGGCACTGGCTGGTTTGGCATCGGATTTCGTGTTGCAGGAGCCTCAGCTCGGGACCGGTCATGCGGTCCAGCAGGCCATGCCCCTGCTGGATGACGATAGTACGACTCTCATCCTCTACGGGGATGTTCCGCTGATTCAGGCCGCGACCTTGCATCCACTGTTAATGCACCCGTCGGCGCTCAATCTGCTCACATTGCATCTGGAGCATCCCACCGGTTATGGGCGCATCGTGCGTGATGACGACGGACATGTGGTCGCCATCGTAGAGGAAAAGGATGCGACTACGGAGCAGCGCAGGATCCGGGAAGTCAATACGGGGATACTCGCCGCGCCGACCGGGCTACTGCGTGGCTGGTTGAATGCGCTGAAGAACAATAATGCTCAGGGCGAGTATTACCTGACCGACATCGTGGCGATGGCTGTGGCGCAGGGCGTTTCGGTACATACCGCCCAGCCAGCGCACGAATGGGAGGTCTTGGGAGTCAATAGCAAGCAGCAGCTGGCTGACCTTGAACGGCTGTGGCAGCGGGTGCAGGCGAACCACCTGCTGGCACAGGGCGTGACCCTTGTTGATCCGGGGCGTATTGATATACGGGGCAAGCTGACGTGCGGGCGCGATGTGGAGATCGACATCGGCTGCATCTTCGAGGGCAACGTACATCTGGACCATCGTGTCCGCGTTGGCGCATACAGCGTCATTCGGGAATCCAGTATCAACTCCGGCACACATATCGCGCCATTCAGCCTGATCGATCATGCCGAGGTCGGCAACGATTGTGTGATCGGCCCATACGCCCGTTTGCGGCCGGGGACCAAATTGCACAATGAGGTCCATGTCGGGAACTTCGTCGAGATCAAGAACAGCGAGATTGCCGCACAAAGCAAGGCGAACCATCTCAGCTACATCGGCGACAGTACCGTGGGGAGTCGCGTCAACATCGGTGCGGGCACCATCACCTGCAATTATGACGGTGCAAACAAGCATCGCACGGTGATAGGTGATGACGCTTTCATCGGTTCAGACACTCAGCTTGTCGCCCCCGTGACCGTGGGCAGAGGGGCGACCATCGGTGCCGGCTCCACGATCACCCGCGATACGCCTGAGCATGAGCTGACCTTGTCGCGCAGCAAGCAGTTAACCATCGCAGGCTGGCAGCGCCCGAAAAAGAAGCCGCGCTGAGTGCGCCGACGGGCAAAAGCCTGAGCACCCACGTAAATCCACTGTTGTTCGGCGTTCGCCAAGTGTGACGCAAGCGGCATAGTGCGGTACGTGTACATAGGTGGCCGACGTGCGGCTGTGACCGGGGGATCGACCTATGGCGACTATCGCCATCTTCAATCAAAAGGGCGGAGTGGGAAAGACGACCACTTGCCTGAATCTGACCGCAGGACTGACACGGGCGCAACGTTGCCCGGTCGTGATCGATCTCGACCCGCAGGCGCACATGACGCTGGCCTCTGGCATCCACGAGGTGAGACAGGAGGAAAGCGTGGTGGCCTTTTTCAAGAGCGGAAAGCCACTGGCCCAACTGGTACGGCAGGCACAGGCAGGCTGGGAGATCGTGCCGGCAACGCTGGAGTTGGCCAAGATCGATGTCATGCTGGGCAACGATGCCAAGGCGGGCTCCCTGCTCAGGAACGGGCTGAGTGAAGAGCTTACCCTGACCGGAGCTCCCATCCTGATCGATTGCTGCCCAATGTTGGGCGTGCTGACCCTGAACGCGCTGCTGGCGGCGGATCGAGTGCTGATCCCGGTGTCGGCGGACTTCCTTTCTCTGCAGGGGGTACACCGGCTGGAAGTCGCGCTCAACGTATTGGAATCGCGCCTCAAGCGCAAGATAGAGCGGCGCGTGGTGGTGACCCGCTTCGATGCTCGCCGCAAACTCGCCTTCGAAATCTTTGACAAGGTGCGGGAGCGTTACGGCAATCTGGTGTGCAACACCCGCATCAGTGAAAACGTCTCCCTTGCCACCAGCCCGATGCACGGTAAAGACATCTTCAACTTCGCCCCGGCTAGCCCAGGGGCGGCAGACTACAAGGCGCTTACCCTCGAATTGCTCAAAAGCGGCTTCTTTGATTGATATTCGCCGAATGTTCCCCTCGCAGTAGTAAAATGCGTGCCTTCCGAAATCTCTGTGGATGGTGGCGATATGCTGCTGATGATCGACAACTACGACTCATTTACCTATAACCTGGTGCAGTATTTCGCCGAGCTGGGGGCGGAGGTGGTGGTGCGGCGTAACGACGAGGTGACGCTGGAGCAGATCGCTGAGATGAATCCGCAGCATCTGGTCATTTCGCCCGGTCCCTGTACGCCTAACGAGGCCGGCGTGTCGGTCGCGGCGATCAAGGCGTTTGCGGGCAAGGTGCCGCTGCTGGGGGTCTGCCTCGGCCACCAGAGCATCGGTCAGGCCTTTGGCGGAAAGATCATCCACGCCAAGACGCTGATGCACGGCAAGACCTCACTTATCCATCACCACAATAACAGCGTGTTCACCGGCCTGCCGAATCCGTTCACTGCCACGCGCTACCACTCGCTGGTGATCGAGCGCGAATCAATCCCGGATTGCCTGGAGATCACCGCCTGGACCGATGATGGCGAGATCATGGGGGTGCGCCACAAGACGTTGCCGGTGCACGGCGTACAGTTCCACCCGGAGTCCATACTCACCGAGCACGGCCACGACATGCTGCGGAACTTTCTGGAGGGCAAGCCATGATCACTCCGCAACAGGCGCTGACGCGACTGATCGAGCAGCGCGAGATCTTCTACGACGAGATGGTGGTCCTGATGCGTCAGATCATGCGCGGCGAGGTCACCCAGGCGCAGATTGCCGGTATCCTGGTGGGATTGCGCGTGAAGAAGGAGACCATAGGCGAGATCGCGGGTGCGGCCACGGTGATGCGAGAGTTCGCCACTCAGGTGCCGGTGCTGAACCGGACCCATCTGGTCGATACCTGCGGCACGGGCGGGGACGCGGCGCATACCTTCAATATTTCCACCGCCAGCGCCTTTGTCGCGGCGGCGGCGGGCGCACGGGTGGCCAAGCACGGCGGTCGTTCGGTGTCCTCGACCTGCGGCTCGGCAGACGTGCTGGAGTCGCTGGGGGTGAATATCAACCTGACCCCGGAGCAGGTCGGGCGCTGCGTGGACAGCATTGGTATCGGCTTCATGTTCGCTCCCAATTTCCACGGTGCGATGAAATACGCCGCACCGGTACGGCGCGAGCTGGGTGTGCGTACCCTGTTCAACGTGCTGGGGCCGCTTACCAATCCTGCCGGAGCCGAGCACCAGGTGATGGGCGTATTCCATCCCGATCTGGTCGGCATCCAGGCTCGCGTGTTGCAACGTCTGGGCAGCCGCCACGTATTGGTGGTGAATGGTTCTGATGGGCTGGATGAGATCACCATCAGCGGTCCGACAGCCGTTGCCGAACTGAAGGATGGCGCAGTGACCGAATATACGATCACGCCGCAGCAGTTCGGGCTACAGGCAGTATCGCTGGACTCGGTCCGGGTGACGAATGCCGCAGAAGCCAAGGCCATGTTGCTGAGCGTGCTGGATGACCGGGCCGGCGCGGCGCGTGACATCGTACTGCTCAATGCCGGTGCTGCCATTTATGTTTCCGGTGTGGCGGACAGTCTGGCCGACGGGGTGCAGAGGGCGGCTGATGTGTTGGCGAGTGGTGCTGCGAAGGCCAAGCTGCAAGCCCTGATCGACGAGGGGCGCAACTAACCTGCCGGTGGGGCCGGAAGCGTTTACGAGGGAGGCACAGCGTCCCCCCTATGCCTTAAGGCATATTGTTCTGCCGGATTGGGCGATGTTATGGTCCGGCACCATGGAAAATTCCCCTACTCCCTTATATGACTGTCACGCTTCGTGCGCTCAGGATCCGGCAACCTGTAATCCTTTGATCGCCCTGGCTTCCGGGCTGGGTGCCTGCGGCGAAGTCAAATGTACCCGCTTGTTGCGTCAGATGTTGGACTTGCTGCCCATGGGAGCATGGGTGTTGAATGGCCATGGCGCGCTACTCTACGGCAACCCTCAAGGATGCAGGCAGCTGCCAGCTGCGGGATTGGGCGACCCACAGCCGGTCGGCGTTCCGGTGCCGGTGGCCTACTGGCGGAAAAGCGGGGAGACGGTCGGGCGCGAAGAGTGGTCTTATATCAGGTCGCTGAGTGACGGTGAGGCTCATCTGGCCGACCAGATCCGGATCGAATATCCGGATGACCGGAGCGAATACATCGAAAGTTCGGCCTTACCTGCACGGGATGAGGCGGGCGCAGTGCAAGCCATCCTGGTGGTGAATCAGGACATCTCCGAGCGTGTTGCGACAGAAGAGGCGCTGCGATCCCTGGCCGAGACCGATATGCTCACTGGAGCCAATACCCGCCGAAAATTCTTTCATTTGCTCGAATTGGAGATCGAGCGCCATGCGCGTTATGCGCGGGCTCTGTCCGCTATCATCTTCGATACCGACCACTTCAAGCGCGTCAACGATGAGCATGGCCATCTGGTGGGTGATGACGTGCTGACCGAGTTGGGTCGGCTGCTGGCCGCCAATATCCGCAAAACGGACCACTTCTGTCGTCTGGGCGGAGAGGAGTTCGTCGTGCTCTTGCCGGAGACCGCTCTGGATGAGGCGGTGGCCTCCGCCGAGAAGCTGCGGGCGTTGATCGAGCAGAGTCCGATGCCCGTCATCGGCCACATCACCTGCAGCTTCGGCGTCTCGCAGTTCACCCCAGGCGAAAGCGGCTCGGCGTTCCTGCGGCGGCTGGATCAGACCATGTACCAGGCCAAACAGGGCGGACGCAATCGGGTCGCCTTCCAGTAGCCGGAAATTGTGCCGGGCGCGGCATCCGATTACAATGCGCCCATGTCGAACTTCAATCTCAGCCACCACTTCCTGATCGCCATGCCGGCGATGCAGGATCCCTATTTCGCCAAGACGCTCACCTACATCTGCGAACACTCCGACCAGGGCGCGATGGGCATCGTGGTCAATCGACCCATCAGCCTGACGGTCGGCGAGTTGTTCGAGCAAGTCAAGCTACCCTTGCAGGACATGGAGCGCGGGCGCGAGTTGGTCCACTTTGGTGGGCCGGTGCAGACGGATCGAGGCTTTGTGCTACACGAGCCCAAGGGGCGCTGGCAATCCACGATGGCGATCAACGACAAGGTCGGCCTGACGACATCCAAGGACATCCTGCAGGCGGTCGGCGAGGGCATCGGTCCGGATAATCTGCTGATCACCCTGGGTTACGCGGGGTGGGAGCAGGGTCAACTGGAAGATGAGCTGGCGCAGAACGCTTGGCTGACCGTGCCGGCTGACGAGCACATCCTGTTCGACTTGCCCGCCGAGGAGCGTTATGCGGCGGCGATGGCCAAGCTGGGCGTGGATTACGCCACCCTGTCGGAGGATGCCGGTCATGCCTGAGGGCATGTCCGCACCGCATCCATCCGGGCTCCTGTTGGCTTTCGATTTCGGCGAGAAGCGCATCGGTGTCGCCACCGGCAACACCTTGCTGGGGGCGGCGCAACCCTTGACCACCCTGCATGGTGAGAAGACCGACGAGCGCTTTGCTGCCATCGCCAAGTTGCTGGCTGAATGGCAGCCCGCTGCGCTGGTGGTCGGCCTGCCCTGCCATGAGGATGGTACGCCGCACCAACTCACCGCCCTGTGCCGCCGCTTTGCCAACCGACTGAAAGGACGCTACAAATTGCCGGTGATCCTGGTGGATGAGCGCTATACTTCCGCCGCCGCCAGCGCGGCCCTGAACGCGCGCGGTATACGCGGCATCAAGCAAAAGCCGCTGCTGGACCAGGTGGCTGCCCAGCAGATACTGCAAGCCTATTTTGACGAACCAAGAACAGGGATACTGGCGTGAACAATCCTCAACTCAACAAGCACGGCGAGCTGCAGCACCTGCTGTCCATCGAAGGCTTGCCGGCGCGCATCCTGCGCGAGATCCTTGACCGTGCAGCGGGCTTTCTCGGCAGCGCCGAAGGCAACGAGATCAAGAAAGTGCCGCAACTCGCCGGGAAGTCGGTGTTCAACATTTTCTTCGAGAACAGCACCCGCACCCGCACCACCTTCGAGATCGCGGCCAAGCGCCTGTCCGCCGACGTGGTGAACCTCAATATCGGCTCGTCCTCCACCAGCAAGGGCGAGACTCTGCTGGATACGGTGGACAACCTCTGCGCCATGCATGCCGACATGTTCGTGGTGCGCCACTCCTCCAGCGGCGCGGCCCACCTCATCGCCAAGCACGTTGCGCCCAGCATCCACGTCATCAATGCGGGCGACGGTCGCCATGCCCACCCCACGCAGGGGTTGCTGGACATGTACACCATCCGCCACTACAAGAAAGAATTCCACAACCTGCGCGTCGCCATCGTCGGCGACATCCTGCACTCGCGCGTGGCCCGCTCCGAGATACACGCGCTGACCACCTTGGGCGTGCCGGAAGTGCGGGTGATCGCACCCAAGACCCTGCTGCCGACGGCGGTGGAGAACCTCGGAGTGCAGGTCTATCACGACATGGAAGCCGGTCTGCGCGACGTGGACGTGGTGATGATGCTGCGCCTGCAGAACGAGCGCATGCAAGGTGCGCTGCTGCCCTCGGCACAGGAATATTTCAAATACTACGGCCTGACGCAGGAGCGGTTGGCATTGGCAAAACCGGATGCCATCGTGATGCACCCCGGTCCGATGAACCGTGGCGTGGAGATCGACTCCAGCGTGGCCGACGGCGCGCAGTCCGTCATCCTGCCGCAAGTGACCTTCGGCATCGCGGTGCGCATGGCGGTGATGAGCCTGCTGGCAGGAGGCAAGCAATGAACATCCATATCAAGAACGGTCGCTTGATCGACCCCAAGAACAAGCTGGACGCGCGGCAGGACGTGTACCTCAGCAACCGCAAGATCGCTGCCATCGGCCAGGCGCCGGAGGGTTTTGTCGCCGATCAGGTGATCGATGCCGACGGCTTGATCGTGATGCCGGGGCTGGTGGACGTGGCGGTGCGGTTGCGCGAGCCGGGTTACGAATACAAGGCCACGCTGGAATCGGAGATGCTGGCTGCGGTCGCCGGCGGCGTGACCTCACTGTCCTGCCCGCCCGACACCGATCCGCCGCTGGACGAGCCGGGTCTGGTCGAAATGCTCAAGCGGCGCGCCCGCTCGCTCAACCAGTGTCGCGTGTTCCCCGTGGGTGCGCTCACTTACGGTCTGAAGGGCGCGGAACTGACCGAAATGATCGAGCTGACCGATGCGGGCTGCATGGGTTTCAGCCAGGCCGACGCGCCGCTGACCGACACCCGCGTGTTGATGCGCGCCATGCAGTACGCCGCCACTTTCGGCTACCGCGTCTGGCTGCGTCCGCAGGACAGCTTCCTGGCCAAGAATGGCGTGGCGCACGACGGCGTGGTGGCGACCCGGCTCGGTCTGCCCGCCATCCCGGTGGTGGCCGAGACCATTGCGCTCGCCACCATGCTGCAACTGGCGCGCGAGACCGGCGTGTCGCTACACATCTGCCGCATTTCCAGCGCCGCCGGGGTCGAGATGGTGCGCGCCGCCAAGCGCGAGGGTCTGAAGCTGACCTGCGACGTGTCGATGAACCACGTCCATCTGACCGACATGGACATCGGCTTCTTCGATGCCAACTGCCATCTGGCGCCCCCGTTGCGCAGCCAGCGTGACCGCGCCGCCCTGCGCGCCGGTCTGGCCGACGGCACGATCGATGCCGTTTGCTCCAACCACTCGCCGGTGGATGACGATGCCAAGCTGCAACCCTTTGCCGACGCGGAAGCCGGGGCGACCGGCGTGGAACTGTTGCTGCCGCTGGTGCTGAAATGGGCGGAACAGGAAGGCGTGCCGCTGGTGGATGCGCTGGCGCACATCACGCTGAATCCGGCTCAGGTGCTGGGCGTGAAGATGGGCCACCTGTCGGTCGGTGCCCACGCCGACCTGTGCCTGTTCGACCCCGCCGCCGAATGGAAGGTGGAAGCCGCCACCCTGCGTAGCCAGGGCAAGAACACCCCGTTTACCGGCTACGAGATGCGCGGTCGCGTGCGCTACACCGTGCTCGATGGCCAGGTCGTGTTCCAGCAGTAAGATTCTGGTTAATCCCTTGGAACCCGCTGCGGCGGGTTTCTGATTTTGAAAGACGTATGACGACATGAACCCATTACTCGACACTTCCGGTCTGCCGCGCTTTGCGGAGATCCAACCCGAACACGTCACACCTGCCGTGGAGCAGGTGCTGGCTGACAACCGTGCGCTGATCGCCCGCCTGTTGGCGGACGAGGCAGCGCCCACCTGGGACAGCTTCATGCTGCCGCTGGAGGATGCGAATGAGCGATTGTCTCGCTGCTGGGGGCCGGTCGGTCACCTCAACGCGGTGATGAATTCGCCCGAACTGCGCGAGGTGTATAACGCCAACCTGCCCACGGTCACCCAGTATTTCGCCGAGCTGGGGCAAAACCTGGACCTGTTCAACAAGGTGCGCGCACTGCACGCCAGCGCCGAGTTCGCCACGCTGTCCGATGCCCGCAAGAAGATCGTCGAGAACGACCTGCGCGATTTCCGCCTGGGCGGGGCCGAGTTGCCGGAAGAGCAGAAAGCGCGCTTTCTGGCCATCCAGGAGCAGCATTCCAGCCTGAGTGCACGCTTTTCGGACAATCTGCTGGATGCCACCAATGCCTTCGAGAAAGTGATCGAAGACGAGGCCGAACTGGCCGGTCTGCCGGACGATGTGAAGCTGGCCGCACGCGAAGCGGCTGAGGCGGCTGGCAAGCCCGGCTGGCTGTTCACCCTGAAAGCGCCGTCCTACCTGCCGCTGATGCAGTACGCCGACAACCGCGCCCTGCGCGAGGAACTGTACCGCGCCTACAGCACCCGCGCTGCCGAGTTCGGCAAGTCAGACTGGGACAACACTCCCCTGATGGCGGAGCTACTCAAACTGCGCGCCGAAGAAGCCGGTTTGCTGGGATTCAACAACGCTGCCGAGCTGTCACTGGCCACCAAGATGGCCGAGTCACCGCAGCAGGTGCTGGAATTCCTGCGCGAACTGGCGCGCCGCGCCCGGCCTTTTGCCGAAAAGGATCTGGCCGAGTTGCGCGAATTCGCCCGCGCTGAACTGGGGCTGGCCGAACTCAACTCCTGGGACGTGGCTTACGCCAGCGAAAAACTGCGCGAGCGCCGCTACGCCTTCTCGGAGCAGGAAGTGAAGCAGTACTTCCCTGAAGATGCGGTGCTGGCGGGCATGTTCCGCGTCACCGAGACGCTGTTCGGCGTTACCCTGCGCCCCGCGACTGCGCCGGTGTGGCACGCTGATGTGCGCTTCTTCGATATTCTCGATGCCGAAGGTCAGCGGGTCGGTCAGTTCTATCTCGACCTGTACGCGCGCGCCAGCAAGCGCGGCGGCGCGTGGATGGACGATGCTATCACCCGTCGCCGAAAGGCGGGCGACATCCAGACTCCGGTGGCCTACCTGAACTGCAATTTCTCCGCGCCCGTGGGTGGCAAGCCCGCCACCTTCACCCACGACGAGGTCATCACCCTGTTCCACGAGTTCGGCCACGGCTTGCATCATCTGCTGACCGAGATCGAAGACCTCGCTGTGTCCGGCATCAATGGCGTGGAGTGGGATGCGGTCGAGCTGCCCAGCCAGTTCATGGAGAATTTCTGCTGGGAGTGGTCGGTGCTGCAAGGCATGAGTCGTCACGTAGATAGCGGAGAGACGCTGCCGCGTGCGCTGTACGACAAGATGCTGGCGGCGAAGAACTTCCAGAGCGGTCTGGCGACCTTGCGTCAGATCGAGTTTTCCTTGTTCGACATGCGGTTGCACAGCGACTTCGACCCGAACTCGGGCAAGACGGTGCTCGAACTGCTGGCCGAGGTGCGCCGGGAAGTGGCGCTGCTGATTCCGCCCGCCTTCAACCGCTTCCCCAACAGCTTCTCGCACATCTTTGCGGGCGGCTACTCGGCGGGCTATTACAGCTACAAGTGGGCCGAAGTGCTGTCCGCCGATGCTTACAGCCTGTTCGAGGAGATGGGCGTGCTCAATCCCGAGGCGGGCGCGCGCTTCCGTCGAGAAGTGCTGGCAGCGGGCGGCCATCGCCCAGCGATGCAGTCCTTCGTCGCCTTCCGTGGCCGCGAGCCGAATCTGGACGCGCTGCTGCGCCACAACGGTTTGGTGGACGAAGCGCTGGAAGCGCTCTGATCGTCGCATGAGCAACCGGCTTTCCGCTCAGGCCGAGAAACGCCAGGCGCGTCGCGCCCAACTTCTGCCTATCGAGTATCCGGCTGAGTTGCCGGTGGTGGCGCGCCGCGAAGAGTTGGCGCATGCTATCGCCGAGAATCAAGTGGTGATCGTCTGCGGTGAGACCGGATCGGGCAAGACCACCCAGCTGCCCAAGATTTGTCTCGACCTCGGGCGCGGCGTGCTGGGTGTCATCGCCCATACCCAGCCGCGCCGGGTGGCGGCCCGCACCGTGGCCAACCGCATCGCCCACGAACTGAAATGCGAACTCGGCGGCGCAGTCGGCTACAAGGTGCGCTTCAACGACAAGGTCTCGCCCGACACCTGCGTCAAGCTGATGACCGACGGTATCCTGCTGGCCGAAATCCACAGCGACCCGCAACTGCGCCAGTACGACACCATCATCCTCGACGAGGCGCACGAACGCTCGCTCAACATCGACTTCCTGCTGGGCTACCTCAAGCGTTTGCTGCCCAAGCGCCCCGACCTCAAGCTCATCATCACCTCGGCCACGCTGGATGCGGAGCGCTTCTCTAGGCATTTTGCACTCCCCTCCCCCGCAAGCGGGGGAGGGGCTGGGGGGGAGGGGCGTGGTGCCCCGGTGCTGCAAGTTTCGGGACGCAGCTATCCCGTCGAGATCCGTTACCGCCCCTTGCAGGACACTGCCGAAGGCGAGCCGGAAGATGTGCCGCAGGCGGTGTGCAGGACACTCGATGAGTTATCCATCGGGGGCCTGAGAGGGGACTTGCTGGTGTTCCTGCCCGGTGAGCGCGAGATACGCGAAACCGCCGAGGCGCTGCGCAAGCATCATCCCAAGCATGTGGAAATTCTGCCGCTGTTCTCGCGCCTGTCCGCGGCCGAGCAGGATCGGGTGTTCAAGCCCACCAACCAGCGTCGGGTGGTGCTGGCGACCAATGTGGCTGAGACTTCGCTGACCGTGCCCAACATCGGCTACGTGATCGATTCCGGGCTGGCGCGGGTGAATCGCTACAGCCTGCGCCAGAAGGTGGAGCAGTTGCACATCGAAAAGGTGTCGCGCGCGGCGGCCAATCAGCGCGCCGGGCGTTGCGGCCGGGTGATGAGCGGCGTGTGTGTGCGGCTCTACGACGAGGCCGACTTTGCCGAGCGCCCCGAGTTCACCGATGCCGAGATATTCCGCGTGTCGCTGGCGACCGTCATTCTGCGCATGGCATCGCTGAATCTTGGCGACGTGACGGAATTCCCCTTTATCGAGCCGCCAGGCTCGCGCTCCATCGCCGACGGCTATCAGTTGCTGACTGAGTTGGGGGCATTTTCCGAGAGAGTTCCCTCACCCCAACCCTCCCCCGAGGGGGGAGGGAGCTTACTCCCCTCTCCTGCCGGGAGAGGGGGTGAGGGAACTCGCGTTCTTACTTCGCTTGGCCGCGAGCTGGCCAAATTGCCGCTCGACCCCAAGGTGGCGCGGCTGTTGCTGGCGGGGCGGCAATACCACTGTCTGACCGAGATTCTGATCATTGCGAGCGCGCTGTCACTGCAAGACCCGCGCGACCGGCCACAGGAACGGCGCGAGGCGGCGGACGCGGCGCATCAGCGCTTCAACGACGAGCGTTCCGATTTTCTCGCCTACCTCAAGATCTGGGCCTGGTTCCAGCAGGCGGTGCAGCACAAGAAATCCAAGCGCCAACTGGCCGACCAGTGCCGCGAGCTGTTCCTGTCGCCGTTGCGGCTGCGCGAATGGCACGATCTGCACCAGCAGTTGCACGCGCAGGCGATGGAAATGGGCATGCGCCCGAACGAGCAGCCCGGCAGCTACGAGCAAATCCATAAGGCGCTGCTCACCGGCTTGCTCGGCAACATCGGCATGAAGACGGTGGACGGCATGGATTACCAGGGCGCGCGCGGCATCAAGTTCTTCGTCGCGCCCAATTCGGTGCTGGCCAAGAAGGGCGCGAAGTGGGTGATGGCGGCCGAGCTGGTGGAGACGCACAAGCTCTACGCCCGCTGCAACGCCCGCATCGAGCCGCAGTGGTTGGAGGAAGTCGGCGCTCACCTGATCAAGCGCCATTACTTCGATCCGCACTGGGAAAAGAAGGCCGCGCAAGTGGCGGCCTGGGAGCGCAGCACGCTGTTCGGGCTGGTCATCAACCCCAAGAAGCGGGTGCATTACGGGCCGATGGCGCCGGAGGAATCGCGCGAGGTGTTCATCCGCCAGGCGCTGGTGCAGGGCGAGTTCGAGACCCGCGCGCCGTTCTTTGCCCACAACCAGAAGCTGATCCGCGACATCGAGGCGCTGGAACACAAGGCGCGCCGTCCGGACGTGCTGGTGGACGACGAGCTGATCTTCGCCTTTTACGACGCGCGCATCCCGGCGGGCATCCACAACGGCGCGGCTTTCGAGCATTGGCGCAAGGAGGCCGAGCGCGCCGAGCCCAAGTTGCTGCACCTCAAAAAAGACGACCTGATGCGCCACGAGGCGGCCGGCATCACCACCGAGCAATTCCCGCCGCAACTGGTGATGAACGGCGTGAGCTATGCCCTCGGCTACCATTTCGCCCCCGGCGACAAGGACGACGGCGTGACGCTGGCGGTGCCGCTGGCGCTCATCAACCAGGTGTCGGCGGCGCGCTGCGAATGGTTGGCGCCCGGCTTGCTGGCCGACAAGGTGACGCAGTTGCTCAAAACCCTGCCGCAGAAACTGCGTCGCCATCTGGTGCCGGTGCCGGAATTCGCTGCCGGATTCTGCGCCGCCGTGCCACCTTCCGACACCCCGCTGCTGCAAGCGCTGGCACGCTACATCCGTGAACAGAAACAGCTAACCGCACCGCTGGACGCTTTCCGGCTGGAACAACTCCCGCCGCATCTGGCGATGAATTTCCGTGTGGTGGACGAGCACGGCCGACAACTCGGCATGTCGCGCAACTTTGTGCAGTTGCGCGGGGAGCTGGCACCTAAGGGTGCCCTCACCCCCAGCCCCTCTCCCGGGGGGAGAGGGGAGCCGGGTGGGCGGGGCGCCGCAGTTAACTCCCCTCTCCCGCAGGCGGGAGAGGGGCAGGGGGAGAGGGGCGCAGCCACTCGCCACACCATCTGGGACTTCGGCGACTTCACCGACACCACCCAGATCAGCCGTGCCGGTCAGACGCTTACCGTGTTCAACGCTCTGCACGACGAGGGCGATGCGGTGACGTTGCGCACCTGCGATACGCGCGAGGAGGCGCAGACCATGCATCGCAAGGGCATGTCGCGGCTGTTCATGCTGGCGTTGAAGGAGCAGGTGAAATTCCTGGAAAAGAGCTTGCCGGGCTTGCAGGCACTGGCGATGCAGTTCATGCCTTTCGGTAGCCAGCAGGATCTGCTGCGGCAAATCCTCGCCGTGACTTTCGAGCGCTGCTGTTTGATGGAGCCCTGGCCGATGAGCGAAAAGACCTTCGCTGCCCGCGCCAAGGATGCCAAGGGCCGCATCTCGCTGGTGGCGCAGGAAATCGTGCGGCTGGCGGCGGCAGTGATGACCGAGCACGCCCAGGCCCAGAAAGCGCTGCAAGCCGCCAAGTCACATGCACAAGCGGCGCAGGACATCCGCGCCCAGCTCGACATCCTGCTGGGCAAGACCTTCATCGAGCGCACGCCTTACGAGCGGTTGCAGCACCTGCCGCGCTACCTCAAGGCGATCAACGTGCGGCTGGAGAAATTGCGCGCCAACCCCGCCCGCGATGCCCAGCAGCAGGCGCAGTTGCAGCCCTTGCAGCAGCAATGGCAACGCCGTGTCGCGGCCCAGCAGGGCGAGGCCGACCCGCGGCTGGAGGATTTCTTCTGGCTGTTGCAGGAGTTGCGCGTTTCGCTGTTTGCGCAGGAACTGAAGACGCCGGTGATCGTGTCGGTGAAGCGTCTGGAAAAAGCACTGGAAGCGATGGGACGCTAGTTCTGCGCATCCCGTGCCTGACACACCGGACACTGCGCATCCCGCACCAGTGTGAGCGTGCGCCAGTTCATACCCAGCATGTCGGTCACCAGCAGGCGCCCGGTCAGGGGCTTGCCCACATCCATTAGCAGTTTCAATGCCTCGGCAGCTTGCAGGCTGCCGATGACACCGACCAGCGGCGCGAACACGCCCATCACCGCGCAGCGGGTCTCGGCGCTTTCGGCGTGCTCAGGATAGAGACAGTGGTAGCAGGGGCTGTCCGGCTGGCGCAGGTCGAACACCGTGATCTGCCCGTCAAAGCGCGTGGCTGCGCCGGATACCAGCGGTTTGCGCAAGCGGGAGCAGACGCGGTTGATGGCGTAGCGGGTGTCGAAGTTGTCGCTGCAATCCAGCACTACGTCGGCCTCGGCGGCCAACTCCGCCAGACGGGCCTCATCCACGCGCTCCGCCACGGTGCGCACTTGTATCGCGGGGTTGATCTCGGCCAGCGCTGCTCTGGCCGAATCGACTTTGTTCAGCCCGACGCTGGCGGTGCGATGCAGGATCTGGCGCTGCAGGTTGGTCAGGTCGACGGTGTCGCCATCACAGAGGGTGACCGTGCCGACACCGCTGGCGGCCAGAAACAACGCGGCAGGCGAACCCAAGCCACCCGCGCCTATCACCAGTGCATGGGCGGCGTTCAGCTTGTCCTGCCCTTCGATGCCGATCTCCGGCAGCAGGATGTGTCGGCTGTAACGCAGCAGCTCAGCGTCGTTCACGGGCTTACTTGAATTCGCGCAGCTCTTTCGGCGTATCGTCGTGATCGCCGTGGGAATGGTGTTCGTAGACCTTGACGAAGATCTCCCGACCACGCGTTTTGGTCTGCCATTCCGGCATCCTGAGGTTGTGGTACTGCACATCTTCACAGTAATAGATCAGCTTGCGGCCAAGCTTGCGCACGACGTTGTCCTCGAACTGGAAGCCCTCTTCGATCAGCGCATGCTCCAGTCCTTCCAGCGAGTAATGCTGGATGTCGTAGCCGATACGCAGGCTGTTCGGCAGGGAGCCGCGTTCGACCCTGAACTCGTACAAGCCGGTGAGCAGTTCGAGGGCGCGTTCGACCTGCCCCGGCGGCTGCTCGGCGAAAAACAGCTCGCGCTCCTTTTGCGTCTCGAATGGATTGATCATCGGTTCACCTAGGGTTTCTTGCCTTGCAGGATGTGCATGCCCTTGAGCAGGCTCATCGCCTGGTTCAACTGGAAGTCGTTCTTCGCGCCGAACTCGGTGATCTCGGGCTTGGCGGCATCACCTTCCTTGGGCTTCGGGGCTTCCTTGGCGGGAGCGGCCGGCTTGCTGGCCGCCGTATCCTCAGGCTGCTTGTCGTTGCTCAGATGGTGCGAGAGATCGGCTTCGCGCAGGCGGAAGGCGCTCTCCTGCGCGGCGGTGGCCGGGTCTTCCGATACGATGTCCGGAACGATGCCCTTGGCCTGGATCGAGCGGCCATTCGGCGTGTAGTAACGCGCGGTGGTCAGCTTGATGGCCGAGTTGTTGCTGAGCGGCAGGATGGTCTGCACCGAGCCTTTGCCGAAGGTCTGGGTGCCCATGATCAGGGCGCGCTTATGGTCCTGCAAGGCACCGGCGACGATCTCGGAGGCGGAGGCGGAGCCACCGTTGACCAGCACCACCATGGGCACGTTCTTGACCGAGGCGGGCAGGTTCTTCAGGTAGTCCTCTTTGTCCCCGCGCAAGTAGTTCTCGGGGGCCGTGGTCAGGTTCATCTTGGCATCCTCGGTGCGCCCTTCGGTATAGACCACCAGCGTGTCCTTGGGCAGGAAGGCGGCGGCAACACCGACTGCGCCATTCAACAGCCCGCCCGGATCGTTGCGCAAGTCGAGCACCAGGCCGTGCAACTCGCCGTTGTTCTGCTTGTACAGGCTGTCGATGGCCTTGGCCAGATTCTCACCGGTGTGCTCCTGGAACTGGGTGACGCGGATGAAGCCATAACCGGGCTCGATCATCTTGGATTTGACGCTCTGGGTCTTGATGACGGCGCGGGTGATGACCACAGGGAACGGCTTGGGCTCGCTCTTGCGGATCACGGTGAGCGTGATCTTGGAGCCAGGCTTGCCACGCATGCGCTTGACCGCATCGTTCAGCGTCAACCCCTTGACCAGCGTGTCGTCCAGCTTGAGGATCAGGTCGCCCGCCTTGATGCCCGCGTGATAGGCCGGGGTGTCTTCGATGGGGGAGATGACCTTGACCAGGCCGTCTTCCATGCCGACCTCGATGCCCAGCCCGCCGAACTCGCCCTGAGTGTTGATCTGCAACTCCTTGAAGGCGTCGCCCTCAAGGTAAGCCGAGTGCGGGTCCAGGCCGCTCAGCATGCCGTTGATGGCTTCGGTCATCAGCTTCTTGTCGCTGACCGGCTCGACGTAATCGCTCTTGATCCTGCCGAACACGTCGGCGAAGGCGCGCATCTCCTCCACCGGCAGGGGCTGGGCAGCTTCCTTCTCGGCGCTGGCAGAAAAATGCAGGCTGAGTGCCACGCCTGCGATAAGTCCCATGCCGATCAGGCCAAATTTCTCGATTCGATTGCGCATCTGTCTGTCCTGTGATTACCTGCCGCTCACCCATTTCATCGGGTCGAACGGTTTGCCCTCATGGCGTAGCTCGAAGTATAAACCGGAAGTCTCGTTTCCGCCGCTGTTGCCTACGGCGGCCACGGTGTCGCCGCCGCGCAGCTCGTCGCCGACCTGTTTGTACAGCGTTTCGTTGTTGCCGTACAAGCTCATGTAGCCATCGCCGTGATCGACGATGAGCAGGTTGCCGAAGCCGCGCAGCCAGTCGGCATAGACCACCTGGCCAGCCGCTACGGCCTTGACCGGCTGACCGGCGGAGGCGCGCATGAACAGCCCCTTCCATTGCATGCTGCTATCCGGGCGGGTGGCACCGAACTGGTTGCTGATCGCGCCCTTCACCGGCAGCGCCAGCTTGCCGCGCAGCTGGGCGAAGCTGCTGCCGTCATGGCGCGCGTCGGGCAGCTTGTCGTTTTGCCGGGCGGGGACGGCAGGCGTGGCGACGGTCGGTGCGCGTTCCTTGCTGCGCGGTTTGGCCCGCAGCTTCGCGAGTTGCTCCATCAGCTTGCTCAAGCGGCTCTCGTTCTCCTGCATACGGGCTATCTCGCGCCGTTGTTGCTTCAGCTTCTGGGCCAGATCGACGAGCATCTTCTGGCGCGCCCCCTTTTCCTGCTCCAGTTTCGCCTTCTGTGTTTGCTCCTCGCGTTGCAGAGCAACGATCTGGGCGCGCTTTTCGCGGGTCTGTTCGGTCACGCTGGCCAGTTGAGCCAGATTCGCGCGCAGCTTGTCCAGCCAGGCGGCACGGTCACGGGCGATGTATTCGTAATAACTCAGGTCGCGGGCGATCTGGTTGGGATTGCGGCCATTGAACAGAAGACGCAGGTATTCGTGTTGTCCGCCGACGTATTGCTGATACAGCAGCTTGCCCAGCAGGGCCTGCTGGCCTTCCATGTCCTGGCCGATCTGCGCGGAGCGGCGCGCCAGTTGCTCAAGCTCCTGATTGCTGTCGTGCTTCTGTTCGGCCAGATCGGCGAGCGCTCGGTTGCTGTTGCTGATGGCCCGCTCCGAATCCCGCAGTGAGTCGGCGGCTTCGGATTTGGTCTCGGTGGTCTTTTCCAGTGCCTGCTGCATGCTGCGGATGCGTTCGCGCAACTGCTCCAGTTCCTCTTGTCGGGGATTTCCGGCCCCGGCCGGCTGGCTTAGCAGCAGGCCGAGGCAAAGCAGCAGACGAAGGGGCAGACTCACTGCAACTGGATCAGGCTATGTCCCGTCATCTCGACCGGTTGGGGTAGTCCCATCATGGTCAGCAGCGAAGGGGCGATATCTTTAAGCGCGCCGGTCGCAGCCAGTTGCGCTGGTCGGCCTATGTACAGGAAGGGCACGGTGTTCAGGGTGTGTGCCGTATGCGCCTGATGTGTGCTGCGGTCGAGCATCTGCTCGACGTTGCCGTGGTCGGCGGTAATGAGCACTTCGCCACCAGCAGCCTGCATGGCTTCGACCACGCGACCGATGCAGATGTCGAGGGCTTCGACGGCCTTGATCGCCGCCGCCAAGTCGCCGCTATGGCCGACCATGTCGCCGTTGGCGTAGTTGCAGATGATGGCCTGGTACTGGCCGCTCTGGATGGCGGCCACCAGCTTGTCGGTCACCTCGAACGCACTCATCTCCGGCTTCAGATCGTAGGTCGCCACGTTGGGTGACGGCACCAGGATGCGATCTTCGCCGGGATAGGGCTGCTCCGAGCCGCCACTCATGAAGTAGGTGACGTGAGCGTACTTCTCGGTCTCGGCGATGCGCAACTGTTTCAGTCCCAGATTCGACAGGTATTCGCCGATGCCGTTGCGGATGGCCTCCGGCGAGAACGCTGCTGTGGCGTGTATGTCTTCACCGTAATTGCTCAAGGTGACGAAGCTGGAGAGTCGCGGCAGCACTTCGCGGGTGAAGCCGGAAAACTCTGCGTCGGTCAGCGCATGGGTGAGCTGGCGCGCGCGGTCGGCGCGGAAATTCATGAATATCACTGCATCGCCGTCTTCCATGCCCACCGGTTGGCTGCCTGGGGGCACGATGGCGGTGGCCCGGACGAACTCGTCGTTCTCGTCGCGCGCATAGGCATTGTTCAATGCGGTGAGGGCATCGGTGGCGGCGAACGCGGCGCGGCCTTGAGTGAGCAGATCGTAGGCGGACTGCACTCGGTCCCAGCGATTGTCTCTGTCCATGGCGAAATAGCGGCCCACGACCGAGGCGATACGGCCAGTACCCAGGGCATCGCACTTGGCTTGCAGGCGCTGCAACGAGGCAGCGGCGGAACGCGGCGGCGTGTCGCGCCCATCGAGGAAGGCGTGGACATATACCCGGCTCAGTCCGGACCGTTGCGCCAGTTCCAGCATGGCGTGGATGTGGCTTTCATGGCTGTGTACGCCGCCGGGGGAGAGCAGTCCCAGAACGTGCAGCGCCTTGCCGCTCTGCTTGACCTGGGCGATGGCCTGAGTGAAGGCGGGATTGGTGTTGAAGCTGCCATCCTGGATCGCCACATCCACGCGGGTCAGCTCCTGATACACCACACGTCCGGCACCGATGTTGAGGTGGCCGACCTCGGAGTTGCCCATCTGTCCGTCAGGCAGACCGACGGCCATCTCCGAGGTGTGGATCAGGGTGTGCGGATAGCTTGCCCACAGGCGATCCCAGTTGGGTTTGTGTGCGCTGGTGATGGCGTTGTAGTCGGTATCTTCGCGATAGCCGAAGCCATCCAGAATGAGCAGTAAGACAGGAGTGACTTTCATGGCGTGTTGTATCAGAATATGAGCGATTGCTTAAGGACTTGCGATTGGAGCGATAGAGTGGTTCAGCCGGTCGCAAGTTCCCCGATTTTTAGGTCGGGTATTTTAACTTAAGTCGCTGCCGAGCACGACGGCGTTGTCGAAATGATAGGGAGAACATGGCAAACCAGTTGATCGATCGCGATGAGGACATCGAGCAGGCTTCTCTGGCGATCAAATCCATCGCACATCCTTTGCGCCTGAAGATCCTGTGCGTACTGGGTGAGGACGAGATGAGCGTGCAGGACATCGTCGACAGTGTCGGCACTTCACAGAGCAACATCTCCCAGCATCTGGCGATACTGCGGGACAAGGGTGTGCTGTGCACGCGCAAAGATGCCAATCGAGTGTATTACCGGATAGATGACCTGCGCACTTTGAAGCTGGTCGGCATGATGCGCGAGCTGTTCTGCAGCAAGTGAGAGTTTGATTTCCCACAAACATTAGAATATACTTATATACTCAACTATTAATCTTGGGGTGGTCTGGATGCGGCAATATGCAGCTATCGGTCTGATTGGATTGGGGGTCTTCGCGATGGCCGAGGTGCGCGCGGGCGAGTCCCTGGCGACGACCACTGTCCAGTTTCGGGAGGTGGCGCAAAGCTACAAGGCCGAGGGTGTGATCGAGGCGGTGCGTCAGTCCACGGTGTCGGCGCAGATCTCCGGGCGGGTCAAGGAAGTCAATTTCGATGTCGGCGATACGGTGAGCAAGGGGCAGGTGATCGTGCGCATCGACGAGCGCGAGGCGGCGCAGGCGCTGGCGGGAAGCCGGGCGCAGGTGATGCAGTCGCAGGCGGCACTGGCGAATGCCAAGGCCAACTATGATCGTTCGCGTCAGCTGTTCGAGCAGAAATTCATCAGCCAGGCCGCGCTGGACAAGGCGCAGGCTGACTACAAGCTGGCCTTGGCACAAGCGGCGGCAAGTGAGGCCGGGGCGGGGCAATCGGCGTTGACGCGCGGTTATTCGGCGGTGATCGCTCCTTATGGTGGCGTGGTCGCGGCGCGCATGGTGGAAGTGGGCGAACTGGTCACGGTGGGCAAGCCGCTGATGACTGGCTTCGATCCGAGTCAGCTGCGTGCGGTGGTCAATGTGCCGGAGCAGGTGATGCGCGGTCTGGGCGCGCAGCCGGAGGTGCAGTTGGAGTTGCCCGCGTTGAAGCGATGGCTGAACGCGGCCTCGGTGACGGTTCAGCCGGTGGCGGATGCGCGCACCCATAGCACGCAGGTCCGCGTGACATTGCCGGCCAATGAGGCGGGCATCTACCCCGGTATGTTCGTGCGAGCGCACTTTGTGACCGGCAAGACCGGCAAGATGTTGCTCCCGGTCGGTGCGGTGTTGCGCCGCAGCGAGGTGGTGGCGGTCTATGTCGTCGATGACAAGGGCGGGGTGCGTTTGCGCCAGGTGCGCCTGGGCGAACCTGTGGGACAGAATGAAGTGGAAGTGATGGCAGGCTTGAACCCGGGCGAGAAAGTTGCGCTCGATCCGGTCAAGGCGGGTATGGCAGGAGTGCAACAAAAGAAGTAGTGACAATCAACTATTCATCAGGGAGAGCGAAGATGGCACATATCGTAGTGTTGGGTGCGGGTATCGGCGGCATGCCGATGGCGTATGAGATGCAAGAGAAGATACGCAAGGGTGACCGGGTCACCGTGATTTCCAATTCGGAAAGTTTCCATTTCGTACCATCCAACCCATGGGTCGCCGTCAACTGGCGTACTCGTGACGATATCGCTTTCCCCATCCGCCCCTATCTGGAGCGCAAGGGTATCGACTTCATCTCGGCGGGTGCCAAGCGCGTCCACCCCGAAAAGAACCAGATCGAGCTGATGAACGGCGAAACCGTCGATTACGACTATCTGATCATTGCCACTGGCCCGAAGCTGGCTTTCGACGAGGTCGAGGGGCTGGGGCCTGACGGTCACACCCACTCCATTTGCCACGTCGACCACGCGGTAAGTGCTGGTAAACGTTGGGAATCCTTCTGCAAGCAGCCCGGTCCCATCGTGGTCGGTGCCGTGCAAGGTGCTTCCTGTTACGGCCCCGCCTACGAGTTCGCCTTCATCATGGACACCGACCTGCGTCGCCGCAAGATCCGCGACAAGGTGCCGATGACTTTCGTCACTGCCGAGCCGTACATCGGCCACTTGGGTCTGGGCGGCGTGGGCGACTCCAAGGGCCTGCTGGAATCGGCCCTGCGCGAGCGCAGCATCAACTGGATCTGCAACGCCAAGGTTACCAAGATCGAGGCGGACAAGATGTACGTCACCGAGGTGGATGAAAAAGGTGAGGTCAAGAAAGAGCATGTGGTGCCGCACAACTTCGCCATGATGTTGCCCGCCTTCAAGGGCGTGGATGCCGTGGCCGGTATCGAAGGTCTGGCCAATCCGCGCGGCTTCACCATCGTGGATGAGCATCAGCGTAACCCCAAGTACAAGAACATCTACTCGGTCGGCGTGTGTATCGCCATCCCGCCGATGGGCGGAACGCCGCTGCCCGTGGGTGTGCCCAAGACCGGCTACATGATCGAGTCCATGGTCACCGCCACTGCGCACAACATCCATTCCGAGCTGACCGGAAACCCGCCCACCGACAAGGCGACCTGGAACGCAGTCTGTCTGGCCGACTTCGGCGACACTGGCGTAGCCTTCGTCGCGCTGCCGCAGATTCCGCCGCGCAACGTGGACTGGTTCTCGTCCGGCAAGTGGGTGCATCTGGCTAAGATCGCGTTCGAGAAGTATTTCATCCGCAAGATGAAGACCGGCAAATCCGAGCCTATCTATGAAAAACTGATCCTCAAGGCCATGGGGATCGACAAACTGAAGTAAAAGGAAGTTATGGGCATATCAGGACGTATCGCAAGGACATTCTTACATTCACAGATGACGCCGCTGCTGGCTTTGGTGGCGGTGCTGCTCGGGATCTTCGCGGTGGTGGTGACGCCGCGCGAAGAGGAGCCGCAGATCAATGTGACCATGGCGAACGTCCTGATTGCCTACCCCGGTGCTTCCGCGCAGGATGTGGCGCGCACCGTTTCGACTCCCGCCGAGCAAGTGCTGTCGCAGATCGCCGGTGTGGATCACGTCTATTCCGTCTCGCAGCCCGGCATGTCGGTGCTGACGGTCCAATTCAAGGTCGGCGAGCAGCATGTCCCCTCGCTGGTCAAACTCTATGATGTCATCCTGTCCCATGCCGACTGGCTGCCGCCCACGCTGGGCGTGGCCCAGCCCATCATCAAGGCCAAGGGCATCGACGACGTGCCGGTGCTGGCACTCACCCTGTGGCGCGACCAGGAGGTCGGCGGCGGGCTGGAGCTGACCCAGGTCGCCCACGCCATCGAGACCGAGCTCAAGCGCATCAAGGGCACCCGCGAAGTCACCACGCTGGGCGCGACCCCGCATGTGGTGCGCGTCCAGCTCAACCCCGAAGCGCTGAATGCGCACCAGCTGACCGTGCAGGAAGTGCGCGGCGCCTTGCAGGCCGCCAATGTGTCGCAGGATGCCGGGTCGCTGGTCGAGGGTAACCGCGAAGTGCTGGTGCAGACCGGCAACTTCCTCGGCAATGCCAACGAGGTCGGTCAACTGGTGATCGGCGTGTCCGACAGCAAGCCTATCTACCTGCGCGATGTGGCCGACATTCAGGACGGTGCCGACCAGCCTTCCAGCTATGTCTGGCTGGGGGCGGGCGCGGCGGCTGGCGACAAGGGCATCGCCGCCCATGGTGAGTTCACCGCCGTGACCGTGGCGGTGACCAAGAAGCCGGGCGAGAACGCCGTGGACATCGCCAATGCGCTGTTGCAGCGCGTGGAGCAGCTCAAGGGCAGCGTGATCCCGTCCGACGTGCAGGTGACCACCACCCGCAACTACGGCGAGACCGCCAACGACAAGGCGATGAAGCTGATCAAGAAGCTGATGTTCGCGACGGCAGCGGTGGTGGCGCTGGTCTGGTTCGCGCTGGGGCGGCGCGAGGCCGTCATCGTCGGCATCGCCGTGCTGCTGACGCTGGCGGTCACGCTGTTCGCTTCGTGGGCCTACGGCTTCACGCTCAACCGCGTGTCGCTGTTCGCGCTGATCTTCTCCATCGGCATCCTGGTCGACGATGCCATCGTGGTGGTGGAAAACATCCACCGTCGCCGCGAACTGGCGCAGCACCAGCCCTTGTCCGAGATTATTCCCGAGGCTGTGGACGAGGTCGGCAGCCCGACCATCCTGGCCACCTTTACCGTGATCGCGGCGCTGCTGCCGATGGCCTTCGTGTCCGGCTTGATGGGCCCGTACATGAGCCCGATCCCGATCAATGCCAGCATGGGCATGCTGATCTCGCTGGTGATCGCCTTCGTCATCACGCCCTGGCTGGCGCACAAGCTGGCGGGGCCGCATCACGCCACAGTGCGGGACGAGGCGGATACGCCGTTGGTGCGCTTCTTCCGCAACCGCTTGTCGCCGTTCCTCAACGGTGAGCACGGCAAGGCCGCACGGCGCAAGCTGTGGCTGGGCATCCTGGGCGGACTGGCGCTGGCGGTGTCGCTGGCCGTAGTCAAGCTGGTGGTGCTGAAGATGCTGCCGTTCGACAACAAGTCGGAATTTCAGGTTGTAGTGGACATGCCCAGCGGCACAGCGCTGGAACAGACTTCCGGCGTGATGCACGAGATCGGCGCGTATCTGGCCGGAGTGCCGGAAGTGACCGACTTCGAGGCTTACGCCGGCACGGCTTCGCCGATCAACTTCAACGGGCTGGTGCGCCAGTATTATCTGCGCGAGGCTTCCGAGCAGGGCGACATCCAGGTCAACCTGCAGGACAAGCATCACCGCAGCCGCAGCAGCCACGAGATCGCCAGTGCGGTGCGCGTACCGATCGAGGCCATCGCCAAGAAGTGGAACGCCAAGGTCAAGGTCGTGGAAGTGCCGCCGGGACCGCCGGTGATGTCGCCCATCGTGGCCGAGATCTACGGGCCGGACTACGAAGGTGCGCGCAAGGTGGCGGGCAAGGTGCATGAGCAGTTCGGCAAGACGGCGGACATCGTCGGCATCGACGACAGCGTGACGGAAGCCGCACCCAAGCTGGTGCTGCACGTGCTGCAAAGCAAGGCTGCACTGCTGGGCGTGGCCCCGCGCGACATCGCCGATGTGGTGCAAGTGGCGCTGGCCGGGCAGGATGTGACCGCCTTGCACGAAACTTCGTCCAAGTACGCACCGCCCTTGCGTCTGGGCTTGCCGTCCGAGCGCCGTAGCCGCATCGACGATGTGCTCAAGCTCAAGGTGCGCGCCCGCGACGGCGTGCTGGTGCCGCTGTCCGAGGTGGTGCAGGTTGAGCAGGTGCAGCGCGACTATCCTATCCATCACAAGGATCTGTTGCCGGTGGTGTATGTCGTCGGCGACATGGCGGGCAAGCTGGACAGCCCGCTGTACGGCATGTTCGGCATCAACGGCAAGGTCGCCGACATGCCGCTGGAACAGGGCGGCACGCTCGCGCCTTACTTCTTCAAGCAGCCGGTCGATCCCTACGCCAGCTACGCGCTGAAGTGGGACGGCGAATGGCAGGTCACCTTCGAGACCTTCCGCGACATGGGCATCGCCTACGGCGTCGGCCTGATCCTGATCTACCTGCTAGTGGTGGCGCAGTTCAAGAGCTACGTCGTGCCGCTGGTCATCATGGCACCCATTCCGCTGACCATCATCGGCGTGATGCCGGGACATGCCCTGTTTGGCTCGCAGTTCACCGCCACCTCGATGATAGGCATGATCGCTCTGGCGGGGATCATCGTGCGCAACTCCATCCTGCTGGTGGACTTCATCAACCTGCAGCTGCGTGACGGAGTGGATTTGCAACATGCGGTCATCAACTCGGCGGCGGCGCGTTCCAAGCCCATCATCCTGACCGGCCTGGCCGCCATGCTGGGTGCGCTGTTCATCCTTGATGACCCGATCTTCAACGGCCTCGCGCTGGCCCTGATCTTCGGCATTTTGGTCTCCACCGTGCTCACGCTGGTGGTCATCCCGGTGCTGTATTACGCCACCTTGTACAAAAAGTTTCAGTAAAATACACCCTTAGGAGAGTTTCATGAGTGCAGAACGTATCGTCCGCATCGTTGCGGGTTTCTTTGTCATGTTGTCGTTGGCGCTGGGCGTGGAAGCCAGCCCGCTGTTCGTCAGCCCGTATTTTCTGGGCTTCACTGCCTTCGTTGGTCTGAACCTGTTCCAGAGCGGCTTCACCCAGATCTGCCCGCTGACCAGCATCCTTGCCAAGTTCGGCATCAAGAGCGGTAGTTGCCAAGCCTGAACGTCCCTTCCCGCATTCCGGCCCACCTCAGCCTGACCTTGGTCGGGTTGATGTGGGTCTTGCCTTTTCTGTATCCCAGTCACGCCTATCCCCTGACCACCTTCTATCAAGAATGGGTCGCGGTGGCGTTGGGATTGGCGGCGGTGCTGGGTTTGCTGACTCTGGGCGGCTGGCGCGAGTTCAGCGTGCCCGCAGTCATGGCCTTGCCGCTCGGCCTGCTGCTGGTGTTGCTGGTGCAACTGGCTCAGGGCAAGTTGAGCTATGTCGGCCAGGCGCAGCTGCTGGCCGAATACCTGTTGTGGATGGCGCTGCTGCTGCTGCTGGGCTTGCGCTTGCGGCAGCAGCTCGGGCTGGCCGGTCTGGTCACGGCGCTGGCGGGATTCTGCCTGCTCGGTGCCGAGCTGAACGCGCTGGCAGGCATCCTGCAGCACTATCACTGGCATACCCCGCTTGACCGTTTCGTGACCAACAAGGTGGCCGTGGCGGTCTATGGCAATCTGGCGCAGCCCAACCACTACGCCGACCAGATGGCACTCGGCCTGGTTTCGCTCGGCCTGCTGGCCGCGACGCGCAAGTTGCCGGGTCGGCTCGCCCCAGTGGCGGCAGCGCCGTTACTGTTCGTGATGGTGCTGAGCGGTTCGCGCACCAGTTGGTTCTACTTCGTCGCGCTGCTGTTGCTGGCCTTCCCGGGCAGGCGTGCCACTACGGAGTCGCGCTGGCTGTGGCGATATTCCCTGGCCGTGCTGGCCGGTTTTGCCGTGATGCACGGCGTGGTCAAGCTGCCGTGGTTGGCGACGGACGGGCTGACCTCGTTCGCGCGGTTGTATCAGGAGTCCGGGGGCAACAGCATCCGGCTGTACCTGTGGCGCGAAGCTTTGCAGATCTGGGCCGACTACCCCCTGTTTGGCGCGGGTTTCGGGCAGTTCGCCTGGCAGCATTTCGTCCGGCTGCCCGGTCTGGCCAATCCGGCCATCAGCGGCCTGTACAACAATGCCCACAACCTGCCGTTGCAGCTGGCCGCAGAGACCGGGCTGGCCGGTCTGCTGGTCGTGGTCGGCGCGCTGTTCACCTGGTGGCGACGGACGCGCAGCTTGCCCGCATCGCCATGGAAGTGGTGGGGCTATGCCGTGTGCGTCGTGCTTGGCTTGCACAGTCTGCTGGAATATCCGCTGTGGTACGCCTATTTCCTCGGCATCGCCGCTCTGGTGCTGGGCGCGCTGGAGCCGGAGGGGCGGCGCTTGCTGTTGCCGCGTCTGGGCTGGGGTGTGGCGGCAGCGCTGACGCTATGCGGCGTGTTCGCTGCCGCCCAGCTGCTGTCCAGCTATCGCCAGATGGAAGCCGCGACGACGGCATCGCGCCTTGCATCGGCAGACGATACGGCCCGCACTCAGCACGTCGTGACCGAGTTGCAGACATTGGCGCGACAGCCGGAACTGAGCGCCTATGCCGAGCTGTACCTGAATCCCATGTATCGGGTGGACGAACAGCACCTGAACTTCAAGCATCCGCTCAATCGGCGGGTGTTGCGCGCCTTCCCCGTCGGCCAGACGGCGTATCGGGAAGTGGAGTTCCTCGCCATCGCGGGACGCACGCAGGAAGCCGAAGTGCTGCTGGAGCAGGCTATCTGGTCCTATCCCGGCGAGTTCGCGGCGGCGCGTGAACAGCTGGAAGCGCTGGCGCGGAAAGACCCCGCGCGCTATGCCGCTCTGTTAAAATTCGCGCTGCAAAAATTCGAGGAGCATCAACGTGCAGTTTCTGCTGGATAATTTCATCATGTTGTCGGTGGTCGTGTTCAGCGGTGTCATGCTGATCTGGTCGTTCATCGGCAACAAGATCCGTGGCATCACCGAGATCGACACCACCGCTGCGTTGCAGCTCATCAACCACAAGGGCGCACTGGTGCTGGATGTGCGCGAGCAAAGCGAGTTCGATGCCGGACATATTCTGAAAGCCAAGTTGATCCCGGTAGGCAAGCTGCGCGGGCGGCTGAACGAGCTGGAGAACCATCGCGACAAGCCTATGGTGGTGGTGTGTCGCAGCGGGCAGCGTTCGGCAGCGGCCTGTGCTTTGCTGGTCAAGGAAGGATTCTCCCAAGTGCACAATCTGGGCGGCGGCGTGACTGCCTGGCAGAAGGCCAAGTTGCCACTGGAGCGATGATGGCGCCTGTCGTCATGTATTGCACGGCGGTCTGTCCCTATTGCGTGATGGCGGAGCGGCTGTTGCATGCCAAGGGCGTGACCGGCATCGAGAAAGTGCGCGTGGATCTGCAACCCGAGCTGCGCATCGCCATGATGGAAAAGACGGGTCGCCGTACCGTGCCCCAGATCTGGATCGGCGACACCCATGTCGGCGGCTATGACGACCTGGCCGCGCTTGAACACGCCGGCAAACTGAACCAATTATTGAACCCCTGAAATCGAAGGAATGAGCATGACTGAAGCTACCAATCAAGAGCAAGCCCCGCTGTTCAGCATCGAGAAACTGTACGTCAAGGACCTGTCGCTGGAAGTCCCCCACGCGCCCGCCATCTATCTGGAGCGCGTCAACCCGCAGATCGACCTGCAACTGCACAGCCAGGCCAAGCAACTGGAAGAGGGCGCGTTCGAAGTGACGATCACCGTCACCGTCACTGCCAGCATCCCCGAACAGGAGAACAAGGTGATGTTCCTGATCGAGGCGACCCAGGGCGGCGTGTTCCAGATCCGCAACGTGCCCGCCGAGAACATCGACCCGCTGCTGGCCGTGATGTGCCCGAACATGCTCTACCCCTACCTGCGCGAAGTCGTCTCGGACGCTTCCGTTCGTGCCGGTTTCGCCCCGGTGCTGCTCAACCCGGTGAACTTCGAATCGCTGTACCTGCAGCAAAAGGAACAGCAAGCGCAGCAGGAAGCCGCCTCCGCCACCACCCACTGATGAGAACCATCGCCTACCTTGCCTGCTTCGCCGGACTGACGTTCGCGGCGGGCCAGGTGTCGGCGCTGGAATACCGTTCAGTGGGCGCGCATCCCGCCATCTGCTACGACCTGCCGCAGGCGACCTCAAAGAAGCTCGCCATCGCCAGTCGCGGCATGCCGCTGGAGATCGTCATCGACAACGCCGACTGGGTCAAAGTGCGCGACAGCGCAGGCAAGATGTCCTGGATGGAAAGCAAGGCGCTCGACAAGCGGCGCACCCTGATGGTGACCGTGCCGACCGCCGACGTGCACCTTTCCGCCGATGTCGCATCCTCCGTACTGTTCAAAGTGGCACAGAACGTACTGCTGGAGCTCAAGCAGAACACCGAGACCGGCTGGCTGGAAGTGCGCCACCCGGACGGCATCTCCGGCTACATAAGATCCAACGAAGTCTGGGGCGAATAGTGAACATCAGCGTACTCGGCGCGGGAGCCTGGGGCACGGCCATGGCGATCAGCCTGTCTGCCCATCATCAAGTCACCCTGTGGGGGCGCAATGAGGCGCAGCTGGCCGAGATGGCGGCGACCCGCATCAATCAGCACTACCTGCCTGACGTGACCCTGCCCGAGGCCCTGCGGCTCAGCGCCGATCTCGATACTGCCCTCGCGGCTGCCGAGCTGTTGATCGTCGCCGTGCCGGTGTCCGCCCTGCGCGCCACCCTGCAACGTATCGCCCAGCGCTCCGCACCCACCGGCGTGCTGTGGCTGTGCAAAGGTTTCGAGGCTCAGACCTCGCTACTGCCGCATCAGGTCGTTGCCCAGGTCCTGCCCGCCACGTTCTCGCGCGGAGTCCTGTCCGGCCCCAGCTTCGCCCTCGAAGTGGCACGCGGCCTGCCCACCGCGCTCACCCTCGGCTCCGGCGATACCGAATTCGCACGCCATACTGCCAACGCCCTGCACCACGCCCGTTTGCGCGTCTACACCTGCCACGACGTGATCGGCGTGGAAGTCGGCGGCGCAGTGAAGAACGTCCTCGCCATCGCCGCCGGCATCGCCGACGGCCTGGGCTTCGGCTGCAACGCCCGCGCTGCCCTGATCACCCGAGGATTGGCGGAGATCTCCCGCTTGGGGCTGAAGTTGGGCGGCAAAGGCGAGACGCTGGGCGGATTGTCTGGTGCAGGCGACCTCATCCTCACCTGTACCGGCAACCTCTCGCGCAACCGCCAGGTCGGCCTGCTGCTGGCGCAAGGCATGACCCTGCCCCACATCCTCGAACAGCTCGGCCACGTCGCCGAAGGCGTTTACACCGTGCGTGAAGTCCACCGCCTCGCCGTCCAGCTCGATGTCGACATGCCCATCTGCCAGACCGTCTACAGCATCCTCTACGAAAACATCCCCGCCGCCACCGCCGTCGAAGCCCTGCTCAGCCGCGCACCGAACTCCGAGTTCCAGTAGTTTTCTTACACAGACCTTGCGTGAGCGAGAGGCGGTAGTGGCTGATATTGGGATCGCCTAGCCCCTGCATTCATGCAGGGTGGGCCGGTTTCTAGCGGGTGTTGCGTTTTTCCGGGAATTGCAGGGCGAAGGTACTGCCTTGGCCTTCTTCGCTGGTGATGACGAGTTTGGCCTGGTGGCGGTTGGCGATGTGTTTGACGATGGCGAGGCCCAGGCCGGTGCCGCCGGTCTCGCGGGAGCGGCTGCGGTCTACGCGGTAGAAGCGTTCGGTGAGGCGCGGGATGTGTTGTGGGGCGATGCCGATGCCGCTGTCTTGCACGCTGAACACGGGTTGGCCGTCGACGGTCTGCCAGCGCAGGGTGACTGCGCCGCCCGCCGGGGTGTAGCGGATGGCGTTGCTGCACAGGTTGCCAAAGGCGCTGTGCAGTTCGGCGAGGTTGCCCAGCAGCTTGTCCTGCGTTTCCAGATCAAGTCTGAGTGTGTGCTGGCCGTTGCTCAGGCGCAGCCCTTCCTGCATCACCTGCTCCAGCAGTTGCGGCACGTCCACGGGCTCTTCGTGCAGTGCGCTGTTGTCGCTCTCCAGGCGTGACAGGGTGAGCAGGTCGTCCACCAGCCGGGTCATGCGCTCGGTCTGTTCGCCCATCAGTTGCAGGCCGCGCTTGGCCATGTCGCAGTCGCGGTCTTCCATGTCGAGCAGCGTCTCGACGAAGCCGTTGACCACGGTGAGCGGGGTGCGCAGTTCGTGCGAGACGTTGGCGACGAAGTCGCGGCGCATGGTGTCGATGCGCTCCAGATGAGTCACGTCGCGGCTGATGAGCAGTTTCTTGTCGCCGCCGTAGGCGATGACCTTGATCGACAGTACCAGGTCGTCCTGACGCACGCCGCGCAGCAACAAGGGTTCGGCAAATTGTGCCATGGCCAGGTACTGGACGAATTCGGGCTGGCGGGCGAGGTAGGTGATCTGCTGGCCGATGTCGTGGCGGGTGTCCAGGCCAAAGTGCTTCTCGGCCAGCGGGTTACACCATTCGATGCGGTCGGCACCGTCCAGGATGACCACGCCTTCGGGCAGGGCCGAGGTGGCCTGTTCCATGTAGTGCAAGGCCTGGGAGAGCTGGTCCTGCTTTTTGCGCAGGCGCTTGATGAGCTGGTTGAGGGTGGCGAACAGGTCTTCCCATACGCCATGACCTTCGGGAATCTCGCGCTCCTTGGGGCTGGCCAGCCAGAACTCGAAGGCAGCCATCTGGCGCAAGTGCAGTACGTACAGCACCAGCAGGGCCAGCGCGAACAGCAGCAGGGCGGCCACGGCACCGAACACCGCCCACAGCAGCAGTGCCAGTATCAATAAGCCCGCGATGGGCAGCGTCACCCTTTGCCAAAAGTCTGTCACGTCATCCTCCCGTTGTGGGCGCTGATTATACGGGCTGGGTTCGCTGTGCGGTCAACTCTCGGAGAAACGATAGCCGCTGCCGCGCACGGTCTGCACCAGACGGTCGCAGCCGGAGGCTTCCAGCGCCTGACGCAAGCGGCGGATGTGGACATCGACGGTGCGTTCTTCGACGAACACGTGGTCGCCCCACACCTGGTCGAGCAACTGGGCGCGGCTGTACACCCGCTCCTGATGGGTCATGAAGAAATGGAGCAGGCGGAACTCGGTCGGGCCGAGTTCGATGGGCGAGCCGTGGGCGCTCACCCGATGCGAGGTCGGCGATAGTTCCAGTCCGGCCACTTGCACCAGATCGTCGCTCATCTGCGGCGTGCGACGGCGCAACACGGCACGGATGCGCGCCATCAGCTCGCGCGGCGAGAAGGGTTTGGTCATGTAATCGTCCGCACCGGATTCCAGGCCGAGGACCTTGTCGCGCTCGTCGCCGCGTGCAGTCAGCATGATGATGGGCACGTTGCGGGTGCGCGCATCGGCGCGCAAGCGGCGAGCGATCTCGATGCCCGAGGTGCCGGGCAGCATCCAGTCGAGCAGGATCAGGTCGGGCAAGGCGCGGTTGATGTGCGTCATCGCTTCCTCGGCATCCAGTGCCCGGAGGGCGCGGAAGCCGCATTGCGTCACGTTGAATGCCAGCAGCTCAAGGATGGCGGGTTCGTCTTCGATCAACAGGATGTTGGCGGTCATTACTTTCTCCATGGGGATACTCCGCTGCAGATGGTATGAAAGTAATGTGACAGGAACATGACAGGATCAACGAGGGTGGTGATCTGCCGGGTGATGGTGCACCGGCTCGGCGACGTGGTCGGTCAGGCTGGCGGCGTGGTGATGCAGGAAAGCGTGGGTGGGCTCTTCCGGCAGATGGCCGCCGAGTCGTTGCGGTAGCAGCGAGCCGACGATCATGCCCGTGATGCTCATCAGCAGGCCGACCAACTGGGGCGGCCAGACGGCGCAGAACGTCTCGATGGCTGGTACGTGGGCGTTGCTGAAGAGCTCCAGCAGAATCCAGGAGCTTAGCCCCGCCGTGATCGCCAGCAGTGCGCCCTGATTGGTGGAGCGCTTCCAGTACAGTCCGAACAGCAGCGGGGTGAAGGCCGCCACCAGCGTCACCTTATAGGCGTTCTCCACCATCTTGAAGATGCTGGCGTTGGTGTTCAGTGCGAACAGCACGACCACGGCACCGAAGCACAGTACGGTGATGCGCATCGCGCGCAGGAACTGGTGGTCGGTCATCTGTTTGAACATGAAATGTTTGAGGATGTTCTCGGTGAACGCCACCGAGGGGGCGAGCAAGGTGGCCGAGGAGCAGCTCATGATGGCTGACAGCAACGCACCGAAGAAGATCACTTGGGCGAACACTGGCGTGTAGTTGAGGATCAGCGTCGGCAGCACCAGTTGCGAGTCTTTTTCTAGCAGGTCGGCGAACACCGCTGGGTCGATCAGCGTGGCGGAGTAGGCCAGGAACATAGGCACGAAGGCGAACAGGAAATACAGCGAGCCGCCCAGCACCGAGCCGCGCACGGCGATCTGCTCGGTCTTGGCCGAGGTGATGCGCTGGAACACGTCCTGCTGCGGGATGGAGCCCAGCATCATGGTCAGCCAGGCACCGATGAACGGTATCCATTGCGTGTAGTCGCCGCGCGGGAAGAAATCCAGCTTGCCCGCCGCCTGCGCGTGCGCGACGACCGCGCCCACGCCGCCGGTCTGGGCGCTGACGAACCAGGCGATGAACAGCATGCCGCCCATGATGACGGTCATCTGCACGAAATCCAGCAGCGCCACCGACCACATGCCGCCGAACATGGTGTAGGTCAGCACGATGGCCGCACCGATCAGCATGCCTGCCGGCTGGCTGATGCTCTCTCCCGATACTACATTGAACACCAATCCCAGTGCCTTGACCTGAGCCGACACCCAGCCCAGGTACGACAGCACGATACACAGAGTGATGACCAGCTCCACGGCGTGGCTGTAGCGCACCCGGTAATAGTCGCCGATGGTGAGCAGGTTCATGCGGTACAGCTTGTTGGCGAAGAACAGCCCGGCCAGGATCAGGCACAGCGAGGCGCCGAAAGGATCGGCCACTACGCCGTGCAGGCCTTCCTTGACGAAAGTGGCGGAGATGCCGAGCACAGTCTCCGCACCGAACCAGGTGGCGAACACCGTGGCGGTGACGATGTGCAGCGGCAGATGGCGGCCCGCCACGGCGAAATCCTTGGCGCTGTGCACCTTGCTCGACGCGTACACGCCGATGCCGATGGAGGCCAGTAAGTAGAGGACGACGAACCAGAGCAGCATGGGATCAGAGGGGCTGAAACGATGTCCGGCATTGTAAAGCAAGTGCCTGTGGCAGCGGCATGAAATGCCTTGTGTATCCTGTCTTGCCGAATTAAGATGGTCGCCGTTTTGACTCTAACTCGGGAAGATATGATGAAGCGTTCGATCTTATTGGGTCTGTTGGCATGGGCGATGGGCGGCCAGGCCATGGCTGCCGACATCCATGGTGCGGGCTCCTCGTTTGCGGCCCCGCTCTACGAGGCGTGGATATTCGGTTCCCACAACACCGAGCGTATCGACTACCAGGCAGCGGGCTCTGGCGAGGGGATCAAGCAGGCGACGGCAAAGTCGGTGGACTTCGGTGCGTCGGACGCGCCGCTGACGGCTGCCGAACTGGAGAGCAAGGGGCTGGTGCAGTTCCCTTCGGCGGCGGCGGCCCTGGTCCCCGTGGTCAACCTTCCCGGAATCTATGCCGGCCAGCTCAAGCTTACCGGCGAAGTGCTGGCAGGTATCTATGGCGGCAAGATCACCAAGTGGAGCGATGCGCGCATCGCCGATCTCAACCCGCTGCTGAACCTTCCTTCCAAGTCCATCATCGTGGTGCACCGGGAAGATGAGTCCGGCTCGACCTATGTGTTCACCAACTACCTCAGCAAGGTCAGTGCCGACTGGAAGAGCGGTGTCGGTCAAGGTTTGACCGTCAAGTGGCCGACCGGTGTGGCAGTCAAGGGCGGCAAGGGGATGGTGGAGGCGGTAAAGAGTAAGGATGGGGCGATCGGGTATGCGGAATACTCCACGTCAGTCACCAACCACTTGGTCTATGCCTCGCTCAAGAACGCTGAGGGGGCCTTCGTGAAGCCGCTGCCGGAGAACGTCGAGGCAGCTTTGGTCAGCGCGCAGTGGAACGGTACAGCCGGGTTCGGCGAAGCCTCGGCGACCAATTCGCCGGGCCCCAAAAGCTGGCCGCTCACCGCACCGACCTTCGTGCTGGTGCCCAAGGTGGTCAAGAGTCTGGCCAACACGCAGCAGGTGTTGCGCATGATGAACTGGGGCTATCGCTACGGCCACGTGACCGGCGGCGGCTTGGGCTTCGTGTCTGTTCCCAAGAGCGTGGTCGAGCAAGTGCGTGCCAACTGGCAGGTGCTGCGTGACGGGCAGGGGGTGCCGGTCTACGGCAAGTGAGTGCGCAGGCTCGCAGATACAAAAAAAGACCGCCATACGGCGGTCTTTTTTTTCACGGCAGGAACGCTGGATTACAGTTCGCCAGCGTGCGAAGCCAGATACTTGGCCACGCCTTCGGGTGTAGCGTCCATGCCTGCCTTGCCCTTGGCCCAACCGGCTGGGCAGACCTCGCCGTGCTCTTCGGTGAATTGCAGGGCATCGACCATGCGCAGCATCTCGTCGATGTTGCGGCCCAGGGGCAGGTTGTTCACCACTTGGTGTTGCACCACGCCAGCGCGGTCGATCAGGAAGGAGCCACGGAAGGCTACGCCACCGTCAGCTTCCACGTCGTAGGCCTTGCAGATCTCGTGCTTGATGTCGGCCACCAGCGTGTAGCCTACCTGACCGATGCCGCCCTTCTCGACCGGAGTGTTCTTCCAGGCCAGATGAGAGAACTGCGAGTCGATGGATACGCCCAGCACTTCCACGTTGCGTGCCTTGAATTCGTTCAGGCGGTGGTTGAAGGCGATCAGTTCGGACGGGCACACGAAGGTGAAGTCCAGTGGGTAGAAGAACACCACGGCGTACTTGCCCTTGGTGACTTCGGAAAAGGTGATGTCGGTGATCTCATTGTTGCCCAGTACCGCAGTTGCGGTGAAGTCGGGCGCTGTCTTTCCTACGAGTACGGCCATTTGAATCTCCTTAAAAGTCCGGGTTGAAAGGTTGAGGGAAATGCTAGGGTATGCAATTTAGCTACGAGTGGCGGCGCTGTCAATCCGCTGCGTGAGATTTTATCGCAGAAGGTCGTGCAGAGTATCGCAGACCGTGGGGTGGCGCAGCTTCAGTCTCAGTTCCTGTTTCAGGCGGCGGTTGCTCAGTCGGCGTGATTCCTGCATGAAAGAAAGCAGCATGGGCGACAGGGCGTGCTCGGCTTCGGCGCGCGTGATGCGCCGGGGGCGAGGCAGCCCGCAGGCATCCGCCACGGCATCGAAGTACGCGCCCATGAGCATCTGGCTGTCGTCGCTGGCGTGGTAGGTGCGGCTGGGTGCGCCGTAACGCAGTGTGGCGATGATCGCCCGCGCCAGGTCGTCGGCATGGATGTGGTTGGTGTAGCTGTCTTCGGCCTCGGTGATGGCTGGTGTGCCAGCGCGCAGGCGCTCGATGGGCAGTCGGTCGGCGGCGTAGATGCCGGGCACCCGCACCAGATTGACCTGCACGCCGGTACGGGTCGCCCAGTCGCGCACCAGACGTTCGGCGGCTACGCGGCGTTGGGCGCGTGCTGATTGCGGCATGGTGGGACGAGTCTCATCGACCCACGCCCCATGGCAATCGCCATACACTCCGCTGGTGCTGATGTAGATGAGGCGGCGCGGCAGGGTGCCGCGCGACAGGGCGGCCAGCAGAGCTTGGGTGCGGGCATCGCCTTCGCCTTGCGCGGCGGGTGGGGCGAGGTGCAGTACGATGTCGGCCAGCCCGGCTAGGCGACGCAGGCTGGCCGGGTGGTCGAGGTCGGCGCGGATGGGAGTGACGCCCATCGCGCGCCATCTGGCGTTGCGAGCGGGGTCGCGCAGCAAGCCATACATACGGTAGCGCGCGCGCAGCAAGGGTACGATGCGGCTCGCGACATCGCCGCAGCCTATGATCAGGATCCGTTCCATGCGCTGATTATGCGGTAAAATCGCCGCCTTTGCGCCTCCGAGTGTATGTCATGAAATTCAATGTCCTGATCCAGCCCAGTGGTCATAGCTTCCCCGTCGAAGCCGATGAGACCATCCTTGATGCAGCCAATCGGCATGGTTTCAACCTGCCCTATGGTTGCCGTAATGGTGCTTGTGGCGTGTGCAAGGGGAGGGTGCTGGAAGGCACCGTCGAGCATGGTCAGCACGTGGCCGGGGCGCTGACGGCGGCGGAACGGGCGGCGGGCCAGGCGTTGTTCTGTTGCGCCAAGGCGACCTCCGATCTGGTGATCGAAAGCAAGGAGATCGGTGCGGTCAGCCAAATCTCGGTGCGCATGTTACCCAGCCGGGTCGAGCGTATGGAGAAGCTGGCACCGGACGTGATGGCGCTATGGCTGAAGCTGCCGGCCAACGAGCAACTGCAATTCTTCGCCGGACAATACATCGACATCCTCACCAAGGAAGGCAAGCCGCGCAGCTTTTCGCTGGCGAACGCGCCGCACGAAGGCGAGCTGCTGGAATTGCACATCCGCAACATCGCCGGCGGCAGCTTCACCCAGTTCGTGTTCGAGGAGTTGCGTGTGCGCGACATCCTGCGTTTCAAGGGGCCGCTGGGCACCTTTTTCCTGCGCGAGGACAGTGACAAACCCATCATCTTTGTCGCCAGTGGCACCGGTTTCGCGCCGATCAAGGCCATCATCGAACATGCCTTGTACATCGGCATTCAACGTCCCATGCACTTCTACTGGGGCGCGCGCGTGCTGTCCGACCTCTACATGCTGGAACGCGCCCGGGAATGGGAGACGCGTGGCATCAAGTTCACGCCGGTATTGTCTGATGCACTGCCGGAAGATGGTTGGACGGGGCGTACCGGCTTCGTTCACCAAGCGGTGATGGAAGACTATGCCGATCTGTCCGGTCATCAAGTCTATGCGTGTGGTGCGCCGGTGGTAGTGGAAGCAGCTCACCGTGACTACACCACGCAGCGCCGTCTGCCGGAAGACGAGTTTTTCTCTGATGCGTTCACCTTCGCGCCCAAGTCCTGAGGCTCAATTCAGTTAGAATGCACCCTACTTCCACCGGCCTGCCGACATGCCCTCCAATCTGACCGATACACCGCCCATTGTCCTGACCTTCGCTGCGACAGATCCTACTAGCGGGGCGGGACTACAAGCGGACATTCTGACCATCGCCAGCATGGGGTGTCACCCGCTGTCGGTGGTCACGGCGGTGACGGTGCAGGACAGCAGCGGCGTGGACGATGTGATGCCGATCGACGACGAGTGGGTGTCGGATCAGGCGCGCGCGATCCTGGAAGACATGCCGGTGGCGGCGTTCAAGATCGGCCTGCTCGGTAGCGTCGAGAACATCGCCGTCATCGCCGAGATCATCTCGGACTATCCCGACATCCCGCTGGTGCTCGATCCGGTACTGGCTTCCGGGCGCGGCGACGAGTTGGCCAACGAAGACATGATCGATGCGATGCGCGAGCTGTTGCTGCCGCAGACCACCATCCTTACCCCGAACAGTCTGGAAGCGCGCCGTTTGGCGTTGGAAGAGGATAACGACGAGGATGTGAGCCTGGCCGAATGCGCCAAGCGCATCATCCAGCTCGGTTGCGAATATGTGCTGGTGACCGGCACGCACGAGAACATGCCCAAGGTCATCAACACCTTGTACGGCGAACGCGGTCGGGTGCGCAGCGACAACTGGGCGCGTCTGCCCGGTACCTATCACGGCTCCGGCTGCACTTTGGCTTCGGCCATCGCTGCCCTGCTGGCCAATGGCCTGAGCATGGAAGAGGCGGTCAAGGAGGCGCAGGAATACACCTGGCAGGCGCTGCACTACGGTTTCCGCGCCGGCATGGGGCAATACATTCCGGACCGTTTGTTCTGGGCGCGCGATGACGAGGATGGGCAGGAAGATACGCGCCATTGACGGCAGGATTCAGAATTGACTTTCACGTTTGCTTCCTCGCCCGCAATTGGGAGAGGATTGAGGTGAAGGGCATGATTCGGAGAGCAGATTGAGTTCACGGCTGATAATCGGCGGCCTCTACGCCATCACTCCGGACACGCTGGACAGCGCCGACCTGTTGCATCGGGCGCGACAGGTGCTGGCGGGTGGCGCGCAGGTGCTGCAATACCGAAACAAGCTCGCCGATGCGGCTGTGCGGCGTGAGCAAGCACTGGCATTGCGCGGATTGACGCGCGAGTTCGGGGTGCTGTTCATCGTCAACGACGACGCGCGACTGGCGGCGGAGGTGGAGGCCGACGGCGTACATCTGGGTGCGACGGATGGCGCAATCGCGGCAGCGCGGGCACAACTGGGCTCGGGCAAGCTGATCGGCGCATCTTGCTATGATCGCGCCGCGCTGGCGCAGCAGGCGGTGGCCGAGGGGGCGGACTATGTCGCCTTTGGTGCGTTCTTCCCTTCCGGAGTCAAGCCGGACGCAGTGCGGGCGACACCGGAGTTGTTGCACGCAGACTACGGCGTGCCGGTGGTTGCCATCGGTGGCATTACCGTAGCAAACGGCGGACAACTGATCGCGGCGGGCGCGGATGCGCTGGCGGTGATCTCGGCGGTGTTCGCGGCAGACGACGTACAGCAGGCAGCGCAAGACTTTTCAAAACTTTTCAGCAAGGCAAAGCAATGACTTCTCACAATCAGGAACTGTTCGACGAATCGCAAAAGATCATCCCCGGCGGGGTCAATTCGCCGGTGCGCGCCTTCCGCTCGGTGGGCGGCACGCCGCTGTTCTTCAAGCGCGGCCAGGGCGCTTACGTGTGGGACGCGGACGACAAGCGCTACATCGATTACGTGAATTCCTGGGGCCCGATGATCGTCGGCCACTGCCACCCGGAAGTGGTCAAGGCGGTGCAAGCGGCGGCGGCTGAAGGTCTGGGTTTCGGCGCGCCGACCGCCGCCGAACTGGAGATCGCCGAAGAGCTGTGCAAGATTCTGCCCGCGCTGGAAATGGTGCGCCTGGTCAGCTCCGGCACCGAGGCGACGATGACGGCGATCCGTCTGGCGCGCGGTTTCACTGGCCGCAGCCGCATCATCAAGTTCGAAGGTTGCTACCACGGCCATTCCGACGGCCTTCTGGTGAAAGCCGGTTCCGGCGCGCTGACTTTCGGCCAGCCGAGCTCTTCCGGCGTACCCGCCGAGATCGCCGGGTTGACCACGGTGCTGGATTACAACGATGCCGCCGGTCTGGAAAAGGCCTTCGCCGAGTTCGGCCATGAGATCGCCTGCGTGATCGTCGAGCCGGTCGCGGGCAATATGAACCTGATCCTGCCCAAGCGCGAGTTCCTCGATGCGATGCGCAATCTGTGCACCAAGCACGGCGCAGTGCTGATCCTAGACGAAGTGATGTCCGGCTTCCGTGTCGGCCTGCAAGGCGCGCACGGCCACTTCAACGTCAAGCCTGATCTGATCACGCTGGGCAAGGTGATGGGCGGCGGTCTGCCCGCTGCGGCCTTCGGCGGTCGTCGCGACATCATGCAGTGCCTGGCCCCGCTGGGCGCGGTGTATCAGGCTGGCACGCTCTCCGGCAACCCGGTGGCAGTCGCAGCGGGCCTGACCACGTTGAAGCTGGTGCAAGCGCCCGGCTTCTACGAACGCCTGACGCAACTCGCCAAGCAGATGACTGAAGGCCTGAGCGCCGTGGCCGCCAAGCATGGCATCCCGTTCAGCGCGCAATCCATCGGCAGCATGTTCGGCATTTATTTCTGCCCGACGCCGCCGACTTCCTACGCCGAAGTGATGGCCAGCGACAAGGCCGCGTTCAATCGCTTCTTCCACGCCATGCTGGCAGAGGGCGTGTACCTCGCGCCGTCTGCGTTCGAAGCTGGTTTCGTCTCGGCAGCGCATACCGAGGCCGACATCGCCGCGACCATCGCTGCCGCCGACAAGATTTTCGCCAACTGGTAATGGCACTCTTCCGGCAAGCCAAGTTCTTCACCACGGTCAACCACCTGCGCGACCTGCCGCTGCACGGCGGCAAAGAGGTCGCGTTCGTGGGGCGTTCCAACGCGGGCAAGTCCAGCGCCATCAACACCCTGGCCGACCACACCCGGCTGGCCTACGTCAGTAAGACACCGGGGCGCACCCAGCACATCAACTTCTTCGAGTTGGGCAACAACCGCTTTCTGGTCGACTTGCCCGGCTACGGCTACGCCAAAGTGCCGCCGGACATTCAGGCGCATTGGGAGCAACTGCTGGGCCGCTACCTGCAGACTCGCGAGTATCTGTGCGGCTTGGTGGTGATCATGGACTCACGCCACCCGCTGACCCCGCGCGACCTCGGCATGCTGGACTGGTTCGCCCCCACCGGCAAGCCGGTGCACGTGCTGCTCACCAAATCGGACAAACTCAGCCGCCAGGAAAGCACGCTGACCTTGCGCCGTGTAAAATCCGAGCTGGCTGCACACTACCCGAACTGCACGGTGCAACTGTTCTCCAGCCTGAAGAAACAGGGCGTGGACGAGGCGGACGCGGTGATCGGGGAGTGGTTGGGGGTGGGCGCAGTCACCGGGGCGTAAAGCGCTTCGGTGTGGGCACGGACAAAAAAATGCCCCTGCAGCCAAAAGGGGGAGGCGCAGGGGCAAAACGTCTTAACAGGGGGTTAAGACACCCGCTCAGGGAGGAGAAACGGGAGATGACTCGCATCATCTGGGCAATCAGATAAGCTCTCCCTTAATTAGTTCCCAAGAATATCGATTTTTCGAAAATATTTTTCAGGACCCATCATGCAAACACTCGGAAAGTACCCGAACAAACGTATGCGCCGTATGCGCCGCGATGCCTTTTCCCGCGACCTGATGCGCGAAAGCCAGCTGAGCGCCGCCGATCTGATCTACCCGGTGTTCGTGTTGGAGGGCGAGAATCGGGTCGAGGATGTCAAATCCATGCCGGGGGTGCAGCGCAAGTCGCTCGATCTGCTGCTCAAGGATGCCGCCGAGTGTGTACGTTTGGGGGTGCCGGTAATGGCGCTGTTCCCGGTGGTGGATGCCGGTCTGAAATCCGATGATGCGCGTGAAGCCTACAACCCGCGCGGACTGGTGCCGCGTGTGGTGGCCACTCTGAAGAACCAGTTTCCCGAGCTCGGCATCATGACCGACATCGCGCTCGATCCCTATACCAGCCACGGTCAGGACGGCTTGATCGACGACAGCGGCTATGTGCTCAACGATGAGACCATCGCCGTGCTGACCCGACAGGCGCAATGCCATGCCGCCGCCGGAGCCGACATCGTCGCCCCGTCCGACATGATGGATGGTCGCATTGGTGCGGTGCGTACGGCGCTGGATGCCGAAGGTCACATTCACACCCGCATCATGGCCTATTCCGCCAAGTACGCCTCCAGCTTCTACGGCCCGTTCCGCGACGCGGTGGGTTCGGCGGGCAATCTGGGCAAGGGCAACAAATACACCTATCAGATGGACCCGGCCAACTCGGACGAAGCGCTGTGGGAAGTCGGCCTGGATTTGCAGGAAGGTGCCGACATGGTGATGGTCAAGCCCGGCATGCCTTATCTGGACATCGTTCGCCGCGTGAAGGACGAGTTCAAGGCACCGACCTTCGTCTACCAGGTGAGCGGTGAATACGCCATGCTGAAAGCCGCCGCGCAGAACGGCTGGCTGAACGAGCAGGCCTGTGTGCTGGAATCCCTGCTGGCGTTCAAGCGCGCCGGGGCGGATGGCATCCTGACCTACTTTGCGCTGGATGCGGCGCGCTGGTTGAAGGGCGAGTGATGTTGCTCACCTTCACCAAGATGCACGGTGCGGGCAACGACTTCGTCGTCCTTGACGGCATACGTCAGGACTTGGCCTTGTCACCGGAGCAGATACGCTTGCTGGCTGACCGCCATTTCGGTGTCGGCTGCGACCAGATCCTGCTGGTGGAGCAGGCCCAGCATCCCGAGGCGGATTTCCGTTATCGCATCTTCAACGCCGATGGCGGCGAGGTCGAGCAATGCGGCAACGGTGCGCGCTGCTTCGTGCGTTTCGTGCACGACAAGAAGCTGACCCACAAGCGCGAGATCGTGGTGGAGACCAAGAGCGGGCTGATCTCGCCGCGCCTGGAGGATGACGGTCGTGTCACGGTGAACATGGGCGCGCCGATCTTTGCGCCGGAGCGCATCCCTTTCGTCAGCGACAGCGAAGCGGTGGTGCAAACCTTGGAGGTGGCGGGTTCCACGGTCGAGATCACCGCCGTGTCTATGGGCAATCCGCACGCCGTGCAGGTGGTGGCTGATGCCCACGCCGCGCCCGTGGCGGAGCAAGGCCCGCTCATCGAGAGTCACCCGCGCTTCCCGCGCAGGGTGAACGCTGGCTTCATGCAAGTGGTCGATCGCGGCCATATCCGCTTGCGCGTGTATGAGCGCGGCGCGGGCGAGACGCTGGCCTGCGGCACCGGCGCGTGCGCCGCCGTGGTGGCCGGGATACGGCGCGGGCTGCTGGACGAGCAGGTGAACGTCGCCACCCACGGTGGCGTACTCACCATCCGCTGGGCGGGCGAGGGCCAGCCGGTGTGGATGACCGGCCCGGCGCTGACGGTATTTGAAGGTGAGATCAACCTATGAGGACTGAACATGCAAGCTGAAGACATCGCACAATATCTGCGTGACCACCCCGAATTCTTCGAGGCCTATGCCGGGATGCTGGCCGAAGTGAACATCCCGCATCCGCACGGTGGCCGCACCATCTCGCTGTCCGAGCGCCAGATGCTGACGCTGCGCGAGAAGAACCGGCTGCTGGAGAAGAAGCTGCACGAATTCATCGAGATCGCCAAGGAGAACGACGCGCTGCAGAACAAGCTGCACAACTTCATCCTCGCGCTGCTCGCCGGACACAATCTGATGAGCTTGCAGGAGGCGGTCACGGCCAGCCTGCGTGACATCTTCGCCATCCCCCACGCTGCGCTGCACGTGTGGAAAGGCTTGCCGCCCAGCGCCGAAGTCCTCGCCTTCGCGGACGGGCTGGCGCAGCCGGTGTGTACCCACGAAGCCGTGCACGAGACCGCGTCCTGGTTCGGCGAGACGGGGCCTGAGCTGCGCTCGTTCGCCTACATCCCATTGCGTGATGGCGAGCATTCCATCGGCTTACTGATCCTGGCCAGCGAAGATGCCAAGCGCTTCTACCCCGAGATGGGCACGGTGTTCCTGCAACGCATCGCCGAGGCGGTGAGCGCCGCCCTGCGTTCTCACCACTGAGATGGCGGAGGCTGCGCCGAACGAGGCGTTGCTGGCGGGCTATCTGGCCTGGCTGCGCAGCGAGCGGCGCTATTCCGAACACACCGCCAGCAACTACGCGCGCGACCTGCGCGCCTTGTTTCGCTTGGCTGATGCTCAGCCGCTGGCCGACCTCAAGCCCCAGCACATCCGCCGCTACATCGCGCAGTTGCACGGCGAAGGCATGAGCGGTAAGTCGCTGGCGCGCAGGCTGTCGGCCTGGCGCGGCTTCTTCAACTACTTGCTGCGCGACCACCGCTATTCCGACAATCCCTGCATCGGCCTGCGCCCGCCCAAGACCGGCAAGACCCTGCCGCAGGCGCTGTCGCCGGACGAGGCGGTGCGCCTGGTCGATCTGCCCGCCGAGACTGCGCCGGACCTGCGCGACAAGGCGATGTTCGAGCTGTTCTATTCCTCCGGTCTGCGTCTGGCCGAGCTGGTCGGGCTGAACCACGAAGCGGTGCGCGCTGATCTGGCCGAGGGCGAGGTGCGCGTCACCGGCAAGGGCAGCAAGACCCGCATCGTGCCAGTGGGCGGCCCGGCGCAACAGGCATTGCGCGCCTGGCTGGAAGTGTGGCCGCAACTGGCGAACGCCGGTGAAGCGGCGCTGTTCGTGGGCGCGCGCGGCGGGCGCATCAGCCCGCGCGTGGTGCAGCTGCGCATGCGCGAATGGGGCATCAAGCAAGGCATCAGCCACGGCGTTCATCCGCACATGCTGCGCCACTCCTTCGCCAGCCATGTGCTGCAATCCTCCGGCGACCTGCGCGCGGTGCAAGAGATGCTCGGCCATGCCAGCATCTCCAGCACGCAGGTCTATACCCACCTGGATTTCCAATACCTGAGCAAGATCTACGACGGCGCTCACCCGCGCGCCAAGAGAAAACCATGAGTTCGACCCGACATCCCAAATCTCCTTCATCTCAGCGTTACGGTGGCCGCAATCAGCGGGGCGGCAAGCCGCGCGACTCTCGCTCAGCCCAGACTCAGCCGTCCCTTCCCCGCGTGCGTGAGCGGGTGGCCGACAGGCCGGAGGGCGTGCCAGCGCTGATCCTCAAGGAAGGGCGCGAAAGGTCGCTGCAGCGCCGCCATCCGTGGATATTCTCCGGAGCGGTCGAGCACGTCGAGGGAGCGCCAGCTTCCGGCGACACCGTGGCGGTGTGCGATGCGGCGGGCGGTTTACTCGCCTGGGCGGCCTACAACCCGCAGTCGCAAATGGTGGCGCGGGTGTGGTCGTTCGAGGCGAGCGAGACCATAGCTGCCAATTTCTTCCGCCGTCGCATCGAGCGTGCGCTGGCCACGCGACGCGACCTCGGCTTTCTCCCCTCTCCCGCAAGCGGGAGAGGGGCTGGGGGAGAGGGGGAGCAAAACACCGGCTGCCGCCTGATCCACGGCGAATCCGACGGTTTGCCCGGCCTGATCGTGGATCGCTACGGCGAGGTGGTGGTGATGCAGCTCGGCAGTGCGGGCACCGAGCGCTGGCGTGAGGCCATTGCCGACGCGCTGTGGGATCTGTGTCAGCCCGTTTGCCTGTACGAACGCTCGGATTCCGATGGTCGCGAACTGGAAGGCTTGCCCGCTCGCAGCGGCGTGGTGCGCGGGGCGTTGCCGGAAGCGGTGGAGGTGGTGGAGCACGGCCTGCGCTTTGCGGTGGATGTGGCGGATGGGCAAAAGACCGGTTTCTTCCTCGACCAGCGCGACAACCGCCGTCTCACCGGCGAACTGGCCCGCGATCGCGACGTGCTCAACTGCTTCTGCTACACCGGCGGCTTCTCGCTTTACGCCCTGCGCGGCGGGGCCAAGTCGGTGCTGTCCATCGACATCTCCGCCGACGCGGTGGCAGCGGCGGAGCGCAATGTGGCGTTGAATGACCTCGATTCCAGCCAAGCCGAATGGCAATGCGCCGACGTGTTCGCTGCGCTGCGCAAACTGCGTGACCAGAACCGCAAGTTTGATTTGGTGATTCTCGACCCGCCCAAGTTTGCGCCTACAGCTGCCTTCGCTGAGAAAGCCGCGCGCGGCTACAAGGACATCAACCTGCTGGGCTTCAAGCTGCTGCGACCGGGCGGGCTGCTGTTCACCTATTCCTGCTCCGGCGGCATTAGCGAAGACCTGTTTCAGAAGATCATCGCCGGAGCGGCGCTGGACGCGGGCGTGGAGGCGCAGATCGTGCATCGCCTGCACGCCAGTGCCGATCATCCGGTGGTGCTGAGTTTCCCCGAAGGGGCTTACCTCAAGGGGCTGGTGCTGCGCGTGGCGTAATCGCGCGGGTCAGCTCAGTTCCCTGATCAGGGATTGCTGTCGGCGGCTGATGGGCAGCCGCTCGGCCAGCCCGCTCAAGCTGACCGCCCAGTGTGCGTCGTCCGCCACTCGCTCGAAACCCGCGATCGCTTTTCTGGCGACCAGGCAGTTGCGGTGGATGCGCACGAAGCGGGCGGCAAACTCCTGTTCCAGCGTGGTCAGTGACTCTTCACTCAGATACTCCTGACTGGCCGTGCGTACGGTCACGTATTTCTGCTCGGCACGCAGGTAGAGCACCTCATCCAGCGGCACTAATACGATCTTGCCGCGTTCGTGGATGGGCAGGTGCTGGCGCGGCTCGCGTTGCAACTGGCGCAGCTTGGCAGCGTCGTTGGGCTGCACGCGTTGCAGCGCTTCCAGCAAGCGCGCGCGCCGGATGGGTTTCAGCAGGTAATCGACCGCGTGGAGGTCGAAAGCCTGGATGGCGTAGCTGTCGTAGGCGGTGGTGAAGATCACCGCTGGCGGGGGCGACAGGTGGGCAAGATGGCGGGCGAGCTCGATGCCGTCCATCTGCGGCATGCGGATATCGACCAGCACCACGTCAGCGGGTGTGTCGCTCAGGGCATCCAGCGCTTCGCGACCATGGGCCGCTGTGCCTACCAGCGACAAGGGTAGCTCGGCGGCGCAATCACCCAGCAACTCCTTCAGACGTTCGCGCGCCAGCGCCTCGTCATCCACCACGAATACGCGCAAGGCTGTGCTCATGACTCTTCCCTCTGGTAGGGCAGCGTGATGCGTACCCGATACTCGTTTTGCCCGGCATCCACTTGATAGTTCGCCTCCAGGTCGTACAGCAAAGCCAGCCGTTCGCGGATGTTGTCCAGCGCCAGTCGGTGGCCGGAGCTCCCCGTCGTTCCCGGATGCGGGTTGCTGATCTCCAGCGTCAGGTCACGATGGCTGCGCCCTATGCTGATCGTCACCGTGCCGCCTTGCGGCAGGCGTTCGATGCCATGATAGATGGCGTTCTCCAGCACGGGCTGGAGCAACAGCGGCGGGATCAGTGCCGCCTCGACATCAGCCTGCACCTGCCAATCCAGTTGCAAGCGCTCGCCCAGTCGCAGCTGTTCCAGTGCCAGATAACGCCGCGCCAGTTCCAGCTCGCGGCGCAAAGGTACACGGTCGGCAGCATCTTCCATCGCCATGCGGAACAGGTCGGACAAGTCCTCCAACGCCTCTTCCGCGCGGCGTGGTTGCGAGCGCACGATGGCGAGCACCGCGTTGAGCGTGTTGAACAGGAAGTGCGGGCGGATGCGGGCGCGCAATGCCTGCAATCGAGCGTGATGCAGCGCTGGCGACAGAGCCAGCTGCCGCAGCCGGAAATAGGCCAGCACTCCCCAGCAACCGATCCCGGCAATGAGGGCATAGCGTAAAGCGTTGAACGGCAGTCCCTCGCCCGTGGGCGTATAGACGGGCGCCCCCAAGAGGTAGATGAGCGTGGTGGTGACGCAGCCCAGCAGGATGGTGATGGCGACTCCACTGCGATACGGCAGCCTGTCGAGTCTGGGTTGCAGCCCGTAGAGCACCAGCAACAAGGTCAGCAATACCGGCTCCAGCAGTGCGGCGCTGGCCAGCCAGCGTTCAACGATCTCGCTCCATGAGATTGCGCGTGCGACTGCCAGCAACAGCGCTGCGGCGTTCAGCAGCAACACCAGACGCAGCACCACGCCGAGGTTGCGGCAGTTGGGCAGCGCATCGGGTAGGGGGTTTTGATTTATACTTTGCGCCCTTGGCATAGCGGTGGCCTCGAATTCCGCACATTCTGGACAAGACATGACTACGATGCAAGACAATCACACCTGGTCGGGACGCTTCAACGAGCCGGTGGCTGAACTGGTGAAGCGCTACACCGCCTCGGTGGACTTCGACAAACGACTCGCGCTGTTCGATATCCAAGGCTCACTCGCTCACGCGCAGATGCTGACCGAGTGCGGCATCATCGCCCAGGCCGACCTGGAGCTGATCCGGCGCGGCATGGACGAGATCCGTGTCGAGGTGGAGGCGGGCCGTTTCGAATGGCAGCTCGATCTGGAAGATGTTCACCTCAACATTGAGAAACGCCTGACCACGCTGGTGGGCGATGCGGGCAAGCGCCTGCACACGGGCCGCTCGCGCAACGACCAGGTGGCGACCGACGTGCGCCTGTACCTGCGCGCCGCCATCGACGACATCCTGCTGCTGATCCGCGCGCTGCAAACCTCGTTGGTTACGCTGGCGGAACAGCACAGCGCCACGGTGATGCCGGGTTTCACCCATCTGCAAGTCGCCCAGCCGGTGAGTTTCGGCCATCATCTGCTGGCCTATTTCGAGATGCTCAAGCGCGATGCCGAGCGCATGGCGGATTGTCGCCGTCGCGTGAATCGCTTGCCGCTGGGGGCGGCTGCATTAGCGGGCACCAGTTATCCCATCAAGCGGGAGCGCGTGGCGGAGCTGCTGGGCTTCGAGGCCGTCTGCCAGAACTCGCTGGATGCGGTGTCCGACCGCGACTTCGCCATCGAATTCACCGCCGCCGCCGCGCTGGTGATGACGCATCTGTCGCGCTTCTCGGAAGAGCTGATCCTGTGGATGAGTCCGCGTTTCGGCTTCATCGACATCGCTGACCGCTTCTGCACCGGCTCCAGCATCATGCCGCAGAAGAAGAACCCCGACGTGCCGGAACTGGTGCGTGGCAAGACCGGTCGCGTCAACGGACACCTGGTGGCGCTGCTGACCCTGATGAAGGGCCAGCCGCTGGCCTACAACAAGGACAATCAGGAAGACAAGGAGCCGCTGTTCGACACGGTGGACACGCTGACGCAAACTCTGCGCATCTACGCCGATATGGTGGGCGGCATCACCGTCAAACCGGACGCGATGCGCGCTGCTGCGCTGCAAGGCTACGCCACGGCCACTGATCTGGCCGACTATCTGGTGAAGAAGGGCTTACCGTTCCGCGATGCGCATGAAGCGGTCGCGCTGGCCGTGCGCTTCGCCGAGAAACGCGGCTGCGATCTGGCCGATCTCACGTTGAACGAGTTGCAGCAGTTCTCGCCGCTAGTGGCCGATGACATCTATGCCGTATTGACGCTGGAAGGCTCGTTGGGTGCGCGCGATCACACGGGTGGTACGGCTCCACAACAGGTAGTGGCGGCTATAGGGCGGGCCAAAGAATATTTGGGCAGATAAAAAAAGGCGGCCTTTGCGACCGCCCTGAAAAGGAGGAGAGTTATGAAAGCCGAGTCGGGCGACCCTGCTCTTAAACACCCGGGCGCACTGTATCAGCAAGCTCCCATCCCTCCTATATATCCAAAGCACTAGGCCCGGGCTCGAAAGATATAGAGCCCTTCAGCATGATTCTGGGTGAGACATGACGTTGTTGCGAGACATCCCGTTGTCCAGTCTGCAGTTTTATTTGACGGCAACTTACCCCTGCAGCTATCTGGATCGGCAGCAGGCGCGCTCACAAGTGGCGACGCCCGGTTTTCTTATCACCACGCCCGTCTACTCTGAACTGGTGCATCACGGTTTTCGTCGCAGTGGCACCTTCACTTATCGCCCCCGTTGTGACCTGTGTCAGGCCTGCGTGCCGGCGCGGGTCCCGGTGAACGAGTTCGAATCCAGCCGCGCCCAGCGTCGCGCCTGGAAACGGCACCAGTCTTTGCAGGCCACGGTGCATCCGTTGCAGGATAGCGAGGAGTGCTATCAGCTCTACCTGCGCTACCAAAGCGCACGCCACGCAGGTGGTGGCATGGACAGTGACAGTCGTGAGCAGTACCGCAACTTCCTGCTGCAAAGCCAGGTGGATACCATGCAGGTCGAGTTTCGCGAGAGCGGTATTCTGCGCATGGTCAGCATCATCGATCTGCTCACCGATGGCTTGTCCTCGGTCTACACCTTTTACGATCCGGACGTGCCAGGCAGTAGCTACGGTACTTACAACGTGTTGTGGCAGATCGCGTTGTGTAGACAGTTGCAACTTGAGTATCTGTATCTGGGTTACTGGATACGCGACAGCGAGAAGATGTCGTACAAATCGAACTTCCGCCCCCTGCAAGGCTTGAAACAGGGACAATGGCGGACCATGAATGTAGAGGATATGAAATGAACCTGCGCTTGGCGATCTTCGTGGCGACGCTACTGCTGTTGCCCATGCTTTCCAGCCTGTTGACCGGTGCCGACTGGGGCGGCGAGGTCGCTGTGACCGACCTCCCGGTTCAGGCCCTGTGGCTCACCGCGCTGTCGCTGGCCGGTTACGCCCTGCTGGTCAACCGGCTGGCGAAGCTGCGCGGTGGGGCCGATCTGCTGTCGGTTCCGCGCAGCTATCAGGCTTACATCGTTGCGGGCAGTCTGGGGCTGGGCTGGCTCGCGCTGTCCCTGCACCATTATGCGGATACCGGCGTTGCGTTCCGGCTGGATGCGGCCTCGGTGATAGCCGCTTCCGTATTGTTCGCTGTCGTCATGCCCGCCGTTCTGGCGACCCGCGCCTGGCTGGCGACCTTTCCGTCCCTGCTGCGCCTGTGCGCCCGCCACGCCCCGGCGCTACCCGCCCTCAAGCCGGAGCCGACGGCCTTGTGGTTGTTGACGCTGGCCATCGTCGGCTTGATGGGCGGGGTGGCGCGTCCGCAACTACTGGGGATGCTGTTGTGGAGCTCGCCGCTGTGGCTGCTGCTCGCCTTGCAGCTGCTGTGGCAAGAGCACACCCTGTTCTCCGGCCTGCCTCAGGGCGACTGGCAGCGCCCGTTGCTGGCCGCGTTGTCCGGTCTGCTCGTCGGTGCGCTGGCCTTGGCTGGCTTCGCCGCGTACGGTGGCGGGATGGCCGGGATCGGCGCGGCAGGCTGGGCTGGCTGCGCTTTGTTCGGTCTGGTCGCCGCCCAGCTGAACGAGTTGATCGCCAGCGGCTGGCGCGGCAAGACGCGCGGCGAGATATTCAAACGCAAAGCCTTCCCTATCCCCGTCGTCGTCAAGAAAGATTAAGGTTCCCGATGTACCCACTCATCCGCCCGGCGCTGTTCGCGCTAGACCCCGAGACTGCCCACCACCTGACGCTGGACGCGCTGGAAACGGCCTACAAGATCGGCGTGCTGCCGCTGTTGGCACGTCTGCCGGAAGACGATACTCGCACCGTGATGGGGCTGACCTTCCGCAACCCGGTGGGCCTGGCCGCCGGGCTGGATAAAAACGGCGACTGCATCGACGGCCTGGCCGCGCTGGGCTTCGGCTTCATCGAGATCGGTACCGTGACCCCGCGCCCGCAGCCCGGCAACCCCAAGCCGCGCTTGTTCCGCCTGCCCCAGGTACGCGGCATCATCAACCGCATGGGCTTCAACAACCTGGGCGTGGACAAGCTGATCGCCAACGTCGAACGTGCCGATTACGGCGGCATCCTTGGCATCAACATCGGCAAGAACGCCGACACGCCGATCGAAAAGGCGGCGGACGATTATCTGATCGGCCTGCGCAAGGTCTACCCGCACGCCAGCTATGTGGCGATCAACATCTCTTCGCCCAACACCAAGAATTTGCGCCAGTTGCAGGGCGGTGACGAACTGGACGGTCTGCTCGGCCAGCTCAAGGCCGAGCAGGAGAAGCTGGCGCAGCAGCACGGCAAATACATTCCGCTGGCGGTGAAGATCGCGCCCGATCTGGACAGCGAGCAGGTGCAACAGATCGCCGCCCTGTTGATGCGTCACCGCATCGACGGCGTGATCGCCACCAACACCACCCTGTCCCGCGTCGGTGTGGAAAACCTGGAACATGGCAGCGAGACCGGCGGGCTGTCCGGCGCGCCGGTGCGTGACAAGTCCACCGCCGTCATCCGCCAGCTGGCTGCCGAGTTGCAAGGCGCGCTGCCCATCATCGGCGTGGGCGGCATCCTGTCCGGCGCGGACGCGGTGGAGAAGATGCGCGCTGGCGCTGCGCTGGTGCAGGTCTACAGCGGACTCATCTACCGTGGCCACGCGCTGGTCGGCGAGTGCGCGCGTGCGCTCAAGGATGTGCGCTGACGCTGCCTTTCAGGCCATCCTGCTCGCGCCCTGCGGCAAGTTGGGCGTGCGCTGCACTGCGGCGGCGCTGACCGGCGTCGAGTTCTTGCCGCCAGACACGCCCGAACAGCCACCTCGGAATGCGCTGGCGGCACAGGTCGCCGCGCAATTGGCGGCCTATTTCAGCGCTGCCGATTTCGCCTTCGACCTCCCGCTCGCCCCCGGCGGCACGCTGCACCAGAACCGCGTCTGGCAGCGCATGTGCGCCATCCCGCGCGGGCAGGCGCTCACCTACGGCGAGCTGGCGCGCGACATCGGCTCCGCGCCACGTGCGGTCGGCCAGGCCTGCGGCAACAACCCCATCCCCATCGTCATCCCCTGTCACCGCGTGGTAGGGCGCGCCGGGCTGGGCGGTTTCATGCACCACGGCGACGGTTACGCGTTGGAGATCAAGCGCTGGTTGCTCCGCCACGAGGGCTATCTGCATGACTGATGCCGAGTTGCTGGACGAGTTCTGCGACGCGCTGTGGCTGGAGGACGGGCTGGCGCGCAACAGCATCGAGAGCTACCGGCGCGACCTCAACAAGTTCTCCGGCTGGCTGGCGCAGCGCGGCTCGTCGCTGCCGCAGGTCGGCCAGATCGAGATGCAGGAGTTTCTGGCTTGGTTGCATCAGCACAAATCCAAGGCGAGCAGCACCGGTCGCGCGATCTCCAGCCTGAAGCGCCTGTACCGCTATCTGCTGCGCCAGGGCCGCATCGCCAACGACCCGACCCAGTTGCTGGGCTCTCCCAAACTGCCGCGCAACCTGCCCAAGACGCTCTCCGAAGCCGATGTCGAGGCGCTGCTGGAGGCGCCGGACGTGGCGACCCCGCTGGGCCTGCGCGACCGCACCATGCTGGAAGTGCTGTACGCCTGCGGCCTGCGCGTGTCGGAGCTGGTGACTGTGCAGGTGGTGCAGGTCAGCCTCAACGACGGCGTGGCGCGCGTCACCGGCAAGGGCGGCAAGGAGCGACTGGTGCCGTTCGGCGAGAATGCGCAGGACTGGGTGCGGCGCTATCTGGCGGAAGCCAGGCCCTTACTGTTGGCGGGAAGGTTGAGTGACGACCTGTTCGTGACCCAGCGCGGCGAGGCGATGACGCGGCAGATGTTCTGGTATCTCATCAAAAAGCACGCCCGGCAGGGCGGGGTGCACAAACCGTTGTCGCCGCACACACTGCGCCACGCCTTTGCCACCCATCTGCTCAACCACGGTGCCGATCTGCGCGTGGTGCAACTGCTGCTCGGCCATGCCGACATCTCCACCACCCAGATCTACACCCACGTGGCGCGCGAGCGGCTCAAGCAACTGCACGCCGAACATCACCCTCGGGGCTGATCACCAGTCGCGGAAAGAGACACCTATCCCGATGGTGTTCTGGTGGAAGTTGTAATCCACCAGACTTTCGCCATAACCCTCGGTGATCTGGACGTGGGTCTTGCCCATCTTGCCGAGCATGAACGGGGTGGCCCAGTCGAGCTGGATGAAACCACGGTTCTTGGTGCGGCTGAGGTTGTTGCGCATCAGCAGCGTGACCGACTGTTGGCTGCTCGGCTCCCAGTGGGCGACGATGTCACCGCGTCCCAGATAGTTCAGGATGTCAGGGTTGTCATCCTTGAGCGGACTCTCCGGCACACGCCACCAGCTACGGGCCAGCAGCGAGAACTTGCCGTACACGTCCCACTCCCAGCCACCTTGCAGGTAGACGCGGTTCCAGCTGCGCGACAATGGCAGGCTCTGGCCGTTGGACTGGTGGTTGAATCCCAGGTTGACCAGCTTCAGGCCGTCGTTGTTCCGGGTGGCGAACGAGGCGATGATCTCCGGTTCGTAGTTGGTCTCCCGGAATGCCGAGGAAGACGGGGCGTTCAATGCCTGCCAGTTCGACTGCTGGGTGTACGCGGCCCAGACATGCAGGTTGTCGAATCCCAGCCAGTTCAGATCGTGAGTGTCCATGATCTCGGACTTGAAGCTGAACTGGAATTTGGCTTCGGTCAAATCGAGCTGGGACGCGTTTATGGCTTGGTGTACTGGTGCGGGCGTGTACGGCAAGTTGTTCACGTGGCTGCTGCGCCGCAGCAGCAGGTAACTTTGGTGATGCGGACGCAGCCGCCCTGCACGGGTGATGTCATCGTTGTCGCCGCGCCCGTCCAGATTCCACACCCGGGTCAGGTATGAACGTGCGGCGGCGGGGATGGCGACGACGGGCGGCGGTGCCGACTCGGTCGCGGACGGCGCTGCGGCGCTGGGTGCGGCGGGAACTTGCACTTCACGCACTGCCGGAGCCGGTGGTGTCGGGTGTGCCGCCGCATCGTAGCAACGCAGCCGTTCGGGGGCATCGTGCAGCGCAGCACAGCGCAGGAAGTCGGCCTCAGTAGCCCCGGCTTGTACGGGCGTAACCAAGCCACAGAGGGCGACGGTCAGGCAAGTGAGGTAAGGAAGATGACGGGACACGATGTCTCTCCAGGACGGGGGGCGGATTCTACACCGCGCGTCGGCTCCAGCGCATCAGCGCGATGCCCGCCAGCACCATGGGCAGACTGAGCCATTGGCCCATGCTGATGTTGAACGTCATGTAGCCGAAGATGCCGTCGTCCGGGTTGCGGGTGAATTCGGCGAGGAAGCGGAAGCTGCCGTAGCCGATCAGGAACAGGCCGGACACCGCGCCGACCGGGCGCGGCTTGGCGGAATAAAGCCAGAGCAGGGCGAACAGTGCCAAGCCTTCCAGTCCGAATTCGTACAGTTGCGAGGGATGGCGCGGCAGCGCGTCGGCGGTCGGGAACACCATCGCCCAGGGCACATCGCTCGGTCGCCCCCACAGCTCGCCGTTGATGAAGTTGCCGATGCGGCCTGCGCCCAGGCCCAGCGGCACCAGCGGCGCGACGAAATCCATCAGCGGCAGCCACTGCACTTTGCGGCTGCGCGCGAACCATGCCATAGCCACCAGCACGCCGAGGAAGCCGCCGTGGAACGACATGCCGCCTTCCCACACCGCGAGGATCTTGGCCGGGTGGCTGAAATAGTAGCCGGGGTTGTAGAACAGCACCTCGCCCAGCCTGCCGCCGAGGATCACGCCGAGTACGCCGAAGAACATCAGGTCATCGAGGAACTTCTCGTCCCAGCCTGGGCGGTCCAGGCTGCGTAAGCGCTTGCGCCCCAGCCAGATGAAGCAGGCGAAGCCGGTCAGATACATCAGGCCATACCAGTGCACGGCCAGCGGGCCGAGGTGGATGGCGACGGGGTCGATATTCGGGTAGGTCAACATGGGGCGGGAATGTATCACAGAGCGCGGCGTTCATGCCGGGGCGGCAAGATGGCTATCACGGCCGTGCGGCGAATATCTCCGGGAGGAAGTGGCTGGCCTGATAGCGCGCGCCTTGCGGGGTGAGGTGCGAGCCGTCCATGGTCATGATGTCCTGCGCAGTCTCCGCCGTCCGGGTCAGGCAGCCTGTCGCGTCGCACAGCAGGTTGAGACTGGATAGGTAGTGTACGCCGTGCGTCTGAGCGAACTCCCGCATCGCGACATCGATCGCATGAGCGGCTTGCGCATTGTTCTCCGTCATCCGCAGCGGCGGGCGGCGGTGCTCCTTGCGATGGTAGGCGAACAGGATGCGCGGCAGCTCGTCGTTCCAGGTCGGGTCGGGGCCGACCAGCACGATGCGGCCCGCTCCGGCGGCGCGTATCGCCGTGATCGTGGCTTCCAGCGTGGGCAGGTCGCCGAGGTCGGTCCAGTTGGCATGCAGCAGGACGTACTCCGGCTTGAGTCTGGCCACCAGCCGGAGGGTGTCGTCATTGAGCTCCCGGCATGAGCGGCTGCCCGGGAAGTTCTTGCCCAGCAGGGGGCGACAGGCCGATGCGGTGCGTTGCACGATGCCGAACGAGTGTTCCGCTTGCATCTGCTTGAGGCCGGGGTAGAGCGCCGCCGCGTGCGAGTCGCCCCACAGGAACAGGGCGGGGCGGGCATCCTCCACGCAGGAATCGGCGAACCGGTCCGCCCCTTCCAGGAAGCATTGCTCGCGGCGCCACTCGCTGCCGATGTCGGGCTTGATGCCCATCAACTCCGGGCTGATCCGCATCAGCCGGAAGCTCAGCCCGTCGCGCTGGTAAGTCTTGAAGCCGACGGCCCCGACCAGGGCCAGCGCCAGACACAGGACGGCGACGATCCAGCGCGTGCGCGCCCGCTGCCGGATCGGTTTTTCGAGGAGCCAGTAGGTCAGCGCCGCGAGTACGAAAGCGGCCAGCACCGCACCCGCCCGCGCCTGAGCCGACGGCTGCCCGGATTCCTGGATGCGCAGGAAGGCGAGCAGCGGCCAGTGCCAGAGGTAGAGCGGATAGCTGACCAGCCCGATCCAGACCATCACGCGATTGCCGAGCAGTTGGCGATTGACCCAAGACGCGGGTTGCGCCGAGATCATCAGGAACGCGCCCGCCGTGGGCAGCAGCGCCCACCAGCCGGGGAAGCTCTTGCTCTGGTCGATGCAGACGAGGGCGAGGGCGATCAGCAGCAGCCCGAGCAGCGACGGCCACTCGGCATGCTTGGGCAGGTATTGCGAGCGGTGCAGCAACAGATAGGCCGCCAGCCCGCCCACCATCAGCTCCCAGAAGCGGGCGAGCGGCGAATAGAAACCGGCAACGGGGGCGCTGCCGACGTTGAGCACATTCAGCAGGAACGAGGCGGCGGCGATGATGAGTGTGGTCGCCAGAAAGTTCAGCCGGTACTTCCAGACCGCGCCCAGCAGCAGCGGCCAGAAGATGTAGAACTGCTCCTCGATGCCGAGCGACCACAGATGCAGCAGCGGCTTGGCCTCGCTGGCCCGGTCGAAGTAGCCCGCCTCGTTCCACAACACCAGGTTGGAGACGAAGCCCGTGCCACCGGCGATGTGTTTGCCCAATTGCTTGTACTCGTCCGGCAACAGCAGGAACCAGCCCGCCGCGTAGCAACTGGCCAGCACGACGATGAGCGCGGGGAAGATGCGCCTGACACGCCGCGCGTAGAAATCGGCGTAACTGAAACTGCCGCGCTCCAGATTGCCGAAGATGATGCTGCTGATGAGGAAGCCGGAGATCACGAAGAAGATGTCCACGCCGACGAAGCCGCCGGGCAGCCACTGCGGGAAGGCGTGGAACACCACCACCGCGAGGATGGCGATGGCGCGCAGTCCGTCAATGTCGGGGCGGTATTTCGGGTGCAGCGGCGGGGTGTCGGGTGCGGGATGGCTGGGGTGCATGGGCTGTGGCTTCGATCTGGAGCGGAGGCTGCCATCCGTTCATTGTTCTGTCGCCGGATTATACCGATTTAAGTTGCGCGGACGAAAACTGCGATGTGTCGAGACGGGTGGCGTGGTTTAGAATCCGGTCTTCGCAACCTCACCGGAATCCGCATCATGCCTCAATACCGTTCCCGCACTTCCACGCATGGCCGCAACATGGCTGGCGCGCGCTCCCTGTGGCGCGCCACCGGCATGTCCGATGCCGACTTCGGCAAGCCCATCATCGCCATCGCCAACTCCTTCACGCAGTTCGTACCCGGCCACGTCCACCTGAAAGACATGGGCCAGCTGGTGGCGCGCGAGATCGAACGTGCGGGCGGCATTGCCAAGGAATTCAACACCATCGCGGTGGACGACGGCATCGCCATGGGCCACGACGGTATGCTGTATTCGCTGCCGTCGCGCGACCTGATCGCCGACAGCGTGGAGTACATGGTCAACGCCCACTGCGCCGACGCGCTGGTGTGCATTTCCAACTGCGACAAGATCACGCCGGGGATGCTGATGGCGGCGATGCGCCTCAACATCCCAGTGGTGTTCGTCTCCGGTGGCCCGATGGAAGCGGGCAAGGTCAACTGGCAGGGCAAGGTGAAGGGCTTGGATTTGGTGGATGCGATGGTCGCTGCCGCAGATAGCCATTGCAGCGACGAGGAAGTGGATGCCATTGAGCGTTCCGCCTGCCCGACCTGCGGCTCCTGTTCCGGCATGTTCACCGCCAACTCGATGAACTGTCTGACCGAGGCGCTGGGCCTGTCCCTGCCCGGCAACGGTTCGCTGGTCGCCACCCACGCCGAACGCAAACAGTTGTTCCTGCGCGCCGGTCGTCTGGCGGTGGAACTGTGCAAGCGTTATTACGAGCAGGACGACGCGAGCGTGCTGCCGCGCAGCATCGCCACGTTTGAAGCCTTCGAGAACGCGATGACGCTGGACATCGCCATGGGCGGCTCCACCAACACCGTGTTGCACCTGCTCGCCATCGCGCGCGAAGCGGGCGTGGATTTCACCATGAAGGACATGGATCGCTTGTCGCGCCACGTGCCGACGCTGTGCAAGGTCGCGCCGTCCTCCGAATACCACATGGAAGACGTGCATCGCGCGGGCGGCATCGCTTCCATCCTCGGCGCGCTGGATCGCGCCGGATTGCTGCACGGCGAAGTCGCCACGGTGCACAGCCCTAGCCTGCGCGCCGCGCTGCAACATTGGGACATCGTGACGACCGACAGCGACGACGTGAAGCGTTTCTTCCGCGCCGCGCCCGGCGGCATCCCCACCACGATCGCGTTCTCGCAATCCATGCTCTACCCCGATCTGGATGCGGATCGCGTGTCGGGCTGCATCCGCGACAAGGCGAACGCCTACTCGCAGGACGGCGGCTTGGCGGTATTGCACGGCAACATCGCGCTGGACGGCTGCATCGTCAAGACGGCGGGTGTGGACGACAGCATCCTGAAGTTCACCGGGCGTGCCCGCGTGTTCGAGAGTCAGGACGCGGCGGTGCACGGCATTCTGGAAGATCAGATCGTCGCGGGCGACGTGGTGGTGATCCGCTACGAAGGCCCCAAGGGCGGGCCGGGGATGCAGGAGATGCTGTACCCAACCTCGTACCTGAAGTCCAAGGGGCTGGGCAAAGCCTGCGCGCTGCTCACCGATGGCCGCTTCTCCGGCGGCACTTCGGGCTTGAGTATCGGCCACGCCTCGCCGGAAGCCGCCAGCGGCGGTGCCATCGGCTTGGTGGAAGAGGGCGACACCATCGCCATCGACATCCCGAATCGCACCATCGACCTGGTGATCTCGGACGAGCAACTGACCGCCCGCCGCGCCGCGATGGAAGCGCGCGGCAAGCAAGCGTGGAAGCCCGCCGCCGAACGTCCGCGCAAGGTGTCGGCAGCCTTGCGCGCCTACGCCGCGATGGTGACTTCCGCCGACAAGGGCGCGGTGCGCGACGTGTCGCAGGTGGAAGGAAAATAGGCTGTCATACCGGCGAAAGCCGGTATCCAGTCCTAATCAACAATTCCGCGTAGCGGACAAGATCGACAGCTTTTGTCCCGCGTCGCGGGCGATATTTGATCGGCTGGATTCCCGCCTGCGCGGGAATGACGGTTTATCTGAAAGGTTTGAGCATGACCACCCTGACCCTCACCCGCCCCGACGACTGGCATCTGCACCTGCGCGACGACGCGCTGATGGCCTCCGTTCTGCCCGACACGGCGCGCCAGTTCGCCCGCGCCATCATCATGCCCAATCTGCGCCCGCCAGTGACGACCACCGAACAGGCCGTGGCCTACCGCGAGCGCATCCTCAAAGCCTTGCCCGCCGGGATGAAATTCGAGCCGCTGATGACGCTGTATCTGACGGACAACACCAGTGCCGACGAGATCCGCAAAGCCAAGGCCAGCGGCGTCGTCCACGCCGTCAAGCTGTATCCCGCTGGAGCAACCACCAACTCCGACGCGGGCGTGACTGACCTGCGCAAGACCTACGCTGCGCTGGAAGCCATGCAGGAATGCGGCTTGCCGTTCCTGGTGCACGGCGAAGTCACCAGCCCCGACATCGACATCTTCGACCGCGAAGCCGTGTTCATCGAACGGGTGATGCAGCCGCTGATGCGGGACCTACCCGAGCTGCGCGTGGTGTTCGAGCACATCACCACCAAGGATGCCGCCGAGTACGTCGCCGCTGCCCCTGCGAACGTTGCCGCCACCCTCACCCCGCAGCACCTGCTCTACAACCGCAACGCCATGCTGGTCGGCGGCATCCGCCCGCACTTCTACTGCCTGCCGATCCTGAAGCGCGAAACGCACCGCGAAGCGCTGGTCAAAGCCGCCACCAGCGGCAACCCCAAATTCTTCCTCGGCACCGACAGCGCCCCGCACGCCCAGCACACTAAAGAAAATGCCTGCGGCTGCGCCGGCTGCTACTCCGCCCACGCCGCGATTGAGTTGTACGCTGAAGCTTTTGAAGCGGCGGGCGCGCTGGACAAACTCGAAGCCTTCGCCAGCTTCCACGGCCCCGACTACTACCGCCTCCCGCGCAACGCCGACACCATCACGTTGCGCCGCGATGAATGGCACATGCCCCACACCGTCGAATTCGGCGGCTCCAAGCTCGTGCCGTTGAGGGCGGGGGAGATGATGGTTTGGAAGCTGGTGGGGTGAGTGGAGTAGGGCGCATTTCGTAATGCGCCGAATGGCAATCGTTATTGCGCCCGATGTTTCCACCACAAGGAGCCGCGACATGCCCGACTATCGCCGCGCTTGGCATCCCGGCGGCACCTACTTCTTCACCGTCAACCTGCTCCAGCGCAACGGCAACGACTTGCTGGTGCGCCACATCGAGCCTTTACGTGCAGCAGTCAGGGAAGTGCGGGCCTTGCACCCCTTTGTCATCCATGCCTGGGTCGTCCTGCCCGACCACCTTCATTGCGTCATCGAACTGCCCGAAGGCGATGCCGATTTCGCCCTGCGCTGGCGGCTCATCAAAATGAAGTTTTCCAAGTTGTTGCCGCGCAACGAGCACATTTCAGAGGTGCGACAACGCCGGGGTGAGCGCGGGATTTGGCAGCGCAGATATTGGGAACACTTGATTCGCGACGAACGAGATTTCCAGGCGCATGTGGATTACGTGCACATCAATCCATACAAACACGGCCTGGTTACGCGGGTGGTGGATTGGCCGCATTTGACATTTCATCGCCAAGTGGCATTGGGCGTTTATCCCGCCGATTGGGCGGGTGGTGGGAAAGCCGATTTGTCATACCCGGATTGAAATCGGGTATGCTTCCGGCACCCAGAGGTAGGGCGCAATCGTTATTGCGCCGAATGGGTAAAAGGGAAACATCCGGCGCAATAACGATTGCGTATATGGACACCTCCCGTTTTGCAAGCAACGCGTGTTGATGGTTTTGGGTGCAACTGCTTCCGTATATCCGGCTTCCTGTTGGGCGGCGAGCCGTCCGAGCCATGATGGAATTCGCGCGCAAGTTTCAAATCGCCCTAGCGGCTTTGCCGTGTGTTGCTGCGGCAGGGAGCCATCGCAATTAACTGAATTGCCTGCGCCGGTCTGACCTGTTTGCCATCAATTCGTTTGCCATGCAATCGCTGTCGGTTGTCTCCTGCTAAAACTCTGTTGTCTGCTGCCCGTTTGCTTCCGCTTGCGAGCAGCCCTGTTATTTCTATTCTGCGACTCGATACGTTTCTTCTCTGCTCAATAT
>NZ_JQKP01000011.1 GCF_000746095.1 Ferriphaselus sp. R-1 | reverse complement strand
TTGATCTGAGCGTTCATACGCTCGGCGATGGCCAGCCCTGCAGCATCGTCCTTGGCGCTGTTCACGCGCAGGCCGGAAGACAGGCGTTGCAGCGAGGTGTTCAGCGCGCCCTGAGATTGGGACAGGTTGCGTTGTGCGTTAAGGGCAGCGATGTTGGTGTTGATATAAGAGGCCATTTTGGTTCTCCTTACTCTTGGGTTTCAAACTCCGGTTTGCTCCACCGTTCACGGCGGTTGATGCTTGATGTTGCTGAATCTTTCAACCACTGCTGGCTCAGTTATCGGTGCCACCCCGCAAAACTTTATAGCCTGCTCCAAGTTATTTCGTCGAGGACCGTCAGTCTGCAGCCACGACGCGGTTCTTGCCGGTTTGCTTGGCCAGATACATCGCCTTGTCGGCACGGGCGATGGTGTCGTCCGCCGTCTCGCCGTCACCGCGCAGGGCTATGCCAGCGCTGAACGTGATGAGCTGGCGCTCGTTGTTGTGCATGAAATAGCGCTTGGTCAACTCGCGTTGCAGGCGCGAGATCGTGGCGATGCCTTCTTCCAGCGCAGTATCCGGGAGCACGATGATGAACTCTTCGCCGCCGTAGCGACCGACCGAATCGCTGGGCCGCAAGGCATCCTTGATGACCGTGGCAAGATGGATCAAAGCCTGGTCACCGGCCTGATGTCCCAGGGTGTCATTCAGCCGCTTGAAGTTATCCACATCCAGCAGGGCGATGCTGATAGGTGCCGGGTTGCGATCGGCGCGCTTGTATTCACGCTCCATGATCTCGTCCAGGCCGCGCCGGTTGAGTGCCCCAGTGAGCTGGTCTTCCCGCACCAGTTCGCTGACGTGCTCCAGCTCATCCTCCAGTTCGCGGATGCGACGCTCGGCTTCGCTGGCCTGTTTGCGGGTGGTCAACAACTCGTCGCGGGAACGCAGAGCGCTCTCCTGGATTGTGCGGGTGTCCTGCATGATGTCATCGAGGATATGGCCGAGTTCTACCAGATTGTCGGCACCGCCGATCTTTTGGCTGTAGTTCTCCATCTTGGTGTGGTATTCGCCAGTGCTGTCGGTCAGCTCGCCCAAGCGGTCGATGAAGCTCGACATCAGCGTCTTCAGTGTGCTTTTCGCATCGGTCAGGCTTTGCTGCAGCAGGCCCTGCTTGATGATGGCATCGCGCAGGCTGCGCTCGGCATCGGCGATGACGCGTTTGTCGATGGGGTTGGCGATGATGTGTTGGAACATGCCGATCTGGCCGCGCAGCCACTTGTCATCGGCAACCAGCTCACTGACGTTCTCCACCAGCAGCCGGAGCAGCCTGATCAGCCCTTCCTGCACCTTGATCTTGTCGCCACTGTGCGTCTCCATGCGTAGCCAGAAGTGCCGCAACTTGCCGGCCAGCTGATTGACCTGATCATGGTCATGGGTGGTACGCACTTGCCCGATCAGCGCGTCGATCTCAACCGACAGTTCGGGATGGAACTGTCGGTTGCTTTCCAGCGTCTGTGCCAGCAACTCGGCCAGCTGGCTGAGCAGCGCATTGGGGGCCGTGGCTGGTGCACTCACTGCATCCGGAGTCGCTGTCGCAAGCACCTCGGGCGAGGTTGTGATGTCCGCCACGGCCGGGGGCTGCTCGTGCGCAACCACCTCTTGTGATTCGGCACCGCCCCCCGACCAGGAGCGGACCAGGCCTTGCAATTTCTCCGACAGGATGACGGGATCGGTGCCGAATCTTGCCAGCACCATCTCCACGCCTTCCTTCTTGCGTGCCAGCGTGATGCCTTTGTGGGTGAGCTCCAGCTGTCGCAGCAGGTCACGTATCAGGTCGGACCAGGGCGGAGCCTGCTTGGCCTGGTCGCCGGACGGAAACAGGAACTGCTGTAGTTCGTTTTGACAGCGTGTCCAGTCGCGGCTGGAGAGGGCCTGTTTGAGCGATTTCCCGATCGGACTGGTCTTGGGGGACTCCTTGATCAATCGTTGCGCGATGCCGATCAGGATGGTCTCGGCACCGCCTGTTTCGTTAGGCTCACCGCTGATCTCCTGATATACCAGCGTGTAATTGGCGGGGGTGGCCGCCAGTTTGCGTGATGCCAGTAACTTGAGCGTTTCGCGGGCGATCTCGGACGGGTTGTTCATTGGTTTGGCCTGAGGCTGAGCAATGCGCACATTCTCATGCGATGCGCCCCGCGCCCATGCGATGAATAGGCAGGAAATACCGGGCTATTCTTCGGCTGTCTCGCCGGGATTTACTGAGGTTGCCCTGTGCTGCGCGTTGTCGGGAGTCAGCCGGATCGCCTCCTGATACGAGCTGGTGGCGACTTCCTCATGGCCCATGGCTGGCTCTTCCTGGCCGTAAGGATGCTCTGGGGCTTGCGCCTATTCGAGCAGGTGGTTGCTGATGGCGTAGTGGATCGCCTCGGCATTGTTGCGCAGGTTCATCTTTTCCAGCAGGCGCGCGCGGTACACGCTGACGGTCTTGACGCTGAGCGACATGGCCTCGCCGATCTCGGTGAGCGTCTTGCCCGAGGCCATCAGGCACAGGGTCTGGTATTCGCGGTTGGACAGTTTTTGGTGCAGCAGCTCTTGGTAGCCCTGAGTCAAGCCTTCGGCTAGCTGTTCCGCCAGTTCGCTGCTGATGTATTTTTTGCCGCTGGCGACCTGGCGGATGGCGGTGACCAGTTGGGCCGGGGCGCTCTGCTTGTTGAGGTAGCCCGCCGCGCCGGTCTTGATCGAGCGCAGCGCGTACTGGTCTTCGGCGTGCATGCTCAGCATCAGCACCGGCAGGTTGGGATGGATCTGTTTGATCTGTTTGAGCACATCGATACCATGCTTGTCCGGCATGCTTATGTCCAGCAACACCATGTCGAACGGCTCGCTCTGCACTTTCTGGATCGCCTCGATGCCGCTGCCGGCTTCGGCGGTGACGCGCAGGTCGGGCGTGTCATCGAGGATCTGTTTCAAGCCCTTGCGCAGGATGGCGTGGTCATCGACGACGAGGATTTTGACGGTGTTTTGCATGATGGTCCTTAGAACAAAGCCTGCTGGTGCAAGGTGATCGTGGTCAAGTCGTGCGGCTTGGGATTGTGCGGGATGCAGACCGAGAGGGTGGTGCCTTTACCGGGAGCGCTGTCGATGCGCAGGTCGCCGCCAAAGTGCGACACCCGCTCCTGGATGCCGCGCAGGCCAAAGGAGCGCGGTTTCTGCCGGTCCCGCTGGGCGATGCCGCAACCATTGTCACTGACGATCAGGTCTATGCATTCGACCCCGTTGATGAGTTGCACCCGGACCTCATTGGCGCGACGGGCGTGTTTGATGATGTTGTTGAGTGCCTCCTGCAAGATGCGGAACAAGGCGATCGACACGTCGGGCGACAGGTCGACCACATCGTCCATCCGTTCCAGCTTGCACGGAATGCCGGTGCGGCGGCAGAACTCGTCGGCCTCCATCTCGATGGCGGCAGCGATGCCGAAATTGTCCAGTACGCTGGGGCGCAAAGTGCGCGAGATGTCGCGCGCGGCGGCGATGCACTTGTCGGTGGTGGTCTCGATGTCTCTCGCCTTCTCGGCGAGTTTGTGGCCTTCGCCACTCATGCGCCCGCCCAGCCAGGCGATGTCCAGCTTGATCGCGGTGAGCAGGCTGCCGAGGTTGTCATGCACTTCCCGGGCGATGTTCAGGCGCTCCTCTTCCCGCACGTCCTGGACGTGCATGGACAGCGCCCGTAGCTGCTCGCGCGAATGGTTCAGCTCGATCTCGGCCTGTTTGCTCTGGGTGATGTTGAACATGATGCCTTCCCACAGCACGTTGCTGGTTTCGAGCAGGCGCGGCGTACAGCGCAAGTTGATCCATTTCACTTCGTTGTCGGGGGGCAGCAGGATGCGGCCCTCCCAGTTCCAGAAGCTCATCTGCTGGAAGGATAGTTGCATGGCTTCGAAGTAGCTGGCGCGATCATCCAGATGCAGCATCTGGTGGAAGACATCGCTGTCCTGTTCCAGGACCTCGTGGCTGATGCCGAGCAAGGCCAGAGCTCCTTCACTGACATAGGGGAAATGCAATTTTCCGTCCTCGGTCCGCAGGATCTGGTAAGCGAGTCCGGGCAGGTTGGCGATGAAAGCGTGCAGCCGGATCTGGTTCTCTTGCAGGGCCAGTTGCGCATTACGGTGTTCCCGGCGGATGCGGGCTTCGCGCAGGTTGTGTTCGATGGCGGAAGCCAGGCGGTTCAGGCTGCCCTTGAGGATGAAATCGTCGGCCCCCGAGCGCATGGCATCGATGATGGTCTTCTCGCGCAGATCGTGGGACAGGAACAGGAATGGCAGATCGATGCGGGCATCTTGCAGCAGATGCAGTGCCTCCAAACCGCCGAACCCGGGCGGATCGTAACTGCACAGGATCAGGTCCAGCGGATGCTCCGCCAGCGCGAATTTCATGCCTTCGGCAGTGTCTACCTGATGAGATTCGACCTCATAGCCCCCGGCGGCCAGCTTGGCCAGCACCTTCTGAGCATCGCCGGGCGAGCTCTCTACCAGTAATACGCGCAGCTTTTCGCTAGTCATTGGAGGACGGAGTTCCTTGGTGGGCGCACGATTTCGGCGAGGCGACAGATTACTACAGGGCCGACGCGGGGTGCAACCTGCCCACCCGACTGCCACCTCCGGGGGCGGGTGTGAGCGCTGCCGGAAGGGGCTGCGCGATATGGGCCGCGACAGCAGCATATGTGCGCCCCGGAGGTGAGGGCGCAGGTGGCGGGGTGCGGGCGAGGTCGATCAGGGCAAGGATCGGCCGGTCTGCAGCGTTGCTTTCTGCGCTTACGCAAACGCCTGATTCAGGTAGAATGCCGCTGTTTTCCAGAGTTCTTATCCCATGTCTTCCGCTGAATCTGCCGTGACCCCTGCAACCTTGCTGCGCCCGGAGCTGCTGGCTTTGCGCGCCTACCATGTGCCGCCCAGCAGCGGCATGGTCAAGCTGGATGCGATGGAAAATCCGTATCCGCTGCCGCCCGAGTTGCGCGCCGAGATCGCGCAACTGACGGCAGAGGCGGCGATCAACCGTTATCCCGATGCTTCGGCGGCCACCTTGAAGCAAGCCATCCGCCGTGTCGCCGGTTTGCCGTCCGACATGGACATCCTGCTGGGCAATGGCTCCGACGAGATCATCCAGCTGCTGGCGATGGCGGTGGCCAAGCCGGGTGCGACTCTGCTCTCCGTCGAGCCATCGTTCGTGATGTACAAGATGATCTCCGTGTTCACCGGGCTGAACTACGTCGGCGTGCCGCTGACCGAGGATTTTGAGCTCGACCTGCCCGCCATGCTGGCCGCTATCGAGCAGCATCAACCGGCGCTGGTATTCCTGGCTTACCCCAACAATCCCACGGGCAACCTGTTCGATGCCGCTGCGGTCGAGGCCATCATCCGCGCCACGCCGGGTTTGGTGGTGGTGGACGAGGCGTATTACGCCTTCGCGCGCGACAGCTTTTTGCCGCGTCTGGGCGAATTCCCCAATCTGCTGGTGATGCGTACGTTCTCCAAGCTGGGGATGGCCGGGCTGCGGCTGGGTTTTCTGGCCGGGCCGACACCTTGGCTGGCTGAATTGGAGAAGCTGCGCCTGCCCTACAACGTCGGCGTGTTGCCGCAACTGGTCGCGGAAAAGCTGCTGGAGAATCACGACGTGCTGCTGGCGCAGGCCGAGCAGATCAAGCGCGACCGTTTGTGGCTGTACGAGCGCTTGGTCGGCACCGTGGATGTGCGCGCCTGGCATAGCGAAGCCAACTTCATCCTGTTCCGCGTTGCCAGCGCGACCCAGGTCTGCGAGCGCATCAAGGCGCGCGGCGTGCTCATCAAGAATCTGGACGGCGGCCACCCGGCGCTGACCGATTGCCTGCGGGTGACGGTGGGCAGTCAGGCGGAGAACGAAGCATTCATCCGGGCGCTGCAAGACAGCCTCCATCAATCGGCATAAGGACACATCATGCGTACCGCGCAAGTGACCCGCAACACTCTGGAAACGCAGATCAGCGTCTCCATCAATCTGGACGGCACCGGCAAGGCCAGTTTCGCCACGGGCGTGCCCTTCCTTGAACACATGCTGGACCAGATCGCCCGCCACGGCTTGATCGACATCGAGATTCAGGCCAAGGGCGACCTGCACATCGACGCGCACCACACCGTCGAGGACATCGGCATCACGCTGGGACAGGCGTTCGCTAAAGCCATAGGCGACAAGAAGGGCATCCGTCGCTACGGCCACGCCTACGTGCCGCTAGACGAGGCGCTGTCGCGCGTGGTGCTGGATCTGTCTGGTCGTCCTGGGCTGGTATTCAATGTCGATTTCGTGCGCGGCAGCATCGGCGCGTTCGAGGTCGATCTGGTGCATGAGTTCTTCCAGGGCTTCATCAACCATGCGCTGGTGACCTTGCACATCGACAACCTGGCAGGCTGCAACGCCCACCATCAGGCCGAGACCGTGTTCAAGGCTTTCGGACGTGCGCTGCGCATGGCGGTCGAGGCTGATCCGCGCATGGCGGGCGTGATGCCTTCCACCAAGGGCACGCTGTAAGCAATGGGCCAGATCGCGATCATCGATTACGGCATGGGCAATTTGCGCTCGGTCGAACAGGCCCTGCGCCATGTCGCGCCCGACCGTGACATCGTGGTGACCGACGACCCCGCCGTGGTGATGGCTGCCGAGCGCGTGGTGTTCCCCGGCCAAGGCGCGATGCCGGACTGCATGCGCGAACTGGATGCGCGCGGCCTGCGTGCTGCCGTGCTGGAAGCCGCGCAGAGCAAACCCTTCCTCGGCATCTGCATCGGTTTGCAGATGTTGTTCGAACATAGCGCCGAAGGCGACGTGCCCGGCTTGGGCGTGCTGTCTGGCGAGGTGGTGCGCTTCGCCCATGAGCTGCGCGATGCCCAAGGCGGCAAGCTCAAAGTGCCACACATGGGCTGGAACTCGGTCAAGCACGCTGAACACGCTTTGTGGGACGGCATCCCTCAGGATGCCCGTTTCTACTACGTCCACAGTTACTATGTGGTGCCGACTGATGTCGCTCTGGCTCAGGCCACCAGCGACTACCCGCAACCGTTCGTCTGCGCCGTGGCGCGTGACAAGCTGTTCGCGGTGCAATTCCACCCGGAAAAAAGCCATGCGGCAGGGCTGAAACTGCTGCAAAATTTCGTTCACTGGAACCCGCTTTAACCGAAGATTCTTGCCATGTTGATTATTCCTGCGATTGATTTGAAAGATGGACAGTGTGTGCGCCTCAAACAGGGCGAGATGGAGGGCGCGACGGTGTTCTCCGATGACCCTGCGGCCATGGCGCAACACTGGTTGGCGCAAGGCGCACGTCGCCTGCATCTGGTTGACCTGAACGGCGCGTTCGCCGGCAAACCCAAGAACGAGGAGGCCATCCGCGCCATCGTCAAGGCGGTCGGCGACGACGTGCCGGTGCAACTCGGCGGCGGCATCCGCGACCTGGACACGATCGAGCGCTACCTCGACATCGGCATCAGTTACGTCATCATCGGCACCGCCGCCGTCAAGGTGCCCGGTTTCTTGCACGAAGCCTGCGATGCTTTCCCCGGCCATGTGATGGTCGGTCTGGATGCCAAGGGCGGCAAAGTGGCGGTGGACGGCTGGTCCAAACTGACCGGCCATGAGGTGTGCGACCTGGCCAAGCGCTTCGAGGGCTACGGCGTGGAAGCCATCATCTACACCGACATTGGCCGCGACGGCATGTTGTCCGGCGTGAACATCGAAGCCACCGTGGAACTGGCGCGTCCGCTGCACATCCCGGTCATCGCCAGCGGCGGCATCACCAATCTGGACGACATGCGCAGGCTGTGCGAAGTCGAGAGCGAAGGCATCATGGGCGCGATCACTGGTCGTGCCATCTACGAAGGCACGCTGGATTTCCGTGCCGCGCAATCGTTGGCCGACGAGCTGTCGCCGCCGCTGCCGCTCTGATGTTAGCCAAGCGCATCATCCCCTGTCTGGACGTGACCGCCGGTCGCGTCGTCAAGGGCGTCAGCTTCGTCGAACTGCGCGATGCGGGCGACCCGGTCGAGATCGCCAAGCGCTATGACGACCAAGGTGCGGACGAACTCACCTTCCTCGACATCACCGCCAGTTCGGATGATCGCGGCATCATCTTCCGCATCATCGAGCAGGTCGCCTCCCAGGTGTTCATCCCGTTGACGGTGGGTGGCGGTGTGCGCGAGGTGCAGGACGTGCGTAACCTGCTCAACGCCGGGGCCGACAAGGTCAGCATCAACACCTCCGCCGTGGTCAACCCGCAACTGGTGGCCGATGCCGCCGCGCGCTACGGCTCGCAGTGCATCGTCGTCGCCATCGACGCGAAACAGACCGCGCCGGGCCAGTGGGAAGTGTTCACTCACGGTGGCCGCAAAGCCACCGGGCTGGATGCCATCGAGTGGGCGAAAAAGATGCAGACGCTGGGTGCAGGCGAGATTCTGCTCACCAGCATGGATCAGGACGGCCAGAAAAAAGGCTTCGACCTCGGCCTAACCCGCGCGGTGACCGACGCGCTGGAGATCCCTGTCATCGCCAGCGGCGGCGTCGGCAATCTGCAACATCTGGCCGACGGCGTGAAGCTCGGCGGAGCGGATGCCGTGCTCGCTGCCAGTATCTTCCACTTCGGCGAATACACCGTGCAGCAGGCAAAAGAATATATGGCTGCCCAAGGGATTGAAGTCAGGCTATGAGTGATAACTGGCTCAACAAGGTCAACTGGTCGGACGACGGCCTCGTTCCTGCCATCGCGCAGGATGCCGCGACGGGTCGTGTGCTGATGGTGGCGTGGATGAATCGCGAGGCGTTGAAGCAGACGGCGGAGAAGGGCGAGGCGGTGTACTGGTCGCGTTCGCGCAAGAAGCTGTGGCACAAGGGCGAAGAGTCAGGCCATATCCAGAAGGTGAGCGAGATACGCACCGATTGCGACCAGGACGTGATCCTGTTGCAAATCGAACAGCAGGGCGGCATCGCCTGCCACACTGGGCGCGAGAGCTGTTTCTACAGCAAGCTGGAAGGCGACCGCTGGCTGGCGACCGATGCCGTGTTGAAGAACCCGGACGAGATCTACAAGAAATGAGCCTCTGTGCCGTCATTCCCGTGAATACGGGAATTCGGGTGTTTGAAAGTTCCCGCGTAGCGGGGCAAGGCTCGGTTTGTCCGCTGCGCGGAGTGTTTGTTTTGCTGGATTCCCGTTTTCACGGGAATGACGGGGTTTAAGGGATGAGTGAGATTCTGCAACGACTGACCGAAACGCTGGAGTCGCGCAAGGGCGCGGCGGCGGATTCGTCTTATGTCGCCAAGCTGTACGCCAAGGGCGACGACGCGATTCTGAAGAAGGTGATCGAGGAGGCGGGCGAGGTGTTGCTGGCGGCCAAGGACGGCGACAACGCGCATCTGGTGTACGAAGTGGCTGATCTGTGGTTCCACACCTTGGTGCTGCTGGCGCACAAGGGGCTGAGCAGCGACGACATCCTCAACGAACTGGCGCGCCGCGAGGGCGTGTCGGGCATCACCGAAAAGGCGAGCCGAAAATGAGCGATAACTGTATCTTCTGCAAGATCGCGCGCGGCGACATCCCGTCGCGCAAGGTGTATGAGGACGACGAGCTGTTCGCCTTCCACGACATCAATCCGGTCGCGCCGGTGCATTTCTTGCTGATCCCCAAGCTGCATCTGGTTTCGCTGGCCGAGGCCGACGACAGCCATGCCGCCTTGCTGGGCAAGATGCTGACGCTGGCGCCGAAACTGGCTAAGGAGCAGGGGCTGGACAACGGCTTCCGCACCGTCATCAACACCGGCAAGGGCGGCGGGCAGGAAGTGTTCCATTTGCATGTACACATCATCGGCGGCGGCAACATCCCGCCCATGGTCAAACGTAGTTAATCGAGGAGAGAGAAATGGGTTCCATGAGCATTTGGCATTGGCTGGTCGTGTTGCTCTTGTTGGCCCAGATAATCCCTATTGTAAAAATTCTCAGCAAAGCTGGGTTTTCAGGATGGTGGTCAATTATCGGCTTTCTACCGTTAGTTAACATTTTGGGTGTGTGGATTTTCGCGTTTACAAAGTGGCCAAACGTAGCGGAACTTCGAAAGTCTTAGTGAGTGAAACGTAATTCAAGGAGAGAAGAATGGGCGGATTGAGTATTGGTCATTGGTTGATCGTATTGCTGGTGGTGGTTTTGATATTTGGCACCAAAAAACTGCGCAACATCGGCGAAGATCTGGGCGGCGCGGTAAAGGGTTTCAAGGAAGGCATGAAGACCGGCGAAGAAGCGGCTGCGCCTCAAGTCGAGCAGAAGGGTGGCCAGACCATCGAAGGCGAAGTGAAGAGCAAGACGCACTCCAACAGCTGAGCTAGCGACACGCGATGTTCGACGTAGGCTTGTCCGAGATGATGGTGATTCTGGTGGTCGCCCTCATCGTCATCGGCCCCGAGCGACTGCCCAAGGTGGCGCGCACGATGGGGCTGTTGTGGGGACGCGCCCAGCGCTACATCAACGGCATCAAGAACGACATCAGCCGCGATCTGGCGATGGAAGAGATGCGGCAGTTGAGAGAGAAAGTGCAGCAGGAAGCCACCGCAGTCGAAGCCTCCGCCCGCCAGATCACTCAGACGCTGGATCAGCAGGTGGAATCGGTCAACCGAGCTGCCACGACCGCCGTGCCCCAGGTGCAGGCTGTTGAGACCTTTGAGCTGCAGCCCAGTCCCTCGCCCCAGCAGCAAAAATTCCCAATCGATTGATGAGTACCAGTGAGAGCTTCATCTCCCACCTGATCGAGCTGCGCAATCGCCTGCTCAATTCGGTCGTGGCCTTGCTGCTGGTGTTCGTTTGCCTGTTCCCGTGGGCGGCTGATCTATACGCCGTGCTGGCGCACCCACTGCTGGCCAAACTGCCCAAGGGTGGCCAGATGATCGCTACCGACGTGACCACGCCGTTCTTTGTGCCACTCAAGGTGGCACTGATGGCGGCTTTCCTGATCGCGTTGCCCTACATCCTGTATCAAATCTGGCGTTTCATCGCCCCCGGCCTGTACGAGCACGAGAAGAAATGGGTGTTCCCGCTGGTCGCCTCCAGTCTGATGCTGTTCTTCTGCGGCATGGCTTTCGCCTATTTCGCGGTGTTCCCCGTGGTGTTCGGCTTCATCACGGCCTCGGCCCCGGTGGGCGTGGCGGTGATGACCGACATCGACAAATACCTGAGCTTTGTGCTGTCCATGTTCGTCGCCTTCGGACTGGCGTTCCAGGTGCCGGTGGTGGTCGTGGTGCTGGTCAAGATGGGCTTCGTCACCATCGCCAAACTCAAGGAGATCCGCCCCTACGTCATCGTCGGTGCCTTCGTCGTCGGCGCCATCTTCACCCCGCCCGACGTGGTGTCCCAGTTCATGCTGGCGATGCCGCTGTGGCTGCTGTACGAAGCGGGCATCGTGGTGGCCGGGATGATGGGCACATCGGCTTCGGCAGCGTAGCCGCATTGTGAATTGCTGCGCTTTCGCCGATAATCGCGCCCGCGCCGGGTGCTGGTCTGCAGCATGTCCGGCGGACTCTCGAAAACTGGATTCCCATTGAACATCAACCTCCAACGCACGCTGGACCGACTGGTCGGGGTTCCCGTCTGTGCCTTGCTCTCCGGTTACGAGCGCCTGCGCACCGCGCTGTTCGGTCGCGCCGAACCGGCGCAGCCTAAGCGGATACTGATCGTGCTGTTGTCGGAGATGGGCAGTCTGGTGTTGGCGCAGCCGATGTTCGCCAAACTCAAGGCGCAGTACCCCGACGCTTCGCTGCACATCCTGATGTTTGCCAAAAACCGCGAGGTGCTCGACCTGCTCGGCGTGATGCCGCCGGAACACGTCATCACCATCAACGACAAGTCGCTGGGCGGCTTCGCGGGCGACGCGCTGAACGCGATACGCACCATGCGCAGGCTCAAGTTCGACGTGGTGATCGACTGCGAGCTGTTCACGCGGGTGAGCAGCATCTTCACCTATCTGTCTGGCGCGCCCATTCGCGTCGGCTTCTATCCGCACACGCAGGAAGGCTTGTATCGCGGCAGCTACATGACGCGCCCGGTGATGTACAACCCCTACCGCCATCTGTCGCAGCAGTTCCTGACCATGGTTGCCGCCATCGGTTCCGGCGGCACGCCGGTCGCCAAAGCCGCCGCCGCCGAGTTGCAGCCACCGCCCCTGCTGACCTTCGCCGAGGGCGAGCTGGAGCAGGTGGGGAGCAAGCTGCTGGGCGATTTCCCCGTGTTGGCGGGCAAGCAGCTGGTGCTGGTCTATCCCGACGGCGGGCTGTTGCCGATCCGCGCCTGGCCGCCCGAGTATTACAAGGAGCTGTGCGCGGCGCTGTTGCGCGAAGGGTACGCGGTCGCCCTGATCGGCCTGCCGGATGCCAAGCCGCTGGCGCAGTCCATCGTGGCGCATTGTGCGCACCCGCACTGCATCGACCTCACCGGCTACACCCGCTCGGTGCGTCACCTGCTGGCGATCTTCAACCATGCCGACCTGCTCATCACCAACGATGGCGGCCCCGGCCAGTTCTCCGCGCTGACGCGTTTGCCCACGCTGGTGTTCTTCGGCCCGGAGACACCCGCGCTGTACAGCCCGCTCGCCCCCAACATCCATTGCCTGTACACGGCGCTGTCCTGCTCGCCCTGTCTCACCGCCTACAATCACCGCAACTCGCCGTGTGACGGCAACAACCAGTGCCTCAAACAGATCTCGCCCGAGCAGGTGCTGGCGCGTGCCCGTGAGTTGCTGCAAGCCGGGCGGGGCGCATGAGTTCGGCCTTGCGCTTGCGCATGTCGTTCGCCTCACTGTTGCGCCGGATACTGTCGCGCCGCTTCCTCAAGTTCGGCACGGTGGGCGCGTCGGGTACGGTGGTCAACCTCGGCATGCTGTACCTGGCGCAGGAACATCTGTTCCATGCCGTGCAGTCGCCGGAGTTGCGGCTCAACCTGTCGCTGGTGCTGGCGATCTTCTTCGCCACGGTCAACAATTTCTTCTGGAACCGGCTGTGGACCTGGGCTGACCGCACCCAGCACCATCATCGCTCCTGGCTGTACCAGTTCGGGCAATACACGCTGGCGTGCTGGCTGAGCATCGTGTTGCAGATGCTGTTCACCAACCTGCTCGCGCCGCACTTCTACTATCAGGTGGCCAATGTCATCGCCATCGGCTTGACCAGCGTGCTCAACTTCATCCTCAACGATCTCTGGACCTTCGGGCGCGTCAAGCTGCTGCGGAAAGCTGCCGCACGGAAGCCGGACTAGCCCGCATGAGCACCCGGCGTTTGACCTGGTATCTGCTGGCCACCGCGCTGGCGGTGTGCGTCTATCTTTACGGGCTGGGCAGCCCGCACATCCCCAAAAACGGCGATGAACTGGTCTATGCCCACATCACGCGGCTAACGGCGGCCAGCGGACACTGGCTGCCGCTGCAATCCGAACTCGACCACATGCGCAACACCAAGCCGCCGCTGCTGTTCTGGCAGGGCATCGCCGCCACCCACGGGGGCGCGGACTGGAGCTTGTGGCAGTTGCGCTACCCCAGCGTGATCTACACCTTGCTGACGGCGTTGCTGGTCTTTCTGCTGGCGCGGCGACTGGCGCAACAGCGCAGCGGGCCGGGCGAGGTCTCGCCCACCGAGACCGGCTACATCGCCGCGCTGACCTTTCTAGCCTTCTTCAGCACCTACCGCTTTGGTCGCCCGTTCCTGGTCAATCCGCCGGAAGTGTTCTGGTTCTTCCTGCCGTTCTTCACCTTGCTGTACTGGCAGTCGGTCGCGTTCGACTCGCGCTGGCGGCTGCCGCTGCTGCTGGGCATTCAGATCGGCATCGGCCTGCTGTACAAATCGTTCGCCCTGATCGCACCGGTCGGTCTGGCTTTGGCTTGGTGGTATCTGCACCGGCGCGGCTACCGCGTGCGGCGCTTCCTGACGGAGGATGCGGGCAAGATCGTGCTGACGCTGGCCGTGGCGCTGGTGCTGTTCAGCCTGTGGTTCGCGCTCGATCCCGATCCACGCGCCATCTGGCAGGAGTTCGTGGTCGGCGAGAACGCGGGCAAGTTCGGCGCGCGCGGTCAGGGCTATCTGGCCAATCTGTTGTGGGGCGGCAGCAGCGTGTGGGCGCTGCTGGTCGGCTATCCCATGAACGCCGGTCTGCTGGCGTTCCCGGTGGCGGCGGTGTTCTTCGTGGCCTGGTCGCAGCGCGGTCGGCTGGGTGCTGCCGAAACCATGTTGTGGATCTGGATGTTCGCGCTGTTCATCGTGTTTTGCGCGCCCAGCCAGCGCTCGGCGCGCTATCTGCTGGACGCAATGCCGGGGCTGGCGGTGATCTGCGCGTTGCACTGGCCGCGCATCCATCGCGGTTTCTTCGTCGCCAGCCTGCTGTTCGCCGCAGCCGTGTCGGGTTTGCTGGCGTTCCTGGCCGTGCGCTTGCAGCACGAGGTGGGCGGCCTGTACTCGGCGGGATTCTGGTTGCTGTTGGCGACCACGGCGGCGCTGCTGCTGTTCGGTCTGTTCTCCGCGCGCCATGTTCGCGCCGTGGTCAACGTGGTCGTGTTGCTGGTGACGCTGAGTCTGGCCGCTTTCCTGAGTCCGTTCGACGGCGCGCGCGGCAGTTTCAGTGCGGAGACGCAGCGCCAAGTGCAGGGCCGGGACGTGTGGGTACCGTGCAATTTCCGCGCGGTGGACGAGGGTTACCGCTTCCTGTTGCCGGGTGCCAAGGTGCATGGCTACGAAGCGCTGCCATCGCTGGGCGTGGCCGAACTGTCGTCGAACTACGCGCTGTTCGCCGTACAACTCCCGCTTGATGCCGACTGTCCCGGCTGTCAGGTGTTGGGCCAGCGTTTGGAGCTGCGCAGCCGCCACAGTTCGGACGAGATCAAGCGCATGTTGCGCGGCGAGGTGTTCCAATTGCTGTTCGTCAAGGAGCTGTTGCTGGTTGCGCCGCAGGCCGCGCCCGCCCAGCCGCTGCGCGAGGCGTGTCGTTGATGCGGCGGAATCGGGCACTGTTGATCTTGCTGGCGGTCGCCTTCGGCGCAGCTTTCCTCAAGGCGGGCAGTTTCCCTGGCGTGGCGGCGTTCGTCCCTGCACCAGCAACCCACATCGCGGCGACCACGGCTCATGTTGAGAGCCGATTCGCTTCCTCCAAGTTGCACACCCAGGTCCACGCCGCGTCCGCCATCGAATTGAAGGACGGCACGGTGCGGGCGTTCTGGTTCTCCGGCAGCCGCGAGGGCGCGGCGGACGTGACCATCCACAGCGCGGTGTTCGATCCGCAGCTTGGCCGTTGGGGCAAGGAGACCGTGGTGGCCAGCCGGGAATCCACGCAGCACGGGCTGCATCGTTACGTCAGCAAGGTCGGCAATCCGGTGCCCGCGCGTACCGCCGACGGGCGGCTGTGGCTGTATTACGTCACCGTCTCGCTGGGCGGTTGGGCGGGCAGTTCGATCACGGCGATCAGCTCGGATGACGAAGGTCTGAGCTGGAGCGCGCCGCGCCGCCTGATTACCTCGCCCTTCGCCAACATCAGCACTCTGGTCAAGGGCGCGCCCTTTCTGTACGCCGACGGCACGCTGGGCTTGCCGGTGTACCACGAGTCGTTCAGCAAATTTGCCGAGTTGCTGCGTCTGGATAGGCATGGCACGGTGATTGACAAGCAGCGGCTGGCGGCGGGGGGGCAGGGCAGCTTGCAGCCGGTGCTGCTGGTGCAGGACGCGCAGCGCGCGACGGTACTGACGCGCTATTCCGGCAGCGAGGCACCGCGCCGCGCCAGAACGATGAGCACGCAGGATGGCGGTCAACACTGGAGCGCACCGGTCGCTTCGGCGCTGCCCAATCCCGATGCGGCCTTGAGCGCCGTGGTGCTGGCCGACGGTCGCTGGCTGGCTGCGCTCAACAATCAGCAAGCGGGACGCGACAGCCTGTCGCTGATGCTGTCGGCGGATCAGGGGGCGAGCTGGCGTGTGGTGCAGGTGTTGGAAGATCAGCGCGGGCAAGCGGCGGCGTGCGAACCGCGCATCGACGCGGCATTGCGGCAATCGGACTTGGCCGTGGCGCATGCCGCGCCCGAGGTGTACGCTGGGTACCGTGATTCGGCCAGGGTCAAGGTACAGAGCGGCGGTGCCTGCAACTTCGAGTTCTCCTACCCTTATCTGATACAGACCCGCGCGGGCGACTTCCACCTGCTTTACACCTGGAATCGGGTGTTCATCAAGCATCTGCATTTCGATACGGCCTGGATCGAGCAACGTTTGCGCGAGGCCGCGCCATGATGGCCTACACCGACCTCACCGGACTGGCCGGCGTGGCGTTCGCGCTGGGCGTGATGCTCAGTCGCTTGCCCCTGATCTCACGCTTTGCCGTGGCCAGGAGCTGGCTGGTCGCCGGCATCATGGCACTGGCCCTGCTGCCGGTCAGCGATCTGTCCCTGGCGGGCTATGTGCGTGGTGTGTCGGGCGACTTGAGCGTGACTTCCTTGCTGTTGCTCGGCCTGACCTTGCTCAGCCGGGCACATCCGCAGCGGCAGGGTCTGTTGCTGCTGGTGGCCGGGGCCGCGCTGGCCTTGTACCCTGCGGCCATGGGGCTCGGTAGCTTCGATCCGTACCGGCTGGGCTACGGCGGCTACGCTGCCTTGGCGGCGCTGCTGCTGTTGGCCCTGTGGCACTGGGTGCGCGGGAACGGCTTGATCGTGCTGGGGCTCGCATTGGCTGTGTCGGCCTGGGCGCTGGGCGGCTATGAGTCCGCCAACCTATGGGATTACCTGATCGATCCCTGGGTCGCCATCCATGCCTTGTTCGCACTTGGCAGAGCCGGGCTGGCAGCGCTGAAACGTCGTGGCGGCGCAAGGTAATTGAGGCGATAGCCCGGCTTTCGTGCTATCTTTGCCGCCGGTTTTTGGAGCGGGTTTATCATGCGATTTCTGCTGTGGCCGCTGCGGGCGGCGATCTTTCTGCTGGTGCTGGGATTCGCCGTCAAAAACGACCAGACGGTGATCCTGCGCTATTTCATGGGCTACGAATGGAGCGCCTCGCTGGTGGTGGCGCTACTGGTGTTCTTCGTTGCCGGTGTGCTCGTCGGCATGCTGGCGCTGTTGGGGAAACTGTTGCGGCAGCGCCGTGAGATATTGCGCCTGGAGCGCGAACTGCGCCTGAAGAATACTCTGGCGGACGTGGAGCAGATGCAGCGCTCCCACGTTCAGCCTTCTTGAACGGATTATGGAATTTGAACTTTGGATGTTGCTGATCTTCCCGCTGTTCTTTGGCATGGGATGGTTGGCGGCACGTATCGACATCAAGCAACTGGTGGATGAATCCAGTGCCTTGCCGCGCTCCTACTTCGAGGGACTGAACTTCCTGCTCAACGAGCGGCAGGACGAGGCCATCGATGCGTTCATCGAGGTGGTCAAGGTCGATCCGCAGACCATCGAGCTGCACTTCGCGCTGGGCAGCCTGTTCCGTCGGCGCGGCGAGGTGGATCGCGCTTTGCGCATGCATTTGAACCTGGTCGAGCGCGCCGATCTGGACAAGGACAAGAAACAGCAGGCGCTGTTCGAGCTGGCCCAGGATTATCTGCGCGCCGGCATCCTGGATCGCGCCGAACAGACTTTCCTGGAGCTGCACGATTCTCCGTACGCCAAACAGGCGCTGGATTTCCTGCTGGAGATCTATCAGAAGGAAAAGGATTGGCAGAAGGCCATCGAGGTCACGCAGCGCATGAGCTTGCTCACCGGTCAGCAGCAAGACCGCGAGGCGGCGGCGTTCTGTTGCGAGCTGGCAGCCGAGGCGCTGGCGCGACAGCAGTCCGGGCAGGCACGCCAGTATCTGGAACAGGCCTTGAACACTTGGCCGAAAGCGGTGCATGCCTCGCTGATGTTGGGCGATCTCGAATTGTCGGGTGACCGCCCCGAACAGGCCATCGCCGCCTGGCAGAACATCGAGCACCAGGATGCGCAGTATCTGCCGCTGGTGGCCGAGCGCCTGCTCAATGCCTACCGCTCGCTGGGGCGTGAGGATGAGGCGCTGGTCTTGTTGCAGCGCTACCAGCAAAACTACCCTTCGCTCGATCTGATGAACGTGCTGTTCGATGCCGTGCGCCAGCGTCAGGGACTGGAGGCTGCCTATGCCTTGCTGCGTGGGGAGTTGCATCGCAACCCCAGCCTGCTCGGACTGGAAAAGTTGCTGGAGGCGCGCTTGCTGGATGCACCCGATGACCGCCGGGCCGATGTCGAACTGGTGCGGGACCTGGTGCATCAGCGCACCCGTTCGCTGGCCATGTACCGCTGCACCCAGTGCGGCTTCAAGGCCCGTCAATTCCACTGGCATTGCCCCGCCTGTCATGGCTGGGACACTTACCCGCCGCGCCGTACCGAAGAAGCTGGATTCCCCCTATGAACGACCCGAAGATCATCGTCGCCCTCGACTACCCCGCCGCCGCGCCTGCACTGGAACTGGTGGCCCGCCTTGAACCCGCGCTGTGCCGCCTGAAAGTCGGCAAAGAACTCTTTACCAGCGCTGGCCCGCAACTCGTGGAAAGCTTGCAACAGCGCGGTTTCGACGTGTTCCTCGACCTCAAATTCCACGACATCCCCAATACCACCGCACACGCTTGCAAAGCGGCGGCGAGCTTGGGCGTGTGGATGGTCAACGTCCACGCGCTGGGCGGCCGCAAGATGATGGAGACTGCGTGCGAAGCGTTGGCACAGGTCAGCAAGCGACCCAAATTGATCGCCGTCACCGTGCTCACCAGCATGGGGCAGGACGATTTGAACGGCATCGGCCTCAACGCCACCCCCGCCGAGATGGTGCAGCGCCTGGCCGCACTGGCGGCGGACAGCGGCTTGGATGGCGTGGTCTGTTCGGCGCAGGAAGCCGCGCTGCTACGCCAACAACGCGGTAAAGAGTTCTGTCTGGTCACTCCCGGCATCCGTCCGGCGGATGCGGCAGCCAACGACCAGACCCGCATCATGACTCCGCGCGCCGCATTGGAAGCCGGTTCCAGCTATCTGGTCATCGGCCGTCCCATCACGCAGGCCGCCGATCCTTTGCGCGCCTTGCAAACCATTTCCCAAGATATCGGAGGGCTGGCATGAAGCTGCCATCGTTCGAGAACGCCCGCGTACTGGTGGTGGGCGACGTGATGCTGGACCGTTACTGGTTCGGCGATGTGGAGCGCATCTCGCCGGAAGCGCCGGTGCCGGTGCTGAAGGTGTCGCGCGTCGAGGAACGTCCCGGCGGAGCGGCCAACGTGGCGCGCAACATCGCGGCGCTGGGCGCGCAAGCCACGCTGCTGTCGGTGGTGGGCGACGACGAAGCCGGGCATTGTCTGGAAAAGTTGCTGGTCGGGCAGGGCGGGGTGAACGCCTCGCTGCATCGCGACCCCGGCATCTCGACCACGGTGAAGTTGCGCGCGGTGGCGCGCCAGCAGCAGTTGCTGCGCATCGACTTCGAGACTGCACCCAGCCACGAGGTGCTCAATGCCAAACTGGCCGAGTTCCGCATCCGTCTGGCCGATGCCGACGTGGTGTTGCTGTCCGATTACGGCAAGGGCGGGCTGACGCACATCGCCGAGATGATCCGTCTGGCGCGGGCGCAGGGCAAGCCGGTGCTGGTCGATCCCAAGGGCGACGATTACGCGCGCTATCAGGGCGCGACCCTGCTCACGCCCAATCGCAGCGAGTTCCGCGAAGTGGCGGGCGGCTGGAAGAGTAACGACGAGCTGACGGCCAAGGCGCAGCAACTGCGCGTCGAACTGGGGCTGGAGGCCTTGCTGGTGACGCGCAGCGAGGAAGGCATGACGCTGTTCCGCGCGGGCGACGTGTATCACGAGGCAGCGCAGGCGCGCGAAGTGTTCGATGTCAGCGGTGCGGGCGACACGGTGATCGCCACGCTGGCGGTGATGCTGGCGAGCGGCGCAGACATGGCCGAGTCGGTGCATGTGGCGAACCGCGCTGGCGGCATCGTGGTGGGTAAATTGGGTACGGCAGTGGTCAGCCGGGATGAACTGGAAGGAGTTTGAGCATGTATCACATCGTTACGGGAGCCGCAGGCTTCATTGGTTCCAACCTGGTCAAGGCGCTGAACGAGCGCGGCATCACCGACATCATCGCGGTGGACAACCTGAAGAAGGCGGACAAGTTCCGCAATCTGGTGGATTGCGAGATCGCCGACTTCCTCGACAAGGAGGAGTTCATGGCCAAGCTGGAGACCGGCTACTTCGACGGCGTGGTCGAGGCGGTGCTGCATGAGGGCGCGTGCTCCGACACCATGGAGACCGACGGGCGCTACATGATGCACAACAACTACCAGTATTCGCTGGAGTTGCTGAACCACTGCCAGAACGAGGACATCCCCTTCCTGTACGCTTCGTCCGCCTCGGTCTATGGCATGGGGCCGAATTTCACCGAGTCGCGCGAGTTCGAGTCGCCGCTGAACGTGTACGCTTATTCCAAGTTCCTGTTCGACCAGGTGGTGCGCCGCCGCTGGGACAAGCTCAACGCACAAGTCGTCGGCCTGCGCTATTTCAACGTGTATGGCGCGCGCGAGCAGCACAAGGGACGCATGGCTTCGGTGGCCTTCCACTTCTTCAACCAGTACCGCGCCGACGGCTATGTGAAGCTGTTCGAGGGCTGCGAAGGCTATGCCAACGGCGGCCAGTTGCGCGATTTCGTGTCGGTGGAGGACGTGGTCAAGGTGAACATGTTCTTTCTGGAGAACCGCGACAAGTCCGGCATCTTCAATCTGGGCACGGGCCGCGCGCAGAGCTTCAACGACGTGGCGGTGGCGACGCTGAATGCCTTGCGCGTCGCCGAGGGTGAGGAAGCACTCACGCTGGAAGAGATGCTGTGCCGCGAGTTGATCCGCTACATCCCCTTTCCGGATGCGCTCAAGGGCAAGTATCAGAGCTACACCCAGGCCGACATGGCGGCGCTGCGCGAGATCGGCTACGCCGACGAGTTCCTGAACGTCGATCAGGGCGTGTCGCGTTATGTCGCCCGACTGCTGCAAGCAGCCAGCTGAGCGCTAGCCTGATCGGTTGCCCCTGCTGGCGCAAGCCCGCATAATGCAGCCAAGATTCGACGTTGACGGGAGGTTTCCGATGAAACGGTCATGTATGCACTACTGCGCGACGCCCGACGCGAGCGAGCTGGCGAAGGTGCTGGACGAGTGGAAGATCAGCCATCCGTCGATGGGGGTTCTGGCCATGGTGCCCGAAGCGCGTCGGGAATACGTCCCGCTGGTACAAGACGTGTGCCGTCAGCGCGGCATACCGCTGGTGGGCGGGGTGTTCCCCGAGTTGATCGCAGACTCTGGCTTCACCCGCGATGGCGTTTGGTTGTTGCGCTTCGATGAGATGCCGTATGTGGCGTTGCATGAAGGTTTGGAGCCGGGCCGTGGCGGAGCGGTGCGGGCGGCATCCGAGATCGTCGCCGAGGTGCGACCCCGCTTGAACGACAACTCATCGCCCGCCACCCTGTTCATGCTGTTCGATGCGCTGGTGCCCAACATCGCCACCATGCTCGACGAGGTCTATCTGCAACTGGCCAACCGCGTGCATTACGCCGGGGCCAATGCGGGCAGCGAGACTTTCCAGCCCATGCCCTGCTTGTTCGACGGTGAGCGCTTGATCCAGAACGGCGTGCTGGTGATGTTGCTCACGCCGCATCACGGGGCCATCCTGGAGCATGGTTACTGCGTACCGGCCCGGAACATCACGGCCACTACCACCGAGGGCAATCGCATCGTGCAGATCGACTGGCGACCCGCATTCGAGGTCTATCAGGAGTTGGTGCGGGCGCAGTTCGGGGTCGAGATCACCCGCGAGAACTTCTACCAATACGGCGTACATTTCCCTTTCGGCATCGTCCGCGCCAATCACAACGTGGTGGTGCGCATCCCGGTCGCCTTGGGTGAGGATGGCTCGCTGTTCTGTGTGGGTGAAGTCCCGGCCAATGCCGTGCTCGCACTGCTGGAGGCACCGCAGGTCGATTCTGCGCAGACGCTGGATGCCTTGACCCAAGGGCTGGCTGGTTTGAACGGTGGCTCCGTCGATGAGGACGTGATGCTGTTCTACTGTGCCGGACGTCGTCTGCACATGGGGGTTGAGGCCGCCACCACCGAAGTGCAGGAGTTCGTCCGCCGTACCGGCGCGGCCCAGGTCGCCGGAGCCTTGTCGCTGGGCGAGATCGGCGGCTCCACGTTATGGGGTTACCCGCTGTTCCACAACGCAACGCTGGTTGCAGCGCTGTGGTGAGATCGCCAGTGTTATCGTTCATCATCCTCTAGATGCAGCGCGAACAAGTCCTCCCCATCCTGTACGAAATGGCACTGGTCATCGGGGGCGAGACTAGTCTGAATCCCCTGTTGCTGCGCACCTTGCAGCGCTTGCTCTACTACACTTCGTATCCGGCAGGCTTCGTCTGTCTCGAACTGCCCGAGGAAGACGCGCCTGACGGTATGTTGTCCGCCCGGCTGGATGCGGTGGTGGGGGACTATGAGCTGGCGCAGTCCAGCGGCCAGGTGCTGCGGTTCCCGGCAGCGTTGCTGCGCGGTTACGGCCAGCGGCAGGAAGAGGCCCGTGCCTTGCTGGAACGACTGCCCACTTCCGCCGGACGCTACCGCGCCTTCCTGCGCCTGCCGATCGGCGATAGCGGTGTCATCATCCTGCTCGCACCGCAGATGCCGGAAAGCGAACTGCCGCTGACCCAGATGTTCCAGCCGGTGATGGCCAATCTCGCCAAAGCCATCGAACTGTGTCGCCAGAACGATGCGCACCAGGCCGCTGTGGCGGCTCAGCGCGGCCAACTGGAGTCCATGTTGCAGCAAAGCGAGGTCAGCTTCCGGGCCTTGATGGAACTCAGTCCCATAGGCGTGGGCTTCTCGTGTGACGGCATCGTCGTCGACATGAGTGCGGTGTGCCTGCGCATGTTCGGGTATGACTCGATCGACGAGGTGCGGGACCAATCCTTGCTGGCATTGATCGCCGCCGAGCGCCGTGAGCAGATACTGGACAAGATCCGTCGCCGCGCCCAAGGGCTGCCGGTGGAAAGCATCTATGAGACGATCGGGCTGCGCAAGGATGGGTCGAAGTTCCCCTTGCTGGTGTCCGCACAGCGGGTGGAACTCTCGGGCGGCGCGCGGACCTTCACGTTTTTCATCGACCTGAGCGACCAGAAACAGACCGAGTTCGAATTACGCTCAGCGAACGAGATGCTGAGCTCGGTGTTGGAGAACGTGCCCGCACGCGTGTTCTGGAAGGATACCGAGTCGCGCTATCTGGGCTGTAACAGCCTGTTTGCCCGCGATGCCGGTCTGCAGCGACCGGATGAGCTGGTCGGCAGGGACGACTTCGCGATGGGCTGGCGTGCCCAGGCCGAGCTGTATCGTGCCGATGATGTGCGTGTGATGCAGTCGGATACCCCCAAACTCGGGTTCGAGGAACCGCAAACCACGCCGGATGGTCGGGAGATTTGGTTGCGTACTTCCAAGGTGCCGCTGCACGACAACGACGGCAAGGTGTTCGGCGTGCTGGGCATCTACGATGACATCACCGAGCAGAAACAGACCGAGGTGCAGATACGCCAGTTGGCCTTCTTTGACCCCCTCACCGGGCTGCCCAACCGTCGTTTGTTGTACGACCGGGTGCAACAAACGATGACCAGCAGCGCCCGCAGTGGCCGTCATGGCGCACTGATCCTGCTGGACCTGGATCAATTCAAAACGGTGAACGATACCCGGGGCCACACCATCGGTGATGCGCTGTTGGTCGAAGTGGCGCGCCGTTTGCAGGCGTGCGTGCGCGAGGGCGACAGTGTGGCCCGCATGGGTGGTGACGAGTTCGTGGTGGTGCAGGAAGACTTGAGTGCCGATGCAGCGGAGGCTGCCGCGCAGGCGGAAGCGATGGCCGAAAAGGTGAGGGTCGAGTTGGGCCGTCCCTACCGGCTCGAAGGGGGCGATTACCATACCTCACCGAGCATAGGTATCGTGCTGTTCAGCGATCACGAGCAGCCGATGGAGGCGCTGTTCGTCCATGCTGACATGGCCATGTACCAGGCCAAGGCGGGTGGGCGGAACACCCTTCGCTTCTACGATCCGGAGATGCAGTCGGTGCTGGCCGCACGCAGCGAGCTGGAGTCCGCGCTGCGTGTTGCCTTGGCGCGCGAGGAGTTGCAGTTGTACTACCAGATCCAGGTGGACGGTCAGGGCCAGCCGCTCGGTGCGGAGGCGTTGTTGCGCTGGCGGCATCCGGTGTTGGGCATGGTGTCGCCAGCCCGCTTCATCCCGGTGGCGGAGGAGAGTGGACTCATCCTCCCGATCGGACGGTGGGTGCTGGAGACGGCTTGTGCCCAACTGGCCCGCTGGCAGCAGCATCCGGCATTGGCCCCACTGACACTCGCGGTCAACGTCAGCGCACGCCAGTTCCGTCAGGACAATTTCGTGGCACAGGTGCGAGCCTGCTTGACGGACAACCGGATATCGGCCTCTCGTCTCAAGCTGGAACTGACTGAGAGCATGGTGCTGGAGAACGTCGAGGAGACGATACGCAAGATGGAGGAGTTGCAGGCTTTGGGTGTGCGCTTCTCAATGGATGACTTTGGCACGGGCTATTCATCGCTGAGCTATCTCAAGCGTCTGCCGCTGGACCAGATCAAGATCGATCAGTCTTTCGTGCGCGACATCACTACCGATCAGGATGATGCGGCCATCGTGCAGACCATCATCGCGATGGCACACAGCCTGGACCTGGAGGTCATCGCTGAAGGGGTGGAGACACCCGAGCAACGGGAGTTCCTGGCACAGCGCGGCTGTCGCGCCTATCAGGGGTATCTGTTCGGCAGGCCGGTCGCCGGGCCGGAGTTCGAGGCCGCCTTGTTGTCAGGGAGGGAAGCATGAGCCGAGCGATCCTGCTCTTGTTGGTGTCGTTGCTGACTTGGTCCTGTCCGGACTCCACGGCCTGGGCCACTGCGGAGGGGCGCACGGTGCAAATCGGGGTGCTCTCCTTCCGCCCCCTGGAGCAAACGCTCAAGCAATGGCAGCCTACGGCGGATTATTTGAGTGCCCATGTGCCGGGCTACCGTTTTACCGTGGTCCCGATGTATTACAAGGAGCTGGACCTGGCCGTGAATCGCCACGAATTTGATTTCGTGCTGACCAATCCGGAGCATTACATCAATGTGCGGGTCGACCATAGTCTGACGGTCTTGGCCACCTTGATGCCCTTGGCCGAAGGGCATCCGGTGACGACGTTCGGGGGCGTGATCCTGACACGCGCCGAGCGCACCGACATCGCCACGCTGGAGGATATCAAGGGCAAAATGGTCGCCTCGCCGGCGGAGCAGTCGCTAGGCGGCTATTTGATGCAACGCTGGCAGCTCTACAAGCAGGGGATCGAGGTCAAAGACCTTGCCGGGATCCGCTTCACGGGCATGCCGCACGACAAGGTGGTCATGGCCGTCCTGGCGGGCGAGGCCGATGTCGGGTTTGTGCGCACCGGCATACTTGAGAGCTTGGCGCGTGACGGCAAGATCCGCCTGGATCAATTCAAGGTGCTCAACTTGCAGCCCAAGGCGGCTTTTCCGCAGTTGCTTTCCACCGAGCTCTACCCCGAGTGGCCGTTCGCTGCCATGCCGGAAGCGTCCGACACGTTGGTCAAGCAAGTGACGCTCGCCTTGCTGAACATCCAGCCGCAGGAGCACGCGGCAGTGCAAGGCAAATACTTCGGCTTTTCTCCCGCCGGCAACTATTCCCAGGTGGAAGCCATGATGGCGCGGCTGAAGGTCAATCCGGAGCGGGCGCATGAGTTTGATTTCCGCGATGTCTCTCGCAAATATGCCGTGTCGCTGTTGAGTGGCGCGCTGGTGTTGTTGCTGGCCGCATCCGGTGTGGCCATCCATTTGGCCCGTACCCGCAAGCGGCTGCGCATCAGTTTGCTAGATCGCGAAGACCTTTCGCTCGCCTTGCAGCAGGCCAACGTCACGCTGGAGGAGAAGGTGGCGCAGCGTACCCGCGAACTGCAGAGCAGTGAGGCGCGTTTCCGCCACATGTTCGAGCATCATGCCTCGCCCATGATGTTGGTCGACCCGTACAGCGGTGACATCGTGGATGCGAACCATGCGGCCGAAAAGTTCTACGGCTATGCCGCTGTCGAGATGCGCGCCATGCACATCACCCAGATCAACATCGATTCTCCCCAGCATGATGCGGAGGAGCGGGAGATGGCGCGCAGGAATGAGCGCAACTATTTCATGTGCACCCACCGCCTGTCGAATGGCGAGATGCGGTCGGTCGAAGTCTATGCCTCACCGGTGGAGGTGGATGGCAAGGAGCTGCTGTTTTCCATCGTGCACGACATCACGGCACGCAAGAAACTGGAAGAGCAGATGCATGAACTGGCGTTCTACGATGCCTTGACCAAGCTGCCCAACCGCCGCCTGTTGGTCGACCGTTTGGGCAAGCTTCTGGTCACTTCCAAACGCAGCCATCGGCATGCTGTGCTGATGTTCCTTGATCTGGACAACTTCAAGCAGATCAATGATCTGTATGGTCATGATGTGGGCGATCTGCTGTTGCTGGAGGTGTCGAAACGACTGCAGGCCTGCATCCGTGAGGAGGACAGCGTCGCCCGTTTGGGGGGAGATGAGTTCGTGGTGATGCTGGAGAACTTGTCCGAGCATCTCGACGCGGCAGTGTTGCAGTCCGAAACCGTGGCGGAAAAGATCCGTGCCGCCTTGTCCGAGCCCTACCGTCTGCATCGAATCGGTGTCAACGGTACGGTCGATCTGATCGAGCACCATTGTTCGTCCAGCATCGGTGTGACCGTGTTCCGTGGTCAGGAGCATACGCTGGAGGAATTGTTGCGCTGGACCGACATGGCGATGTATCAGGCCAAGGAAGCCGGGCGCAACGTCATCCGTTTCTTCGATCCCCAGATGCAGACCTCCATCGAGCTGCGAGCCGCCATGGAGAACGATCTGCGTCTCGCGCTGGAGCAACGGCAGTTCAGCCTGTATTACCAGTTGCAGGTCGGCTTTGCCGGGCGGGCACTCGGGGCCGAAGCCCTGCTGCGCTGGCTGCATCCGCAGCGCGGCATGGTGTCGCCGCTACAGTTCATTCCCTTGGCGGAAGAGAACGGCATGATCATCCAGATCGGTCTTTGGGTGTTGGACACGGCTTGCCAGCAACTGGTGGCCTGGCAGGGCGATGCGGCCACCAGCCATCTGCGTCTGGCGGTCAATGTCAGTGCCAAACAGTTCCATCAGCCGGATTTTGTTGCGCAAGTACATGCCGTGCTGGTGCGCACGGGGGCCGATCCGACCAGGCTGGAACTGGAGCTGACGGAGAGCATGGTGCTGGAGAACGTCGAGGAGACGATACGCAAGATGGGCGAACTCAAATCCCTGGGCGTGCGTTTTTCGATGGACGATTTCGGCACGGGCTATTCATCGCTGATCTATCTCAAGCGTCTGCCGCTGGACCAGATCAAGATCGACCAGTCCTTCGTGCGCGACATCGCCACCGACCCGAACGATGCAGCCATCGTGCAGACCATCATCGCGATGGCACACAACCTCGGTCTGGAGGTGATCGCCGAGGGGGTGGAGACCGAGGTGCAGCGGGCGTTCCTTGAGCAGCGCGGCTGTCGTGCCTATCAGGGTTATCTGTTCGGCAGACCAGTGCCGATAGAGCGATTCTCGGTTCTGGCCGGCGGCGCGGCCTGAACCGGCGCGCGGAAGCGCCCCTCCCGGATCAGAGCATCCGCTCCAGCAGCGACTTGAGATACGGCCCGGTGACGCTGGCAGGATCGTCGGCCAGCGCCTGCGGCGTGCCTTGTGCCACGATGAGGCCACCGCCTGCGCCACCTTCCGGGCCGAGGTCGATCACCCAGTCGGCAGTCTTGATCACATCCAGATTGTGCTCAATCACCACCAGCGTGTTGCCCTGATCGCGCAGTTTGTGGATCACTTTCAGCAGCAGGGCGATGTCGTGGAAGTGCAGGCCGGTGGTCGGCTCGTCGAGGATGTACAGGGTGCGGCCCGTATCGCGTTTGGACAGTTCCAGCGACAGCTTGACGCGCTGCGCCTCGCCGCCGGACAGGGTGGTGGCACTCTGGCCCAGCGTGATGTAGCCCAGACCCACGTCCAGCAGCGTCTGCAACTTGCGGGCGATCACCGGCACCGGCGCGAAGAATTCGTGCGCCTGCTCCACCGTCATCGCCAGGATCTGGTGGATGTTGCGGCCCTTGTACTGCACCTCCAGCGTCTCGCGGTTGTAGCGCTGGCCGTGGCACACATCGCACGGCACGTAGACGTCCGGCAAAAAGTGCATCTCCACCTTGATCACGCCGTCGCCCTGACAGGCTTCGCAGCGGCCGCCCTTGACGTTGAAGGAGAAGCGCCCCGGCCCGTAGCCGCGCTCACGCGCCGTCGGCACGCTGGCAAACAGGTCGCGGATCGGGGTGAACAAGCCGGTGTAGGTCGCGGGGTTGGAGCGCGGCGTGCGGCCTATCGGCGACTGGTCGACGTTGATGACCTTGTCGAAGAATTCCAGCCCGTGGATTTCGGCGAACGGCGCGGGTTCGGCGCTGCTGCCGTAGAGATGGCGCGCCACGGCGTGGTACAGCGTGTCGTTGACCAGAGTGGATTTGCCCGAGCCGGACACGCCCGCCACGCAGGTGAGCAGGCCGACCGGCAGCTCCAGCGTCACGTCCTTGAGATTGTTGCCGCAGGCACCGACGATGCTCAGCGTGCGCTCGGGGTCGGGCGAGCGGGCAGCGGCAGGCGCTTCGATGCGGCGGCGGCCCGACAGGTAATCGCCGGTGAGCGAAGCCGGGTTGGCGCGAATTTCTTCCGGCACGCCGTGCGCCACCACTTGCCCGCCGTGCTCACCCGCGCCGGGGCCCATGTCCACCACGTAGTCGGCAGTCTGGATCGCATCCTCGTCGTGCTCGACCACGATCACGCTGTTGCCCATGTCGCGCAGGCGCTTCAACGTGCCCAGCAGGCGGTCATTGTCGCGCTGGTGCAGGCCGATGGAAGGCTCGTCCAGCACGTACATCACGCCGGTGAGGCCGGAGCCGATCTGGCTGGCCAGGCGGATGCGCTGCGCCTCGCCGCCGGAGAGGGTTTCGGCGGAACGTTCCAGCGAAAGATAATCCAGCCCGACATTGTTGAGGAAGCCCAGGCGGCTGACGATCTCCTGCACGATCTTTTCGGCGATGGCCTGTTTCTGGCCGGTGAGGCTGAGCCCGCTGAAAAAGGCCAGCGTGTCGCGCAGCGCCATGGCGCTGATCTGCCGCAAATCCTTGTCGGCGATGCGCACGTTGCGCGCTTCCCGGCGCAGGCGCGCGCCGCCGCATTCCGGGCAGGTGCAGGTGTTGAGGAACTTGGCCAGTTCCTCGCGCACGGTGGGCGACTCGGTTTCCTTGTAGCGGCGCTCCAGATTGTTGACGATGCCCTCGAAGGGATGCTCGCGCACCACCGGCTTGCCGAACTCGTTGAAATGGTTGAAGGCGATCGCCTCCTTGCCGGAACCGAACAGCAGGATCTGCTGCACCCGCTCCGGCAGGCTTTCCCAGGCCATTTCCAGCTCGAAGCCGTAGTGCTTGGCCAGCGCCGAGAGCATCTGGTAATAGAACTGGTTGCGGCGGTCCCAGCCCTTGATCGCACCGCTGCTCAGGGAGAGCGTGGGGAAGGCGACCACCCGCTTGGGATCGAAGAAACTGATGTTGCCCAGCCCGTCGCACTTGGGGCAAGCGCCCATCGGGTTGTTGAACGAGAACAAGCGCGGCTCCAGCTCGGGCAGCGCGTAATTGCACACCGGGCAGGCGAACTTGGCCGAGAACAGATGCTCGCGGCCAGAGTCCATTTCCACCGCCAGCGCGCGGCCTTCGGCGTGGCGCAGCGCCGTTTCGAACGACTCTGCCAGCCGCTGCTTGGCGTCCGGCGCGACTTTCAGCCGGTCCACCACGATCTCGACGGTGTGCTTCTTGTTCTTCTCCAGCTTGGGCAGGGCGTTGATGTCGTACACCTCGCCGTTCACGCGCAGGCGCACGAAACCCTGCGCGCGCAGTTCGTCGAACAGGTCGAGCTGCTCGCCCTTGCGCTCCACCACCAGCGGCGACAGGATCATCACCTTGGTGCCTTCCGGCAGCGCCAGCACCGTGTCCACCATCTGGCCCACCGACTGCGCCTGCAACACCAAGTCGTGGTCGGGGCAATACGGGTCGCCCGCGCGGGCGAACAGCAAGCGCAGGTAATCGTGGATCTCGGTGACGGTGCCGACGGTGGAGCGCGGGTTGTGCGAGGTGGCCTTCTGCTCGATCGCGATGGCGGGCGACAGGCCCTCGATCAAGTCCACGTCAGGTTTTTCCATCAATTGCAGGAACTGCCGCGCGTAGGCGGACAGCGATTCCACATAGCGGCGCTGCCCCTCGGCGTACAGCGTGTCGAAAGCCAGCGAAGACTTGCCCGACCCCGACAACCCGGTGATGACCACCATCTGGTTGCGCGGCAAATCGAGGTCGATGTTCTTCAGGTTATGGGTGCGCGCACCGCGTATCTTGATGTATTCCATGCTGGGTCAGGAGGTGGGAACGACCCGCGAATATACGCGAATTCTCGGGCTTTCCCAACCTGCTTGGGACGGGGAAACCTGCTCCGGCGGGCTCACGGGCTGGTCGATTCTATGCCTTCGGTTGCGGCGGTGCTTTCCATCGTGTCCAGGTCACGGTCACGTGTCTCCTTGCTGATCCACAAGGCGATGAACGACAGGCATCCCAGCCCGGCCAGATAGAGGCCGACCGATCCCGCGCCGTGGTTGTGCGCCAGCCAGGCGGCGGCGAAGGGCGTGAGCGCCGCGCCGAGTATCGAAGCTAGGTTGTAAGAGATGCCGGAGCCGGTGTAGCGGGTGTGGGTGGGGAAGAGTTCCGGCAGCAGGGCCGACATGGGGCCGAAGGTGAGGCCCATCAGCGACATGCCGGTGCAAAGGAACAGCAGCATCAGGCCGAGGTCGGCCTGCCCGCCCGCGCCCATGGACTCAGGTGCAAGGAATAGGCCGAAGCTGAGTCCGAATGTGATGAGCGCGAGGGTGACGACTAGCAGCAGGCTGCGCCGTCCGTAGCGGTCTGCCAGTTTCCCTGCCACCGGAATGCCCGCCGCGAACAGCAGCACCGAGGCCAGTTGCAGCTTGAGGAAATCCTTGTAGCCTATGCCCAGGCCGCCGTTCTCGACCTTGCCGATGGCGTAGGACAGCACCCAGGTGGTCATCAGGTAGAACACGCCGTAGGTGGCGACCATGATGAACATGCCGAGCAGCAGTTCCTTGGGGTTCTTGCGCAGCACTTCCATCAGCGGCGATTTCAGTCGTTCGCCACGTTCCACGGCGCGGGCGAACACCGGGGTCTCGTTGAGCTTGAGGCGTACGTACAGGCCGATTACCACCATGCCGATGGAAAGCAGGAAGGGAATGCGCCAGCCCCAGATCAGGAAGGGATCGGCGGGGTCGGCGTGGGTAGAGTCGTAGCTGAACCACGCGGTGAGCAGCAAAAACAGCCCGTTGGCGAGGATGAAGCCGAACGGCGCGCCCAGTTGTGGCCACATCGCCGCCGAGGCGCGTTTGCCGGGGGCGGCAGTCTCGGTCGCCAGCAAGGCCGCACCCGACCATTCGCCACCCAAGCCCAGTCCCTGGCAGAAGCGCAGGATGGCCAGCAGCGTCGGGGCGTACAGGCCGATCTGCTGGTAGGTCGGCAGCAGGCCGATCAGGAAGGTGGCGATGCCCATCAGCAGCAGGGAGCCGACCAGCGTGGCCTTGCGCCCGACGCGGTCACCGAAATGGCCGAACAGGATGGAGCCGATGGGGCGTGCCACGAACGCCACCCCGAAGGTCGCCATCGAGGCCAGCAGGGCTGTGGAATCGTTGCCTTTGGGGAAGAACAGCAAGGGAAACACCGACACTGCCGCCGTGGCATAGATGTAGAAATCGAAGAACTCGATGGTGGTGCCGATCAGGCTGGCGAAGATGATGCGGCGGCGGTCGGACGCGGTGACCGTCAGGCTGGGGGTGGTTTCGTTCTGCATGGAAAAGTCGCTGGCATGGAGTCGGGGCGACATTCTAACGCGAGCAGGCGGCGGCATCGAATTGACATCGAACTACAAATGCCGGAAACTGCGCCCCGTGCCGATTTGAGTTCAGCTTGCGGGGCACGTAAAACATACCAGCTAAAGCGAGGCGACCCGCTCTAGCCCCAAGCTGAGCGGGTTTTGTTTTGAGGTACACCTTGGATAATTCGGTAGGCATCGTCAGCGCCCAGCGCGCGCATTTCGACACTCCGCTCACGCTCAAGAGCGGCGCGGTGTTGCCGCACTATGACTTGGTTTACGAGACCTATGGCGCGCTCAACGCCGCCAAGTCCAACGCCATCCTGATCTGCCACGCGCTGTCCGGCCACCATCATGTCGCCGGTGTCTACGCGGACGAGCCCAAGAACGTGGGCTGGTGGGACAACATGATCGGCCCCGGCAAGCCCATCGACACCAATCAGTTCTTCGTGATCGGCCTGAACAACCTCGGCGGCTGTCACGGCTCCACCGGGCCTTCCAGCCTGGATCCGGAGACCGGCCAGCCGTACGGTTCGGCCTTCCCGGTGGTGACGGTGGAAGACTGGGTGGAAGCGCAGGCGCGACTGGCCGACCGGCTCGGCATCGGCCAATTTGCCGCCATCGTCGGCGGCAGCCTGGGCGGGATGCAGGCGCTGCAATGGTCGCTCTCTTACCCGGCGCGGATGCGCCATGTGCTGGTGATCGCCGCCGCGCCCAAGCTCACCGCCCAGAACATCGCCTTCAACGACGTCGCCCGCAACGCCATCCTCACCGACCCGGATTTCCACGGCGGCGATTACTACCAGCATCACACCGTACCCAAGCGCGGCCTGCGGCTGGCGCGCATGCTGGGCCACATCACCTATCTTTCCGACGACGTGATGGCCAACAAGTTTGGCCGCGAGCTGCGCCACGGCAAGGTCAACTACGGCTACGAAGTCGAGTTCCAGATCGAGTCCTATCTGCGCTATCAGGGCGACAAGTTCGCCGGCTATTTCGATGCCAACACCTATCTGCTGATGACCAAGGCGCTGGACTACTTCGACCCGGCGCATGACTACGAGCATGAGCTGAACCGCGCGCTGGCGCGGGCGCAGGCCGAGTTTCTGGTGGTATCGTTCTCCACCGACTGGCGCTTCTCGCCGGAGCGCTCGCGCGAGATCGTCAACGCGCTGCTGCACAACAAGCGCCGCGTCAGTTACGCCGAGATCACCTCGGCGCACGGCCACGATTCCTTCCTGATGGAAGACGAACAATATATCGCTGTGATGCGCGCCTACCTTGGCCGCATCGCCCAGGAGTGCGCCGCATGAGCCCGCTGACTACCCTGCGCCCCGACTTCGCCGCCATCGCCCGCTGGATCCCGGCGGGTGCGTCCGTACTCGACCTCGGCTGCGGCGACGGCAGCCTGCTGCGCCACCTCGCCGACACCAAACAGGTGCGCGGCTACGGCGTGGAAATCGCCGACGCCGACATCGTCGCCTGCCTGAACAACGGCGTGGATGTGATTCAGAGCAATCTCGAATCCGGCCTGTCCGGCTTCGAAGATGGCGCGTTCGACTACGTCATCCTGTCGCAGACGCTGCAAGCCACCCGCCACACCGAACCGCTGGTCAGCGAAATGCTGCGCGTAGGCCGCGAAGCCATCGTCAGCTTCCCCAACTTCGGCTACTGGAAGGCCCGCCTCAACGTCCTGCGCGGCCAGATGCCGGTGTCCGCCGAACTGCCCTACCAGTGGTACGACACCCCTAACGTCCACCTCTGCACTCTGGACGATTTCGAGATGTTCTGCGCCAACTCCCGCCTGACCATCCTCGACCGCCGCGTGATGACCGGCGGCAACGAAGTCGGCTTCCTGCCCAACCTGCTGGGCGCGACGGCGATGTACCGGTTCAAGCGGGCAGAATGAACGTCTGGCAGCAGTTGTTCACGCGGAGGATGGCGATCTGCGTGTTCACCGGCTTTGCGTCCGGGCTGCCGCTGTATCTGTTGCTCAACCTGGTTCCGGCGTGGTTGCGCAGCGAGCATCTCGATCTCAAGACCATCGGCCTGTTCGCGCTGATCCAGTTTCCCTACACCTGGAAATTCCTCTGGTCGCCCTTGCTCGACCGTTATGCCTTGCCCATGCTGGGGCGGCGGCGGGGGTGGATGTTTTTGACGCAGGTCGGGCTGCTGGTGAGCATCGCCTTGCTTGGCGGGTTCTCGCCACAGTCCGAGCTGGCTACCATCGTTGCTATCGCCACGCTGCTGGCCTTTCTTTCCGCCACCCAGGACATTGCGCTGGACGCTTTTCGCCGCGAGATCTTGTCCGATGCCGAACTGGGGCTGGGCAACTCGGTGCACGTCAACGCCTACCGCATCTCCGGGTTGGTACCGGGCTCGCTGTCGCTGATTCTGGCTGACCATTTCGCCTGGGCTACGGTGTTCCAGATCACGGCGCTGTTCATGTTGCCGGGCATTGCCATGACGTTGCTGGTGCGCGAACCGTCTGCCGCAGCGCAGCCGAAAACCTTGCGCGCGGCGGTGGTCGAGCCGTTCCGCGAGTTCATCGGGCGGCAGGGCTGGCGCAGCGCGCTGTTCATTCTGGCCTTCATCTTTCTCTACAAACTGGGCGACAGCCTGTGCACCGCGCTGGCCACGCCGTTCTATCTGGACATGGGCTACAGCAAATCCGACATCGGTCTGATCGCCAAGAACGCCGGACTTTGGCCCGCCGTCATCGGCGGTCTGCTGGGCGGGCTGTGGATGGTGAAGATTGGCATCAACCGTGCGCTGTGGCTGTTTGGTGCGGTGCAATTGCTGGCGATTTTCGGCTTTGCCTGGCTGGCGACGCTGGGGCCGCAGGCGGAAATCGGCGCGGTGCAGCGCATCGACCTGGCGTTGGTGATCGGCCTGGAGGCCTTCGGTGTCGGGGTCGGCACGGCGGCCTTCGTCGCCTTCATCGCACGTACCACTCACCCGGCCTACACCGCGACCCAGTTTGCGCTGTTCACCAGCTTGGCCGCCGTGCCGCGTACCTTCGCCAATGCCACGACCGGCTGGCTGGTCGAAGGGCTAGGCTGGAGCGGGTTCTTTTTGCTGTGTGCCGTGCTGGCCGTGCCGGGAATGGCGTTATTATTCAAGGTGGCACCGTGGAAAGGGGAGGGGGCTGGCGGCCGCCTTGGCTCAGGTGCGTGAGTGCCGGATACTGAACGGGGGTGATGATGAGATATGTACCCAGCTTGCCGCGACCATTGGAGTTGTCCGAGGGGCGCACGTCTGGCCCGCTGACCCAGAAGCACACCGTCAAGCCGACGCAACCGCACGGCATGATCCAGCCAACGTCCCGCCATCCCGAGACCAGCGAGCGGCCAGTCGCTGACGCGGTCTCAGCGCCAGCTCGGCGGGAGAAGCGTGACCCGCAGAGCGGCACGGATGAGCGGCGCACCTTGTGTCGCCGTATCCGTCGTCAGCCGGTGTTGATCGAGCTGCGTGCCGACCGTGACCGCCGCAAGAATCGGCAGCGCGAAACCGATCGTCTGGAACACATCAGCCAGCACGCCTAAAGCGGAACGGTCTCGCTATTCTTGGTGGGGTTTCCATCCCGATTGAACGTGCGGATACGCATGCTGCGCTGTTTCCAGTCCAGATCCACCTGAGTGTAGTTGTCGTCCTGCTCGAAGCTCCAGGCTTGGTAGCGCATCATCCAGCCGTTCCCGATGTCGAAGTCATCGTTCTCCTTGCTGGAGTTGTGCACGTAATCTAGCGGGTTGCCGTCGGCGAACGGGTAGGGCCAATAGAATGCTGACGAGGTGATGGAGTAAGCGCGTATCGGACTGTCTTTCCCGTTCTGCTTGTCGTAGAAATTGATCGCCGCCACGTTCGAGCAGTGGATGTCGCCGGACAGGAACACCACGTTCTGGATGTGGTTGTCGGTGATCGCCTGCAGCAGATGCCGGCGCGTGTTGGGGAAGGCAGCCCAGGCGTCGTCTTGCGCTTTCTCGCGATCATTGCGGGTCGTGCGCACTTCGTTGGGGGCGAACACACTGGCGGTGACGATGAACTTGGGCCGGTCGCCACGGGTTTTTTGCTGCTCGATCAGCCAGTCCACCAGATTGTCTATCTGCCCCTGGTAGCCAGTCCCCTTGCCGGGGCGGCCCAGCAGGTAATTGTCAGTCAGATCATAATCTTCGTCATCGCGCAGGCGCTGCGTCCGGCCATCCACCACAAAGAAGGGGAAGCCGCCCACCTGGAACGAGTAATACAGATATTTGCCGAAGTTGCGCGGCCCGTGGAACCACTGATAGCTGGTGTAGGCCTGGATGGCCATCTGGAACAGCTGACGCTTTTCGGAGCGGCGTATCCGGCCTTGCACCCAGTTGTCCTCGATCTCGTGGTCGTCCAGGATCATGTAGGTGGGCACGCTTTGCAGCAGTTTGCGCGTGTTCGCGGCCCCGAAGGCGCTCATGTAGCGCTCGCGGAACTCCGCCTCGGTGTCCGCCACCCCGATGCCCAGATCCTTGGGGAGCGTGTCCGCATAGATCTGGTCGCCCACCATCATGAAGAAGCGTGGCTGGGTGCCATCGCCCGGCGCGTTGAAGCGTTTCAGGATGCTTCCGAAGATCGCATCTGCGCGCTTCTTCGTCCACAGCAACCCCGGATAACGGCACGAGCCGAAGATGAACGACAGTTTGTCCACCTCGCCGCCGGGGAACGTCCGGAAGTTGGCGGCAGCCGTGTCCAGTGGCAGGCTTTCCAGCTGTTTGAGCCAGCTCTCGGCAGGCGGTAGCAGGCCGAACACCTCCTCGTCGGGAGTGGCATCATGAGGGTCCGCCGTATCCAGCGACAGCGACCCCATGCGCACCAGATACGGCGTATCCGCCTTGATGTCGATGAAATCGGCGAGTCCGGTCCGGTCATACTCCCGTTTCAGCCGGAAGTATCGGGCCGACTGTTTGACGTATTTCCCGTTCAGATAGAGTGCCGCGATACCTACCGTGCGGCTGTCATCGGATTCGTTGCCCCGCATCCACACTCTGGCGGACGTGTCGGTAGTGTGGCCGACGATGGGGCCGAGGCTGGGAGGGCGCAGTGCTGAAGACATGGGGTTCTCCTTTGTTAACGGTTGGCCGTTTGGGCCGGGTCATCTGAGTGCGTCTGGCCCTGCACGGGCGAGGCGACTCAGCTTGCTTTGGGCTTTCCTACCGTGGGTGTGTCGGTTCCCTTCAGCTTGTCAAAGCTGCGCAGACCGGCGATGCCCAGCATGCCCGATAGCACCACCCAGAGTTGATCGGCGGGCAATACAGGCGGCGGTTCAAGTGTGGGAGGCACCCAGCCGTGCGCCTTGAAGAGCGACCATCCCCAAACCATCAGTGGGTAGAGGATGAACTGGTAGGCTAGCGCCACGCCTCCGACCCAACCGATGAAGGGCCGCCAGCCAGCGACGAACAAGCTGGCGTGTCCCGCCTCGACCTTGTTGATCTCCAGCTGTCCCTTGACCAGATCGGCCTCGATGCTTTTCTCTTGCAGCGCGATCTTCAGCCGCTCCTCGTCCGAGGTGAACAGATCGTCGGCTACCTTGCCGACACCGGAAACGATGTTGCTGATACCCAATAGATCCAGACTCATGCCAGCCCCCTGATCGTGCGATTGATCCAACCCAACAGGAATTTGCTCTGCTCCCGGTCCTTGTTGCAAATCTCCGCGTAGCGGGCGACCTTGGCGAGCGCGAATTTGAGGACGAACACACTTTCTTCCATCTCGTTCAGCTTCCCCAGAGTCACCGGCCCCAAGCTTCCGTCCGGCACGGTCCCCAGAGTGATCTGAGCCAGCTTCAATGCGGTCTTCACCCCGGCGTTCACAGCGAAATCGAAGAGCGACTCAGCTGTGATCTGGCGGGTGATCGCATCGCCGGACAGCTTGTCCCAGAACTCCGTCTTGTAAAAGCTGCCCACCAGATTGGAGAGTTGCAGGTTGGTCAGGTCATTGGCATCGATGTAACGCCAGCCCGCCCAGTTCGGGTGATAGTTGCGGGCGATCCCGGCGTACGTTTGTCCGCCACGATCCGAAGCCACGTTGATGAGTTTGTAACCGCCCTCGTTGCGTATCATCTTTTCAAAAGCAGGATCGAAATTCGCCATATTCCCTCCCTCAGGCAGGTGTGTAGTGGTTGGCGGAATAGGCCGCCAGCTCCTGATCCAGCGCGCTTACCCTGGAAACGGCCAGCATCAGTTGCTCGCGCGTCAGCACCGCATCCTTGATGGGTACCGCTGCGATGGCCAGCCAGAGCGGGAAGGAGACCGTATGGATGCCGGTCAGCTTCAGCCGGTGATGTTCGCGGCACAGCACCACCAGATTGCGCGCATCGTCGGGGCTGGTGAGCAAGGGCTTCTTCTTGCCCAGTTCGGCCAGTACCTGCCGTAGCCGATCTGTGTCCTTGGCCAGGGCGGTGTAGTCGCTGTCGTAGAATTCGATGGCTTTGAGGATGTCGGTGACCTTGCGCCGGTCCAGCGCATTCCAGAATGCCCACTCGAACACGTGGTGCACCTCAAGGTCTTCCGTCGCGCCGCAGATCCAGCATGGCGCGCCGCAATCGTCCCGGAGCAGTTTCTTGTTGGATTTGAACAGCGCGGACTCGCGCCGTTTTTCGTGGGCTGGGAGCCAGTAGCGCTCCTCGAAGGTCCCTCGCTGAAAATGCGTTACGACATCGTTCATTTCGCCTCCCCCGTCAGTGATCTACGTATTACACAGTAGTCAAACCTGCTGTGGCGCATTCTGTGCGTGGCTGCGGGTGAGCACAATATGTCGGTATATCTAGGCTGGACAGGCTAGGAGATACGCATCCGGCGTGATGGCGGGCTTGTGCCCGAACGTCCCTTGGTATACAAAGGCCGCACTTTGAAAGCTCGATGCACATGCCCAATCCCGACCTGCTGAACCGATCCCTCGCTGCCGTTTGGCACCCCTGTACGCAGATGAAGCGGCACGAGACTTTGCCGCTGGTGCCTATCGCGCGCGGCGCGGGCGTGTGGCTGGAGGATGCCGACGGGCGGCGCTATCTGGACGCGGTGAGTTCCTGGTGGGTCAACCTGTTCGGCCATTGCAACCCGCGCATCAACGCGGCTTTGACCGATCAGCTCGGCAAGCTGGAACACGTGATGCTGGCCGGTTTTACCCACGAGCCGGTGGTGGAGCTTTCCGAGCGCCTGCGCGCCCTCGCCCCGGCCGGATTGGGGCATTGCTTCTACGCCTCCGATGGCGCTTCGGCCACCGAAATCGCGCTCAAGATGAGCGCCCACTACTGGCGCAACCACGGCCAGCCGAAAAAATCGCAATTCATCAGCCTGGCCAACAGCTACCACGGCGAAACGCTGGGTGCGCTGTCGGTCACCGATGTCGCCCTGTTCAAGGATGCCTACGGCGCGCTGGTGCGGCAGAACGCCACCGTACCCAGCCCGGACTGGCGCGAGGCCGAAACGGGCGAGTCCGCCGAGGATTACGCCCTGCGTTGCGCCGATGCACTGGAGGCGCATCTGCAACGCCACCACCAGGAGATCGCCGCCTTCATCCTTGAACCGCTGGTGCAAGGCGCGGCGGGCATGGCGATGTACCACCCGGCTTACCTGCGCCGCGCGCGCGCGCTGTGTACGCAGTACGGCGTACACCTCATCGCCGACGAGATCGCCGTCGGCATGGGGCGAACGGGGACGATGTTCGCCTGCGAACAGGCCACCGTCCGGGCTGCGTCTGCCGCAGCCTCGCTTTCAGTCTCCGATCATCCTTCGACAGGCTCAGGACGAACGGAGACTGGGGTCTCTCCCGACTTTCTGCTGCTCTCCAAAGGCATCACCGGTGGTTATCTGCCACTGTCGGTGGTAATGACCACCGATGCCGTCTACCAGGCCTTCTATGCTGACGAAGTGGCGCGCGGTTTCCTGCACTCGCATTCCTACACCGGCAACCCGCTGGCCTGCCGCGCCGCACTAGCAACGCTGGACATCTTTGCCGCCGACGACGTGATCGCCGCCAACCGCACCAAGGCAGCGCTGTTCAACCAGCTCGCCGCACCGCTACGGGGGCATCCCAAGGTGCGACACTTCCGCAACACCGGCATGATCTGGGCCTTCGAGGTGGAAACACCGCACACCGACTTCGCCCAGCGTGCCTTCCGTCTGGGGTTGGAGCACGGCCTGCTGCTGCGCCCGATGGGCAACACGGTGTATTTCATGCCGCCTTACGTCATCAGCGCAGACGAGATGCGCCACCTGCTGGACGGCACTTTGCGCGTGGTGGAGGCGCTGGCATGAACAATATGCAGCGCCGTCATTCCCGCGCACGCGGGAATCCAGTCATTCAATCCATAGCCTGCGAAGCAGGACGAAACCCGCGTGGCCCGCTACGCGGGGCCAATCTTTTTAGCTGGATTCCCTCCCCACGCTTTCGCGGGGGCAGGCTCGGTGCGGGAATGACGGCTAGGTGGCTGAGCTGGCTGGTGGTTGTGCTCGGAGTCAGCGCCGCCTCGGCTGCCGACCTGCCGCCGCCAATGTTGAATGCGCTGGAGCAGGCGCACATTCCGCTGGCGAATGTCGCCATCGAGGTGCGCGAGGTGAATGCCCGCTCACCGCTGTTCTCCCACAACGCGGACCGTGCGATGAATCCGGCCTCGGTGATGAAATTGCTCACCACCTATGCTGCGCTGGATCGGCTGGGGCCGGCCTATACCTGGAAGACCGAAGCCAGGCTGGCTGGCGAGCTGGATGCCGAGGGCGTGCTGCACGGCGACCTGATCCTCAAAGGATACGGCGACCCGAACTTCAGCGAGGAGCAGTTCTGGCTGTGGCTGCGCGAGCTGCGCAACCGTGGACTGCGCGAGATTCGGGGCGATCTGGTGCTGGACCGCAGCGCCTTCGAGCTGCCTCCGTTCGATCCTGCTGCCTTCGACAACACGCCCTTGGCTCCCTACAACGCCGGGGCCGAGGCGCTGGTGGTGAACGGCAGCGTGCTCACCCTGCGCCTGCTGCCGCGCGCAACCTCGGTGCAGGTGCTCGACGAACCTCGACTGGCCGGTCTGGCGCTGGACAACCGTTTGCGCCTAACCGCTCGCCCCGGCTGCGGTGCGAACTGGGACGACGGCATCCGCGCAACGGTGGCGCAAGGCAGGCTGACACTGGTGGGCGACTATCCCGCCGCCTGTGGCGAACGCAACTTCTATCTCAGCCCGCTGCCTCATCGCGACTACGTATATGCGCTGTTTCGTAACTTGTGGCAGGAACTGGGTGGGACGCTGTCCGGCGGACTGCGCGACGGCACTGCGCCAGCCACTGCCACCTTGCTTTCCAGTCACGAATCCGCACCGCTGGGGGAGTTGATCCGCGCCACCAATAAATTCAGCAACAACCTGATGGCGCGTCAACTCTACCTGACGCTGGGCCTGAGCGAGGCCGCCCCGGCCACGCCGGAACGCAGCCGTGCCGCCATCGCGGACTGGCTAAAGTCGCATCAGGCCGACTTCCCCGAACTGGTGATCGAGAACGGCGCAGGGCTGTCGCGTCGCGAACGCATCTCGGCCCGTCATCTGGCCGACCTGCTGCAATGGGCCAGCGCCAGCCGCTTCCAGCCGGAGTTCGAGTCCTCGCTGGCCATCGTCGGACTGGACGGCACGCTGCGCCGCCGCTACCGCGAGCGCGCCTTCGCCGGTCACGCTCACCTGAAAAGCGGCAGTCTGGACGAGGCGCGCTCGCTGGCCGGTTACCTGCAAAGCCGCAGCGGTCGCCAGTGGTTGCTGGCGATCATGGTCAACCAGCCCGGCGCGGCGGCGGCCCAGCCCGCTTTCGATGCCTTGCTGGAGTGGCTGTATCAACAATGAGCAGCGGCTGTCAGGCTGCCGCGCATCCCGTATAATCCGCGACTTCCGCGCGCGACCGCGCGCATCACCCAGCCAGGAGCGAACATGAGCGATCTTTCCGTCTTGAATCAGAAATTCGGCATTGCCGGCCAACTGGAATTTGTCGAGGCTGCGCCCGGCATGGTGGTGGCGCGTATCAGCAACGCGCACGCCGAAGCGAGCATCGCGCTGCAAGGCGCACATCTGATGACGTTCAAGCCGGTCGGTCAGGCCGATGTGATCTGGATGAGCCCCGCCGCCAAGCTGGTGGTCGGCAAGTCCATCCGTGGCGGCGTGCCGGTGTGCTGGCCGTGGTTCGGCGCACATGCGTCCGAAGCCAGCTTCCCCGCGCACGGCTTCGCCCGCACGGTGGGCTGGGATGTGGTGGATGCCCGCCCGCAACCCGGCGGTGAGACCCGCATCGTGTTCGAACTGCCCGCTTCCGCCATGCCCAAGGCGCAATGGCCGCACGCCTGCCGCGTGCAACTGCACATCAACGTAGGCGCGAAGCTGACCATGGATCTGGTCACCGACAACACCGGCGACACCGCTTTCCCGCTGGGCGAAGCGCTGCACACCTATTTCCCGATCAGCGATGTGGATCAGGTCACCATCACCGGGCTGGACGGCTGCACTTATCTGGACAAGGTGGAGGGCATGTCGAGCAAGGTGCAAGGTGGCGACATCGCCATCCCCAGTGAAGTGGATCGCGTCTATCTGGACACCGAGGCGACTTGCGACATCGTGGATCGTGGCGCGAACCGTCGCATCCGCATCGCCAAGAGCGGCAGCCGCTCGACCGTGGTGTGGAACCCGTGGATCGAAAAGGCCGCCAAGATGGGCGACTTCGGCAGCGACACCGGCTACCGCACCATGGTCTGCGTAGAGAGCGCCAATGCCGCCAGCAACGTGTTGACGCTGGCACCGGGCGAATCGCACACCCTGAGCGTCAGCTACAGCAACGAAGCGCTGTGATCACCAGCCAGCACCGATGAGACTGGTTCATCTGTTCCGCCCGCTGGGCTGGCTGTTGCCGGCGCTGCTGCTCGCTGCCTGTGCCTCGACCGCGCCGGAGATACGCTACAAGGAAGTCGATCCGCCCAGCTCGGTCAGCATCCAGCCGCTGCACAACAAGGACAGGCCGGTGGTGGCGTTGGCGCTGGGCAGTGGCGGCATACGCGGTTTCGCGCATATTGCCGTGATCAAGGTGCTGGAGGCGAATCACATCCCGGTGGACATCGTGGTCGGCACCAGTGTCGGTAGCGTGGTCGGTTCCCTGTACGCCGGAGGCTTTGCCGCTGCCGATCTGGAGCGATTGGCGGTGCAGCTGGATGAGGGGCAGATACGCGATGTCACCATCACCCGGCGCGGTTTCATCGGCGGCGAGAGGTTGCAGGATTTCATCAACCGGGCGCTGGAGAACCGCAACATCGAACAACTGGCCAAGCCCTTCGCCGTCGTGGCCACCGAGCTGGATAACGGCAGGGTGGCCGTGTTCAATCACGGCAACACCGGCCTGGCGGTGCGGGCCTCCAGTTCCATACCCAGCATCTTCAATCCGGTCGAGATCGGTGACGTCACCTATGTGGACGGCGATCTGAAGAGCCCCGTGCCTGCCTCCATCGCCCGTCAGATGGGGGCCGATGTGGTGATCGCGGTCGACATCTCGCAGCAGCCGCAAGATTTTCCGGATGCCAGCGGACTCATCGACGTGTTGATGCAAAGCATACGCATCATGCGCCAGTCCATACTCAGCCATGAGTTGAAATTGGCTGATGTGGTCATCCATCCGGGTATCTCCGTCAGTTCGTTCGATTTTAGTCCCGAGATGAAGCAAGTCCTGTTCAAGGCGGGTGAAGAGGCGGCTACCGCCGCCCTGCCCAGGATACGCGAGCAGCTTGAGCAAGCCGCGCAGCGCAAGCATGTCCATGCACACTAGGCATCATCCGGTCTGCGTCTGAGTCCGTCCCGTGTTCCGCCATTCGCTGCCCTATCTCGCAGACAGTAGCACCTACTTCGCTGCCATTGCCGATCTGCCCTGGGCAGTCTGGCTGGACAGTGGCGGGCGTGACCGGTACGACATTCTGACTGCCGCTCCCCTGGTCACGCTGGTGACGCGGGGTGCGCAGACCGAGATCAGTGACGGTTACGAAGTGCGTTGCTGCGGTGACGATCCGCTCGACCTGATTCGGCAGCAGCTCGGAGCGGTGGTCGCCAGTGCGCCGGACATCCCGTTCGCCGGAGGGGCGCTGGGATATTGGGGCTACGACCTCGCGCGTCGCTGGATCGCACTGCCCGAACTGGCGGAGGATGCCGAGCTGTTGCCCGAGATGGCCGTCGGCATCTACGATTGGGCGCTGGTGGTGGACCATCACCAGCAGACCGCGCAACTGGTTTCTCACCTTCGTCACCCCCAGACGGCCACGCGGGTGCACGAGCTAGTCGAACGCTGCTCCGGGCTGGGCGGGGGGCTGGGCGATTGCCGGGTCACTACGCCCGTCCGCAGCAACTTCACCCATGCCACTTATGCTGCCGCGTTCCGCGCTGTGCAGGGTTATCTGCATGCGGGCGACTGTTATCAGGTTAACCTTGCCCAGCGTTTCTCGGCGGCGGCTACTGGGGATGCACTGGCCGCCTATCTGGCGCTGCGGCGGATCAGTCCGGCCCCGTTCTCGGCCTGGCTCAAGTTGCCGCATGTTCAGATCTTGTGTGCTTCGCCGGAGCGCTTCCTGCGCGTGGCGCGTGGCCGGGTCGAGACCCGGCCCATCAAGGGGACGCGTCCGCGCAGTGCCGATGCGACGGAAGATGCGGCCCGCATCGCCGACCTGCGCAGCCACCCCAAGGATCGGGCCGAGAATCTGATGATCGTCGATCTGCTGCGCAACGATCTGGGGCGTTGCTGTGTGCCGGGCAGCGTGCGCACGCCGGGGCTGTTCAAGGTCGAGAGTTACTCCAACGTCCACCATCTGGTCAGCACGGTGGTCGGCCAGCTGGCTGCCGGCGAGGATGCCTTGTCGCTGCTGCGTGCCTGTTTCCCCGGGGGGTCCATCACGGGGGCCCCCAAACAACGTGCGATGCAGATCATCGAAGAGCTGGAGCCGCAGCGTCGGGGTGTGTACTGCGGGACGATAGGTTATGTCGGGTTCGATGGCGACATGGATTGCAACATCGTCATCCGCACCCTGGTCTACGCCGGGGGTGAGATGCGAGGTTGGGCGGGCGGCGGCATCGTCGCCGATTCGGACATGGATGCCGAATATCGGGAGACGCTGGACAAGGCGGCGGGGATACTTGAGTTGCTGGAAGGGGTGAGCGAATAAGTGATGTACGGCAGGAACTTGGCGACGAACGTTGTGGTCATAACGCCAGTTTCTGTCATAATGACATCAGTAATTCTACCCATACGACCATGACTGAAATTACTACCACCCATAGCACCTCTATCACCTGCCCAGCGATGCTGGATCGGCGTGTACCGCCTTCCATCGAGGAAGCTCCGTTGTCGCGGTTCATGCGCACGCTGGGCGAGTTCGACGAGAGTAAGGACTGCTTGAGGAAGTTTCTTGCCCAGATGTTCGTGATCCGCGAAAGCAAGGGGGAGGCGCGTGTGGTGGCCGAGCGCTTCATCCATGATTGCTTCAGTCGAGCCTATGGGGCGAATGTCACCAGCTACATGCCGCAACTGTTCGAGCTGCTGACGCGGCGCGGGGAGTTGACGGCGGTGTTCGGGGTACGCAGCGCAGCGCAGGGGCCGCTGTTCCTGGAGACGTATCTTGCCGCTCCGATCGAGGATGTGCTGGAGCAAAAACTGGGTGCTCGTCCTCCGCGCGCGCGCATCGTGGAGATCGGCAATCTGGCGGCGATTTATCCCGGGGCGGTACGTTGGCTGATCGTGGCACTTACCGTGCATTTGTATCGGGAAGGTTATGAGTGGGTGGTGTTCACTGCCACCGCCGAACTGAAGAACGGCCTCCGGCGCTTTGGGTTGCGCCCGATACCCCTGGCCCGGGCGGACGTGGCGCTGTTGGGGCCCGAGCAGCGTGCGGCCTGGGGCAGTTATTACGATACCCAGCCGACAGTGATGGCAGGCAACATCAGCCATGTGTTCCACGAACTTGAGACTCATTTCGAGATCCCGGATGTCACTGGGGTCGATTCCATGGAGGTTGATCGATGAGCCGTGTGTTCCAGGCGGTTTCCGAGCATGCCCGGCTCAGACCGGACGCGATCGCGTTACAGGGGGCGGATGAGGCGTTGAGCTACGCCGGATTGATCGAACGGGTGAAGGCATGCAGCTCCGGTTTGAGCCGCACCGGGCTGCACGCCTTCGGTCTGCTGGCGGATAACGGCATCGATTGGGCGGTGGCCGATCTGGCTGCACTGTTCGGCGACCAACTATTGGTGCCGCTGCCGCCGTTCTTTTCGCCGCAACAGCTGCAGCACGCGATCCGGGACAGTGGCCTGGAAGCTATCCTCACCGATCAGCCGGAACGAGTCACCACCTTGCTTTCCGGCCAGGTCGAACGCGTGGATGCTGCGTACGCAGGCAACCTGAGCCTGCTGCGTTTGACGCAAGCCAGCACCGTGCGCGTGCCTGCCCGCACCGCCAAGATCACCTACACTTCCGGCACCACCGGCAATCCGAAAGGCGTGTGCCTGAGCCGGATGGCGATGGAGAACGTTGCGCAATCGCTGTGTCAGGCGACGGCAGCCGTACCGGAGGATCGCCACCTGGGGCTGCTGCCGCTGCCCACCTTGCTGGAGAACATCGGAGGCATCTATGTGCCGTTACTGGCCGGAGCGACCGCCTGCGTGTTGCCGCTGCAACAGGTCGGATTGAGCGGCGCAGCGGCGCTGGATACCGCTGTCATGCTGCGCGCCATGCACAGACAGTGCGCCTCGACCGCCATCATGGTGCCGCAGATGCTGCATGCGCTGACGGCCGCCATCGGCATGGGCGCACCCGCACCGGCCAACCTGCGCTTCGTCGCCGTGGGCGGCGCGCCGGTCTCGCCCAGCTTGCTGCAAAACGCCGCGCGGCTGGGCGTGCCCGTGTTCGAGGGTTACGGCCTGTCGGAATGTGCCTCGGTGGTCGCCGTCAATACGCCGGGGGCGAATGTGCCCGGCAGCGTCGGCAGACCCTTGCCACACGTCAAGGTCAGATTCGCCGAGGATGGCGAGATCCGGGTCGGCGGTGCGGTGTTCGAGGGCTACCTTGGCTTGCCGGAGCAGCCGGATAGCGACGGCATGTGGGCGACCGGCGATACCGGCTATCTGGACGAGCAGGGCTACCTGCATCTGACTGGGCGCAAGAAGAACATGTTCATCACCTCGTTCGGGCGCAACGTCGCGCCGGAATGGGTGGAGCGCGAACTGACTATCCAGCCTGCCATCGCCCAAGCTGCGGTATTCGGTGAGGCCAGACCGTGGAACGTGGCCGTCATCGTGCCGCGCCCCTTGCCGGGGCAGGATGTCGCGCAATCCGTGGCCGGGGCGGTTGCGGCGGCCAATACCCTGTTGCCGGACTATGCCAGGATCAAGTGCTGGCTGCTCGCGACCGAGCCGTTCACTCCGCAGAACGGCCTGCTCACGACCAATGGCCGACTGCGTCGTGCGGAGATAGCGTCACTTTATAGCCAGAACATCGATCAACTTTACAAGGAGACCCAGGCATGAGCTTTTATGAAGAACTGCAGCAAGCCACTATAGCCGAGCGCAATGCGCTGCTGTCGGTGCCCATCATCGGTCGAGCCCTGCAGGGTAAGGTCACCCTAGGCGAGTACCTCGCCTTCCTGACCCAGGCCTATCACCATGTGAAACACACCTCGCCTCTGCTGATGACCTGCGGCGGGCGTGTGCCGGAGAGCCATGAGTGGATACGCGAAGCGCTGGCGCACTACATCGAGGAAGAGGTCGGTCATCAGGAATGGATACTGAACGACATCAAGGCCTGTGGCGGCGATGCCGAGGCGGCCCGGCGCAGCCAGCCCAACATGCACACCGAGCTGATGGTCTCCTACGCCTACGACACCATCATGCGCAACAATCCCTGCGGCTTCTTCGGCATGGTGTTCGTGCTGGAAGGCACCAGCGTGCAGCTGGCCACGCACGCCGCCGGTCAGATCGAGCAAGCGCTCGGCTTGCCGAAATCGGCGTTCAGTTACCTCACCAGCCATGGCTCGCTCGATCTGGAGCACATCGACTTCTTCGAGAGCGTGGTCAACCGGCTGACCGCAGAGGAGGACAAGCAGGCCGTGATCCATTGCGCCAAGGTGTTCTTCCATCTGTACGCCAACATCTTCCGTTCGCTGGAGCCTGCTGCATGAACCTGCGAGGCAAGCGCATATTGGTCACCGGCGCGGCGGGTGGCATCGGTCGTCTGGTTTGCCTGAGACTCGCTGGCCAGGGGGCCGAACTGCTGCTGGCCGACCGTCCCGGTGACGCACTCGATACACTGCTGGGCGAACTCGGGGGGCAAGCTGTCGCGCTGCCGACCAATTTGCTGGAAGACGGTGCGGGCGAGCGGCTGGCGGCGGATGCGCAGGCCACCGGCCAGATCGACGTGGTCATCAACCTGGCCGGCATCATGAGCTTCCGCCTGTTCCAGAACGAGAGCGCCGACAACCTGCAGCGCATGTGGCAGGTGAACGTCATCGCGCCGATGCAGCTCACCCGCGCTTTGCTGCCCGCGATGGTGGCACGCGGCTCGGGGCGCATCGTCAACATCGGCTCCATCTTCGGTTCCATCGCCTTCGCCTGCTTCACCACCTATTCGGCCAACAAGTTCGCCGTGCGGGGTTTCTCCGAAGCCTTGCGCCGTGAGCTGGAAGGCAGCGGTGTGGATGTGACCTACATCGCCCCGCGCTATACCAAGACCCCGATCAATGCCGGGGCAGCCGCCCGCATGTCGGAGGCGCTGAAGATGAACATGGACGAGCCGGATGTGGTGGCCGCCAACATCCTGCGCGCCATTGAAAAAGATGCCAAGGACTACTACATCGGCTTTCCGGAGTGTCTATTCGTGCGTATCAACGCTATACTGCCGCGCCTGGTGGATGGTGTCATGCGCAAGCAGAACGCGCAGATACGCGAGTTCGCCCGCAACGAATGATACGTACACTTCAAAAAGGAACTGTAGATGAGAGTCTCAAGCTGGATACTGGCTGCGACCCTGATGGGTAGCTCGGGCTGGGCCATGGCCGATGCCATGATGGATGCGATCGCTGACTTGCAGCACGGCTGGGCCAAAGGCTATTACAGCACTCCGGAGAAACAGCAAGAGGCCTACTTCGATGCCTTGCAAACCAAGTCGCATGAAGTGACGGCCAAGTTCTCCGGCAGGGTCGAGGCCTTGATCTGGGAAGGCATCATCACCAGCAGCCATGCCAAGTTCCAGAACAAACTGGTGGCAGGGGAGAACGCCAAGGCGGCGCGCGACCTGTTGCTGGCGGCAGAAAAGATCGACCCCAACGCCCTCGACGGTTCCGCGCTGACCTCGCTGGGCAGCATGTACTACAAGGTGCCGCGCATCATCTCCTTCGGTGACCACACCAAGGCCCGCAGCTATCTTGAGCGCGCGCTCAAGGTGAATCCCAACGGCATCGACCCGAACTTCTTCATGGCCGAATTCCTGGTCGAGAAGGGGGAGAAGGCCAAAGCCATCGAATACCTGAAGCGTGCCCAAGCCGCTCCGGCGCGCCCCGGTCGGGAAGATGCCGATGCCGGTCGCCGCGCCGAGATCCAGGATTTGCTCAGCCAACTGAAGTGACGCACTGCGGCCCGCTCCGCTGGCATGTTCATGCACCGGATCGGGGAGCGCTGCAAGGAAGACGACAGGCGGAGAGCCTGCCTGAATCAGCCTCGGGACGAGGAAAGTTGCCGTGCGTGTTGCCATTGAGTCCATTGAAAACAAGTGGATAGGGCTGGCCGGACTATTCTTTCGGAAAATTCACGCGGTAATGTGGCTGGCTGGCATGCCGATTGCTTTATAAATAACTGAAAGTAACGGGTACACACTTGCTGCTTTCATTCTTCTCCTCCTGTGGTTTGGGGCATCCTCCTCCCTCTCGGATGCCCCATTTTTTTCGACTGTTGTTCAGCCGCCGCACAGGGAGGGATGACTGGCTTCCCGTATAATCGGTCGTCAGTTCTTCAGGTTCATATCCATGTCGTCCTCCCATTCTTCTGTCGATACGCAGTCGCCGCGCAGCGACTGGCAGACCATACGCACCATGTTGCCGTACCTGACGGAATTCCGTGGCCGACTGGTGGCGGTGGTCGTTCTGCTGATATTGGCCAAACTGGCCAACGTGGCGGTGCCGCTGGCGCTGAAAGAGATCGTCGATGCGATGAGCGTGGGCCAGGCCTTGCTGGTGGTGCCGGTCGCCCTGATCGTCGGCTACGGCGTGTTGCGCCTCGGCAGCACCTTGTTCGGCGAGCTGCGCGATGCCATTTTCGCCAAGGTCACGCAGCGCGCCATCCGCCGTGTCGCGCTGCAAGTGTTCGAGCATCTGCACGCGCTGAGCCTGCGCTTCCATCTGGAGCGGCAGACCGGCGGGGTTTCGCGCGACATCGAACGCGGCACGCGCGGCATCAGTTTCCTGCTCACCTTTCTGTTGTTCAACATCCTGCCCACCTTTCTGGAAATCTTCCTGGTGGCGCTCATCCTGCTGAAGAAATACTCGCCCTGGTATGCGGCGATCACCTTCATCACGCTGGTGATTTACGTGCTGTTCACGGTCAAAGTGGCGGGCTGGCGCATGAACTTGCGCCGCACCATGAACGAGCTGGATTCGCAGGCCAACACCCGCGCCATCGACAGCTTGCTCAACTATGAGACGGTGAAGTATTTCGGCAACGAGCGCTACGAATCCGAGCGCTACGACCGCCAGATGGCGAGCTGGGAGACGGCGGCGGTGCGCGACAAGGTGTCGCTGGCTGCGCTCAACGCCGGACAGAGCCTGATCATCGGCATCGGTGTCACGGTGCTGATGCTGATGGCGGCGCGCGAGGTACAGCAGGGCAGTATGACGGTGGGCGATCTGGTGCTGGTCAACGTGTTCATGCTCCAGCTTTACATGCCGCTGCACTTCCTCGGCTTCGTCTACCGCGAGATCAAGAACGCGCTGGCCGACATGGAAAAGATGTTCCGCCTGCTGGACGAGAACCGCGAGGTCCAGGATGTGCCGGGTGCGCCCGCGCTGGTGCTGGGTAAGGCTGCCGTCCGTTTTGAACGAGTCAGTTTCGGCTACGATCCGGCGCGGCAGATCCTGTTCGACGTGAGCTTCGACATTCCCGCCGGGCACACCGTGGCGGTGGTCGGAGCGAGCGGAGCGGGCAAATCCACGCTGTCACGGCTGCTGTTCCGTTTCTACGACGTGACCGGCGGGGCGATCACCATCAGCAGTCAGGACATCCGTGGCATCACCCAGCAAAGCCTGCGCGCCGCCATCGGCATCGTGCCGCAGGATACCGTGCTGTTCAACGACAGCATCCTCTACAACATCGCCTATGGCCGTCCGGACGCGACGCGGGACGAAGTCATCGCCGCCGCGCGTTCCGCGCATATCCACGATTTCATCGACGCTCTGCCGCAGGGCTACGACACGGTGGTGGGCGAGCGCGGGCTGAAGCTCTCCGGTGGCGAGAAGCAGCGCGTCGCCATCGCCCGCGCCATCCTGAAAGACCCGGCCATCCTGATCTTCGACGAAGCCACGTCGGCGCTGGATTCGCATTCGGAGCGGGCCATTCAGGATGAGCTGCGCACCATCGCCCGTGACCGCACCACGCTGGTCATCGCCCACCGGCTGTCCACCGTGGTCGAGGCCGAGCAGATCCTGGTGATGGATCAGGGGCGTATCGTCGAGCGCGGCAGCCACCGCGAACTGCTGGCGGAGCAAGGCCGTTATGCGCAGATGTGGGCCTTGCAGCAGCAGGATGCGGAACCGGGAGACAGTGTCGTGCGGCAGGAATAGAATCGAGCGCGTGACAGCGGCGGTAGGGATCAGCTTGCATGGGGAGGGACGGATGAGTCGAATCAGCTCAGTTGCCTGGATGGGCGGGATGTGGGTCATGTTGATGGGGCATCCCGCCGTGGCTGAGGATCTGTTGGCCCTGCCGTTGGAGTCTCTGCTGCAGGTCGAATACGAAGTCAGCAGTGCCTCCAAGTTCACTCAAACTGCATCACGTGCCCCGACCTCGGTACTGGTGGTGGATGCCGAAGCCATCCGCCGTCATGGCTGGCGCACCCTGGCTGAATTGTTCAACAGCCTGCCGGGCATGCTGTTCGGCTCCGACCGGGGCTATGACCACATCGGGACACGGGGTTTCCAGAATTCGCGTGATTTCAACAACCGCTGCCTGTTGGCGATCGACGGCCAGCGCGTGAATGATCCCGTGTACGAACAGGCCCTGGTCGGTGATGAGTTCCCGGTCGATCTGTCCATGGTCGAGCGCGTCGAATTCGTGGCCGGGCCGGGCTCCTCCATCTATGGCGCGAACGCCCTGTTCGGGGTCATCAATGTCATTACCAAGCGCGCAGCCCAGATAGGCACGGGAGCCTCGGTCTCTGCGTCCAGTGATGGCTGGCGCATCGCCAATGGCCACGTCTCGAACACGCTGGAGAACGGCAGTAGCGTGTCGCTGGCGGTGGCCGTCGGCGACAAGGCTGGCCGCGATGTGGCGTATTCCGCGCCGGCTGGTTACCTGACCCTGCCGAACGGTGTGGGCGTGACCAACGGTGTCGCGGTGGGGCTGGACAAGACCAGGCTGGCGCGTGTATTCGCCCGCTGGGAGGGTGATGGCACCGATCTGACCGTGATCCACGGCACCCGCGATCACCACCCCTCCGCGCCGCTCTACGAGACGTTGTTCAACGATCCGACATTTCGCTTGGAAGATACCTCGTCAAGAGTGAGTCTGAGCACGCACCGCGAGCTGGCAGCCGACTGGATGTTCCAGGGGCATGTCGCCTATAACCGCATGAGCTATACCGGCGATTACCCGTTTCTGGACCCGGTGATGGGGCATTACCTCAACCGTGACCAGGCCGATGCACGCTGGTGGTCGGGCGAGGGCTATGTGGTCTATTCCGGCATCGATAGCCATAAGCTCGTCAGCGGTATCGAGTTCCAGCACGAGTCGCTGGCACGACAGACGAATCAGAATCTGCCACCTGCCCAGGGCGGCTATCTGCTCAACATCAACACCCCTTCGCGCACCGTGGGGTTGTATCTGCAGGATGAATGGGCCTTCGCGCCCGATTGGCTGGCCAATCTGGGCGTGCGTTACGACCATCACTCCCAATTCGGCGGAAAAGTCAGTCCGCGCCTGGCCTTGATCTGGCAGCCGCAGCAGCGGAGCTCGCTCAAGCTATTGGTCGGCAGTGCCTATCGCAACCCGACCGATTTTGAAGCCAACTATGCTACGGGAGGGAGTTGGCTAGCCAACCCGGCCTTGCAGCAGGAGTACATCCACACCTACCAATTGGTCGGTGAGCGCTGGCTGAGCGATCACACCCAAATTGCCGCATCCTTGTTCCGCTATGACCTTTTCAACCTGATCAATCAGGTCGCGCTGCCGAACTTGCAGTGGCAATACCAGAATGTCGGGCCGGTGAACGCGCGCGGAGGGGATGTCACCGTGACCCGCCGTGGCGTGGATGGCGGCCAGCTCTCAGCCTCGCTTGCCCTGCAGACCGTGACAGCGGGCGGCGCGGCTAATCAGCGGTTTGAAAACTCTCCCCACTGGAGCAGCAAGCTGTTGGCCAGTCAGCCCGTGGGCGGCGGGTGGGTGCTGGCCGGGGAGGCCAGGGTGACGGGGCCGCGTTCGTTCGTCTGGGCGGATGGCGTGGCACGGCACTTGCCGACCGAGCCTATCGTGGACATGACACTGAGCACGCCGCACGGAGCCTGGTCAGGGCAGCTGCGGCTGACCAACGTGTTTGATCGTAAGAGCTTCGTGGCGGGCAACAATCTGAGTATGGCACCGCTGATCCCTACGTTTGGTCGTACCCTGTGGCTGACGCTGAACTATGCAGACTAGATACGCCGTGCCCTTGCTGTTGCTGCTGGGGCTGCTGCTCCCTGCTTCGGCACGCGCCGTCGGCGAGTATGAGCTGAAAGCCGCGTTCCTCTATAACTTCGCCTTGTACACGGAATGGCCGTCGCAGCATGCCACCTTGCAGTTCTGCGTGATGGGTAACGACCCTTTCGGTGACGCGATGCAGCCGATCACACGCAAGACCGTGCGTGGTGCGACGGTGAGATCGATGCAGGTGTATTCGGTCGCCGAGGCTAGGGGCTGTCAGCTGCTGTTCATCGCGGCTTCCGAGCGCGGTAATCTGCCCTACCTGGCAGAGCAATTGAGGGAGGTGCCGGTGCTTACCGTGACCGAATCCAACGGGCTGGCTCCCAGTCCGGCGATCATCGCGCTGGTCTCCGCCAACAACCGTATCGAGTTTGAGATCAATCAGAGTGCAGCGCAGCAGGTGGGGCTCAAGTTGAGTTCTCACCTGCTCAAGCTGGCCAGGAAGGTGTGGTGACCATGAGCAGATGGTGGCTCGATCATTGGACGGACATGCGCTTGCGCTACAAGCTGCTGCTCATCAACCTGCTCGCCATGTTTCTGGCTGCCCTGGTCGGGGCGGCGGCGATCTCCTGGTGGGCTTGGGAGGGAATCCGCGATCAGGCGGAGGTGGATGCGATGACCCGTGCGCGCGTGGTCGCTGACAATGCCGCAGCCGGACTGTTGTTCCACGATCCCAAAGCTGTGACCGAGACGCTGGGCGCTTTGCAGATAGACAAGCGGGTGTTGTATGTGGCGGTATTCGACGAGCAGGGCAAGTCGTTCGTGCAACGGGGCAATGCCATGTCGGTCGGGATGAGCGCAGAGCCCCTGCAGAGTGAACGGGTGATTCTGGCGGGGGACTTCCTGGAAGTCTGGATGCCTATCCGCATAGAGCAGCAGCCGATCGGGATGCTGTTGGTGCGTGAAGATGTACACACTCTGCGACAACGCGTCATTTCCCTGGTTGGCACCGTGTTGATGGGCATGTTGCTGGCGGCGATGTTGGGCGGCTTGATCATCTACTACCTGCTGCCACGCCTGTTGGCTCCGCTCAGCAAGCTGTCCGGGTTGATGCAACATCTATCCCGGCGCGGCGATTACTCTCATCGGGCCGAGATCTGCGCACATGATGAGGTCGGTGAGCTGGCCGAGAGTTTCAACCAGATGATCCAGCAGATCGAGGACAACAACCGTGCGCTGTCGGAAGAGCTGCGCCAGCGCCGCGAAATGGAGATCAAACTCGACCGGCTGGCGCATTACGACAACGTCACCCAGTTGACCAACCGTCATTATTTCGAGCATCGCCTGCGCGGCCTGTTGCAGGATATTGAGGAACGCCAAGCTGGCATCGCGCTGCTGTTCCTGGATCTCGACAACTTCAAGCGGGTGAACGATACCTACGGCCACCATGTCGGTGATGTGTTGTTGCGTTCCGTCGCCGATCGCATGCGCAGTGTGATCCGGATCGAGGACGAGATCAGCCGCTTGGGCGGGGATGAGTTCGCGGTCCTGCTGACCGAAGTGGGTGGGCGCGACGAGATCGGGCGAGTGGCGCAGAAGTTTCTGGAGGTGCTGTCACATCCGGTCCGCATCGAAGGGCATGACATCCTCGTCGGGATATCCATCGGCTCTGTCTTGTTGCCCGAGGACACTACGGAGTTCGGCAACGCGCTGCGCTTTGCCGATGTCGCGATGTACGATGCCAAGCATCGCGGCAAGAACAACCATCAGGAGTTCCGCCAGGCCCTGCTGGCCGACCAGGGGCAGCGGCTGAAACTGGAGGGAGAGTTGCGGCAGGCGCTGGATGAGGCGGAGCTGGAGGTCTACTACCAGCCGATCTATATCCTGGGCGAGACTCACACCTTGGTGGGGGCGGAGGCCTTGGTCCGCTGGCGGCACCCCGAGCGCGGCTTGTTGTTGCCCGATGAATTCATCCCGTTGGCGGAAGAGAACGGCCTCATCGTCCCTCTCGGCGAGTGGGTGCTCCGCACCGCTTGCCACGAAGCCATGGTTTGGCGTGCCGAGTTCGGGCATCCCCTGTTCGTCTCGGTCAACCTTTCTCCCCGGCAATTGTCGGACGTGCATGTGCTGGCGCGCATCCGTGTCGCGCTAAAGGAGTCCGGTCTGGATCCAGCGCTGCTCGATCTGGAGCTGACTGAGTCCATCCTCACCAATCAGTCCAGCGAATCCATCCTGATCCTGAGGCAGATCGCCGAGATGGGGGTGCAGCTGGTGCTGGACGACTTCGGCACCGGCTATTCATCCCTGGCCTACCTCAAGCATTTCCCCATCGCCAAACTCAAGATAGACCGCAGCTTTGTGACGGAGTTGCCGGATAACCTGGATGACAAATCCATCTGCGACGCGGTGATCGGCCTGGGCAGGAGTCTGGCGGTGGTAGTGCTGGCAGAAGGGGTGGAGACGCAGGAGCAGGTCGACATGCTGTCCGGCATGGGATGCCAGCAGGCGCAAGGTGATTTCTTCAGTCACCCGGTCCCGGCAGACGAGTTCCGACAACTCGTGCTGCTGCCGACGCTACGCTGACAGGGAACGGGGCGGGTGGCACGCGGAGTTTCCGGCAGGTGACTGTGCTCAGGGAAGGCGAGAGGGCTGGCTCAACTGCGTCGCCAAGTGGTGCCCTGCGGCCCGTCTTCCAGCACGATACCCGCTTCCAGCAAGGCCTTGCGGATGCGGTCGGCCTCGGCGAAATCGCGGGCTTTCTTGGCGGCGGCGCGGGCTTCGATCTGTGTCTGGATAGCCGCATCGTCCAACCCATCGCTTGACCCGGCTTGCAGGAATTCCTGTGGCTCGCGCTGCAACAGGCCGAGCACGCCGGCCAGAGCCTTGAGCTGCGCGGCCAGCTCAGTCGAACGAGTCTTGTTCACCTCGTTGGCGAGATCGAACAACACGGCGATGGCTTCAGAGGTGCCAAAGTCGTCGTCCATCGCCGCGCGGAAACGCTGGGCGTGGGGTTCGTTCCAGTCCACATCTCCTGTTCGCCCTGAGCCTGCGGAAGGGTCGCCGCGCAACGGCGGGGCACCCACCGGCGTACTCCTTGCGGGTGCTGTCGAAGGGCGTGCTTCGACAGGCTCAGCACGAACGGCTTTAAGGGCGGTATAAAGCCGTGTCAGCGCGCCCTTGGCATCGTCCAGGTGGGCATCGGAGTAGTTCAGCGGGCTGCGGTAGTGGGCGCGCAGGATGAAGAAGCGCACCACTTCGGCGTCGTATTTCTTCAGCACCTCGCGGATGGTGAAGAAGTTTCCGAGCGACTTGGACATCTTCTCGTTGTCCACGCGGATGAAGCCGTTGTGCATCCAGTAGTTCACGTACTGGCAGCCGTGCGCACCCTCGCTCTGGGCGATCTCGTTTTCGTGGTGGGGAAACTGCAAATCCGCCCCGCCGCCGTGGATGTCGAACTGCTTGCCCAGCAGCTCCGAACCCATCGCGGAACATTCGATGTGCCAGCCGGGACGGCCCTGGCCCCACTTGGAATCCCACTTCACCTCGTCGGCTTCGCTGTCTTTCGCGTGCTTCCACAACACGAAATCGAGCGGGTCGTTCTTGCTCTCGGCCACGTTCACTCGCTCACCAGCGCGCAGGTCTTCCAGCGACTTGCCGGAGAGCTTGCCGTAACCGTCGAACTTGCGCACGGCGTAATTCACATCGCCATCGGCGGCCTGGTAAGCCAGTCCGTTCTTCTCCAACGCCTCGATCATGGACAGCATCTGCGGCACGAACTGCGTCGCGCGCGGCTCATGGTCCGGGCGCTGCACGCCCAGCGCGTCGGCATCCTCGTGCATCGCGGCTATGAAACGCTGGGTCAGCGCATGGATGGATTCCTTGTTCTCCGCCGCGCGCTTGATGATCTTGTCGTCGATGTCGGTGATGTTGCGCACGTAGGTCACGTCGTAGCCGGATGCCTTGAACCAGCGCTGCACCATGTCGAACACCACCATCACCCGCGCGTGGCCTAAGTGGCAATAGTCGTACACGGTCATGCCGCACACGTACATGCGGACGTTGTTCGGTTCGATGGGGCGGAAGTCCTGCTTGTCGCGGGCCAGGGTGTTGTAGATTTTCAGCATGGGGGATTCAGACTGGCAAGGGTTTGTTGTCGTTCAAGTTGAGCCAACCTTTGACTATGCGGTAGATGATCCAGCAGAAGTTGGCGAACAGCACGGCAAAGCCGATCCCGAAGATGACCGTTGCACCGCCCACCATTGCCCACAGCAAGCCGAACCAGAAGGTGCGTATCTGCCAGCGGAAGTGGCTTTCCAGCCAAGTGCCCGCGACATCGTCCCGCTTCACGTAGTTGACGATGATGCCGACGATGGCGGTGAGGCCGGTGAAGTAAGAGAGGGCGTACAGGACATATACGACCAGTGTGATCGTCTTGAGGGATTTGAGCTGCTCAGCGTCGGGAGCGGGGATCATGTCACTCATGTTCGCTGCGGATCAGTAACACCGGCACGGTGGCGTTGCGGACGATATTCTCGGCGATGCTGCCCAGCAGCAAGCGATCGATGCCTTTGCGACCATGGGTGCCGGACACGATCAGGTCGGCCTTCCACTCGGCCGCCTGCTCGGCGATGATGGCCCCCAGATTCTGTCCGGCCTCTTCCACCTGCCTGATCTCGGCCTTGACACCCTCTTGCTGCACTTTTTCCAGCACCTCGGTCAGCAGTCCGTGGTCACGCTCCAGTTCGCCGGTCATCGGGGTGAACCCCGGCACGATCCAGTTCTCCTCGTTCCACAGCAACACCGGATCGATCACGTCCACATGAAGCAGCAACAGCGTGGCATCGGCGAACTGCGCCAGCCTGATCGCCTCGGTCAGTGAGCGCGAAGCGGGATTCCCATCCACTGCAACCAGAATTCTTTGGTACATATTTGCTCCTTGGTCTATCAGCCCTTGGTCCAGCCATCGCGCAGTGTCACTGTGCGATTGAACACCAGTTTCCCGCCCGGCTGATGGTCGCGGCGGTCAGTGACGAAATAGCCCAGGCGCTCGAACTGGTAGCGTGTTTCGGGCGCGGCATCCTGCACGGCAGCCTCGACCCAGCCTTGCACCACGGTCAGCGAATCCGGGTTGATGAAGTCGAGGAAGCTCTGCTCCTTGTCGCCATCGGGTTCCGCCACGGTGAACAAGCGGTCGTACAAACGGATCTCGGCGGGCAGAGCGTGCGGGCGCGACAGGAAGTGGATCACGCCTTTGACCTTGCGGCCTTCCGGGTTCTTGCCCAAGGTGTCGTGGTCGATGCTGCACTTGAGTTCGACCACCTTGCCGGATTCATCCTTGATCGCTTCGTCGCAGCGCATCACGTAGCTGTGGCGCAGGCGGATCTCGCCGCCCAACGTGAGGCGCTTCCAGCCAGGCGGCGGCACTTCGGCGAAGTCGTCGGCTTCGATGAGCAGCTCGCTGGAGAACGGCACCTCGCGGCTGCCCAGTTCCGGCACATTGGGGTGGAAATCCGCTGCGCGGGTCAACGCGCCTTCGGCATTCGTAATCGTGACTTTGAGCGGATTGATGATGGCCATCACGCGCGGCGCGCGCAGTTCCAGGTCTTCACGGATCGCGCCTTCCAGCACCGCCAAATCCACGTTGTTGGCACTCTTGGACACGCCGATGCGCTTGGCGAATTCGCGGATACCCTCGGGCGTGTAGCCGCGACGGCGCATGCCGGAGATGGTCGGCATACGCGGGTCGTCCCAGCCTGAAACCTTCTTCTCGTTCACCAGTTGCAGCAACTTGCGCTTGCTGGTGATGGTGTATTGCAGTTCCAGCCGCGAGAACTCGTACTGGCGCGGGTGGCAGGGGATGGTGATGTTGTCCAGCACCCAGTCGTATAGCGGGCGGTGATCCTCGAACTCCAGCGTGCAGATGGAATGGGTGATGCCTTCCAACGCGTCCGAGATGCAATGGGTGTAGTCGTACATCGGATAGATGCACCACTTGTCGCCAGTACGGATGTGGTGCGCGCGACGGATGCGGTAGATAGCCGGGTCGCGCAGGTTCATGTTGGGCGAGGCCATGTCGATCTTGGCGCGCAGCACCATCGCGCCGTCGGCGAATTCGCCCGCTTTCATGCGCGCAAAGAGATCAAGATTTTCGGCTACCGGGCGGTCGCGGTTGGGGCTGTTGCGACCCGGCTCCTTGAGCGTGCCGCGATATTCGCGCATCTGCTCGGGACTAAGGTCATCTACGTAGGCCAGGCCCTTGTTGATGAGCTCCACCGCGAAGTCGTACAGCGCATCGAAATAATCCGAGGCCCAGCGCACGTCGCCGTTCCACTGGAAGCCCAGCCAGCGCACGTCGTCCTGGATGGACTGCGCGTATTCCTCGCTCTCCTTCTCCGGGTTGGTGTCGTCGAAGCGCAGGTTGCACAGGCCGCTGTAATCCTTGGCCAGCCCGAAGTTCAGGCAGATGGACTTGGCGTGGCCGACGTGCAGGTAGCCGTTCGGCTCCGGCGGGAAGCGGGTCTGGATGCTGCTGTGCTTGCCGCTGCCAAGATCATCCTCGATGATGTTGCGAATGAAATTGGAAACTGGCGAAGGCGTAAGACTATTCATGCACTTAATCAAAATATGTATTGAAACGCGGGCGATTTTACCTGAAAATCCGGGCACTCTTCCTGTCAAAGCAAGGGAAGTCGTTACAGGGTGCACAACTTGCACCGCAGCTCAGGGGGTCTGGGAATTTCCGGGCCGGATGAACATCAATGCCATCACAATCAAATAAGATGAATATGCCCAGACACCTCACCCAGCGCGCCGCGATCAGTGCGATGCTTCTTTGCCTCAGCCTGCCTGCGAACGCAGAGAATATCCAGGATGCCAATCGACTGTTCAAGCAGGGGCAGCCGACGCAGGCGCTGGAGAAAGTGAACGCGCTACTGGCAAAAGACCCCAAGGATATGCAGGCGCGCTACCTGAAGGGGGTGATTTACACCCAGCAAGGGCGCACCAACGATGCTATCGCCCTCTTCCAGTCCATCGTCGCCGACTACCCGAACATCGCCGAGCCGTACAACAATCTGGGCGTGCTGCACGCCAGCCTGGGCCAGTACGAAAAGGCCAAGGTCGAATTCGAGACTGCGATCCATCTGAAGCCTAACTATGCCATCGCCCACGAGAACCTGGGTGACCTGCACGTCAAGATGGCGGGCACTTCCTACGGCTACGCGACCGATGCCGATCGTCGCAACGCCAGTGCCAAGGACAAGCGCGAACAAGCGAAGTCGATCACCTCCAGCAAGCCAGCCGCTCCGGCGGCACCGCTCGCTCCTGCCGTGGTGGCTGCGAAGACCGAGCCGACGAAACCGGCTGTGGTCGCTCCTGCTAAGGTCGAGCCCGCCAAGCCTGCGGCTCCGGTCGCGGCGGCCAAGCCCGAAGCCCCCAAACCTGTGGCAGCAGCCCCCGCGCCAGTGGCTAAACCTGTGGTGGCTGCTCCAGCGCCCGTTGCCAAACCCGCCGAGCCAGTGGTGGCCGCCAAACCTGCGGCTCCCGCTGTCGTCGCTGCGCCGAAGAAAGTAGCAGCACCTGAAGCGCCGGTCGCAGCCAAACCTGCTGCGCCAGCTGCGGCACCGTCGTTGTGGCAGGTGGTCACCGGCGCTCATCCGGATGCCCCCAAGATTGCGCCTGCCCCGGCAGCCAAACCGGCTCCGGCTACCCCGGTAGCCGCAGTGGCCAAGCCTGCGCCAGTGGCGGCAGCGACACCCGCCACGCCGGTCGAGACTCCTGCTCCCGTGGCGACCAAGCCGGCGGCTCCGGCGGCCAGCGTCACGGTGCAAACCAAGGCGGCCACTGCCGCGCCGTCGCTCAAGGCGACTGCGCCTGCCGCAGCTCCCGTCAAGGCAGAGCCAGCCAAGCCTGCTGCGCCAGTTGTAGCGGCCAAACCCGCCGCTCCTGCCCCGGCTCCGGCCAAAGTTGCAGCAGTGACTCCTGCTCCGGCGGCTGCCAAGCCCGCAGCACCGGCGGTCAAGACTGCACCCGCACCGAGCAAGGCGGCATCGTCTGACACTGCCGTGCTGAGTGCGGTCAATGGTTGGGCGGAGGCGTGGTCGAGCCAGGATACGAAGAAATACCTGTCGTACTACGCCAAGGATTTCTCTACGCCCGGCGGCGTGTCGCGTTCCTCCTGGGAAGCCACGCGCCAGCAGCGCATCAGCAAGCCGAAGTTCATCAAGGTCGGCGTGGACGGCGCGAAGGTCACCTTGACTGACAGCACCCATGCCAGCGTCACATTCAAGCAGACCTATCGATCCAGCCTCCTGAGTGAGGTCGGCGGCAAGACGCTCACCTTGGTCAAGTCGGGTGATGCCTGGCTGATCAAGGACGAAAAGGCCGAGGCTGCCTCTGTGGCAGCGTCTCCCGCACCGGCCAAGTCCGCAGCTCCGGCAGCTGTGCGTGGGTCGAGCGCGGCTGCTGAACCGAGCGGAACCGGCATTGTTCGTCCATCCATGCCTGTGCTGCCCGGCAAAAAGTAACTCTGTCGGGCCGTTGGCCCGGTCGATGGTCATACGAAAATCCCGCCTCGGCGGGATTTTTCATGTCTGTGTACTTGTGATCGGTTCGCTGCCCGTAGCGGGAATGGCGAATTTCCGGGCTACCCGCCTATGTTAAAATCCGCCGCAAACTTTCTGCGAGAGCGCGCCATGTCTGGAAACACCTTCGGAACCCTGTTCACCGTCACTTCTTTTGGCGAATCGCACGGCGCGGCCATCGGCTGCATCGTCGATGGTTGCCCGCCGGGGATGGAGCTTTCCGTCGCCGACATCCAGCCCGATCTCGACCGCCGCAAGCCCGGCACCTCGCGCCACGTCACCCAGCGCCGCGAAGCTGATGAAGTTGAGATTCTCTCCGGCGTGTTCGAGGGCAAGACCACCGGCACGCCCATCGCGCTGCTGATCCGCAACACCGACCAGCGCAGCAAGGACTACGGCACGATCGCCGAGAGCTTCCGCCCCGGTCATGCCGACTACACCTACTGGCAGAAATACGGCATCCGCGACCATCGCGGCGGTGGGCGCAGTTCTGCCCGCGAGACCGCTGCCCGCGTCGCCGCTGGCGCCATCGCCAAAAAATGGCTGAACGAGCGTTTCGGCGTCACCGTGCGCGGCTACCTGATGCAGCTCGGCGAAGTCCTCGTGCCGTTCAATAGCTGGGACGACGTGCCGCACAACGCCTTCTTCGCCCCCAACGCCAGCGTCGTGCCCGCGCTGGAAGACTACATGGACGCGCTGCGCAAATCCGGCGACTCCATCGGCGCGAAACTCGCCGTCGTCGCCAGCGGCGTGCCGGTCGGCTGGGGCGAGCCTATTTTTGATCGGCTGGACGCCGAGATCGCCTACGCGCTGATGGGCATCAACGCCGTGAAGGGCGTGGAGATCGGCGCAGGCTTCGACTGCGTCACCCAGCGCGGCAGCCAGCACGGCGACGAACTCACCCCCACCGGCTTCGCCAGCAACAACGCCGGCGGCATCCTCGGCGGCATCTCCACCGGCCAGGACATCGTCGCCCGCTACGCGATCAAACCGACCTCCAGCATCCGCCTGCCACGCCACAGCATCAACAAGGCAGGCGAAGCCGTGGAAGTCTCCACCGAAGGGCGGCATGACCCGTGCGTGGGGATACGCGCCACGCCCATCGCAGAAGCGATGGTGGCGCTGGTGTTGATGGATCATGCGCTGAGGAATCGGGGGCAGAATGGGGATGTGGAGTGCGGGACGGTGAAGTTGAAATAGCGATTCAGTAAAGGATCGGCCGGTTAATTAACTATAAGGGGTTAATAATGCTACAGAAAACTGGATTGTTCGTAATTGCAGTAGTTATTGCCAACTCGCTTACTGGCTGTGCGTCAAAACGCACAGAGGTTTCCTTATTCATGCCCTCCAGTCCTATAACCAATCAAATCGAAACCAATAAGACAGTTGCAATTAGATCAATTTCTGACAGTCGTACTTTTGAAAATAATTCGCCCAATCCAAGCATTGAATCACTTGGAGTAGGCATGATTTCTCCAGGAGAGGATGTACAAGAAATACAGACACGAGCTATTGCCAGAGTTTCCAATGGCAACAATGAAGCCATGGGAAATGTAGTTCTTCAGAAGGGACAGACGGTTGAGTCATTAGTAAGAGATAGCATTTTTAGTGTACTTCAGCAATCCGGATATCGAGTCGTGCCTATGTCAAATGCTTCCAAAACGACGCTAATTTTGGATGTAAGTATTCGAAAATTCTGGGCGTGGGACTCATTCGGAATGATGGCCAAAAGGGTGCATGCAGCAATCGACACAACTATAACTCGCTCAGACAAAACACAACCATTAACTACACATATACACACAACTGTAACGAAGTTTACAGGCGGGCATGACGAAGCAATTCAGCAAGCCCTAAGTGACTACCGAAGCCGGTTAGGGAGTGATTTGGAGCATTAACTCCGTAAAACCAACGGGCCACTCCGGCGGTTTTGCTTTTCGCGCACGGCGGTACTCAGCGAACAACCCGGTAGCCAAGCCAAGTAGGGTGGGCACAACGTGCCCACGCGGAAATGAACTTGGCGATGTTCAACGGAAACCGCCGGGGGTGGCCCGGCAGCCAGTTACTTTCTTTGTCTCGCCAAAGAAAGTAACCCAAGAAAGGCGACCCCAATCCGCCATCCCTATCGGGATTCCCTGCGCGGCTCCGGCTGGTCAGGCTTCCTCATAAACTCGCACGACCGGCTCGCCGTCACGTGCTCAAACATATTCGTCAGAATTCCCTGATCATCCTCCACTGCTCGGTGGCGGATGAGGGGAAAACGGGCGGTACGCAGCAAGGTAGGGCGCAATCGTTATTGCGCCGGATGTTTTAAGCGCAAAGCCGCCGGGCTACCTTCGGCGGTTTTCATGGAATCCGGCCAAACTCATACGGGGCAGTTTTGTTCCTTGAGATTCACGGCATCCCGCCTCAATGACTGCATGCCCCGTGCGGGAGCGGCTATAATCGCGGCATGGATCGCATAACCCACGGGAGTTGAATATGAAGAAGATCGAAGCCATCATCAAACCGTTCAAACTCGACGAAGTCCGCGAGGCTTTGTCGGAGTTGGGCGTGAGTGGTCTGACTGTGACCGAGGTCAAGGGGTTCGGGCGGCAGAAGGGGCATACCGAGCTGTATCGTGGCGCGGAGTATGTGGTGGATTTCCTGCCCAAGATCAAGCTGGAGGTGGTGGTGTCCAGCGAGCAACTGGATACCGCAGTCGATGCTATCGTCAAGGCGGCGCATACCGGCAAGATCGGCGACGGCAAGATCTTCATTTCTTCGGTGGAGCAGGTCATTCGCATTCGCACCGGCGAGACTGACGAATCGGCTTTGTGATCGGAGTCGGGCCTGCGGTCGGTGGCCGGACTTTCATGAGCGCGGCTGGCCGATGTTGGATGGGGGCGTGTCATGGGTAACAAGCTGGAATCGGTCTTTGGGGAGGTGCTTGTCGCCATTGAGCGCGATGAGCTGAGCTTCCCGGTCTTCCCGGAGTGCGCGAACCGGGTCAGGACGCTCATTAACGATCCCGATGTCTCGGCCCAACAGGTGGTCGCTGCGATCTCCGGCGATATCGGTATCTCGGCGCACCTGATCAAGGCGGCGAACAGCGCCGTGTTTGCCGATAAGCCCAAGGTCGAGCATCTGCGTCAGGCGGTGTCCCGTCTGGGCTACAAGCAAGTCCACAATCTGGTGTTGCTGGTCACGTTGAGTGAGTTGCTGCACACCCAGCACCCGGTCATCAGCCGGTATCTGCGCGATTTCTGGTGCCGTAACCGCGAAGTCGCCGCGTTCTCTTTCGTGCTTGCCCAGTCGAACCGCCAGATCAATCCCGAGCAGGCGATGTTGGCGGGCCTGCTCCACAACATCGGTGCGTTGCCGATCTGCCTGTATGTCGATCGGCCCGGTTTCGAGCTGGACATCGAGGAGCTGTACGAACTGATAGACCGGCTGCAAGTCCAGGTGGCGGCCAAGTTGCTCGCGGTGTGGCGCTTCCCCGATGCGGTCATCGCGGCGGTCACCGGTGGCGCGGCGGCTGACGGGCCGGTCCACTATGCCGACCTGGTCAAGCTGGCCAGCCTGCTCAGCCAGCCATTGGTGAAAGACATCGATTGGGGGAATGTGAAGGCGGCGCAGCGGCTGGGGATGGACGAGCATGCCTGTCGCAGCTTCGCGCTCGATCATCAGGTCCAACTGACTCAGGCCCGGGCGTTGCTGGGCATCGAGTCGGCGAACCCGGCACCGCCTGCGCCCCCGGTGGCAGCGCAACCGATACCGCAGGTCATCCGACCGGTGCGCGCGCCGGTTCGGGTCGAGCCGGTCAGCAAGCCCGGCTTCTTTGCCGCGATCTTGCGTTTCTTCGGACTGGGTTAGCTCAGTCCGCCTTATCCGTAACGCAGTTTCATCACCAGCACGGCACCTGCCAGCAGCACGGTGATGGCGTTGGCGATGATGATCGGCCAGGCTCCCAGCAGCAGCCCGTACACCAGCCACATCGCGACCCCGCAAGTGAAGATGGCATACATGCCGAGCGAGATGTCGTGGGTGTGGCGGGTGCGCCAGACTTGCCACACCTGAGGCACGAAGGCGACGGTCGTCAGCGTGGCGGCGATACTGCCTATCCAGTCCACTGGCGCCATCAATAGTGCCCGTGCGACGAATCGTCGTCGTCATCCAGCGGCCACAACTGGTGGGCGTCGAGCAGCAAGCGATAACGTGCTTCGTTGGCATCCAGCTGGGCCGTGGTTTCGGCCAGGCTGGATTCCAGCGCCAGACGGCGCGCAGTGAGCGTGTCGGACAGGCTGCTCTCGCCCAGCGCGTAGGCTCGGCTGACCAGCTCGGCGTTCTGCCGCACATGGGCGGCGGCATCGGCGGCCTGCTGCCAGGTGTCGTAACTGCTCACCGCCTGGGCGTAGGCGGCCTGCACGTCGCCCTCCAGTCGGTGGGTGACGAAAGCCTCGCGGTTGGCGGCGGCATCGGCCTGGTGCTGCAAACCTTCCGCCTGGGCACCGCGCAGCCCGAACGAGATCGGGACCGAGACGTACACGCCGGTGACCTTCTCGTTGCCGCCCATCTCGTTGGAGTAGCGCACGCCCACAGTCGGGTCGGGGACGCGGTCGGCGCGACCACGCTGTGCCAGCAAGCTCTGCAAGCTGCTGTCGGCTTGCACCATGCCCAGCTCATGGTTGTGCTGGAAGACTTGCTGTTTCCACCAGGCCAGATCGTGCGGGATGGCCTCAGGCACGGTGCGGGGGATGCCGTCCGGCAGGGGCAGGTCGGGGAACTGGCGCAGCAACTCGTTCGCGGCCAGTTGCGCGCGCAGCGCGGCTTGCTGATGCGAGACGCTGGCCTGAGCGGCGGCCGCCAGCGCCTGGTTCGCTTCCATCTTGGGCGCATCGCCTGCCTTGACGCGCTTGGCGGTCATGCCGGCCTGCGCCTGCAAGGTTGCGCTTTGTTGCTGCCACTGTTGCGCTGCCGCCAGTTCGCGTTGCCAGGTGAACCATAAGCGCAGCAGAGTGCGCCCCGCCTCGTGGCGCGCGTCGCCCAAGGCATACTCGGCACGCTGCACGCTGGTCGCACCGATCTCGCTGTCCAGCAGCATCTTGTTGGGCAGGCGCAATGGCCGTTCGATGGCGACATCCCATTCTTTCAGCGCTTGACCGGTACTGGCGATGCGTCGTTGCGACGAACCCGCGCGCACGTTGAACTCGTAGTTGCCGCTGCCCCAGCGGCGACGGTTGCTTTGTTCGATGCGGATGCCATGCGCAGCGGTCATCACGGTGACGCTGTTGCGTATCGCGGCCTCGGCCAGAGCGGGTGGCGGCAGATCGGGGTGCTCGGCCTCTGCGGCCAGAGCGGGGACGGCCAGCAAGGCGGCGATGAGCAGTGTGAGGCGCTTCATACCAGCCTCCCGAATTCGATCACGGGCGTGATCCAGTAGGCGACTTCGGGGTTGGAGGCATGCGCTTTCAGGTGGGCGATCAGCTCGTGTGCATCTTCCAGATTCATCACCGAGCAGATCTCCACCCGGCGCGAGCGACCGCGTACTTGTTCCAGCATGCTGTGCAGGACTTCCTTCTGGCTGCCGCCTTCGATGTGGCGCACCGAGAAGCCGGAGACCAGTTCGGGGTGTTCCAGCAGATGGCTGACCAGCAGTTCTTCCATCGACTGATGGCAGACCAGCGTCAACGAGCAATCGAGTGGCTTTCTCATTTCTTGGTCTCCACGATCTTGATGCCGAAGCGGCGGTACAAAATGGGCAGCATGATCAGGGTCAGCAGGGTGGAGCTGATCAGGCCGCCAGTGACCACGATGGCCAGAGGCTTCTGGATCTCGGAGCCGGGGCCGTGGGCGAACAGCAGCGGCAGCAGGCCGAAGGCGGTGATGCTGGCCGTCATCAGCACCGGGCGCAGACGGCGCTTGGCACCTTCACGGATGACTTCGTCCAGACTCATGCCCTGCGCATGCAGCTGGTTGAAATAGCTCACCATCACCACGCCGTTGAGCACGGCGATGCCGAGCAGGGCGATGAAGCCGACCGAGGCCGGCACCGACAGGTATTCCTGGCTGATCCACAGGGCGAACACGCCGCCGATCAGGGCGAACGGGATGTTGGTCAGCACCAGCGTGGCCTGGCGCACCGAGCCGAAGGTGGCGAACAGCAGCATGAAGATCAGCCCGAGTGCGACCGGCACCACCACGGCCAAGCGGGCGGCAGCGCGTTGCTGGTTCTCGAACTGACCGCCCCAAGTGAGGCTGTAGCCAGCGGGGAATTTCATCTTCTGGGTGACGGCGGCCTTGGCCTCTTCGACGAAGCCGACCAGGTCGCGGTCACGCACGTTGCTCTGGATCACCACCATGCGTGAGCCGTTCTCGCGGTTGACGCTGACCGGGCCGTCGCTGCGCTCGATGTGTGCCACCACCGACAGCGGCACGCTCTGGCCGTTGGCCAGCGGCAGGGTGAGGGCGGCGAACAGCGCGGGAGATTGCTGTACGTCAGGCTCGCCCCGGATCAGCAGCGGCGTGCGGCGGCCCGCTTCGATCACCGTGCCCACGCGCTGGCCTTCGATCTGCGCGCGCAGGGCGTTGCTGATCTCGTCCACCGACAGGCCGAAGCGGCCCGCCGCCAATCTATCTACCACCACGCGGTAATACTGCACGCCGCTGTTCTTGACGGTGTAGACGTCTTCGCTGCCGTGGATGCTTTCCAGCGTCTTGACCATCTGCTCGGCCAGTTCGTTGAGCTTGTCGATGTCGGTGCCGAAGATCTTGACGGTCACATCGCCGCGCGAGCCGGTGAGCATCTCCGAGACGCGCATCGCGATCGGCTGGGTGAAGCTGTATTCGATGCCGGGGAAGTCGTCCATCACCTTGCGGATGTCGTCGATGATGGCGGTCTTGTCCGGGCTGCGCCATTCCTCGCGCGGAGCCAGAACGATGAAGTTGTCGGCCTCGTTCAGCCCCATGGGGTCGAGACCGAGCTCATCGGCCCCGGCGCGCGAGATGAGTTGGCGCACTTCGGGCACGGCCTTGAGGATGGCGTGCTGGATGCGCTCGTCGATGTCCGCCGTCTGCGCCAGATTGATGGACGGCAGCTTGGCGGTCTGCATCACCAGGTCGCCCTCGTCCATCTCCGGCATGAAGGTCTTGCCGATCAGGGTATAGACCCCGGCGGTCAGCACCAATGAAGCGACCGCGCCGATGAGTACCTTGCGCTCGTTGGCCAGCGCCGCCTTGAGCATGGGCTCGTAGATGGCCAGCGCTTTGCGCACCAGCCAGGGCTCCTCGTGGCTGGCGGTCTTGAGCATGTACGAGGCCAGCGTCGGCACGATGGTCAGCGACAGCAGCAGGGAACCGGCCAGCGCGAACACGATGGTCAGCGCGACCGGGATGAACAGCTTGCCTTCCAGTCCCTCTAGCGTCAGCAGCGGCAGGAACACGATGATGATGATGGCCACCCCGGCGGCGACCGGCGTGATGACTTCCTTCACGGCGCGGTAGATGACGTTCAGGTGCGGCAGATGGCGGCGCGAGTGGGCGAGGTGGCTGATGATGTTCTCGACTACCACCACGGCACCGTCCACCAGCATGCCGATGGCGATGGCCAGGCCACCCAGCGACATCAGGTTGGCCGACATGCCGAACTGCTGCATCAGGATGAAGGTGATGAGCACCGCCAGCGGCAGCGCGGCGGCCACCACCAGTGCGGCGCGCAGGTTGCCCAGGAACAGCACCAGCAGGATGACCACCAGCACGATGGCTTCGGTGAGCGCCTTGGAGACGGTGCCCACGGCGCGTTTGACCAGGCTGCCGCGATCATAGAAGGTCTTGGTGGTCATGCCCGGCGGCAGCATGGGGGCGAGCTCGGCCAGTTTCGCATGCACGCCCTCGACCACTTTCTGGGCGTTCGCACCGCGCAGGCCCAGCACCAGCCCTTCCACCGCCTCGCCCGCGCCGTTCATGGTGACGGTGCCGTAGCGGGTGAGTGCGCCGATGCGCACTTCGGCCACATCACTGATGCGGATCGGGTTGCCGCCGGGGCTGGCGATGACGATGTTGCGCACGTCGTCCAGCGTCTTGATGCTGCCCTCGGCGCGTACCAGCAGCGCCTCGTCGCCGTCGTTCAGGCGGCCTGCGCCGTCATTGCGGTTGTTCATCTCCAGCGCCTGTTGCAACTGCACCATGGTCAGACTGCGTGCCGCCAGGGCCAGGTGGTCGGGCATCACCTCGAAGGTGCGCGCCATGCCGCCCAGCGAATTGACATCCGCCACGCCGGGCAGGGTGCGCAAGGCCGGGCGGATCACCCAGTCGAGCACGCTGCGGCGCTGCTCCAGGCTGTAGTTGTCGCCCTCCACGGTGAACATGTACATCTCGCCCAGCGGGGTGGTGATGGGCGCGAGCCCGCCACCGACTCCGGCGGGCAGATCGCGCAGGACGTTGTTGAGGCGCTCGGCTACCTGTTGGCGCGCCCAGTAGATGTCGGTGCCGTCAGTGAAGTTGAGGGTGATGTCCGCGATGGCGTACTTGGAGATCGAGCGCATGATGCGCTGGTTGGGGATGCCCAGCATCTCCAGTTCGATGGGGGAGACGATGCGCGCCTCGACCTCTTCCGGTGTCATGCCCGGGGCCTTCATGATGAGTTTCACCTGCGTGGTAGAAACGTCGGGGAAGGCATCGATGGGCAGATCGCGGAAGGACAGTATGCCTGCGCCGATGACGAGCAGGGTGAGCACGATCACCAGCAGTCGCTGGGTGAGTGCGAATTCGACGGGTTTTGCCAGCATCACTCGCCTCCGCCGATGCCCATCATCTTGGCTTTGAGGGAAGACGTGCCCTGAACGACGATCTTCTCATCGCCTTTCAGCGTGGCGCTGACCATGGTGCTCTGCGCGCCTTCGTTCACCACGCTGACATTGGTCGGGCGGAAGCCCTGCTCGGTGGCGACGAACACCAGGGTCTTGTTGCCGACCCGGGCCAGGGCGCTGTTGGGCAGGTTCCACTGCGCCTGGTCACCGGCAACGGCGACGCTGGCCTCGACGAACTGGCCGGGGCGCAGGTTCTCCGTGCCCTGATCGATCTGGGCGCGCAACAGGATGGTCTGGTTGCCGCCGCTCAGGTTGTGGCCGACGGCGGTCAGCTTGCCGCTGGCACCGAATTTGGGGATGGTGACCCGGGCACCGGGCTGGAGCCGGGGAGTCTGTCCCAGCGGAGCCTGGATCTCCAGTCCCAGCGGATGCAGCTGACCGACCTTGAACAGGGGGACGGCGGCATCCAGACGCTGTCCGGCAGCGGCGCTCTTTTCCAGGATCACGCCGTCGATGGGCGAGGTAACTGCCAGCAGACTACCCAGCGCCTTGCCGGATTGCAGCTTGTTGATGGCGGCTTCCGACATGCCGGAGACGCGCAACATCTGCCTGCGTTCGGCCAGCGCAGCAGCGGTCTCGATCTGCTGACCGCGCGTGGTGCGGTAGCGGCTTTCCGAGATGATGCCTTCCTTCCAGAGTTGCTCGTCACGCGTCAGGTTCTCGCGGGCGAGTTGCGCCTGCGTGCTGGCTTGCAGCAGACCGCGCTGGGCTTCGGCTAGCGCCGGGCTTTGCAGGTTGGCCAGCACTTGTCCTTTCTTGACGCTGTCGCCCACGCCGACCAGCGTCTGCTCGATCATGGCCGGTAACGGGGTGCTGACGACGAACAATTGTCCGCCGGGGACGATGACCTGGGCGGGCAGGCCGGAGACTTCTCCGGCTTGTTTGGCGGGCAGGGCCGCGCTGCGAATGCCCAGTGTGGCGATCTGTTTAGCGGACAGGGTCAGTTCATCGCCTGCGCTGGCCAGGGTGGATAGCGCCAGCAGGCACAGTCCGGTGAGATGGGAAACCTTCATTGTGATACTCCATGATGCAGTGGGTCGGCGCGAGTCAGGCTCGCACGTGGAAGCGCTTATGCTAATGCAGGAGGGGCATGCGACAAAGGGGTTTCGTAGCGGGGGTGGATCGGGTGGTATCCGGCGGATGCTGGCCAGTCCGATGCAGGACGGAGCTGCGTCAGTGCCGGCACAGGGGCCGGGAGTCGCGCCAGCGTGTCGAGCAGGAGGGGTGTGTTGTCACGCGCCAATTGGTGCGGCATGCCGATGGCGGGTGAGTCCGGGAGGCTGAAAGCGGGGCCGAGCGATGCTGGTCCTTCTGTCAGTGCGCGTTCCAGTTCGACCGCGTGCAGCCCGCTGTTGACCTGATCGCCGTTGATATGGGCGTGCGCCAGCGGAGCTACGCCTTGCAGCAAGGTGAACAGGCAGATGAACAGGAGTCGGGACCAGTGTTTCATGGCGCGGATGGTAGCACGCTGGATGGATAGAGCGCCCTGTGACCGCAAGTCGGGAAAAAAATTCCCTGCTAAACTGCGCTCACGTTTAACTGGGGAGATGGATATGAATGGCAAGGCACATGAATGGCGCTTTTTCCGTGCGGGCGGCTTTGATCAGGTACGTATCGAGACGGGTGCCGATCTGCTGGCGCTGGCCGATCTGGATCAAAAACTCTGGGTGGCGCTGAGCTGTCCGACGCGCGGCATCGAGTTCGATGCGCGCACGCTCGATCTGATCGACTCCGACAAGGATGGGCAGGTGCGCGCACCCGAGGTGATCGAGGCGGTGAACTGGGCGGCGGCGTTGTTGAACGATGTCGACCTGCTGGCCCGGGGAGCGGATACCTTGCCGCTGGCGGCGATCGATGCCAGCACGGATGCGGGGGCGAAGTTGCTGTCTGCGGCGCGACACATCCTCGCCAGTCTGGGCAAGCCCGAGGCGGACTCGGTCAGTGCCGCCGATACCACGGATACCGCGAAACTGATGGCCGGATTGCGCTTCAATGGGGACGGCGTGATCGCGGCGGCAGCGGTGGAGGATGCAGCGACCCGCGCCGTGCTGGCAGACATCGTCAGCTGCCTGGGCGCGGTGGTCGATGCCGGTGGCGAGCCGGGGATAAACAAGGAGTTGGTCGAGCAGTTCTTCACGCAGGCACGCGGTTTCGATGCCTGGCACCTGCGTGCCACGCAGGATCCCGCCATCCTGTGTCTGGGGGAGAACACGCCAGCGGCGGCAAGTACCTGGCGGGCGGTGCGTGCCAAGGTGGATGATTACTTCACCCGTTGCCAGATGGCCGCTTATGACGCGCGCGCGGCCCTACCCTTGAGCCGCTCCATCGAAGACTATCAACAGTTGGCGGGCAAGGAGTTGAGTGCCGGGGCCAGCGCAGTAGCGGCATTCCCTCTGGCTCTGGTGGGCGCGGGGCAAGCGCTGCCCTTGCGCGACGGTATCAATCCTGCTTGGGCGGCAGCCATGGCCGACCTGCGCGGGCAGGTGGTGGTGCCGCTGCTGGGCGAGCGGGACGGATTGGCTGCGGACGAGTGGGCCGAGCTGTGTCAGCGGTTCACCGCTTATGAAAGCTGGTTGGCAGACAAACCGGCGACCCCGCTGGAGGTGCTGGGTGCGGCCCGTTTGCACGCGATATTGGCAGGCGGGCACGAGGCCGCCCTGCTGGACCTGCTCGCGCAGGACGCAGCGTTGGCCGACGAAGTGAAGGCGATCGCTTCGGTGGATCGCCTGGTCCACTATGTGCGTGACCTGGGGACGCTGGTCAACAACTTCGTTTCGTTCCGCAACTTCTATATGGGCGTGGACAAGGCGGTGTTCCAGGCGGGGACGTTGTATCTGGATGGCCGGAGTTGCGAGTTGTGCATCAAGGTCGAAGATGCGGCCAAGCATGCCACGCTGGCCAACCTGAGCCGCGTCTGTCTGGTCTACTGCGAGTGTATGCGGGGTTCGGCCAAGCAGACCATCGCTGCCGCCTTCACGGCGGGCGACTCCGACCAGTTGATGGTCGGGCGCAACGGTATCTTCTACGATCGCAAGGGGCAGGACTGGAATGCCACCATCATCCGCATCCTGGAGCACCCGATCGGCATCCGTCAGGCGTTCTGGTCGCCCTACAAACGCGCGGGAAAGATGATAGGGGAGCAGTTGCAGAAGTTCGCCGCCGCCCGTTCGCAGGCCGCCGAGACCAAGTTGGTCACTTCGGCGCTGGAGGCAGGGAAAGCGCCTGCCGAAGCGCCCAAGGCACCGCCTGCGCCGTTCGATGTGGGCAAGTTCGCCGGTATCTTCGCGGCCATAGGTTTGGCGGTCGGCGCGTTGGGGACAGCGTTGGCTTCGGTGCTGACCGGTTTGCTGGATCTGCGCTGGTGGCAGATGCCGCTGGTATTGGTCGGGGCCTTGTTGGCAGTGTCCGGGCCGTCCATGCTGATCGCCTGGTTCAAGCTGAAGCAGCGCAATCTCGGGCCGTTGCTGGATGCGAATGGCTGGGCAGTGAACGCGCGCGCGCGGATCAACATCCCGTTCGGGACATCGTTGACGGGAGTGGCCAAGTTGCCGGAGGGCGCATCTGCGCTGCATATGGTCGACCCCTTCGCCGAAAAGAAACAGCGCTGGCCCTACTACGTGGCTGTGTTGCTGCTTGCCGGGGTGGCTTGGGCCGCGTGGCATTGGAGTGCGGTGTTATTCCACTGATCCTTCGATGTATTTCCGCTCCCGATCGGGGTGTGTAGAAAAAACATAAATTTTTTTCAAAAAAAGCCTAAAGTTTTTTCAGCATGCGCCGATAGTGAAATCGTAAGCATGAGTTTGTCCCCTTGCAGATTCGTGTTATTTGAAGACTTTCCCTGTTTATACAAGCGTTTGCTTGATGCCAGGGGAAGTCTTCCCTTCTTTTTGTAGGAACTCTGACTACAAAAAATACAGAAACCCGCTGATTTTTTCCTACACGCACGTCCCCCAGAATGCAGCCGTCGATAAAGACGATGTTCAAATTTCAAGGGGACGAAAATGAACGCTCATCAACTGCACGAAGAAATCAAGGAAACCAACCTTTCCTATATGCTGCTGGCTCAGCAAATGATCCAAGAGGATAAAGCCTCTGCGATCTTTCGTCTGGGTGTCAGCGAAGAGACTGCCGAACTGATCGCTGGACTCACGCCAGCTCAACTGCTGAAGATGGCATCGGCCAATATGTTGCTCTGCTGCTTCCGCTTGGATGAGAGTGTGCTGCTGAACATGGTCACCGATTACAACAAGGACCGGATGATGTCGCAGGCTCATGCCGCGATATTGATGGCAGGTCGTCCAGTCGAAGCGCTGGCTGCCTGATCGGGGCGGGACGGAGACGGTCATGCGCAACAAAAGTGTGGTCAATGAAGCCAGAGAGATTCACATCGCGGTCGAGTTGATTGAGTTGGGTGCCCGTTTGCAGCTGCTGCAAGAGGAGACAGCTCTGAGTCGTGAGCGCCTGCTCAAGTTGTACAAGGAAGTGAAGGGAGCCTCTCCCTCCAAGGGCATGTTGCCATATTCGACCGATTGGTTCATGAGTTGGCAGCCCAATATACATTCGTCGCTGTTCATCGGTATCTACCAGTTCCTGCTCAAGAACGCCGGGGTCAAAGGCGTGGAGGCCTTGATCAAGGCTTATCGTTTGTATCAGGAGCAGATCAGTTTCACCGGCGGCGAAGCGCTGCTGAGCGTGACCCGCGCTTGGTTCCTGATCCGCTTCTTTGAGGCGGACATGTTGCAGTTGGCCACGTGTGTCGAGTGCGGTGGCCAGTTCGTGGTGCATACCAATGAGTTGTGTGGCAGCTATGTCTGTGGGATTTGCCACCCGCCCTCGCGTGCCGGCAAGACCAAAAAATCCGTCGAGGGGCAAGCCTTACCTGCCTGATGCCGTTGGCAGGTGTCCCTAAAGTTTCCATCCTCCTGGCCGTTAGCATCAGCACATGAGTCGTAAATGGTTGTGGCCTTCTCTTGGGGGAAAGCTCCCGGGAATCGGGCGAAAAGACAACAATAAACAGCGTTAATTGGATGATGAGGTTGCTTGGGGCAGTGTTACTTTGCCATCCAGTAAGAATAATCAAGAGCAGGGGGCAGTCATGTTCGTTATCGTCGGGTATGTGGTGGTGTTGGCCAGTGTGTTCGGTGGCTTCGCCATGGCGGGTGGCCATCTTGCTGCGCTCTTCCAGCCACTTGAGTTGCTGATGATCGGTGGCGGCGCGCTCGGTGCGTTCTTTGTGGGCAACACGCCCAAGGCGGTCAAGGCCACGGTGAAAGGATTGCCTCTGGTGTTCAAGGGGGCGAAATACACCAAAGATACCTATATGGAGCTGATGGCACTGCTCTACGAGTTGCTCGGCAAGATCCGTAAAGAAGGCTTGATGTCGATCGAAGGCGATGTAGAGAAGCCCGACGAAAGCCCGCTGTTCTCCAAGTATCCCAAGATTCAGTCTGACCATCATCTGGTCGAATTCATCACCGATTACCTGCGCATCATGGTCAGCGGCAACCTCAATGCCATGGAAATCGAGAATCTGATGGATGTCGAGATCGAGACTCATCACCACGAAGAGCTGGTTCCGGCGCATACCATCGCCAAGTTGGGTGACGGTATGCCGGCGTTCGGTATCGTGGCGGCGGTGATGGGTGTGGTGCATACCATGGAATCGGTGGGTGCGCCGCCGGCGGAGTTGGGGATGTTGATCGCACACGCGCTGGTGGGGACGTTCCTCGGCATTCTGCTGGCGTACGGTTTCGTGGGTCCCCTTTCCTCTGTGCTGGAGCAAAAGGCGGATGAGTCCACCAAGATGTTCCAGACCATCAAGGTCACCTTGCTCGCCAACCTGAATGGATATGCGCCCGCGATGGCGGTTGAGTTTGGGCGCAAGGTGTTGAATTCCACTGAACGTCCGGGCTTCTCCGAGCTGGAAGAGCATGTGAAACAAAAACGCTGATATACGGACTTTAATCACAGCGGAGCGGGGACATGGCAGGGGACGACAAACGGCCAATCGTGGTCAAGCGAATCAAGAAGGTCGCCGGTGGGCATCACGGCGGGGCGTGGAAGATCGCCTATGCCGACTTCGTGACCGCGATGATGGCTTTCTTCCTGCTGATGTGGCTGCTGGGCTCTACGGCCAAGGGTGATCTGCAGGGGATCTCCGAATATTTCAAGACTCCCCTCAAGGTGGCGCTGGAAGGCGGCTCCGGCAGTGGTGACAGTTCCAGTGTCATCAAGGGTGGCGGCAAGGATCTCACCCGGTCGACCGGACAAGTCAAGGAAGGTGATGTCGACAGCAAGAAGCGCACCGTCAACCTGAAAGCCACCAACGAAGAGTTCAAGCGCCTGCAGCAAGCCAAGGAAATGGCCACGCTTCAGCAGCTGAAGTCGAATATCGAACAGGCCATCGAAGCGAACGAGAAGTTGAAGAAATTCAAGGAGCAGATTCTGCTCGATTTGACCAGTGAGGGGCTACGGGTGCAGATCGTCGATGAGAAGAACAGGCCGATGTTCCAGTCTGGCCGTGCCCAGCTTGAGCCGTATACCCGGGATATCCTGCGTGAGATCGGCAAGACGCTGAACGATGTCCCCAACATGATCAGTCTTTCCGGGCATACCGACGGGCAGGCGTATTCGCTGGGCGACAAGGGATATAGCAACTGGGAATTGTCGGCGGATCGTGCGAACGCTTCGCGCCGTGAGCTGATCAATGGTGGGATGAGCGAGGACAAGGTGGTGAGAGTGGTGGGCCTTGCCTCGGCGGTTCCGTTCGATAAGGAAAATCCGCTCAATCCCATCAATCGCCGAATCAGCATCATCGTCATGAACAAGCAGGCTGAAGAGGCTGCTCGCCATGATGGAGGTACCGTGGAGGTGGATGCTTCCCAAGGGGAGATCGAACTGACGATACAGGAAGGGATCGGTCAGGCACAGGGAGCACGACATTAGGCCCATTCAATGTGTGGCGGTCATGTTTTGTTATGAAGTCGAAAGTGTAAGTAAGGGGAAAGATCATGGCTAACTGGTGGAGTTCGTTGTCTCTCAAGAACAAACTGCAGATACCGATTCAGGCAATACTGATGATCATCTTGGTGTTCGCGCAGATGTGGATGGTGAATAACTACGAGGCTACGATAGCCAACGAGGCAAGGCACAAGGCTGAGTTGGCGGCGAAGGCGCTGTTCAATAGTGTCAACACCATGATGATATCGGGCCTGATCAGCGACAAGGAACAGCGCGCCAGTCTGGTTAAACGCATGGCTGCCACCGAAGGCTTGGAGGAATTGCGCATCTTCCGCAACAAGCCCGTCATCGACCAGTACGGTCCGGGGCTGCCGGAAGAGCAAGCCAGAGACGATATCGAACGTAAAGTGTTGAGCAGCGGCAAACCGGAGGTGGTCTTCAGCTCGGGTGACAATCCTAATCTGCGCGTGGTCTACCCCTTCCTCACCTCGCGTGACTACCATGGGGTGAACTGCTTGCAGTGCCATGCCGGCAATGAAGGCACCATCAATGGCGCGGTCAGTGTGCGTATCCAGCTGTCCGACGAGTATGCCGAGCTCAATCGCATGAAGAAGTGGCTCTGGATCGGGCAGTTCGGGTTGCAGGTGGCCCTGTTCTTCATCATCGGGGGCATCATCCGCCAGGTGACCGCGCCAACCCGAGAGCTGCAAAGAGTGATGCAGCAGATGCAGCGCGAGGGCGACCTGTCGCTTCGTGTCCAGGTGCGCAGTGAAGACGAGATCGGTCAGACGGGCCGCGTGTTCAACGAGTTGGCCAAGAGTTTCCAGACCATCGTCGGTCTGATGCATGGCTACGCCGAGCAGCTCTCCAGTTCGGCCTCAGCGCTGGCGCTCAATGCGGATACGGTAGCGAACAGCTCGCAGAGCCAGAGCGACTCTGCGACCGAGGTGGCCCACGCCGTCGAAGAAATGAGTGAGAGCATCACGGCTGTCGCAGATACCACTACCCGGGTGCAGACTCATTCCGAAGAGAGCTTGAGGCGTGCGCAGAGTGGTCGGCAGAGCTTGCAGGAGCTGATGAGCGAGATCGAGCACGTGGAAGGGGCGGTCAATACCATGGCCGGCTCGGTGGGGGCTTTCGTGAAGAACACGGAAACCATCACCAGCATGACCAAGGAGGTGCGTGATATCGCCGAGCAGACCAATCTGCTGGCGCTGAACGCTGCCATCGAAGCTGCCCGTGCCGGGGAGCAGGGCCGGGGGTTTGCCGTGGTGGCCGATGAAGTGCGCAAGCTGGCCGAGAAGTCCGCCCAAGCGGCGAGCCAGATCGACGTGGTGACGCGAGAACTGAGCGAGCAGAGCGACCATGTGGAGAGCAGTATCGGCAACGGATTGAAATCGTTGCAGACCAGCCGTAGCCATATGGAGACCGTGGCGGATGTGCTGGCGCAGTCCAACGAGACCGTGGTGAGGGTGAATTCCGGAGTCGAGGAGATCACATTCTCGGTCGGTCAACAGAAACTGGCTGGCCAGAGTATCTCGGAGAACGTGGAGCGCATCGCAGCCATGGCCGGGACCAATAATGCCGTGGTCGTACGCACCGTTCACTCGATCAAGCATGTCGAGCAGCTGGCCGCAGACATGAAGCAGGTTGTGGAGCGTTTCAAGGTATAGATGACGTGGCCGCTGTTCGGGTGTGGGTCGGTGCGGCGGGATGGGCCGACGCGGGGTTAGATGAGGTGCTTTATGTCTGAATTGCTAAAAAGTATCGATGCCCGTACCAAGCTTGCGGGGACCAACAAGCTTGAGATTCTGATGTTCACGCTCGGGAAGAACAATCAGACCGAGCGGCGCGAGGTGTTCGGGATCAACGTGTTCAAAGTGCGCGAGGTGATGCGTGTACCTCCCATCACTCATGCTCCCGAGATGCCGAGTGCAGTGGAGGGGATGGTCAGTCTGCGCGGGGTGCTGGTGCCGGTCATTGATCTGGCCAGATATGCCGGGATTCAGACCGCGACCCGGCCCGAGATCATGATCATCACCGAGTACAACGGCCATACACAGGGCTTCCTGGTCGAAGCGGTGGACACCATATTGCGGCTGGACTGGTCATCGATGCGAGTGCCGCCACCCATGCTGTCGGCAAAGATGGGGGGGCTGGTCACGGCGGTCACCGAATTGCCGGACGGTAAGCTGGTCATGATGCTGGACGTGGAAAAAGTGCTGGCAGAGACTGGCCACTTCGATGACGATTTTGCGCTGAAGAACATCAGGCCGCTGGCAGTGCAGGGGCGTACGGTGTTCTTTGCCGATGATTCCTCCGTCGCTCGCAAGCAGATCGAACGCACACTGGATGCGATGCAGGTGCGCTCGGTTTCGGCGGTGAACGGTCGCCAGGCTTGGCAGGAGTTGCAACGCATGGCTGATTACTCCGAGGCTGCGCACGTCCCCTTGCGGGACATGCTCCAGGTGATCCTGACCGATGTCGAGATGCCCGAGATGGATGGCTACATGCTGACGCGCAAGATCAAGGCCGACAAACGCTTTGTCGGAATTCCGGTGTTGATGCACTCGTCGCTTTCGAGTGATTCCAATCAACAGCTGGGAAAGGCTGTGGGGGTGGACGAATACGTTCCCAAGTTCGATGCTCAGAAATTGTCGCAGACCTTGGCTAGGCTGTTGACATGAGAGGGATGCAACCATGAATGCTGAAATGGCCTATCCGCAGTTCTCGGCCAATGCGGGCAGCGATAGCTTACTCGATCGGGTCGATGCACGAACCAATCTGGCGGGCTCCAACAAGATGGAGATCCTGTTGTTCTCGCTGGGCTCTCAGGAGCTGTTCGGGATCAATGTGTTCAAGGTGAAAGAGGTCTGCCGTGCGATGAAGATCACACGCACGCCGAACATGCCGCATGGCGTGGATGGGATCGTCAGCCTGCGCGGACACATCATCCCGGTCTTGAATCTCGCCCGGTTCCTGGGCTTCGATGGGGCGGATGCCGCCGAGCAGCGGACCATGATGGTGGCCGAATACAGTCGTCATATCCTCGGGTTCCTGGTACATCACGTCGAGCACATCATCCGGGTGGATTGGGACAAGGTGCGCGCTACCGAAGGAATGTTGTCGAATAACGTCAATCTGATCACGGCGCTCACCGAATTGCCCGATGGCAAGTTGGTCTCCATTCTGGATGTGGAGCAGATCCTGGCCACGGCGTTCGGTGAGGACGTGGTCGGTCAAGTCGAGCGCGTGGAAAATGGCCACGAAAGATGTGTCTTTTTCGTAGATGACTCCGGTGTGGCCCGGAAGAAAATAAGCGAAGTGCTGGACAAACTCGGAGTCAAGAGCATACAGGCCCACAACGGGATGGAGGCGTGGGATCGCCTGAAAGTGTTGGCCGATGGTGTGCAGAGTATGGGCGGCGAGTTGCACGACCAGATACAGGTTGTGCTGGTCGATGCGGAGATGCCGGAGATGGATGGGTATGTGCTGACCCAGAACATCAAATCGGACCGGCGCTTCGATGGCATCCCGGTGGTGATGCATTCGTCCTTATCGTCGGATGCCAATCGGGCCATGGGCAAGCGAGTCGGAGTGGATTATTACGTACCCAAGTTCGATGGTGGTGCATTGGCGGAGACCCTGCGCCCCTTGCTGGTGTAAGGATAGGTTGTAACAAGGAGATCGATTATGGTTGATTCGAACATGAGGTTCCTGGTGGTGGACGATTTTTCGACCATGCGCCGTATCGTGCGCAACTTGTTGAAGGAATTGGGGTTCACCAATGTCCAGGAAGCCGAGGATGGCGTGGATGCATTGAACAAGCTGCGCGCGAGCGGTTTTGATTTCGTGGTGTCGGACTGGAATATGCCAAACATGACCGGCATCGATTTGCTCAAGAATATTCGGCAGGACCCGGCGTTGAAGCATCTTCCCGTGCTGATGGTGACGGCGGAAGCCAAGCGCGAGAACATCATCGAGGCAGCCCAGGCGGGGGCCTCCGGCTATGTCGTGAAGCCGTTCACGGCGGCGACTCTGGATGAGAAGCTAAAGAAGATTTTCGAAAAAATGCCACAAAAGTGAGGCCAAAATGAGTGCCACTCAAGATTCAGACGATTTAGAGGCCCTGTTCGACAGCATCGTTTCGGCTACCCAGCAGGACGAGACCTCGGCGGAAGTGGTGGAGGCGGACTCCGGGGCTGAGGGGGGACTGACCGATGGTCATGTCATCAACCGGATCGGTCAGATGACGCGCGCCCTGCATGATAGTTTGCGCGAACTGGGATTCGACAAGAATCTGGAGAGGGCTGCAGCGGCCATCCCGGATGCGCGGGACCGGCTTAACTATGTGGCGGCGATGACCGAGCAAGCGGCGGAGCGGGTGTTGAACGCGACCGAGGCGGCGCAGCCCATCCTGAACAAGGTCGAAGATGAGGCGCATCGCCTGGCCACACAGTGGCAGATGTTGTTCGACCAGCAACTCACTCCGGAACAGTTCAAGAGTCTGGCGACCCAGACCCATGCCTACCTGATCGAAGTGCCCAAGCAGACCAAGGCCGCCAGTGCCCAGTTGCGCGAGATCATGATGGCTCAGGACTTTCAGGATCTGACCGGTCAGGTGATCAAGAAGATCATGGAGGTCACTCAGCAGTTGGAGCAGCAAATGGTCAGCCTGCTGGTGGATAGTGTTCCCGCAGCCGCGCTGAAAGCGGATTCCGGTTTGCTGAACGGGCCGGTGATCAAGGCGGAAGGACGTTCCGATGTCGTTACCAGCCAGGATCAGGTAGACGATCTGCTGGATAGTCTGGGGTTCTAGCATGAACGACTTCGCAGGAATGGAAGAGCTGCTGCAGGACTTCCTGACGGAATCGTCCGAACTGTTGTCCGATGTGGATGGCAAACTGGTCGAACTGGAGAAGTCGCCCGGAGATCATCGCCTGCTCAACGACATCTTCCGTGGCTTCCACACCATCAAGGGAGGGGCCGGGTTCCTGAACGCTTCAGAGTTGGTGACCCTGTGTCATTTGACCGAGAACCTGTTCGACAAACTGCGTAATGGCGAGTTGCAGATGAGCGCGGGCCTGATGGATGCGATCATGGCGGCCACCGGCGAGGTCCGCAGCATGTTCAATGTGTTGGCCCAAAGCATACAGCCCCCCGCCGCGCCGGGAGATTTGATCGCTGCGTTGCAAGCGGCGATCAAGGGAGAGAGTGTGGCCAGTGTCAGGGGCGGTGCCAGTCCGGTGGTTGCTCCGCCGGCCACTCCGCCGGTCGCCGTGCCTGCGGGACTGGATTGGAACGGGCTGTATCAGACCGTCACTGGAGGCGCACCTGAAGCGGTAGCTACGACACCGGTCATCGAGGCTGCCGTGGCCGAGTCGGTGCAGACCGCGATCGACGAAGCCAAACTCAAGACCAGTGCGTTCGGTCGGCGTGCGGGCGATGCTCCGGGGGGAGCAACCACCCCGACCGCGCCGCGCCGTGATGGCGATGCCGCCAAGGACAATACCATCCGTGTCGATACCGACCGGCTCGACCAGGTGCTCAATCTTTCCGGCGAGATCGGCCTGACCAAGAACCGTTTGACCCACCTGCGCAACGACATCCTGCAGGGGAGCTCCGATCCGACGACCTTGAGGGCGCTGGACGAGGCGGTCAGCCAGTTGGACATGCTGGTGGTGAATCTGCAGAACGCGGTGATGAAGACGCGGATGCAGCCGATAGGCCGATTGTTCAAGAAATATCCACGCTTGGCGCGCGACCTGGCACGACAGTTGGGCAAGGATGTCGAGCTGGTGTTGTCCGGCGAGGAGACCGAGATCGACAAGACGATGATCGAAGATCTCAATGACCCCTTGGTCCACTTGATACGCAATGCGGTGGACCATGGTGTGGAGGAGACCGCCCAGCGTTCCGCTGTGGGCAAGTCGACCAAGAGTACGGTGAACCTTGGTGCCCGGCAGGAAGGGGACCACATCCTGATCACCATCCAGGACGATGGCAAGGGTATGCGCCCGGATGTGATACGCAGCAAGGCGGTGGAGAAGGGCCTGATCAGCATGGAGCAGGCCAACAGTCTGGATGACGTGCAAAGCCTGGAGTTGATCTTCCTGCCCGGCTTCTCGACCAAGGACCAGATTTCCAGTGTGTCCGGGCGCGGTGTGGGTATGGACGTGGTGAAGACCAACATCCAGCGCCTCAATGGCACGATCAGCATCGAATCCGAGATCGGCAAGGGGTCGGTGTTCACTATCTCGTTGCCGCTGACGCTGGCCATCCTGCCGGTATTGCTGCTGCGCTTGTGCGATCAGCCGTTCGCCGTACCTTTATCGATGGTGCGGGAGATACTTTCCATCATGCCGGACCAGATCCAGCAGGTGGCGGGCAAGGAGACTCTGGTGGTGCGCGGCGAGGTGTTGCCGGTGATGTCCCTGGCCAGGTTGGTGGGGTGGGAAGATAACGGACGGCCCGAGGTCGGTGTGCTGATGCAAGTGGAGGGGAGTAGTTTCATCCTTTCAGCGGATGGTTTCGCCGGTCATGACGACGTGGTCATCAAGTCGCTCGATACCTTCCGTCCGAAAGGTGTGGCAGGGGTGACGATGTCGAGTGAAGGAGAGATCGTGTTGATTCTGGATATCAAGGAGCTGCTGGGTTGTTCCAGCATTTGAGGTGACCATCATGGAGCAACGAGTGAGTAAACCGGGGGTCAGGGTCCTGTTGGGGGCCAGCGTGGTCGGCCTGTTGTTGCACTGGGCAGTCTCCACATCCGGTCTGGAGGGATGGGTGGCCTTGGGGTTGAACGCGATCATCACGCTGGCGGTGGGAGCGGTGCTCTTGTCCTTGTGTGGAGCCAGAGAGTCCGCAGACAAGCCGAGTGGCTGCGAAACCATGCAGGAAAGTGCTGTCGAGAGTGTGCTGATGCATACCTATCCGCAGTTCGCCGACCAATACTCCGGGGCCAATGAGGATATGCATCAGGTCCAGATGTTGCTGGCAGATGCCATCCAGAAGTTGATGGATGGGTTTGGCGGCATGCAGCAACTCATTCAAAGCCAGCGTGAGGCGGCGCTCTCGGTCACCGAGCAGAGCGAGCACGCAGATAACGCCTCGCTGGAAAGCTTCCTGGGCGACACCTCCGAGACGATGAAGCAACTGGTGGGCAGTATCATCAACAACAGCAAGGTGGGCATGGAGCTGGTGGACAAGATGGACACGGTCAGCCAGCAAGTCCGGGGCATTCTCAATGTCCTGGGCGAGATCGACGGCATCTCCAAGCAGACCAACCTGCTGGCACTCAATGCGGCGATCGAAGCCGCGCGGGCAGGCGAGGCGGGGCGTGGCTTTGCGGTGGTCGCCGATGAAGTGCGCAAACTGTCCGGTCGTGCCGAGCATTTCAGCCAGCAGATACGCGCGAACGTGAACCAGGTGCATGATGCCATCGCCGAGGCCGAAGGGTCGATCACGCTGATGGCGACGCTGGATATGGACTTCGCCGTCAGGTCGAAGAATCAGCTCCAATCGACCTTGACCAGTGTGCAGAAGATGAACGAAGGGATGGCCCAGGTCATCGAGCGGCAACAGGCAATCTCGAACGAGGTCGATCTGGTCGTGGGGCGTGCGGTCACTTCGTTGCAGTTTCAGGACATGGTGACACAATTGATTCAACATTCCCGAAATCGTGTCGACAATATGTCACAGGCTTGGCGTAAATTGGGCGATTGGGCGCGTGAGTCCAGTCGCGGCGAGGTGGCTTCACGGGCAAGGTCGGAGTCCATGCGTGCCGAGATCAGCGCCCTGCTCGCCCAAGCCAACCGGCACGATGGCGGACGACAGGTCAGTCAGCATGGCATGGACAGTGGTGAGATTGAATTATTCTGAATGTTTTGATTGTGGGAGGTGAAGATGGCCAAAACGGTACTTAGCGTCGACGATTCCAGCTCGATCCGGCAGATGGTGGCATTTACGCTGAAGAGCGCCGGTTACGATGTGATAGAGGCGGTCGATGGGCAGGATGGGTTGAACAAGGCCAAGATGAAGACGGTCGATCTGGTTCTCACCGATCAGAACATGCCTGTCATGGATGGGCTGACGCTGATACGCACCTTGCGCGCCATGCCCAACTATCGTGCGGTTCCCATCCTGATGCTGACCACGGAATCCAGTGACGGAATGAAGATGCAGGGCAAGGCAGCTGGTGCTACGGGCTGGCTGGTCAAGCCATTCGACCCCTCCAAGCTGCTGGAAGTCGTGAAGAAGGTGATCGGCTGAGCCAGGATCATACAGACCATGAGTCTAGACCTTAGCCAGTTCTACCAGGTCTTCTTCGAGGAGACGGCTGAACATCTGGGAGCGATGGAATCGCTGTTGCTCAACCTGGATGTCGGCGCGCCTTCCATGGAGGATCTGAATGCGATCTTTCGTGCCGCCCACTCCATCAAGGGCGGGAGCGGCACCTTCGGTTTCACCGATATGACCGAGGTCACCCACGTTCTGGAGACCTTGCTGGATCGCCTGCGCAAACAAGAGATGACCTTGACCGATGATATGGTCAACGCTTTTTTGCGCGCTGGTGATGTGCTGGCCATGCAACTGGCGGCTCATCGTGGCGAGGGCGAGGTCGATGCAGCCGAGGTCCGCTCGGTGTGCGAAGAATTGAACGCCTTGGCGGTGGGCGGTGCCAGCAGTGCGCCGCCTGCCCCGGTCGTCGCCGTGACAGGCAAGCAGGAAGAGGCTGACTATGGCTTCTTCGGCGATGAGCCTGTGGTATCGGCGAGCGATGCCGGGTACGGCTTCTTCACTGACGATGCGCAACCGCCGCAGCCGGACCCAGGTTACGGCTTCTTCGATGCAGTGCCCACCCCAGCGGCTGCCGCCGATCCGGGTTATGGCTTCTTTGACGATCTGCCTGCGCCGGTGTCCAGCGAGGGCAAGGCAGTCGAGGCCGATGCAGGTTTCGGGTTTTTTGAGGACGCGCCGGGTAGCGTGGCGGTCATCGAGGATGCACGCGGTTATGGCTTCTTCCGGGAGACCCCGTCCCAGCGCTCGGTCCGCGAGAATAAACAGGGTTACGGAATCTACGAAGAGCACGAAAAGGCGGATGAGGGTCAGCCCGCCGCTGCCGTACCGGCGGCCTCGCCCGGCAGGCGGGCAACGGACGATCCCCAGGCGGACGGTGTCCGTGCCGGCAAGCGCGCGACCGACCGAGTGGTCGCAGCGCCTACCGATACTTCGATCCGTGTCAGTGTCGAAAAGGTCGATCAACTTATCAATCTGATGGGCGAACTGGTGATCACCCAGGCGATGTTGAATCAGGCGGCGACCCATACGGATGGTGTGATGCAGGAGCGGTTGGAGCACGGTCTGCGCCAACTCGAACGCAACACGCGCGACTTGCAGGAGGCGGTGATGTCTATCCGCATGTTGCCGATCTCCTTCGTGTTCAGCCGCTTCCCTCGTGTGGTACGCGATCTGGCCGGTAAGTTGGGCAAGCAGATCGAGCTGAAGACCTTGGGGGAGAGCACCGAGCTGGACAAGGGGCTGATCGAGAAGATCGCCGATCCCCTGACGCATTTGATCCGCAACAGTCTGGATCACGGCATCGAGCTCCCCGAGAAGCGCGTCGCAGCAGGCAAGAACCCGAAGGGTACTGTCACACTCAATGCTTTCCATCAGGGTGGCAGCATCGTCATCGAAGTCTCCGATGATGGTGGTGGGCTGAATCGCGGCAAGATATTGGGCAAGGCGAAGGAGCGCGGCCTGCCGGTGAGCGACGATATGCCGGATGCCGATGTGTGGATGCTGATCTTCGAGGCAGGTTTTTCGACAGCCGATGTGGTGACCGATGTCTCTGGTCGCGGCGTGGGCATGGATGTGGTCAAGCGTAACATCGCCGAATTGGGTGGGCGTATCGAGCTGGATTCGCACGAGGGGTCGGGAACCCGCACCACCATTCGTTTGCCGCTGACACTGGCGATCCTCGATGGCCTGTCAGTCTCCATCGGCGGAGAGGTCTATATCGCGCCCTTGAATGCCATCATCGAGTCGTTGCAGGTCTCCGAGACCGATCTCAAGACGGTCGGACGTGATGGACGCTTGCTCAAGGTGCGGGGTGAGTATCTGCCACTGTTGCCGCTGCATGAGGTGTTCAATATCGCGCCCAAGGCGCGGGAACTGGAGCAGGGCATCGTCATCATCGTCGAGAACGAGGGGCGCAAGACTGCACTGTTCGTGGACGAGCTGCTGGGGCAGCAGCAAGTGGTCATCAAGAGTCTGGAGTCGAATTTCCGCAAGGTTCATGGCATCTCCGGTGCCACCATCATGGGCGATGGGCGGGTGGCCTTGATTCTGGACGTGAATGCGTTGGGCGCGATGGTCGCGCAGCATCAGGCAATAGCAGGATAGGAGGCGGTATGACGATGCAACAGGAAGTCGGTTTGAACAGCCACGCGATCGGTCGCGAGTTCCTCACCTTTACGCTCGGGCAGGAAGAGTACGGCATCGATATCCTCAAGGTGCAGGAGATCCGTGGCTATGACGCGGTCACACCCATCGCGAACACCCCGGCCTTCATCAAGGGTGTCATCAACCTGCGAGGCACCATCGTGCCCATCGTAGATCTGCGCATCAAATTCGGTCTGGGACATGTCGAGTACGGCCAGTTCACGGTGGTCATCATCCTTAACGTTGGTAACCGTGTGGTCGGCGTGGTGGTGGATGGGGTCTCCGATGTGCTGACTCTTGCGGTCGAGCAGATCAAGCCGGCTCCCGAACTGTCGGCAACCATAGACACCGGCTACATTCTGGGACTGGGTACCGTCGGTGAACGGATGCTGATCCTGGTCGAGATTGAGAAGTTGATGGGTAGTTCTGAAATGGCGCTGACCGATGAGGCGGCGGCCTGAGCTTGTTGCCAGGAGAGATCGTATGAAAGACTTGCGCGTAAATACCCGTTTGATGCTGTTGCTGTGCGTGTTTGCTGCCAGCTTCCTCGCCTCCGGTTGGGTGGCCATGAGTACACTTGGCCTGGTCAAGGTGGGCGGACCGACCTATCTTGGCATCGTCCAGCAGAAAGACCTGGTGGCCGACATCCTGCCGCCGCCGGAGTACTTGATCGAAGCCAACCTCAATGTGTTCGAATTGGCAAATGCCGATGCCAGATCCATGCCCGCGCTGGTGGCGAAGAGCAAGCAACTGCGTGAAGACTATGAGGTACGCCACAAATACTGGGCTGACAATCTTGCCGACGGGGCGATACGTGAATTGATGCTGGTGACGTCGTACGAGCCAGGCAAGGCTTTCCTGGACTTGCGCGACCAACAGTTCATTCCGGCGCTGTTGCGCGGTGACCGGCAGGCAGCGGCAAACCTGCTGCCGCAACTGGAACAGCATTATCTGGCGCATCGTCAGGCGATCGACGCGCTGGTGGTGAAAGTCAACGAAAAGACCGCACAGGATGAGAGCGCGGTGGCTGCGGTCATCCAGGGGCGCACCGGCTGGCTGCTGGCCTTGATGCTGGGGAGTGCGGTCGTGGCTTTGTTCTTCGGGATGTGGATCGCACGTAGCCTGCTCAAGCAACTCGGGGGGGAACCCGGCCATGCCGTCGAGATGGCCCGTCGTATCGCGGCGGACGACTTCTCGGTGGGTGTGCGGGTGGAGCACGGCGACACGTCGAGCATGATGGCCGCGTTGCAGACCATGCAGGTCACTTTGCAGGAGCGCAAACAGACCGAGCAGCGCAACGCCCGCGAGATGTCGCGGCTGAAATGTGCGCTGGATAACGTCAGCATGTGCGTGCGTGTGGCGGATAACGATGGCACGGTCATCTATATCAATCATGCCCTGCGGGATACGTTGGCCAAGTATGAGCGGGCGTTCCAGCAGGAGAACCCCAACTTCGTGGCGAGCAAGGTGGTGGGCGGCAGTATCGGAGTGTTCTACGCTGATCCGCAGGCAGCCGTAGAGCGCTTGCGCTCGCTGGATGCCACGGTCAAGACGCGCATGCGCCTGGGGGGGCGACAGTATGATGTGATTACCACTCCGGTCGTGTCAGCCGAGGGCGAGCGTCTGGGGACGGTCGGCCAGTGGATAGACCTGACCGATCAGCTCAAGGCGGAGGAGGAAGTCGGGGCCATCGTCCAAGCGGCAGCGGCAGGGGATTTCCGGGGACGTATCGCGCTCGAAGGCAAGCAGGGTTTCTTCCTGCAACTGGCTCAATCCATGAACACTTTGATGGAGACCAATTCGGTCGGTCTGAACGAGGTGGTGCGCGTCTTGGCGGCTTTGGCCAAGGGTGACCTGACCGAAACCATGAACGGTAACTATCAAGGCACGTTCAGCCAGCTCAAGGAAGATTCGAACGCCACGGTGGCGCAGCTCACCGAGACGATCAGCCGGATCAAGGAAGCCGCCGAAGCGATCAATACGGCGGCGGGCGAGATCGCCTCGGGCAACACCGACCTGTCGCAGCGGACCGAGGAACAAGCCTCCAGTCTGGAGGAGACCGCATCGAGCATGGAAGAGCTGACTTCCACGGTGAAACAGAACGCGGACAACGCGCGCCAGGCCAACCAGCTGGCGGCGGGCGCGTCGGAAGTGGCGGTGAAGGGTGGCGCGGTGGTGGACAAGGTGGTGCACACCATGAGTTCGATCAGCGAGAGTTCGCGCAAGATTGTGGACATCATCAGCGTGATCGACGGGATTGCGTTCCAGACGAACATACTGGCGCTGAACGCGGCGGTGGAAGCGGCCCGTGCGGGCGAACAGGGTCGGGGATTTGCGGTGGTGGCATC
>NZ_KN050808.1:15171-92908 GCF_000746095.1 Ferriphaselus sp. R-1 | reverse complement strand
GACCAAGGGGTACTCTACGCCGCTCGCGCCTATCGGGAAAAATTGCTGGGGCATGGCATGCGCCCGAGCATGAGCAGGCGCGGCAACTGTTACGACAACGCAGTGGCCGAGAGTTTCTTCTCAACCTTGAAGAACGAGCTCGTTCACCATTGCGACTTCCACACTAGAGATGAGGCACGGACGGCAATCTTCGAATATATTGAGATCTTCTATAATCGACAGCGTAGGCATCAGACTTTGGGGTACCTCAGCCCAGTGCAATTTGAGCAGCAAGCAGATGTACCCAATTAAACCGTCCGGGAAAAGCGGGTTAGCTCAGTCCCTGATTTTCCCTGGCTTTCCTTCGTGCCAGAACGACAAGCCGGGAAACAAGAATTAACCTCCCAATAATTAAGGATATTCCCATCCAGACTCTCCACAGCCGCCTCTACCATCCCACCATAATCCATGCAATTAGTTGATTAATATAGTCAATTATGAGCTTTTTGGGATTGTTTCATCGTAAATCTTTGTGCTAAATTTTCGTCCGGGTTGAGCTTATACCCACCAACTTTTCAATACGGAGGAGGCCTGAATGAGCATTTTGTCTACCATACTGATCGTTATCGCAATCGCTGCTGTCATCGGTGTCACCGTGGCGAGCATCGCTGAAAAATCAAGAAACAGCTAAGTATCCGGGCTTGGCTCCTGAGGGGCCAAGCCCGACTCTCTACTCGCCTCCCCCGCCGCTTCTGTTGCACCCTTGACCTCCTTTTGTTAAGGTGCGGCCCCATGAAACGTATCCATTTGATCCTGCTGCTGGCTTTTGCTTTGCTGTTCGTACAGCAAGGCGGTTTGGCGCATGGCATCGCGCATACGTTGGCGGAGCAGCAGCAATCGTTGCCGCACGATGCGCCGTGCGAGCTGTGTGCGGCCTACGCGCAACTCGGCAGCGCGCCGATCAGCGTGCCGTCGCTGCCGCCGATACTGACGGTGCGCGAAGCAGTCGCCCCCACTCCAAATCTTGAATTCCGTTCCATCTCTGTACTTGCCGCCTCGGCGCGCGCGCCACCTGCCTCGTTCCCGAAATCCGCCTGAACCACGCCCCTGCCGGGGCGCATCGTTTCACTATCGGGGAACACCATGAAGCCTTACCTATTACTGAGCCTGGCGCTGTGTGCGCCGCTCAATGCCGTCGCTGCCAGTGACGAAGAGTTGCGCGCGCTGCGCGATGAGTTGAAACAACTGAAAGAGAACTACCAGCAGCGGCTGGAGCAGCTGGAATCGCGCTTGCAACAAGCCGAACTGCGCGCCGCCGAACCGCCTGTGGCCGCACCGGTGGCGCAGGTGCGCAACGAGCCTGCCGCCTCGGCCAGCGCCTACAACCCGGCCATTTCGCTAATCCTCGCTGGCAATTACGGCAATCTGCAACGCGCCCCCGCGATCCCGCCCACCGGCTTCGCCATGTCGGCGCACTCGCCCGCCGCACAAGGATTCAATCTCGGCGAGTCCGAGTTGGGCTTCAGCGCCAGCATCGACCCGCGCTTTCGCGGTGTCGCCACGCTGGCACTGGGCGCGGCGGGCGGCGTGTCGGTGGAGAACGCATTTGTCGACACCACGGCGCTGGGCAACGGGGTGAAGCTGCGCATTGGCCGCTTCTTCTCCGGCTTGGGCTATTTGAACGAAGTCCACGCCCATGCCTGGGATTTCGTCGATCAGCCGCTGGTCTATCGCGCGCTGTGGAACAACCAACTTGGCGAGGATGGCGTGCAGCTCAAGTGGCTGGCACCCACCGACACCTTCGTTGAACTGGGTGCGGAACTGGGGCGCGGACGCGGTTTCCCCGGCTCGGATCGGGCCAAGAACGGCTCCGGCGCGGGCGTGCTGTTCGCCCATGTCGGCGGCGATGTGGGCGTGAGTCACAACTGGCGCGTGGGCGCATCGTTGCACCAGACGGGACAGAGCGACTGGCAGAGCGTAGGCGTGCCCGACCTGCTCGGCACACCGGGCGGCGTGACCGATGCGTTCACTGGCGACGTGCGTACCGGCGGGTTGGATTTCGTGTGGAAATACGCGCCCGAAGGCAATAGTTCCAGCACCAGCCTCAAGCTGCAAGGCGAGTATTTCCGCCGCCAGCAGAGCGGTTTGCTGAGCTACAACCTCGCCACCACCGACAGCTACGCCTTGACGCAAAGCGGCTGGTATCTGCAAGGCGTGTACAAATTCCTGCCGGAATGGCGCGTCGGCCTGCGCTACGACCAGCTCGACCCGGGCACGGCGACGGTGGGCGCGCTCAACGCCGCCAACGTCATCAGCAGTTACGGCTACACGCCGCGCCGCACTAGCGTGATGTTCGACTACAGCCCCAGCGAATTCTCGCGTCTACGCTTGCAACTCGCCCGCGACCAGTCGCGCCAGGCGTTGCCGGACAACCAGCTGTTCCTGCAATATTTGATGAGCCTGGGCGCACACGGCGCGCACGGCTACTAGGAGCGCACCATGAAAAGACTCTCTTTACTTATTTTGGTTTGGGCATGGGCCCTGCCTGCCCACGCACTCAACATCTTCGCCTGCGAACCGGAGTGGGCGGCGCTGGCGCAGGAACTGGCGGGCGACCAGGCCAGCATCTACAGCGCCACGGTCGGCACGCAGGACCCGCATCGCGTCGAGGCGCGTCCCAGCTTGATCGCCAAAGCACGGCGCGCCGATCTGCGCATCTGCACCGGCGCAGAACTGGAGGTCGGCTGGCTGCCGGTGGTATTGCGCGAATCGGCCAATCCCGCCATCCAGCCGGGGCAGCCGGGCGCATTCGAGGCAGCGGCTTACGTCACCATGCTGGACGCACCGACCCGGCTCGATCGTGCCGAAGGCGATGTGCATCCGAGCGGCAATCCGCACATCCAGCTCGACCCGCGCAACTTCCTGCCTATCGCGCAAGCGCTGGCGCAACGGCTGGCGCAGCTCGACCCCGCCCATGCAGCGGGCTACCAGCAGCGCCATGCCGCTTTCCGCCAGAACTGGCAAACCGCCATCGCACGCTGGGAAAAGCAGGCCGCACCGCTCCAAGGCCAGCCCATCGCCGTACAGCACAAGGGCTTTCCTTACCTTGAGCACTGGTTGGGCATGAAGGAGGTCGTCGCACTGGAACCCAAGCCCGGCATGGAACCCAGCGCGGCGCATCTGGCCACGGTGCTGGCGAAGTTGCAGACGCAGCCGGTGCGCATGGTGCTGCGCGCCGCCTACCAAAGCCCGCGCCCATCCGAGTGGCTGGCTGAACGTGCGCACATCCCGGCGGTGGAACTGCCGTTCACCGTGGGCGGAGATGGTGTGGCCAAGGACCTGTACGGGCTGTTCGACGAGACACTGGCGCGCTTGCTGGCGGGGCTGAAATGAGCCTGGACGAACTGCGCTTGCTCTATCCCGCCCTGCTCGCCGGGCTGCTGGTGCTCGCCACCCACATCCCGCTGGGGATGCGCGTATTACAGCGCGGCGTAATCTTCGCCGACCTCGCCATCGCCCAGATGGCTGGGCTGGGCGTAATCGCGGCGGGATTGTTCGAGCTGGAACACAGCCCGCTGGCGCTGCAACTGTGCGCGGTGGCCAGCGCCCTGCTCGGTGCCGCCCTGTTGGCGGCCTTGGAACGCTGGCCACTGGCGGCGCGCGAGGCTGGCATCGGCCTGCTGTTCGTGCTCGCCGCCAGCGGCGGTGTCCTGCTGATGAGCCGCGACGTGCACGCGGGCGAACATCTCAAGGACTTGCTGGTCGGCCAGATCCTGTGGGTGAGCCACGGCCAGCTGGTAGCCGTCGCGCTGCTCTCCGCCTGCGTGCTCGCCGCCCTGCGCGCCTTCGGGGAACGACTGGGACACTTCGGCTTCTACGCCCTGTTCGCCCTCGCCGTCACCGCCTCGGTGCAATTGGTCGGCGTATATCTGGTGTTCGCCAGCCTGATCGTCCCCGCGCTCGCCACCCGCAACATGGTGCGACATCGCCTGCTCGCCGCCTACGCCATCGGCAGCATCGGCTATGTGCTCGGCCTGGGGCTCTCAGTCTGGCAAGACCTGCCCACGGGCGCGACCATCGTGTGGACGATGGCGCTGGCCGGAGGCATCGCCGCCATTGCGCAGTCGACCTCCTCGCCTGCTAGGCTGCCGTAGCAGCTGAACGGGCGGCCTCGCTGTCACGGACTTTCTTCGCTTCCCGCTGATAAATGCGCGAAGGAATGGACGGTGCCTGACGATCAGCCGCATCCCATTTCTTGCGCAGCCGTTCGATAACGGCTTCGTCGCGATGCTCGAACACGATCTGCTGCTCGAACTCGCGCCGCACCTCCCCCATCTGCACCGCAGCCGACTTGTGCCGCTCGGAGCGCTCCGACAAGCGCAAGGCGGATTGCAGGCTGGTCACCACTACCGTCAACACACTCAACGCAGCAAGTTGAGGCTTGCCTAGAAAGTCGGTGAACAGTGCCGTGCTCAGCAAGGTAGAAAACACCACACCAGGAATGTTCAATCCCATGTTCATGTATTGGTAATACTTCGCCGCTTCGTTATGTGCGGCATGGCTAATACGCAGGCCGCGCCGCCATTGATCGATGAGCATTTCTGGAGTCATGTCTATCCCCTTGTCTGTGAACGTGGTGAGCCGGATTAGACGCTAAATCGGCCAACCGAACAAGGCAGGAAACGCCCGCCCCAGCTTCCGCTATAATCCGCGCCACTCCCAAAATTGACACGCACCATGACAGACCGCTACGCCGTGATCGGCCACCCCATCTCGCACAGCAAATCGCCCCTGATCCATCGGATGTTCGCCAAACAAACCGGACAGGACATCAGTTACGAAGCCATCGAAGCCCCGCTGGACGGCTTCGCTGCCACCATCGAACGGCTACGCAAGGAAGGCTATAAGGGCTGCAACGTCACGGTGCCGTTCAAGTTCGAGGCGTTCAATCGGGCGACTGACTTGAGCGAGCGAGCTCGGTCGGCACAGGCGGTGAACACACTCAGGTTCAAGAACGACCTGATTCTGGGCGACAACACCGATGGCGCTGGGCTGGTGCGCGACATCGAGCACAACCAGAACTTTCCTCTTTCTGGAAAAAGGGTGCTGTTGATGGGTGCGGGTGGTGCAGCTTACGGCGTTGCGCTCCCACTTATTTCATCGGGGGCAAGCCTTACTGTCTCCAACCGTACCCACGAAAAAGCCGTTCAACTGGCAAGGCATTTGCAGGCTCATGGTGTTGTTGAGGTATTGGATGTCAAAGCGTCCAGCGTTGCCACCCCCTTTGACTGCATCATCAATGCGACTTCGGTCGGGCTAACCGATGACTTGCCGGAACTGCCTGAAGGTGTTTTTCATGCTGGTTCCTTAGCCTATGACATGGTGTATAGCCGTGAAACTAAATTCATGGCATTAGCCAAGAGCAATGGCGTAAAGAAAATTGCCGATGGCTTGGGGATGCTGGTCGAGCAAGCCGCCGAGGCCTTCTTCATCTGGCGCGGCGTGCGTCCGGACACGGCGCCGGTGCTGGCCGCGCTGCGGGGCTGAGATGCGTATCTGGTACTGGGTCTGGCGTATCTGCGCGTTGTTGTTCCTGCTGATGCTGGTCTATCAACTGTGGATCTTCGCCCACGTCTGGTGGTGGCGCGACCACAATCCGTCCACCAGCGCCTTCATGGAAGACCGGCTGGAGATCATGCAGGACAAGAATCCCGAGGCCGAACTGAAGTACCAATGGGTGTCGTACAACCGCATCTCGCCCAACCTCAAGCGCGCGCTGATCGTGTCCGAGGATGCGAAGTTCGTCGACCACGAAGGCTTCGACTGGGAAGGCATCGAAAAGGCCTACGAGAAGAATCTGAAGAAGGGCAAGATCGTGGCGGGCGGCTCGACCATCAGCCAGCAACTGGCCAAGAACCTGTTTCTGTCCGGCGCGCGCTCACCCTTCCGCAAGCTGGAAGAAGCCGCCATCACGCTGATGCTGGAAGCCATGATGGACAAGCGCCGCATCTTCGAGATCTACCTCAACGTCATCGAATGGGGCAACGGCGTGTTCGGCGCGGAAGCCGCCGCGCGGCATTACTACCGCACCAGCGCCGCCCAACTCGGCCCGGAACAGGCCGCCAAGCTGGCCGCGATGGTGCCCAATCCGCGCTACTACGACAAACACCGCGAAGCCAAAGGGCTGGCCAAAAAGACCGGCATCATCCTGTCGCGCATGCACCAGGCCGAGATACCCTGAGCGCCAGATTCCCAGGCACCAACAAAAAGCCCCTTGATCGCTCAAGGGGCTTTTGCTTGTTCGGCTAAGGCCGTTATTCCCACTCGATGGTGGCGGGCGGCTTGCCAGAGATGTCGTACACCACGCGGTTGATGCCGCGAACCTCGTTGATGATGCGGTTGGATACGCGGCCCAGCAGCTCGTAAGGCAGGTGCGCCCAGTGGGCGGTCATGAAGTCGCTGGTGACCACGGCGCGGAGCGAGACCACCCATTCGTAGGTGCGGCCATCGCCCATCACGCCGACGCTCTTCACCGGCAGGAACACGGTGAAGGCTTGCGAGGTGAGGTCGTACCAGCTTTTGCCGGAGACGTCGCGGGTGTTGCGCAGTTCTTCGATGAAGATGGCGTCAGCCCTACGAAGGAGATCGGCGTATTCCTTCTTCACTTCGCCCAGGATGCGCACGCCCAAGCCGGGGCCGGGGAAGGGGTGGCGGTAGACCATCTCGGGCGGCAGACCGAGGGCGACGCCGAGTTCGCGCACTTCGTCCTTGAACAGCTCGCGCAGCGGTTCCAGCAGCTTGAGGTGCATGGTGTCCGGCAGGCCGCCGACGTTGTGGTGCGACTTGATGGTGTGCGCCTTCTTGGTCTTGGCCCCGGCGGACTCGATCACGTCCGGGTAGATGGTGCCCTGCGCCAGCCACTTGGCGCTGGTCAGCTTGGCCGACTCGCGTTGGAACACTTCGACAAACTCGCGACCGATGATCTTGCGCTTCTGCTCCGGGTCGGACACGCCGGTGAGGTGCTTGAGGAACTCGCCGCTGGCATCCACGTGCACGATTTTCATGTGCATGTTCTGGCCGAAAGTTTCCATCACCTGCGCGCCTTCGTTCAGGCGCAGCAGGCCGTTGTCCACGAACACGCAGGTGAGCTGGTCGCCGATGGCGCGATGAATCAGCGCCGCCGCCACCGAGGAATCCACCCCGCCGGACAAGCCTAGGATCACTTCCTCATTGCCCACTTGCGCGCGGATCTTTTCCACCGCCTCGGCGATGTAGTCCGGCATGTTCCAATCCTTGCCGCAGCCACAGATCTCGTGCACGAAGCGCGACAGCATCGCTTTGCCCTGGTGGGTATGGGTGACTTCAGGGTGGAACTGCACCGCGTAGAAACCGCGCGACTCGTCCGCCATCGCGGCGAACGGCGTGGCCTCGTTGGAAGCGATCGCGCTGAAACCGGCGGGCAACTCGGTCACCTTGTCGCCGTGGCTCATCCACACGTCCAGCAGGCCGTGGCCTTGCGCGTTGGTCTTGTCCTGGATGCCGTCGAACAACTTGGAATGCCCCTGCGCGCGGATCTCGGCATAACCGAACTCGCGCACCTTGCCGGATTCGACCTTGCCGCCCAACTGCGCCGCCATGGTCTGCATGCCGTAGCAGATGCCGAACACCGGCACGCCCAGCTCGAACACGATCTGCGGCGCTTTCGGTGTCTCGTCCTCGTACACCGAATTCGGCCCGCCGGACAGGATGATGCCGCTGGGCGCGAACGCGCGGATGTCCGCGTCGGACATATCCCAAGCGTGCAGCTCGCAATAAACATTCGCCTCACGCACGCGCCTGGCGATCAGTTGCGTGAATTGCGATCCAAAATCGAGAATCAGTATCTTTTTATGTGACATGGTGCTGAAAGGCCCGCTTGCGCGGGCCTGTGCGGATTAGTTAATCAACGTGATAATTCGGCGCTTCCTTGGTGATCTGCACGTCATGCACGTGCGATTCACGGATACCGGCGGCGGTGATCTGCACGAATTCGGCTTGGGTGTGCATGGTGGCGATGTCGGCGCAGCCGAGGTAGCCCATGCTGGCGCGCAAGCCGCCGAGCAATTGGTGAATCACAGCCAGCACGCTGCCCTTGTAAGGGACGCGGCCTTCCACGCCTTCGGGCACCAGCTTGTCGTTGTTGCCTTCGGTGTCCTGGAAGTATCTATCCTTGGAGCCTTGCTGCATCGCCCCCAAGCTGCCCATGCCGCGATAACTCTTGTAGGAACGGCCTTGGAATAGCTCGATCTCGCCCGGCGCTTCTTCGGTGCCGGCGAACAGGCCGCCCAGCATCACGGTGTTAGCACCGGCCGCAATGGCCTTGGAGATGTCGCCAGAGAAGCGGATACCGCCATCGGCGATCAGCGGCACGCCGCTGCCTTGCAGCGCTTCGGCCACGTTATTAATCGCAGAGATCTGCGGCACGCCCACGCCCGCCACGATGCGGGTGGTGCAGATGGAGCCGGGGCCGATGCCGACCTTGACACCGTCGGCGCCGTGATCGACCAGCGCACGTGCCGCCGCGCCGGTGGCGATGTTGCCGCCGATCACTTCCACCTGCGGGAAGTTCTTCTTCACCCACTCGACGCGCGACAGCACGCCTTGCGAATGGCCGTGTGCGGTGTCCACCACGATCACGTCCACCCCGGCTTCGGCCAGCAGTTCGACGCGCTCTTCGGTGCCTTCGCCCACGCCCACGGCCGCACCGGCACGCAGACGCCCTTGGCTGTCCTTGCAAGCCAGCGGGTGTTCGGTGGATTTCAGGATGTCTTTCACTGTCATCAGACCACGCAGTTCAAAAGCCTCGTTCACCACCAGCACGCGCTCGATGCGATGCTGATGCATCAGCACGCGCGCCTCGTCCAGCGTGGCGTTCTCGCGCACGGTGATGAGCTTGCCCTTGGGCGTCATGATGTTGCTGATGGGCTGATCCAGATTGGTCTCGAAGCGCAGATCGCGATTGGTGACGATGCCGACCAACTGCTCGCCTTCGACCACCGGCAGGCCAGAGATGCGGCGCTGGCGGGTGATGCCCAACACATCACGCACAGTCATACTGGGCGAAATGGTGATCGGGTCTTTCACCACACCACTCTCGAAACGCTTGACGCGCGCCACTTCGGCGGCTTGCAGTTGCGCAGACATGTTCTTGTGGATGATGCCGATGCCGCCCTCCTGCGCCAGCGCAATCGCCAGACGGGATTCGGTCACGGTATCCATCGCGGCGGACAGGACGGGAATGTTCAGGTTGATGTTACGGGTCAACTGAGTGCGCAGGGTCACATCGCGCGGCAACACATTGGAATAGGCCGGAACCAGGAGAACGTCGTCAAAGGTCAGCGCCTTTTGGGTGATACGCATGGCTTACTTCCTCGGCAAAGCGCGCATTATACGCAAGTGGGGCCGGATGGTAAATCTCGCGATCACTGCAACCGCACCCGTGGATCGACCAGCGTGTAGGAGATGTCGGTGAGGATCAGCCCGACGATGTACAGCACCGAGCCGAGGAATACCATCGCCCGTACGATGTTGAAATCCTGCATGTTGATGGCATCGATGGTGTAGCTACCCAGACCAGGGATGCCGAAGAACGACTCGGTGAGCAAGCTGCCCATGAACAGCAGCGGAATGACCACCACCACGCCGGTGAGGATGGGGATCAGCGCGTTCTTCAGCACGTGGCGGAACAGCACCTTGATCTCGGACAGGCCCTTGGCGCGAGCGGTACGCACATAGTCCTTGTTCACCTCTTCCAGAAAAATGGTGCGATACCAGCGCGCGTTGCCGCCTATGCCACCGATCACGCCGATGATGACCGGCAACACCAAAAACTTGAGACCATCCAGCCCCGGCGCGTAGCCCGAGATCGGTACCCAATGCCACAGTTTGCTCACCAAAAACTGCCCGCCGATGATGTAGAACAAGCTGGAGATGGACATCAGCACCACGCACAGCGCCACCCCCGCCACGTCCAGGGCCGTGCCCCGGAACAAGGTCATCAGCAAGGCAAAGGTGATGTAGAGCGCCAGGCCGACAAAGAAGTTGGGCAAGGCGATGGCCAGGCTGGGCCACATGCGCGTACCGATCTCGCGGCTGATGCTGCGCCCGTCGTCGGAGTAGCCGAAATCAAATGCGAACATGCTGACGGAGCGCTCGACGAAGATGGTTTCCGTGAACTTCTCCACCCCTGCCGCCTGCGCATTGAACAGCAGCGGCTTGTCGTAGCCGTGTTGCGCCTTCCACTTCTCGATCGCCTCCGGCGTGACGCGCTTGATGCCCAGCTGCATCCGCGCCATATCGTCCGGCGTATTGACCACGAAGAACAGCGCAAAGGTGAGCAGATTCACCCCGACCAGGATAGGGATGGCGTACAGCAGACGGCGGATCAGGTAAGCGAGCATGGCTGTATTTTACGGTGAAACTGCGCTCTCCTCTTGAAATCTGACACCACGCCCTCAGTTACCGCCCGTCCTATTGTTTCTTGAACGGAGATTGAGCATGACCGACACCACCACCGCCAGCCGCGAGACGCTGGGCTTTCAGACCGAAGTCAAACAACTGCTGCAGCTGATGATCCACTCGCTGTATTCCAACCGCGAGATTTTCCTGCGCGAGCTGGTTTCCAATGCGTCCGACGCCTGCGACAAGCTGCGTTTCGAGGCGCTGCACAACAACGCGCTGTACGAGGACGATTCCGATCTGGCCATCCGTATCAGCTTCGACAAGGATGCGCGCACGCTGACCATCGCCGACAACGGCATCGGCATGAGCCGCGACGAGGTGATCGCCAATCTGGGCACTATCGCCAAATCCGGCACGCGCGAATTTTTCGGCAAGCTGTCCGGCGACCAGCAGAAGGACGCGCACCTGATCGGCCAGTTCGGCGTGGGTTTCTATTCCGCCTTCATCGTGGCCGACAAGGTGTCGGTGCTGACCCGTCGCGCGGGCGAAAAGAGCGATCAGGGCGTGCGCTGGGAGTCGGACGGCGGCGGCGAGTTCTCCATCGAGATGGTGGACAAGGCGGCGCGCGGCACCGAGATCACGCTGCATCTGCGCGAAGGCCAGGATGACCTGCTAGCCAGCTACAAATTGCGCGAAATCATCAAGAAATATTCCAACCACATCGTTCAGCCCATCGTAATGAAGAAGGAGGAATGGAAAGAAGGCAAGAGCGAAGTCACCAACGAGGACGAGACGGTCAATCAGGCGTCCGCCTTGTGGACGCGCGCCAAGAACGAGATCAGCGAAGAGGAATACCAGGAGTTCTACAAGCACGTCGGCCACGATTACGATGCGCCGCTGGCCTGGACGCACGCCCGCGTGGAAGGTCGCCAGGAATACACCCAGTTGCTGTACGTGCCGCAGCGCGCGCCGTTCGACCTGTACGACCGCAGTAGTCGCCACGGCATCAAGCTCTACGTGCGCCGCGTGTTCATCATGGACGACGCCGAGCAATTAATGCCGCAATACCTGCGCTTCATCCGTGGCGTGGTGGATTCCGCCGACCTGCCGCTGAACGTGTCGCGCGAGATATTGCAGGAATCCAAAGACATCGAAGCCATCCGCAAGGGCTGCACCAGCAAGGTGTTGGCGCTGCTGGCTGATCTGGCCGAGAACGACGCGGAGAAATACGCCAAGTTCTGGGGCGAATTCGGGCGCGTGCTAAAGGAAGGTGCGGGCGAGGATTTCGCCAACAAGGACAAGATCGCTGCCCTGCTGCGCTTTGCTTCCACCCACGCCGACACGCCTGACGAGACCGTGTCGCTGAAGGACTACATCAGCCGCATGAAGGACGGTCAAGAAAAGATCTACTACGTCACCGCCGAAACCTTCAATGCCGCCAAGAACAGCCCGCATCTGGAAGTGTTCCGCAAAAAGGGCATCGAAGTGTTGCTGCTCTCCGAGCGCGTGGACGAATGGGTGGTGGGCAGCCTGACCGAGTTCGACGGCAAGGAGCTGGTCTCCGTCGCCAAGGGCGGCCTGGACCTGGGCAAGCTGGAAGACGAGGCCGAGAAGCAGGAGCAAGAAAAGCAGGCCGATGCCTTCAAGGAACTGACCGACCGCATCAAGGGCAGCCTGTCAGACAAGGTGAAGGAAGTGCGCATCACCCACCGCCTGACCGATTCGCCCGCCTGCCTGGTGAGCGACGAGCACGACATCGGCGGCAACCTGGCGCGCATCCTCAAGGCCGCCGGGCAGAAAGCTCCGACGTCACAACCCATCCTGGAGATCAACCCGCAGCACCCGGTAGTACAACGCCTGAAGGACGAATCCGCTCATTTCGATGACTGGACAGCCGTCCTGTTCGATCAGGCACTGCTCGCCGAAGGCGGCCAACTCGACGATCCGGCAGGCTTCGTCAAGCGCGTCAACCAACTGATGCTGGAGATGGGCAAGTAAGCCACGCCCCCCCGACAGCCGGATGCAAGTCATCCGGCTGTGCCGCATCCCGCCAGTTTCGGCTAAACTTCTTCCTGTCGCAGCCGTAAGCAAGATGATGGGCTTGGGTCGAACCACCACTCTGCAGACGCGTGGTGGCGCATCGCTCAAGACTCCACCCCCTTTGGGGGGAAACCCGACCTCACCGGTATCCGAGCTGATGACAGAATCCGCACCAACCGTACCACCCTACAGACCACCGCTCTACAGCAAGGGATTCCTCGTCTTCCTGTCGCTGTATGCACTCGTGGTCTGGGCGCTTTCGGGTACTGGGGCCGAGAAGTTCGAACATCTGCATCTGACACTGGATACCAGTAACGGCATGCTTTCGCTGATGCTGGTGCTGTTCCTGCTGGGGGAGCGGCACGAGATCGACAGCGGCTTCCGCAAGCAGCTGGCGATCAGCTTCGCCTTTGCTGCCGGCACCGAACTCCTGCATGCACTCATCGGGGTCGAGTGGTCGGGACGTTACGAGTGGATCAACATCTATTCCGGCATATTGCGCCCGGCCACCTGGCCCCCTTCCACCTACATCCTGCCACTCGGCATGGCGTGGGCGCATTGGCTGAAACAACACCGCATCACCCTGCCCCCGCGCGTGTTCACACTGGGACTGACAGCTGCGACGGTGGGACTGATGGCGTTATCCCTGATACTGCCGCGTTATGTGGACACCGGCATCCTGGGCATCCAGCGCCCGACCCAGGTCCCGTTGCTGCTCCTGTGGGCCGTCGTCATCGCGGCGTATTGGCGGGAACGCAACACTCATCCGCTGTTCGAAGGCCTGGCTCTGATGGGTGTGCTGCTGACCGTGTCCGACCTGTGCATGCTGTATTCCACCTCGCCGCATGAGAAGTTCACCATGATGGCCCACTCGGGCAAGCTGCTGGCCTATAGCCTGATGCATTACATCCAGATGCGCATCGGCATGGACGACAGCCGCGCGCGACGGTCCGCAGAAATCGCCCTGTTCGACGAGAAAGAGCGCCTGCAGCAGACGCTGAGCGAACTCAAATACCAGAAATTCGCCCTCGACCAACATGCCATCGTCAGCATTACCGATGCGGACGGGCTGATCACCTACGTCAACCGGCAGTTCACCGAGACCAGCGGCTACCCGCAAGAGGAGCTGCTGGGGCAAAGCCACCACCTGCTGAACTCTGCTACGCACCCCAAGGAGTTCTTTGCGGCGATGTATCGCGCCATCACCGTCGGCAACGTATGGCACGGGGAAATCTGCAACCGCGCCAAGGATGGACATCTGTACTGGGTGACGACCACCATCGTGCCCTATCTCGACCGCCAGGGCCAGCCTGCGCGCTACATCTCGATGTGCACCGAAATCACTGGGCGCAAGCAGGCCGAAGATGCTGCGCACCAGCTCGCCTTCTACGATACCTTGACGCATCTGCCCAACCGCCGCCTGCTGCTGGACCGCCTGCAGCAGGCGTTTCATGCCAGCGAGCGCAGCGGCCACCACGGTGCCTTGACCTTCATCGATCTGGATCATTTCAAGACATTGAACGACACGCGCGGACACGAGATCGGCGATCTGTTGCTCAAGGAAGTCGCCCGTCGCATCTCGGCCTGCGTACGCGAGGGCGATACCGTCGCCCGTCTGGGTGGGGACGAGTTCGTGGTAGTGCTGGAGTCGCTGGATCCCCAGATAAACGAGGCCGTGACTCAGGCTGAGATGATCGCCGAGAAGATACGCGCCTCACTGGAGCAGCCGTACCAGCTGGGCGAGCACCTGCACCACACTACCTTGAGCGCGGGCATCGTGTTGTTCCACGGGCATCAGGAAGACACGGATAGCCTGCTCAAACATGCCGACACGGCCATGTATCAAGCCAAGGCCGCAGGACGCAACGTCATCCGTTTCTTCGACCAGACCATGCAGGCGGCCATCGAGGCGCGCACCACTCTGGAACAGGAGCTGCGACAGGCACTGAACAAGCAGCAATTGCGCCTCCACTTCCAGCTGCAGCTGGACAACGAGCGCCGCGCCCTGGGGGCGGAAGTGCTGCTACGCTGGCATCACCCGGAACGCGGGTTGATCTCCCCGGCCCAGTTCATACCGCTGGCCGAGGAGACCGGCCTGATCGTGGAGATAGGCTGCTGGGTTCTGGAGACCGCCTGCGCACAACTGAGGTCTTGGCAGGACGATCCAGTCAAGCGCACTTTGCAACTCGCGGTCAACGTCAGCCCAAAACAATTCCGCCAGGCGGATTTTGTGACACAGGTGAAACATGCACTGGACAAGAGTGGCGCTGCGCCGGCCCAGCTCAAACTCGAATTGACCGAAGGCATCGCGCTACAGAACATCGAAGATACCATCAGCAAGATGCAGGAATTGAAGGCGCTCGGTGTGACATTCTCGATGGACGACTTCGGTACGGGCTACTCTTCCCTGCAATACCTGAAGCGACTACCGCTCGATCAGATCAAGATCGACCAATCGTTCGTGCGCGACATCACCACCGACCCCAGTGATGCGGCCATCGTCAAATCCATCATCGCCATGAGCGAGGTGATGGGCATGAGCGTGATCGCGGAGGGAGTGGAAACTACGGACCAGCTGGTCCTGTTGGAGCAATGTGGCTGCCAGACGTTTCAGGGTTACCTGTTCAGCAAGCCCGTCCCGCTGGCGGAGTTCGAGGCCCTGACCTGAGGGAGGGACCAGGCAATGGGGCCGGTCAACTCAGACTCACGCCCCGCAGGATGTCGTTTTCCGACAACTGCCCCACGATCTCGCCGGCCCCGTCCACCACGGCCAGGTGGCGGATGTTCATGGATTTCATCTGCTGTACCGCCGAAGTCAGGGATTGGTCGCTCAGGATCGTAGCCACCGGTGCAGACATGATGCGCTCGGCCAGCACATCGTGCGCAGCGCCTTGGCGATATTGGCGCACCATATCCCGCTCGGTGAGGATACCTACCGGCTTGGCACCGGTAACAACGAACACACTGCTCTGTCGACCGCGCCCCATCCACATCGCAGCCGCCGCGATCTCGGTGTCATGCGGCAACAACACAGGGTTCTGGTCCATCGCATCGACCACGACCCGTCGCCCCAGCAGTTCGACGATGCCACCCTTGCGACACAGGTCGGTCTCGCTGACGATACCGGCAAGCTCCCCGCCCTGACCGACCACCACCAAATGGCGGATGCTGTGTTCCCCGAACAGTCGCACGGCTTCGCGATAGCTGACATCCTCGCGCACCGTGACCAGCGGCTTGCCCATCACTCGCCCCACCATAGTGGAACCGAGCAGTCGACAACTGAGCGCACTCAGCATATCCCGTTCCGTCAGGATACCCACCGGCAGGCCGTTCTCCGTGACCACCAATGAACTGATACGGCGCTCGTCCATCACTGCTGCACATTGTTCCAGCGTCGTCGAAGGCACAACCGAGACCACATCGGCGGTCATCAGTTTGGAAATCTTGGTGTTCATGGCGAAACTCCCCTGATTGGTGCTACGGCTCCCCGGCCATCCCGCACTCTGGGCGGGAATTTACCACGATTAACTGCGCCGGGACAGGGGAGCCACGCGCCCCGACGAACTCAGAACCCCCTGCTCAACAAGGATTTCAGCGTCCAGCGGTCCGCCGTGCCCCATCCTCGTCCCACGCCCAGACTGAGCGAGGAGCCTCCCGACATTTCGATCTCGACGATGCCATACGCAGTGCGTGGTCGCTCCGAATATGGCAGAAACTGGCCGACTCGACCGTAATCCGCGTAGTACTCGACACCGGCCCTGAGCGGCCCCGCCACATCATGGGTGGCTTTCGCCACCAGGGAAAGGTCGGGAGCCCCGCCATTTCCCTGCGTGAAGCCCCAACCCAGCACCGGATTGAGGGCCAGCAGCCAGCTCCCGCCGCGCCAGCCGCCAATGATGCGGACCTCCGAGAAAGCACGTACCGCCTCGTAGCGGTAGGCGACGCGGGAAAGTTCGACGTTCAACCCGGCGAACCCGCCGGTTTCACCGTCCCGTGCATGGACCGGCAGCCATTTCAATCGCCCGCGCAGCCCCGCCAGATCGACGAGATGACCGGAGTCCCACACGGTAGGCACATAGATACCGGCTTCCAGGTCGTTCCCCAACCCCCAGGCAAACTCGGGGGTCAGCCTGAACGCATGCGCGGCCACCCGCTCCCCCGGGTAGGACGCTATCGCGGTCCCGGCAAGTGTGGTGTTGGCATGGAGTTCCAGAGTTCGCTCACCCGCCGCACCGATCTCATCGTCATACACCTGGATCTCATCGGGTAGCGCAGCGTAAGCGCAGGAGGCAAAGCAAGGAGGCAGGGAAAGTAGCAACACCCCTGAGATACGACCGATCATGCTTCCTCCTCGAATACAGCAGGCGATCAGTATAGTGGGTGCAGCGGATATTAGTTGACTATTTTACTTTGGGAAGGGCCCACGCAACGCGCAGGTCAGCACAGGCTCAAGCCCCGGACTGCATGCGTTCGATATAGCGAGCGATGAGATCTATCTCCAGATTCAGCTTGGCTCCGACCTTCAGTTCATTGAGCGTTGTGACAGCGAGCGTATGCGGGATGAGATTGACCGCGAACTCGCAGCCGGCGACATGGTTGACGGTCAGACTGACGCCGTTGATGGTGATCGAGCCTTTGACGGCGATGTATTTGGCCAGCGCTTGCGGCGCGCGCACCGCCAGCAGCCAGCTTTCACCCAGATCGTTGAACTGGACCACCTCGCCCACGCCATCGACGTGACCGCTGACCAGATGGCCGCCCAAACGGTCGGATAAGCGCAATGCCTTTTCCAGATTAACGCGCGCACCCGCACGCTCCAGTCCGACGGTACACGCCAAGGTCTCCCGTGAGACATCCACGGTGAAACTTTCATCGCGCAGTGCCACCACCGTCAGGCAAACACCGTTGACAGCGATGCTGTCGCCCAACTTCACATCATCCATCCCAAGTTTTTTCGTGGCTACGCACAGGCGCAAACCGCCGTCGCGGTCTTGCGCACTGACCAGGGTGCCGACATCAGCAACGATCCCGCTAAACATGGTGTCTCCCGATAAAAGGTTGAAGTAAGGCGCGTAGAAGGGAGGCGATGACCGGTCAGCGACACCCGTTCAAAAGCCGAGTCCGATCGACCGCGCTTAGGCCCGGAGGTCCGCCAGGATGCTCTGTATCTCGGCACGCAGCCGAGATATGTCGAAGCCGCCCGCATCGAGCTGCTCGACCGGCTCTGTGGCGGCGACAAGCGTGGTCCTGGCCGTTTCCACCAGTTCTACCTCTCCGCGCTCCAGCTTGCTGCGCGCACCGCTGATGGTGAAGCCTTCCTCGTACAGCAATTCGCGGATGCGGCGTATCAGCAGCACCTCGTGATGCTGGTAGTAACGGCGATTGCCACGCCGCTTGACCGGCTTGAGCTGGGAGAATTCCTGCTCCCAGTAACGCAGCACGTGCGCCTTCACCCCGCACAGTTCGCTCACCTCACCGATGGTGAAGTAACGCTTGGCCGGGATCGGCGGTAATTCTGAACTAGGCAGGAGTTGTTCCACTGTAATTCTGCTCGACCATGCTCTTCAATTTCTGGCTGGGGTGAAAGGTCACCACGCGGCGCGCTTCGATGGGAATCTCTTCCCCGGTCTTGGGATTCCGGCCAGGACGCTGCGGCTTGTCACGCAGCTGAAAATTGCCGAAGCCGGACAACTTGACGGTTTCCCCTTGTTCCAACTGCTGGCGGATCTCCTCGAAGAACGTTTCCACCATCTCCTTGGCCTCGCGCTTGTTCAACCCCACTTGCTCAAACAACAAATCGGCGAGTTCCGCCTTGGTTAATGTGGTCATGTCTCCTCCTATCATCTCAACTGTGCACCGCACTCATGCAAGGCGGCTATCAGTTTTGTCATGTTCTGGTCAATTTCAGACTCAGTAAGTGTCTTTTGAGTATCTTGTAACAACACTCGGAATGCAAGGCTTTTTTTGCCCTCTTCCAGCCCTTTTCCTCGGTACACATCGAACAGCGCAAGCTCACTCACGTGCTCGGCGCGACAGGCTGCCATGGCCTCTAACAGTGTGTCGACCTGGGTAGTTTCATCCACCACGACCGCCAGGTCACGACGCACCGGCTGGAAGCGGGATACATCGGCAGCGCACGGCGCAGCACCCGCCAGCAAAGCCGATACTTCTACCTCGAACCACACCGCCGCGTGCGGCAGGTCGTAGCGCTGCTGCCATTGCGGGTGGACCTCGCCGATCCAGCCGATGGGTTGGCCGTCCAGCAACACTTGCGCGGAACGCCCCGGATGCGAAGCCGGGTGCGTTGCGGCGACAAAGCTCAGGTGGCGCGGCGCGAACAATGCCTCCAAGTCGCCCTTGGCATCGTAAAAATCCACGTTGCGCGCGGGTGCGCCCCACTGTTCAGGTTGAGCGCTACCGTAGCACAGCGCAGCCAATCGTTCGGTCTGGCGGTAACTGCCGTCAGCGGCTGAGAAACATGCACCCACCTCGAACAGGCGCACACGCGGCTGGCGGCGCGACAGGTTGACGCGCAACGCGCCAACCAAGCCGCCCAGCAGGCTGCTGCGCATCACCGAGAACTGGCTGGCGATGGGGTTTTGCAGCTCGACCGGCGCGGCATTGCCGCACAGTTCACGCTCCACCTCGGCCTCCAGGAAGGCGTAGCTCACTGTTTCCTGATAGTCGCGCGACACCAGCAGCTGGCGCAGACGGCGCAGCGGACGGCGCGCTTCGCCCTCCGGCAGCATGGCCATGCGACCCTGCGGCAGCAACGCCGGAATGGCATCGTAGCCGTGGATGCGCGCCAGTTCCTCGATCAGGTCAGCCTCAATGCTCAGATCGAAACGATAGCTGGGCGCGGTGACATGGAAATCATCGCCGTTGCGCTCAAAGGCAAATTGCAGACGATGCAAGATCGCCGCGATCGCTTCCGCCGACAGCGCGATGCCCAGCACGCGCAGGACGCGACTGGTACGCAGCCGGATCGGCGCGCGCTGCGGCAACGCACCGCGCACTTCCGTGACCGGGCCGGGCTGGCCGCCGCAAATCTCCAGCAACAACTGGGTGGCGCGCTCCATCGCCGCGCGGGTGGCGGCGAAATCCACGCCGCGCTCGAAGCGGAACGAGGAATCGGTGTTGAGACCGAAGCTGCGCGCCTTGCCCGCGATGGCGTCAGGCTCGAACCAGGCGGCTTCGAGGAACACGTCGGTGGTGGTGATCTCCACGCCGCTGCCCGCGCCGCCCATGATGCCCGCCAGCGCCAGCGCGCGCGCGTCGTCGGCGATCAGCAGGTAGTCAGGATTCAGTTCCACGGTCTGGCCGTTGAGCAGCTCCAATTTTTCGCCTGCCGCAGCCGGGCGCACGCTGATGCCGCCGGAAAGTTGCGCCAGATCGAAGGCGTGCATGGGCTGACCGAGCTCCAGCAGCACGTAGTTGGTGATGTCCACCACCGCGCTGATGCTGCGGATGCCGCAGCGCTCCAGACGGCGCACCATCCAGTCCGGCGTGGCGGCTGCAGCGTTGACGCCGCGCACCACGCGGCCGCAATACAGGCCGCAGTCGGCCGATTGCACGCTCACCGGCAGCGTGTCGGCAATGGTTGCCGACACTGGCGCGATGCTGACCGCCTCCACCGCGCAGCCGGTAATGGCCGCCACTTCGCGCGCCAGCCCGGCGATGCCGAGGCAGTCGCTGCGGTTGGGCGTTAGCTTGAGGGTGTACAGCGTGTCGTCGAGGTCGAGGTAGTCGCGGATCGTCGTGCCGACCGGCGCGTCGGCAGGCAGCAACCACAGCCCTTGGCTTTCTTCTGCCAGCCCCAGTTCCTTGGCCGAACACAACATGCCGAAGGATTCGACATTGCGCACCTTGGCCTGCTTGATCTTGAAGTCGCCCGGCAGCACCGCACCGATGCGGGCGCACGGCACTTTCACGCCCACGGCCACGTTGGACGCACCGCACACGATGGTGATGGGCGCGGCTTCGCCGACGTTCACCTGACAGACGTTGAGGCGGTCGGCATTGGGATGCTTGACCACTTCCAGCACCTCGGCCACCACCACGTTGTTGAAGGCGGGCGCGGCGGGTGTCGCTTCTTCGACTTCCAGCCCGGCCATGGTGAGCTGGTGGCCCAACTCGGCGCTGGACAGCGCGGGATTGGCCCAGGTGCGCAACCAGTTTTCAGAGAATTTCATGGGATCACTCTCAGTTGAATTGCTTGAGGAAGCGCAGGTCGCCCTCGTAGAACTGGCGCAGGTCGTTCACGCCGTAGCGCAGCATCGCCAGCCGCTCCACGCCCAGCCCGAAGGCGAAGCCGATGTACTTTTCGCTGTCGATGTTGACGTGCTTGAGCACATTGGGGTGCACCATGCCGCAGCCGCCGATTTCCAGCCAGCCGTCGCCCCAGCTCATGTCCATTTCGGCGGACGGCTCGGTGAACGGGAAGAAGGACGGGCGGAAGCGCACGGTGAGGTCGTCGCGCTCGAAATAGCGTTGCAGGAAATCCTGCACCACGCCCTTGAGGTTGGCGAAGCTGACCTGCTCGCCGATCCACAAGCCTTCGACCTGGTGGAACATGGGCGAGTGGGTGGCATCGGAATCCACGCGATAGACGCGCCCCGGCGCGATGATGCGGATGTCCGGCATGGTCGCGTCAGCGCCGAACTTTTCCATGTGCGCCTGCATGTAGCGCACCTGGATCGGCGAGGTGTGTGTGCGCAGCACATGCTTGTCGTCGATGTAGAAAGTGTCGTGCATGGCGCGCGCCGGATGGTTCTCCGGGATGTTCAGCGCGGTGAAATTGTAGAAATCGGTTTCGATTTCGGGGCCGTCGGCCACGTCGAATCCGATGGTATGGAACAGCGTCTCGATGCGTTCCAGCGTGCGGGTCACCGGGTGCAAGCCACCGGCGGCGAGGCCGCGTCCAGGCAGGGTCACGTCCAGCGATTCGGCAGCCAGCTTGAGTTGCAGCGCCTGTTGCTGGATGGCATCACGGCGCGCGTTCAGCGCGGCTTCGATCTGCTGCTTGACCACATTGATGCGCGCACCCGCAGCAGGGCGCTCTTCGGCGGACAGTTTGCCCAAGCCCTTCAACAGGGCGGTGAGGCTACCTTCCTTGCCGAGATAACGCGCTTTGGCCTGCTCCAGCGCGTTCGCATCGTTCGTCGCCGCGAATATTGCCAGCGCGTCGTCGAGTATCGTTTGTAGCTCTTGCATCATCTGCTCCAACTGTCGCCTGTCCGGGCGAGCGGGAGGTTGAAACGAAAAAAGGAGGCCGGAAGCCTCCTTTTTCACATCGCAGCAAACTTAGGCTGCGAGGCTGGCCTTGGCTTGGGCGACCAGTTGCGCGAACGCAGCCTTGTCGAAGATGGCCAGATCGGACAGCACCTTGCGGTCGATGTCGATCATCGCCTTCTTCAGGCCGTTCATGAACACGCTGTAGGCCATACCCTGCTCACGCGCAGCGGCGTTGATACGGGCGATCCACAGAGTGCGGAACTGACGCTTCCTTTGACGACGGTCACGATAAGCATATTGACCTGCCTTCATCACCGCTTCTTTGGCGATACGGTAGACGTTCTTGCGACGGCCGCGATAGCCCTTGGCCAGATCGAGAACCTTCTTGTGGCGCGCGCGCGCCGTTACACCACGTTTGACTCTTGCCATGTTCTAACTCCTTAAGCGTAGGGCATCATGGCGCGCACAGACGCCGTGTTGGTTGCGTGAACACCAGCAGTACCGCGCAACTGACGCTTGTTCTTGGTGGTCTTCTTGGTAAGGATGTGGCGCTTGAACGCTTGCGAGCGCTTGATGCTGCCACCGGCGCGGACGACGAAACGCTTCTTCGCACCGCTCTTGGTTTTCATCTTAGGCATGACTACTCCTTAAGTTATGACGCCAGGTGGTTCCTGACAGGAACACTTGATGACCCGCTCGCCACTTGTATCGGCTGTGTACTTCCTGACCAACGCGCCCCGCCTGTCGGACGCGCCAGCGTAAATCGGCCTTACTTCTTCTGCTTCGGCGCCAGCACCATCACCATCTGGCGGCCTTCCATCTTGGGGAACTGCTCGACGTTGCCGTGTTCGGCCAAGTCTGCCTTCACCCGCTCCAGCAACTGCATCCCGATCTGCTGGTGCGCGATCTCGCGCCCCCGGAAACGCAGCGTGATCTTGGTCTTGTCGCCTTCGTTCAGGAACTTGATCAGATTGCGCAGCTTGATCTGGTAATCGCCCTCGTCGGTACCCGGACGGAACTTGATCTCCTTGATCTGTATCTGCTTCTGCTTGAGCTTGGCCTCGTGCTGCTTCTTGCTTTCGGCATACTTGAACTTGCCGTAATCCATGATGCGACACACCGGCGGCTCCGCCATTGGCGCGATCTCGACCAGATCCAATTCCGCTTCATCGGCGATACGCAGGGCCTCTGCTGATGACACGATACCAAGTTGCTCGCCTTCTACTCCCACCAACCGCACACGGGGTGCATTGATCTGTTCATTGAGGCGTTGTGACTTATCCTGAGCTATTGCAGTTCTCCAACAAAAATTAAACCGCGCTTCCCGCCAGTTCCTGTTTCAAGCGCTGCAACAACGCCTCCACAGTCATCTGCCCCAGGTCTTCACCTGTCCGGGATCGCACGGCAACAAGGCCAGCGGCCACTTCCTTATCACCCACAATCAGCTGATAAGGCAGCCTCTGTAAGCTATGTTCGCGGATTTTATAGGTAATCTTCTCATTACGCAAATCCGATTGCACACGCAAGCCGGCAGCTTTCAGGGTTTCAGCCACTTGCGAGGCATATTCCTCCTGCGCCTGCGAGATATTCATTACCACCATCTGCATTGGTGCCAACCACAGAGGCAGGGCACCGGCATGATTTTCCACCAGAATGCCGATGAAACGCTCCAGCGAACCCAGCACGGCGCGGTGCAGCATCACCGGCACCTTGCGGCTATTGTCTTCAGCCACATACTCCGCGCCCAGACGTCCGGGCATGGAGAAGTCCACCTGTATCGTGCCGCACTGCCAAGAACGACCAATGGCATCTTTGATATGGAACTCGATCTTCGGGCCATAGAATGCCCCCTCACCCGGCAGCTCCTCCCACTCCATACCGGACGCACGCAGCGCGGCGCGCAGAGCGGATTCCGACTTATCCCATATCTCATCGGAACCGACACGGCTCTCGGGGCGCAGCGCCAGCTTCACGCGCACCTCATGGAAGCCGAAATCCTTGTACACCTTGAGCACCAGCGCATTGAATGCCGTCACTTCAGACTCGATCTGCTCTTCCGTGCAAAAAACGTGACCATCATCCTGAACGAAACCGCGCACCCGCATCAGGCCATGCAGACCACCGGACGGCTCGTTGCGGTGGCAGGAGCCGAATTCGCCATAGCGCAGCGGCAGCTCTCGGTAGGAGCGCAAGTCGGAGTTGAACACCTGCACATGGCCGGGGCAATTCATTGGCTTGATGGCGTAGTCGTGCTTCTCCGACTCGGTGGTGAACATGTTGGCCTTGTAGTGCTCCCAATGGCCGGATTTCTCCCACAACACGCGGTCGATGATCTGCGGACAGCGAATCTCCTGATAACCGTTGTCGCGATACACGCCGCGCATGTACTGCTCGATCACCTGCCACATCGCCCAGCCCTTGGGATGCCAGAACACCATGCCCGGCGCTTCGTCCTGCATATGGAACAGGTCGAGCTGCTTGCCCAGCTTGCGGTGGTCGCGCTTCTCGGCTTCTTCAATCTGCAACAGGTAGGCGTCGAGGTCTTCCTTCTTCGCCCAGGCCGTACCGTAGATGCGCTGCAGCATCTCGTTCTTGGAATCGCCGCGCCAGTAGGCCCCGGCCACCTTCATCAGCTTGAACGCCTTCAGTTTGCCGGTGGATGGAACGTGCGGGCCGCGACACAGGTCGGTGAATTCGCCTTCGCTGTAGAGCGACACGTCCTGATCAGCCGGGATCGCCTCGATCAGCTCGGCCTTGTATTTCTCACCCAGCGACTTGAAATAAGCCACTGCCTCGTCGCGCGCCACCACCTTGCGCGTCACCGGCAAATCTTTTTTCGCCAGCTCCGCCATGCGCTTCTCGATGGCGGTCAAATCTTCCGGCGTGAACGGGCGCGAATAGGCAAAGTCGTAATAGAAACCGTTCTCGATCACCGGGCCAATGGTCACCTGCGCCTCGGGGAACAGTTCCTTCACCGCATAGGCCAGCAAGTGAGCAGTCGAATGGCGGATCAGTTCCAGCCCGTCCGCATCCTTGTCCGTCACGATGGCGAGTTGCGCATCGCTCTCGATCAGGTGCGAAGTATCGACCAGCTTGCCATCCACCTTGCCCGCCAGAGCTGCACGCGCCAAACCCGCGCCGATACTGGCCGCGACCCCGGCGACGGTGATCGCCTGATCGAAACTACGCTGTGAACCGTCCGGCAAGGTGATGACTGGCATATTCTTCCTTAAAAACAAAGTGCGGCGAGGCCGCACTTGAGCAAAAACCGGCGCGCATTCTAACAGCGGCGCGGGTGAGCGTAAATGCAAACTCGCCTACTGCGCTTGACCGACTCGCGCCACGAGGCGCAGATCGCCCCCGACCTGGCGCACATCGCGCCACACCAGAGTCACGCGCTGATCCAGGGCCGTGAGTTCGCCCAGCGCGGCCAGACCCCGCGCAGCATCGCCCAGCAACTGCGGCGCAAGGTACAGGATCAGCTCATCCACGCAGCCGCCACGCAGCAGCGCGCCGTTCAGTGTCGCCCCCGCCTCGACCAGCACCTCATTGATGCCGCGTTGCGCCAGGTCGCGCAGCATGGCGAGCAAGTCAACCTGCCGACCTATAGCCGGAAGCACCGCCACCTGCGCACCTGCCGCTTCGAGCGCACTGATCCTGGCGGCATCTTCGGTAACGGTATAGATCAGCACGCCCGCTTTTCCGCCAGCAGGCGAGGAGCGCAGGATTCTGGCGCTTGGCGGCGTGCGCAACTGACTATCCAGCACCACGCGCAACGGCTGGCGACTGCGATCCGAATCGCGCACATTGAGTTGCGGGTCGTCTGCCAGCACGGTGCCGATGCCGGTGAGCACGGCGCAGGAAAGGGCGCGCCAGCGCTGCACGTCCTGTCGCGCCTCGGGGCCGGTGATCCACTGGCTGACACCGTTGGCCAGCGCAGTGCGACCATCCAGGCTGGCAGCGATCTTGCTGCGCACCCAGGGCAGGCCGCGCGTCATCCGACTGACGAAGCCGAGGTTCAACTCGCGCGCCGCCGCTTCCATCAACCCACACTCGACTGCGATACCCGCCGCGCGCAGCTTGGCGATGCCGTTACCGGAAACCAGCGGATTCGGGTCTTGCATGGCGACCACCACGCGAGTGATGCCCGCCGAGATCAGCGCGTCGGCGCAAGGTGGCGTGCGGCCAAAGTGACTGCATGGCTCCAGAGTAACGTAGGCGGTCGCGCCACAAGCGCGCTCACCGGCGGCGAGCAGCGCCAGCGGTTCGGCATGCGACTCACCGGCGCGTTCATGCCAGCCCTCACCGACCACCGCGCCATACTTGACGATGACGCAGCCGACGCGGGGATTTGGGGATGTGGTATCAAGACCGCGTTCCGCCAACCGCAGCGCCTGAGCCATCCAGCGACTGTCGGCAGCGTCCGCCATCTCAGTGGGCAACGGGGCGGGAGCGGCGGGGCGACTTGCCCAGCTCTTTGATGACATCGGCGAAGTCGCCGACATCCTCGAAACCTTCATAGACCGAGGCGAAGCGGATGAACGCAACCTTGTCCAGCTTGCGCAGCGCTTCCATCACCATCGCGCCGATCTCGCTGGAATCGACCTCGCGCTCGCCCAGCGCGAACACCTGTTGCGTCACCTGATCGATAGCGGCCTCGACCTGCTCAGTCGGCACCGGACGTTTGTGCAAGGCCAGACGGAAACTCTTGCGCAACTTCTCGGGATCGAACTCGGCGCGATTGCCGTTCTGCTTCACCACCTGCGGCATGCGCAACTCCACCGTCTCGTAGGTGGTGAAACGCTTGTCGCACGACAAGCAGCGACGACGACGACGAATACTGTCGCCCTCATCGTTCTCGCGCGAGTCGATGACTTGGGTATCGGGGTGTTTGCAGAAGGGGCACTTCATTGGAGGCAGACGTAAGACGCAAGACGTAAGTCGTAAGTTAAAGCTCGCCGCGCAGCGGCGACAAACCCAACTATTGATCCGGCATAACTTGAAAGCCGTTCGTGCTGAGCTTGTCGAAGCACAAGAATCCGCTCACATTTCGACAAGCTCAATGCGAACGGATTCTTGGATAGACGATGCCAGATCACTAATGACTTACGTCTCACGACTGACAACTTAAGCGCCGTACACCGGGAACGCTGCTGTCAGCTTCTTCACTTCGCCAGCGACGCGCGCCAGAACGGCTTCGTCATTCGGCGCGTCGAGCACGTCGGCGATCAGGTGGGCCAGCTTTTCGGCTTCCAGTTCCTTGAAGCCGCGGGTGGTCATCGCCGGGGTGCCGATGCGGATGCCGGAAGTCACGAAGGGCTTCTGCGGGTCGTTCGGAATCGCGTTCTTGTTGACGGTGATGTGCGCCTTGCCCAGCGCGGCTTCAGCGTCCTTGCCGGTCAGGTGCTTGGCTTGCAGGTCGACCAGGAACACGTGGCTGTCGGTGCGACCGGAGACAATGCGCACGCCGCGCTCGACCAGCACCTTGGCCATCACGCGAGCGTTGTCGATCACCTGCTTCTGGTAGGCCTTGAATTCCTTGCTGCCAGCTTCCTTGAACGCCACGGCCTTGGCGGCGATGACGTGCATCAGCGGGCCGCCTTGCAACTGCGGGAAGATGGCCGAGTTCAGCGCCTTCTCGTGTTCCGCCTTGGCCAGAACCAAGCCGCCGCGCGGACCGCGCAGGGTCTTGTGGGTGGTGGTGGTCACGAAGTCGGCGATGCCCACCGGGTTCGGGTAGTAACCAGCAGCGATCAGACCGGCGTAGTGCGCCATGTCGACGAACAGGTAAGCGCCGACGCTGTCGGCGATTTGGCGGAAGCGCTTCCAGTCGATCACCAGCGCGTAGGCGGATGCACCGGCGACGATCATCTTCGGCTTGTGCTCCAGCGCCAGACGCTGCACTTCGTCGTAATCGATCTCTTCCTTGTCATTCAGGCCGTACTGCACCGCGTTGTACAGCTTGCCGGAAATGTTCACCGACGCGCCGTGGGTCAGGTGGCCGCCGTGGGCCAGGCTCATACCCAGAATGGTGTCGCCCGGCTTCAGCACGGAAACGTACACCGCTTGGTTGGCCTGCGAACCGGAGTGCGGCTGCACGTTGGCGTATTCCGCGCCGAACAGTGCCTTGGCGCGATCAATCGCCAGCTGCTCGGCGATGTCCACATACTCGCAGCCGCCGTAGTAGCGCTTGGCCGGATAGCCTTCGGCGTACTTGTTGGTCAACTGGCTGCCCTGCGCCTCCATCACCGCTGGGCTGGTGTAGTTCTCCGAAGCGATGAGTTCGATGTGGTCTTCCTGACGGGCGACCTCCTGCTGCATGGCAGCCCAAAGTTCGGGATCGGTAACAGCGAGGGTGTTTGTGCGAGAGAACATGACTAGCCTTCCAGCGGACGAATTAAGAAAGGCGCGCATTTTATCACACGCCGACTGGCGTGAAGTGGCTGAGTCAGTGCTGGATTTCGTCTGGCGTAACAACAGCCGGCGCAGCGAAGATCTCGTCCACGTCGTCTTCTTCGAACACGTAGCACTGGTTGCAGAACTCGCAGCACACCTGAATGGAGCCCTGCTCTTCCAGCACGGCATCCACTTCGTCGCTGCCTATCATCTTCAGCATCTCGGCCACGTTCTCACGCGAACAGGAGCAGCCGAACGCCACCGGCTGGGCATCGAACAGGCGCACGTCTTCTTCGTGATAGAGGCGATGCAGCAACTCGGGCGCGGTCAGCGCCAGCAGCTCTGCCGCAGTCACCGTCTCGGCCAGCGCACCGACGCGGGGCCAGGCATCGTCGTCGCCGCCTGCCTGCTCGGGCAGCTTCTGCAACATCAGACCGGCGGCGTGTTCGCCATCCGCCGCCAGCCAGAGATGAGTTTCCAGTTGCTCGGAGCGCAGCATGTAGTTCTGCAACATCGCCGCGACGCTCTCGCCTTCCAGCGCGACGATGCCTTGATAGACCTGGCCGCCAGTCTTCTGGTCGAGCGTAATGACGAAACGCCCGTCGCCGATCAACTCGGTAGCGCTGCTGCCCGCCGCCAGTTCGCCGTCCCATTTGGCTGTGGCACGTACCTGCAAGTCGCCGGAACATTCCACCACCAACAGACTCACCGGCCCATGGCCCTGTATCTGCAAGATGAGCGAGCCTTGCTGCAATTTCAGCATCGCTGCCATCAGCGCCGCCGCTGCCATCAGCTCGCCCAGCAAGCTACGCAAGGGCAAAGGATAGTCATGTCGCGCCAGCACGCTGCGCCAGCTCGCATCGAGATGGACGAATTCGCCGCGTATCGGCGCGGCTTCAAACAGGAAACGCTGGAGGGAGTCGGGAGAGGTGTTCATGGCGGCGGATGATACCAAACTCAGCCCGCGCTCCGCGCCAATCCATCCAGAAATCGTTGCAACTCGGGAGCCAGCGGGGCCGTGAGTACGAGCGGTTCGCCGCTAAGCGGATGATTGAAGGTGATGGAATGGGCGTGCAGGAACATGCGCTTCAAGCCGAGCTTGGCCAGTTCCTTGTTGCGGGCGAAGTCGCCGTATTTATCGTCGCCTGCGATGGGATAGCCCAGATGCGACAGGTGGACGCGTATCTGGTGGGTGCGGCCCGTCTTGAGTTCGGCTTCGAGCAGGGTGTAATCACCCAACGACTGTTTGAGATTGAACACGGTGTGCGACGGTTGGCCGTCATCGCGCACCATCACGCGCTTCTCGCCCTGCGGGGTATCGAACTTATGCAGCGCCAACTTGACGTGCTGGCGGGCGTTCTTCCACTCGCCCAGCACCAGCGCGTAGTAACGCTTGTCGCTGTTGCCCTCGCGCATGATCTCGTGCATCGCGGTGAGCGCGGATCGTTTCTTGGCGATCAACAGCACGCCGGAAGTCTCGCGGTCGAGCCGGTGCACCAGCTCCAGGAATTTGGCCTGTGGCCGCGCCCGGCGCAGTTGCTCGATGACTCCGAAGCTCACCCCGCTGCCGCCGTGTACTGCCACTCCGGCAGGCTTGTTCAGCGCGATGAGGGCATCGTCCTCGAAGAGCACCGGAAATTCCATCGCCGGAACGAAAGACTCGACCTCTGCGCGCGTCGCCACCCGCACCGGCGGGATGCGCAGCAGGTCGCCCTCTTGCAGGCGGTACGTCTGGTCGATGCGCTTCTTGTTCACCCGCACCTCGCCGCGCAGGATGCGATAGATATGGCTCTTGGGCACGCCCTTGAGGTGGCGGATCAGGAAATTGTCGATGCGCTGCCCGGCACTGCCCTCGTCTACCTCAACAAAGGTGACAGATTCTTTGCTTAACTGATTCATATTGAAATATACTCCCGGCTCGCGTGACGGTAGCGGCACGAGATGAGAGGCGCAACCTCCATCCCGATGTTCCGGCAAGCAGTTGCCTCGCTCCCGCGCCCCCGGTTAATGTCTCTCACCGGACGGTAGGTCCCCGATGAAACGCCCCGATGGAACCATCTCTTGGCGTGCTCCGCAGTGGAGCAAGTCGGCAACTTCCCGTAAAAGCAGTGATGGTAATTGATTTACGCGCTCAAAGCACTGCGGAATTTTAGTGGTGCCGCACACAAAATAGCGGCATCGAATTTAGACATAACTACTCAGAGCACCAGATTTGAACCGCCTTCGGCTCCCATTACAACTTGCTGATAGCACTATAGATTTTCTGGCGCGCGGCTAGCCGCGTGTAGCAGTGTCCTGCCCGTGTACGAGCGCGGGAAAGAATAAAAATGAAACGCATGCTGTTCAATGCGACGCAGCCGGAGGAACTCCGCGTCGCCATTGTCGACGGTCAGAAACTGATCGATCTCGACATTGAGACTGCCGGTAAAGAGCAACGCAAGAGCAATATCTACAAAGCGGTCATCACCCGCATCGAGCCCAGCCTCGAAGCCTGTTTCGTCGAGTACGGCGGCAGTCGTCACGGCTTCCTGCCCTTCAAGGAAGTCGCCCCCCAGTTCTACCAACCCGGCACCACCGGTCGCCCCACCATCAAGGAAGCGCTGAAGGAAGGCCAGGAACTGCTGGTTCAGGTGGAAAAGGACGAGCGCGGCAACAAGGGCGCTGCACTCACCACCTACATCAGTCTGGCTGGCCGCTACATCGTGCTGATGCCCAACAACCCTAACGGCGGCGGCGTGTCGCGTCGCGTCGAGGGTGAGGACCGCAACGAGCTGCGCGAAGTGTTGAGTCACCTCGAAGTGCCGCAAGGCATGAGCATCATCGCCCGCACTGCCGGCATCGGTCGCAACGAGGAAGAGCTGCAGTGGGACTTGAACTACCTCAAGCAACTGTGGGATGCCATCGAAGGCGCCGCCCAGAGCGAAAAAGCACCGTCGCTGATCTATCTGGAAAGCAGCCTGGTGGTACGCGCCATCCGCGACTATTTCCACCCCGAGATCGGCGAGATCCTGATCGACACCGACGACATCTTCCAGCAGGCACAAGCCTTCATGGGCACGGTGATGCCGGCCAACGTGAACCGCATCAAGCGCTACCACGATGACGTGCCGCTGTTCTCGCGCTTCCAGATCGAACACCAGATCGAATCGGCTCACGCCCGTCAGGTCAACCTGCCGTCCGGCGGTGCCATCGTGATCGACCACACCGAAGCGCTCACCGCCATTGACATCAACTCCGCCCGCTCCACGCGCGGCGGCGACATCGAGACCACGGCCTTCAACACCAACCTTGAAGCGGCGGACGAGATCGCCCGCCAACTGCGCCTGCGCGACTTGGGCGGCCTGATCGTGATCGACTTCATCGACATGGAGTCCAGCAAGAATCAGCGCGAAGTCGAGAACCGCCTGCGCGATGCACTGCGCTATGACCGCGCCCGCGTCCAGACCGGCAAGATCTCGCGCTTCGGCCTGCTGGAACTGTCGCGTCAGCGCCTGCAACCCAGCTTGAGCGAACTGTCCTACACGCCCTGCCCGCGCTGTAACGGCATCGGCCACATACGTGGCACCGAGTCCTCCGCGCTGCACATCCTGCGCATCATCCAGGAAGAGGCGATGAAGGAGAGCAGTGCCGCCATCCACGTGCAAGTGCCGGTCGATGTTGCCACCTTCCTGCTCAACGAGAAGCGCGCCGACATCCACCGCATCGAGTCACGCCTGCGCGTCGGGGTCACGCTCATCCCCAACCCGCACATGGAAACACCGCACTACAGCGTCACCCGTCTGCGCCAGGACGATCTGACCGGCGACGTACTGCAAGCCAGCTACAAGCTGGTCGAGAAGCCTGCCGAAGAATCTGCCGTGAAAGCTTCGCAAGAGGCCAAGGCCGTGCGCGCCCAGGCCGCCGTACAAGGTATCACCCCGGCGCAACCAGCACCGGTGCATGTCGAACCGGTCGCTCCAGTCGCGCCCGCCGCCCCTGCGCCCAAGCAATCGTCCATCCTCGGCAAGCTGTTCGGCTGGCTGACAGGCGACAAGAGCGAAGCCAAGGTTGAAGAGAAACCGGCAGAAGAGAAGCCGCGCAGCGCCCAGCCACGCCGCGAGCGTGAAGGCCGCGACGGCAATCGTGAAGGTGGTCGTGGCCGTGGTCGCAACCGCCGTGACCGTGACGACGCGCCACGCGGCGAACGCCCCGAGAAGTCTGCCGATAAGCCCGCCCGCCAGGAGTCTGCCAAACCTGCCGAAGCCGCTAGCGAGCGTCAGGAACGCCAGCCGCGCGAGCCACGCCCACCGCGTGAACCGCGTCCGCCACGCCAGCCGCGTCCCGCCCCCGAGCAGCCCGCTCCAGAGGCGGTAGCGGAAGTGATCGCTGCCCCGGCAGCCGAGGCAGGTGTCGAGCCAACGGCAGAGAACGGTGCGCGTGAGGCAGGTCGTCGCCGTGGTCGCCGTGGTGGTCGTCGCGAACGCGAACGCCGTGAGCAGCAGAACGGTGAAAGCGCTGTAGCGCTGGAAGTCGCCGCCGAGGTGGCCGCCAGCGAAGCAGGTGACGAGCTCGCGCCCGCTCCGGCTGAAGTCGCGACCACTCCGGTCACGGCTCCTGCGCAGGATGCCGAGCCCAGCGTGACCGTCGATGAAACCACCGCCGCGCCGGTGGCCGAAGTCGCCGAGACGGTTGCTGAAGCGCTAGCTCCGCTGGCCGAGGTCGCGATCGAGGCTACCGTGGTCGAGGCAGCACCCGCTGCGGAAGCCGTCGCAGCTATCGCCCCGGTCGTGGCCGCAGTCGCCGCCCCCGCTAGCGATCTGGTCCAGATCGAGACCGATCCGGGCAAGCGTGCAACCGTGGCTGCCGTCCCCGCCGAAGCTCCGCGTGCGCCTAATCGCCGTCGTTCACGTCCGCGCGAGGTGTACGAGGAGAGTGGCCCACTGCAACAGGTAGAGACCCGCTCCTGATCTTGGGAACGGACAAAACCGCACGGTGCAAGCCGTGCGGTTTTTATTTTGCCTGCGCTCTCAGTACCCGCTCAGTGTGAGCAGCAATTGCCGGACGGGTGCGGGAATGGCGGCTTGCAGGGCATCGCCGATCTCCAGCCAGACACTGCCCGCCTCCGCTGCCTGGACTGGCTTACACTGCGCGCTCACCAGCAAGGGATGGACGCTTAACTTGAAGTGGCTGAAGGTATGGACGAAGCCGGACAGCTCGCAGACTTCGCCCGTTTCGATCCCGGCACGCTGGCAGTAGGCCAGCGCCTGCGCTGCCGTATCGAACTGCGGCAAACTCCACAGCCCGCCCCAGATCCCGGTGGCTGGGCGTTTTTCCAGCAGGATGTCGCTGCCGTGCATGGCCAGCAGAAAAACCGCCTGACGCTCGGGCACGAGCCTCTTCGGGCGCGGTGCGGGGAACTCCGCCACCCGGCCACTCAAATAAGCGGCGCAATCGCTGTGCACCGGGCAATCCTGACAACGCGGCTTGCTGCGGCGACACAGCGTCGCGCCCATATCCATCAGCGCCTGGGTATAGATGGCGACATCGTTGGCTGGCAACCGAGCTTCGGCCAACGTCCACAACTCCGCTTCCACTCTGCCCTCGCCCGGCCAACCGGCGACCCCGCCGTGACGCGCCAGCACACGCTTGACGTTGCCGTCCAGGATGGCGCGCGGCTGATGGTAGGCCAGCGCACAAATGGCGGCGGCGGTGGAGCGTCCAATGCCGGGCAGTTCCTGCAGTTGCTCGAACTGCTCAGGAAATTGGCCGCAGAACTGGCCCATCACCCGCTGTGCGGCGCGATGCAGATTGCGTCCGCGCGAGTAATAACCCAGCCCACTCCACAACGCGAGGACCTCGTCCTCGGTCGCAGCGGCAAGCGCGTCGACTGTGGGAAAACGTTCGACGAAACGCAGGAAGTACGGCACGACGGTGGCGACTTGGGTCTGCTGCAACATCACCTCGGACAGCCACACGCGGTAGGCATCACCGCCCTGCCAAGGCAGGTCATGGCGCCCGTATCGGCGCTGCCAGCGGATCAACCGAGCCGCGAAGGAATCGCCCTGCATCTAAGGAACGACCACCTGCACGGCATTGGAGGGGGCGGAGTCGCCATTGGCGTTGTGCGCGATGACGCGATAACTCCACGTACCCGCTGCTGGATGGTCGCGGTACAGGGAAATGCGCGGGATGGGCTTGCCGTCCAGCATCTGCGGCTGGGCATCACCGATGTCCGTCGCCAGCGTCTGCCAGCGCCCGTCGGCCCCGGCACGTTGGACCTCGTAGCTGTCGGCTCCGGCTGAACCTTGCCAGTTGAGCGCGACGGGGAAGCGTATCGGCAACATCGTGGGCGTATCCGGTGCGTCTTCGGGCGGCACGGGCAGGTCACGGATGGCATACGCCGCCTGACGCAGCACCGAGAAGATCTGCCGCTCGCCCTGCGGCAGATTGGTGCTGAAGCCGGGATATTGCAGCGAATCGCTATGGCCGTCGAAATCCAGGTGATAGTAGAACCCGCCCGACTCGGCACGGAAGCGCAGCGACCACGCCATCGCCCCCGCCGCAGGCGAGGTCATGGTCTGGCTAACGATCTTGCTCACCCGCTGCAAGTCGGACGGGTCGAATTCGCCGTAGAGATAGGCCTTGCCCGCCCGCGCCGCCTGCTCGGCAAAACTGACAAAACGGTCGTCGGTGTAATGGGTGGTCACGATGTCGATGTTAGCATCCTGCAGCGACACGGCGGGGATGGCCTTGTGGCCGCCATCAACGATCAGGTGATTGCGGTCCTGCCGCTTCAGATGCGCGGCCATCTCGCTGAGCCAGTTCGCATTGGCCTTGTCGATCTCGTTGCCCAGCTCCCACGCCATGATGGCCGGATCGTCTTTGTAGAGGCGACCATTGACGGTGTTCTTGCGATTCAGCAGCCAGGTGAGAAATTCCTTGTAGGCGGTCTTGGCCTTAGCATCCGTCCAGAAATCCTGCGCATCAGCCAGCTTCGCCCATTCAGCATAACCGCCGAACCATTCCCAGTTATCCACCAACGGGAGGATGACGCGCACGCCCTCCTCCGCCGCGATGGCCAGGCCACGATCCACATCGCGGAACAGTTGCTCGTTATAGATAATCTTGCCGCTCGCATCCGCGTAGATGTGCGCCATGCGCCCATCGACATTGCGTCCGCCCTCGACGGCGAAGCAATAGGCGCGGAACACTTGCCCGCCCAAACGCTTGACTGCCCGCGCCGCATCGCGCTGTTCGAAGGCGGTGACGCGATGCCAGGACGGCTCGCTTACATCGCCGGTATCTTCGAGGATGAAGTAGTTGGGAATGTTGACCGAGATGAAGCGGAACGGCTTGCCGTCCAAGAGCAAGCTGCTGCCAGTGCGGGTGACGAAGGACTCCTGAGCCGACGCACCGAACGTGGCCAGCAAGAGCACCGAGAACAGGAAACTGCGCAGACCAGGCATGTCGCCCCCTATTTGTCCCAGCCCGACATATGCTTTTCCAGCCAGAACAGGCCGAGCATGGTCTTGCTGTCGTTGATGCGACCGTCCTTGACCCAGGCCATGGCCTCGGCGAACGGCAGTTCGAACACTTCAAGGAACTCGCCCTCGTCCAGGCGGCGACCTTGGTGAGTCAGGCCGCGTGCCAGAAAATACTCCATGCGCTCGTCGGCATAGCCTATGCATGGCCAAGCGGTGGTCAGATGCATCCACTCGCGGGCGACGTAGCCGGTCTCTTCCAGCAGTTCGCGCTGGGCGGTGAGTAGGATGTCTTCGCCGTGATCGATCTTGCCGGCAGGTATCTCGATGAACTCCTGTGCCGGAGCATAACGATACTGGCGCTCGAACAACAAGTTGCCGTTGTCCAGTATCGCCAGCACCGCCACCGCGCCGGGATGGGTGATGTATTCACGCTGGCTGACACTGCCGTCGGGCAGCCGCGCATCGTCCTTGTGTACCTTGAGGAACGCGCCGTCGTACACCAGCGCCGTCGTCATCCGGGTTTCTTTCAGATCCATTCCTTACTCCACAAATGAACACTCCCGCACAGGGCGGGAGTGTCGTCGTAACTAACGCCTAGACTAATGTAGCAACAGCGACTGCTGCACCGACACCGCGCAAATCGACATCAGCGTGCCCGGCAGGATACCAAGGAACAGCACACCCAAGCCGTTGAAGGTGATGAGCAAGGAGGTGTCGGCCTGATACTGGATGGGCTCGTGGCTTTCCGGTGTGTCGAAATACATCAGCTTGACCACGCGCAGGTAGAAGAACGCACCGACCAGCGAGAACAGCACCGCGATGATGGCTAGGGCGAAGTGACCGGTCTGGACAACGGCCTGCAGCACCGAGAACTTGGCATAGAAGCCAACGGTGGGCGGCACGCCAGCCATCGAGAACATCAGCAACAGCATCATGAACGCGAGCCACGGGCTGCGCTGGTTCAGTCCCTTGTAATCGGACAGGTTGTCAGCCTCGAAGCCTTCGCGCGACATCAGCATGATCATGCCGAAACCACCCAGCGTCATCAGCACATAGGTCACGGCGTAGAACATGGCCGAGCTATAACCCTCGATGGTGCCACTCAGCACACCCAACAGCAGGTAACCCATGTGAGCGATGGTCGAGTAGGCAAACATGCGCTTGATGTTGGTCTGCGCAATCGCCGACAGGTTGCCGATGGCGATGGACAGGATGGCCATGATCGCCAGCATGCTGGACCACTGGATCGCCAGCGGTTGCAGTGCCTCGACCAGGATGCGCATCACGAAGGCGAAGGCCGCCAGTTTGGGAGCCGAGCCGATCAGCAACGTCATCGGTGTCGGTGCGCCGTGATACACATCCGGCACCCACATGTGGAAGGGGACCGCGCCCAGCTTGAAGGCCAGACCGGACACCACGAACACCAGACCGAACACCAGCAGCTGCTTGTTGTACACGCCCTGCTCGATCGCGTCGGAGATCTTGTAGATCTCCAGGGAGCCGGTGGCACCGTAGATCATGGACATGCCGTAGAGCAGCAGGCCGGAAGCCAGCGCACCCAGGATGAAATACTTCATCGCCGCTTCGGTCGCCACGGCGGAGTCACGCTGCAAGGCCACCATCGCGTACAGCGACAGCGACAGCAACTCCAGGCCCAGATACAGGGTCAGGAAGTGGCTGGCCGAGATCATCACCATCATGCCCAGCAGGGCGAACAGCGCCAGCGACATGAACTCGCCGCTGAACAGCCCGCGCGTCAGTAGATAGGTGCGGGAATAGACCAGCATCATGGAAACCGCCAGATAAGCCAGCAGCTTCAGCACGTCGGACATCAGATCATCGACATACATATTGCTGAACACGATGGCGACACCGTCAGTGTGGGTCGCGACCGTGATGAAGGAACAGCCCAGCAAGGTCAGTTGCACCATCATGTAGGTGAACATCTTGCCGCGCCCGGCAACGAACAGATCAGCGATCAAAATTACGCAGACCATCGTCAGCAGGAAGACTTCCGCGCCAGCGTGGTACAGATTGGTAGCCAGATTCATATCAACCTCAGTAACTTAGGGCTTACAACTTGGAACGGGCGACATGCACCAGCAGGTCGTTCACCGATGCGTGCATGATTTCCGTGAACGGCAGCGGGTACAAACCCATGCCCAGCACGGTGATGGCCAGAATGATGAACATCAGTTTTTCGCGTCCGTTCAGATCAGTCAGTTCAGCCACGTGATGGTTGGCCACCGCACCGAAGATCACGCGCTTGTACATCCACAGCGTGTAGGCAGCACCGAAGATCAGTGTCGTGGCAGCCAGGAAGCCGTACCAGAAGTTGGCCTTGACCGCCGCCAGGATCACGACGAACTCGCCGACGAAACCGCTGGTGCCCGGCAGGCCGGAGTTAGCCATGGCGAACAGCATGAAGAAGGCGGCGAACACCGGCATCTTGTTGGCCACACCGCCGTAATCCGAGATCTTACGCGAGTGCATGCGGTCATACAGCACACCGATACACAGGAACAGCGCACCCGACACGAAGCCGTGCGAGATCATCTGTACCAGCGCGCCTTCCATGCCGTAGGCGTTGAAGATGAAGAAACCCAGCGTCACAAAGCCCATGTGCGAGATGGAAGAGTACGCCACCAGCTTCTTCATGTCGGACTGGGTCAACGCGACCAGGCCGATGTACACCACGGCGATCAGCGACAGCGCGATCATCATGCCGGCCAGCGAGTGGCTGGCATCCGGCGCGATGGGCATGGAGAAACGCAGGAAACCGTACGCGCCCACCTTCAGCATGATCGCCGCCAGGATCACGGAACCGCCGGTCGGCGCTTCCACGTGGGCATCCGGCAACCAGGTGTGCACCGGGAACATCGGCACTTTCACCGCGAACGCCATGAAGAACGCCAGGAACACCAAGATCTGCGCGGTCATCGGGATCGGCATCTGATGGAAGTCAAGGATCTCGAAGCTGCCGCCGGACTGGTTGTACAGGTACAACAAGGCAACCAGCATCAGCAGCGAACCGAGCAAGGTGTAGAGGAAGAACTTGACCGCCGCATACACGCGGTTCGCGCCGCCCCACACGCCCACGATGATGAACATCGGGATCAGCATGGCTTCCCAGAACACGTAGAACAGCACCGCATCCAGCGCCGCGAACACGCCGTTGACGATGCCGGACATGATCAGGAAAGCCGCCATGTATTGGGCCACGCGCTTCTCGATCACCTGCCATCCGGCGATCACCACCAGCGGCGTGAAGAAACTGTTCAGGATGATGAACAACACCGAGATACCGTCCACACCCAGGTGATAGTGGATGTTGTAACGGATGATCCAGTCTTTCATCTCCACGAACTGCATGGCGCTGGTCACCTTGTCGAAGCCGGTGTACAGCGGGATGGTCACCAGAAAGCCCAGCACCCCGCCGACCAACGCGATGATGCGCGCCAGGGGCGCATTGCGGTCGTCACCAGTGGCAAGGACCAGCACGCCGAAGATGATGGGCAGCCAGATGGCGACGCTCAGTACAGGTAATCCAAAAATCATGCTGTCGTTCCTCTAAATCTTGCGCTTATTCGAACCAATTCCGGATGGTCAACAGGACGAACACCCCGGTGATCATGGCGAAAGCATAGTGGTAGATATAACCCGATTGCACGTGGCGCACCACGCCGGACACACGACCGACCAGCCAGGCCGAGCCGTTCACCACCAGACCGTCGATCAGGCGCACGTCACCGAAGCGCCACAGGAAACGGCTGGCACCGCGCGCACCGGAGGCGAAGAACCAGTCGTTGAACCGATCGAAGAAGTATTTCTCTTCCAGCATGTTGTGGATGCAGGAGAAGCGTTGCTTGATCGCTTCCGGGATGTCCGGACGCTTCATGTAGAAGAACCAGGAGGTCAACACACCGGCCAGTGCCAGCCAGAATGGCAGGCTGGTGAACGCATGCAGACCCATCGCCACCGCACCGTGGAACTCTTCGTGCATCTCGTGCAGCGCCTCGTGGTGCTCGGAGATGAAGATCGCATCGGTGAAGTAGTGACCAAACAGCATAGGCTCGATGGCGATGAAGCCGATAGCCACCGACGGGATCGCCAGCAGGACCAAGGGCAGCGTCACCACCCAAGGCGACTCGTGCGGCTTCTGGCCCGGAGCCAAGCCATGGTGGTGGTCGTGCGACACTTCCTCGTCATCATGGTCGCCGTCATGGGCATCGTGGGCATCAGCATGCGCTGCATGATCGTCATGACCGTGCGCGTCGTGAGCGTGATGGTCGTCATGCGCCTTGCCGAAACGCTCTTCACCATGGAACACCAGGAAGTACATGCGGAAGGAATAGAACGCGGTCACGAACACGCCGATCAGCACCGCCACGTGGACGACACCGGCGACCGGCAGATGCGACAGGCCGACCGCCTCGATGATGCTGTCCTTGGAATAGAAGCCGGAGAAGAACGGTGTACCGATCAGCGCCAGCGAGCCGATCAGCGAAGTGATCCAGGTGATGGGCATGTATTTCTTCAGGCCGCCCATGTTGCGCATATCCTGATCGTGGTGCATACCGATAATCACCGAACCTGCGGCCAGGAACAGCAGCGCCTTGAAGAAGGCGTGCGTCATCAGGTGGAACACCGCCACCGAGTAGGCGGAAGCGCCCAGCGCCACGGTCATGTAACCCAGTTGCGACAGCGTGGAATACGCCACCACGCGCTTGATGTCGTGCTGGACGATGCCGAGGAAGCCCATGAACAGCGCAGTGATCGCGCCGATGACCATCACGAAGGACAGTGCGGCCTCGGACATCTCATACAGCGGCGACATGCGCGCCACCATGAAGATACCGGCGGTCACCATGGTCGCGGCGTGGATCAGCGCGGAGATCGGGGTCGGGCCTTCCATCGAATCGGGCAGCCAGACGTGCAGCGGGAACTGCGCCGACTTACCCATCGCACCGATGAAGAGCAGGATGCAGATCGCGGTGATCAGGTTGGCAGAGATGCCGGGAATGGGTGCCATGTCAGCGGCATGCTGACCAGCAGCGGCGAATACCGAGGCGTAGTCCAACGTGCCGAACACCATCAGCACCAGGCCGATGCCGAGCAGGAAGCCGAAATCACCAACGCGGTTGACCAGAAAAGCCTTGAGGTTGGCGTAGATCGCGGTCGGGCGGGTGAACCAGAAACCGATCAGCAAGTAAGACACCAGGCCCACCGCTTCCCAGCCGAAGAACAGCTGCATGAAGTTGTTGGACATCACCAGCATCAGCATGGAAAAGGTGAACAGCGAGATGTAGCTGAAGAAACGCTGGTAGCCGGGATCTTCCTGCATGTAGCCGATGGTGTAGATGTGCACCATCAGCGACACGAAGGTCACCACCAGCATCATCATCACGGTCAGGCGATCGATCAGGAAGCCGACCTCGAAGCGCGTATCGCCGGTCGTCATCCAGGTGTAGACCGAGCCATTGAAGGTGTGGCCAGCCATCACATCGTTGAAGATGGAGACAGACAGGCCGAAGGCGACCGCCACCATCAGGATGGTGATGCGATGCGACCAGACGCGGCCCAGCACTTTGCCGAACAGGCCAGCCGCGATCGCACCGATGAGCGGCGCGGCAGGAACCATCAGGTAGGTAGATTGCATACTCATCGGGTCAGCCTTTCAAACTTTCCAGGTCATCCACGTTGATGGTACGCAGATTGCGGAACAGCACCACCAGGATAGCCAGACCGATAGCGGCTTCAGCGGCTGCCACAGTCAGGATGAAGAACACGAATATCTGCCCGGATGGGTCGTTCAGATAGTGCGAGAACGCGACGAAATTGGTGTTCACCGCCAACAACATCATCTCGATCGACATCAGCAAAATGATCACGTTCTTGCGGTTGAGGAAGATCCCCACCACACTGATTGCGAACATGATCGCGCTCAGTACCAAGTAATGCGACAAGGTCAACATAGTGTTCTTTCTCTCCCCGATACCTTAAGCGGCTCTGTCGCTGCCGGACTTCTCGGCGGCGACCGGCACGATGCGCAGACGATCCGCTTTCTTGACCAATACCTGCTTGCCCGGATTCTGCGACTTGACTCCGATACGGCGACGCAGCGTCAGTGCGATTGCGGCCACCATCGCCACCAGCAGTACCACGGCGGCGATCTCAAAGGGATAGACGTAGTCGGTGTAGATCAGGCGGCCCAGTTCCTTGATGTTGCTGTAGTCAGCCGCGTGACGCACCAGCCCTTCAGTCGCGGCAGTCTTGCGATTGCCCAGCACATACACCATCTCGCCGACCATCACCAGCGCCAGCGCCGCACCGAACGGGAACCAGCGCCAGAAACCTTCGCGCAACTGGTCGAGATTGATGTCCAGCATCATCACCACGAACAGGAACAACACCATCACCGCACCGACATAGACCAGCACCAACGTGATAGAGAGGAACTCCGCTTCCAGCAACATCCAGATGCCCGATGCGCTACAGAACGCCAGCACCAGGAACATCGCCGAGTGCACCGGGTTACGGGCCGTGATGACACGTAGCCCGGCGAAGATCATCAGCGCCGCGAATACGTAAAAAACCAGTGATTCCACATTCATTGATTCCACCCCTTGTTAACGGTACTTGGCATCTGCCGCGCGATCTTTGGCAATCTGTGCTTCATGCTTGTCGCCCACAGCCAGCAACATCTCCTTGGTGTAGTAGAGGTCGCCGCGATTCTCGCCGTGATAGTCGAAGACGCGTGTCTCGACGATGGCATCGACCGGGCAAGACTCTTCGCAGAAACCGCAGAAGATGCACTTGGTCAGGTCGATGTCGTACTGCGTCGTGCGGCGCGAACCATCGGCACGCTGTGCAACCTCGATCTTGATCGCCAGTGCCGGGCACACCGCCTCGCACAGCTTGCAGGCGATACAACGCTCTTCGCCGTTGGCGTAGCGACGCTGGGCGTGCAAGCCACGGAAGCGAAAACTCTGCGGCGTACGCTCGTCCGGGTATTGCACCGTGATCTTGCGTTCGAACAGGTGACGCCCGGTCAGCGCCATGCCCTTGAGCAGTTCGAGCAGCAGGAAAGTCTTGAAAAATCTCTGGATCATCGTCAAATCCTCAACCGTTTACCACAGCCACAACGGTGTCTGCATCCACAAGCCCACCACCACTACCCAGATCAGGGAGATAGGGATGAACACCTTCCAGCCCAGACGCATCAACTGGTCATAACGGTAACGCGGGAACGTCGCGCGGAACCACAGGAACAGGAACAACACGAAGGAAGCCTTGGCCAACAGCCAGACGATGCTGTCCGGCAGGAAGGTCACCGGCGACAGCCAGCCGCCCATGAACATGATAGCGGTCAGGAACGCGATCAGGATCATGTTGGCGTATTCGCCCAGGAAGAACAGCGCGAACGCCATGCCTGAATATTCCACGTGGAAACCGGCCACGATCTCGGATTCGCCTTCAGCCAGGTCGAACGGTGCGCGGTTGGTCTCGGCCACACCGGAGATCAGGTAGACCAGGAACATCGGGAACAGCGGGATGATGTACCAACTCAGCAGACCAGCCCCCTTCTGTCCGTTCACGATGTCGCCCAGATTCAGGCTACCGGAGGCCATCAGCACGCACACCAGCGCGAAGCCCATGGCGATCTCGTAGGACACGATCTGTGCAGCGGAGCGCAGCGAACCGAGGAACGCATACTTGGAGTTGGAAGCCCAGCCCGCCAGGATCACACCGTACACGCCCAGCGAGGTCATCGCGAGGATGTACAGCAGACCGGCGTTGACGTTCGCCAGCACCAGCTCAGCATTGAACGGCACCACCGCCCAGGCTGCCAGTGCGGGCATCAGGCACAGCACCGGAGCCAGCACGAACAGGAACTTGTTCGATCCAGCCGGGATGATGATCTCCTTGAAGAACAGCTTCATGCCGTCGGCCAGCGGTTGCAGCAAGCCGTAATAGCCCACGCGGTTCGGGCCGATACGCACCTGCATGTAGCCGATCACCTTGCGCTCGACGTAGGTCAGGTAGGCCACACCCACCATCAGCGGAGCAACGATGAGGACGATCTTGACCAAGGTCCACAACGGTGTCCACGCCACGCCCAACAGGTTTTGCAATGTCTCAATCATCACGCACGCTCCACGCTAATCGTTCCGAACATCGCGCCCAGCGCAGCCGTCGCGGGATGTCCGGCAGCCACACGCACCACGCCTGCCGGCAGTGTGTCATCCGCCTTGGCTACCAGCGTGGCACTACCCTGCCCCTGGCTGACCTTGACGCTGTCACCGCATCCGGCACCCAGCTTCGCCAGCTCGGCAGCGTTCATCGCCACGGTCGGCGTGGCAGCATCACGGGTCTGTTGCAGGGAAGGTGCTCGACGTACGATGGAATCGGTGGCATAGATAGGCACGTCGGGGACGCGCTGCAAACCAGCCGCCACATTCGCCGTCGCACTCACTGCCACACCATCCAGCTTGTTGTTCAATGCAGGCGCTACGTTCTCAGGCAAAGCGTCAGCACGCACGGCTTCGCTGCTGTCGTAGTCGAAACCGGCGACATCCAGCAGATTGCCCAGTACGCGCAACACCTTCCATGCCGGACGCGCTTCGCCCAGCGGCTTGACCGCACCCTTGAAGCTCTGCACGCGCCCCTCGGTGCTGACAAAAGTGCCAGAAGTCTCGGTGAACGGAGCAATCGGCAACAGCACATCGGCGTAATCGACTGCGCCATGCTTGTAGGCCGACATCGCCACCACCAGATCGGCCGCTTTCATCGCCGCCACCGCTTGCTGGGAATTGGCCGTATCCAGCTCGGCTTCGACATTCAGCAGCAGGTAAGCTTTGCGCGGTTGATCCAGCATCGCGGCTGCGTTCAGGCCGCCGACCCCAGGTACGGCATTGACCAGGTAACCGCCAACGCTGTTGGCGCTCTCGCCCAGGAAACCGAACTTGGCCGAAGTCAGGGCCGCGATCTCTTGCGCCAGACGCTGCAATTGCGCCGCTTCCGGATGCTGTGCCGCGAAATTGCCCAGCAGCACGGCTACGTTGGAGCCACTTGCGAGGCTGCCAGCGATGCTGCGCGCCTCAGCCGAGGGCACGACACCGGCGACCGCCGCCTGCACATCATTGGACAGCATGGCCTGCTTGGACTCAGCCAGAGCCGCCAGAATCTGTGTGAGCACTGCGCGCAAATCGCTAGGTGCGACGATGGCTTTGTTCGCCACATCCACCAGCAGATCGTCGTCAGCCGAGTGCACCACGTTGAGTTGCCCACCCTTTTTGACCGCATCGCGCACGCGATGCGCCAGCAGCGGATGATCCTTGCGCAGGAAGCTGCCCACCAGCAGCAGGCGATCCGCCTTGCCGATCTCGGCGACTTCCATGCCCAACCAGGGAGCGCCTGCGCGCTTGCCGTCGGCAGAGAAGTCAGCTTGGCGCAGACGGAAATCCACATTCTCGGAACCCAGACCGCGCACCAACTTTTGCAACAGGTACAGTTCTTCGGCGGTGGAGGTTCCGGTAGCCAGCGCGCCGATGTGCTCAGCACCGGCGCCGTTACCGATCTGGCGCAGCGCGTTGGCCACATACTCCAGCGCAGCTTGCCATTCGACCTCGATCCACTTGCCATCCTGCTTCAGCATGGGCTTGGTCAGGCGCTCGGCGGAATTCAGGCCTTCATAACTGAAACGGTCGCGGTCGGAGATCCAGCATTCGTTGACGGCTTCGTTCTCCAGCGGAGTGACGCGTGCGACGCGGCCATTCTTGACTTGTACGGTGAGGTTGGAACCCAGGCTGTCGTGTGGGCTGACCGACTTGCGGCGGGACAATTCCCAAGAACGTGCGGTGTAGCGGAACGGCTTGCTGGTCAAAGCACCGACCGGGCACAGGTCGATCATGTTGCCGGACAGTTCGGAGTCGACCGAGCTTTGCACGAAGGTCATGATGGCGGAGAACTCACCCCGATTGGCCATGCCCAGTTCCATCACGCCGGCAACTTCCTGACCGAAACGCACACAGCGGGTGCAGTGGATGCAACGGCTCATTTCCTCGGCGGAGATCAGCGCACCCAGCGGCTTGCCCAGCACCTGATGCTTGGCTTCGGTGAATCGGGTACCGACTCCGCCGTAGCCCATGGCCACGTCCTGCAACATACACTCACCACCCTGATCGCAAATCGGGCAATCCAGCGGATGGTTGATCAGCAGGAACTCCATCACGCCCTGTTGCGCCTTCACGGCGTACTCGGAGTGCGTGTGCACCTTCATGCCCTCGACCACCGGGGTCGCGCAGGCAGGCAGTGGCTTGGGAGCCTTTTCCACCTGCACCAGACACATGCGGCAGCTGGCCGCGATGGAGAGCTTTTTGTGGTAGCAGAAATGCGGGATGTATTTGCCGATCTCGTGGGCGGCATCCATCACCGTCCTGCCGTTCTCGACCGCAACCGCTTGTCCGTCAATCTCGATGTTAATCATTGCTTTCCCGCCTTACACCAGACAACGTTTGTGTTCGATGTGGTACTCGAACTCACTACGATAATGCTTGAGCATCCCCTGCACCGGCCACGCGGCGGCATCGCCCAGCGCGCAAATGGTACGACCAGCGATGTTGTCGCACAGGCTCAGCAACAAATCCAGATCTTCCGGCTTGCCCTCGCCATGTTCGATACGATGAATGATGCGATACAGCCAGCCGGTACCTTCACGGCACGGCGTACATTGACCGCAGGATTCTTCAAAGTAGAAATATGCCAGTCGCTCCAGCGCCTTGACCATGCACACGGTGTCATCCATTACGATGACCGCACCGCTGCCCAGATAGGAACCCGCCTTCTGCAACGAGTCGTAGTCCATATCGGTCTGCATCATGATCTCGCCAGGCAGCACCGGCATCGAAGAACCGCCGGGGATGACGGCTTTCAGCTTGTGACCGTGACGCACGCCACCGGCCATTTCCAGCAGCTTGGCGAACGGCGTGCCCAGCGGCACTTCAAAGTTGCCCGGATTGTTGACGTGACCGGAAACCGAGAACAGCTTGGTGCCGCCGTTGTTGGGGCGACCCAGTTCGAGGAACTTCTGCCCGCCTTCGCGGATGATGTACGGGATGCTGGCGAAGGTCTCGGTGTTGTTGATGGTGGTCGGCTTGCCGTACAGGCCGAAGCTGGCCGGGAACGGCGGCTTGAAGCGCGGCTGGCCCTTTTTGCCTTCGATGGATTCGAGCAGCGCAGTCTCTTCACCACACACATAGGCGCCGTAGCCCAAGTGGTTGTGCAGATCGAACTCGAAGTCGAAGCCCAGGATGTTCTTGCCGAGGTAACCGGCGGCACGCGCTTCTTCGCACGCCGCTTCCATACGCTCGTAAGCCTCGAAGATCTCGCCGTGAACGTAGTTGTAACCGGTTTTCACGTTCATGGTGTAGGCCGCGATGGCCATGCCTTCGATCAACGCATGCGGGTTGTAGCGCAGGATGTCCCAGTCCTTGCAGGTACCCGGCTCGCCTTCGTCGGTGTTGCAGACGATGTACTTGTCGCCCTGATAGTTGCGCGGCATGAAGCTCCACTTGAGGCCAGTGGGGAAGCCCGCACCACCGCGCCCGCGCAGTGCCGAAGTCTTGACTTCAGCGATGATGGCATCGGGCGCGATCTTCTCGGTCAGGATCTTGCGCAGCGCTTGGTAGCCGCCTACCTTGAGATAATTCTCCAGCGTCCATGGCTGGTCGAATCCCAGTGTCGTGTAAATAACCGGCCCGTTCATTGCTTATCCAATTCTGCCAGAAGCTGGTCAATTTTCTCGGAGGTCAGGTGGGAGCAGATACGCTTGTTGTTGACGGTAAGCAGCGGAGCCGCCACGCACGCTCCCATGCACTCACCCTCGCGGATACCGAACTTGCCATCTGCCGTGACCTCGTTCAGACCAACGCCCAGCTTGTGCTCCAGATGTTCCAGCACATCATGTGCGCCGCACAAGGTACAGGACAGATTGGTACACACGGTCAGCGTATTCTTGCCCATGGGCTTGAGGTTGTACATGTGGTAGAAGGTGGCAACCTCATACACCGCCATCTTGGGCATGCCCAGATAGGCAGCCACGTCGGCCATGTCATCACTGGAGATCCAGCCCTTCTCATCCTGCACGAAACGCAGGGCGGCCATCACCGCCGACTGCTTCTGATCTGCCGGATACTTCTTCAGTTCGCGGTCAGTCTTGGCTTGAACTTGTTCGGATAACATCAGCGGTCAATCTCCCCAAACACAATATCCTGGGTGCCGATAATCGTCACCACGTCTGCAATCATATGGCCGCGCGACATCTCATCGAGGCCGGCCAAGTGGGCATAGCCCGGTGCGCGGATCTTCAGGCGATATGGCTTGTTCGCGCCGTCCGACACCAGATAGATGCCGAACTCACCCTTGGGATGCTCCACAGCGGAATAACACTCGCCCGCGCTGACATGCATCCCTTCAGTGAACAGCTTGAAGTGATGGATCAGCGCTTCCATGTTGTCCTTCATGTCGGTGCGCTTGGGCGGTGCGTACTTCAGGTTCGACGACATCACCGGCCCCGGATTGACGCGCAGCCAGTCGATACACTGCTTGATGATGCGATTCGACTGGCGCATCTCTTCGACGCGCACCAAGTAACGGTCATAGCAGTCGCCTTCGGTGCCGACCGGAATGTCGAAATCCATCTTGTCGTAGACTTCATACGGCTGCTTTTTGCGCAGATCCCAAGCGATACCGGAACCGCGCAACATCGGGCCGGTGAAGCCCAGCGCCAGCGCACGTTCAGGAGTGACCACGCCGATACCGACCAGACGTTGTTTCCAGATACGGTTATCAGTCAGCAGCGTTTCGTATTCGTCCACATACTTGGGGAAACGGCGGCAGAAGTCATCCAGAAAATCGAGCAGGGAACCCTGACGGTTCTCGTTCATCTTGCGGATAGCTTCGGCGTTGTGAATCTTGGAGGCTTCGTACTGCGGCATGGTGTCCGGCAGGTCGCGATAGACGCCGCCCGGACGGTAGTAAGCCGCATGCAGACGCGCACCAGAAGCTGCCTCGTAGGCATCCATCAGGTCTTCGCGCTCGCGGAAGGCGTACAGGAAAGTGGTCATCGCGCCCACGTCCAGACTGTGAGCACCCAACCACAGCAGGTGGTTCAGGATGCGGGTGATCTCGTCGAACATGACGCGGATGTATTGAGCACGGATCGGCACATCGATGCCGGCCAGCTTCTCGACGGCCATCACGTAAGCATGCTCGTTGCACATCATCGACACGTAGTCGAGACGATCCATGTACGGCACGGACTGCAGAAAGGTCTTGTGCTCGGCCAGTTTTTCGGTACCGCGATGCAGCAGACCGATGTGCGGATCGGCACGCTCGATCACTTCGCCATCCAGCTCCAGCACCAGACGCAGCACACCGTGTGCTGCCGGGTGCTGCGGACCAAAGTTCATGGTGTAGTTTTTAATTTCAGACATCGCAACGCACCCTGTTAGTTGCAACCAAAGTTTTCTTCGCGCACGATGCGCGGCGTGACTTCACGCGGCTCGACCGTCACTGGCTGGTAGATCACCCGGCGCTGCTCGGCGTCGTAACGCATCTCGACGTGGCCGGACAGCGGGAAGTCCTTCCGGAACGGGCTGCCGATGAAACCATAATCCGTCAGGATGCGACGCAGATCTGGGTGCCCGGTAAAGATGATGCCGTAGAGATCGAAGGCCTCGCGCTCGAACCAGTTGGCGGCAGGCCAGATATCATTGACCGAGGCGACCACCGGGAAATCATCATCCTCGGCGAACACGCGCACACGCAGACGACAGTTGTTGGCCACGGAGATCAGGTGATACACCACGGCAAAACGCTTGCCCTCCCAGGCACCGTCGCCGTAAGTCGAGTAGTCCATGCCGCACAGGTCGGTGAGTTGCTCGAAGCGCAAACCATCGCCATCCCGCAGCTTGAGCATCACGTCGGACAGATCACGCGCACGCACCACGATGGTCAGCTCGCCCAACGCTTCCATGCTGCTCACCAGACACTCGGAAAACTCCTCACTCAGCTTGGTAGCCAATACATTCAGGTCAGCCATATCTAGTCCTAACGCGCGATGGTATTGGTGCGCTTGATCTTGTTCTGCAACTGGATCAAACCGTACAGGAGCGCCTCGGCAGTGGGCGGGCAGCCGGGCACATAGACATCCACCGGCACGATGCGATCGCAGCCACGCACTACAGAGTAAGAGTAATGGTAGTAACCGCCGCCATTGGCACAGGAACCCATGGAGAGCACCCAGCGCGGTTCGGCCATCTGGTCATACACCTTGCGCAAGGCGGGAGCCATCTTGTTACACAAGGTACCCGCCACGATCATCAGGTCGGATTGACGCGGGCTGGGACGGAACACGATGCCGAAACGGTCCAGGTCATAACGCGAAGCGCCCGCCTGCATCATCTCCACAGCACAACACGCCAGACCGAAGGTCATCGGCCACAAGGAGCCGGTACGGGTGTAATTGATCACCGTATCCAGCGAGGTGGTCACGAACCCCTTTTCAAGAACGCCTTCTATTCCCACTCCAAAGCCCCCTTCATCCACTCATACACGAAGCCAACCACCAGGATGGCCAAGAAGATCATCATGGAAACGAAACCGAACATACCGATCTCCTTGAGCACGACAGCCCAAGGAAACAGGAACGCGATTTCCAGATCGAACAGAATGAACAGGATAGCGACGAGGTAGTAGCGCACATCGAACTTCATGCGCGCATCTTCAAAGGCCTCAAAGCCACACTCGTAAGGCGACAGCTTGGCATCGTCAGGACGATTCGGAGCGGCCAGTTTGCCCAGCACCATAGGCACCACACCCACCGCCAATCCGACACAGATGAACAACAAGACTGGAAAGTAATTTTCCAACATCAGAGCTTCTCCCCTCTGCACCACACTTCGGCACCATACCCTCGGCACCGCTCATTATTTTGGGCCAACCGCGCGAATCGGGTTTGTTCTTGTCATATCCCGAGACTTCTTCGCAGCCTGCGTTTTTGCCATGTGACTATACCCTGTCACCCAGCCTGCCACCTCGTTGGAGGTGTCGGATTATTACCGACAGCACCCAAGCCGGTCAACATAAAATTCCGCCACGGATCAACCCTGCGCGCAGTTCTCAAAGCGGGTGAATTCGCCCCGGAAGGTCAGTGCGACCGTCCCTATCGGGCCGTTACGCTGTTTCCCGATGATGATCTCCGCTTTACCTTTGTCCGGAGAGTCAGGGTTGTACACTTCGTCGCGGTAGATGAACAGGATCAAGTCAGCATCTTGCTCGATGGCCCCTGACTCGCGCAGGTCGGACATGACCGGGCGCTTGTTGGGGCGTTGCTCCAGACTGCGATTGAGCTGCGACAGCGCAATCACCGGTACATTCAGCTCCTTGGCCAAGGCCTTGAGCGAGCGTGATATCTCGGAGATCTCGGTAGCCCGGTTCTCACTATTCTTGCCCGCCGGCGAGCTCATCAATTGCAAATAGTCGATGACGATCAAACCCAAGCCATGCTCGCTTTGTCGGGCCAAGCGGCGCGATCGCGCACGCAGTTCCAGCACATTCAAACCCGGCGTCTCATCGATATGAATGGGCGCATCGTTGAGCAGGCCGATGGCATGCGTGAGCCGGGACCAATCATCAGCCTCCAACTTGCCTGTACGCAGGGAGTGCTGATTCAAGCGTCCGATCGAACCGATCATTCTCATCACCAGCTGCGCCCCGCCCATTTCCATACTGAAGATGGCCACGGGCTTGGAGGTCTCCAGAGCGATGTTTTCCGCCATATTGATGGAAAACGCCGTCTTCCCCATACTGGGCCGCCCCGCCACGATGATCAGATCACCGGGCTGCAAACCCGAGGTCATCCGATCAAGATCGATGAAGCCGGTCGCCACCCCCGTCACCTCACTGTGATTCTCCCGCGCATATAGCGTCTCGATACGCTCGACCACTTGCGTCAGCAGCGGCGGCATCGACAAGAAACCCTGCTTGCCTCTGGAGCCGGCCTCTGCGATTTTCATCACCTTGCTCTCGGCCTCATCCAGCAACTGTCCGGCATCACGTCCAGCCGGAGCGAAACCGCTGGCGGCGATATCATGACCAACCTCCACCAGCTGACGCATGATGGCGCGCTCACGCACGATCTCGGCATAACGCTTGATATTCGCAGCGGAAGGCACGTTCTGCGCCAGCGTCCCGAGATAGGCCAGGCCGCCCGCCTCATCCAGCTTGCCGGCAACCTCCAGCGATTCGGCCACCGTGATGACATCCACCGGGCGAGCTCGCTCGGACAAGCGCATGATGTGCTCGAAGATGAGCTTGTGCTCGCGCTTGTAGAAATCCTCCAGATGGGCCACATCGGCGACCTTATCCCAGGCACCTGCATCCAGCAGCAAGCCACCGATCACCGATTGCTCGGCTTCGATGGAATGAGGGGGCAGCTTGATCTGGTCCATCTGCGGATCAGCGACGGTCTCTAGGCGGTTTTGCATGGTGGCATGTGACAGGGGTAGATTCGGCGAGGGATTCTAGCATCACTCAGCCCCGGCGCGAGGAATCGTCCATACGCCCAAAGCCGGATTGCCCGCAAGTACGCGCTGAGGTATAAAGCGGGGCCGTTCATCGCGCAGGACGAGCGAGACATCCGGCCTGCGGGGCCGGCTAAAGTTTCCACTCAACTAGCCGATGATGCTGACAATCAAACTCAAAATTCGGGGTGACCTGTGAAAATCGAGAAAACCAGCAGCAAACCGATCGCACCCGCCCACGCGGGTGACGGCGGGCGACCCTCGGCCACGACGCGCGGAGGACCAGCGAGCAGCAACTCGGGCTCCAGCACCGCCGTGCATCTGGGCGCAACTTCTGCCCAGCTGCGCAGCATGGAAAGTAGCATGGCCGGAACCCCCGTAGTGGATGTGGCCAAGGTCGCCGAGATCAAACAGGCCATCAGCGAAGGACGTTTCCAGATCAACTCCGGCGTAGTCGCCGACCGCCTGATCGCATCTGCACGCGAATTGCTGGGTGCCGATACTCGCCAGTGACGCACCGCCCGATGCCGGACCACCTTCCATTTCTGGGTGACGAACGTGCCGAGTTGCAAGCGTTCGTCTCGCTGCTCGAATCCGAACAACGCATCCTGACCAGCGAGAACACCGACTCCCTGCTCACACTGGCCGAAGAGAAGAGCAAGTTCGCCCACCGCTTGACGGCCATCATCTCGGCACGACGCAAAGAACTCGACGACTCCGGATTTGGTGACATGGACACCTGGCTGTCACGCCGGGCCCCCCAGTCATTGCCGATATGGCATGAGATACGACAGCTTGCCGAGCGCGCGCAGCACCTGAACAGCGTCAATGGAGAACTGATCCAGGTACGGATGCGTCACAATCTGCAAGCATTGGGAGTACTGCACAGCGCCGCCAGCAACAGTGCCGGGCTGTATGGTCGGGATGGTCAACCCAATCTCTCCGCCCCCCGCCGCACTTTGGGCACCGGCTGAACAGCCGCTCCCCCACTCACAATCAGCACTTAATCACTACTGCGCGGGCAGCGCCCCCGTGCGCTCGGCTTGCGGAGCAAGGATGGAGATGGCGATACGACGATTCTTGGCACGCGCATCGGGCGTGATGTTGGGCACCAACGGGAAGTTGTCGGCCAACCCCACCGCCGTCAGTCGCCTGGATGAGACACCTTGCTCGATGAACAGACGGACCACGCTGGATGCGCGCGCCGATGAAAGCTCCCAGTTGGAAGGGAACTGGGCCGTGTGTATGGGAATGTCGTCAGTGTGCCCATTCACCTCGATGCTGTGATCGTCCCCCGCCAGCAGCTTCGCCACCTCCGCAAGCACCCCCAGAGCAGCAGTCTGTATCTCAGCCTGCCCCGTTTCAAACAACACGCTGGCATTGATCTCCAACTCGATGCCACGACTGGTTTGCGATACCGAGACCTGCTGGCTTTTGATCAAGGCCCCCATCACACGGTTCAAGTCACTCGTCACCTTCTTGACGAACTCGTCACGCTTGCGCTGGGCCTCGGCTTGCCTAGCATTGCGCCTGTCCGCGACTGAACGCAGGAACAGATCCTCTTGCGTCAGTTGAGCCACCGTCCCCGCAGATTGCACTCCGCCATTGAATGCCTCCGACAAAGAGTAGCTGAATACCTTGAACTTCCCCTCGTTCACCGAGGAGATGCCGTACATCACCACAAAGAAGGCGAACAGCAGCGTGATGAAATCGGCATACGAGATCAGCCAGCGTTCATGGTTCTCATGGTCTTGCCGCTTACGACGACGCAGGGCCATGTCCGCATCACTCCAGATAGCCTTGCAGCTTGGTCTCGATGAACAATGGATGCTCGCCGTTGGCGATCATCATCAAACCATCGATCACCAGCGTCCGCCTCTTGGACTCGACCATGATGTAGGATTTCAACTTGTTGGCGATGGGCAAGAACACCAGATTGGCCAAACCCACACCATAGATGGTGGAAACGAATGCCACCGCGATCCCCGCCCCCAGCTTGGAGGGCTCTCCGAGCGTCTGCATCACATGCACCAGCCCCAACACCGCGCCGATGATGCCTATGGTGGGCGCATAGCCTGCTGCAGACTCCCACACCCGAGACGACTGCCAGCTCAGTTGCTCGTGGGTGTCGACCTCGACCTCCAGCACCTCCCGGATCTTTTCAGCACTGTTACCATCCACCAGCAGTTGCACCCCCTTGCGGATGAAGGGCTCATGAATCTCGGACAGGCGATTCTCCAGCATCAGGATACCGTCACGCCGGGACAACACGCTCCATTCGACCACTTGCGAGATCAGCAGCTTGAGATCGGGGTGAGGCGGCACAAAGACCCAGCGCCCCATACGGAGACCATTGAAGAACACATGGCGCGGACTCTGCAACATCACCGCCCCCAATGTTCCGCCAAACACGATGAAGAAAGCGGCAAGCTGGAACAAACTGCCCAGTGTACCTCCTTCGAGCAACTGCCCCCCAATGATCCCAGTGATCGCGATGAGCAGTCCGAACAGGCTCAGCGTATCCATCAATAACCTTTCAGATTGGTGCGCAGGCGCGACACGGCCTGACTATGCAACTGGCAAACACGAGACTCGCTGACCCCGAGCACCTCGCCGATCTCACGCAGGTTCATATCCTGTTCGTAATGCATACCCATCATCATCCGCTCGCGCTCCGGCAGATGGTCGATCGCCTGGATCAACGCCTTTCTGAAGCGATCATCCTGCAGCAACTCCAACGGGTCCGCATCCTCCCCGAACTCGTGGCGCTCGAAGAAATCCTCGTCACCCTCCTCATGGAAGTCCTCGTAATAGACAAGCTGCGCCCCGCGCGACTCACCCAGCAGCTCTTGATATTCCGCCAAGGAAACCCCCATTTCCTTGGCGATCTCACTCTCGGACGGTGCCCGGCCAAGCTTTTGCTGCAGTTTGCTGATGCTGGCCTCGATGCGCCGCATGTCACGGCGCAAGCTGCGCGGCAACCAATCGGCATTACGCAACTCATCCAGCATGGCCCCGCGTATACGTTGCGATGCATATGTCTCGAACTGCGCCCCGCGCAACTCGTCATATCGCCCTGCCGCATCCAGCAATCCCATCATGCCCGCCTGAATGATGTCATTCACCTCGACACTGCTCGGCAGCTTGGTCATCATGTGATGCGCGATCCTCTTCACCAGCGGTGCGTAGTCTCTCAGGCACTGTTCCTTGTCGTTTCTCCCGGTCGCGGTGTACATGATTTTGAATTCTTTTTTAATGTCCGGATTCCCCGCCGACATTGTACATTCTGCAAGCATGCTGTCACCGCTTCTACTCAAATTAGCCCAGCCACTCTGCGCCCAGCGGCGGGCACGCTCCCCTGACCCGACATCAAGGCCGGCAGCTCCAACTCTTTGAGCGCGAACGGCGCAGGCTGCGCTGCCTGCTTGAAGGCGCGATGCAACAGGTAGTCCACATTGACCTCATGCAAATCTTCCGGGACTCGCTGACCATTGGCGATATAGTGCAGCGGAATCTGGTGGCGCACGGCCACATCCAGCACAGTACCCAGCGATGCCGCCTCATCCAGCTTGGTAGGGATGCAACCGACCACGCCGACGGTGCGGTATTTACGCACCACCTCTTCCAGCGTATCGCCGCCACTGGTGGCGTTCAGCAACAACAGACGCTTCACACCACAGGAGTCATACATCTGCGTCTGCACTGCCACCCGGCCATCGCGCTGCCCCATGCCTATGGTATCTATCAGCACCAAGTGCTTGTCGCGCAAGGAAGCCAGCGTACGTTTCAACTCGGCGGCATCGTGCACGGAATGCACCGCCACGCCCAACATCTTGGCGTAGATGCTCAGTTGCTCATGCGCCCCGATACGGTAGCTGTCACTGCTGATCAACGCCACCTTGCTGGCACCATAACGCACTACGGCACGCGCGGCCAGTTTGGCAGTGGTAGTCGTTTTGCCCACCCCGGTCGGACCGACCAGGGCATAGACACCGCCTCGGGTGACCAGACTATCCTCCTGCTTGATGACCTTAAGGTTGTGCTCGATGACCTTGCGTATCCATGACGGGCCTGCGTCGTCGGGCAATTTTTCCAGCAGATGACGGGCCAACGCCGGACTGAATCCGGAGTTCAGCAGGTCGCGCAGCAACTTGGTACGCTCCGGGCTACGCTGCTGCATCTCCGACCAGCCGATGCAAGCCAGTTGCTCTTGCAACATGTTGCGCATCGACTTGATCTCGCTCATCAGCGCGCCTTGTTGCTCCGCGATGACCTTGGCCGCCGGTGCCGCAGAAGTTTGAGGCTTGGGTGCAGGTGCCGGGGCCGCTGCAGTCGTCGAAGCGCGCGCCGCATAGGTTGCGACCAGCTGCTCTGCCCCGCTGGATACTTTCCTGGGAGCCTGAACGGGGGTACTTTGCTGGGTACGTATCTCGGCAAGTGCCGACAACTCGGTCCCGGCCAAAGCCACGATCTCGACACCGGCCTCCACTTTGCGGTTGGACAGAATCACCGCGTCCGCCCCCAAGTCATCGCGCACCAGCTTCAATGCCTCACGCGAAGTCGCTGCCACAAATCTCTTAGCGTTCATACCCCACCCCCGAGTCACCATCTTTGATCGCCCCGCAACACCGAGGCTCCTTCAGTCAGGGCCATTATCAGGGAATGACTTCAACTCAATCAGGCGAATAAGGGGGGGATTGCTGCACTATTCCGCGTTGGTGCGAGCTAGGACCGACTGATTGCGGCCATTATTTTTTGCTTGATAGAGCGCATGATCCGCCTCTCTGAGTAAATCCTCAGCCGAAAACTTCTCGCTGGGAACCACCGCCGCCACCCCGATGCTGACCGTCACACACCCGAATATCGAGGACTCGTGTGGCAGGCCTTTGGCCTGTAGCGCTTCACAGACTTTTCGCGCCATTTTCAAAGCACTTGCTCCATCAGTGGCAGGTGCAATGAACACAAACTCTTCCCCGCCATAACGCGCCACGAAATCACCTGTGCGACAAATACTCGCCACCAATACGCTCGCCACCTGACGCAAGCACTCATCCCCCGCCTGGTGGCCATAATGATCGTTGTACGTTTTGAACCAATCCACATCGAGCACGGCCAAGGCGAGCGACTGGCCGACTCGCTCAGCGCGCACCCACTCGATTGCAAGCACTTCATCAAAGCGCCGACGATTTGCCAGCCCGGTCAAACCATCGGTCGCGCTTAGCGCTTCCAGTTTGTCGTTAAGCAGCTTCAATTCAGCGGTACGTTGCGCCACACGAGCCTCAAGTTCACGCTCAGAGTTGAGCAGGTGCTCAAGCAAGTCCTCCTGAGCGGCCAGCTTACCCTGTTGAGCTTCAGCCTTTTCTTGTCGAATCAAGTTAAATCGATCCGCCAAAGCCAAGGCCAACACTAACATCTCAATCGCAGAGCCGATCTGCAGCGCGTTCTCAGTAAGTATATTAGAAGGCAATAAGCCAAAATCTTTCAGCCCCACCACGAAGCCCGCCAGTAACAGAGTAGTAAAAGCGGCCACAAAGAAATAGGCACTACGCTGTCGCCGATAGGCGCAATGCACGATAACCGTCAGCAACAGCAAGCCAGTCGCGATATTCAATACTTCGGCGTAAATCGCAAAAGTGGGCAGCGCAGCGAGCAAGCCGATGACGAGCAAAAGATGGATACCTACCAGCAACAGAATAAGACGATCAAGCCTCGGCATCCGCATATTTGTTTCCAGCATCACCCGCATAAACTGCAAAATAGCGGCAATCGAAATTGCAAAGCCAACAAACACCGAGCTATTCGACCAGCGCATCGCCTCCGGCCACAGGAACTCATGAGCCATACCACTGAGTGCCGCCAAGGCAAACAACACACTAGCGACAAAAAGTACGTACCAGAGATGAATGACATCTCGCAGCGCGATGTAGAGCAGGAGGTTGAACAAAACCATCGCCATCGCCATTCCGAAATACCCGGCTTGAGCGAGGTAGTCGTTTCGCTCGTACTCATGGAATGCGCTAGGCGACCAGAGCGCCACTGGCACCACAATGGCATCGTCCGACTGTATCTTCAGGTAATAGGCATACTCAGAATACGCAGGCAAGACGATCGGAAAAACGAAGTGCCGGTTTTTGTAGGCCCGCGTGGCAAAAGGTTGCGCTTGGCCAGTACGGATCACCTGGTAGGAACCATCCGCCTGCGGTAGATAGCCATGCACTGCAGAAAGTAGCGAGCTTCCGACCTCAAGCATGCGTTCGACCGGCTGCTCGCTGGAATTGTGTAAGCGTAGGCGCAGCCAATAGGCAGAGTGACTAAAGCCGAAGCTCATCGCCGCTCCCTCTGCTGGAAAATATTTGAATCGTCCAGCAATATCAGCGGCTTGCACATCGGCTAACGACAATGTCAGGCTGGCATCTTCGAGTACGGCAAGGTGCCTGGTTAGCGACAAAGGCTCGTCACCCAACTCACTGACTTCCACCGCGTGTGTGCTGATCGGCTGCCCAGCATAGCTAACGGCAGACAACAGCAAACCACCACCCAGTAGCCAGCCAAGCACGATACGCAAAAGCAACGATAGCACCAACGGCTGTTGCTGCGCGCCCACGGGTTTCATTGAAGAGTTATAGGAAATTGCCACGCCCCAGACTAAAGTTGACCAATTGCAACATACTTCCCCGAGTCTGTTAATCCCCAACTCCGGAACTATCGTAATGACACAGTTCAAGGAGTTTCTGGGTGAGTTGCACCGAATCTATGGGCTTGCCGATAAAACTGGTCATACCGGCACGGGTACATCGTTCCTGCTCATCCAGAGTCACGCCGGCACTCATCGCGACGATGGGCAGGGCGCTGAAGCGCACGTCCTCGCGTATCAAACGGGTCGCCTCCAGGCCGCCCATTACCGGCATCTGTATATCCATCAGCACAATATCGTAATGCCCCTCCTGCACGCACTTGATGGCCTCCACGCCATCGTTGGCAATCTCGACCTCCACCCCAAGCTTGATCAACATATGCTTGGCCACCAGTTGGTTGACGCGATTATCTTCGACCAGCAACACGCGTTTGCCGCGCAAGACCATGCCCGCATCGCGAGGCATGCCGATCGCATTGCCGACGAGCGAATGCGTGGCCTGAGCCTCCACTTGCGATCCATCCGCCACGCCAAGTCTGATCTCGCAATGGAAGGTACTGCCTGCGCCCAACTGACTCTCAACACGAATGTCGCCGCCCATCAAGTTCGCCAGATTACGACTGATGGCCAAGCCCAGGCCCGTCCCTCCGAAGCGGCGGGTGATCGAGCTGTCTGCCTGAGCGAAAGGCTGGAACAAACCATCCACCTGTTCAGGAGTCATGCCGATACCACTGTCCCGAACTACGAGATCAAGCCTGACCTCCTCTCCATCCCGACTCAGCTGCAAGATTTGAAGTGCCACGTGTCCATGCGCCGTGAATTTGAAGGCGTTCCCCAACAAGTTGGTCAAAATCTGCTTCAGCCGCAGCGGGTCGCCTATCAGCAGGTTGGGAACTTGCGGATCGCGGTTCAAGGTGAAGTGCAGCCCCTGCTCCTTCGCGCGCAGGTCGAACATGCGCACCACACCGTCCAACAAGGCATCCAGCGCAAACTCATGAGGCTCGATAGACATTTGCCGCGCTTCGATCTTGGACAAGTCGAGAATATCGTTGAGGATGCCCAGCAAAGCTTTGGATGACTCCAGAATCTGGCGTAGATAATCGTGCTGCTCCTGTGCATCGGTACTATCCAGCGCCAAACCCGACAGGCCGATCACCGCATTCATCGGAGTCCGTATCTCGTGCGACATATTGGCCAGAAAGTCACTCTTGGCCCGATTGGCAGACTCAGCCTTGTCGCGAGCACTTTCCATCTGCTGTTCATGCAGTTTGCGTTCGGTAATGTCTTTGATGAAACAGAACATACGCCCGCCCGCAACGGCAACGTGTGACACGCAGACTTCAACATCCCACACTTCACCATTACTGGCCTTATGCCGACTCTCGAATCGATCACTCCCTGAGTCGACCACGCGCGCTAAATCCAGCGTGCTGCCGGAATCCTCAGCCACCTCGATATCCGCGAAGCGCATGGTCAGCATGTCCTGTCGGCTGTAGCCTGATCGCATCAAGTAGGCGTCATTCACCTCCACGATATTTCCGCACATATCGACCGCACAGAATCCATCAACCGAGGTCTGGATCGCAGCACTATAGATGGCCTCCTGTTCCTGCATTTTCTGCTCAAGCGCCTTGCGTCTGGAAATATCATCAAATACCACCACTGCCCCGGCCAACACTCCATCCTTGCGGATCGGATAGGTCGCGTATTCGACCGGAAAACTGCTTCCATCCTTACGCCACAAGACCTCATCGGCTGCCTCACGTGGCTGCCCATCCTTGCCGGTAGCGAACATCGGGCAACTGCCCTGAGGATAGTGCTGACCATCCGGGTGACTGTGATGAACCAAGGCGTGTAAGGGTTTTCCGATCAACTCTTCGGATGAATATCCCAGCAATTCAGCTGCAGTTGCATTGATAAAGGTGCAATTCCCCTCGGGTGACTGCCCCCAAATACCGCTATTCACTGATTCCAGCAACAAACGCAGACGCTCCTCGCTCGCCTCCACACGTGCCTTCGATTCGCCGACAGAGCGAAAGTACAGCAGCAAACTGCCTGCGATCACCACCAGCACGCCGCCCAGCAAGCTGAAGATCACGAATCGGCTGGCCTGTTCGGATTCCAGATTAGACAGTCCACGCAAGTCACTTTCAGCATAGACCGTCAGCCCGAACTCTGGAAGTTGGGTAGAGGCAAGCAGATGCGGAAACGGTTCACCCTGGATCCGCCACAGCCGCGCTGAAGCGCGATTCGCCCATGGCTCCAGCTTGAGCGCCTCAATACTGCTGCGCTGATACAGCGCCATTCTGTCAGCCACAGCCATGGCGCCCACCGAGCCTCCGGGAATGCTCTTCATCAACAGGGAGGCATCATGTGCAAGGATGATGACCCCATTCGAGTCAACTACGTAGGCATCGGCCTGACGCGTCAGAAATGACAACGAGGACAGATTCATTTTGGCGACGATCGCCCCCATGAATTGACCATTCAGTTCGATCGGGGAAGAAAAATACAAACCTGGGATATGCGTGGTTCTGCCCACGGCATACTGCATGCCTCGATGCCCGTTACGCGCATCAGTAAACCATTTGCGATCAGAAAAATTGGCCCCGATCGAAGACTCCGGCGTATTCCAGTTATTGGCCGACACGCAATCACCGGCCGCATTCACCACGAACAGACCATCCACGCCCAGTGATTTCTGTATCAGCTCCAGATAGCGATTCAGGTCACTCAAATCTGCATCTGTGCTCCATAGCTTGATGGCATCTTCCCGTGACAATCGAGTCGGCTCTGCCTGTGGGCCAAACTTCTGAACGACTTTCCACACACGCAACGCGTGCTGGAACGTATCCGGAACGCCGGAAACATAATGCAGATTCCTGCGAAAGCTATCCGCCACATCATCCGCCAGCTCCTGCGTATGCTGCTGCTCTTGACTTGCCAAGGCATTCAACTCACGCTGGTACAGCCCGTCTGAGACCAGCCATGCAGCCCCTACCCAAACACACAGCAAAAGCGCCATCAGCATCACGATGGACTTGGTATTTTTCAAGTAGCTCAAATCCGCCCCCAGGTTCACCCGCACAACGCCACCAACCAGCGTGTCATCGGCAATTCCGCCCAATTCTTTACCCAGCGGCGCTATCCGCCAGTTTGCTCAGCCAGACATCGGCAGGTTGCGGCTTGCCAAACAGATAGCCTTGATGGATCACGGGACCGTGATGATTCAGGAAATCGGCCTGCGCACGGGTCTCCACGCCTTCTGCCACCACCTTCAGATGCATGTGTTTGGCGACCAGCAATATGGTTTCGACCAGCGCAGCATTGCTGGCATCGGAGGTCACTTCCTGCACGAATGACTTGTCGATCTTCAGTTCGTGTATCGGCAAACGTTTCAGATACGACAAGGAGGAATAGCCGGTGCCGAAGTCATCCATCGAAAAATGGATACCCCGCGCACTGAGCGCGCCCATCTTGGCCACGATATCGCCCAGATTGTCGATCAACATGCCTTCGGTGACTTCCAGTGTCAAATGCCCCGGATCGGCACCAGTGACCCGCAGGATGTGTTCGACCTGCTCAACGAAATCCGGACGACGGAAATGGCGCGGGCTGATATTCACCGAAAACCGCCATGGCCGGCAGGCGATCTCTTCCCGTGCCATGATCCGGCAGACCTCGGTCAACATCCAGATGCCGACTTCGATGATGAGGTTCGACTCCTCGGCAATGGAAATGAATGTGGCCGGCGGCATCAACCCCTGCTGCGGGTGTTGCCAGCGCACCAGCGCCTCCGCGCCGACCACCGCACCCTCGGCATCCACCTGCGATTGCAGATAGACGCGCAACTCACCCTGTGCCAGGGCGTGATGCAGGCCCCGCTCGATGTCAAAGCGCCGATGTGCCTCGCTGTCGATACCGGAATCGAAGAACGAGGTTTGCCGATCACCGCGCGCCTTGGCCCCATGCAATGCGGCATTGGCACGCCGCAATATGTCTAGCGACGTATCGCCCTCCCCATGCGGGAACAGTGCCACGCCCAGACATACGGTGATGGTCAGGCCTGCGCCAATATCAAACGGAGCGTCCAGCGTCTGGTGCAGTTTCTCCGCGACATGCATGGCGTAATGCGCCGCATTTTGCTGTTGCGGGGACAGATCGGTCAGCAGGATGCTGAACTCATCCCCCGCCGTTCGCGCCAATACATCGCCTTCGCGCAGGACATGTTGCAGCCGCTCGCCGACCGCGCAGAGCAAGGCATCCCCCATCGGCGGTCCGCCCGCATCGTTGACATTCTTGAAGCGATCGATGTTGAGCACGATCAATGCACTGTGGTGTCCGGCGCGACGCGTAGTGGCCAGCGTCTGCATCATGCGTTCCAGCAGCAAGGCTCGATTGGGCAGACCGGTCAGCGCATCGTAGTAAGCCAGGCGATGAATCTCGGCTTGGGCGCGCTTTTTCTCGGTGACATCTTCCTTGACCGCAACGTAGTGCGTAATACGCCCATCCGGTTGTCGCAATGGGCTGATGATGGCATGTTCGATATATTCACTGCCATCCTTGCGCAGGTTGACGAACTCACCCTGCCAGGTCTGCCCCGCCGTCAGACTGCGCCATAGCGCATCGTAATTGTCCTTGGACGTTTTCCCGGAGTGCAGGATGCGCGGGTTTTTGCCGATGACTTCCTCGCGGCTATAACCGGTGTTGCGGACGAACGCTTCATTGACATATTGCAGGTTCGCATCCAGATCGGTGATGGCAATACTCTCCGGGCTTTGCTCGATGGCTTGCGCCAGTTCACGCACCGTCTGCTCCTTGCCTTGCAGCTCGTGCAAAGCCTGCGTGCGCAAACGAACCTGCTCCTCCAGGTCCGCCTGATAAACCGCCATTTTCCTGAGAAACTCGCGCCGCTCACTGATGTCGCGGCACGCACCATAGGCCGTCCCGTCCGGCAACAGGATGGCGTTGATTTCCACCGGGAGCACGCGCCCATCCTTGCATTTCAGCAACAACTCCGTAGTCACACGCCCGTTTTGCAGCAACTCGCCAAAAGCAGCTGCCGAGTGCGCGGCATCCTCATCCGGCGTGATGTCGCGTATGGACATCCCGGCGAATTCCTCGGCGGAATAGCCGAGCATAGCCTGCGCCTGCCGGTTGACGTAGCGATAGTGACCCTGCACATCGACGATGAAAATCGCGTCTGCCGCATTGTCCAGTATGAGATGGTAGCGCTGCTCGCTTTGCAGCAAGGCCAGTGCGGCCTCTTTGCGAGCCGTGATGTCCTGCACCGTTCCATACAGCTCAACGACGTTGCCAGCGGAATCCCGTATCGCCTGGCCCCGCGCAGTGACCCAGCAATGCGTGCCATCCGGTCGCACAACTTCGGCATCACACTCATACGGCGCGCCTGTAGCCATGCCGCGCTCCACGGCAGCGGCGAGTACGCTCCAGCTTTCCGGCGTGAAATAGTGCTGCACCTCGGGATATACCGCAGGCGGCAACGACGGATCACGTCCATAGCAGGCATAGATTTCCTCTGACCAGCGATGCTGATCGGTGCGCAGATCCCAATGCCAGTGTCCCAACTTGGCCAAGCGGCTGGTCGCATGCAACAGATTAGCGCTCTCGGCCACGGCTGCCTCGGCAGCCTTGCGCTTCGAGATATCCTCGACCACCGAGATGAAGTAGTCCGGCTTGCCTTCGGGTGTCCACAACAATGCGACCGTGAGGTTGACCCATATCGTGCTGCCGTCCTTGCGGATGTAGCGCTTTTCCATGGAATAGGTGTCGATCTCGCGTGCCAGCACGCGGCGCATGAACCCAAGATCCGCGTCAAGATCGTCAGGATGGGTAATGTCCTGGAAGGTCATCGCCAACAACTCCTGCTGCGTGTAGCCCACGATGTCGCACAGTTTTCGATTGATGCGCAACCAATGTCCGTCGGGAGCGACCAGCGCGATACCCACCGCCGCCTGCTCAAAGGGAGCTTCCAGCGAGTTGTTGTAGAGCCGGGTGATTTCCGCCTTGGCCTCGTCCATGCGTCGCATGGTCTGATGCAGGCGCTCGAATACCCAACCGAACAAGCCGGACATGCCGATGAACAGCAGAATGGATGCGATCTGCCCGACTCCACGGATATCCCAGGTAAATTGCGGTGGCATGAAAACATACCAGGCCAGCAGAGCTCCGATCATGCCACTGCCCAAGCCGCCACGGATGCCACCTAACCAGGCGCCGAAAAATGCCGTCGGAAAAAACAGGAACCAGACGTAGGGCTTGATCACGCTATCCCACAGTAGCCATTGCAGGCCGCAGGTGATGAATGGCAACACCAGCGAAGCGAGCAGACGTTTATTCATCCGACTTGGCTCCGGATATCGGCTCCGCCAGTGCATCAATGCGATTCGACACCGCCCCCTCGCCGTAAAAATGCACCAAGTTCCGCCCCAGCTCCTTAGCCTCGTACATGGTGTCATCGGCACGTTTCAGCAGCTCATCCTGCGCAACTCCATTACTTTGAAAAACGATCACGCCGATGCTGGCCGTGCAATGATGGACCACCGTGGTGTCTGCACTTCCCTCACGTTTGATCGCCAAGACGTAAGACTCGGCAAGGTGGCTGCGAATTTTTTCTGCGATGGCTCGTGCCTGCTGGGTGGATTCAGCTTCGCTCTCGTCCAGCTCCGATAACATGACCACGAACTCGTCACCGCCGAAGCGGGCTATGGTATCCATTTCCCGGACACACCGTTTCAAGCGACTGGCTACCTCGATCAACAGTAAATCGCCCACAGCATGGCCATGCAAGTCATTCAATGGCTTGAAATTGTCCAGGTCGAGGAACATCAATGCAGCGAACAAACCGCTGCGCTTATTAACCGCCATCACCTGATTCAGGCGATCAATAAGCAGGCGGCGATTGGGCAACTGAGTAAGCGCATCGAAGAACGCCAGGTTGCGTATCTGCTCTTCGTGGCCTTTCCGTTCAGTGATGTCGCTGAAAAACGCGGCCATACGGTTCTTCCCGGTCTGGAACGCATGGACTTCAAAAACACTATGAATCTTGCCTTCCGAATAGGCGATCTGCTCAACCTCATAACGCTTGCCGGTCGCCGCCACGCTGCGATAAGCATCAGGAATGTCAGTGTCTTGCAGGGGAGGGAACGCCTCTTCGATGGTTTTGCCGATGAACTGCTGGTTGCTGACTCCCAAGATCGAATCAGCCGCGTGATTGGCTCCCACAAACACCAAACGATCATCGACCATCAGCTCATACAGATGCGCACCGAACGGCGCATTCTCCACGATCTCGCGCATCTTCGATTCGCTCTCGCGCAGGGCATCTTCAGCCCGCTTACGCTCAGTGATGTCCACAAAGGTGGCTATCGCACCGACGATCTCGCCCTTGCTGACGATGGGATGCGACCAATATTCGACCGGTAGCGCGCTGCCGTCCTTGCGCCAAAACACCTCATCCGAAACATTCAGCTCCTCACCCTTCACGTAAGCGCGATAAATCTTGCATTCGCTGGACGGGTAGTCACTGCCATCCGCCCGGTGATGGTGGATCAACTCATGGATGCGCTGCCCAACCACCTCACTCGCCTCCTGATAGCCCAGCATCCGCAAGAACGCTTGATTGACGAAGAGGCACACGCCTTGCGTATCGACTTCGTACACTCCCTCGGCCATCGTATTCAACAGACGCTGAAAACCCTCCCTCGATTCCCGCAAGGCAACCGTGGTCGCCAGCAAGTCATGTCGCTGTTGCTCCAGGGTGTCCAGCATCTCGTTCAGATGCGCAGCCAGGACACCGATCTCATCATGCGTCCGAATCTGGGCACGCGCCTGCCTATCCCCCTGCGCGACCTGTGCAGCAATGGCCATCAGATGATTCAGGCCACGGGTGAGCCGCCTGGAAAGCACGACAGAGATAGCGATGACCAGCAACACCGAAATGACCGTAAAGTTGAGCCACACACGGGTGAGCGCTGCGATATTGGAATTCGCCGAGTCACGGCTCATCTCCACACGCAGCCAGCCGACCAGACGCTCCCCCGCCACCACCGGATGCGCGACCGCGATCAGGTTCTCCTGATTGGCGAGCACGCGCTCCTCATGCACCTTGGATGCCAACAAGTTCAGGCTGAGGGGGTCACTGACCACCAGCCCGATCTCCTCCGGATGGGTCGAGGCCAAAACTCGTCCATGATTGTCGATGAAAAAAGCATGTTGCAGATCCTGTGCAGCACGAAACCCGAGCAACACCTCCTGCAAGCCGACCAGGTCACCGGCAAGCGCCCAGGACGTAACGCTCACCGACATCTCGTGGCTGATCGCACTGGCTCGCTCGTTGGTCGCACTGAAGACAAAGTCACGCTGCTGGTTGAGCTGCCAATAGCCGAAACTCAACATCAGCGCCAACGCGGTGACACCGAACCAGAGCATCATCCGCATCCGGTTGGAGCCAACAAACAATCTGTTATTTATCGTATTGATATCCATGCTGTTCAACGTTCGATCGGTCGCACCGTCCGCGAGAACCGATCCAGATAATCAACGACAGGCTGGTAGGTCGCGTTGCTTGCCAACTCGAACCTTGAGATGGGAAGACGCTCCAGAATCTTGCGGCCGCTTTCGCTGGAGTTTAACGCGAACAAGGTCTTGGCTACTTTATCCACCACCTCAGTCGGCACATCCGCACGCGCGACCCAACCGTTGTTGAGCAAGGCCTCGGTCTGCCATTTCACTTCCATTTGCGCTGCCTGCTCCGGGTGCTCTTTCACAAAAGCCTTCCACGGTACCGGCCAGGTCGCGCCCGCCGCGACCTCCCCTAGGTACACGTTCATGATGGACGACTCCTGCGAGCCAACATAACGGTTCTCGATATCCCGGTTCACATCGATCCCATGCGTATGCAGGTAGTACTGCGGCATCATGGTAGCTGCCAATGCGGTCAGCGCAGGATAGGAAACCTTCTTGCCCTTGAGGTCGGCGACAGAGCGAATGCCGGAATCCTTGCGCACCAAGATGATGCCGCGAAAGTCCTCATCGTCCCCCATCTTGCCAAATACCCGATAGCCAAATTTGAGTGAGCGCACGGTCTGATAGGGATTGGGCATGGCAATATCGAAATGCCCACTGTAGAGCTTCTTGTCGAACTCTTCGTAGTTACGCGATGCCTCAAGTTGGAAATGGGTACCGGGAATCGCGGCATTGAGCGTATCAATGATCGGGCCATACACTTCAAACAGTCGCGCGGGATTGTGCAGGGGGTGGATTCCCACAACGTACTCCTTGACGACCGCGCTCGCCGGCTGGCTGAACGTAGGCTGATACGGCACTTCCTCCGACTTGCCACACGCCGCTGCAAGCAATGCAACGAGCAACGCCATCCAATAGTTTTGCATGCCAGACCTCACAGGTAAGAAGTTACTCCGCAACACGCCGGATGTCTTCAGTATTTGCTCACCCGGCCTGCATGGCAGGGTCAGGCCCGACCTCCCACCATCGCAGTGACCCGCACCGATTTGAAGTCCGGCACCTCTTCGTGCGAGATCACGCGCAACTGGGGCAAGGCGCGCTTCAGGAAGCGGGCCAGCAGGACACGCAACTGGCCGGGCACCAACAGGACCGTAGGCAAGCCCAGCTGCTCCTGCTCTTGCGTTGCCGAGCGGGCCTCGCGCAACAGGGTATCGGCCAAGCCGGGTTCGATGGCGGAATGGCCGCCACCCGCCTGCATCGCCTGCATCAGGATGTATTCCAGTTCCTTATCCATGCCGATCACCTGCAACTCCTGCGCCGACGGGCAGTATTGCTGCACGATGGCCGGCCCCAGCGCGATGCGCACCAGCGAGGTGAGTTGATACGGGTCCTGCGTCTGCGGTGCATATTCCGCCAGCGTCTCGATGATGGTACGCATGTCGCGCACGTGCATGCCCTCATCGAGCAGGCTTTGCATCACCTTCTGCACGGTAGCGAGCGGCATCAGTTTCGGGATCAGGTCTTCGGTCAGCTTGGGAGCTATCTTGCCCAGATGATCCAGCAGCTGCTGCACCTCTTGCCGACCCAGTAACTCCGCCGAATAGACGTGGATCAGATGCGACAAGTGCGTGGCAACCACGGTGCCGGCATCCACCACGGTATACCCCATGCCTTGCGCCTGCTCACGCATGGATGCCTCCACCCACACGGCGGGCAAGCCAAAGGCGGGATCTCTGGTCGGCGTACCGGGCAGGTCGCCCAAAACATTGCCGGGATTGATCGCCAGAAACATGCTCGGGAAAGCTTCTCCCGCCCCGATCTCGGCCCCTTTCAGGCTGATGCGATAGGAATTGGGACGCAAGTCCAGATTATCGCGGATATGCACCGGCGGCGGCAGGAAGCCGATATCTTGGGTGAACTTCTTGCGTATCCCTTTGATGCGACGCAACAAGTCACCATCCTGAGTCTTGTCCACCATGGTGATGAGACGATAGCCGACTTCCAGCCCCAACACATCGACCTGCGCCACATCTTCCCAGCTAGCCTCCTGCGACTCGGTCATCGTGACCGGGGCCGCCTCGGCCACCGGGGCCTCACGTTCGACCTTCTGCTTGTTGAGCAGCCAGTAGGCCAGACCACCCATCGCCGCTGCCAGCAACAAGAATGAAATGTGCGGCATACCTGGGATGGCCCCCATCATGCCGATGATGATGGCCGTCAATACGATCACCTGCGGCTGGCTGAACAGCTGCCCGATAAGCTGCTGACCGATGTTCTCCTCGGTCGAGACCCGGCTGACGACCACGCCGGCGGCAGTGGAGATCACCAGCGCCGGGATCTGTGCGACCAGCCCGTCACCGATGGTCAGCAAGGTGTAGTTCTTGGCCGCTGTCGCCACGTCCAGGTTATGTTGCAACACCCCGACCACGAAGCCACCGACGATATTGATGAGCAGGATGATGATGCCGGCCACGGCATCGCCACGCACGAACTTCGAGGCACCGTCCATCGCCCCGTAAAAATCGGCTTCCTGTGCGATCTCGGCTCGGCGTTTACGCGCCACGTCCTCGCCGATCAGCCCGGCGTTCAGATCGGCATCGATGGCCATCTGCTTGCCCGGCATCGCATCCAGAGTGAAGCGCGCGCCGACCTCGGCGATACGACCGGCACCTTTGGTGATCACCACGAAATTGATGACCACCAGAATGGCGAACACCACGATACCGACCGCATAGTTGCCGCCGACCAGGAACTCGCCGAACGACTCGATCACCTTACCCGCCGCATCCGGTCCGGTGTGTCCTTCCAGCAGCACGATACGGGCGGATGCCACGTTGAGCGACAGCCGCAACAGCGTAGTGATCAGCAGAATGGTCGGGAAGGCCGCAAAATCAAGCGCCTTGGTGGTGTTCATGCTCACCAGCAATACCATGATGGCGATGGCGATGTTGAAGGTGAACAGGATGTCGAGCAGGAACGGCGGCAAGGGCAGCACCATCATGCCGAGGATCATGATGATCAGTACCGGCCCTGCCAGCGTGCGCAACCCCGCGCGTTTGATGATGTCTTGCAGCTTAACTAGCCAGTCCATTGCTTCCCCGCTCAAATGACAATCTTGCTGATGCCCATTATCGGCACCCGGAGTAAATGCAATGGCCGGAATAACGCGGGATTAAGACTGCAATTCGGTCAGGCGATGCGCTGGACACGGTGGGCGATCCGGCGCACGGACCGCCCCGAGGAAAGGTCAGCGGGTCATCTCTCGTCCAGCTTGATGGCCACGTAGGAGGCCCCTTCGCCCCGACGTACCAGCAATGCGACATTCCTGCCGTTCGGGACTTGCTTCAGCACACTGTTGAACTGTGCGAGGCTGACGATCTCGATATTGCCGATGGCGAGGATCACGTCCCCACGTTGCAATCCGGCCTGGCGTGCGACACTGCCCCTTACCTCTTCCACGACCAGCCCGCCGCTGACGCGCGGCGTTTTCTGTTCGGCACTCCGCTCGCTGACGCTGATGCCCAGACGTGGCAGATAGTTCGCTTCGGCAGTCGGCGACTTGCCCCCGCGCGGCGCGGCCTCGGCCTCGTTGTCGTTCGGCATCTCGCCGACGGTCAGTTTCAACTCCCTCACTGCACCAGAGCGCCATACTTCGACGCTCGCCTGGCTTCCAGGCCGCGCGTTGCGCACCATGCGCGGCAAGTCGCCCGCCGTGGCCACCACCTTGCCATTGAACTTGAGTACCACATCGCCGAAGCGGATGCCGGCCTTATCCGCCGGGCCATCCTTCTCCACGCTGCTGATAAGCGCGCCCTGAGCCTTGCCCAGCCCGAAGGATTCAGCCTTGTCAGTCGTCACCTCCTCGATGGACACGCCGATACGCCCGCGCGTAACCTTGCCGCTGGTACGCAGCTGCCCGGCGACATCCAGTGCCACATCGATGGGAATGGCGAACGCCAAGCCCATATAGCCGCCGGAACGGCTGTAGATCTGCGAGTTGATACCGACCACCTCGCCTTTCATGTTGAACAGGGGACCACCGGAGTTGCCGGGATTGATCGCCACATCGGTCTGGATGAAGGGCACGATGTTCTCGCCCTTATCGTTGGGCAAGGAGCGCCCCTTGGCGCTGACGATACCTGCTGTCACGCTGTTGCTGAAACCGAATGGCGAGCCTATCGCCACTACCCACTCCCCGACCTTGAGCGCGTCCGGCGCGCCGGTCGCCACCACGGGCAAGCCTTGGGCTTCGATCTTGAGCACGGCCACATCGGTACGCCTGTCTGCTCCGATCACCTTGGCCTTGAACTCGCGCTTGTCGGTCAGCCGCACCGTGATCTTGTCGGCACTGTCGACCACATGGGCGTTGGTCAGGATGTAGCCATCCTGGCTGATGATAAAACCGGAACCTAGCGACTGGACCTCCTGGTCATGCGGCGCTTGCTGAGGAAAGAAACGGCGGAAATATTCGAAAAAGGGGTCGTTCTCGGCCAGGCCGGGAAACGTTTGCTGCGGTGATTTCGCGACCTGGACGGTACTGATGTTGACTACGGCAGGGCCTTGCTTCTCGACCAACTCAGTAAAGTCGGGCAACTCCCTGGCCGAAGCCACGCTTGCTTGGAACGACAGAACAAAAACCAATGACTTAAGAAAATTGGACCACATATTTCCTCCAGTTTATCGATCAATCTCCCTGCCAGCGTCGGGCGATATAGGCCTGTCCGCCGGCCTTGCTGCGACGCCGCGTCAGTACGTGTGACAAGAAAAAGCCGAGCAACAACCCCGTCCCCGCCCCGAATGCCGCGTAGCCGTCACGCTGACCTACCTGCTGCACCAGGGCAGCTCCGAACATCCCGCCCAGCAGCAATCCGGTCAAAGGCAACAGGTACACCATCGCCACCCCGTGCAATACCGCCCCCTCGCCGATGGCGATGACCACTTCATCCCCGGCTTGGGCGGCGATCGGGTTTTTGACACGGAACAGGCGCTCCTTGTTGGAGCAGAACATCTGCGAAAGTTTGCTGCTGCCGCAGCCCTTGCCCTGACAGGTGGCGCAGCCGGAGACATCATGACGCGCCTCGACCCAGGCTTGCCGGGCATCGGTACGGACGACGATGGCGCGTGCTTCCAGCATGGTCACTGACCGGCGTAACGCACGGAATCGGCTATCTGGATCACAGTACGGGCAGGCACCTCACCCACTACGGTCACGCGAAAGCCGTCCATGGAACGGCTAACGATATTGATGGCCCCGTGGCTGGTCAGCCCGCCGACCTCATCCGGGCGGCGCTCCGGCTCTATGAACACCGAGACACCTGCCAATCCGTCGCTGTAAACCTGCTGAATCACAGGTTGTTTCCGGTCACGCAAGGGGCGACGAATCTCCGTCAATTTTTTGAATCCTGCCGGTATGGCATCCACCCGCCAGCCCGTATTGCCCAGCACAGTCAAAGCTGGCTTTGGCTGCGACACCTCCGGAGGTGTGTTCACCGAGGCCAGCCAGGTACGATCCAGATTCTTGCCCACACTCAACTGGGTGAACGCATACTGCTCCACCGGAGCCCCTCGCTCGTCCAGCATGATGCTCTTCAACAGCAGCCCGGAATCGAGATGGGCCCACATCTTGTGGGTGTACCGCAAACCGTCGCGTGGCTTGAAGATGATCGCTTGCGCCTCGAACCCGGCGACACGGGAACGCTCGGCCTCATGGATCTGGTAGTTTTCGCGCAGCGAAGTGAGTTGCTCGGGCAGCAAGTCCGGGAAAGAACGTCGATTCGCACTCTTCTCTACGCGCACGCTTTGGTGCTCGCCCAGCACACACCACACCTGACCGTTGTCCCGATAGACCTCGCGATGGGGGCCGTCCAGCGATTCGATATGTTCGTGCTCCCCCTTGGCATCCAGCAGATGGGCGATGCGCGACGTCTCCACATGGCTACCGTGCTGGTAGACGAACGTACCACTGAATTCGGTCTTGTGGGCAGCAAAGGCCAAAGTCTGTAACCAACCGGTATCGACCGGGCTGCCCGGTTCAGCCTGAACGGGCAAAGCCACACAAACGGCCCCCACCGCCAGATAGCGCAGGCAACGGACTATCATCGTCCCGTCTGCCCAGAAATCACGGTCCGCGCATAGGGCGCGGCTCCCCGGATATCCGAACTGGGCGACATCTCCTGATGCGCCATCAAGTAATCATCGACCCCACCCTCGGTGGAGTAACTGGCGGGGCGTACACTGAGCTCTTGCTGTTGGGCCGCGACCTGGGGAGCGGCTTCCGGAGAGATCTGCACTGACATCCATGCGACCACCCCGACGGCCAACACCGAAGCGGCGGCGGACAGCGCGAACCAGCGGGCCTTCTGCTGGCGCGTGCTCGCTCTGGGGGCCAACACCGTGGGCTCAGCCTGCAAACGGGCACGCAACTTGGCGCTGATATCGGCATGAGCCTGATCCGGCTGACGCAGGATGTCGCCGATGAGGTGGTACGTCTGCCAATCTTCGTCTGCCTCGGGATGGCGCTTCATGACATCGAGCAGCGCTTCTGCATCATCATCAAACAGCTCACCATCCATCAGTGCGGAGATTTGTTGTTTCATAGCTACCACCTCGTATCTTTGTTGGTGCCCAACAGTGGGCGTAAATTCTGTGCGATGGCCTCGCGGGCCCGGAAGATGCGCGAGCGGACCGTTCCTACCGGGCAATTCATCACGCTGGCGATCTCCTCGTAGCTCAGACCCTCGATCTCTCGCAACGTCAATGCGGTACGCAAATCATCCGGCAGTTGCTGCAAGGAGGCGTTCACCGCATCGACCACCTGCCGGCTCATCATCTCATTCTCCGGCGTACTGACTTCGTGCAGCAAGCCGGCATCCTCGAAGCTTTCGGCCTCTTCGGCATCGAATGGCGTACTGGTCGGAGCGCGTCGCCCACTTGCCAGCAAGTAATTCTTCGCCGTATTGATGCCGATACGGTACAGCCACGTGTAGAACGCACTCTCTCCACGGAAGGCCGGCAATGCCCGGTAAGCCTTGATGAACGCTTCCTGCGTCACATCCTCGACCTCCGCCGGATCGCGGATGAAGCGTGAGATCAGCCGTCCCAGCTTGCGCTGGTATTTGGCGACCAGCAACTCGAACGCGCGCTTGTCTCCGCGCTGCGTCCGCTCCACCAGTTGTTGATCTACTTCCCTGTCACCCATCTCTGTCTCGCTATACTCGCTATATGTGCCCTCACAAGGGCGCGCTAGTATAACCGCACAGGGATGGTTCGGTAAGCTTCAAACTACACGTGAGAACAGACAATCCGCCTGGCAATTAGTTCACCCATGTCGGAATTTTTCCCACATTCCCTGCACACGGGATTTTCGGATATAGTTCGGCCCATAATCACTCTAGCCAAATTTCCGTGCGCTTCGACACCCTGATCATCGGCAGTGGACTTGCCGGTCTCTCACTGGCACTCAAACTGGCCGACCAGCAAAGGATCGGCCTGATCACCAAGAAATCCACTCTGGATGGGGCCAGCGGACAGGCGCAAGGCGGTATCGCTGCCGTATTGTCATCCGATGATTCTTTCGAAGCCCATATCCGCGACACCTTGATCGCCGGTGCCGGATTGTGCGACGAGGCCACCACCCGCTTCGTCGTCGAGCATGGCAAGGCCGCCATCGACTGGCTGATCGCACAGGGTGTCGCCTTCACCCGGGATGAAGCCAGCGAGCGCGGCTATCACCTGACGCAAGAAGGCGGGCACAGCCATCGCCGCATCATTCACGCCGCCGATGCGACGGGTCATGCGGTACAGGCCACGTTGGCTGCGCGCGCCGCCGCCCACCCCAACATCACCATACTCGAACGGTACAACTCGGTCGACCTGATCACTGGTGCTAAGCTGGGCCTGCCCAATGATCGTTGCTACGGTGCCTACGCACTCGATTGCGTCACCGGCCAAGTCACCACGCTCACAGCACACAATACCGTGCTGGCCACCGGCGGCGCAGGCAAGGTCTATCTGTACAGCACCAACCCGGACACCGCCACTGGTGACGGGATTGCCATGGGCTGGCGCGCAGGGTGCCGGGTCGCGAACATGGAATTCATCCAGTTCCACCCGACTTGCCTCTACCATCCCCATGCGCGCTCGTTCCTGATCTCTGAAGCAGTACGTGGTGAAGGCGGGCTGCTCAAATTGCCTGACGGCACACGTTTCATGCCCTGGCATGATGCACGCGCAGAACTGGCTCCACGTGACATCGTGGCCCGTGCGATCGACTTCGAGATGAAAAAACGCGGACTGGACTGCGTCTACCTGGATATTTCCCACCAGCCGGAAGCGTTCCTGCAGGAACACTTCCCCAACATACTTGCCCACTGCCATGCGTTGGGGATAGACATCACCCGGCAGCCCATCCCTGTCGTGCCGGCTGCTCACTACACCTGCGGCGGGCTGATCACAGACCTGAACGGGCGCACCGATCTCGACCACCTCTATGCAATCGGGGAAACCGCCTACACTGGGCTGCACGGTGCCAACCGACTGGCCAGCAATTCGCTGCTCGAATGCCTGACCTTCGCGGAAGCCGCTGCACAGGACATCCTGGCCCAACCACCCGCCACGTTGCCCGAGTTGCCTGGCTGGGATGAAAGCCAGGTGACCGACGCTGACGAGGAAGTGGTGATCTCGCACAATTGGGCCGAGCTGCGCCGCTTCATGTGGGACTATGTGGGCATCGTACGCACCAATAAACGCTTGCAGCGGGCGGCCAACCGGATTCGCCTGCTACACGACGAGATCGACGAGTACTACGCCCATTTCCGGATCAGCTCAGACTTGTTGGAGTTGCGCAATCTGGTACTCTCCGCCGACCTTATCGTACGCAGTGCACAACAACGCCGCGAAAGCCGGGGGTTGCATTTCAGCAAGGATTACCCCGAATCGCTCCCTGGCGCGCAACCGACGATCCTCACACCGCCCAACTTCAAGCGCGCGCAGCCCTAGCCTGCCCAGCCCCACTTCAACCAGACCCTCAAGGCCCGAAACGACTCGGCATTCAAACTGTCCGGCAAAATGAGCAGTCGCCGAGTGGTCCGCTCATCCTCGGAGATCAGGGCCAGCACGATCAACCACGGAGTCACCAGGCAGTCAGCACCTAATTTGACCACCATCGACCGACCATCGCGTAATTCCATCCCGACACCCGAGTCATCCAGCCGCAACGCCACACACGACGACGATGCCCGCAACAGGGCGACGCGAGCAAGCTCATATGCGCAATTGAACAGCAGTGCCGCGATCACGGCGACCTTGACCCAGGCGGGTACAGCCAGAACCACGATGGAGACCGTGGCAACCCCATGCGCGACAAGTACTGCCATGGCTAGCAGGTAGGAAGGACCGAGTTGGATGCGCTGTTGCGGGACAGCGACAGGGCTGCGACTCACTCGCGTTGCTTGCGGGAAATCTGGGGCATGGCCAACATCAGGTAATACACCATGGACCAAAGCGTCAGCACAGCCGCCAGATAAATGAGCCAGGTGCCCACCTGATGTGCCGACACCCCCATCACAGGCTCCTGATACAGCAGCAGCAAGATGGCCAGCATCTGGAATGCCGTCTTCACCTTCCCTATCATCGACACCGCCACACTCTTGCTGGCACCGATCTGGGCCATCCATTCGCGCAAGGCGGAAATGGTGATCTCCCGTCCGATGATGATGAATGCAATGAACGCCGCCACTTGGCCCAACTCCGCCAGCACGATCAGCGCAGCAGCCACCATCAACTTGTCAGCGACCGGATCAAGGAAGGCACCGAAGGCCGATGTCTGGTTCAGCGAGCGGGCCAGATAACCATCCAGCCAGTCGGTCACCGCAGCCAACGCAAAGATCAGCGTACTGAACAGATGCTTCTGATGGACATCGAGCAAGGTATCCGGCAGATAGAGCAGACAAACGAAGACCGGAATCATCCAGATCCTGAACCAGGTCAATAAATTGGGGATATTGGTGGGCATGGCCGATTATACAAACGAAAACGCCCCCAGAGGGGGCGCATTCGCAATTCACCCGAGCAGGGCGTTACTTTCTCACTGGCCGCGACGGCGAAAATGGCTGGGATGGGGCCACCTCTGGTGTAGCCACCTCCGACGGCGGCACGACCTCCACGGCTTTGCTCTTCGCCATCGGCTTGCTGACCACAGGCTTGCTCAACGCAGGCTGAGGCTCAACCACCGGCGCATCCGCTGGTTTGGCTGATTCCACCGCAGGTGCTAGCCGGGAAGGCTGCTCGACCTTGACAGGCTTGGCCGGAACAGGCTTCGCAACTGCCTTGACGACAGGTTTCGACCCCGCGAACGGCATCGCTACAGCATCCTCGACAGGCTTGGCGGCCTCGACTGGTTTAGCCACTTCGACAGGCCTGGCCACCTCGACAGGCTTGGCCACTTCGACAGGCTTGGCCACCTCGACAGGCTTGGCCAC
>NZ_KN050808.1:0-14981 GCF_000746095.1 Ferriphaselus sp. R-1 | reverse complement strand
TCGACAGGCTTGGCCGCTTCGACAGGCTTGGCCGCTTCGACAGGCTTGGCCGCTTCGACAGGTTGCGCGGCCTCGACCTCTAATGCCACACCTGGTTTGACCAAGGGGTTAAGCCTGGATGAGTCGATGGTCACGCGCTGCGGCTCTTTGACACAAGCAACGAACTTCACCTTGGTATTTTCCGGAATCAACAGGCTCTCTGTCGCCAAAGTCTTGGAGACCGGATTGGTGCGGGTAGGCAGTTCGCGCCAGTCCGCCCCTGAATTCATCCAGAGTTTGAGTTTGCGCTGATCTCCGACTGCCTCACCCACTTCGGTGTTCTTATAGTTCTCCTGCTGATATTCCAGGGTCAGGTCGGCCACCAAGCGGTTGGGTGCAACCGTCCTTGATGTCAGCATCCAGGTGCGCTTCACACATTGCTCGGCGGGCAGGCCATCAGGCAACTCAGACGGTACCTGGAAACCCAAGGTATCCGCGAAGATGGTCGAAGGCTTCTCCAGCGCCTTGACCTTGATGACCGCAGCCAACTTGCCGCTCATCTCGTCGACCAAAGGAACCTGATAGCTGGGCTTGTAAGCTGTCCAGTGAGCCTTCAACGCGGTAGGCACCAGCAAGGGCGGTGCCGAGTTCGGCAGTTCAAGGTTGTAGATGAACTTCCACTGCGAATCATCCCCCACCACGAACGACCTCAGGAACGAGCCGTGTGCCAAACCAAAATACTTTAGGGCATCTACATGCTCGTCGTAATCGAGCTGCCGACTCTCGGAGAACGGATCGCTCTCTGCATCCTGCCGGGTGGCCAAGCGAAGCGCATTCACCCGTGCGGCGATACGATCAGGCGCGAACCAGCCGAAAGTATCCCTGTTGCCATCGGTCTCAAGGCCAAGCAAATGTCGCAACTTGGACTTGAGGCGACTGAGGACTACCGGATTTTCGAGCATCTTCTGCTTCAACACCGAATCCGAGCCGACCTCGGGACCGTAGTAGTAGGAGTAGTTGTCGTTAAATGCCGAGTAGGGGAACACGAAATAAGGGTCGTAGGTCCGACCAAAGGTCAGATCCAGATCCCATGGCATGATCGTCCACTTGTCATTTTGCTGACTGTGGTAGATGAAGTAGTTCTTCTTGTAGGTATCACCGTTCTGAAGCAGGCCATTGAGCGCGATCCAGTTCACCAGCTTTTCAGACTCGAAGTTCGTATCGATGAACTTGTTGAATTCCGCCGACTTGGCCTCTTCGATCCCGGTAACGAGTTTATTCAACCGGGAGTAATCCGTGTCCTTCGGGGAGACTTTCAAATAACAGTCACCAATCTTCATCGACTCTGCCGAAAGATTGCCGCAGACCTTGAGCGCGTTCTCGTTAGGCTCGAACAACTCACCCTCGCCACCGCCGGCACCTGCACGGGCGAATTGCTCGGCCCCCACCCACTCGGTGAACATGAACAGGCCCGAGTACTTGTCGTTGATATACAGGCGAACATAATGCGTCTTCGGGGCTGGCAAACCCAAAGCGCGCGCAAGATCCCAGGACAGCCATTCCCGCATGACGCTGGGATCGGTGGCCATCGAATTCAGGGATATCTTGCGTTGACCGTTCCAGTCGCCCTGAGCGTTGCTGTCCAGATTGATGGCCAGGGATTTCTTGATGAACTTACGTGTAGATTTACCCTTGACGGCGACCCTGCCAGACAAACGGACCCCATCCACCAGCACCGTCACCGGGAAGCTTGATTCATCGACGGTCTGCTTATAGAATAAGATCTTGGCCTCAAGCGGCTTCATCTCGATCCGCAAGTCATCGAACTTCAGCGCCTCCTGCTGCACCTGCCCGCGCGAATCCGCCATTTCCACTTTGCTATCGGGCAACATGGCATCCAGATCGTATCCCACATACTCCGCAGCATTGACGTTACCGATATCCGCAGGCAACTCCTGTGCTTCGGTCAACGCCACAACCTGCTGGGCGATCTTTTCCGCCTCGTCGTATTGCCGATTCAACTGCAGCAACTTGACCTTGGTCTGAAGCAGGTCGATGTCCTCCGGATACTCGGCCTGCAAGGCGTCGAACTCCCTGATCAGATCGGGCAAACGGTGTGCGTCACGATGCTCATCCGAACGCCTGATAGCGCGCAACACCCGGATGCGTCCGAAGTCGCGCTTCTGTATCTCGGTCATGTCCGGATAATCCGGGCGTGCCATGATGGCTACGATCTCCCGATCCAGTTTCTCACCTTGCTTGGTACTCAACAGATAACCGGAGTACATCACCTCCAGCCCTATGTTGAGCGGACGATTATGCTCCAGCAGGCTTGCCGCGAGATCGCTACGACCGATATAGGCCCATGCCTGAGCCACGGCTGTGACCAACTCTTCTTGGCCGGTGACGGTGGGCGCAAGCGCGGAGATCTTGTCCCGGGCCACATCCTTCTTGCCCTGATCGAACAGAGTCTTGGCATTTTCAAGTTCGAGGTGGACATCCAGACGATGATGCAAGCGCTTCATCTCTTCCGTGCGTTCCTTGGCCGGAATCTTATTCAGGCTGTTATAGCCGTCTTCCCACAGACCCACCTCGGAGAAATAAAGCGCCGATGCGAATCTTGCATCCGCCGAGGTCATCCGGGACAACTTGCCGCTGGCTGTCTCGGCTGCAGAAAGGTTACCGGCCTTCCAGTGCAGATGAGCCTGAGCGAAGATGGGCCAGGCATCCACCGGATTGATCGCCTCTGCCCGCTTATACAGATCGAGAGCCTCATCCAGCTTGCCAGCGGCTTCAGCTTGCTGGCCCATACGCAGATAGATACTGGAGCGCAACACTTTGGACGATGCCGTACCGGGCAACAGCTGGTCGTGGCGGTCCAGCAGTTTCAGCGCCTCTTTGAAGTTCTTCCGATCAGCGGATATCTTGGCCAATCCGACCAAAGCCTCCGGATAGTCGTTATAAAGCGTCAATACCTTGCGGTATACATCCTCAGCCTCGCGCGCACGGCCCTGCTCCAGCAACACATCGGCCAGCGCTGACGGTGCTTCCGGCATAAAGGGGGCCAGCTCCATCGCCTGACGCAACTGCTGCTCGGCTTCCTTCAGGCGTTTCTGCTCGTGCGCCCTACTGCCGGAATCGAGCAAAGTGTAATACTTGGCATCGACATCCCCGTACTGGGTGCTGGTCTGTCCTCGCGCGTAATCCCGCATGATGCCGGCTTCGACCAGCAACTTGACGGTCGGACTCTGTGGGTTAACTTCCTTGAGTCGCTTGAGATATTGGTTAGCCAGATCGCGCTGCCCGGATTTCGTGTAATAGGATGCCAAACCAGACAAGGCCTCTTCTTGCTTCGGGTCGCTGATCAGGACACGCTGCCAAGCACTCACCGACAAGCCCATCTGCCCCGTGCGCTGCCAATAACGCGCACGCTCCAGCAAGGTCTCCATCGCGCCCTTGTCAGAGGTCGCTGCACGAGCAGGGGCGGGTGCGGGAGTCGCAGTTGCGACACTCGGGGCCGCCTTCTCCGGCTCTGCCTTTGCTTTCACTGGCACAGAAGAGCCTGACGCTGTACGTTCTGCTATCGCAGACGGCCTAGATGGCTCATCGGCCACAGGGGGTTTGACGGCAGGGGGATTGGCCGCATCGGCGGCTCCCGCGCTAGCAGTTGGGGATGACGAGACGGTCTTGCTCGGTTTGGGCTGAGAAATGCTGCCGACAGGCTTGCTCTCCTTACTCTTCTCGGCAGCGAGTGGCTTGGAGGGAGCAAGCGGCCTTGATTCCGCGATCGCCGGCACATCGCCAGGGGTCGCCATCACATCTTCGGCGAAGCACGGTGCGTCGACAGCACCAACCAGCAGCAACGAGATAATTCCGGATATTTTTTTTAATTTGAACATAGCTTGCTCACTCTAGTAGACAAACTGCCATCACGATGAAACTGGAAACGCCCGTCCACCCATCCATAGCCGAACAACTTCAACACAGAACTGTAATACTGGTTCGTGGGGACTATCTTGGGGACTTGCGTGTCCTTGTGTTTGTATAGTACCCAACGATACGGGGCCAGCGCCCCGACAAAACCGTCCGGAGCCACGCCTTCATTGGCTCCTCCTTGCGTGGAAATCCGTTCAGGCAGCTTACCCGCATCGGGACGGAACTGACTGATCGCTCCCATCTGAGGCTGAAGTTGCTTGAAAGCAGGATCCGCCTGATCCAGCATCGCCCACCACAGATAGACGCGGATCGCCTCATAGCTGCTGAACCGCCCCATCTCGGAATCCGGAGCATACCCCTTGGCCACTGAGTATGACACCCAATCGGGAATCACACCGTTGCGAGCGACCTCTTGCAGCATCTGCAGGGTATTAGTCGTCACATCCCCCCACGGCCCCGCCGGGCTAGCCTTGGAAAAGTAGCGCAACACCTGTATCGGCAAGTAGCTGGGATTCAAGCGCCAATTCGACGAACTCAGGGCATATCCATAAGGCGCTGGCAACAACATCCAGCCGATACCAGGCATATCTGCCAACTCCCGATGTTCCATATTGGCCAGCATCTGGAACGCCGCTTTGCGATAAGGCGCCGACTTCCAGATGTCGCCTGCCTGGAACAGACTGTACGCTATCCATACGTCAGCATCGCTCGCCGAGTTATAGTCAAGTGCCTTCCATGTCCCGGACTGCTCGTCCTTACCCCATTTCCATGCCGGCAAGAAAGTCTTCACATCGCCGCGCATCAGGTTGTTCACGGTCCAGCGATAGATCAGGTCAAACTGCTCCTTGTCGTTGGCGACCAGTGCAAAGAACAAGGCGTAGGCTTGCCCTTCCGAGGTCGTGATGGCCTTGCCTTCGAAGTCGTCGATGACCCGGCCATCGGCCTGAATATAGTTCCTCTTGAACTCGCTCCAGAGGAACCAAGGGTTCCTGCACGCATCAGCAGCGGAAGCAACCGGCGACAACACCATCAACGCGATCACAGTGACAAGTACGCGCCACATACGCCCCACCTATCGTCCCAGGCGCGCATCCGCCCGATTTTTCAGGCGATTGAACAACACCTCAGGCGCCAACATGACCAGCACGAAGATCAGTAGGAAAGCGACCCAAGGATTATGCAACGCCAGACGTTGGAGTCGCTCCTTGACGGACATATAGCCGATCGAATAGGTCGGAGCCACGCGATAGGACTTAACGGTTTCCTTCTGCACATCGACCAAAGCCACATCGCCCGAAAAGTTGTTCGCACGATCGAAGGTCGCCAACATCTGTGCCGCATCGCGCAGATCGTCCTCCGTACCCGCCGTCAGCAGGACCACACTGCGCTTCTTCTGCAACGGCGACTCGAAGGATGCGACGAACGCCGGCGTATGCTCGCGTTCCTTGAGGTCAAAGGAGACATTGGCCCAAGCACCTAGCCGATCTGAATAGCCCTTACCATCCTCAGTGAACAGCTGCCAGGAACCGAACAGGTTGACCGGCCATGGGAACGGCTGCAGATAACCTCTTGGATTTACCGGGATACGGTACTTCCATTCCTGCAACAAGGCATCCAGATGGGTCGTGGTGCCCACGACCAGAATGTCCCGGTCCGCGAACTGGGCAGCCTCGCGGATCGAGGAGACAGCCAGCCCGGTCGCCGGATAGCCCGTCTTCTCGCCGATGTGACCAAGCACGGTAAGCAGGCTGCTGATCTCGCGCTCGCTGAACTGATCCGGCACCAGGACCACCGTACTCGAAAGATCGGCCCGACTGCTGAACGGATACCCGGTGTAGGCCATGTACGACAGGTTTGGCAACTCGACATACTGCGGCAGTGCGGAAACGTCCAGCGACGAGGTCGGATCAATCCTCACCTCATCGTAAACGATGCCGTCGACGGCACATTGCGTCTTTCCGGTCTCAGTGAACACGAAGTTGAACGTCAGATTGTCCTTACCCGTCATCTTCGCGGCAGGAACCGAGAACACGGTCTGAACCGCCACCATGCCCTGCGTCTCTGTGGTCTTGATCGGGATGGAGTCGAATTTTTCTCCGTTTAGCAGCGCTTCGATCGTGGTCAGCTTCCTGCTACCGTTCGAGGCCTGCAATTTGAGTGTCACGGGGATGGACTGCTCCTCGGTGCTGAACAGATTGAACGGCAACCTGACATCCAGCTGCAAAGGCGTAACGAAGACCCCTTTACTGTTCAGCTGATCGACGGGCAGCAGATCACCGATCATCACTTTTTTGTTGGTGGGCAACCAGTTGGGAGCATCATTCAAGGCCCGCTGTGGCGCGATCTCGCGATTAACCACGGAAACCCTAGAGCCCTCCAGCATCAATTTGCCCAACACCAGTGCGTTCACCGCATCGACCACATCCTTATCGGTCTTCCCGACGATCAGCAACAGGCGCGAATTCACCGGATTGGTCGGATTGTCCACCATCGAAACCTGCGCGAACCCGTCGAAGTTGGTAGGCAAGTCGATACCTTCGATATGCTCATCGACCGTCGCCAGCACGATAGAGTCATAGCCCGGTATCGCCCCCAGCTTGGTAGAGAAGTTCGTACCACGCCAAGCGGCAAGATTGCCGAACCACGAAGCCAGCACGCCCGCCGCCTTGATGGTTCGATCGCTAGGCTTGCCGGAAAAGACAAAGGGGATCTTGATTGGCTGCGTCTCATGCTTGTCGAAGAACGGCATCGGGAACAGTGCCAGATCGTTGGTCAAGGGCAAAGTGAAGGATTCCGCATCGATCTCGCTGAAGCGATGATAGACACGCACCCACTTCTCGGTCGAGCGCGGGTCGTCACATGGATCGTCCTTCAAGTGCGAGGCCACGTAGAAAGACAGATGGTTCCACTCGGACAGCAACGTCGGGTCGACCTCGATGGTACGGAACGATCCGGCAGCGCCTTCCGCATCCAGCGGGAAATTACCGACCTCTTTTCCATTGACCGACACGACCAATTTGCTGGTCTTCGGATCAAGTTTCGAGGAATAGTCGTACTTCAACCGCAAATGCAGTTTCTTGACGATATCCAGCGTATGAAACGAGAAATCGACGGACGCACTGGCCTCATCACCCAACAACTTGATCGGCTTGGACAGCCCCAGACTCTTGAGGCTCAATACCTCTTTACGCGCTTCCGGCGCAGACGATACAGGAGCAGCAGCCTGGCTCGCCGGAGAAGCTGCAACCACCTTGGGTACTACCGGGGCTGGAGCAGCTGCCACACTCTTGGGTGGTACCGGAGCCGGAGTAACTGCCACACTCTTGGGTGCCATCGGAGCCGGAGTGACTACCACGCTCTTGGGTGCCACTGGAGCCGGAGTAACTGCCACGCTCTTGGGTGCTGCCGGAGCCGGAGTAACTGCCACGCTCTTGGGTGCAACCGGAGCCGGAGTAACTGCCACGCTCTTGGGTGCTGCCGGAGCTGGAGTAACTGCCACGCTCTTGGGCGCTACCGGAGCCGGAGTAACTGCCACGCTCTTGGGTGCTGCCGGAGCTGGAGTAACTGCCACACTCTTGGGTGCCACCGGAGCCGGAGTAACTGCCACACTCTTGGGTGCTGCCGGAGCTGGGGAAGGCTGAGGCACGACCTTGACGGGCTGCTCAGCTGCTGCCTTGTTGAGTGGCGCGACGGACTGTGGTGCTGGCTCGACCACTTTCTTGGTCGGCTGGTCGGCCACCGTAACCTTAGGCGCGGCTTTCACAGGTACGGGAGCTTTAACTTGAGGCTGCGATTGCGCCGCCACAGGAGCTGGCGCCTCGACCACAGCCTTTTTGCCACCGACACCAGAATCGGCTGGTTTAGCCGCCGAAGGTGTCACCGGCTTGCTCTTGACCACGACAGGGGCCGATGGACGCGCCACGGGCATACTCGGTGCCAAGCTACCCTCCCCAGCGGATGCCCCTTGCTCAACGGGGTCCGGCACAGCAAAAGTGGTTCCAGCCTGCGTGAACGCCAGCAATGAAACCAGGGATAGATGTAGTATTTTGTTCATTCTATTCACTCTACATATGAGTAATATGTGTGTGGCCTAACCCTTATGGGCCGAAGACAACAACCGCTCAAAACCAAGCTCACTAAACCGCAACAGCTCACGGAAGCCGTGCAGCGGGTGATCCAGATCCACTTCTTCCAACCAATTCTCCCAAGCGTTGGCTCTGGAAAAGGTCGCCGAGATCAACTTGCGTTCGGTCTCGACCGGCATACTCGTGAAGCGCAACCTGAGCGACCTGTCGACGACACCGACCACCTCAACCGGGAAGGCGTGAGCGGTACCATCCCGATCCAGCGTCAACACAAGCGTATCCCCCCTCTTCAGATGGGTAGGCTCGGGCAATTCGACCGACACACCGCCGATCGAGAAATCCTGCGTGAAGCACGATATGGTGCGTCCAGGCAGAACGACCCCAGCAGGAATCGCGGCACGTACGCGGCTCGCATTACGCACCTGCTTGGTCTCCAGTGCGACAGCAATGGTGGCACCGATCATCACTAGGTTATAGATCGCCCAGCCCACGTTCATCGCCGCCGTGTCCCATTCATAGGTGTTCCACCAGAACATGCGGGCCAAACCAACGATCAGGCCGCACAGGTCAAGAATGAACAGCACCACATAGGGAATGGATATCTTCCAGTCGAAATATTCCTCTTCGACCCGACCACCCTTGGCGGTCACATTGAACGTCCCCAATTTCGGGCTCACCAGAGCGATCAGGGTCGGCCACATGATGTACCAAGCCAGAGTCGTCTCGTACACTTCGTTCCAGAACGAGTGCCGGTTCTGTTGCTGCATACGAGAGTTGGCGATCGACGACATGATCAGGTGGGGCAAGGCAAATACTGCGATCATGCCCGCCGGCGCATCGATCACGTGCACCTCCAGGAACAGGTACGCCAAAGGCGAAGTCATGAAGAAGAAACGCGGGAATCCATACAGGAAGTGCAGGATGGCGTTGGCGTAACAGAGGCGCTGCATGAACGACAGGCCGCGCTTGAAGAAAGGATTGTCGATGCGGAATATCTGTACCATACCCCTCGCCCAGCGCATCCGCTGTTTGATATGGGCACTCAAGGACTCGGTCGCCAGACCACCCGCCAGAGGGGTGTTCAGATAAGCCGAGTTATAGCCTTTGGCATGAAGATTGATCGAGGTGTGCGCATCTTCGGTCACCGTATCGATGGCGATGCCGCCGATCTCGTCCAGCGCCGAACGTTTCAGAACGGCACACGAACCACAGAAATACGCAGAGTTCCACAGGTCGTTACCATCCTGCACCAGGCCATAGAACAAAGCGCCCTCATTGGGGATCTTGCGGAACGTACCCAGATTGCGCTCGAACGGGTCAGCCGAGAAGAAATGGTGCGGAGTCTGGACCAGCGCCAGCTTGGGGTCGGTAAGGAACCCTCCCATCGTCTCCGTCAAGAACGAACGCACGGGAATATGGTCGCAATCGAAGATCACGACATACTGGCCCATGGCCTGCTTCAGCGCGTTGTTGATGTTACCGGCCTTGGCGTAGACATTGTCTTCCCGGGCGATGTAGTTGACCCCGGCCTCACTGGCGAAGGAACGGAACTCCTCCCGATGTCCATCGTCCAGCAGATATATCTTCAGCTTGCCTGCTGGCCAGTCCATCACCTGCGCCGCGAGCACCGATGCCTTGACCACTTCCAGCGGTTCGTTATACGTAGGTATCAACACATCGACCGTAGGCCACAATGCCTGATCCGCCGGGAGCGGCTCAGAGTGCCGGCGCAAAGGCCAGATGGTCTGCAAGAACCCCAGCCCCAACACGACCCACGCATAGACTTCAGCAAGCAGCAAACCTATGCTGAACACACCATCCAGCAACGTGGTCACATTCAGCGTCTCCGTCGCGCGCCAATAAAGATAGCGCGTAGACATGAGCACGGACACCCCGACCAGAAGCAAGGTGATGAACGAGCCAGCATAACTACGGATATACAGGACGAAGACAAAAACCAGCAGACCGAAGATCAACTGCTCGATACCATCCAGCGGCATGATCACCAGCCAGCCAGCGACCACCAATCCGACCAGAGTCACCAACCAGCGGATGGTACGAAAACGCCAGCCAGACCAATTCGTCAACAGCTCCAACAGTTTGTTGGGAACCCCCCAGAGATAGCGACCTGTCCGTTCCATGATTTTTACTTTCCTGATTTATTCTGTAGTCGGAAATGAAGCCCAGCATTCCAGTAATGCTTTTGGCCGCATTCTCTAGAGCTATCCCCCTAGTGTCAAGCACTAGATTGGCCTATATCTTTTTACCTATATCCTTAACCTGATCTCCCTGTCATCGCACTGCCGACACCACACCCAACGAAAAGCCCCTTGCCGCTTGTCATGAATCAATAAATAGTCAACTAACTCATGAAGTTAGACAGCCATGTATCTTGATCGCTAAGGCAAGACTGATCCCCTCGACCTGCATCAACTCCTCAACACTCGCCTGCTCCACCCCACGCAAGCCACCAAACCGCGCCAACAGGTTTCGCCGTCGCTTCTCGCCCACCCCCTCGATCTCTTCCAGCTTCGAAGCCATGCGAACCTTGGCCCGCTTCGCACGATGCCCGCCAATAGCGAAGCGGTGCGCCTCGTCACGCACCTGCTGGATGAGGTGCAAAGCCGGACTGTCCGGCGGCAGGTGCAAAGGTTCGGCGACATCAGGCCGGATCAGCTGTTCCAGCCCCGCCTTGCGCTCCACGCCCTTGGCCACGCCCACCAGCGCGATGTCGGACAGACCCAGTTCCGCCATCACTTCCACCGCCATGCTCAACTGCCCGGCTCCGCCGTCGATCAGGATCAGGTCGGGGCGCTTGCCCTCGCCCGCCTGCAGTTTCTGATAGCGCCGCGTCACCGCCTGCCGCATCGCAGCATAATCGTCGCCGGGCGTGATGCCCGTGATGCTGTAGCGGCGATATTCGTTGTTGCGCATGGCCAGATTGTCGTACACCACGCACGATGCCACCGTCGCCTCACCCATGGTGTGGCTGATGTCGAAGCACTCGATGCGCGCCAACTGCTCCAAACCCAACACTTCGCGCAGCGCTCCCACACGCGCCTGCTGCCCGGCCTGCAAACCCGCCTGCTGCTGCAAGGCCAGTTGCGCGTTCTTCTCCGCCATCTCCAGCCACTGCCGCCGCTCGCCGTTGACCTGATGACGGATGGCGACCTTGTGGCCGGACTGCTCGCCCAGCAACTCCTCCAGCGCCGCCGTCTCCAGCGCCACGTTGACCAGCACCAGCGGCGGCACGCTGCGCTCCAAATAATGCTGCGCCAGAAACGCCTCCAGCACCTCGTCCGGCACTTGCCCGTCCGCGTTCTGCGGGAAGAAATGCTTGTCGCCCAGATGCCGCCCGCCGCGCACCATGGCCAGCGCCACGCAGGTCGCACCGTCCAGCGTCGCCACCGCCACGATGTCGGCATCGGTGCTGCCGCTGCTTTCCACGAACTGCTTTTGCTGCACCGCGCGCAGCGCCTGCAACTGGTCGCGCAGCGCTGCCGCCTGCTCGAATTCCAGCGCCTCGGCGGCCCGTTCCATGCGCTCGCGCAGCTGCGCCTCCACCTCGCCCTGTTTGCCCAGCAACAACAGCGACGCATTGCGGATGTCGGCAGCATAGTCCGCTTCCGAGATCAGCCCCACACACGGCGCAGTGCAGCGCTGGATCTGGTGCAGCAAGCAAGGCCGGGCACGGTTGTTGAACACACTGTCCTCGCAGGTGCGGATGCGGAACACCTTCTGCAACAGCGCGATGCTCTCCTTCGCCGCCGTGGCGTTGGGATAGGGGCCGAAATGCTGGTTCTGTCGATCAGGTGTACCGCGATAGTAGGCGATGCGGGGAAACTCATGCCCGGACAGGACGATGTAGGGATAGGTCTTGTCGTCGCGAAACAGGATGTTGTAGCGCGGCTTGAGCGACTTGATGAGGTTGTTCTCCAGCAGCAGCGCCTCAGCCTCCGAGCGCGTCACCGTCACCTCGATGTTGGCGATGTGCGACACCATCAGCCGGATGCGCGGCGAGTTGTTGGTCTTCTGGAAATACGAGCTGACGCGCTTCTTAAGCTGGTTGGCCTTGCCGACGTAGAGCACCTGCCCGTTGGCATCCAGCATGCGGTACACACCGGGCAACAGCGGCAGATGGGCCAGGATGGGTTTGGGATCGAACGGAGCGTCGGCTGTCATGCTTGATCCCCGCCGTGGCCGGACAATGGCTCGTGCATCACCACCTCACTGCGCAGGCCAGTAGCGCGCCTCGTGCAGATACAACTGCTCGACCTTGGCGCGCGCCCACGGTGTACGGCGCAGGAACTTCAGGCTGGATTTGATGCTGGGATCGTGGCTGAAACAGCGGATCGGCACTTCGGCAGCCATCGCCTCCCAGCCCAAGCGCTCGGCCAGCAGGGTGACGATGGTTTCCAGAGTGATGCCGTCCAGCGTCGGCGCACGCACGGGTTTCGAGATGGGATCCATGGCCGCATTTTACAGAGGATGGCTCGACTTGAGCGTTTACAATGCGGCACCTGTTGACCGAGCCCCCTCATGACTGATTCCGTTAGACTGGCCAAACGCCTGGCCGCACTCCACGCCTGCTCGCGCCGCGCCGCCGAGCTGTACATCACCGGCGGATGGGTGTCGGTCGACGGGCACGTGGTGGAAGAGCCGCAGTTCATGGTGGAGGCGGCGCAGCAGGTGGAATTGCATCCGGACGCGACACTCACCCCGCTGCCCCCCGCGACCCTCCTGCTGCACCACCCCGCCGACGCGGATGCAGCAATACGCGCCGAAACGCGCATGGCGGACGACCCATCCGGCATCCGCACGCTCAAGCAGCATTTCGTCAAACTGACGCAATATCTTCCGCTGCAGGCAGGAGCCAGCGGTTTGACGGTGTACACCCAGGATTGGAAAGTGGCGCGCAAGCTGGGCGATGACGCTGCCACGCTGGAACAGGAATACGTCGTCGAAGTCACCGGCGAGCTGGTCGAGGACGGCATGAAGCGGCTAAACCAGGGCGAGGCCACCCACGGCAAGCCGCCGACCACGATCAAGGTGAGCTGGCAGAACGAGACCCGGCTGCGCTTCGCCCTCAAGAACCCGCAACCCGGCCAGATCGCCCGCCTGTGCCTGAGCGTCGGACTGCAAGTCGTGTCCATGAAACGCCTGCGCATCGGGCGGCTGGCCATGGGCAAGATCCCGCCGGGGCAATGGCGCTATCTGGCCGGCTACGAACGCTTCTGATGAAAACGCCCAAACGCATCGCCCCGCTGGTCGAAGACGGCCTGGTCGACGAAGTGCTGCGCCAACTGATGAGCGGCAAAGAGGCCACGGTGTACGTGGTGCGTTGCGGCGACGAGGTGCGCTGCGCCAAAGTCTATAAGGAAGCGAACAAACGCGCCTTCCGCCAGAGCGTGGACTACACCGAAGGCCGCAAAGTGAAGAATAGCCGCCGCGCCCGCGCCATGGAGAAAGGCACGAACTACGGCCGCAAAGCGCAGGAAGAGGCCTGGCAGAACGCCGAAGTGGACGCACTGTACCGCCTCGCCGCTGCTGGCGTGCGCGTGCCCAGGCCGTACACCTTCCACGAAGGCGTGCTGCTGATGGAACTGGTGACGGATGCCGAGGGCAACGCCGCGCCACGTCTCAACGATCTGGCGTTCACCACCGCAGTCGCGCTCGACTACCACCGCCAGCTTATCGCCCAAGTGGTGCGCATGTTGTGCGCCGGGGTCGTGCATGGCGACCTGTCCGAATTCAACGTGCTGGTGGATGCCGCAGGCCCCGTCATCATCGACCTGCCGCAAGCCATCGATGCCGCCGCCAACAACCACGCCCAGTTCATGCTGTTGCGCGACGTGGAGAACCTCGCCAACTATTTCGGCCAGTACGCACCGGAACTGCTCGCCACCGACTACGGCAACGAGATTTGGGCGCTGTACGCCAGTGGCGAACTCAGCACCGAAAGCACGCTGACCGGCACCTTCCAGCATGACGAGAAGCCGGTCGACCTGAACAGCGTAATGCGCGAGATCAACGACACGCTCAAGGAAGAAGAAGCGCGCCAGCGAGCACGCGCGTTGCGCGCACAGGAAGAGCGCTTCCAGCCCTGAAATGCGCCCCCACGCCACACCCAACTACCTTACCGGCTATCCTGCTGCGCTGATCGAGCAAGTCCACCAGCTCATTGCGCAGGAAAAACTGGCACCGTGGCTGCTCGCAAAATACCCGCAAGCGCACGCCATCCGCACCGACAGCTCACTCTACGACTATGTCCACGAGCTCAAGAACCAGCACCTGCGCAACGCCGGGCAACTCAGCCGCGTCGCCTACGACCCCAAGTTACACATCATCAAGAACGCACTCGGGACGCACACCAACATCTCGCGGGTACAGGGCGGCAAGCTCAAGGCCAAACAGGAGATCAGGATCGCGACACTGTTCCGCCAGATGCCGCAAGAATTCCTGCACATGATCGTGGTGCATGAACTGGCGCACATCAAGCAACGCAACCACGACAAAGCGTTCTACCAACTCTGCCAGCACATGGAACCAGCCTACTCACAACTCGAATTTGAGCTGAGGGCGTATCTGACGTATCTGGATCGAGCCGGTGCAGCGCTGTGGGTGACACCGCCAGCCTAGACACACATCACTCCCTTTCAAAACGCCACGTAATATTAATAGGGGACGTACTGAGCTAACCCGGCTTTAACGGACACTTCAATAGGAGACAATAATGAAGGAGGTGTTCGATGGAAAGCAAGGGAAAAGGCAAGGTAAATCCGGAGAGGCAACGGCAGCGATACAGTGCGGAATTCAAGCGCGAGGCGGTACGGTTGCTGGAATTGGGGCAGAAGCCGGGGACGCAACTAGCGCTGGAACTGGGTGTTGCACGCAACCGGCTCTACAAGTGGCAGGCGCAATTCAAGGCGAATGGTGGCGTATTCCGCGAGCCCGGTCGACCAAAGGTGACGGAAGAGAGCG
>NZ_JQKP01000008.1 GCF_000746095.1 Ferriphaselus sp. R-1 | reverse complement strand
CGCCGCAATTGCTTCCTGACAATCACCTTGCCCGCACGATCCACTCCGTGTATCTGGAATACGTTCTTTGCCAGGTCTATGCCAATACGCGTAATATCCATTTCACACCTCCCTCTGTTGACTGGATGTTTGCTATCTCCAGTCTGGTAGATCTCGATGCCGTATAGGGGGGGCGTCAATTCCATTGCCCTACGTGAGTGACCGAAATCGGCTTGAAGAGCTCCCGCGAGTTTCGCGCGGTTGAGCCGTCTGATAGGAAGGACAGATGTTGAACCTGTATGAAGTTGTCCGTTACGGCAACGATTCGGAGTGTGTCTTTAGCGGCGGGCCGAACGGGCCGGATACGTGTTTTCTGGTGCGGGCGGCTTCGCCGGAAGCGGCTGCGGCGATTGTCGATCCCATCCTGGCCCGGATGTCGCACGAGCGGGTGCGGCCCTGGGCGCACCAGATACACTGGCTGGGCGAGGATCGCAGCACGGGTGAGATAGCGCAGTTGCTCCGGGGGCCGTATGTCGAGCACGCCTACGGCCACAGCTGGCCTACTTGGCAGCGTGGCGACAAGGGCGATGTCTGGGAAGAGAAGAGCCGCTCTGGGGCGTAGTAAACCCAGGCGGGATGTTTTCTTGAGTTTAGGAGCGTGGATATGAAAAAAGCATGGTTGGGGATGGCGGCGGTGTTGGTGGCGGGGTGCGGGTCTTTTCGGGTGGGCGAGGAGTTGGCGACGAACGACCGGGATTATCCGCAGTTGAATTCCGCGCCGCGTCAGGTGCGGCTGGAGGGCAAGTTGTCCGCCGATCTTGAACTCAAGATGCGCGCCCTGTACGAGACCGACAACAAGGAGGGCTGCCAGTATTCGCCGACCCGCATCGCGGGCGGGATGGAAGGGGCGTTGTACGGACTGCAATTGCGCGTGCCGTTGGAAGTGGTGCGTCACGGCGATTCGTACTCGGCGACCTTCATGCCCGACCGCTTCCAGCCGGGGCGCTGCAACTGGCGTCCGGTGCGGGTGGAAGCCTATGCCTACTGGCCGGGCAAGTCCGATCCCGAGGAGGAGCTGATGTGGCGGCGCTACCGGCACCTCCCAGTCGAGGTTAAGCCCTCCCGTTCCGAGGAAAGCTGGGCGGAGAATTCTGCCGACACCCCGGCACACATCAACTGCCGCCGCCGATCAGGCGAATCGCTGGGCTATGACGTGCCATGTTTGGCACAACGGGAGAGCCACGAGAAAGAAACCCACATCCTGAAACCCACCGACCAGCGGGTGGTGGTTAATTTCACTGAGCAGCAGTAGCCGCCAGAATTTATGGCTAAGCTGCTCCTTTAACGCTATTCATGGTTTTATGTATCTTTTATAAAATAATATAATATTCATTGCACTATTGCCAATCTTAGCTATTCACTTTCTAATCCATGTCCAGCCTGAACACCGATCTGCTTTACGGCATTCTGCTTTCTTCCGGTCCACATACGGCGGCGGAGCTGGGCGCGCGGGCGCGGATCAGCCAGCCTTCGGTGTCGCGGGCGGTGCAGGCGTTGCGCACCAGTCGGGAAGACTGGCTGGAGTTTCGCGCCGGGCGCACTATCCGCTATGCCGTCGCCCGCCCGGTGCGCGGCCTGCCGCTGCGCCTGCCGGTGTGGCGGCGAGGCGAGCGTTACGGCGAGCTGATGAGTGTGAGCGGCGGCGGTTTTCTGTTCCTGCCCGTGGCGGGCGGCGCGCAGTATTCGGCTGCGCTGCCCTGGTTCATGCAGGACATGCGGCCGCAGGGCTACATCGGGCGCGCTTATTGCCATGCTCAGGCGGCAATGCTGGGACTACCGGAGGAGCTGAGTCGGTGGACGGAGGTGGACGTGTTGTTTGCGCTGGCGCAGCCTTCGTTCGATGCGCCCGGCAACCTCGAGCTGGGACAAGTGCGGCGCGCGCCGGATTGCCCGGTGGTGACAGCACTGTCCGCTTATTTCGATGCGCTGGCCGAACAATCGGTGGCCGGATCGCAGCCCGGCTCATCAGCCGGGGGCGAACATCCGAAATTCGCTGTGGCGTATCAGACCCCGGCGGGCGAGGTGCGCCCGGTGATCGTCAAATTCTCCCCGTCGCTGGATAACCCGGTGGCTGAACGCTGGCGCGATCTGTTGCTGGCCGAGCATCTGGCCGGGCAAGTGCTGGGCGAGGCGGGTTTTCCGGTGGCCGAAGCGCGCATCGTGCTGGGCGAGACGCGCTGCCACTTGGAATCGCTGCGTTTCGACCGGGGCGAACTGGGCGTGGCTACGCTCGGCGCGGTGGACGATGAATTCATCGGCAGCCGCCGAAGCTGGGCGGCTAGTGCCACCGCGCTGCGCCAATCCGGTTTGCTCATGCCGGAGGCGGAACGCGCCATCGCCACCCTCGAAGCGTTCGGGCGGCTGATCGGCAATACCGATATGCACTTCGGCAATGTGTCGCTGTTTTGGCGCGAAGTGGAGGGTCGTTTCCAATTTGGCCTAGCGCCGGTGTATGACATGCTGCCCATGCTCTACGCGCCGGAAAAAGGCGAGATCGTGCCGCGCCCACTGGAGATACGCGCTCCGATTGCCGCGCCGGGCGATGCGGCGTTGGCGCTTTGGCTGGCGCATGAATTCTGGCAGCGCATCGCGGATGACACCCGGGTATCGCGCTCATTCGCTACCTTGGCCGCCGAAAATGCGCGGCGGGTTGCGATGTGCCGCTAACAGTTACGGGATCAAGTTAAATTGCATTTGCTAAGCGACAACAGATTTATTAGACGGACAGGTGCGTCCGTCTAATAACTTTAAGGTGCACTCGGTTAATAAACTAGACACGTTGAACTTATAAAAATTATGTCCGAAATTGATACCTATAAACATGAATGCCTTGGGATTGTGACCTGCCCATCAGATTATGAAATCGTGCCGGGTAATAATAGTCATCGCTATATCCCAATTTACCGATTAGATGAAGATGCGTTAGATGAGAATGGCGGTGCCACTTGGGGGGCAAAAAAAGGCGATTTGCTTCTCGGGGGGGGATCTGGGGAAAGTGCCGCACTCCGAATTTCTATTCCAGAAACTATATATTTTTTCACGGCAGAGAACTGGAATGCATTTGAGACCTGTGACGAGATCTATCGGGCCTATTGGAGTGCGAATGAGGCCTATATCTACTGTAACGGTTATGCAAAACTAGGCTGGAAACCAACCCAGAAAATAGAAGTATGGTTGGTGGAGCACATATTGGCCTTTATATTTCGGGAATATCCATTAGCCTATGCTAAGTTGTATGGTGCTGAGCCTTTAGAAAAGGACGGCTCTATTTGTCGTCTGCCGACTATTGATGAAAAACCGGTTTGGTAGGGGACCAATCACGAATAACCTAATGCAATCCGCCTTCGGCACCGATTGGGGCAAGGCCGCCCAGCAAGGCGCACGCTAAACGAAGCTGAATCACAACCACTGAGAGGGGCGCGACATGAAACTGAAACTGGCCGCAGCCGCGTTGGCCGCCTTGTTTGCTACCCCTGCCCACGCCGAGCCGAAGGCGGGCGAGGTAGCTTGGCGTGTTCGGGAGCTTGCCCTCTTCTGCGGAAGGGGGCTGCGTAGTGGCCGGATACCCCGCCGTGGCATTTCTCAACCTCAATCAACCGAAAGAGTCTGATGAACGAAGATGACTTTCCGCTGGACTTCGCTGTGCAGATCAAGATTTTGCAGGATGGCAAACTGGCTCAATCCGGGCGTGCGGTGCGGCGTTCTGAGTTGCGCTTTTGTTTCGAACTGACCACCGGCATCGGCTGGCTCGATCTGTGGCGCTATTACGATGCTCTCAGGGAAACGGGCGAACCGCGCTTAAGCGTGCCGGAGCGGGTGTGCCATAGCTACGAGAAATGGGGCGACTGGCAGCAAGAGGTGCTGGAAGTGAAGGTGAACATGCAGCGCGTGGTGGAGCATGATTGAACAGGGAGGTCGGATGGGCGGTCTATCGAGTGTGAAGCGTAGGCGGGGTTCGTTCTTCCGGTGGCCCGCGCCACAGCGGGCCAGGCAGTACGAGATCGCGATCTTGCTGCTTCCCGCCAGTCTGTTGTGGGGGATGGGCTTGATCGTGACCTTGGGGGCTGGGCTGTCGAGGTTCGGTCTGCTTGACCCCGGCAGCTGGAGTCTGTTGCTGATCTTCTGCCTGACGGCGCTGTCGTGGGTGGCCATCTGGCAACTGGCGACGCGCAGACATCGTTACGCCAGTATGGGCGATGTGCCCCTGTGGCTCCGACTTGGCGTGTGGTTGTTCCGAGGGGTGGCCAGCGTGATCGCGCTCTTGCTCCTGGTGATGGTGCTGATGGACGTACGTTTAAAGGATCCGGCACAGTTGCTCGTGGGGCTGGTGCCGTTGTTCGCGCTGATACTGGCCATCGGCCCCGAGGGGTGGCCGATATCGTGGTTAGCCGTATGTCGCCGCTGGATCTGGTGGGGACTGCTTGCCATTACCCTGACGCTGGCGGCTGCGAGTATGGCGGAGGGCGAATCCCTCTTCGTGAACGTATTTTCCATCCTGTTCGCGGGAAGCTTAGTGTTGGGGCCGTTGGCGCTGCTGGCAATCGACCTGGCCATGATCGAACTGCGCAGCCTGGAGCCGCCATTCGAGCCGCCCGTGGCGGAATGGTTGCCCGATGGAACGATGCACGCGATGCCGATCCCGGCGGATGCTTTTAAAGTGGGCGAGCAGGTGCGCTGCACCGACGACAGCGACCGGCCCTCACTGCGCGGCGACCTGGCGGAAGACTGGCGGCGCTTAACACGCGGCGCTGTCTATACCGTGAGGGCGGTGAATGTGCAGCGTTTCCACACCTGCCTGCGGCTGAACGAAGTGGCAGGGACGTTCAGCTCCGTCCGGTTCGAGCGCGTGGGTGGCGTGGAGCCGGAGGCATAAGAGGCCAAACTCATGGATCGTGCGGATGAAACATTGACTGCGGATGAAGTGGCTGCGCTGTTATCCGGGTTGAATGAGCACGCCGGGGAGTTGCGGCCCGGCTCATTGAGCGAGGCAGAAGCCTGTGTCTCGGCAGGTCAGTATGCCGAAGCTTGGGCCTTGCTGGACGGGATGTTGGCCGATGAAGCGCTTGATTCTGGTATGCGCGAAGCCGCGTCCATGTTGCTGGGACAGGCGTTGACGGCGGAATTCACCCCACAACTTGCCACGCGCCATCCGGCGGGTTCGCGCTCGGAGCTGCGTTTGACCAGCAGCTTGTTGGCCTGGCAGATGCGCCAGTGCAAAACCATCCAGCCCTTGATTGATGACGAGGCCGTGAGTTCAGTCACCCATCTGCGGGATGAAACAACCGGCATTGCCTGCGAGTGCCGGATACAAGAGCATCCGGCCTTGATTCGTCTCCGGTTCGTGGCGGGCGAGGTGGTCGAGCCGTTGCGTGAACAGATGCTGGTCTGGCTCAATCGCCTGAACCAGCGCTTGCCTGTGGGGTGTTTGACGCTGGATGCCGATACCGGCGAGATGCGCCTGCAAGCCAATTTCTGTTTCCTGAATGCGCCTTGCCTGCCGCAGCATTGGGAGGCGATCTGGCAAGCCAGCCTCAGTGTGATGAAGCAGATTCAGCCATATTTGCACCGGGCTGGTCGCGCGGAGGAGGGTAGGGATGAACTCCCGGTAATCGCTTTGCCCAATGGCGGGAAGTCGATCCCCGCGCCGACGCAGATGTTGGCTGGAGTTCAGCACGCTAGTGGTGCCCCGGAAACTGAACGTGCGGCGATGCAGGTCGAGTACGAGATTTCGACGGAATGGGGCTACTGCGGGCCGAGTTACCGCTGGGTGGGCGAGTTGGTGGCGCATGATGCGCCGCCGCGCTTGGAGTTGTGCCTTCGATTGCAGCAGCACACGATCCCGCCTGAAAGACTCCCCAGCGTGTTGGCATGGCTCAATCGCCATAACGCCTCGGCCCAACTGGGCAGCCTGTTTCTCGACGAGGTGCACGGTCAATTGATGGTGCGGCATAGCTTACCCGTCTCCGGCGCGGTCTTGCTTCCAGCGCATATCGAGCCACTGACGAGCCGAACATTCGGCCTGCACCTGATGATTCCGCGAGCAGCGCACATGGATGCACTAGGGGCCAACCAAGAACGATATGAAAATGAAGCCAATGACAACTGAACGCGAAGACTTGCGCGGTGAGTGGTATCGGGAGTTCGCGCCGCACTTATCGGCGGGAAAGCCGCGCCTGCCACTGATTTTCTGGCTGGGCATGGCGCTGTATGCCCTGTGGTTTCTGCTCTATCCCTACCTGTATTTTTCCCTGCCGTGGACGGCGGGCTATAGTCGCGGTTTCGGCGGCGTGGATGAATGCCGACCGTGGGCTAAGGTATGCGAGCCCACAGCGGCGCAAGTCGAATTGGAAGCCCAGCGTAACAAGTTGCTGGGGCGGGTTGCCGCACTGCCGCTGGATGAGTTACCCAAGGATGCCGAATTGGCTGATTTCATTCGCCGCGCCGCGAGCGTGCCCTATGCCGAGCAATGCGCCACCTGTCACGGCAGCACAGCGGGCAAGCGCCCCTTGCCGAGCGATGTCGCAACCCTTTATCGTGGCATCGTCATGCCTACGGCGCATCCCTTTGGCCTGAGCCAGCGGCAAACTGCCGTGAGCGCCAAAATGTTGGCGGTGTATGCCCATTTATTGACTCAGGAGTAAATCATGCTGCGTCCATTGTTCGCGTTTATCAGTGTTGTCCTCACGCTTGCCCTGCCTGCCCAAGCCTGCGACCAGGACGTGGAGCTCGACCGCATGCTCCCGGCCGTCGCCAAGTTCAATCGCGACGAGACCACCCCATACAACAAAGAAGAGATCGGCGAGCGCATTCGGCACATCTGCCACTATTTGGGCGAGCACCCGGATGTGGTCGTCGTTGTGCGGGGTTATACCGACGCGCGTGGCAGCAGCGAACACAAGCTCGCCATTGGACACATTTATGCCGAGTGGATGAAGAAGCGCATGATGCTGCAAGGGTGTGACATGCGCAAAATCACCACGATGAGCTTCGGCAAGGATAAGGCGCATGAGTCAGATACCGAAGGCCTGGCACCAAACCGAGCCGAGATTTTGCTGAAACGGGCAGCGCCACAGACCGACGACACGGCAACCCTTAACGACAAGTAGCAGTCCGGCACCGATGCTCGTGTCCAGAAAAAAGAACGGGGAGGGGGCAATTCCGGCTGTGTGATCAGGCGGCCCAATTCTCAACCTGCAGTCCGTCCACCCGAATAAATTCTCGCTCATTGTTGGTTACCAGCACCCACCCCTCGGCCCTGGCATGAGCAGCCAACCACAGATCATTGTTGCCAATCATCTCCCCTCGTTGCTGAAGGGATGCTCGAATTTGCCCATAATGTTCCCCCACAGCTTCAGTCAATGATGCTACTTGCATCACCGATTCCAATTGAGAGATCACGGCCAACGCTTTTTCACGAGACTGACTCTTTTCCGCTCCGAATCTTAGCTCTCCCAAGGTCACTACAGACATCACCAGTTCGTCAGCCGTGTGCTGGGAAAATCGATCTCGTACCGCAGGTGGATTATGTTTGGCAATATAGAGGCAGATGTTGGTATCCAGCAAGTAGCGCACCGCCATCAGAGCGCCTCTCTATCTTGAGGCAGAGTATCTTCCCGTCCCTGCGCCACGGAGTCTTCCGGCAGCTGACTCAGAGCATTGAAAATACTTAGGGCACTACTGGGGTGCTCCCTCAGTACCACCTCGTTACCCCTTCGAAAGATCTCAACCTGAGCCGAAGAAAATCGAAACTCCTTCGGCAGACGAACTGCTTGGCTATTACCGGATTGGAACACGCGGGCGTAAGTCATGATTGTCTCTATTGAAAAAGATATACGCCAAGTATATACCCTGGTAAATTGCCGTTGCAACAATGGCGCATCAGCAATGATGCGATCAAAGAAGTGACCTCTGCCGTCAATCAAAAACTTCAACGATTTAAGCGGCAATCGGTGTTGCATAGTATCGTTGCGTAAATTGTGCCGGCGATAGAAACGTCGGCCTTTTCTGCTTCCGCTGCCGGTTGTGGTCAAATCACTGCGACGAAATTCGGCGCGACATTCAGGATTTGCCCGGACTGGTTAAAGCTTCGACACGGTTAAGCAGGCTAGTCCAGTCTGCCCACTTCTATTGGGCTGATGTGTACGATTTACAAAGTGCAGTGTCTGCACAGCAGTTGGCGTTCGGATTGAAGAGCGATGCTCAGCCGAGAACACCGAGCCGCAATGGGTGGGATGGTTGCTGCCGTCGGAGAAATGGCAACTTTGCTCGGCTATGCTGACAAGCCAATCAGGGCAGTGAGGCAACTCACTTCGTCACGTGTAGGAAATCAATCAGCAGCATGGGTGCTCGGAGTTTTGCTCCTGTTGCGACTGAACGACATCCGGAAATAACAAACGAACTGGGAGCGACTTAAAGCAAACGGAAGCGCGCTCATTGCGCACGGATGTTGGTGGTTATGTATAAACATAGTTGACACATATCGAGCGAGTTCCTAGACTGCGAACCATTGCAACTTTCGGAGTAACTTCATGGAAGTCATCGTAAAGAAATGGGGTAACAGTGCTGCTGTTCGTATTCCTGCTGCCGTCATGGCTGCCGCTCATTTGGATCTGGATCAGTCGGTCGATGTGCGTGAAGAGCAGGGGCGCATCGTCATCGAGCCAGTGCGGCGCAAGGTATATAAATTAGATGAGTTACTGGGCGGCATCACGGCTAGCAACCTCCATCAATTGATTGAGGCAGGTGAGCCAGTTGGCAAGGAAGTCTGGTAATGGCAACCAGATTCGTGCCGGATGCGGGCGATATCGTTTGGCTTGAATTCTCACCGCAGCCAGGGCACGAGCAGGCTGGACATCGCCCCGCACTGGTATTGAGCCCCGCCTCCTATAACGGAAAGACAGGCACGATGCTGTGCTGCCCGATGACAACTCAAATCAAAGGATATCCCTTTGAGGTTGTTGTTCATGCCCAAGGAGTCAGTGGAGCGGTGCTGTCGGACCAAGTTAAGAATCTCGACTGGCGTGCTCGCAAGGCCACACCTAAAGGCAAGGCCACTGCCGAGGAATTGGACGAAGTACGTGCGAAAATCTCCGCACTGCTCGGGGTGTAATCTGTAAATCGGGTGGTTGGCAGTGTCACCGCTTTGTCACGTGAGGCTCTTGCAAAACCTAGTGTCTGAGAGGAATTAACTGCAGATAAAGAGCAAAAACAGGTAGGAGTGGGCGGCCATTGCTGGCAAGAATAAGGTTCTGAACAGCCATGGAATCTATGGTCGAGTATTGGGTGTTCTTGAAAGATGTTCCTGCCAATTAAGCAAGGTTGAGTCGTGAGTGTTTGAAGTTTCGATCAAGCCACAAGCCAGACTAACCGATGGATTTTTGCTTTATGTTGAAAAAATTGCTTACACGGCGCTTACACAGCACGCGAGCCCTGAAAAATCAGGAAGAAGTGTCATTATAACTTGTTGATTTATTTGGAGGCGCGAGCCGGAGTCGAACCGACCTACACGGATTTGCAATCCGGTGCATAACCGCTTTGCTATCGCGCCGCAGAAGGTGTTGCCAGAAAAACTTTTGGGAAAGCTTTTACGCTTTCCCAAGTGATTTGGAGCGGGAAACGAGACTCGAACTCGCGACCTATACCTTGGCAAGGTATCGCTCTACCAACTGAGCTATTCCCGCATTTGCTGCCCCGCATCAGCGGAGTGCGCGCATTATAGGGATTCCCAAAAATGTGTCAAGAAAAAGTGAGTATAAATTTTTTGCTTGCGGATTCTGGCTGGAATCTGGGGTGTGGGGCTGTTTGGATCGGGCTGGGGGGCTCAGGTTTATCGGCCTGGCCCCATGATGGGGCAGATGATGCACCATGATCGAGGCAGGCTGCGTTTGATAGTGCATTGCGCTTCCGGTATAATCCGCACCCAGTTCAAAGCGGGATAGCCATCGGTTGGTCCCGCTTCTTTATGTCTTCTTGGGAGTCTCCGGTGCCGCAAACGAACCCTGCCATTCTTGTGCTTGCCGATGGAACAGTGTTTCGCGGTATTTCCATTGGAGCCGAGGGTAGTAGCGTCGGCGAAGTGGTGTTCAATACCTCGATTACCGGCTATCAGGAAATCCTCACAGATCCGTCTTATTGTAAGCAGATCGTCACGTTGACCTATCCGCACATCGGCAACGTCGGCACGAACGATGAAGATGTCGAGTCGCGTCAGGTGTTCGCCAGCGGACTCATCATTCGCGACCTCTCCATGGTCGCCAGCAACTTCCGCAGCAATCGGTCGCTGTCCGATTACCTCAAGGCCAACAATGTTGTGGCCATCGCCGACATCGACACCCGCAAGCTGACGCGCATCCTGCGCAGCAAGGGCGCACAGAACGGCTGCATCGCTACCGGCGACAACGTCGAAGCGGCGCTGGCGGCAGCGCGCGGCTTTGCTGGTCTGGCCGGGATGGACTTGGCGCAGGTCGTTACCGCCGATGCACCTTATAAGTGGACCCAGCGCGAGTGGCAATTGGGCGAGGGCTATGGTGAAGTCGTCAATGCGAAATTCAAGGTCGTGGCTTACGATTTCGGCGTGAAGCGCAACATCCTGCGTATGCTGGCCGAGCGCGGTTGCGATATCACCGTGGTGCCCGCCAAGACTCCCGCCTCCGACGTGCTGGCGATGGCGCCGGATGGCGTGTTTCTGTCTAACGGCCCCGGCGATCCCGAGCCGTGCGACTACGCCATCGAGGCGGCCAAGGTGTTCATGGACAAGAGCGTGCCGCTGTTCGGCATCTGTCTGGGGCATCAGATCATGGGCTTGGCCTCTGGTGCCAAGACCGTGAAGATGAAGTTCGGCCATCGCGGCGCGAACCATCCGGTGCAGGACGTACAGACCGGGCAGGTGATGATCACCAGCCAGAACCACGGTTTCGCGGTGGATGCGACGACGCTGCCGGCCAACGCGCGCGTTACTCACATCTCGCTGTTCGACGGTACGCTGCAAGGTTTCGAGCTGACCGACAAGCCCGCGTTCTGCTTCCAGGGTCACCCGGAAGCCAGCCCCGGTCCGCATGATGTGGACGGGTTGTTCGACAAGTTTATTGGATTGATGGAAAAACAGTCTTAAGACGTGAGACGTAAGTCTTAAGTTAAACCGACTTTCAACTTACGTCTTACGACTTGCGACTTACGACTGAATTTATGCCAAAACGTACAGACCTAAAAAGCATCCTCATCATCGGCGCAGGCCCCATCGTCATCGGTCAGGCCTGCGAGTTCGATTACTCCGGCGCGCAAGCCTGCAAGGCGCTGCGCGAGGAGGGCTATCGCGTCATCCTGGTGAACTCGAACCCGGCCACCATCATGACCGATCCGAACATGGCCGATGCGACTTACATCGAGCCGATCACTTGGCAGATGGTCGAGAAGATCATCGCCAAGGAGCGCCCGGACGCGATTCTGCCGACCATGGGCGGGCAGACTGCGCTGAACTGTGCGCTGGACTTGGCTAAGCATGGCGTGCTGGAGAAATACAAGGTCGAGATGATAGGCGCATCGCGCGATGCCATCGACAAGGCCGAAGATCGCGAAAAATTCAAGCAGGCGATGACCAAGATCGGCCTGTCCTCGGCCCGTTCCGCCATTGCGCACTCGATGGAAGAGGCGCTGCAAGTGCAGCAGGTGATGGGCTATCCGACCATCATCCGCCCCTCGTTCACCATGGGCGGTTCCGGCGGCGGCATCGCTTACAACCGCGAAGAGTTCATGGAGATTTGCGAGCGCGGCCTGGAAGCCTCGCCGACCAAGGAACTGCTGATCGAGGAATCGCTGCTGGGCTGGAAGGAATACGAGATGGAAGTCGTGCGTGACCGCGCCGACAACTGCATCATCATCTGTTCCATCGAGAACCTCGACCCGATGGGCGTGCACACCGGCGACTCGATTACCGTGGCGCCGGCGCAGACGCTGACCGACAAGGAATACCAGATCCTGCGCGATGCCAGCTTGGCTGTGCTGCGCGAGATCGGCGTGGAGACCGGTGGCTCCAACGTGCAATTCTCCATCAACCCGCGCGATGGCCGCATGGTGGTCATTGAGATGAATCCGCGCGTGTCGCGTTCGTCTGCCTTGGCTTCCAAGGCCACCGGCTTCCCCATCGCCAAGGTGGCGGCCAAGCTGGCCGTTGGCTATACGCTGGATGAACTCAAGAACGACATCACCGGCGGTGCCACCCCGGCCTCATTCGAGCCTACCATCGACTACGTGGTCACCAAGATTCCGCGTTTCGCGTTCGAGAAGTTCCCGCAGGCCAACGACCGCCTGACTACGCAGATGAAATCCGTCGGTGAAGTGATGGCCATCGGTCGCACTTTCCAGGAATCGTTCCAGAAAGCTTTGCGTGGTCTGGAAGTTGGTGTGGATGGACTGGACTCCAAGTATCAGGACCGTGATGCCATCGCTGCTGAACTGCGCAACCCCGGCCCCGAGCGTATCTGGGCAGTCGGCGATGCGTTCCGTCTGGGCATGAGTGTGGACGAAGTGTTCGCCCTCAGTAGCATCGACCCTTGGTTCCTGGTGCAGATCGAAGACCTGCTCAAGCGCGAAGCGCAGCTTTCCGGTCGTGCGCTGGATAGCTTGGGATACGACGAACTGCGCGCGCTGAAGCGCGTCGGCTTTTCCGACCGTCGTCTGGCCAAGCTGTTGGGCACCGATGCCGCCGCCGTACGTGCGCGCCGTGTCGAGCTGAAAGTGCGTCCGGTGTTCAAGCGCGTGGACACTTGCGCCGCCGAGTTCGCCACCAACACCGCCTACATGTACTCGACCTATGAGGAAGAGTGCGAATCGCAGCCGACTAGCAATAAGAAGATCATGGTGCTGGGCGGCGGTCCGAACCGCATCGGCCAAGGCATCGAGTTCGACTATTGCTGCGTGCATGCCGCGCTGGCGATGCGCGAAGACGGCTATGAGACCATCATGGTCAACTGCAACCCCGAGACCGTCTCGACCGACTACGATACCTCCGACCGCCTGTACTTCGAGCCGCTCACGCTGGAAGACGTGCTGGAAGTGGTCGATGTCGAGCAGCCGGTCGGTGTGATCGTGCAGTACGGCGGCCAGACCCCGCTGAAGCTGGCACACGGCCTGCACGCGGCGGGCGTGCCCATCATCGGCACCTCGGTAGACATGATCGACTGCGCGGAAGACCGTGCGCGCTTCCAGTCCATGCTGCGCAAGCTCAACCTCAAGCAGCCGCCCAATCGTACCGCCAGCACGGTGGCCGAGGCCATCGCGGGCGCGGCCGACATCGGCTATCCGCTGGTGATGCGCCCATCGAACGTGCTGGGTGGTCGCGCGATGGAGATCATCCACGCGCAGCCGGACCTGGAGCGCTATATGCGCGATGCCGAAGAGATGGCCAAGGATTGGCCGGAGCGCCTGCCCATCCTGCTCGACCGCTTCTTGAATGACGCGATCGAAGTGGATGTGGATGCGGTGTCCGACGGCCAGCAGGTCATCATTGGCGGCATCATGGAGCACATCGAGCAGGCGGGCGTGCATTCCGGTGACTCGGCGTGTTCCTTGCCGCCGTATTCGCTGTCCTCCGCGATGCAGGACGAACTGCGCCGCCAGACCGTGGCGATGGCCAAGGAACTCAACGTGGTCGGCCTGATGAACGTGCAGTTCGCGATTCAGGGCGAGCATGTCTACGTGCTGGAAGTGAATCCGCGCGCCTCGCGCACCGTGCCCTATGTGTCCAAGGCCACCGGCGTGTCGCTGGCCAAGGTCGCTGCGCGCTGCATGGCCGGTCAGTCGCTGGCCTCGCAGGGCGTGACTAGGGAAGTGATCCCGCCGTACTACTCGGTGAAGGAAGCGGTATTCCCCTTCATCAAGTTCCCCGGTGTGGACGTGATTTTGGGGCCGGAGATGAAGTCCACCGGCGAAGTGATGGGCGTGGGCGCGACCTTCGCCGAGGCTTTCGTCAAGTCGCAACTGGCGGCCAGCGTCAAACTGCCGTCGTCCGGCAAGGCCTTTATCAGCGTGCGCGATGCCGACAAGGCGGGTGCAGTTGAAGTGGCGCGTTCGCTCAATGCACTGGGCTTCACCGTGCTGGCGACACGCGGTACGGGCTCGGTCATCCAGGCGGCTGGAGTGCCGGTGACGATGGTGAATAAGGTGGCCGAAGGTCGTCCGCACATCGTGGACATGATCAAGAATGCTGAAGTCAGCTTCATCGTCAACACTGTGGACAGCAAGCCTTCGGCGATGCGCGACTCCTATTCGATTCGCCATGCTGCGTTGCAGGGCCGGGTGACTTATTACACCACCATCGCCGGAGCTCGCGCTGCCTGTATCGGCATGCGTCATCTGGATGAGCTCGATGTTTATGACGTGCAGACATTGCACACCCGCCTGATCGCCTGATCGGGCGGGTTTTAACCGAATCTGTAAGGAAGTAGTATGAGCAAGGTTCCATTGACCGTGTTTGGCGCAGAGCTATTGCGTCAAGAACTGCATAATCTGAAGACGGTGGAGCGTCCCTCCGTGATCAACGCGATCTCCGAGGCGCGCGCGCAGGGCGATCTGTCCGAGAACGCCGAATATGATGCCGCCAAGGAGCGGCAAGCCTTCGTCGAAGGCCGTATTCAGGAGCTGGAGTTCAAGCTGGGCAGCGCACAGGTCATCGATCCCAAGACCATCAATGCCGACGGGCGTGCCGTATTCGGTGCCACGGTGATTCTGGAAGACGTGAACAACGGCGATGTGGTGACTTATCAAATCGTCGGCGATGACGAAGCCGATATCAAGAAATGCAAGATTTCGATCAGCTCACCGATCGCTCGGGCCCTGATCGGCAAGTACGCAGGTGACATCGCCGAGGTGCAGGCACCGGGCGGCGTACGCGAGTATGAGGTCGTGGAAGTCCGGTATATCTAGGAAGGGCAGCACGTCGCTGGTGTTGAACCAACGACGTGGCTGACTCAGCGATTCGCCAGTTGTTTCTTGGTCAAAGGCTTCTTGTCGCGGCGCGGTGCCTTTTTGATCGGCATGGTGGCATCGAGGTTGGGCTTGTAGATCACCAGCATCTTGCCGATCTGTTGGACCGGGGCCGCATCCAGCTGTTCGCAGATCTGTTCCATGATGGCTCCGCGCACGGCACGGTCGTCGCCCATGACGCGCACTTTGATGAGTTCGTGGCTTTTCAGCGCGATGGCCGTTTCCGCCAACACCGCCTCCGTCAGGCCGGCATTGCCGATGAGGATGACCGGATTGAGCGCATGAGCGCGGGCTTTGAGTTCGAGACGTTGTGCAACGGTAAGACTTAGCATTGAGGGACTCCTGAAGGGAGTCGCATTCTAAACGATGAAGCGTTCCAAAACCAGCAAGCAGTGGATGTCCGAGCATGTGAACGACCCTTATGTGCAACTGGCGCAGAAGGAGGGCTATCGTTCGCGTGCTGCGTACAAGCTATTGGAGATAGACGAGAAGGATAAGCTCATCAAGCCGGGCATGATCGTAGTCGATCTGGGTGCTACGCCGGGAGGCTGGTCGCAGATCGCAGCCCGCAAGGTGGGTGACTCGGGCAAGGTGATCGCGCTGGATCTGTTGCCCCTGCATCCCATCCCTGGTGTCGAGTTCATTCAGGGCGATTTTCGTGAGGATGAGGTGCTGGCGCAGCTAGAGCAGGCGCTAGGCGGTCGGCAGATCGGTCTTGTGATTTCCGACATGGCCCCCAATATCAGCGGCGTGGGCGTGGCAGATCAGGCGCGTGCCATGTACTTATGTGAGTTGGCGCTGGACTTTGCGGCTCAGCATTTGAAACCGGATGGCAGTTTTCTCATCAAAGTATTTCAGGGAGCGGGCTTCGAGGAGTATCTGAAGGCCATGCGCAGCCGGTTCGCCAAAGTCGTTTCGCGCAAGCCGAAAGCCTCGCGTGACCGCAGCAGCGAAGTGTATCTATTGGGCATGGGAAAACTTGAGTAATCCGCCCAGTCGTAGTCTAATGAGTGCCCGGTAAATCTAGGCCGGTAAGGAGCAAGCTTGAATAATCTGTTCAAAAGTATCGGAATCTGGATGGTCGTCGCCTTGGTGCTGATGACCGTGTTCAATCAGTTCAACGCGCGCCAGCAGTCCACGGCGCAAAGTCAGTTGGACTATTCCGAATTCATGAAAGAGGTCAATCAGGGCCATATCACCAAGGTGACCATCGAGGGGCGCGTGCTGAAGGCCGTCACCAGCGATGGCAAGCGCATCTCCAGCTATGCGCCTACCGATCTGTGGATGGTGTCCGACCTGCTCAAGAATGGGGTCAAGATCGAAGCCAAGCCGGAAGAGGAGCAGGGCTTCTTCACGCAATTGTTCATCTCCTGGTTCCCGATGCTGCTGCTGATCGGTGTCTGGGTGTTCTTCATGCGCCAGATGCAGGGCGGCGGCAAGGGCGGCGCGTTCTCGTTCGGCAAGTCGCGTGCGCGCATGCTGGACGAAGCCAAGGAGCGCGTCACGTTCGCCGATGTGGCCGGCTGTGACGAGGCCAAGGAAGAAGTCTCCGAACTGGTCGATTTCCTGCGCGATCCGGGCAAGTTCCAGAATCTGGGCGGTCGCATCCCGCGTGGCGTGCTGATGGTCGGCAGCCCCGGTACCGGCAAGACCTTGCTAGCCAAGGCCATTGCGGGCGAGGCCAAGGTCCCGTTCTTCTCCATTTCCGGTTCCGATTTCGTCGAGATGTTCGTCGGCGTGGGCGCGGCTCGTGTGCGCGACATGTTCGAGCAGGCCAAGAAGCAATCGCCTTGCATCATCTTCATCGACGAGATTGACGCGGTCGGTCGTCAGCGCGGTGCCGGTCTGGGCGGCGGCAATGACGAGCGCGAGCAGACCTTGAACGCCTTGCTGGTTGAGATGGACGGTTTCGAGGGGGCCAGTGGCGTGATCGTCATCGCTGCAACCAACCGTCCTGACGTATTGGACGCCGCCTTGCTGCGCCCCGGTCGTTTCGACCGTCAGGTGGTTGTGCCGCTGCCCGACATCCGTGGCCGCGAGCAGATCCTGATGGTGCATATGCGCAAGGTGCCGTGTGCGCCCGACGTGAACGCCAATATTCTGGCGCGCGGTACGCCTGGCATGTCTGGTGCCGATATTGCAAATCTGGTGAACGAGGCTGCGTTGTTCGCCGCGCGGCGCGGCAAGCGCTTCGTCGAGATGGACGACTTCGAGTCGGCCAAGGACAAGATCTTTATGGGTGCCGAGCGCAAGACCATGGTCATGCCGGAAGAGGAGCGCCGCAATACCGCGTATCACGAATCCGGTCACGCCGTGGTCGCCAAGCTGCTGCCCAAGACCGATCCCGTACACAAGGTCACCATCATTCCGCGCGGTCGCGCCTTGGGTCTGACCATGCAGCTGCCTTCGGAAGATCGTTACAGCATGGACAAGGAGCGTCTCCTGTCCACCATCGCTGTGCTGTTCGGTGGCCGTATCGCGGAAGAGATCTTCATGGGCCAGATGACCACCGGCGCATCCAACGACTTCGAGCGTGCCACCGACATGGCCCGCAAGATGGTCACGCAGTGGGGCATGTCTGAAGCATTGGGTACCATGGTGTATGCCGAGAACGACGGTGAGGTGTTCCTGGGCCGCTCGGTCACTACCCACAAGAACATCTCCGAGGCCAGCATGCAGAAGGTCGATGCCGAGATACGCCGTATCCTCGACGAGCAATATGCCTTGGCGCGCCGTCTGATCGAAGAGAATCGAGACAAGATGGAAGCGATGACCAAGGCGCTGCTGGAATGGGAGACCATAGACGCGGACCAGATCAACGACATCATGGCCGGTGAGCCTCTGCGCCCGCCCAAGCCGTCACAGTCGGTGGCCAATCCCCAGCCGCCCAAGGACACCCCTCCAGCCGCACCCGCCGCGACACCCGCTGCACCGGCCCAGGAAACCTGATCCGGTTCTGAGTGCTGAGTATCGAGTGTAGAAATGCACCTCGCACTCAGCACTCAGCACTCAGCACTCAGCACTCAGCACTCAGCACTCAGCACTCATGCCTTTGCATTGCGGCCAATTCAAACTTGACCTTTCACGCCCCTTGGTCATGGGCATCGTCAATGTCACCCCGGACTCCTTCTCGGATGGCGGGCGTGGCGCGGATGCTGCTCTGCGGCATGCCTTAGAGCTGCTGGAACAGGGAGCCGACATCCTCGATATCGGCGGGGAATCCACCCGTCCTGGAGCGGCTCCGGTGAGTGAGCAGCAAGAGCTGGACCGCGTCTTGCCGGTACTGGAAGGGCTGCGCGGCGTGGCGGTGCCACTTTCCATTGATACCTATAAACCGGTTGTGATGCGCGCGGCTCTGGCCGCCGGTGCGAGCATGGTCAACGATGTGGATGCATTTCAGGCTGACGGCGCGTTCGAGGCGGTGGCGGACAGCGGCGCGGCGCTGTGCGTGATGCATCGCAAGGGTAGTGCGCAGACCATGCAGCTACAGCCGAGTTACGAGGATGTGGTAGCGGAAGTGATGGCCTTCCTGCACGGGCGTATTGTGGCGGCGCAGCAGCACTGCATCGCCCGGGATCGTATCGTGGTCGATCCTGGTTTCGGTTTCGGCAAGACGTTGGAACACAACCTCACCCTGTTGCGGGAGCTGGATGCCTTATCCTGCCTGGGTGTGCCGGTGCTGGCCGGAATATCCAGAAAGTCCATGATAGGTATGCTGACCGGACGTGATGTCGAGCAGCGTGCCTTTGGCAGCGTGGCGGCAGCACTGATGGCGGTCGAGCATGGGGCGCGTATCGTGCGCGTGCATGATGTGGCGGGAACGGTGGATGCCCTGAAAGTGTGGCAGGCGGTGAGGCAGGATTAACGAGCGAGGGGTCATGAGCAGAAAGTATTTCGGCACGGATGGCGTGCGTGGCAAGGTGGGCGATTTTCCGATCACGCCCGAATTCGTGATGCGCTTGGGATATGCCGCCGGCAAGGTGTTGGGGGAGGCCGACTGGCATTTGAGCAAGGGCGAGCGCCCCGCCGTACTGATCGGCAAGGACACGCGTATCTCCGGCTACATGCTGGAATCCGCGCTGCAGGCCGGGCTGATCGCGGCGGGCGTGGATGTCTATCTGGCCGGGCCGGTGCCGACACCTGCCGTGGCCTATCTGACCCGCGCCTTGCGTTTGCAGGCGGGCATCGTGATCTCGGCCTCGCACAATCCGTTCGACGACAACGGCATCAAGTTCTTTTCCGGCCAGGGCACCAAGTTGCCGGATTCCATCGAACTGGCCATCGAAGCCGAGCTGGATAATCCCATGCAGACCAAACATTCCGACGGTCTGGGCAAGGCCAAGCGTATCGACGATGCGGCGGGGCGCTATATCGAATTCTGCAAGAGCACGTTCCCCAACGATCTGGACCTGCGCGGTCTGAAGATCGTGGCGGACTGCGCCAACGGCGCGGCTTACCACATCGCGCGCCATGTGCTGCACGAGCTGGGGGCGGATGTGGTTGCTATCGGAGTGCAGCCGGATGGCAAGAACATCAATGCGGGAGTCGGTGCCACCGCACCCGCCGCCCTGTGCAAGACCGTGGTGGAGCAGGGTGCCGATCTGGGCATCGCCCTGGATGGCGACGGCGACCGGCTGGTGATGGCCGATGCGAGCGGCCAGCTCTATGATGGCGATCAACTGCTCTACATCATCGCGCGACACCGCCATGCGCAAAGCCAACTGAAGGGCGGGGCGGTCGGTACGCTGATGACCAATCTGGCGCTGGAGCTGGCGCTCAAGGAGATGGGAGTGCCGTTCGCCCGAGCTAAGGTTGGTGACCGCTACGTGATGGAGCAGTTGCTGGAGCGCGACTGGCAGATCGGTGGCGAGAACTCCGGCCACATCATCTGCCTGGACAAACATTCCACTGGCGACGGCATCGTCTCCGCCTTGCAGGTGTTGCACGCCTTGCGTGCGAATGATGAGACGCTGGCGCAGGCGGGTGCGGCTCTAACCTTGTATCCGCAAGTGCTGGTGAACGTGCGTATTGCCAAGAAGGTCGATTTTGCCAACCATGCGGCGATCAATGCCAAGGTGGCTGAGGCTGAGTCAGCTTTGGCCGGACGTGGACGAGTGTTGTTGCGTCCCTCCGGCACCGAGCCGCTCTTGCGCGTGATGGTCGAGGGCGAAGACGCTACTCTGGTCAGGCATTGGGCTGAGGCGATCGCCCAGATCGTCAGGGATGTCGCCGCCGCATAGTTTCAAGCGGGCACGCCGGGAAACGTCTGATCGCCCAATCGGATACGTTCGACGAATCTCAATCTGCCGGGCACCGCATCAGGTCCGTTGACCTGGGTCCTCGCCCCAGTAGGCTAAGCTGCCATTGCTCCGGCGGATCGACTCCAGTCCTTGCAGATATTTCTCGGCGAACAGCACACCTTCCTGTTTCAGGAACGAGAGGAAGGTTGTGCCCACCACACTCATCTGGCGGTTCTGCGGATAGGCCAGATAAAGGTGCCGTTTGAGAGGGAAACCCTCTACATCCAGAATGGCGATGTCGTCACTGGTCCGGTCTAGAACCAGTGCATGCGCGGATAGCGCCGCGATCCCCAGTCCCCCTGCCACAGCCTGCTTGATGGTCTCGTTGCTACCCAGCTCCATGCGGACCTTGAGGCTCACACCGCGTTCCTTGAAGAACTGCTCGACAGCCAGTCGCACACCTGAGCCAGCCTCGCGCATGATGAACGACTCTCCTGCCAAGGCAGTGGGAGGGATGCTGGTCTGTCTGGCCAAGGGGTGGTCGCTGGGTGCGAGTATGACCAGCGGGTTCTCCAGAAACGGCTCGAAGACCACGTCCGGATCATCGGAAGGGACTCCGAGTACGTAAAGATCGTCGAGGTTTTCCGCCATCCGTTCCAGAACCCGCTCGCGGTTGGTGACCTTGAGTTTGACATCGATGCCGGGGTAGCGCTGGCAGAATTGTCCCAGCAGACGGGGGATGAAGTATTTCGCCGTGGTGATCACGGCCAGACTGAGCTTGCCCGCCTTCATACCCTTGAGATCGGATACCAGCATCTCGTAGTTATCCAGGTCATCGAACACCCGTTTGCAGACCTTTTGCAATTCCCTTCCAGCCTCCGTCAGATACAGCCGTTTGCCTATCTGTTCGGTCAACGGCAGGCCGACCAACTCAGTGAGTTGCTTGATCTGGATGGATACCGTCGGCTGGGTGAGGAACAACTCTTCGGCTGCGCGTGTCACGCTCAAGTTGCGCGCCACCGATTCAAAGACCTTCAATTGTCGGAGTGATGCATTGCGGATCATGTCTGCTCCCTAGTTTGATATATAGACTTTGGTCTATGCATACTATCAAAAAATACAATTATTTTTTATGGTTAGAGGTGGATATAGTCTCATCCAGGCTCAAGACGGGCCTGAAATCTTCCGGAAGGAAGGGCTGTTAAACCTACATGAAGGAGCGCACCATGGCAGTGAAAACCTACAGCGCCGGTGTCAAGGAATACCGGAGCACCTATTGGGAACCCAACTATACGCCCAAGGATACTGACATCCTGGCGTGTTTCAAGATCACGCCACAACCGGGTGTGGATCGCGAGGAGGTCGCTGCTGCCGTGGCGGCTGAATCATCGACCGGTACCTGGACCACGGTGTGGACCGATCTGTTGACCGACCTCGATTACTACAAGGGGCGCGCGTACAAGATCGAGGACGTGCCCGGTGATGATAGCTGCTTCTACGCTTTCGTGGCCTATCCGATCGACCTGTTCGAAGAGGGCTCGATGGTGAACGTGCTGACCTCGCTGGTGGGCAACGTGTTCGGATTCAAGGCGCTGCGAGCCTTGCGTCTGGAAGACGTGCGCTTCCCCATCGCCTATGTGAAGACCTGTGGCGGTCCGCCCCACGGTATCCAGGTTGAGCGCGACATCATGAACAAGTATGGTCGTCCGCTGCTGGGCTGCACCATCAAGCCCAAGTTGGGCCTGTCCGGCAAGAACTATGGCCGTGCGGTGTACGAGTGTCTGCGTGGCGGTCTGGACTTCACCAAGGACGATGAGAACGTCAACAGCCAGCCGTTCATGCGCTGGAAGCAGCGTTTCGACTTCGTGATGGAAGCCATCGAGAAGGCCGAACGCGAGACTGGCGAGCGCAAGGGCCACTATCTGAACGTGACCGCGCCTACACCGGAAGAGATGTACAAGCGTGCGGAATACGCTAAGGAGATCGGTGCGCCCATCATCATGCACGATTACCTGACAGGTGGCTTGACCGCCAATACCGGCTTGGCCAACTGGTGTCGCGACAACGGTGTGTTGCTGCACATCCACCGCGCCATGCACGCCGTGCTCGACCGCAACCCGCACCACGGTATCCACTTCCGTGTGTTGACCAAGGTGTTGCGCTTGTCCGGTGGCGATCACCTGCACTCCGGTACGGTGGTGGGCAAGCTGGAAGGCGACCGCGAAGCGACGCTGGGCTGGATCGATCTGATGCGTGACAGTTTCATCAAGGAAGACCGCAGCCGTGGCATCTTCTTCGATCAGGACTTCGGCTCCATGCCTGGCGTGTTGCCAGTGGCCTCCGGCGGTATCCACGTCTGGCACATGCCGGCGCTGGTGAACATCTTCGGCGATGACTCCGTGCTGCAATTCGGTGGCGGTACGCTGGGCCACCCATGGGGCAACGCTGCCGGTGCCGCAGCCAACCGCGTTGCGCTGGAAGCCTGTGTGGCGGCTCGTAACGAAGGCGTGGCCATCGAGAAGGAAGGCCGAGCCATCCTTACCGAGGCAGCCAAGCACAGCCCCGAGCTGAAGATCGCCATGGAGACATGGAAGGAGATCAAGTTCGAGTTCGATACCGTGGACAAGCTGGATGTAGCCCACAAGTAAGACCGCGTGCAGCGTGTGGCCGCAGCCAGGAGGTCGCACCCCGATGCGTCAGCGCAACTGCCGGTTACGCGCCACGCGCCAACGACTCAATCAAATCGAAAGGAATGAAAAATGTCTGAAGTGATGGATTACAAAAGTCGCCTGAGCGATCCCGCCAGCCGCAAGTTCGAGACCTTCTCCTATCTGCCTGCGATGACCACCGAGCAGATCAAGAAGCAGGTCCAGTACCTGGTCTCCAAGGGGTGGAACCCGGCAGTCGAGCATACCGAGCCGGAGCACCTGATGGATTCCTACTGGTATATGTGGAAGCTGCCGATGTTCGGCGAGACCGATATCGATAAGGTGCTGGCCGAAGCGGAAGCCTGTCACAAGGCCAATCCCAACAACCATGTCCGTCTGATCGGCTATGACAACTTCAGCCAGTCGCAAGGGGCAGCCATGGTGATCTTCCGGGGCAAGACCGTTTGACCTGACAGCCCGCCGGCCGGCCTTGGCCGGCCGGTGGGCCAGCAGGGCAACGCAAGTCACTGACCCAACGGAGACTTGCGTTACCGTGTTCAATCCAAGATGGAGCTTACGATGAACGACCTGATCGAGCAGTACCGAGTGCAGCAACCGCCGTATTACCGCCATGTGGCGGACGAGGTGGAGATATTCGAGTCCGCCTACCGCGTCCGTATGCCGATGATGCTCAAAGGGCCGACCGGCTGCGGCAAGACCCGCTTTGTCGAATATATGGCCTGGAAGTTGGGCAAGCCGCTCATCACGGTGGCTTGCAATGAAGACATGACCGCCTCCGACCTGGTCGGGCGCTACCTGCTGGATGCCCAAGGCACTCGCTGGCAGGATGGCCCGCTCGCCATCGCTGCCCGCTTGGGTGCCATCTGCTATCTCGATGAGGTGGTGGAGGCGCGTCAGGACACCACCGTGGTGATCCATCCGCTTACCGACAGTCGACGCATGCTGCCACTGGAGAAGAAAGGGGAGATCATTCACGCCCATCCGGACTTCCATCTGGTCATCTCCTACAACCCGGGATACCAGAACCTGATGAAGGACCTGAAGCAGTCGACCAAGCAACGTTTCGGTGCTCTTGACTTCAACTATCCGGATGCGGCTATCGAGTCGGAGATCATCGCGACAGAGAGCGGCGTGGCACCGGAAGCGGCTGCCAAGCTGGTCTCCATTGCCGAGCGCGCGCGCAATCTCAAGGGGCATGGTCTGGACGAGGGTATCTCGACCCGGATGTTGGTGCATGCGGGCAGCATGATCGCCGAGGGCGTCGATCCGGTGAAGGCCTGCCGGGTGGCGTTGGTCCGACCGATCACGGACGACCCGGACATGCGGGATGCGCTGGATGCAGCCGTGACCACTTTCTTTTGAGTGCGGGGCCTGGCCCGGCGTGAGCCGGGGTGGCCTGCGGAGGGTTTAACAGCTAGGAGACGATATGTCGTTCAGCCTTGAAGATTATCGCGAGATGATGGAAGACTGGTCACCCGGCTTGCAGGAGACGCTGCAGGCCATGTGGCCGGATGCGTGCAAAGTGTTGAGTGCGCGCGGCTTATCCAACTATGTCACCGCAGCCACGGCACTGCAGCATCTGGGCAAGGGGGATGGGCTGGTGGCCACCTGGATCGACCATGCGCCACGGGTGGCCAAGGAGATCGGTGAGGACATCCTGCCTGACCTGGTCCAGGCCGCGCTGTCCATGGCCTCCAAGACTTCTGGGGCAGTGATCGAGCTGGTACTGGCCACGGCACCTGTGGCTGCGGCTCGTCTGGCGGATGCCACTCTCATGGGCACTTACCTGCAGTTCCTGTCCCAATTGCTGGCTCAGGCACCGCGCGGTATCCGGCCCATGCTGGAGAATCTGGAGACCTTGCTGGGGCAGCTCACCTTGGGCGGCTTGCGCCGCTGGGCGATGTGGGGTGCGCATGCTCACCGCACCGACTATCCTGCACAAGCCAACTACTTCGGCCTGGCCTCGAAGGAATCGCTCGCCATGCTGCAGAAGGAGCGCAAGGGTACGCTGTTCGTCGATGCGCAGCGCAAGGTCAATATCTACCTGCGGGCATTGTGGGCGCGAGATTTCTTCATGCGGCCGACCTCGGGCGACTACGAGTCGCGCGAGGGCTATCGGCCTTACATCGAAGGATATTTCATTCATATGCCTGATGCCTACGATGACTGGACCGGCGGGAGCGAGCCGGTATCCGGAGTGGAGGTGTATCGCGCCACGGCAGCCCATGCAGCCGCTCACCTCGTGTATACCCGCCAACCGATCTCCGCCGAGGCGTTGACTCCCTGGCAGATGGCGGTGATCGGTGTTGTTGAGGATGCGCGTATCGAGGCATTGGCGCTAGCCCGTTTCCCTGGGCTGGCCAAAGCCTGGCATCGTTTCCACACCATCGACGCGGGCCGGGCGGCCAGCGCCGGCGACTACCTGAACCGTTTGGCACGCGCCTTGCTCGACCCTGCCTATCCCGACGACGACCCCTGGATCATGCAGGGGCGCGCCCTGTTCGCGGCTGCCCGTGACAGGCTGGAGGACAACCAGGTGTCGTGGGACATAGGCGTGACACTGGCCCATACCTTCCTGGAGAAGCGCATCGCCTACAACCCTCGCAGCGACGTGCTCGAAGCCATCTACCGCGACGATAACCGCTATTTCTGGGAGTTCGCCGAGTTCGATCCCGCCCAGGCTCTGGCTGCAGGCTATGGCGCTCCGAGGCAGCTGCGCAAGCACGTCAGTCTGATGGAGTTCATCAACGAACTGGAGGTGGAGACGGCGGGCGACGATGCGGAAGAGATCTGGGTGTTGGGCACCGAGTTGTTTCCCTATGAGGATATGGGGCAGTCCTACAACGATATGGAAGGTAGGGAGCCGGTCTCTGCGCCTTTCCATTATGCCGAATGGGACTATCAGATCCAGCTCGAACGTCCGGCCTGGGCCACTGTGCAGGAGAAGCGTGCCAAGTTGGGCGACCTGCAGGTCATCGATGAAATCACCTCTGCCCATCGACCTACCATCGGGCGGCTGAAGTTCCTGCTCGATGCCCTGCAGCCGCAGGGCGTGACGCGCATCCGCAAGCTGGAAGAAGGGGACGAACTGGATCTGAACGCCGCGACGCGTGCGCTGATCGATATACGCATGGGGCAACAGCCTGATCCGCGCATCATGATGCGCGCGGTACGCAAGGTGCGAGACATCTCGGTGATGGTGTTGCTCGACCTGTCCGAATCGACCAACGAGCGTGTGGCCGGACAGGATTACACCGTGCTCGACCTGCAACGCCAGGCCACCGTGCTGCTGGCGGATGCGATCGACAAGATCGGCGACCCCTTCGCCATCCACGGCTTCTGTTCGGACGGTAGGCACGATGTCGAATACTACCGCTACAAGGATTTCGACCAGCCCTATGGCGATCTGCCCAAGGCGCGACTGTCCGGCATGAGCGGCCAGTTGTCGACGCGGATGGGGGCGGCGATCCGCCACGCCGGACATTATCTGGTGCGGCAGCGTTCAGCCAAGAAGCTATTGCTGGTGATCACCGATGGCGAGCCAGCCGACATCGATGTGCGTGATCCGCAGTACCTGCGTTATGACGCGCGCAAGGCGGTGGAGGAAATGGGGCGACAGGGTATAGAGACCTTTTGCATGACGCTGGACCCGCGTGCCGACCAGTATGTCGCGCGGATATTCGGGGCACAGCGTTACATGATCGTCGATCATGTGGCGCGGTTGCCGGAGAGATTACCTTTACTGTATGCGGGGCTGACACGATGAATATGACGACTTATGTAGGACTGGACGAGGATATCAACGGAGGACTCACTCATTTGGGCCGCATCGTGCTGGATGGCCGGGTGTTCGGGATCATCCCGGACGCTGAGGCTTGCACGGGGTGGGACGCGGCGCGGCTGCAGAACCTCTACGAGCAGGTCTATGCGGCCTGGGAGCCGTACGCCCATCTGCCCAGCCGACTGCCTGAGCCTCTCCGGTCGCGTCATGCCGAGGCCTACGGCGCTGTGGTCGCTCAGGCGCGTGATGCTGGTTGGGACCCTGAGTTGGGTGAGGATGACTAGGGATAGTGAGGCGGGCCGCAGGGTGCCGATGTCCGCCATGTGAGGAGGTCGAAGACATGCCGTTGATGGATCTGAACGACATGCTGAAACATGCTTACCGTCATCGTTATGCGGTGGGTTCCTTCGGCATCGATGACACTCTGTTCATGGCCGGGGTGTTGCAGGCTGCCGAGGAGACGCGTGCCCCGGTAGTGCTGAATCTGATCGCCACCCATTTTGCCGAGGATGAGCTCGAATCCTTCATCCCGCTCGTGATGCAAGCTGCACACACAGCCACCGTGCCGGTCGCGATCAATGTCGACCATCTGAGTGATGGCGCGCTTGCCCAGCGCGTGATGTCGATGGGATGCAATGGCATCATGATCGACCATTCCTCCTTGCGCTTCTCCGAGAATGTCGGGCGTACGGCGGAGTGCGTGAAACTGGCCCATCAGTGCGGCGTGACGGTTGAAGGTGAGCTTGGTCATGTGCCCGGCGAGCCGGTGGATGGTGAGGGTGGAGACGAACAGATACTGACCTCGGCTGGCGAGGTCAAAGCCTATGTCGAACGTACCGGGATCGATTGCCTTGCCGTCTCGGTCGGCAACGTCCATGGCCATGCCAAAGGCTCCAAAATGGACTTGGCACGTCTGGTGAGGATACACCAGGCGGTCGACATCCCTTTGGTGCTCCATGGTGGGACCGGCTTGACTCTGGAGCAATACCGCAAGGCCATCGATAACGGGGTCGCCAAGATCAACTACTACACTGGCTTGGCAGATGCCATCTCGAAAAGGATCAAGGCCAATCTGGCCGCCGATCATCGTGCCGTCTATCGTGATCTGATGCACGGAGTCACCGAGAATGTGCGGGCCGAAGCGGTCAGATGTATCAAATCCTGGCGCAGCGATGGCCGCGCAGCCGAAGTGTCCGCCCAATGCAGAGCGGTGGGGGAGGTGGAATATGTGGCGACTCTGGCCGTAGGCAACACGGCGAGCGGAAAGCCCGGCATCGAACCGGTGTTGCAGGAGGCACAACGCTCGCTGGCATCCATCCCGGGGGTGGCGCGGGTAAGTATAGGGGCCAGCCGGACTCATGCAGGCCGCTATTGCGTGATCGTCACCCTGGTCAATGAGACAGCGGCGCGGCACTTCCTCGAATCACAGAGACATAGGCAAGTGACCAGCAAGCTTGCTTTGTCTTACGCGACCGACTGGTCGGACGGCCTTTACGTGGAGATGGACTGACGCGACAGGGGCGTTCCGGCGTGGTGTGGTCGGTAAATCGGGTGGCAATTCCAACTAAAATACACTACTATCTAGACTTGTCAGTCTACTCTACTGATCCAATGAGCCAGAGCGTACGGGATCGCCTTTTTGAAGCGGCATCAGCCTTGTTCCAGGAGCATGGTTACGATGTCAGCATCGACATGATCATCAGCCGTGCTGGCGTGGCGAGGCAGAGTTTCTACAACCACTTCCCGACCAAGGAGGCGCTGTTCGTGGCCGTGATGCGCGAGTGGATGCAGGATGTGTCGTTGCCCCTCAGTCAGGGCAATCCGGACTTGCGGGATATGTTGACCCGGTTCGCGCATTCCTACCGCGCCCATGCCCTGAGCCCGTGCGGACTGGCCGGTTACCGGACCATCGTAAGCCAGATCCCCCGTTTCCCGGAGCTGACCAGGGAAGTGTTCGATACCAGCATAGGCGCGATGCTCAGCCTGCTGACCAACGTGCTGGCCGATGCGATGGAGCAAGGTCGCATGCGGGCGGTGGATCCTTGCTTCGCAGCGGAGATGCTGATGTCCATGTTGGCAGGTTACGAGCGCAGTCGTTTGCTTTTTGGTGTCGGTCCAGTCTGCCAGGATGAGGAGAGCCGGGTGGGCGAGATCGTCGATGGTTATTTGCGGATGTACGCTCCGCAGCACGCTTAGCAGGAGAAAACAATGGAACGTAGCTCTTTCGTCTTCACGGTCGGCGCACTTGCGGTCGCCCTGTCGCTTGCCGCTTGCGGCCACAAGGATAAGCCTGCTGGCGGCCCGCCGGGCGGTATGCCGCCTGCCGAGGTGAGCGTGCTCATCGTGAACAAGGGCAGTGCGACCCTGACCCAGGATCTGCCGGGCCGTCTGGAAGCCTACCGCACGGCACAGGTCCGGGCCAGGGTGGACGGCATCATCGAAAAACGCCTGTTCGCCGAGGGCAGTGATGTCAAGGCGGGCAGCACGCTGTTCCAGATCGACGCGCGCAACTATCGGGCGGCTTACGATGCGGCCAAGGCCGATGCCGAGGTCGCCAGGCAGACTGTCCAGCGCTATCAGCCGCTGCTCGAAGCCAAGGCGGTCAGCCAGCAGGAATACGATCAGGCGGTGGCCCGGCAGCGCATGGCCGAGGCGGCACTTGCGCGCGCCACCATAGACAACGAGAACACGCGCGTTCCGGCCCCGATCTCGGGCCGCGTGGGACGCGCGCTGGTGACCGAAGGCGCACTGGTCGGCCATGGCGAGGCGACCCAGCTGACCACCATCGAGCAAGTCGATCCGATCTACGTCAACTTCACCCAGTCCGGAGCGGAGGCGATGCGTTTGCGTAAGTCCGTCCGAGCCGGACACCTGAAGTACCCGGCTACCACCCGGGTCGAACTGGTGCTGGAAGACGGTAGCGTCTACCAGTTGCCCGGCAAGATGAAGTTCGCCGATCTGGCGGTGGATCCCGCCACCGGCAGCGTCTCGTTGCGCGCCGAGTTCCCGAATCCGCACTATGACCTGTTGCCAGGGATGTTCGTCACTGTACGCTTCCCGCAGGCTGCCGCCGACAGCGTGATCAGTATCCCGCAACGTGCCGTACTGGCCAGCCCGCAGGGGCAGATGGTGATGGTGGTCGATGCGCAGGGCAAGGTCAGTCCGCGTCCGATCAAGACCGGCAGCATGGCTGGCAGTGATTTCATCGTGACCGAGGGTTTGCAGGGTGGTGAGCAGGTGATCGTGGACGGCTTGCAGAAGGCGCGTCCGGACAGTGTCGTCAAGCCGGTGCCGCTCAATCCGCCAGCTGCCACTGCGCCCACGCCTGCGCCCGCCGCGCCGCAACCGGCCAAGCCTGAGCCCGTCCCGGCCGCTCCCGCGAAGCCGGGTGCCGCCGCCAAGATAACTAGCTAACAGGGGGCCGACGTGTTCGCCAAATTCTTTATCGACAGGCCCATCTTCGCCTGGGTGATTGCCATGGTCATCCTGCTGGCGGGGGGGCTGGCCTTCCAGAAGCTCCCGGTCTCGGCCTATCCGGCGGTTGCGCCGCCTGCCATCGCGGTCAGCATCGGTTATCCCGGCGCCTCGGCCCAGGTGGTGGAAGACACTGCCGTCGCGCTCATCGAGCAGCAGCTCAATGGCATCGAACACCTGATGTACATGGAGTCGTCCTCCGAGCAGGGGCGAGGCACCATCACGCTCACCTTTGAGGCGGGTACCGATCTGGATGTGGCTTCGGTCGAGACGCAGAACCGCATTAAGCGCACCGAATCGCGCTTGCCGCAGGAAGTGCAGCGTGCCGGGATCACCGTCGGCAAGTCGGCGCGCAACTACCTGATGTTCATCGCCCTGATCTCGCCTGACCACAGCAAGGACAATGTGGCCTTGGGCAGCTATGCCGCATCGAGCGTGCTTGACCAGATACTGCGCGTGCCGGGTGTTGGCGAAGCCACGCTGTTCGGCACCGAATACTCCATGCGCCTGTGGCTGAAGCCGGAGCAGCTTTACGCCTACAACCTGACCCCGGGGGATGTGAAGAAGGCGGTGGCTGCACAGAACACCCAACTGGCGATGGGCGAACTGGGTCAACTCCCGGCTGCGCGCGGCCAGCAATTGAACGCGGTGATCGTTACCAGGAGCCGCTTGTCCTCACCTGAAGAGTTCGGCGAGGTGGTCGTGCGCGCCAATCCGGACGGCTCTACCGTGCGGGTCAAGGATGTCGCCCGCGTCGAGCTGGGGGCGGAGGACTATTCCGTCGCCGCACGTCTGGACGGTCAGCCCGCCTCTGCGGTGGCGATCCGCCTGGCCCCCGGTGCCAACGCGCTGGAGACCGCCAAGGCGGTCAAGGCCCGCATGACCGAGCTCTCCCGCCAGTTCCCGCAGGGCATCAGCTGGGAAGTTCCGTACGACACCTCCAAGTTCGTCGAGATCTCCATCGATGAGGTGTTGATGACGCTGGGTGTCGCGATGCTGCTGGTGTTCTTCGTGATGTACCTGTTCATGGGGAATCTGCGCGCCACCTTCATCCCGGCCATCGTGGTGCCGGTGGCACTGACCGGCACCATGGTCGGCCTGTACCTGTTCGGCTTCTCGATCAACATCCTGACCCTGTTCGCCATGGTGCTGGCTATCGGCATCGTGGTGGACGATGCCATCGTGGTGGTGGAGAACGTCGAGCGCATCATGTCCGAAGATGGCTTGCCGCCGCGCGCAGCCACCCGCAAGGCGATGGGCCAGATATTCAATGCCATCATCGCCATCAGCGTGGTGCTGTCAGCGGTGTTCGTGCCGATGGCGTTTTTCAGCGGCTCGGTCGGCGCGATCTATCGCCAGTTCGCCGTCACCCTGATTATGGCGATGGCTTTCTCGGTGCTGATGGCCCTGACCCTGACTCCCGCCTTGTGCGCCACCTTCCTCAAGCCGATCACGGCAGGCCACAAGCCGGAAGAGGAGCCCGGTTTCTTCGGCGATTTTGCACGCTTCTTCATTCGTACCTCGAATCGTTACCAGTCCGCGCTTAAGCGTATCTTGGGCCGCACCGGTCGCGCGTTCGCCGTGTATGCGGCCATCCTGGCCGCCATGGCCGCGCTGCTGTTGCAGTTGCCGACCAGCTTCCTGCCGGACGAAGATCAGGGTTATTTCTTCACCGTCATCCAGTTGCCGCCCGGAGCCACGCAGGAGCGCACGCTGGACGTGATCTCACAGGTGGAGCAGTTCTACCTCAAGCAACCCGAGGTGAAGCACGTCATCGGCGTGGCCGGTTTCTCCTTCTTCGGACGCGGGCAGAATGCCGGTATGGCTTTCGTGCGCCTCAAGGATTGGGACGAGCGCACCACGCCGGACAGCTCGGCGGCGGCACTGGTCAAACGCGCCAACATGTCGCTGTTCGGCATTAAGCAGGCGATGATCTTTTCCATCAATGTGCCGCCCATCCCTGAGCTGGCGGCTGTCGGCGGCTTCGATTTTCGTTTGCAGGACAGCGGCGCACAAGGGCGCGACAAGTTGCTGGATGCCCGCAACATGGTACTGGGTATGGCCAGCCAGAGTCCGGTGCTGACCGGCATCCGTCCTGAGGGGCAGGAGCCCGGCCCGCAACTGATGCTGGATGTCGACCGTATCAAGGCGCAGGCGCTGGGCATCGACATGGCCAATCTGAACGACACTTTGCAATCTGCACTGGGTTCGGCCTATATCAATGACTTCGTGCGTGGTGGCCGCATCCTGCGGGTACAGATGCAGGCCAGTGCGGACGCGCGCGCCAATATCGACTCCATCCTGCGCCTGCCGGTGCGCAATGCCCGGGGCGGCATGGTGCCGCTGTCCGAGATATGCGTCCCGCGCTGGATACTCGGTGCGCCCAAGCTCGACCGCTACAACGGCCTGCCTTCGGTGAAGATCGCCGGTAGTCCGGCACCCGGTCACAGCAGCGGCGAAGCCATGCAAGCGATGCAGGAGATCGCCGCCAAGCTGCCGCCCGGATTCAGCTTCGAATGGTCCGGCACGTCCAAGGAGGAGCGGATTTCCGGAAACCAGGCACCCTTGCTGTTCGGCTTGTCGGTAATCGCCGTGTTCCTGTGTTTGGCGGCGTTGTATGAAAGCTGGTCCATACCGTTCGCGGTGATCCTGGTGGTGCCCATCGGCATCCTCGGCGCCTTGCTCGCGGTGTTCGTGCGCGATCTGCCGAACGATGTCTATTTCAAGGTCGGCCTGATCGTCATCATCGGTCTGGCGGCGAAGAACGCGATCCTCATCATCCAGTTCGCCCGTGACCTGCAAGACCGGGGGCACGAACTGGTGGAAGCGACGCTGGAAGCCTGTCGCCTGCGCCTGCGCCCGATCCTGATGACCTCCATCGCCTTCATCTTCGGCGTATTGCCGCTGGTCATCTCCAGCGGGGCGGGGGCAAACAGCCGCCACGCGCTGGGCACCGGCGTGATGGGCGGCATGTTCGCCGCCACTGCACTGGCCGTGTTCTTCATCCCGGTCTTCTACATCGTGGTTCGTCGCTACTTCCCCGGCAAACCCGTGCATCACGAGGAGGACGATCATGCGTGAGCGAGTCTTGCAAACAGCGTATCCGGGCCTGCTGGCCGCATTGGTGGCAACCGGGTTGTTGAGCGCCTGTGCCGCCGGACCGGACTATAAGCGTCCGGACCTGGAGTTGCCTCAGGGCTGGGCGACCCCACAAGCGGCCACTGCGGCGGCGCAGTCTGCCGATACCCAGTCCGAGCGCTGGTGGGGGCTGTACGCCGATCCGGTACTGGACAGACTGGAGCAGGAGGCGTTGGCGCACAACGCGGATCTGCAAGTCGCGCTGGCCCGCGTGATGGAGGTTCGCGCCCAACTCGGCAACACCGAAGCCGACCAGTATCCGACGGTCAGCGGCAACCTGAGCGGCAGCCGCACCAAGAACACCATGATAGGCAGCTTCCCGCGTCCGGCCACCTTGCCGCGCACCATGAACTTCTACCACGCCACGCTGAACGCCAGCTACGAGCTGGATCTGTGGGGCAGGTTCCGCCGGGCCAGCGAAGCCGCCCGTGCCGATCTGCTGGCGAGCGAAGCCGCGCGTGACGGGGTGCGCCTGTCGCTCACCGCCCAGGTCGCCCAGCAATATTTCGCCTTGTTGGCGCTGGATGCGCAGGAAGCGGCATTGAAGCGCGCGCTGGCCGGGCGCGAGGAGACGCTGGAGCTGGATCGCAAACGGGTGGCCGTTGGTGTGCTGTCGGAATACAACCTGCAGCAGAGCGTAGCCGATGCGGCTGCCGTGCGCAGCCAGATGGCCAGCCTGACACAGGCGCGCGACCGGCAGGAGACTGCGCTGGCGTTGCTGCTGGGGCGTTCGCCTCGTGCGGTGATGGATGCCGAAGTGGAGCTGGGCGCTCCCGGCCAGGCCGCTGCCTTCGTGCCTGGCGGATTGCCCTCGGACTTGTTGTTGCGCCGCCCCGACCTGCGGCAAGCCGAGCAGAATCTGATCGCACAGAACGCCCGTATCGGCGTGGCGCGCGCGCAATACTTCCCCTCCATCGGCTTGACGACTTACGTCGGTGGTGAAAGCGTCTCGTTCGCCCGGCTGTTCAGCGGCCCGGCGGGCATCTTCCAGTTCGCGGCCAACGTGACCCAGCCGATCTTCAACGCGGGGCGGGTGGGGTATGCGGTGGATGCTGCCACGGCCTCGCGCGATAGGGCGCTGGCGCAGTACAAACAGGCGGTGGCCAACGCTTTCGGCGATGTGCGCGATGCATTGGCCGCCCAGGCCGCTGCGCAGCAAGTGCTGGAAGCGGAGACCACCCGCGCCGAGGCGCTGGAACAGGCTCATCGCCAATCCCGGCTGCGTTACGAGCATGGCATCGCCAATCGTCTGGAGCTGCTGGATGTGGAGCGGAACTACCTGCAAGCCGAGTTGAATCGACTCGATGCCCAGCGTGCTCAGCGTAGCGCCGTGGCCGATCTGTTCAAGGCCTTGGGCGGAGGCTGGCGCGCCGATGCCGGGGAGCGGACCGCGCAGCCTTGAGGCCTGACCCCACGATGGGGTCTTGGTCGGGCACGTTCCGGTGCGACACCCGCGTCAAATCACCAGCACACCACCGGCACAGGTTTGCGCCTGCTCGACACGGGCGAGGGTGGGCAGCAGGTTGAGGCCGGTCTTTTCCTTTAGCTCGCGAGCGGCCTCCTTGAAGTCGGCCAGCGCTATCTCGATGCTGTCGCCTGCGGCGGCGAAGGCGATGGTGTTGCCGGAGTCACAGGAGGGGAAGCACAGCGCGCGTCCGTCGAACGCTTCGCGGATACGCTCCACGCTGGCCTTGAAACCCCGGCTGCGCCCCAGCAGATTCACCGCCATGATGCCTTGCTGGCTCAGGTGGGCACGGCACATCAGGTAGAAGGTCTGCGTGTCCAGCACCCCGGCGCGGCCCAGTGCATCGAAGCCATCGACCAGGATCAGGTCCCACTGCTTGCCGCTGTTGAGCAGGAAGTCTGCACCGCAGGAGATGTGCAGGCGGATGCGTTGCGGATCGTCGGGCAGCTTGAAGAACTGCCGCGCGGCGGCGACCACGCCGGGGTCGATCTCCACCACGTCGAGCTGCGCCAGCGGGTAATGGCGGTAGAGGAACTTGGTGAGCGAGGCGGAGCCCAGGCCGATGAGCAGCACTTTGCGTGGGTAGCGCGAGTCTTCCCGAAGTAAGAGCGCCGTCATCATCTCGCGGGTGTAATCCAGCTCCAGATTCCACGGGCGGGCGATGCGCATCGCGCCTTGTATCCAGTCCGAGCCGAAATGCAGCGTGCGTACGCCCGCTTCCTCACGAATGTCGATCGAAGTTGCCATCGTTCTGTCTAAGCGAATAACTGTTTTTGTTGCGGCTCGCGCCCGCACTTGACGAGCCGTTCCAGTGCTTGTCGGGCAGCCTGGGTGGCTCCCAGTTGCTTGCCCAGTGACTGCAAGCTGAGGAGCGCTTCCTCGCAGGGGAGCTCTGCGACCGACCACTCGTCCACCAGCTGTTGTGCTGTGTGCGTCGTCAGTCTGAGCATGCCTGACTGCACGCGCACCAGTTGCACCTGCACCTCATCCCGTTTGGCGACGATGGCGAGCTGTTGCCGCCGGTCCATCAACACTTGGCCGCAGCTCACATGCAGCTCTGCGGGAAGGAAATCGACGGTGCTGTAATCAGTGAGGTCTTTCGCCATGCTTCACTTCGCTTGCCATTGGTTCAAAAGGAGACGCGCACTGTCGGTGAGTTCGCTTGCGGTCATGCCGAGCCCCGTGCCGCGCGCTGCCAGCATGTCGCCTGCCGCCCCGTGCAGATGGATGGCCAGCTTGCTCGCTGCCGTGGCCTCGATACCTTGGGCGATGAACGCCGCAATCATGCCCGCCAGCACGTCGCCCATGCCGGGTGCGCTCATGCCGGGATTGCCGGTGGTGTTCGTGGACAACGCGCCATCCGCGCTGGCGACCAGACTGGCCGCGCCTTTCAGGACGACGGTGCAGCGGAATCGTTCGGCCAGCTGACGGGCGGCGGCGGGGCGGTCGGACTGGATATCGGCGCTACGGCAAGCCAGCAGGCGCGCGGCTTCACCGGGGTGCGGCGTGAGTACGGTGGCCGCAGTGCGCTCGCGCAGCAGCGCAGCGAGGTCGGCATGGGCGGCGATCAGATTCAGTGCGTCGGCATCCAGCACCAGAGGCGCATCCGACCACAGTGAGTCATGCAACAGGCGCTGTGCCCGCGCCGAAACGCCCATGCCGCAACCGAGAACCCGTACAGGATTAAGGATGCCGCTCACATTCTCCCCCTCTCTAGCGAGCGGGAGAGGGTTGGAGAGAGGGGAGTGCGATGAGTTGCTTATTCGGTGCAACATCAGTTCCGGCTGCACGGGATCCACGCTGGGTGCATTCTCTGCCAGCAGCCTGACATGCACGCTGCCCGCGCCCATCTTAAGCGCCGCCCGACTCGCCAGCAGGGCGGCACCTACCATGCCGCTGTCACCGCCGACCACGATCACCGTACCGAACAGGCCCTTGTGGCTGTCGCTTGGGCGTGGATTGAGCAGGGAGGCGACTTGCGGCTGCGAGATCGTCGGGATGGGCACGTGTTTTTCGTTCGGATGCGCTTGGGGTGCATAGTATAATCGCAACTCATTATTTCGCCCCGAGTGCTTGTCATGTCCCTCGTCCGTCACGGCAAATCCGCCTTATCCGCCTTCCGTCTCGAAAAATTGCGCGCTGCTGCGCTCGCCGTCGTTCCCAACGTCCACATCGTCGCCACCCGTCATCTGTATTTCGTGGCCACGAGTCAGGCCTTGTCGGCAGAGCAGGGTAGCCGGTTGGATCGTCTGCTGGGGCTGGATGTGGGTGCAGGTGAGCCGGAGGGCGCTGCCACGCTGACACGGCTGCTGGTGGTGCCGCGACTGGGTACCATCTCGCCGTGGTCGTCCAAGGCGACGGACATCGCCCAGCACTGCGCGCTGCCGACCATAGAGCGTATCGAGCGCGGCGTGGTGTTCTATCTGGCGGGCCAGAATGGAGCGGCACCGACGCAAGCCGAGCTGCAAGCCGTGTTGCCGCTGCTGCATGACCGCATGACGGAATCGGTTTTGAGCGAGATCGATACCGCTGCTGACAAGATTTTCCGTCACGGCGAGCCGCAGCCGCTGTCCCGCGTGGACATTCTGGGCGGCGGCAAAGCGGCGCTGGAAACCGCCAACCGCGAACTGGGTCTGGCACTGTCGCCGGACGAGATCGACTATCTGGTGGAGAACTTCGGCAAGCTACAACGCAACCCCACCGATGTCGAGTTGATGATGTTCGCGCAGGCGAACTCCGAACATTGCCGCCACAAGATCTTTAACGCCGACTGGGTCATCGACGACGAGGCGCAAGCAATCTCGCTGTTTGGCATGATACGCAACACCCACAAGCTGCACCCCGAAGGTACGGTGATTGCCTATTCCGACAACTCGTCCGTCATCGAAGGGGCCGAGGTCGAGCGTTTCTATCCGCGCGCGGGCGGCAGCTACGCATTCAGCACCGAGCTGACTCACACGCTGATGAAGGTGGAGACGCACAACCACCCGACCGCCATCGCTCCGTTCGCGGGCGCGGCCACCGGCTCCGGCGGCGAGATACGCGACGAAGGCGCGACCGGCATCGGTTCCAAGCCCAAGGCTGGATTGGCCGGTTTCTCGGTGTCGAACTTGCACATCCCCGGCTTCGAACAGCCGTGGGAAGCCGATCCCGTCGGCAAGCCTGGCCGCATCGTCACACCTTTGCAGATCATGGTGGACGGCCCGCTGGGCAGCGCGGCATTCAACAACGAGTTCGGCCGTCCCAATCTGGCGGGTTATTTCCGCACCTTCGAGGAAAGCGTCAACGGCGAGGTGCGCGGCTATCACAAGCCCATCATGCTGGCGGGCGGGGTCGGCAGCATCGCGGCATCGCACACCCACAAGCACGATCTGCCGGAAGGCGCGCTGCTGATCCAGTTGGGTGGCCCTGGCATGTTGATCGGTCTGGGCGGCGGCGCGGCATCTTCGATGGACACGGGAGCCAACGCCGAGAATCTGGACTTCGACTCCGTGCAGCGCGGCAACCCCGAGATGGAACGCCGGGCGCAGGAAGTCATCGACCGCTGCTGGCAGCTGGGTGACAACAATCCCATCTTGAGCATCCACGATGTCGGCGCGGGCGGTATTTCCAACGCCTTGCCGGAGCTGGTGCACGGCGGCGGCAAGGGCGCGCGCTTCGAGCTGCGCAATGTGCCGAACGAAGAGCGCGGCATGTCGCCGATGCAGATCTGGAGCAACGAGTCGCAGGAGCGTTACGTGCTGGCGATTCCGGCGGAGCGTCTGGACGAGTTCGCGGCCATGTGCGAACGCGAGCGTTGTCCGTTCGCCGTGCTGGGTCGCGCCATCAGCGAAGACCGTCTAGTGGTGCATGACGAGGAATTCGACAACGACGCGGTGGACATGCCGCTGTCTGTGCTGCTGGGCAAGCCGCCCAAGATGACGCGCAAGGTGACGCGCGAAGCGGTGAAACTGCCTGCGTTCGACACCAGCGGGATCAGCCTCAAGGAAGCCGTCGAACGAGTGCTGCGCCTGCCGTCGGTGGCCGACAAGACCTTTTTGATCGCCATCGGTGACCGTACCGTCGGCGGTTTCACTGCGCGCGACCAGATGGTCGGCCCGTGGCAAACGCCGGTGGCCGATGTGGCCGTCACCACCATGGGTTACAACACCTATCTGGGTGAGGCCTTCGCCATCGGCGAGCGCACGCCCATCGCCATCATCGACGGCCCGGCCTCGGGCCGCATGGCCATCGGTGAGGCTATCACCAATATCGCCGCAGCACGTATCGCCAAGATCGGCGACATTAAGCTTTCCGCCAACTGGATGGCTGCCGCCGGTCACCACGGCGAAGATGCCGCGCTGTTCGATACCGTCAAGGCGGTCGGCATGGAGTTGTGCCCGGCGTTGGGCATCAGCATTCCGGTGGGCAAGGATTCGATGAGCATGAAGACCACGTGGAAAGAGGGCGGCGAGAGCAAGGCTGTCACCGCGCCGCTGTCGCTCATCATCTCTGCTTTCACGCCCACGCCCGACGTGCGCAAGACGCTCACCCCGCAACTGGTGGCCGATGCCGATAGCGTCGTCTTGTTGATTGACCTCGGCTTGGGCAAGAACCGCCTCGGCGGCTCGGCGCTGGCGCAGGTGTACAAGCAGGTCGGCGATGTCGCGCCGGACGTGGACGATGCCACCCGCTTGAAGACCTTCTTCGAGGTGATCCAGTCGCTCAATGCCGATGGCAAGCTGCTGGCTTATCACGACCGTTCGGATGGCGGCATGCTGGCCGCGCTGTGCGAGATGGCGTTCGCCGCCCGCACCGGTCTGGACGTGAACCTGAACGAGATGCACGGCAGTACCTTGAGCGCGCTGTTCAACGAAGAACTGGGTGCGTTGCTGCAAGTGCGCCGTAGCGAACTGGCCGAGGTGCTGGGCCGCTGTTACGAGGCCGGACTGGTCGAGATCCACCCCGTCGCTACGCTCAACACTACGGGCAACATCGTCATCAGCCGTCAGAGCGAAACGCTGTTCAGCGACACGCTGCTCAACCTGCACCGCATCTGGTCGGAAACGACCTACCAGATGCAGAAGCTGCGCGACAACCCGGCCTGCGCACAACAGGAATACGACCGCCTGCTGGATGCCCATGACCCCGGCCTGCACGTCAAACTCAGCTACGACCCGAATACGTCTGACTCGGCACTCGGAACTCAGCACTCGATACTCAGCACCCGACCCCGCATGGCCATCCTGCGCGAGCAGGGCGTGAACGGCCACGTCGAGATGGCCGCCGCGTTTGATCGTGCCGGTTTCCATGCGGTGGACGTACACATGAGCGATGTCATCAGCGGTCGTGTCAAACTGGCTGATTTCAAAGGCGTGGTCGCCTGCGGCGGCTTCTCCTACGGCGACGTGCTGGGCGCAGGCGAGGGCTGGGCCAAGTCCATCCTGTTCAATCCGCGTGCCCGCGACGAGTTCGAAGCCTTCTTCCAGCGCAACGACACCTTCGCACTGGGCGTGTGCAACGGATGTCAGATGATGAGCAACCTGCACGAGATCATCCCCGGCGCGGAAAACTGGGCCCACTTCTCGCGCAACCAGTCCGAGCAGTTCGAAGCGCGTTTTGTGATGGTGGAGGTGCAGGACTCTCCGTCCATCCTGTTCGACGGCATGGCGGGCAGTCGCATGCCTATCGTCGTCGCCCACGGCGAAGGTTATGCTGACTTCGCCAGCGCCGAGCAGATGAACAAGGCGCTGGTCGCGCTGCGCTACGTGGACAACACCGGCAAGCCGACCGAGACCTATCCGCTCAATCCCAACGGCAGCCCGCAAGGCATCACCGGCCTGACCACGCCGGATGGTCGCTTCTCGATCATGATGCCGCACCCCGAGCGCGTGTTCCGTGCCGTGCAGAATTCCTGGTATCCACCCGAGTGGCAGGAGAATGGCGCTTGGCTGCGCATGTTCCAGAACGCGAGGAAGTGGGTGGGGTAACTGCCATTCCCGCGAAAGCGGGAATCCAGACTGCGAAAGGCGACCGGAAGGCCGCCTTTTGTTTGGGATTGTGATTGACCCGATGCGCCCAAATACGTACACTAATCCGTACATTATTCAGGACGCAATCATGAACGCTATCCACGCAGCCATCAGCATCGGTGTCACCGAATTGAGAGAGTCGCCGACCCGCATACTCAAACGTGCCGAGGACGAGGATCAGGCGGTCGCTATACTTAATCACAACAAGCCTGCTGGTTATATCGTATCGCCCCGCATGATGGAAGCCATGCTGGATTCCATCGCCGACCGGGTGGCGGATACGCGTGCCAAGAATCGCCTCGCCACCTTGAACACAGCCCGCAGGGTCACACTGGATGAGCTTTGAGCTAGCCATCCACCCAGAGGCCGAGAAAGAATGGGCCAAATTGGACGGTAGCGTCAAACGACGCTTCAAGGAAAAACTCGCTAAGGAGCGCTTACAGCAGCCGCGTATCGCAAAGGATGCTTTGCGAGAGCTGCCCGACTGCTACAAGATTAAAATCGCCACTCCGCAATTTCGCCTAATCTACTACGTCAATGATACTCAGCATTTGGTAACCATCCTGTCGGTTGCCTCTAGGGATGATGTAGTAGGGAGGGGGTAGAAACTGGATGGATTAGGGAGGTAAAAAAAGCCCCGAAAGCCGCATGAATACTAGAGATAAGGGCAAAACAGGAAAAATCTGATTTCCGGACAGTTTTAGGGTAAAAGTGGGAGATATTCGGGAGGAATTATGGAGAAATACCCGAACTAATACGGAAATAATCCCACTTCAAATGCAATTTAATCAGTCATCGAACGCGATTTAATATCACTGTTAAATAGTCGTGGGTGACATCAGCAATCAGCTGCCGATCAGACACTGGAAGTCCAACCAAACGCCGAGCAGGCAGACCGGGATGGTTTACCCGCTTCCTATATAGCCCACCGAATTTAAGTGCTTTGGATTTTCTTGGGGAAATTGTATAAGGCTGAGTTCCTGAATGATGCAGACCAGCTCGTAACGACTCAGTCGTACCGTCAAAGCCAAGTACCAGAGTATCACCAGTCGTCTTCTGCCCAAGTATCTTGAAACTTTCAAGCATACGGCCAGTTTTATTCAGTGGCCCGCCCTTGCGTTTCTCTATGAGCGTCATGGGTGACAACTCTTTCCACTTAGATCCATCAGGAGCCAGCCCGGCATTGTGGCGGTCTATGTTCACCCGCAACAATGCATCCCCCACACTACCGAGCAGCTCTTGTGGATGGGCAAGGGAATTGCGCGCAGCTGCCAATGCACGATTTAGATGTTCCACTTGAAATTTCATCTCGAAAAGCATATCGTTATCTCCGTGGTGACGTCAGACTGAGTTTCGGCTCTACTGCCCAATATCTGATCCACATTGCGGCCTACGGGCCGCTTTTCATTTCTTGAATACCAACAATCCATCACGCTGTTTATCAAAATACGCCAGACGGGACTCTTCCTTCTTGTGATCAGCGACAAATGTTGTAGAGCCAGTCCAGCCGTTACTACCCCACTTGAATACCGCTATGGCATATTCATTGGTTCCTTCTATCTCAAAGGCGCGCAAGTAAATACGCTTCAATCTCCATTTTCCCTTATCCGCTGTATCCTTTTCCCACACCCACCAGATTTCGTCCGGCTCAATCAGCGTCATCGCCAGCATATTCACATAGCGCAGGCGCTCGACCTTATCCGGTTGTGCCAGCCACTTGAATTGTCCCCGACCATCCTGAAACAGCGACTTAGTAATGGCCAGAGTGCTGCCAGCCACATCGGTAAACGCCGCCCCCATTTCCATGCTCGCGCCAAATACATCGAGGAAATCAGCGACCGCCACCTCCGGCGCAGTTTCAGTAGGAAGAATCACATCGGCTGGAATCTTGGTCGGTTTAGGAAGTGCGGGAACCTTAAAGCTGGTCGGCCACGGCGTGCCACGCTCTTTCAGCACCGCATCGTAGCCTTGCAGCGGCGGTACGGTATGCGGCTCTAGCCATGCCTTTCCGGGGTTGTAGGCAAAGCCCGGATCAATACCCTTGGGAACGCGAACTGTACGTGGTTTGCTTCCATTCTTTCCAACCACGCGCTCTTCCCACTCGATGGGTGGTGCAGTATCTGGCCCCGACTTACCGGCCTGATCCCAGATATGCTTGGCCTCGGTACGAGTTAACGAATCAACCCTGCATTTGCAGCCCCAGCCATTTTGCGGCATGTGAACATGGAACCACGGATCATCGGCTGGAAGCGTCAATCCATCCCAAGCCTTGTGCTCCAGTCGCGGGTGCTCGATGCTGGTGTGCCGGTAGCGCCAATAGGGGCGAAATTCCTTGAGCGACACCATCTGTTGATAGCGCCCGGCGTTGTACGCCTGCGTGATATTAGTGTCGTAGATGATCTTGCTACGCCAGCCCGGTGCGCCGTTGTGTGCCCAGCCATGCTTGGCGACGATCTCATCAAACCGAGTGCGGAATTCGTCGTAGCCGCCGCCTTCCCACTTGGCCTTCTGGATCGCATTGAAGAAGTCTTCGACCAAGGCATCGTGCGCGGCACCGGCCACCACAAAGGCGTGGCTGTGCTGTTCCTGCCAGATGTCTGTCCAGCCCGAGGTTGGCAGTTTTATTTTGTTGCGATAGAACTCAATCGCCTGGTCGAATTGAAAGTCAGGCATACCAGTACTTGATGGCAGCGCCAATTAGAAAGAACGAAATCCACACAGTACAAAATGTGATGGTGAGTGGCGCTCCCCAATGCCTCTCATTAGCGATTAAATAACCACACCAAAGCGGAAACACCCCAAAAGTGAAAATCACCAACAACCACTGATACCACTTAATAGCTTCCATCACTTCCCATCCCCTACATCCGCCCGCCCAGCCAGATTCGCCGCTGCCATACCTTCCGCGATGCTCTGCGTCCATTCTTTCGAGGGCGATGCAGTCAGCGCGGCGATCTTGTCCAGCGCCTCGTCGAAGTCGCTCGACTCGGCCACGATGGCGGCGATCTGTTGGGTCAGTACCTCTTCGTGCGGGGCGGACAATGCGGCCAGTCTGGCGGCGTAGATACCAGTCACGTCGGTTTGTTTGGCTTCACTGGCCAGCATAGCCAAGCGTACCAGTGCCGCGTCGGCAGGCTGGGTGGTGGGTGGTGTATTGGCAGGTTTGCTGTTCCCCGTCACCAGTAGCTTCGCACCTTCTTTTGCACGCGGAATCTGAGTGACTAGATGCGCGTAATCGACATCGATCTCCATGCCCATCGCGGCGCCGTCATTCAGCACCTTGACCATCTTGGCCTGATCGACGGTTTCCTCGGTGTCATAGATGAACTTCGGCATCCGGTTTTCTGGGAATAGGCCGTTGATGAGCACAATCGGACGCACCAGTTGATTGTTGATCGTGGGCTGGATCTGGCGCACGTCATGCAGCAGAATCTCGCGCCGCACCTTGTCGTAAATCATGATGCGCGCTTCGGAGGTGGTCTTGCCGTCCAACTCTCCGCCAAGGATGGCCTTGGACTGCTTGCTTTCCCAATAGGCCGTCGCATTGAGGAAGTCGTCCACATTGCCCTTGGCAGCGGCCTGAATGAAGTCGATGGTCATATTGGCCGGGACAACACCGGCACCATCCGAGCCGATATTGCGCACGGCACGCAGCAGCTCGTCGCGCTGGGTTTTACCAATGCCTGCTGGATATTTACCCAGACGCAGTGGCAATCCATATACCTCAAGGAAGCGCTGCATATCGCGGATGTTGTATGCCTTATAGGCATACGTCCAGGCAAGCACGCGGAACAGCGCGGACTGCTCGATGTAGCCTGATTTTGCGCGGTGCTCATGCACCACCCAGCCCCATTCTCGCAGCGGTTCCGGCATCCCCATCTTGAGCAGCTGAATCTCTGCTGTGTCGCGGTCGGTCTGGAAGTTGCGCTGGGGGATGAAGTTCAGCGCCTGCGGCAGCCACTCGCTGCCCGTCTTCCAGTCGATCTCCATCGCCGCGAATCCCTTGCCGATGGCATCGGTGAGATCGTATTGCGCATCCTCAAACCGGGAAATGCTGGCGAGCATGTCTTGCAGCTCGGCAGTGCGGTCGATCTCAGCCTGAGTTGCATCCTTGGGTGGCTCCAGCTTCCAGCCCAACCCGGTCACGGCACGGCGGCGCTTAGCTAGCTCGGAAAATATGTGTGGATCTTGCTCCTCGACCAGCTCGAACAATGTGGCCTGATCGGAGATGAAGCCCTGATCAGCCTGCGCAAACGCGCTGGCCAAGCGGGACGGGTCGAGCGTGTTCACGCTCATGTAGTTGACAGTATTACCCTGCATGGAGCGAGCGCCGGTTTGCAGTTGGTCAAGCCCGGATTTGTTTACTCTGGCCAGTGCGGCCTTTCTCTTTTTAGTCATCATCATCCCAATCATCATGGTTGCTACTGCGGCGGCTGGAGCTGCGCATCTGGTTACGGGGGCGCGCCGCTGAGGTGTACTGCCACTCGCCGCCGAACTGCGTGGCCAGCGTGTGCAGCATTTCCAGCGCATCCGGCCCATCATCATGGTCAGCTTCAGGCCAGAACTTGAGCTGCTCGATCAGCGTGCTTTGTGAGCGATGTAGCAAAATCTGGCCATTGGACACATGCGGTTGCAGGCTGATAATACGCAGCCCTTTGTCGGTGCTAGGTGTCACCGGAATTGCCGGGAAGGAGATGCCGGCCAGCGCGGCGCGCTTGATCAGCTCGCTGTACAGAAAGGCTTGAAACTGGACGGTTTCAACTGCCCACGCGATGCAGCCATATTCAACTTGTAACTCGATGGCGCGGCTGATGATGAGGTCGGGCACGCGACGGCAGATGTCTGCCTCGACCACAGACAGCTTCATCGTCTTGCGATTCAGCCCACCCACCAGCAGCGCCGAGGGATCGCGTGCCGCGCCTTGCTTGCCCAAGGACGGGTCAAGCGAACCGAAGAATGCCCAGTCGTTGTCTCGGTCGATCCAGAACTGAACACCCTTGAACGGAGCCGTCTCATCATTCCCAGCCTCGTTCTGCTGTTCCTGGTTGAAAGCATCGTGATCGGTGGCGCGCATGCACATCAGGCGATAGAGTGGGCGCACTTGTGGCCACGACACTACCGCCCCGGCATCCATTGCGGCTTTGTTTTGCTGGTAGAACGCCAGCGCCTCTGCCTCGGCGGCATCCTTTTCATCATCCTCGCCGGAGCGGATGTAGATCGCCTCCCAGCGCTCCCACAGTGCCATGTTGTCTGGCCACTGCATGATGGAGCGGAAGATGCGCCGCCGCCAGCCCGGTGCCCGCGCGACGCGGTTGATCGCCGCATCATAATGCAGGCTGGTGCCGACCCAGAACACGTCCATGCCGCCCCCGGGGCCAGCCAAGCCGATGACCGCCGACAGGACATACTTCTCGATCTTGTCGCGCTGCTTCTTATCTTTGACGTTCTCATCGTTTTCGAGATCGTCCAGAAAGATCAGGTCGGGGCGATGCGGGCCATGCTTCATGCCGCGAATCTTCTTGCCGGTGCCGCCGATGCGCACCTTGACGTTGTTGGCAGTGATTGCCGTCGTTGCCTGCCACACGCGGCCTTGGCCACACGCCTCAGGGAAATCCATCGCCAAGCGTGGATTGGTATCCAGCTCGGCCTTGATGGATTCCAGCATTTCGGCAGCCTGCTCCTCGGTGTTCATGATGATGCCGATCATGTGCTTGCGACCGGTCACGATGCACCACAGGCTGCCGAGCTGGGTTTCGTAGGTAGATTTGGCCTCACCGCGCGGGGCCTCGTGCACCTCACGGCCATCGGCGGCGCCGTCGATAACTTCCGGCAGACGCTTGAAGATGAACTGTTGGAACAGCGAAAAGTGCGGTGTAGGGACGTAGTGCGGGAAGTAAGTCTGGCAGAAGAACCCGTAATCATTCCAGGCGCGCTCACGCCGTGCGCGACTAGCCTCTGGATCAGTGAGGAACGCCTCGCATTCCAGCTCAATCTGGCTGCGGATGTCCTCGCCCAGCTTGGCCAGCTCGATCTCGAACTCGCGCCAGTTGCGAACTTCCTTGATGTCGCGATCTTCAGTCATATTGATTCAGTTATGCGCCTGCTTCCAGCAGTCTGTAAGCCCACGCCCCTTTGTTAGTGCAGGCGTTGTAGCCGTCCTCGCCTTTCACGACCACCTTAGCCATATAGCCCTTTTCTAGCAGCTGGTCGCGTCCTCCCTTGCTTGGCACATCTCCGTCGAATAGCGGGCCGTACTTGTAGCCAGCACGAATGCAGTCACGTTCCGCGCTGTCCATCGACTGCACTTCGATAATTAGCGCGACCGCGCTCTTGATCTCTTCTGCCGAGGAAAGGTCGGTGCTCTCGTGCAGCGCGTCCAGCAGTAGTTTCAGCGTTGTCATAGTGTTTCTCCTATAAATGATTGTCAGGAATACCGCTTCCCAAGGATCGCTCCCACCTCTTCAAAGTGCGGTTGCAGTGCTTTCAAAGCGGCGGGGTCTTTTAGACGCAGGTGGTCGGCGATGGTCTTGAGCGTGTCCAAAGCGACCGACAGTCCAGAAAACTGCGGATTCACCCGCGCGAACGCCTTGCTGAACTTGGCATAGGCATCGGCCAGCTGGGCGAGCAGCTGGGCCTTCTGCGCCGCTGGAATTTTCGACTCTTCCAGCTCGCGTGTAGTGGTGATGACTTGGCGGGCGAAATCTTCCACCAGCTGCTGGTTAAGATCATCAATCCCGGCACCACTGATCTTATAGGCTGTGCGCGCTGTGTCCCAGTCATCGCCTTTCTTCTTGGCAGCAGACTTCCAGTCACGCGCAGTGTCGTAGCTCACGCCGCACGATACAGCGGCTCCATTGAGAGGAAGCCCCTCAACGTAGAGCTGGCGCACGCGGTCGCGGGTGTCTTGAGAGTGAGCCATCAGTGTGGGATGTGCTTGATCAGTTCAACCATTGCCGCCGCCAGCGCGCCGCCGACCCCGCCACCCAGCGCACTGAGCTTGGCCACTTTCTCGATGATCTTCTTGTCCTCATTCTCCAGCGCGGTCACGCGGGTGCCGAGGCCTTTGATCTTGTCACCGACATTCAGCTCCAAATCATCAATGCGCTTATTGATGCCATCGCCTTGATCTTTAATCTTGTCGGTTAAATTGTCTTCAATCCGATTCATCCGATCATTCGACGCTTGATCCAGTCGCCGAATATCAGCGCGCATGTCTTCGATGCGTGCGGTTAATCCCTGATGCAGGGCCTGCACCGAGCCAGTCAGCTCACCAATACTGCGCATGATCTGGGCGTTGCTTACACCGCCGCTGTCTAACCCGTTGTCTTTATCACCCACAAAATCCTCCTATCCAGCCAATAATCAATATTGAAATTGAAAAAACCACTACCATCACGTAATGCCACGTCCCGATGCGCTCATCGGCTCCCATCAGAGTCAGCGCAGATATAATTACCCCTGCGCAGAAAAACCCTAGCAGCCAGCGCACATCCCCGTGCCACCACGCTGACCCGATGCCGCCTGTCACGAAGGCGGAGATTAGGCAGGCGTAGTATTTGATGCGCTTCACGGTGCGGGCACCTCAACTGTAGGCGGTGTCTGAGCGGCTTGTGCAGCCTCAATCGCCCTCTGTTCCGCCAATGCCACCACGCCAACCCTCGCCTTAGCCGCCTCTACCCTGACCTGTTCCACGAACGTGTTGTATTCAGCAAATCTCGCCTGTGCTTCTGCGTCGTTCGGGTAGGCCAGCGCCATTCGCATGACCTTCAATTCCTGCGACTCGGAATACGTCGAGCGGATTGCATCGATCACGCGCTGGTTGATGGCTACGTCATCGGGTAGGTCGTCGATGTAAATCATTGCTTATTCTCCCTCACGCACATCACCTGCACCCAGTCATTCAGGGCGGCGGCAGCGACTAGATTGATTGACCAGCAGAATCCATCGAACGAGGTGGTGTAGCTGGTGGTTAGCCTTAAGCTAGTGCCGTTCTTCATCACCTCATTTAGCGGCTTCATTCCCAGCGGCAGCTTGAACGCGGTCTGGCCTGCTGTAGCGGTGAAATCCACTGGCTGCGGCTTGAGTCCCAGGATGGCCGCTTGCTCGGCTGCACGGTTCAGCTCATCTCTGATGGACTTGGCTGGCACGGTGATTTTCGAGCCAGTCGCACCTGCTTGGATGAGCTGTTTGTCATACACAGAGTAAGATTTAGCAGCACCGTTGGTGGTAGCTTCAGACTCGACTCGTATCAGGTTTTTGAATGTGCTGCGCCCCCAAGAAGTGCCAACGTGAATTAGGTCAGTTACATCATCGGCAGCCAGAGCAGTCACGCCTGTTGAGGTTCCGTCGATAAGGCACTGTGCATTCGGTTCAAATAGCTTTCGCTCTGTTTCGTAGCGGAACAGACCTTGCTCTGCACTTGCTGGCGTGGCAGAGGATCGCACTAGAGCCATAGACCCAGTGAACGGTGCAGCGTGGGTGTAGTCAGTGCCTGCGGTAAACACTGCCGAGGCGTTGGTATAGTTGTTGGTGTCGGCAATGGTCGTGGCTTGTTGAACGCCATTGATACGCAGTGAAATTACCCCTGAGACTCTGGCAAGATTAACCAGCGTCCAAGCGTTGACAGGTAACGTATAGCCAAAGGTGGTATTGGTAAAAGCTGCACCAGCGATTGACCTACCTAACTGCAACAAGCCTGCCACCAGATTCAGCGCCAATGCGTTGCCTGATAAAGCCACTGGACATCGCGTGAATAGCGTAGCAGTTTGATTGGCAGCGGTTGCATAGACCCACATAGGAAAGCAAAAATCCCCCGTCCCGAAATCGAGATTGGCAGAATAAGGCTGCTCTAGGTAATTGGCTGCACTGAAGCCAGACCACGCCATCAGTTGAGCGCCAGTAGCTACTGCGGATTTTGTGAGTGAGCCGACGATGCCGAGACCGTTGTTCTTTACTGAGCGATCTGCTGCGACTTCTTTGACGGAGATGTTGTCGAAGGTTGCGGATACATTAGGAGTTGCGAAGCCGCAAAACACGGTGATGTATAGGGAGCTTGATGTAGCTATAAACGTGTAGGATTGTTGTACTCCTTGTGAAACATTTAATCCGATATTCGCTCCTAGTGAAGAGTCCCCCTGAAAGTTACCTAGATGCGCCGCTGCACCTGCAAGTGGGGCACTAGTTCGTGCAATTTTGAAAATGTATGTCTTACCTACGACTACGGACACGATCTGTTGAGCCGCAACGTACACATTACCAACCACTGCGTCCCTCGTAATCGTCAAACCTCCTGCCGCACCCCATGAGACTGTGCCTGAACTGCCATTTCCAGATGCAGGAACCGACCACCCACTTACGTCAGTATTGAAAGTTCCATTTACAACCAACTCAGGCGCACTCACCGTCTCAGCCACCGAATCAGCCAGCCATGCGCCACGGGAGTCGCCTACCTGCCAGCCAGAGTTGTAGGTGTTGGTAATACGTGCTGCTAGTCCATTTGATTGGGAGTCACTAGGTACATACTTCAAAACCCCACCATTAGCTGTTGCAAGCGCTCCCTCTTGGGCAGCGGAGATGCTGTACCCAACGGGCTGGAACCTGTTGGCATAAAATGTGCCCGTTAGCGCAAACGATGCGGATAAAGGCATAGCTGCCGACATATACCATTCGCTGCCATAGTTTTGAACGCAGACCCTGCGTAACTTATCTATGCGGATGGCATTAGAAACTGCAATAGAGGCGCTATTCACCACCACTCCGTCGTGCCTAATCACACTCACGCCACCAGCCGTAGCTACTGCAATCGTCGGCACAGGCAATCCAGTCGCTATGTCGATAGGCGCATCGGCGACGACGGTCATTGCGACGGAGTTGATAGTGTTGCTGATAATCGCTGGTGTCGTTGCCGTAGTGTATTTTTCGGCCAGACCGACATCGTCTGAGATCAATTTTTCCACGAATAGGCCGGTAGATGTACCCACGATCAGCCAGCCATTTCGATAGGCCACCGATGTGATCGTTTTACCAGCATAGGAAAACACGCGCCACATCGGAACGGTTGGATCAGTCGTGTCGTACACACAGACACGCGCAACTCCCGTAATCGTATCGATCAATGCAATGCCGGATTCAGGGAACTCTCGGCGATTACCTAGGAAGGTTTCAGCGACGGTAGGCGATGCAGCTCCCAGCGTGTAGAACTTGCCATCGGTCGTGTTGTGGAAATACGCGCCAGTCACTGCGCCCGTCAGACCCCAAGCCGCTGCTGCGGTAGCCGCCTCACCCAGCCACTTACTGTTAATTGTCTCCTTGTACCAGCTCGTATTCTGGCAGCGTTTACGCCACTGGCCGCCGTCAGAGTCTTGGCGAGCGTCATAGACGATCTGCTGAACGATGGTGGTTGAAGTGTGGAACGTCTTGCTGATTGCTGGCAGCGTTTCGGCTGGCTGCATGGCAGATACCCAAGCGGCAAGAGCTTGATCCTTGGCTGCGATGGCTTGGTCACGGGCGGAGACGGATTCGTTGGCTTTGGTGGTCGCAGTAGCGGCATTGGCGGACACAGCCACGGCAGTGCCATCAACCGATGTTTTGTTTAGCGCTACGGTGGCCTTGTCAGCGGCTACGGCGGTACGATCTGCACCCGTGGCCGTGCGATCCAGCCCAGTTTGCGTGCGGTCGGCAGCGGTAGCAGTAGCATTGCCTGCGGTCGCGGCGGCATCAAGCGCCACCTGAGCGCGGTCGGCGGCGGTCTGTGTGCGATCAGTGTCGGTGGCTACTTTGTCTGCTGCGGTTGCTACGCGATCTGCGGCGGCAGCGTTCTTGTGTGCCAGCGCTTCGGCTTCATGGGTGGCGGCGGCAAGTTCCGAGGTGTGCGCGTTGCCCTCGCTCAGCGCGGCGGCGTTCTTATGGCTTAGCGCTCCGGCTTCATAGGTGGCTGAGTTCAGCTCCGAGGTATGCGCAGCGCTCGCGCTACTGCCCGATGCAGTTGCATATACTCCAGCCTGCCCTGCCGCTGCAATGGCGGCATCTATCGCCAGTTGCCCGTCTGGCTTACCTGGGTAAGCAGGCATGTCGATAATATTTTTCAGCTCGCACGGCGCATTGGGCACGGTAGCGGTATATTGATTTGACTTACCACCGTGCTGAATCTTGATCACGTATTGCGATTGCTGTGTACCCAGCTGGTTGGGAAAAAGATTCAATACGGCGCCACCAGATGCATCAGTAGTTACAGCCGCTTCTTTTGGCACCACCACCCCGTTGTACAACTCATTGCGATTAAGCATCGCCGTGATGCGTACGCCCGCCATCGGAAGACCGCTTTGGTCATGCAGCAATATCGAGACGGGGACGGTTGGAATAGACATATCAATTACTACTTGATGGAGGGAGCTTTGGCCAGCAGCTCGTCTTTGTCGCGCGAGCCACGCGAGCTGCCGAATTCGAACTGATGTGCATCGCGCAGGCATAGGCCAAACAGGCTGGCGACGGTGGTGAGCAGGGTAATCACTTCGGGCGGAATCTCGTTCCGATACACCGCCAGCACCACCAGACAGGCGATCAGGCCAATGACATCGGCGATCACCATCAAATCAGCGCGTTGGTTGCGATACCCCGCCAGATGCAGGGAGACATCGCGGGCGCGGGCATCTTTGCGATCACCGGCGGCGACACGCTCCAGCTCTTCCAGATTGGCGAAGCCGAGCGACTGCATCTTGAGGGCGAAGTCGTTGTCCGCCTGACGCAGCATGGCGAGTTGTTCGGGCGTGGCTGAGGCCACGGCTTGCTGGATAGCGCGCTGGTTGGGCTCGACCTCTACGCCGATGGCCTGACCGATGGCCGTGGCAGCCATGCCGACCAGCTGCGGGACGTTGCCAGTGGCGGCGGCGCCGATCCAGGGGAGAATGGTTTTGAGGAGTTCGTTCACGCTACGCTCCCCACCGACTCATCCAGCAGCACATGCCCAGCCAGCGGCTGCTTGCCGCCCGCCAGCCATGCGGCCACGTCGAAATTCGGGCAGGTTTTGCTCACGCCGGGCAGGCCACGATGGCCGACGATTTCCACGCCTGGATAGCTGGCTTGCAGGCTTTCGATCAGGCGCTTCAGGGCTTCCCACTGGGCGCGGGTGAACTTGTCTTTGCCAATGATGCAGATGCCCAGCGAGGTGGCGTTGTAGCCCTGAGCGTGCGCGCCGATCTCGTCCACATGGCGCGCACCGACTACCGCCCCAGCGACATAGATCAGGAAATGGTAACCGATGCTGGTAAGGGTTGGCTCTTGCACCCGACGCCAACCAGACAGACGCTTGAAGCCACGCACGCGGTGCCAGTTGTCGATCTCGTGCAGCGGGGTGGTGAAGTTCTTGTCGCCGGGCTTACCGGTGAATAAAGTGCGACCGTTCGGGCTATCCGAGCAGTGAATGACGATACGTTCGATCTTGCGAGCCATCGCGGCCTCCCATCAGTTGATGGTGGGAGATTACGCGCGCGCGAGTTGGGTTATGAGGCGGGAAATGTTTCCCGCCCTGATGCTGGGCGGTGAATGCTATTCAATAAGGCTACTGAAAATAGGATGGCGATACCATGCAAAATACCGACAACCAGCAAGTGTTAATTGACTTTTGGACGCATCGAATGACAGTTATGGCCTGCAATGGAAGCGACGAAACAGACCCGGTTGGCAAAGAGGCGCTCAGGTTCGGTGCCATGCAAATTTATCATTGCATCGAAGACCTCAAGAGAGGCCAGCCGCAGACTGTGCAAGGCGTTTCAACATCTCAGTCAAAACATCAAAAGTCATGGCTCCGCCCTTTTCTTTTACGGTTGAAAATGCTTTTTTCCATAGGCCGTTATCTCTTGCTGCATCAAGGAAATTACAACCGTCCCAAGTAATTTTACGGATAGCTACCCCGATAATGCCTTCGTTGCTGCGAAGGACGCGACCTTCTAGCAGACCCGCGTCGATCAACAGATCGACGTGTCCTAAGACCGTGGCTTCGTCGTAGCCTTCCACGGAATCAACCTCGATGGGAGTTGTTCCAGCCGGAGTAGCCTCGACCACTAGAAGGATTTTGCGGATTAGCTCAAAGTCACGTTTCATATGGATTCTTTCATAGAGGAATTATTTCAATTTATCTATCTGATCAAGACAGGCTGGGTATTTTTCGCCGCCCCCCCACGCCATCACTGCAATATGGCTTGGAACTGTTTCATCGACATTTCCTGTTCGTCCAATTTCGGCGATATTCCTCCAGACCTCCTGAAGGCTTATAGATGCCTGAGTACACACGGCAATTTCAGATGTGAATGGCTCGCCGAAAAGTGCTTCAGCACGGCGGGTAAGCTGTGTCGTTTCTTGGTTGAATTGCCTATGTTCGTCAGTTTTCTTGATAAATAGGCCATCAAACACTTTGTCCTTGGCCGCTCTGAAATCTTGGTACCACTTCTCTGCCTCAGCCTTGGATGTTGCCGAAGGATTGGCGGGCTTGGAAACCGAGGCTTGCACATCCGGCATCGCTGTTGCCTTGAATTTTTTCAAATCGATAAGCGCACCCGCCAAAAGGCCACTGAGAAGTACGATCAAAGCAGGCATTAGTTTTACCCAAAGTGGATAGGAATTAAATTGCTCGATTAACTTGCTCATTTCTGCTCCCTATTACAGTTTAAAAAACCCAAGCTTCACGGGCAAAACTAGGCCGATCACCTTGAGTGACATGGCTTCATCCATTGTTAGATTTTCCGGCTCTACGTGGTCATTGTCGCTCTTGATGAGGACATTGCCGTTGGTCATGAGTTGTAGGCGCTTGATGCGCTCAAATCCACCGATGTTGATAACGTAGCAAGCATCGTCCTTGAATTCTGTGACTCCGGTATCCACACACACCACCTCGCCATGCACCAGTGTCGGGTACATAGAGTCGCCCGTGACTGTGACTAACCCAAGATGCGCTGGGGATATCCCCAGTGCGCTGCGGATCCACGCCTCGCGTAGAGATAGCTTTGCCACGGAGCTATTGTTGTCACGACCATGACCCGCTGCCGCGCTTGCCCAGGGGACTTCGATGAACCCCGGCTCCAGTGAGTTGCTCACATAGACACCGGGCATTTCTTTAACGCCGAGAGTTACATGGTTGTCAATTAGAGACATGACATTTTTCGGCGGCATGTATTCTCTACGTATGCCGCCCGGACCACCAAAACCTTTAACCTCTCGAAATTCCCAGCCATCTCTTTTGACGAGCGTATCCCATCCCTGCCTTGTCAGCGGATAGTTTGGAAGCTTGAGCTGTAGTAGCTCTGCCACCGAGTAGTAGTGCTCGTCATTTCTCATTCAAGTCAACTCTCAAGTCACAGTAAAAATAAAACCACGCAAATTGGTTGACATGCTATTTACATGGTTGTAAATTACGCACATCAAACATAAATCATCTTTGCACTACGAGAGGCGATAACAATGACCCCAGAAAAAGTTAAACAACAGTTTCATCAACGCGGCATCACCTTCACCGAGTGGGCCGCTACTCATGGCTATACCCGTGGTGAGGTGTATCGGGTGCTAAATGGTCAAGCTAAGGCCAAGTACGGCAAGGCGCATGAAATCGCCGTAAAGCTAGGCCTGAAAGCCGATCACGAGAATCTTCCCGCCTAGGAGCTGCCATGCCCAATGCACAAGGAATCTGTAGTGCTAGCGAGCTTGAGCGGAAGCGCATCCGCCGCTACGAGGCAGCCTTAGCACGCCTGAAAGCCAAGCTCAGCGCCGAAACGGGATCGGATCAAACCCTTTCGGCAGCGCAAACGGCCACAGGTCCATTAAATCGTAATCATGAAACGATGCCATCGCAGCCAGCAGCATCTCCCGATGCCGCTCCGGCGTATCCAGCGGAAGGCCAGACGGCGGCAAGTGCAGATATTTTAACTGCATTCGAGCGCGCCATAGTTCTAAAAAGACAATGGCATGGTGCAGGCGCAAAGGCGAGGCTGGAGCAGAAGTATCAGCAGGCGCTCGAAGCTGGGCAGATCGCTCAGCGGGAGTTAGCGAGTCATATCGAGCGATCTCTTTCCGGGCAGCGCCGAGCCAATCCGTCCATTCCTGCACGTCTATGGTTTGCAGCTCAGCGTATAGCTGGCGACATTGCGCTTCGTCAAGCGCTGCGATCAGCGCGTCGGCTCGGGCTGAAACGTGTTTTGGATACTGATCTGTTCTTTGCTGAGCATTGTGCATGGTACGTCTCCTTTTGCGCGTTGAGCAGCTGTCTGTTCGGAGCTGCTGATCATGTCTAGACGCTTCACATTCTACGTGCCAACAATGAATTTTATTGATTCTGAACAGTTATTTGTTTGGAACGGCATGGCGGGAGGCCGTTTCTGAAATGCGGAGAAATTGGAAACGAGTGCAACCCACCAGCCTGCGCGATGCGCTGCGGCTGTGCAAGGACTACGCGCTGGAGAAGAAGCGCTACTCGGTGGAGCGTATCGCCGACCTGATGGATGTCAGCGCAGACCTGCTCTACAAGTGGCTGTCCACTGGCCGGATGCCTGCATCGTCCATTCCCGCCTACGAGCACATCTGCGGCATCCACTTCGCTACCCGCTGGCTGGCTACCAGCGCCGGGTTCCTGGTGATCGAAGCGCCTACTGGGCGCGATGCCACTGCCGCCGACATGCAGGTGTTGCAAGAGCTGCTGCACACCGCCGTGGGCAACCTGCTCAAGTTCTACGACCAGCGCACGGATGCGGATACCGCGCTTGCCGGCATCCAGCAGGCGATGGAGGGGCTGGCATGGCACAAGGGCAACGTCGAAAAACACAATCAACCTGAATTTGAGTTTACTGAGGAGCAAGCATGAGCAACATCGTGACAACTGAATCGAGTGGGGTAGCCCAGATCGCCGTGCGCTTTGGTGTGGATAGCGACGATCTCGGCGTGCTGGCGCGCATCGGATCGGATTCCATCAACCGCGCCATGTTCGAAATCACCCGTGCCGGGCTGGCATTTCTGCGGGCGCAGGAGCTGCTGTCGCTTGGTCACGGTGGAGACAGAAAGGGAATCAATTTCCGAACATCGGAAATTGAAAATGGCAGCGGTTTTATCGGGTGGGTGGAGCAAAACGGACTCGAAATGCAGCGCGTCTACGAATCCATGCGCATCGCCAAATTCGTGATGCGTCTGCCCGCTGGCCAAGTGGATGAGGTGCTGGCGCTGGGTAAGGTGAAAGTGATGCTGCTGGCCTCACTGCCGCAAGAGGTGATCGACGAGGCAGCGCAGACCGGCGAAGGCTTGATCGGCAAGGCTGAGCTGATGACGGTGCGCCAGCTCAAGGATGAAGTGGCTGCGCTCAAGCGCCGTGAAAAAAACTACGAAGCCGAGCTGGAGATAGCGCAGCGCAAGGTTGAGCGACTCTCCGAGGCCAAGCAGCGCTTGACGCAATTCGAGCTACGCACGGAAGAGCTGCGCGCCGAGTGTATGGCGCTGCAACTGGAGGCTGAACTGCCTTTGAATGCCCTGCATAAGCTGTTTGAAGAGGAGTTGAGCACCCCGGGAGGCTCAGACGAAGCGCGGCTGCGTCTGGAGCAGGTGTGGATCGTGGCGCATAACGCGGTAGCTACTGGGCTAGACATGCTGGAGAAGCTGCGCGAGCTGGACCGCCAAGAGCAGCTCGGCTTGCCATCGCGCCAAATGAGCCAGCACATCTTGTTGCCTTATGAGGCTGCCGACTGGCTGTTAAATAAACCTCTGATCGAGAACCGCTACGAAGGGCAGCGTGCCCTGCGTGAAGCGCAGCGTGTGCAGGAAACTCCGCGTCGTGGCCGCCCTAAAGGCTCTAAAAACAAGGCGGACGGAGAGTAAGCCATGCGGGGGGCGCAAATGGTCAAGAGGATAGAGCCGCCACAGGGCGGCGGGAAGGTGGTGATCTCCACTGCCCAAGTGCTGGCACTGCGTCAGCGCGATCCTTGGCGTGAGGCTACCGAGCGCGCCCGCCAAGTGGCTCAGAGCCGCGAGACTGTCGTGAGCTTCATTTTGCAACAGTGCAATCAAGGTGTGTCGCAAAACAATGCCGTCTCGCTGCTGATGGCACGCGCTGAATCTGGCCTGTTGCCTGCGCACGTCAAGGTGGCGCTGGCAGGGTCGGCCAAGGCTGGACGTGCCATGCCGTCTCGCTCAGCGATCTGCGAGTGGTGCGCCCAGCACCGCGAAGGCGGTGTCACCGCGCTGCTGCCCGATCACAAGGGGCGCGTGGTTGAAGCGGCCGGATGGTGGGGGCCAGCGCTGGAGTATTACAACAATCCCGGAAAGCCGGATATGTCGGCGGTGCATCGCCGACTGGTGGAGGTAGATGGCTTCGCCGTCACCTATGACCAAGTTCGAAATTACTTAACAGGAGTACCCGCCATGCTAGGACGCAACAGCCCCGCCCGTATTGGCAAGAACCTATACCGACTGACCGAAAAGGCGTACATCCGCCGCTCGACCGAGAACGCGCTGCCCGGCGATGTCTATGTCGCTGACGGCTATCGCGCCGACGTGTACCTGGCGCATCCGGTCACCGGCGACATCTGGCGGCCTGAGCTGACGGTCGCCATTGATATGCGCAGCCGGATCTGTGTCGGCTGGCGCGCTGATGAGCACGAGGGCACGTATGCCGTGCAGAACATGTGGGCGGAGTGTTTTGCCCGCTGGGGGCATGTGCCGCCCTTCATCTACGTGGATAACGGATCGGGCTACAAGAACAAGCTGATGAGCGATGACCTGACCGGCTTTTACGCCCGTGCCGGGGTGCAACAGATCATCCATGCCATCCCCGGCAACCCGCACGGCAAGGGCTGGGTGGAGCGTTTCTTTCGCGGCATGAAAGACGATTTCCTCAAGCTGTGGATGCCACAGCTCTACTGCGGCACCGACATGGCTCCCGAGGCGCTGAACAAGACGGTGAGTGAGATCAAGGCTGGTCGGCTGGCACTGCCGACGCTGGCTCAATTCACCGAAGCATTCGATGCCTGGCTGGTGCGCTATGCCCATCGACCACACCCAGAAGATAAGCGCATCAGCAGGGTGTCGCTGTGGTCAGAGCTGGTGCCGATCCCGCCGCACGCCAGCGTCACCGAACTCAAGCGTCAGGCTGTCACCCTCACCGTACAGCGTGCCTCAGTCAAACATGGCAAGCGCGAATACAAGCACGTCGATCTGCACGCCTTCAATGGCCAGAAGCTGCTGCTTGAATATGACCTGATGGATGACCGAGTGGCGGTGATGCGCACGCTGGATGGCCGCTGGATCTGCGATGCACATCTGATCACCGCCATTGATGCGATCGCACCAAGCCGGTTGGAAGAGAAACGCCAGAACCGTGCCGCCGACGCTATCAAGCGTCTGGAACGCAAGATGGATGAGCAGATGGCTCGCGCCGGTCGCGTGTTCGATGCCGAGGCACTAGCCGAGGGTGCGCTGCCTGCGCTGGAGGGGGAAGCGCAGCGTATCGAGCACAACGATTTCAGTTTGGACGATTTTAACTAAGGGAGAACAGCATGACGCAGAAGACGTATCCAACCCACTACACCACCGCCGATATCGCGCTGGTGGAGCGTATCCACCTCTGGATGGCCGAGCATTCCTACAAGCAGGCTGCGCTGGCGCGGCTGGCACGGGTGCCCGCCAGTACGCTGAATCAGATCATCAATGGCAACTACATCACCAGCCCCAGCAAACAGCTCGCCTCGGTGGAGTCGGCCATGCGCCACGCGGAAGAGACCACCTCAGATGCCGTAGCTCCAGTCGAGACCAGCGTTTTCAAGCTGGGGCAGACCTGCTGCGCGATGGCGCGGCGCAATCGCAACTTCGCCGTGTTCAGCGGCTATGTCGGCACCGGCAAGACCTTTGCTATCAAGCATTACGCTGCCGAACACAGCAACACGCATTTGATCGAAGCCACACCGACGATGACCCCGCAGAGCCTGATCCGTGACCTGTCGGTGCGCATTGCCGGATACAGCGGTAAGGGCAGCATCGCCAGCCGTTTTGATGCGGTGGTAGATGCGCTGCGCAATACCGATAGCCTGCTGATCGTGGACGAGGCTGAAACGCTGACACCGCACCAGCTGCACACCCTGCGCCGTCTGCGCGACCTCGCCAACGTGGGCATTTTGCTGGTGGGTACCGAACACTTGTCCGGCCTGATCAAGCCTGCTCATGGGCAATTTGACCAAATCCGCAGCCGCACTGGTTTCTGGCCGGAGACGGTGCGCCAGATCACCCAAGATGATGCCGCCGCCCTGGTACAGGCCGGATTCGGCACGGAAGAGGTGCCGGATGAAGTGGTGGTGCGGCTGTATCAATACTGCAAAGGTAGCGCACGGATGCTGGTTGAGGGGCTGATCGCATCGATGCAGCAGATGCGCAAAGGGAAGCAGCTTAGCTGCGACATGGTGGATTTTGTGGCACGCCAAGCGCTGTGCTTGCAGGCCTTGCCTAAGGGAGCGTGAGATGAACGAGAACTTCAAGACTTTACTGGGAATCGTGGCCTTCGTTGCGGTGCTGGCCTTCTTTGCCAAGATGGACTACGTCGCCGAGCTGGAAATGGAAAACCAAGCGTTGAAGGCCAAGGCGGATCAGTGCCAAGGCCGTCGTATGGTCTATGCCGAGCGGAGGGGCGCATGAGACCGATCACTCCCACCAGCACGCTTGGTATCACCCTACTCGCGCTAAGAGCCGGGCCGATGGAGCCCGCCACAATTAGGGAGCGCTGGCCCACCTCCAATGGCGGGCTGACTGAGCTGGGCAGGCTAGGTTTGATTGAGCAGGTAGATGGACTGTATCGGTTGACCGAGGCAGGTCGTGCCGCGTGCCCTAGCCGCCGATCCGCTCAGCCTGAGCCGATGCACGCGGAGGCCGATGCCAAGAGGCAAAAGCAAGAGCAGCGCCGCCGCAAGCAAACTCAGCAGAATATCCGCCGCAAGATGTTGTGCAAAGAGCGAAGGATGGCCGCGTAATGCGTACCTCCTGCCCAGCCTGCGGAGCCACGGCCAGCCTTGATGTGCTGCTTGGCAACGAGGGTGCGCGCGAGGCGGTGATGGCGGCGCTGGCCATGCCTGCGCCCATCGGCAAGCTGCTGGTGCAGTACCTCGGCCTGTTCCGTCCAGCCTCTCGCCAGCTCTCGTTCGACCGTGTGGCCACCTTGCTCAACGAGCTGCTGCCGATGATCGCTGAGGCCAAGATCGAACGTAATGGTCGCACTTGGTCAGCACCGCAGGACTACTGGCGCATGGCGCTGGAAGAGATGCTGGCCAAGCCCAGAGGCTGCCCTGGAGGGATCACCTTGCCGCTCAAGACCCATGGCTACCTATTGGCCATTATTGCTGGTTACAGCAGCAAGGCTGAGGGCGCACAGGAAGCTAGAACTGAGGCCAAGCGCGCAGGCCATACACCTGTCGGAAGCGTGGCAGCGCATCAACCTGTAGCACCCGCTCAGCCCGAGCAAAAGAGAACATCCATCCCAGAATCGGTGAAGGCCGAGCTGGGGCGCTTGAAAACCAAAACCCACCCATAGGAGACCATGATGAGCATTACCGAAACCAAACCCATCCCAGAGGGATATATGCAGGATGCCAAGGGCGCGCTGTGGCCCAAGGATACCGTGCGCGAGATCGATCTGGTGCGCGACGAGCTGGTACGCGAGATCGTCGGCAAGGCCAAAGCTCAATCGGAGGCGCTGGCGCAGTTCAAGGCCGGTGTGTTCGGCGATATCGAAGCCTTCATCCAGCTCAGCGGCGAGAAATACGGCGTGAAGATGGGCGGCATCAAAGGCAACGTCAGCCTGCTCAGCTTCGATGGCCGTTTCAAGGTGCAGCGGGCCGTGGCCGAATCGCTGACCTTTGACGAGCGCTTGCAGGTCGCCAAAGAGCTGATTGACCAGTGCATCCACGAATGGAGCCAAGGGTCGCGCTCCGAGATCCGCGCACTCATCAACGATGCGTTCCAAGTGGACAAGGAAGGACGGGTGAACTCCGCGCGCATCCTGAGCCTGCGCCGACTCGACATCAAGGATGAAAAGTGGAACCGCGCCATGCTGGCCATTGGCGAGAGCATTCAGGTGGCGGGCAGCAAGACCTACTTCCGCGTGTACGAGCGCGTCGGTGATACCGACCAGTACCGCCCGATCAGCCTTGATATTGCGGCGGTGTGACATGAACGCGCTGATTGTTTTCTTAGGCACGTTCGCCACCGTTTTTGCGCTCGGTTTCCAGAGCCAGAACGTGAATCAAGGCCACTACAAGGCCGCGATGCTGACCTCGTTCGCCATCGGCGGCGGCAATCTGGTGATCCTGCGCTCTATCCCGGACGGCAACCTATCCGCCCTGCTGGCCTACCTGCTGGCAGGCCCCATCGCCATCGTGGCCAGCATGTGGGTACACGAACGGACGCTGGGTCGGAAGTAGCCCGTGGTCTGGATCACCACCTGTAGCAGATTAACGATTTACCCAACCAACGAAAGGAGCAACACCATGAATCAAGCAGAACTCATCAACGCCATTGCCGCCAACATTAGCAACACGGGCACCAGCAAGGCCGCTATCAAGTTTGTCTTGGATACCCAAGCCGAGATTGTGAAAGCTGAGTTGAGGTCAGGCGGAGAAGTGACCTTGCCCGGATTAGGCAAGTTCAGTACTGCGCAGCGTGCAGCGCGTACTGGTCGCAATCCAGCGACCGGCAATCCGGTGCAGATAGCTGCCAAGCGCGTGCCTCACTTCAGCGCAGCCAAGGTGCTGAAGGATGCCGTGGTCTAAGGCTTTGCCTCATGTCTCCCGCATTCGTGCAGGAGACATCGGGAAACGTCTTACGGAGAACAGCATGAGCGACTTAATCAAACATTACCTCCAGCTCGTTGGCATCGCCAAGGGCTGGGCGATGAAGAACCTGCCGGGCTGGAACGACGAGATCCACCGTGACTTGTTGCAACGCCACGGTGCGATGATGATCGATGGGCGCATCTCGGCTAGCAGCTTGAATGTGCCGCAGCTCGATGCGGTGCTGTGCGATTACGAGCGGCGCGGCTGGAGTCGGCAGAAGCGCGTCTTCAGCGGCGGCGGGGATGCCAAGAAGGTGCCTGAGCGCATTGCCATGATGGTGCGGATGTGGGGCAAGCTGGGCAAGGCGGGCAAGGTGGAGAAAGCCACCCGCCCGGCGCTGCTGGCCTTCTGCACGCGGCAGACTGGGCGTGACGTGCCGAATCTGGATAGCCTTTCTGTGGCTGAGTCGCAGAAGATCATCGAAGCGATGAAGGGATGGTTGGCGCGATGAACTACCACTGGCCAGCGGTCGATGTAGAGCTGCTGCGTACCCTGCCACCGGTGCTAGGTGCGGTGGTGCGGGCGCTGGGCTTTGGGCGTGCCAAAGAGTTCCTGGTCGAACGCGGCGGCGTCAATATCAGTATTCCCAAGCACCGTAGCGCTGGCCTTGGCCTGAGCGATGACGAGCTGGCCAGACTGCGAGAAATGCTCGCGCTACACATGGATGCCGCTGACCGGGTGTGGATGCCTAAACCGGACAAGCTGTTCATCCGGGTGCGCGACGAGCAGATCCGCCGTGAGAAGCATCGCTATAGCATCACCGCCCAAGCGCGGCAGCACAATCTCTCCAGCCGTCATATCCAAAATGTGCGCCGCGAGGGGAATGATGCGCAGCTGGACTTGTTCTAGCCAGCACGCATACGTTTAAAAATCACCACGCGCATTTGAAATGCCAGTGATCAACAAAAATCAACCCATCGCACCACTCGAACACACTAAGCCCTCAAAGCGCGTTTAAATAGGTTTCGCTCTATCTTCGGGCGGGAAACATTTCCCGCCGTGTTTTACCTCCCCTAAAACGGCATGATGCTCTCCATCAACAGGAGCCTCCATGCCGAACGCCAATCAACCCTCTGCCAGTTTTGCCGCCCTCACTTTTGAGCTGGGCGCGGGCGGTGATGCGGTCACCACCGAGGCACATTTGCTGCCGGTGGGGCCGTTTCGGTCGAGCGATGTTCGTCCGGTCGAATGCGCAGCGTGGCAGTTGGATGCGTCCATCGCTGCGCGAGTGATTGAGCGTGCGTCCAATCGCAAGACGGACACGCTGATCGACTACGAGCACCAGAGCCTGCGCTCTGAGGCCAACGGCCAGAAGGTGTTGGCAGCGGGCTGGATTCCCAACACGCTGGAGTGGCGCGAAGGCAAGGGTCTGTACGCCATCAACATCGGCTGGACGGCGCAGGCGCGCCGCGAGATCGCCGACAAGCAGTATCGCTACATCAGCACGGTCTTTTACTACAACGGAATCACCGGCGAGGTGCTGGAGATCATTTCTGTTGCCCTGACTAATACCCCCGGCATTGATGGACTGGATGCGCTGGCCGCAATGGCGCAAGCGGCCTTGTCGCGGGGTGAGCTTACCGATTTTTTAACCACAGGAGGAGCCGACATGGCACTGAATGACCAGCAAGCGGCAGCGCTCACCTCTGAGCGTGATGGCCTAAAGACCAACGTGGCGGCTTTGACTTCCGAACGCGATGGATTGAAAACCCAAGTGGCGGCGCTGACCACCGAGAACGGCGAACTGAAAACCAAGGTCACTGCGATCGAACAGGAAAAAGCACAGGCGGCTCTGGCGACAGAGAAGGCCAAGTGCGAAGAGATGATTCAGGCTGCGCTGACCAGCGGGGTCTTGACTCCGGCTGAGGAGGGTTATGCCCGCAAGAAGACTCTCGCTGACTTGACCGAGTATCTGGATACGAAAAAGCCGCTGGCAATTCTTAATAAGCAGGCGGGCGGCAAGGGCGAGGCTGGTCACGGCCTGAATGAAATTGAGCTGGCTTTCTGTACCAAGATGGGTGTGAAGCCGGAAGACTACGCCAAGAACAAGACGGCCTGATCCTTGATCAGATCATCGACGTGTTAGTGAACTAAGTTCTAACTTTAGGAGATAACAATGTTTGCAAAGATTAGCTTTAAAACGTGGGCGCTGGCGCTGCTCGGCATGGTTGCACTGGCGTTGGTGCTGACCGGTCATTCCGCATTCAGTGCCGATTCGGAAACTATGCTGATGGCATTCGGCGGCGTGTTGACGCAGGCTCAAATCCAAGCATTGCACACCACGCTTAAAACCCGTTTCAATGCCGGTCTGGCGGCGGCTCCCAATCACTGGCAGCAAGTGGCGCGACTGATGCCGAGTGATGGCAAGTCGAACACGTATGCCTGGCTGAGCCAGTTCCCCGCATTCCGCGAGTGGGTCGGCTCGCGTTTGCACAAGGTGCTGGCAGAAAACGCCTACTCGGTGGTGAACCGCAAGTTCGAAAACACGATTGATGTGCAGCGCACCGACATCGAGGATGACAACTTCGGCCACTACGGCGCGATTGCAGAAAGTCACGGCCAGTCGGTGATTGATATGCAAAATGATCTGGTATTTCAGGCGCTGAAAGATGGTTTCACCAGCCTGTGCTACGACGGCCAGTTCTTCTTTGACATCGACCATCCGGTGTACCCGAATGAAGACGGTACCGGTGTGGCAGCGACGGTCAGCAATATGCAAGCGGGTATTTTGGAGCCGTGGGTGCTGCTGTGCACTGAGCGTGCGGCACGCCCCTTGTATCTGCAAGAGCGGATTAAGCCTGAATTCGATTCGATCACCTCAACCCAGAACGCCAATGTGTTCGATCTCGATGTGTACAGCTTCGGTGGGCGTTGGCGCGGGGCGGCGGCTTATGGCTTCTGGCAGTGTGCGTTTGGCTCCAAGGCGGCGCTGACCGATGTCAACTTCCAGGCGGCCTATACCGCGATGATGAAGTTCAAGGGCGATGGCAACCGCAAGCTGGGCATCACCCCTGATTTGCTGATCGTTGGCCCGGACAATCAGGCAGCGGCAGAGCTACTGCTGAAGGCGCAACAGAACGCGAATGGTGCCTCCAACATCAACTACAACAAGGTGAAGCTGCTGGTTACCCCTTGGCTGGGTGCCTAAGCTGGTTCCGGCTCCCTAGTGGGGCCGGGTCTTTGAACTGAATTTATCGGGAGTTTGAATCATGGGTAATGCTGATTTGTTGGTGCTGTTTGTGCGGATCAATCTGAAGACCGAGGCGGAGCGATTCTTCCGTTGCGGTATCCAGTTTGGCCGCGAGTGGCAGAAGGTTGAGGTGGATGAGGCCACTGCGATTCGCCTGCAAGAAGAGCAGATGCTGGAGGTGTTGGAGATTGATCCTGCCGCAGCTGCCGCACTTGATGTACCTGTCGCATCTGAAACACCTGCGGCACCTGTCACAGCTGATGCACCTACCGCACCTGTGGCACCTGCTGACCCGATTGAGCGCGCTGCTGCGGTCAAGTCGGCCATCCTGCAACTGGATACCGCCGACTCCAAGCTTTGGACAGGTGGCGGTGCGCCGACGGTGGCCGCCATTGTGGCCATCACCGGCTGGGACGTGTCCGCGATCGAGCGCGATGCGGTCTGGGCTGAGATCAAGGCTGTTTGATCATGGCCTTCGCTACCCGCTCTGATCTGTTGGCACGCAGCAATGCGCGTCGGCTGGCGCAACTGGCGGTGCCTGCCGATGTGCAGATGCCGCCGGATGATGCCCTGCGAGTGGCGATTGCGGGCGGTGATCTGTCAGCGCTGACCAGTGAGGAGCACGCCTCAGTCACGCTGGCGCTGTCGGCCATTGATGGTGCGCTGGTGGATGCAGCAGAGGTGCTCGTGAGCTACCGCATCCCGACGACGGCCTCTAGCCCACTGATCGCCCGTCTGTGCTCAACCATTGCGCTGTATTACCTGCAAGGTGCTGAGCGGATGACTGATGAGGTGAAAGTCGCTTACGAAGCATCCATCGGTATGCTCAGGTCTCATGCGCGTGGCGATCTCAATCTGTTGCCGGTGACGGTGGCTGAAGCGGCCTTGCCGGAAGATCAGGTGATTTTATCCAGCTCGCCGCGACGTTATGGCAGCACGGTGCCTGTGGGCGGCTGGTAATGCTCTCGCTCAAACCCATCATCGTGATGTTGACTGCCAAACCCGTGTGGTTTGAGGGGCTATGGTTCCGCAAGGTGGATGGAGCGGCGGCCTATGCCAAGGTGCGCCCGGATGCGTTGCCCCTGCCCGCCGCCTGGGTGGTGCGCAGTGCAGATAAGGGCGAGCCGATCGGCGAGCGGCTGGATAGGGATGAGCCCGAGTTCGACGTGGTGATTGCCATCGAGAATGCGCGCAGTCATGAGCCGGGCGAAACCGACGAGCAGTTGCTCAAGTATCGGCAGGCGGTGTACCGCTTGCTGCGCGGCGAAGAAGGCGCTCCGGACACGCGACCCATCATCTGGCGCGGTGGCCGCGTGATCGAGTACACCGACGGCGACCTGTACTGGGCTGACCGTTACAGTTTTGAAGGCGTTATCAACAATTACCTGCCCGACCCGGCAGGTTTCAATAGTGTGAATTACACAGGAGGCACTTTATGATTTCCATTCCGCAACTCCCCGCCGCGTTACGTTATCCGGGTGCGTATGTCGTCGTCGATGGCTCCAAGGCGGGTCTGGGTGGCGATATTCCAGCGGTGCTGCTGGTTGGCCAGAAGCTGGCCACGGGTACGGCACCGGCGGGTGAGATCACCCTGATCTCGGGCGTGCAGGACGCGATCAACAAGGCGGGCGCTGGCTCGATGCTGGCTCAAATGGCCGCCAAGTATCGTGCGGTCGATCCGGCGCTGGATCTGTACATGTTGCCCTATGCTGATCTGGTCGCTGGGGTGGCTGCCACTGGCACGATCACACCGACCGCCGCCCCGACTGCCAATGGCACGCTGGCGCTGTATATCGCTGGCAAGATCGTCAATGTGGCCGTGACAGCGGGCATGACGACAGCTCAGGTCGCCACGGCGATTGTTGCTGCGATCGCAGCAGCGGGTATGGATATTCCGGTGACGGCGGCAGCAGTGGCGGCAGTGGTAACGCTAACTGCGCGGCACAAGGGGACGTGCGGCAATGCCATCGACGTGCGCACCAATCTGTACGGCGAGACGACTCCGGCAGGCTTGGCGCTGACATTGGTGGCGATGACGGGCGGCGCCGGTGATCCAGTTCCGGGCAACCTGTCTGCTGTATTGGGTCAGCAGCGCTGGTATCGCTACGTGGCGCTGGGCATCAATGATGCCGCCACGCTGGCTGCCTGGCACGCAGAAAGCCAAGCGCGCTACCTGCCACCGATTCAAGCGGGCTTCCGCGCCTTCACTGCATTCCGGGGTGACTATGCGACCGCTGCGGCCTTTGGCGTGACCAAGAACTATGAGCACATTTCCGACTTGAGTTTGGAGCTGAATCCCACGACCACCTGGGAGGCTGCGGCTATCGTGTGTGCGGCTGCCGCACCGCGCTTGGTGAACAACCCGGTCGAGTCGCTGGAGGGTACGCCGCTGCCCGGCATGGTGGGCGTGAGCAATCATGACTGGACCAACAGCAACAGCCTGCTGTTCAAGGGTATGAGCTTGATGACGGTGGCCAAGGACGGCTCGTGCTTCATCAAGCGCCTGATCTCGATGTACCAGTTCCGCCCCGATGGCTCCGCCGACGATGCCTTCCTGGACATCAACACCGCCGAGGTGATGGAACGCATCCGCTATGAGCAGCGCATCGGTGCGATCAAGCGCTTCACGGGAACGGCAGCGGCGAAAAGCAACGAGGGTTACAAGCCCGGCCTGCGCATCACCACGGTGGACGACGTGCGTGCCTATCTGCTGAGCCTGTATCAGAACACGCTGCTGCGTGAATACGGCTGGGTGCAAGAGTACGAGTACTACAAGTCGAATCTGGTGGTGGAGCAACACCCGACTGACCCGAGCCGTTTCAACTTCGCCGATCAGCCGGTGCTGTTGTCGCCGTACTACATCTTGGCGGGTGTAGGACAGTTCCGCAAAGCGGTTTAACGATCCATTGAAAGGGGTTTAAACATGGCACAAATCAATAACATTCGGACGGTCTCGGCACCGTCAGTCGGCAAGCTACCGTTGGCAGATAAGCCTGGTACATTTACACCCAGCGGAAAGAAGCGCGAGCATAAGCCGGGTCGTCTGGCCTCGGATGGTGGCTATACTGAGTCTGAGGTAGCCGCCAAGCTAGAACTGAATCTCAACCTACTGCCCGGTGTGAATGCGCAGTTGCTCAACAATATTAAGGATGAAGATGTCACCGTGCGATTGGCGGATGGCAGCGTGCATCTGATGAGCTTGGCGTTTGTCTCTGAGCCTGTTCCGGTCGATGGCGGCGATAGCAAGATGACCATCATGTCGAATACGTCTGAAAAGATTGCGTAGGTGAATAATGGCTAAGTTGACTCTCAAATATCCACTCACCTTCGGCAAAGCGACGGTGACCGAACTGAATTTTCGTGAACACGCCACAGCAGGTGACTTATTGGCATTCGATGTACGGGGGCCAAATCAGCAGACCATTACACTGATTGCCAACTTGACCGGAACCGATGAAGCGCTCATCAAGCAGCTGCATGTGCATGACTTCCGTGCTGCGGATACGATTGCCTCAGAACTCATCAAACCGGAATCTGATGAAAAAAAACCCAGCGAGTCCTGATTGCATGTGCCCTGGTTGCGCGAGGGCTACATCAGGACTTGAATGTCGTAAAAGCTATGCCGCTGGCTGAGTTGTTTATTTGGGCGGGGATTGCGGCTTCGATGGAAGGTAGGACGTTCGAGTAAGTATAGATCGTCCGGCGGGAAATGTTTCCCGCGTAATATTCAGGCAGGTGAGTTGTTAAGCTCCGGTGTAAATCCACCGGAGCTTTTTTCATGTCAGAACCCGCTATTAGAGCCGAGTTACACATCACGCTGAAAGATAGTGCAAGTGCTGGCCTGAAGTCGATTGAACAGACATCAGTCAATACGGCGAGCAAGACAGCATCTGCTTCGGTGGCCGCAGCCAGCAAGTCGGCGCAGGCTGCGCGCGATTCCGCATCCAAGTCAGTTGCGGTGGTGCAGGCGCAACATGATCAGCATATCAAGGCCTATCAGGACATTGCCCGCAGCCGTGAAACACTGGGCATTCGTTCTGAGCAGACCATCCGAGCCGAAATCTCCAAGACTGAAGAGGCCTATCGGCATCTGGCCAGAAGTGGCGATGCGAGTGCGCGTGAGTTGGCACGTGCGCAGGATGTGGCGCTTGCCAAGGTCAAGGCTTTGCGCAAGGAAATGGACGGGTCAAATAAGCCGGGAACTGCTTCGACTGCGGGTTATATACCTGGAGCAGCGGCTGCGGTCGGCGGCGCGTACATGATGACAGCACCTGCGGTCACACGAGCTATGGACTACGATCACACCGTGGCAGGCCTGACCAATACCCTATTTAGTGACCGCGATACGGCTGGTCGAATCGCGGGTAAAGAGGAGATCAAACAGGCAATTCAGGCCGCACTTAAGGTGGGAGGCGGTACGCGCGAGCAGGCGGCGGGTACGCTTTCAACCTTGATGGGGAGCGGAGAATTCACCAAGGATCAATCATATGGCCTGTTGAAAACGATACAAAAAGGGGCGACAGCCGCACAAGCTGATCCCAGTCAAATCGCTGATATTGTGCTGGCTGCCAAGCGGATGGGAATTAAGCCGGAACAAATGGACAAGGTTATTTCCAAGGCCATTCGTGCGGGTGAGTTGGGTGGATTTGAGCTGGCTGATATGGCAAAGCATTTGCCTGCTGCTCTGAGTTCGGCGCGAGGTCTAGGCTTAACTGGAATGGCAGGGTTTGAGCGTGTATTGATGTCGATGCAAGGATCGGTGTTGACCGCTGGCACGAAAGATGAGGCCGCGAATAATCTGATCAACATCTTTGAAAAAATAAATAGTGAAGATACGGCGAAAGACTTTAAAAAGCAGGGAATCGACCTACGTGGTGAGTTGGCCAAGGGTGCACTGCGAGGTGAAGATACGATCACTACCTTCACTCAGCTTATTGATCAGCTCATCGCTAAAGACCCCAAGACTAAGGCGGTATCACAAGAGCTAGATCGTTTAAGCAAGATTGCAGAAGATAAGAAAAGCCCGCAGCGCGAACAGGCGTTAAAGCAAATTCAGCAAATTTACTCATCGGGTGCTACTGGCAAGGTGTTGCAGGATCGCCAGGCATTACAGGGATTTCGAGCCGAGTCACAAGCAAGCAAGACGGGACTGAGCACTGACGTTCGTAAAGGATTGGCGCGTGATGATAAGGCCCAGGAGCTGGAGACGAGCTATGCCGTAATGAATGACACAGCCAGTGCGCAGACTCAGCGTTTGGAGAATGCCAAGCTGGAGGGGCAGGATGCTGCGCTGACGGGTGCAGGTGGGCCATTGAAATCCATGTTTCAGGGCATGGTTAGCGCGGCTGAGGAGTTCCCGTTGATGACCGCCTCGGTGACTGCCGCAAAAGATGCCCTGATATTGTTGGCGGGAGCGGCAGGCATTAACGCATTGCTCGGCGGTGGGAAAGGTGGACTACCACCCTTGGTAGGCGAAAAAGTTGGCAAGGTGCTCCCTGCTGCTAGTCGCGCGCTGCCAACTACATTGGCTGCTCTTACTGGTTGGGAGCTTGGCTATAACGTGGTCGGTAAGCCACTAGCGCGGGGCATAGATGGCCTAGTGCAATCGGCTACAGGCGACAAGAACCAAAATCTGGGCGGTTGGATTTATGACCTGCTGCACTCTCCCGCACTAAAACCACCTGAGCAAAAACCTAGTGAGTCACACACACGGGTTGATATTAATCTCCCCCCGGGCGCAACCGTAAAGTCTCAAACAACTCAATCCACCGGACCAATTAGAACGTCGATCAATACCGGAAATCTGTGGGGTATCCTATGAGCTGGGCGGATCGCATGGTGACGGCTCGGTGGCGTGGTAACCAGTTCCTGACCGAGAGCCATGACACCAAGGGTGGGCGTCGGTTGGCGGTGCATGAGTATCCGGGCGGTGAGGAACCGGTGGTCGAGGATCTGGGGGCGAAGTCGGGCGAGTTCCGGCTGAATGCCTACTTCATCGGGTTCGACTACGACCTGTTCCGTGATGCCTTTCTGGTGGCGCTCAATACGCCGGGTGCCGCTTGGCTGGATCATCCGTGGCGTGGGCAGATATGGGTACGTGCGCGCGATTGGTCGATCCACGAAAGCAACGATAAGGGCGGCTATTGCACCATCAGCGTGGACTTTGTGCCGGGCGGTAAGGATGCGGCCAAACCAGCGCCAGATATGGCGGATGTTGCCAGTTACGCCTGCGCAAATTACATGCTGGGGGTGACGGATGGATTTGACCTGACACCCATGCCCGAACTCAGCATGACTAGCTTGATCGCCACGGTGCAGAAGCAGCTGGACACGATGCGGACCATGATTGCGCTGGCAACCCTGCCGCTCACGCTGATGAGCCAGGTGCGAAACGTGATCGAGGGCGTTAAGTCTGATTTGGCAAGCCTGATGGCAACCCCAGCGGCCTATGCGACTGCGATTCACTCGCTGGCCTCGTCTGTTGGCGCGGCCTCGGCGGTGCCGGATACTGCACTGCCCAATGTAGTGACGCATCTGGTTGCGATGGCCAAGCTGCCGGTGGTGATGCCGGGCGGCTCGGGCGACTCGCCGGCACTGCGCATCAATCTGATGCGTGAGGCGAATCTGCGCGGGCAGTTGCTGTTGGGTGCGGCGGCGCAAGTAGCGCTGGCTGACTATCGGGTGGCGAATGACCGCGATGTGGTGCTGGCCAGCGTGGTGGGAGCGATCGACGATATGCTGCCCTCGATGTCAGACACGGTATTTCAGTTGGCGCTGGATATGCGCGCCGCGCTGAGCGATGCGCTGCTGGCACAGCCGCTGGAGGCTGCTGTGGTGCGCGAGGTGGTCAACCCACTGCCTGCGACAGTGTTGGCACATCGCTTGGAGGTGGCTGAGGATGTGTTTCTGGCGGTGAACAAGGTGCGGCATCCGCTGTTTGTCCAGGGGAAGGTGTATGGCTGAGGGCGTGATCGAAATCCGCTTTGATGGCCAGCGCTACGGCTATTGGCAGAACGTCTCGGTGCGCGAGTCGGTGGATGATCTGTGTGCCTCTGTCGATCTGGGCATCACGTTGCCGGGGGCGGGAGAGTCGCTGGCGCTGACGGCCAATACGGTAGTTGAGGTGTTGGTTGATGGCGAGTTGGTCAGCACGATCCGTTCTGGCAAGATCCAGCGCGATGTCCGCGCCACCGATCACACCATCCAGTTCGGCGCGCGGTCGCTGGCACGCGAGCTGGTGGATTGCCAGTACTCGAAGACGCTGAATAATCTGAAGCTCGAAGAGGTGGTGAAGCGCATTTGTAAGACGTTCAACGTGCCGGTGAAGGTGGTCGCCAAGACGGCGGTGGTACCGAACTTTTCGATGCAGTGCGAGACCCCCTCCAATGCGCTGATCAACGCGGCGCGCACGGCTAATCTGCTGCTCTACCCACAGCCGGATGGTGGACTGATTCTGGCTGAACCGGATGCCGGGAAAGCTGTGGCCACGCTGGTGTATGGCGAGCACATCAAGAGCTATAGCCTGGTAGATGACTACGACATGCGGTTCTCGGAATACGTGGTGAAAAGCTTTGATTATGAGAGCGGCGCCGCGCTTAAGGGAGCAGTCAAGGATGATGGCATCAGTTTCTTTCGACCCATGCACATCGTGGCTGACCGGCATGGCCATAGCTTGGGCGGCTGCGATCGGCGGGCGGAGCTGGAGCGTAACCGTCGGCTAGCCAGAGCGCATTCGATCAAGCTGACGGTGCAGGGCTGGCGGCATTCGACGGGTGTGTGGGCAGTCAATAAACAGGTGCGTGTGGTGATTCCACATGAGGGAATCGACGGGGTATTTCTGATTGGTGATCGCGTGCTGAGGCAGGATGATCAGTCTGGATCGATCGCCGAACTGCATGTGATGCACCGCAATGCCTTTGCGGGCGAGCCACCGAAGAAAACCAAGCGGAGTGCGGGAGCGAGGCGATGATAGGGACGATCTGGAGGCGGCTACAACTGCTCTGCGCACAGGGCGTGGTGAATCTGGTTGGTGCCGACAAGATTCAGGCGCGGGTGCTCGATGGTGAGACGCTGGATAATCTCCATCGGGTCGAGCCGTATGGGTTGAGCTACCGACCAAAGCCGGGTAGCCGCGCTTATTTGTTTTTTCCGGCGGGTGATCGCTCCTATGGTGTGGCACTGGTGATCGGCGATAAGCGGTACCAGATGGATCTGCAAGAGGGTGAGGTGGCGCTGCATGATGACCAGGGGAACTTTGTGAAGCTAGGTCGGGGTGGCGTGGTGACGGCAAAGTCCTCATCTAAGGTGATCGCAGACACGCCTCTGTTCGAGACTACGGGCGATGCAAAGGTCGGCGGAAAGCTGACAGTACTGGACGGAGCCAACATTACAGGAACCGTGATGAACAACGGCAAGAACGTCGGCAGCTCGCACACCCATGCGGAAACCGGAGTCAATACTTTGGGGGTCAACTGATGCTGAAACTGGTACAAACTGGCACCGGAGTGTTCGATCTGGCATTCAATGATCCGTCTCTGGCCGACGAGGATGCTGCTGTGACCACGCTGGTGTATGCCGTGTTGTTCTCAGATGCTGAAGCGCCCGTGGCCCGTGTACCTGATCGCTATGATCGGCGCGGCTGGTGGGCTGATCCTGCCGCTGGCAGCGGGCTGTGGCATCTGCGTCGTCAGCCACTGGGCAGTGCTGCCCGACGTGAGACGCTGGCCATGGTTAAAAATGCGCTTACGCAGCACGGGATGACCGGTGTTGCAATCACTGAGCTACCCGACGCGGCGGGAAATGTTTCCCGCGTTACTCTGCAAGTCACCGGACTGCACAATGGCCGCCAAGCCATTGTGAAAGTCCCGTTGTGACCCCGTACAACCGCCCTTCCTATACCGAACTACTGACGCGCATCGAGAGTGATCTCGCTGCGCTGCCTGCCGTGCTGCGCAGGCCGCTCGCTGCGACTTGGGCACGGGTGGCCAATGGGGAGCATGGGCATCTGGACTGGATCGATGCGCAATGCTCGCCACTGACCTGTGAGCTTGAGCGGCTCTACGATTGGGCGGCGTTATATGGTGCGGATCGTCTGCTGGCCACACCGGCCTCGGGTGCTGCGCTGGCCACGGGTAATGCCGGCGCTCAGGTGTTGGCGGGTACGCTGTTGCGCGGCGGAAATGGTCTGGACTACTCAGTGCAAGCGGCAGTGGTGCTGGGTGCGGGCAGTACGTCGGTATCACTGCGTTGCGCCACCTCGGGCGCGGCGGGCAATTTGGTGGCGGGTCAGCTGCTGACTCTGGTGGATCCTCTAGCCGGGGTCAACAATACCTTTACAGTAGGTGTGCTGGGCATGACCGGCGGTGCAGAGGATGAACTGGTCGATGCTTGGCGTGCGCGAGTGGCCGATGAGTGGCGCACGGTAGTGACTGAGGGTGCGCGCTCGGGTAAGCCTAAAGATTATCGGCACTGGGCGAAGAGCGCTCATCCCTCGGTCACCGGGGCGCTGGTGCAGCTGCATACCCTCGGTGTCGGTACGGTGGTCGTGCGACCGGTCTGCAATGGGCTGGCCGACCGGCTGCCGACCCAGGCGGTGCTCAATGCAGTGGCGGCCTATTTCGATCCCGTGGTGCCCGCGACGGCGGATTGGCGCGTAGTTTCCCCCACGGCGCATCCGGTGACGTTGTCGATCCACCTGCTCCCAGCGGTAGATACAGCTCAAAATCGTGCGGCGATCAGCGCGTCGCTTAACGATCTAATCCTGAGTAAAGGCGGTACCGATACCGAGGTGTTGACTGTGCTGTGGGCCGAGGTGGACACGGTAATCGCGCTCACTACCAACCAATATACCCTCGACGAAAGCGTGCCCATCGTATGGGCGGCGCACGAGGTACCGGTGTTGCAGCCGGTGGTGTGGATCTAGCCGTGCAGATCAAAACTCATACTGCGAGTGATTACGCCGCTGCGCAACGGGCATTGCTGCCACCCGGTGCGGCCTTTGACTGGCCCGCTAATGGTTTTGGCGATGCACTGCTCAAGGGTATGGGGGCAGAGCCTACGCGCATTGGTGGAGATGCTCAGATCGTGCTGGATGGTGCGATCGAGGCGCACCGGCCTAAATATGGCCACTGGCATATCAGCGAGTACCGGCGCATCGCCCAGGAGGCGATTGCTGGCGTAACGGAAGCTCCCCGCAAGAAAGCCTGCATCGGCAGCAAGATCGGTAGCCGGCTGTGGAGTGCTGCCCTGCCTGCATTCCCGGTTGATCTGCTGCGCGTCGATCACCTGGTCGGCCCGGCGCGCGTCGGGTGTCGCGTTGGAGATCATCTGTGGAGTACGCGCGGGCGCTACGTGCTGCGCGTGCGCTATTACAGCTCGGTGGTGCATCCAAAGCTGCTGTGGGATGCTCTGTCGGCATTCAAGCAGGCCCACGTTTATTTATGGTTTGAAGACATTACAGGAGCTGGAGGAAGCTATGGACAGAACTAGTGCACCAGGGCACGTGAACCATTTATTTGTGTCCGAAGATGCGGCGACGAACAGGCCGCCGACAGAGCTGGTGCCGGCGGATTTTAATGCCTGGCAAGAAGAGCTGATGGCGATCATCGAGGCCGCTGGTATTGCTCCGAGCGCATTGAACTTCACTCAAGTACTCGCGGCACTCCGCTCGCGCGGCGTGGTGCAGCAGTCCAAGATCAATGCGATAAGTGCCGACGTGGTGGGCAATGCGTTGGTCGTCGGGATGAAGCCTTGTGCGATGGATTTCCGCAATGCGACCCTGACGAACGGGACTCCGAACACGCGCATCATCCCAGCCGCTCTGTCGCTGACGGTGCCCGCTGGCGCGACACTCGGTACCAGCGCAGGTGTTGCCGCACGCCTCAACCTGCTGTTAATAGACAATGCGGGCACGCCTGAGCTGGCGATTGCCAACGCTGGAGGAGGCCTCAATTTCGATGAAATGCTGACCTCCACCACGGCCATCAGCGCTGCGTCCAACTCGGCCAGCGTGGTGTACTCTGGCGCTGCGCGCGCCAATGTCCCTTGTCGTTTGGTCGGATTCGTGGATATCACTGAAGCGGTGCCTGGCACATGGGCGACCGCACCCACCGTAGTGCAAGGAAATGGCGGGAATGCGATGCCATCTGGCCCCTCTCCGCTGCTGGGTACCAAAACAAACGACAACGCCCCTGCGGGTTACATCGGTGAATATGCCGGGGTATTTATCCCGCAAGCCAGCGCCATCGCGCTGTCCAACGGTGTGGGAGCCAATATCGCAAGTGCCGTGCTCCAGCCGGGTGATTACGATGTGGTTGGGACAGCTAGTTTTAACCCGGCAGCCACTACTACGATATCTCGGGTATGGGGCAGTATCAGCGAGAGCAGCGGCATTCCCGGCACCGAATACGCCCAGAATTGTTATCCGGCCGGCTTTGCTCCGGGGGCAAACCCGATGACGTTTGCAACGCCAAGTGCGCGAGTCACTGTTCCCGCCGGATCGACCAAGACGATTTACCTAGTTTTAGCCGCCACGTTCGCAACATCCACACTCGGCGGGTTTGGCTCGCTGCAAATTCGAAGGAGACGATAATGCTGTTTGTTCTGATTACAGAGTCTGGCGTGGTTGAGGTACGGGATGAAGCCAGCCCGCCTTCTGGAGCTTGTCTGATCGACGATGCAAAAAAAGCTGAAATCATGGCGGCACCAGATCGAGCGGCCATTGATGCTTTATTGTCTTCCTGCGAGGTGCAGCCTTGATCACCTCCATCATCAAGTGGGCAGCCCTCGCGCTGCTCGGACTCATGGCCGTTGTGGTCAATGTGCTGATGTCGCCACTGATCGCGCTGTTCATCGGTCGTGATGGGTATCTGCCCGGCTGGTTGACTTGGTTTCAGACCCACGACAACCCGGCCATCGGGGACAAGGCATTCCAGAGTAATCAGATGCCGTGGACGCTGGTTCTACCGGGCTGGCTTGCCAGATATTTCTTGGGCATCGGATGGGCGCTGCGCAATCCGGCATATGGCTACGACCGCTGGGCTGGATTCGAGGTTAAGAACGACAATAGGCTCTATGCGGCTTCCGGTAACGAGGGTGTGGATATCTACCGCGATGCGCAAGGGAAGTGTCATGTCGTGGAGGGCTGGTGTCTTCGTGAGGTGATTATCGACTGCGACAAGTACTACTTCCAATTTACGGTGCTGCGCCGTTGGAGCACATCGCGTGCGTGGCGTGTTTCGATTGGCTGGACACTTTCCAAGTGGGAGCTGCGTCGCGGAAATGTATGTCGTCTCAATACCACGATTAATCCGTGGATGGATTGCCGGGACGGAACAACCTAAAGAAGACGGTGCGACCGTTGCGGGTGTGACAGCACCTGCAACGGCCACCTTCCGCAGACGCATCCTGCGTTTAGCCTAGGCACCGTGCTGTGATCACAGCGGGGCGGAGGCTACCACGCTGGAGTAGTAGATGGAAACTGTACGATGCGGCGCATGTAATCGAAAACTCGCCGAAGCGGTGTTTACCCGCTTGGCAATCAAGTGTCCGCGCTGCGGCACGCTGAATCAAATGATGGCCACGAGCCACCGACCTGCACGCCACGGAGCGTCCACCCAAGAGGAGACGCACCATGCAGGACACACAAGACCCGATCTTTAACAATTTGCACTCGCCGATCATCCCGTGGATTGGCGGAAAGCGGCGACTGGCCAAGACCATCATCCCGCTGTTCCCAGAGCACATCTGATACGTCGAGCCGTTCTGCGGCGCGGCGGCGCTGTACTTCCTGAAGCAACCAGTAAAGGTGGAGGTGCTCAATGATGTGAACGGTGAGCTGGTGAATCTCTATCGGGTGGTGAAACACCATCTGGAAGAGTTCACCCGCCAGTTCAAATGGGCGCTGACCAGCCGCCAGATCTACAAGTGGATGCAGGCCACACCTGAGGAGACGCTGACGGACATCCAGCGGGCGGCGCGCTTCTACTACCTGCAAAAGCTGGGCTTCGGTGGCAAGGTGAGTGGCCAGACCTTCGGAACGGCCACCACCAGTGCGCCGCGCCTCAACCTACTGCGGCTGGAGGAAGACTTGAGCCAAGCGCATCTACGCTTGTCCCAAACCTTCATCGAGCATCTGGACTGGGCGACGTGCATCACCAAGTATGACCGAGAGCACACCTTGTTCTATTGCGACCCGCCGTACTGGGGAACGGAAGGCTATGGGGTGGACTTCGATCTGGAGCAATACGACCGCATGGCCGAGTTGGCTCGGAGCATCAAGGGCAAGATGATCATCAGCGTGAACGACATCCCCGAGATGCGCCAGGCGTTCGCGGGTCTGACGATGGAGAGCGTACCAATCACCTACACGGTAGGCGGCGCTGGCCGGAACCGAGCCAAGACAGCTGAGCTGATTATTCGCAACTGGTGATGATCGCCGCTTAACTGGAAACCGACCCATTGGGTCGGTTTTTCTGTCGTTTTAATCTCGTTTAAATTTCATTTGTTTGATGTTTATTCTCTGTCCGAGAATCAACTGCTTTTAGTATATATTCGCTGTCCGAGAATCAAACTCAATCTGTCCGAAAATCAAAGCCGCTTTACTGATGTGTATGAAGAGCTGAAGTCTAGACTTTGAGTGTTTGCGAAGAGCTTACAGGGCAACAGCCACGCTGCAGGAGTTTGCTATGGTTTCAGCGTAACCCGCTGCCGGTGGATTGGCAGGCGCAGCGAGAGCTGATTGTGCAGTTTGATGCCTGACCGAGGCTATTTCATCAGAAGCCGTGCATCTTTGAGCAACAGCAGTAACTGATCATCACGGAGCGGGGATGGCTCGAAGCCAAACCTTCGATAAAATTCGGCTGCTTGTTGGTCGATGGGATGAGTGAGCATGGCACGGATGCCTGCTTGTTCGGCGATCACCAGGGTTCGGCGAATGGCATCCTGCAGCAATCCGATGCCAATTCCTTGTCCCTGATGAGCGGTTGAGACTGCCAGTCGCGCCAGAAGCACAACGGGAATGGGGTAATGCCCCATTCCCTTACGGATTCTCTCTGGTGCTTCCAGTGAATCGATTTGCCCAACGGTCAGACTGAAATAGGCAACGACTTCGTCGCCAACAGCAATGACGAAAGTCTTGGCCGACCCAGTGGCTTGCGCTTGTCTTGCATGCCGCACCAGCCAATCGTCGAGTGCAAGCTTACCGCAACTAAAACTGTCCAGCCGGTGGGCTGCAGATAAGGGCGCTGGCCCAGACAGCGTCATGCCTTATCCCAAGGGGCTTTGTGGGAAAGCAGATCGCGCAAACCTTCATTTGGTTGCTCTAGCCGCTCCAGCAAATCCATGAATGCCTGATACTGCCGACCAGACACGAGGAATAACCGTTGGTCGAGCAGCGTCTGTTCAGCAGCCTGACAAGCACTGTCCAGGATGAACTCAGTGAGTGATTTGTGCGCGACATCCGCTGCACGCCTTAATACGGCTTCTTGTTCCGGTGTGGCTCGTAATCCAAGACGAGCGGAGCGGGAAGTGCGGTTCGATACGGCAACGGCAGGTGGCATGATGACCCCCAAGTGTTATTAGATTGGCTGCAATGTTAGTACAATGGTCAAACAAAGTCTAGGCGAGAGAGGGATTTTGCTGCTCTCAGGTTTGAGTATGGATAGAGCTGGTATTCATCGTTGACCCCGAAATACCTCCTTGGAAGCCGCATGAAACCTAGAGGTAGGGCTGCGCATACCCGCAAGCAAAACAGAGAAAAGAGACAGAGTGGGGGAGAAAATACGGAAATTGGGGTGGAATCTGGGAAAGTGTATCCGCAGGCCATACGCGCCGAACCCCGCGTGGTGCGGGATTTCAGGCAAAGAAAAAGGACACAGAGATTTTCTGTGTCCTTGTAAATTGGTGGTGGGGTAACGCCTAATGTCTGCGGTAATTCTCCCAACGCGTTCTAGTCGCTTCAGATTGCCGCAAAAACCTACGAAACCCTTTATCTGGCGAAAATTCTATCAGGAAACAGCATCGCTGGTAGAGTGCTTGCGAACGCCGGTTCAATTGCCCATTTGGGAATTGAACCCACGTCCATTTTGCTTGGCTTGTGTCCGAAAAAGAGCGTTCATGGACTCCTGACAACTCATGCGAAAGGAGACCCAAATGGACATCGTTCATCTCGACCAAAAGCAACTGGCCACCCGCTGGGGCATTAGCCAAGCATCCCTTGAACGTTGGCGATGTGAGGGCATCGGGCCTGCGTATCTCAAACTGAAAGGCGTGGTCCGATATCGGTTGCGCGATATTGAGAGCTACGAGGAGTCCTGTCTTTCAACATTTGTCAGGCGGCCACTATCAATCGGTCAATGCACCGCGGTTGATTCGGGCAAGTAAAAGGACGCCCCGGTTCGATTGCGCACTTGGAGTTGAATTAAAATTAATCTTGATTAGCAACAATCGTCAGCCACCCGAATTATTCGGAGTGGTTGAGGTGTTACGGTAGTAGCTGCGATCAAGAGTCGCTGGTGAAGCGAGCTCAGATCGAAACGCCGATTGAAGCGATAACAAAATGCGGCCAGGTAGCGCGCCGCGTACTTACGAAAGCCGAATGCATGGTGACAACCCGTGTTGAAATTGAATTCGATTCATGGTCATTTTGTTCCCCTTCAGTTATGGTTTAGGTGTCACTCTACTGCCTGTCAGGCTCACCAGGTGAGCTAGGCTGACGATTGTTGCTAATCAAGAAATTAATTTAAAAGACTATAAATTTTTCCCGAGGGTGTTTCGTTTTTTTTTTTGCATTTCAATGCAATTGTTTGACAAATTTATTAAATGAGCTCAGTATGAAAATATGAGTCAATTTTCCAGAAAAATTGTTGCTGTCTTAATGTTGCTATGGTTGCCTCTGTTTGCTGGCAATGCACTAGCGACAGCGGTGTCTATGCAGATGCCGCATGGCTCTTGCCAAGAGGCAGATGCAATGCAATCGATGGAACATGAAGATATCGGTGAGCATCATCACTCTGATATGCAGATGTCTTCAGCGGGTGAAGAAGACGGCGCGTCCTGCAATTCTTGCGGTATTTGCCACTTGGCTTGCTCTAGCTATTTAGCTATGACGATTATTGGAATTCTTGCGGTGCAAGCTGATGCACTGAGCGCTACTCCCTATTTAGTAACGTATAAATCCGTTAGTTCTGCCCCACTCACCCCCCCTCCCAGTCCTCGCGTTTGAAGCGGCAGGACAAGTCCGTCTTTACTTTTTGTAACCTGATTTAAGTCGGTCTCGTCTCGCCTCTTTGCGGCAGCCCTTTGGCTGCCCGATAGCAATGCAATCGAGGATCGGGTCATGAAGATACCAACAACAATTTGCCGGATGCCGCGCGTCGTTTTGACGTGCCTCGCGCTGGCGGCGCAGCCCGCGCTCGGCGCAGAACAGCTTGGGGCCAGCCTTCCCGGCCTGCTGGATTATGCGCGCGAGCACAACCCGGAACTGGCGGCGATGCGCCACGAGGCGGATGCCGCGCGTCAGCGCGTGCAGCCGGCGGGAGCCCTGCCGGATCCCGTGCTGCGCGCCGAGCTGATGGACGTCACCAACCAGGGCACCAACAAGCCGCCCAGCCTGTGGCCTTCGCAGGTGGGCAACACGCGCTACCTGCTGATGCAGAGCGTGCCTTGGTTAGGCAAGCGAGACCTGCAGCGCGGGGTGGCCGAGGCTCAGGCTGATCAGGCCGACGGCCAGGCGGCATCGACCTGGGCGGAGTTGTCCGGCCGCATCAAGACGGCCTACGCGATGTACTACTACCTGTCCGGCAGCGAGCGCCTGGCGCAGCAAGCGCTTTTGCTGATGAACAACCTCGAGCGGGTCGCGCAGACGCGCTACGCCAACGGGCTGGGGGCGCAGCAGGACGTCCTGCGCGCGCAGGTCGAGCAGACCGCGTTGCGCACCGAGCTGGTCGAACTGGAGAGCGAGCGCCACCACGAACAAAGCCGGCTGAATGCCCTGTTGTCGCGTCCCGCGATGGCGGAACTGGCGGAGCCCGCTCAACTGCGGCCGCTGCCGCCGCCCGCGCAACTCGATTATGCCGTGCTGGAACAGAAGCTGCGCGCGCGCAATCCGCAGCTGCAGGTCGCCGAGGCGCAGGTGCAGTCCGCCGGGAAGGGACGCGATCTCGCCTACGCCAGACGCTATCCGGACTTCACGCTCGGCATTGCCCCCAACCAGAGCGGCAACGCGGTGAAGAGCTGGGACGTGATGGTCGAATTCAACATTCCGCTGCAGCAGGGCTCGCGCCGCTCGCAGGAACGCGAGGCCGAGGCGATGCTGGCGGCATCCGAGTCGCGCAAGCAGTCGCTGCAGGACCGCATGCAGGCGGCGCTGTCCGAGAGCCTCTATGCGCTGGAGACTGCGCGGCGCACCGAGTCGCTCGCGGCGACGCGGTTGCTGCCGCAGAGCGAACTCAATTACCAGTCCGCGCTCGCGGGCTACGAGACCGGCAAGGTGGAGTTCGCCATGCTGATCGAGGCGCAGCGCCAGATCCTGAATGCGCAACGGCAGCGCCTCAAGGCGCAACTGGAGGCGCAGTCGCGCCTCGCCGAAATCGAAAGTCTGCTGGGAGAAGAACTATGAAGAAAATCATCGGAATCGTCGTGGCTGTGTTCGCGTTGCTGGGCGTGGCGACAGGCGGCTACTGGCTGGGTACGCATGCTTCGGTATCGTCGCCGGCGCCGCAAGCAGCCAAGGCCGAGCGCAAGGTGTTGTACTACCGCAACCCGATGGGCCTGCCCGACACTTCGCCGGTGCCCAAGAGGGACGCGATGGGCATGGACTACGTGCCGGTGTACGAGGGCGAAGCGGAATCGGGAGGAGCGAACCAGATCGTCATCGGTACCGACAAGGTGCAGAAGCTCGGCGTGAAGAGCGAGGCCGCGGCGATGCGCGTGATCGACAGGACGCTGCGTGCGGTCGGGCGTATCGAGATCGACGAGCGGCGCACCTATGCGGTCGCGCCAAAATTCGAGGGCTGGGTGGAACGCCTGTACGTCAACACTACGGGGCAGCCTGTCGCAAAAGGCCAGCCGCTGTTCGAGGTGTACAGCCCCGAACTGGTCTCGGCGCGTCGCGAACGCGAGATTGCCGCGCAAGGCATCGCCTCGCTCAAGGATGCCGACGAGGATGCGCGAGACAGCATGCGGCGGCTTGCCGAATCCAGCGCCGCGCGGCTGAGGAACTGGGATATCGTGGACGGCCGTGTGAACGGCAACCGTGCGACTTTCCACGCCCCCGTTTCCGGCGTGGTGCTGGAAAAGAAGGCGCTGCAGGGCATGCGCTTCATGCCCGGCGAAGAACTGTACCGCATCGCCGACCTTTCCTCAGTGTGGGTGATGGCCGACATTACCGAGCAGGACATCGGCCGGATCAGGGCGGGCGGACACGCGCAGGTCAGCGTGGATGCCTATCCCGGCAAGCGCTTCGACGGTAGGGTGGATTTCATCTACCCGACGCTGGAAAGCGTGACACGCGCGGTGCGGGTACGCATCGAACTTCCCAATCCGCAGGGCCTGCTCAGGCCTGCGATGTTCGCCAAGGTCGAGTTGCCATTGGATGAAGGTAAGGAGGTGTTGAGCGTGCCTACCTCAGCCGTGATCGACAGCGGCCTGCGCCAGGTGGTGCTGGTTCAGGCTGCACCGGGACGCTTTGAGCCGCGCGCAGTTAGGCTGGGCAGCCGCGGCGAGAACTACGTCGAGGTGCTGGAAGGCGTCGCAGAAGACGAGCAGGTAGTTACTGCCGCGAACTTCCTGATAGATGCAGAGAGCAACCTCAGGGCGGCGTTGGGCGGCATGGGCGGCCACGCAGCACATGGCGGTACATCGACCGCAAGTACTCTGGTTCCGGTAGTGGAGCCGCGTAAGGAGAGCACGCAGCCCAAGCCGTCGACCGGACATCAGGCGCAGGGCGTGCTCGATGCGATCAATCCGGACGGTACGGTGAGCATCACCCATGGTCCCATCTCCTCGCTGGGCTGGCCGGGCATGACCATGGATTTCGAACTGGCCAACGAATCGCTGGCGCAGGGAATCGCGCCGGGCAGCGAGGTTATGTTCGAATTCGTCGAGCGTGGCAAGGGCGAATGGGTGATTACCCGATTGCAGGCCGTGAAGGCTGCAACGCACGAGGGGCACTGACATGCTGGGGAAAATTATCGAATGGTCGGCGCGCAACCTGTTCTTGGTGCTGCTCGCTACCCTGTTTGTCACGCTGGCGGGCATCTATGCCGTGGTGAAAACGCCGCTGGATGCACTGCCCGACCTGTCCGACGTGCAGGTGATCGTTTATACCGAGTATCCGGGGCAGGCGCCGCAGGTGGTCGAAGACCAAGTGACATACCCGCTCACCACGGCGATGCTGGCCGTGCCGAAATCCAAGGTGGTGCGCGGCTTCTCGTTCTTCGGCGCATCGTTTGTGTACGTGATTTTCGAAGACGGTACGGATATCTACTGGGCGCGTTCGCGTGTACTCGAATACCTGAACCAGGCAGCAGGACGCCTGCCGCGAGGTGTGTCGCCGCAGCTTGGGCCGGATGCGAGTGGCGTGGGCTGGGTGTACCAGTATGCGGTGCTAAGTGACAAGCACAACCTTGCCGAGTTGCGCACCATGCAGGACTGGTATCTGCGCTACCAGTTGAACAAGGCGCATGGCGTGGCCGAGGTCGCCTCCATCGGCGGCTTCGTGCAGCAATACCAGGTGACGGTCGATCCGGTGAAGCTGCGCGCCTACGACATTCCTCTGGCGAAGGTCGCGCAGGTGATCCGCGACAGCAACCGCGACGTCGGAGGTCGCGTGGTGGAGATGGCCGAAACTGAGTACATGGTGCGCGGCAAGGGTTACCTGCACGGCAAGGCCGATCTTGAGACGCTGGTGGTCAAGGCAGAAAACGGCACGCCAGTGCTTCTGCGCGACATCGCGCGCGTCGAACTTGGACCGGATGAGCGGCGCGGGCTGACTGAACTGAACGGTGAAGGCGAGGTGGTGTCCGGGATCGCGATGGCACGCTACGGTCAGAACGCGCTGGAGGTGATCGCGAACATCAAGGACAAGATTGCCGAGGTGTCCGCAGGCTTGCCGGAAGGTGTGAGCATCCAGGCAGTGTACGACCGCTCCGAGCTGATTGAGCGCGCAATCGCGACGCTGAAGCGCACGCTGTTCGAGGAAGGGCTGATCGTGGCGGCGGTGTGTATGGTGTTCCTGATGCATGCGAGGAGCGCTTTGGTTGCCATCGTGATGCTGCCCATAGGGGTGCTGATCGCCTTCCTTGCGATGCGCGCGCTCAACCTCAATTCCAACATCATGAGCCTGGGCGGCATCGCCATCGCCATCGGCGCGATGGTGGATGCGGCGATTGTCATGATCGAAAACGCGCATAAGCACTTGGAGCGGATCAAGGAGGGAGAACATCGGTTTGGGGCAATCCTGACTGCCTGTCAGGAAGTCGGCCCCTCACTGTTCTTTTCGCTGCTGATCATCACCGTGTCTTTCCTCCCAGTGTTCACTCTGGAGGCGCAGGAGGGGCGCCTGTTCGCGCCACTGGCGTTCACCAAGACCTTCGCGATGGCGGGTGCGGCGCTGCTGTCGGTGACGCTGGTGCCGGTGCTGATGCTGCTGTTCATCCGTGGCCATATCAGGCCGGAATCTGAGAACCCGCTGAACCGATGGCTGATTGCCGTCTATCGCCCGGTTATCGATACCGTGCTGCGCCGCAAACAGGCCACCATCGCGGTGGCATTGCTGGCGATGGGACTGACGCTCTATCCCGTGATGAAACTGGGCAGCGAATTTATGCCCACGCTGAACGAGGGCACGCTGTTCTACATGCCCGCCTCGCTGCCGGGCATGTCGGTGACCAAGGCCGCCGAACTGCTGCAGACGCAGAACAAGATCATCAAGAGCTTTCCGGAAGTCGCCTCCGTGTATGGCAAGGCCGGGCGCGCGCAGACGGCCACCGACCCGGCACCGCTGGAGATGTTCGAGACCGTGATCAACCTCAAGCCGCAGGAGGAATGGCGCGACGGCATGACCACCGACAAGCTGATCGCCGAAATGGACAAGGCATTGCAATTCCCCGGCGTGGCGAACTCGTGGACCATGCCGATCAAGGCGCGCATCGACATGCTCTCCACCGGTATCCGCACGCCCATCGGTATCAAGGTATTCGGCAAAGACCTCGGCGAGATGGAGAAACTTGCGAAGGAGATCGAAGCGGTGGTGAAGACCATTCCCGGCACGACCAGCGCTTTCGCCGAGCGCATCACTGGCGGCTTCTACCTCAATATCGATCCGGATCGAGCACAGCTCGCACGCTATGGTCTGAGTATCAATGAGGTACAAGAGGTGATTGCCACCGCGCTGGGTGGCGAGACCGTCACCACCACGGTGGAGGGGCTGGAGCGCTTTGGGGTAAACGTGCGCTATCCGCGTGAGCTGCGCAACACGCCGGAGAAGATCGCGGGCGAAGTTCTCGTGCCGACCATGGGCGGGGCGATGATCCCGCTCGGCCAGCTCGCGCGGGTGAGCATCGGCAAGGGCGCTCCTTCAATCCGCACCGAGAACGCGCTGTTGTCGGCCTACATCTACGTGGACATCCGCGACCGGGACATCGGCTCCTACGTGGCCGAGGCGCGCAAGGCGGTGGCAGAGAAGGTGAAGTTTCCATCGGGCTACTACGCGACCTGGAGCGGGCAGTTCGAGTACATGGAGCGGGCTGCTGCGAAGATGAAGGTCGTAATCCCCATCACGCTGCTTCTCATCTTCCTGCTGCTGTATCTCAATTTCAAACGTGTCACCGAATCGGTGATTGTGATGCTGTCCGTGCCCTTCGCACTGGTCGGCGGCGTGTGGCTGCTGTGGCTGCTCGGCTACAACCTCAGCGTGGCGGTGGCGGTGGGCTTTATCGCGCTAGCGGGTGTGGCTGCGGAGACTGGAGTGGTGATGCTGATCTATCTGGAAAACGCATGGCAGGAGGCCCAGACACGTTGCGCAGCAGAAGGGCGGTCTCCGGCACCACATGATCTGCATTCCGCCATCATGGAAGGCGCGGTGGAACGCGTGCGCCCGAAGATGATGACCGTCACGGCAATCATGGCAGGCCTGCTGCCGATCATGTGGAGCAGCGGCACTGGCTCGGAAGTGATGAGCCGCATAGCCGCTCCCATGGTTGGTGGCATGGTCTCCTCGACGGTGCTGACGCTGGTGGTGATCCCCGTGATCTATGCACTAGTCAAAAGCCGAGAAATCAGATGACTAATTTTAATTGGAGCTAGGTAATGGCTAACTGTTGCAATGACAAATCTTGTGAACTTGACGCGCTCCGCCGCCGCCAAAGTTCGACGCTAAAAATAGTGATGGCTATCAATGCCGTCATGTTTGTCGTCGAACTCACGGCAGGATTGCTCGGGAATTCGGTTTCGCTGGTTGCCGATTCGCTGGATATGCTGGGTGACGCCTTGGTGTACGGATTCAGCCTGTACGTCGTGGCGCGCGGCGCGGCGATGAAAGCCAGGGCGGCGCTGTTCAAGGGTGGCATCATGGCGGCATTCGGTCTGTTTGTGCTTAGTCAGGCGATCTACCGGATCGAAGTTCCTCAGCTTCCCGTATACGAGGCCATCGGGGCAATCGGCTTGCTGGCGCTTGCAGCAAACGGCGCGTGCTTCCTCCTGCTCTGGCGGCATCGGGAGGACGATATCAATATGAGTTCTGTCTGGCTGTGCTCCCGTAACGACATCATTGCCAATATCTCGGTGCTGTTTGCCGCGCTCGGTGTGTGGCTCACCCATTCCGGCTGGCCAGACATCATCATCGGGTTGGCACTTGCCGCATTATTTTTACGCTCTGCACTGCATGTGTTGCGTGAGTCCATTACGGAACTCAGAGTCGTTAACGCAATAACTGCAACAGTTGGTGGTGATCACGGTTCTGTATGCCTTGATCAAGGTGCGCGAAATCAAACTTTCAATGGGAGTCGAAAAACATGATTGAGATTATTCCAAACTGGCATCCGGTATTCGTGCATTTTCCTGTCGTACTCACCACGGCTGCGGTGGCATTCACCGCTGCCGGCGCATTCTCCGGAACCCGGCCACATGCGGTGCAATGCATGGTAACGGGACGCTGGATGTTATGGAGTGCGGCATTGTTTGCGTTGATTGCTGCCGCGTTCGGCTGGTTCGCCTTCAACAGCGTTGAGCATGATGAAGTAAGTCATGCCGCCATGACCTTGCATCGCAATTGGGCGCTTGGGACACTGGTGGTTCTGGTTGTGCTCGCCGCCTGGGATGTATGGCGCGGGGGCTCACGCAAAACATCCTCACTAGGTTTCTTGGGATTGCTGGTTACTGTATGGATGCTAGTGGCAAGCACGGCCTGGCACGGTGCCGAACTGGTGTATCGCCATGGGTTGGGGGTCATGTCTTTACCGGATGTTCATGCCGTACAAGATATGACGCCGCACGATGAGGTTGGGCATGCACATGATCACGCGCATTGAGTTTTATCGTTGTCATCAACCTGTCTCGAGAGGAGGTGTCCAATCAGTGTATTTCCAGGATGTTGCAGCACATTCGATCAACCAAACTTTTAGGAGTATGAAATGAAATTGAAATCGACATTATTGACCGCCGTCCTTGCGATGTTCATGGGCGCTACCGCAACTGCAATCGCCGCCGAGACAGAGAAACATGAAGCCGCAGCCACCGGGCAGAGCGAGGCGAAGACCCCGGTGAAGAAGCCGGTAAAGAGGCATAGCCATATGGAAGAAAAGACCAATATGCCGCAGCCCGAACCGGCACCGCATACGGACAAGGAAATACCGAAAAACCGGCATGATCATATGAAAGAGAAGCACTGAAGCAGAGGCTCGCCTGCCCGACGAAATACACCGGGTGGGCGAGGCGATATCAATGCATGAAAGGAAATGAGATGAAACCAGCAAATTTGTCCCAAGTATTGGCAGCTGCAATGGCAGCAACGGTCGCGATGACAGGGGCGGTGTATGCCGTAACGCCGTCCCACAGCCATGAGGATGCGCAGCATGCCCAAATTCAGGCGAAACACGAAGGTTACGGGGTGCTTAAGGCCGTAAACACGGAAGCGGGCAAGGTACAGCTCGCACATGGGGCGATTCCCTCGTTGGGATGGCCAGCAATGACTATGTGGTTTGCGCTGCGCGATCCGTTGCCCAAGGATGTAATGGTGGGCGACAACGTGCGTTTTGAACTGGAACAAGTCAACTCGAAAGAATGGGTAATTATCCGTATTGAGCGTAAACGCTGAACGTATTACATGGGTTGCAGGACCTGTCCGTACTTGTTTGTGAATGAGGAGCAAGAAAATGAAACTGAATCCCTTGCGCATCGGTATTACTTTGGCATTGTCTGCAGCAGCTATCAATTTGGTATGTGCGGCAGCAGTGTACTTATTTCCTGAGGCGACGATCGGCTTCGTGAACGCGTGGGTTCACGGTTTGAATCTCTCCATAATCATTAGCGACAAGCCGTGGGCATTGGGCGGAGTGGTCTATGGCCTTTTCGGCGTTACCCTGACCGGTTTTCTGGGCGGAGCCTTGTTTGCAGTCTGCTACAACCTGACAGGTAGGTGCTCCGGAGGTTGCCATGAATGATTCAAAAGAAGCGGGCAAACAAGCGACGGCACTGAAAACCCGGCGTCTCGCCTTTGAGCAGGCGGTGACTCTGGAGGAAGCGGAATCCCTGATCGCCACATTGGAGTCAGCGGATGTTTCGGCAAAGGTTATCGGACTCGAGGTGAGTTACGACCTCGCAATGACTGATCTGGAGGGGATCGAAAAACTGTTGCAAACAGCAAATGTGAGGCTTGGAATGGGGCCGATGGCAAGGTTGCGCCGTGCCTGGCTGCATTATGCCGAGGAAAGTGAAATCAGCAATCTGAATGCACCCAGCAAAAACGCTGCATGTTGCAATCGTCCGCCAGTGAAATAGCTCGCGAATGAGAAGAGTTTTAATGAGTCCATCCTTTTGCGTCACCTCTCATGGAGGAAATACGATGAGAACATTTTTTTTAAGCATGCTAGCCGTTTCGTGGCTGGCCGGCTGCGCCAACCCAGCCCATGTTCATCAAATGGTCAGCAAAGACGGGGGAGCGTTCGCTGCAGGGGAGCTGATTCATGACCATGATCGAGGGAAAGACAATCACCTCGTGCTGGAGATGTCGAACCGGCGTTACGAGGCTCATGGATTTACTGTCGAGCGCCATACCCATTTGGGAGAACTGCACAAACGCTACTATCTTTCCAATCCGAAACGATGGGAGCGAATTTTCTCCGGCCTCGATACGAGTCATGTGACGTATTGTATTGAGACGGCCGCCAGATCAGCTGATGGGCATGAACTGTCGTGCAGTTTGATATGGAAATTCGGCAACACGCCCGCTGGTTTTTGCACGGATCAGGCCGGTACGGCTTTCCCGGTAGGTTTTGAATAGCTCGCCGCAATCTATATTGGGAAATGGCCAAATGACGCGAGAATTTCACAATCCCCATGCAAGCCATATTGGCCTGAGCGACAGGCTGCCTTTTCATTATGAAAGCAGCGCCATTGTTCCGGTTGCGGCAGAGCGGTTGTTTGAATTCGTCGACGACCACGCGAGTCTGTCTGCACACATGGGCGACTCTTCATGGAGGATGGGCTGGAGCCGGATGGAAATCGCGCTAGACGAAAACAGGGGAAGAAGCGTCGGTTCGCACATCCGGCTGGATGGAAAGGTTCTCGGCATCCGCCTCGCGCTCGATGAGGTCGTGACGGAGCGCAACCCATCGCAGTACAAATCGTGGGAAACGACGGGTTCGCCGCGGTTGCTGGTGATGGGGCATTACCGGATGGGGTTCGAGATCACCCCACAGGGGAATGGTTCGCTGCTACGTGTATTCGTCGATTACGCGTTGCCGGATTTTGTCCCCGCGCGCTGGCTCGGCCACCTGCTTGGCCGCTATTACGCCAAATGGTGCGTCCGGCAGATGCTGGACGGCGCGGTAAGTCACTTCAGCGAACCCATGACTGTAGAGGAGCAGGCGGGTGCAGCATTTGTGGAGGCATTAGCCGAAGCGCTGGACATCCGCGAACGTGAAACCGGCCTGCATTCGAAACGGGTTGCCTGCCACACTCTGGTGCTGGCACGCCGGTTTACACGAGATACAGAGCAACTGCGCCAGATTTATTGGGGGGCGCTGCTGCACGACATCGGGAAAATCGGGATACCCGATGCCATCCTGTTGAAACCGGGAGCACTCAATGAAGACGAGTGGCGGGAGATGCGGACTCATCCGGAAAAGGGCTACCGTATCGTGTCTCAAATCCCCGGCATGGCGGAGGCCGCCGAAATCGTACTCAGCCACGAAGAGCGTTTTGATGGGCGCGGTTATCCGCGGGAGCTTCATGGCGAGAAAATTTGCCAAGGAGCGAGACTCTTTGCGGTGATCGATACCCTGGATGCAATGACCTCCGACCGTTCTTATCGCAAGGCGATGACATTCGACGAGGCGAAGGAAGAAATCGTCAATATGAGCGGTACCCAGTTCGACCCGGCTGCAGTGCAGGCCTTTCTGGAAGAAGAGGTTGCATTGCGCGAAATGGTCTTGGCCAAATGCATGGAGCCGAACAGTCCCGATTTTTCCGATGAAACGAAGCCTTTGAAAGGAACAGCACATGAGCACAAGCACTGACCCGGTATGCGGCATGACCGTGAAACCTGATTCGCCGCACCGCTTCGAGTACCGCGGTATCGAATACAGTTTCTGCAGTGCGAAGTGTGAGGCGAAATTCCAGGCGTCACCCGAAACCTATTTTGAACCCCGTGCGGCGGAACCCGCACGGACGGGTGCGATATACACCTGCCCCATGCATCCGGAAATCCGCCAACCCAAGCCGGGAAACTGCCCGAAGTGCGGCATGACGCTGGAGCTTGAATCTCCGGCCATCCCGGGTGCGGTGGAATACACCTGCCCAATGCATCCCGAGGTCGTGCGCAGCGAGCCGGGTAACTGCCCGATCTGCGGCATGGCATTGGAACCGCGCAATGCACCCCAGGAAGACAATACCGAGTTGAACGACATGACGCGCCGCTTCTGGACGAGTGCGGTGCTGGCGCTGCCGGTGTTCCTGTTGGCGATGGTTTCCGACCTCTTTCCGCAAACCATGCCGGAGTCCGTCTCGATGGTGATGCTGCAATGGATCGAATTCGTGCTGGCAACTCCTGCTGTGCTGTGGGGCGGCTGGCCGATCTTCCGGCGCGGTTATGAGTCCGTGGTCAACCGTAGCCTGAACATGTTCACGTTGATCTCGCTCGGCGTCGGCGTGGCGTGGACATATAGTGTCGTCGCCATGCTGTTGCCAGGCATCTTCCCCGAGACGATGCGCAGCATGATGGGTACCGTACCGGTGTACTTCGAGGCGGCTGCGGTCATTATGGCGCTGGTACTGCTTGGGCAGGTGATGGAACTGCGCGCGCGCAGCCAGACCAGCGCGGCAATCAAGCTGTTACTTGGCTTAGCGCCCAAGACTGCGCGCATTGTGCGTCCTGACGGCAACGAGGAAGACATTCCGCTGACACAGGTGCAGCCGAACGACGTGTTGCGCGTCCGTCCTGGCGAGAAAGTGCCGGTGGACGGAGTGGTACTCGAAGGCACAAGCGCGCTGGACGAATCCATGGTCACCGGCGAATCCATTCCCGTTGAAAAGACTGCGGGCGCGCGGCTGATCGGCGCGACGGTGAACGGTACAGGGAGCCTGCTGATGCGCGCCGAGCGCGTCGGCGCGGACACGCTGCTCGCGCAAATTGTGCACATGGTGAGCGAGGCGCAGCGTTCGCGCGCCCCTATCCAGCGCATGGCTGATGTCGTCTCCAGCTATTTCGTCCCGGCAGTGGTGCTGATTGCACTTGTCACGCTAGCGGTATGGGGCTTCATCGGGCCGGAGCCGCGTCTTGCGCACGCCATCGTCAATGCGGTGGCGGTACTCATCATCGCCTGTCCCTGCGCGCTGGGGCTCGCTACGCCCATGTCCATCATGGTGGGCACCGGGCGCGGCGCGACGGCGGGCGTGCTGATCAAGAACGCCGAAGCACTGGAGATCATGGAGAAGGTGGACACGCTGGTGGTGGACAAGACCGGTACCCTGACCGAGGGCAAGCCCAAGCTGGTGTCGGTGGTTGCCCTCGCAGGTTTCGACGAGGACGAGGTGTTGCGGCTGGGCGCCTGCCTGGAGCGCGCGAGCGAACATCCGCTCGCCGCAGCCATCGTCGGCGGCGCGCAGGAGAAAGGTTTATTGCTCGTCGCAGTGGGCGACTTCAAGTCTCACACCGGCAAGGGCGTGACGGGAGCCGTCGAGGGCCACGCGGTCGCGCTTGGCAACCTCAAGTTGTTCGAGGAATTGCAACTCGATGCGGGCGCGCTGCCTGCACGCGCCGATACATTGCGCGAAGACGGGCAGACGGTAATGCTGCTTGCTGTGGACGGCAAGGCTGCGGGCCTCATCGGCGTGGCCGACCCGGTCAAGGCATCCACACCGGATGCGATTCGCGCGCTGCACGAGGAAGGTATCCGCATCATCATGCTGACCGGGGACAACCGCACCACGGCAGAGGTGGTGGCGAAGAAACTGGGCATAGATCGGGTCGAGGCGGAGGTGCTGCCGGAGCAGAAGGCCGCCATCGTCAAACGCCTGCAAAGCGAAGGTCGCTTCGTCGCGATGGCGGGCGACGGCGTCAACGATGCGCCCGCGCTGGCGCAGGCGCAGGTTGGCATTGCTATGGGTACTGGTACCGATGTAGCGATGGAAAGCGCGGGAGTAACGCTGGTCAAGGGCGACCTGCGCGGCATCGTCCGCGCCGTTCGCCTGAGTCGCGCGACCATGAAGAACATCCGACAGAACCTGTTTTTCGCCTTCATCTACAACGTGCTCGGCGTCCCAGTTGCGGCGGGCGTGCTCTACCCGATCTTCGGCCTGCTGCTGTCGCCCATCATTGCCGCGACGGCGATGAGCTTCAGTTCGGTGTCCGTGATTTTAAACGCCCTGCGGCTGCGCCGCACCAACCTTTAAGGAGAAAAAATGTATCAATGGATACGCATCTGCTCAGCCGTTTTGTTGTTTGGAGCTTCGCTGGCGCATGCCGCGACCGAGGTGACCTTGTACAAGAGCCCCACCTGCGGCTGCTGTGAGAAATACGTGGACTATCTGCGAGAAAACGGCTTCGCGGTGAAGGCAATCAATGAAAACGACATGGATGCGGTCAAGAAGCGTTACGGGGTGTCTCATGTCGCCAGTTGTCATACGGCGCTGGTCGGTGGATACGTGGTCGAGGGCCATGTTCCGGTTGCCGCCATCCGCAAGCTAATGAAGGAGAAGCCCGCCATCATCGGGATCAGCGCTCCGGGCATGCCGCAGAATTCGCCGGGAATGGGCGAAATGAAAAAGGGGACGTTGACCATTTATGCAGTTCCCAAGAGAGGGCGCGAGCCGGAAGTGTTTTCGGTCGAGTGATTCTCCGCCCATGGACGGAGAAAGGAGGTACGGTAACGGAACGGTTGGTTTAGTTTTTTCGAGTATTGATTTCTAACCTGAGAGGAGACCGAACATGAACAAGATCACGATTCTGGCTGCCGTTACTTCGTTGTCCATGGTGGCGACGCCGCTTTATGCAGTGGATGAACATCACCCCGAGAAGGCGCAGCAGGGGGTGCCCATGCCGAAGGCGGAGACGATGGAGAAGACTACCAGCCCCGAGGCTGCGCCTGAACACCACATGGGAGAAGCGCAGGAATCGATGCGCAAGCTGCAGGACCTGATGGGAAAAATCCGCCAGACCAAAGATCCTAAGGAACGTCAAAAACTGATGCAGGAACACATGCGGACCATGCAGGAGGGTATGAAGCATATGCGCGCCATGGGTGGCTCCATGATGGGTATGGAAAGTAGCGGCGGCAAGCAGGGGGGAGGCGGCGGTAAGCAGGGCGGCGGCATGATGACGGGGGACATGATGAAGACCCACAACATGATGAAAATGCGCATGGAGATGATGGAATCCATGATGGAGCAGATGATGCAGCGCGAGGAAATGCAGGCGAAATAAGGCTATCACGTCCGGCCGGTGGTCAACCGCTCAATGGAATGACTGCCGGCATGTCTATGTGGTCAATGCTGGTTAATGGGAGGAAGTTATGGCTGACGAAATGGAGAAACGGCAATTGTCGAAAGGGCGGATGGTGCTTATCGGCTTTCTTGCTTTTGCCTTACTGCTGTTGTTGACAGAGCACCGGGCGCATGTTCTGGGCATGCTGCCCTATCTGATTTTGCTGGCGTGTCCGTTGATGCACTTCTTCATGCATCATGGGCATGGACAGAGCGGTGACGACCGGCACCAGCACAACCACACAGGAGACTCGAAATGAGCGATCAATCTTCGGCCTACGGCCTCTGGTCACTGGTTATCATCAACTCGCTGGTGTTCATCATATTTGCCTTCAGCTTCGCCAAGCCGCAAAGCAAGCGCGACTGGCGTTCGTTCGGCGCATTCTCTGGCTTTATTGTGGCGCTCTTCGTCGAGATGTACGGTTTCCCGCTAACCATATACCTGCTGTCGGGCTGGCTGCAGAGCCGTTATCCCGGCACCGATGTCTTTTCCCATGATGCAGGGCACCTGTGGCACACCCTGCTCGGTATGAAGGGTAATCCGCATTTCGACCTGCCACACATGTTGAGCATCGCATTCATCGGTGGGGGCTTCATCCTGCTGTCATCCGCATGGGGTGTACTTTATCGAGCGCAACGCACGCACCAGTTAGCGATAACCGGTCCTTATGCCAAGGTACGTCATCCCCAATATGATGCTTTCGTGCTCATTATGTTCGGTTTCCTGTTGCAGTGGCCGACACTGCTAACACTGCTAATGTTCCCTGTGTTGGTATGGATGTACGTGCGATTGGCGCGGCAGGAAGAGTGTGATGCGCTGGCGCAATTCGGCGGCGAATATCGACGCTATACCGAACAAACCCCTGCATTTTTTCCGCGCATGAGAGGATGAAATTGTCGCGTTTTAGCATCAATCAATGGAGCCATCAGAAATGTTAACCAAGGATACAGTTTGTGGAATGCAGGTCGAATCGGGCAAACACCAGATTGAATATCTCGGTCAGTCGTATTTTTTCTGTTCCAGCCAATGCCGTGAGAGATTCCTTGCGAATCCGCACTTGTATATTGGCATTCCGGGGCAGAAGGCCCCGAAGCAGGAAGGGATGTCAGTGATCAAGCAGAGAAAATTGCGGCTGGCCCAACCTTTGTCGCCAGATCATGCAAAGTTGTTGAACGAGTCATTGCAGTCCATGATGGGCATTCAGGCGGTGGGCATCGAAGGAAATAGCATACTGGTGACGTATGATCTGTTCCAAGCGACCGCTGAACAGATTGAGGAACGGTTGGCCGAGATCGGCGTACAGTTGGGCGAAGACTGGCCGGAGTGCTTGCGCCGGGCATTCGTGCACTATGAAGAGGAGTGCGAGGTAGGGAATCTGGAGGTGCGTGATGACGGATATGCTCATTGGCGTGACAGGTAAAAGGCGACCGGGATGGACATGGGACGCACAATTCCAGCCACAGCGCTGACGCCAAGCCGCTTTGTGGTTCTGCTTTCCGCCGCCACGGCGGTTTCCATGGCATATGGCGTTACCTTGCCTTTTCTGCCATTCATTCTGGAAAGGGTATTGCAACCGGGGCAGCTAGGTGCTGTCCCATGGCACACCGGTTTGTTGACAGCCTCATACACCTTGGCTTTGTTTCTTCTTTCGCCCCTGTGGGGCGTGTTGTCAGACCGGCTTAACCGGCGTGCTGTGATTTCGCTTGGGCTGATCGGCAGCGGTGCCAGTTTGGTTTTGCTCGATAATGTTTCGAACCTAACGATGCTATACGCATCACGGATGCTGGGAGGCATATTTGCAGCTGCGGTACTTCCCGCCGTACTGGCATATATCGCCGAAGCATGCACAGCATCTGAACGTCCAAGAAAGTTTGCAATTGTCGCTTCATTCACATCGCTTGGTTTCATGCTAGGTCCTATGGTTGGCGGGTGGCTTTCATCCATGATCCTGTCGCCTTCAGACGGCATGCGGGTGGTTGGTGTGCTAATGCCGGACTCGCCATTTTTTGTAATCGCCCTAGTAAGTATCTTGTGTGCATTGGGGACGGTACTGCTGTCCGTGTCGCATAACCAGCCTCGCATAGCCGCAGATGATGACGTAAGCCCCACAGATAAGAAACAGATTCGATTGGCGCTGTTGCTTACCGTCATAACGGTGTTTGGCGTAAGTACCGCCGAGGTGGGCATAACCCTTCTGGGTAAACAATCTTTATTACTTGATCCGAGCGCAATCAGCCAGTTTTTTGTGGTTTGTAGCCTTGTCATGATTACCGTCCAGATAGGGATTTTCCCGATGCTGATGCACAAATTCTCAATTCAGACCCTGCTTGTAATCGCTTTTGTTCTTGGTACGATCGGGCTGGGGGCGCTTCCCTATGCGAGATCCATACCAGCCATAGACGTACTGTTTGGCATGATCGCCGCCGGAACCGGCATTCTCGTCCCGATTCTGTCCAGTGTGATCTCTGCGGCAGCGGGGCAAGGGCAGGGTAAGGCGTTTGGTCAACAGGCATCTGCTGCAAATTTAGGGCAGGCTATTGCTGCAGCCTCAACGGGTGCACTTTTTTTTGCTCAGCCTGGCACGCCATTTTTAATCGCTGCCTCAATGCTGGCAGCAAGTGCTGCGATTGTTTTGCGGTGGGAAATATCCTAAGTGAAAAAGTATTGCTATTATCCTGACGGCTTGCAAAAATCTGAATAGTGACGGGTACAGTGTGCATCAATCTTTACCAACTTAGAACTTATCTATGTGGGGTTCATTGTTCTGTGGACAAGTGTCCAATCACCACATCCTTCCGCGCACTTCCGGCACTGGAGCCGAAGTAGTAGCCAAGCACCAATCCAAGCGCCATATCCAGCGTGCCCATTGAGCGCAGCACGATCTCGCGCATTTCTTGCGGTACGATGTGCGACAGGATGTACCACTGCACAGACAAATACCCAATGACAACCACGGCGGCGAGGATACGCGGCGTCCAAGTGTCGCCGGTCTTGATTTCCCGGTCGCGCGCATTGGCACGATCCTCGGCAGCGATCTTGGCCAGATCGACACCGATGGCTGCCATGTCCTTCTCGAACTGCTGATCGGCCTGCTTGATGGCGAGCAGGTCGGCAGGTGTCGCTTTGGCAATTGCCTCGGACACTTGCTGCTCGGTCGCGTCGGGCATGCCGAACGCCTGACCGATTGCACGTATCGCGATACCGGCCAACCCAAGTTCGGGTGCCAGTGCCTTTGCCAGACTCGGTGCGATCGTGTTCACCGCTTTTTTCCAATCAAAATCTCCCATGCTCATCTCCTCATGCCATCATCGTTTTGCCAGCCTTGAAATCCGCCAGTGTCAGCCCACCCGTGTACTGGAAGTGAGCCATCTCGCGGAAGGTAGTCCACCTCCCAGCCCATTCCAGCCCACAGACTTCGCCGATCTCCCCGAGCCGCTGCCACACGGCACGGTCAGCGCCGGTGGTGCCCCAGACAGGTTTGCCGCAACGCAGCGGCAGTACATCGAAAGCGCAGCGCCAGTTGTGCCAACTGTCTCCGGCACGAGCATTGGTCACCACCTTGCCGGGGGCCGTCCTGCCGCGCGCGTAGATCGCGTTCTGCGCATCGAAGTCACGGTAGGTGCTGGTGGCGATCACCGTGATGCCCTGCGTCCGCAATTCCGGATCGGCAGCGCACGCGGCAAAGAAGGCTTCCGCCCGTTTGCGAGCAGCTGGAGCCAGTGCATTCAAATCCCTACTGTCGATCATTTCTTCCTCGCTTCCAGAGTGGTGACACGGCGGTCCATGTCATGCATCATTTGATTGACCAGTGCCGCATCGCGCATGGCGTCATTTCGGGTATAGCGCTCGTCGCGCATCTCCTTCACCTGACCGGACAGGTTGTCCAACTTGCTCGACACGCTGGACAGCCACCAGATGCCGGTAGCGGTCTGGGTGACAATGGCCACGATCAGCGCCAGCGGGATTTCCTTGCCGACATGCCAGTGCTCGCGTTCACCAGTGGTGTTCGGATTCATTTGCTTTCTCCCTTCGGATATTTGGTTTTGATGGCGGCGCATGCCGAGATGTACGCTGCTTCCTGTGCCAGCCCAGCTTCGCGGACGACGGGATCGCTGGATGCCTTTTTCACCTGCGCATCGATGTAGTCCTGCATCGGCGGATACTCGGCGACGCGCTTGTCCCGATAGGCGATGGCATCCTGCTCGGCTTGCCAGACGGCAGTTTCGGCTTCGATGGAGTTAAGATCGGGAGTCGGATCGTGCTCATGCAGCCAGACCAGTTGCACGCCGTTCCCATCATGGAAATCCACCAGGTGGTAATCGACATCCAGCTTGTATTGCGGGAAGGCTCGCGCCATCCCGTGTGCGTTGATGTTTGCCATGTTTTGCTCCTTAACCCATGTAGACCATCTCAAGCTGGCAGCCGCCAACGCCCCAGCTATCACCCCAGAAATCTGCGTTCATCGCCACGTTCGGGTTTCCCCATAGCGCCACCGTCGTGCCCGCCGCGAGATAGCGTGTCGTCTGGCCCGATACGCTGATCTTGAGACCAGCTGCCGCAGCCCATGAGTAGCCGCAGCCAAAGTAGTGCGCGACCGCGCCGTTGAGTGCTAGTGCCACATTGAAGGCGTTGTAGGCCGCAGTCGGATTGATTGCCGTCAGTACGGCAGAGATTTCGTATTGACCGCTTTGCAGGACAGTGAAGAGGCCAGTCGCCGCGTTGTGCGAGATGAAGGCGCTGCCATTGGTGTTCACCAGCGCGGTGTTGAGGATGATCTGGCTCCATGCCGCTGCCGTCATGGTCTGCACCGCACCTGACCGGTACGCCGCATACGTGCCGCGCTTGGGCGAGGTGCCCTGCGTGTCCGAGATGAACTCGCAGTTCGTTCCGTTGCAGTAGAGCATCGAAATCTCACCCTGCGAGATCGTCTGGCCGGTGCCGAGTGCGGTTTTGACGGTCAGGGTGAATGCCCCGGAGGTGAGGTTTTCCACGGCGAATGGGGGCATGTTGTTCGGCACCACCAATATCTGGTTAGCCGTCAGTGTGCCGTTCACCTCGAAGCTCGCCGCTTCACCTTCGGCCTCGGTCAGCGTGTAGGTGCCACCGGTGAGCGTCTTGACCACATTGCCGCCGATGCCGCTCATGGCTGCGATCGGTACCCAGACGGTATTGGCGGCATCGCGCATTTTGAGCAGCCCGGTCAAGGTATCCGCCCAGAACTGGTAGGGACTGGGTGTGCCGGGCGGTGTGGCTCCGGAGAAACAGGTCTTGAGCGTATCCAGCGCGTTGTTGACGGAGGCGAGCACCTGCGCGCCCGTGCCGTCGGCAATGACGAGAGAGTTTTGAGACATGGGAACTCCTAATAGCCCTTGGCGAGCCAGTTGATGTTGCGAGCCACACCGACACCGGCATTGGTGATCTGCACCGTGAAGCCAGTCGTCGTGGGTTGAGCCGGGAACGCGATGACGTCTCCAGCCACGGGGTTGAGGATGGTGATCTGCACGTTGGGAACGATCTGGAACGGTGTGGCGAATACGACCGCCTTGCCCGCAGCGGGGACGGCAAGCGCCGTGCCGGTATCCACCCGGTCGGGCATATCGACCGAGAAGGTCATGCCAGTCAGGATGGTGGATACCGTCGGATCAGCCGAGATCAGCTTGACCCTGAAGCGGAAACGCCTGGCGATGTATTGCCCCGGCACGAACGGTCGCCAGCCTTGCCAAACGAGGTTGTTCTGGGCGGTATCGATCTCGATCGCCAGGCTCGACTTGCCCGAGAAATTACCCTGCACGCTCGCCTGCGCCGAGAACACCGGGATCGTCGACACCAGCGCAAACGGCGTATCGGATGCGGCTTGCACACCAACGGATACGTTGCAGGCTTGTGCCGTACCGATGTCGATCTCGTGCGATACCGGGATCTGGTAATAACCGCCCGTAGCAATCCCGCCGTAATACTCGACCGTGTTGGCAGCAGAGATCAGCGGAATGGCCGAGAACAGCGCCGATCCACCCAGTTTGACGGCTTGCTCGACCGGGTCGCGGAAGGCTGGCGTGGTGCAGGTGCCAGCCCAGCCGGTCGCTGCCTCATTCCAACTGGCCACCACATTCGCGGGCAGGATCGCACCGCCGATGGTGATGTCCACCGGGGTGGCCGAATAGGCCGTCACCCCTTGTGCATTGCTGTAGTGCGCCGCAACCCAATAGGTACCGTTTTGCGCGATGACGAATTCGGTCAGTGGCGTGCGTCCCAGCACGATGGCGGTCTGCCAGTTCGTGCCACGGCGAATCTCGTAATCCACCGTCCGGAAATCTGTCACCAGTTGCCACGACAGCAAGGTTTGTCCGTTGCGATAGGCATTGGACAATCCCGTCACGTTCGGTAGCGGCGACTTCAACGCTGCACCGGTCACGTTCCAGGTGATCGGCTGCACTGTATCCAGCGTCTGCTTGGCTCCCCCATAGAGGTTGAACGACAACAGCTTGAGGTAGACCGGCGTGCCAATCATGTCGGCAGTGAACGGATACTTGAAGACTGCCTTGTCCAGTCGCGCAAACAGACTGCCCTTGTTGTGCGCACCGATGGTCGTGCCATACGCCCCGCGCCGCAGATAGGTGCCGAGGGTGTATTTACCCACCCCGGTCAGCGTGGCCGACTGGAACGCCAGCAATTCGCCATCGACGTAGCAGAGCGTGTTGAGCGCATCGGCATTGGCCTGCGTGCCGCCGGTCAATTGCCCGCCGGAAATGGAAATATCCACCGCCAGACTGTGCAGCGTATCGGGATCACCGCCGGTGGCCATGGCCGCAGTCAACACGCCGTGGCGTGCTTTGCCATGCATCTCGCCCACGCGCTGGTAGGTGGCATTGTCGCGCGACACCCACACCTCATAGCCACCCCAGTTGGCACCACCCGAGGTGGCGATCCAGATTTCCAGACCGCTGCCAGCGGTGAGCAGGTCGGGCGCTTCGAAGATCACCGGCGCATTGGCGTTGCCCGGCGCTGCGTTGTAGTCGATCTGGAATCCGGTGCCACCCTGCGTGACGTATTTGGCTGCACCCGCCACACCGATCGGCAGTTCCTCGGCGATGACGGACAGCAAGCCTTCGGCATCTTCCTCGATGCTGACGATGCGCACTGGCTCGCGGTCGAGTCCCAGCGCGCTGTCGGTCAGGGTCACGATGTCCATCGGTTCCAGCAGCGCGTATTTCCACGGCAGGCGGAACTCGTAATGGTTGCGGACATACAGCCCGCGCTGCAGCATCAACTGCGCGACATGCCGTGCCACGGCGAGCGTGCAGATCTCCGGTATCTTGACCGGATTGTTCGGACGCAGGCCGTAGGCTTCGATGTTGGCCTGATCCTTGGCCTCCGCGATCTCCGGGTTGTAGTTGTTGGCCCGGCTGGAAAACTCCACCTGCATCCGGTTGAACGCATCCGATTGCGGCGTGCGCGTAACGATCACCGGATCGGAACCGGTGTCGCCGATGAAGTCGTCGTCCGTCAGGTCGTAGAGCGGAGTGAGGCTGGGCGTGAAGGTCACGCCATTGCCGGTCACCACCTCGTCGCCATAGGGGATGAATTTCAGCACGCCGTCGGAGAAGATCACCGTCGAGTTGCAGGCCTTGAGCCACTGCGTGATCCATTCGGCGGCGGATTTCTGTGCATCGACCACTGGCGACAGGAAGATGCCGTTGGCCACGCAGTAGTTGGAGAACTGCGACATGCTGCCGAGCTTCCCCGCCGGAAACAGCGCACCGTAGCTGTCGTTGGTCAGGAAATCCGCAATGAAACTGGCCGGATTGGCATCGACGATGGCAGCGGAATAACGCAGCTTGCCCGCCATTTCGTAGGACAGGTTGGGCAGATTGGCGCTGTTGCCGAGATCGAAGTTGCTGGAGCAGACATAGGCCAGGTTGGGGTAATTCAAATCCTGCCCGGCAAAGCTGGTGGTCAGGAATCCCCATGCCGCCTGACCCGGTGCACCGACGTATTGCGTCAGACGCGCCTGCGCCAGGGTCATCACGTTCTTGCCCTGCCAGATACGCTGGATGCCTGCGACCTGACCTTCGCACAGGCCGATCATCAGTCCCGTGGTGTAGGTATAGGTCGTGTTGCTGCTGGTACCGCCACCGCCGCCCTTGCCACCGGCGCTTTGCGTGGTGGTGTGCGCGATCGGCGTGAAATTACCGTACCAGATCAGGTTGCCGGAGATGCGGTTCTGACCATAGAGGATGGGGATGGGATAGCCGAAGGCCGAGGTCTGGAAGCGGATTGCACCGAGGCGTGTTTCGCTGGTGGCAATGTTCTGTCCGCCACCGCCAAATAATCCGCCCATGTTTATTCCTTGATTCGATAAAGCCTGACTGGCCGACCGGCCAGTTCTTCCTCATCCGCGCTGCCGATTACGACGCGGCCTGCCGGACGCCACGCATGGATGATGGCGGGCCAGTCGGTCACGATTGCCCCGTGGGAGAACGTCCGCCCATACCGCCAGATCGCGATGTCGCCGGGCAAGGGAGACGCCACGACAGCGCAGTAGTGCTCCAGCCAGAGCAGGAAGCGTTCTTCCTCCCGGTGCAGCATCCAGTCCATCGGGTAGTCGCCGGTATCGAACGGGTCGATCAGGCCCGCCTCGGCATACACCCCGATCAGCAACTGTGCACAGTCGACACCGGCCCCTTTGACGCGCGCCCTGTGGTGATAGGGCGTGTTGAGCCAGCCCTGTGCTGCCTCGATCACGCGGGCGCGCTGTGCGTCAGTCATGCTCATCACATCGATGTCTCGGGAACGGGGATGTATGGAAACCCCCGGAAGCGTGTCTTGTTGGCGAACTTGCCGGTGCAGGTGGCTTGTGACTTGTCACAGCCGGGCCATGCGGTGAAGGTGTCGCCGTTAGCGGGGACGTTCGGCCACGGTTGGGAGAACAAAAATGCCCCTGACGTAAAATCCCGCACCGTGCGCGTGATGCCGTTGTTGGCACCCGAGGTGAACGTCACTGTCCCCAGATCGAACCAGTTGGCCGCGTGCATCAGCGCTGACGGGAACCAGGTCCGATTGGCTCCCCCGGTTACCGAGCCGTTGACGGCATAGGCAGCGCGGCTGATGCCGCAGCCAGTGTCGTACAGGGTGTACAGACAGCCTGGCGTGTACAGGTTGCGCGGCATCCTGACGTTGAGTAGTTCCAGATCGGACTTGATCTTGATGCGCGCTTCGGTGCGGCTGACCTGGACTTCCGCCACCCGGCCATTGAACAGCGTGAGCGTTTCGGCAACGGTGCTGCCGAGGTTCATCCAGCCACGTTCGAGTTTCAGCGAGGCACCATCCAGCACACCGCGCTCGACCTGAGCTAAAAACGGCAGACCGTTCAGGAGATCGGCGGTCGAGGCAAAGATGGAAATATCCAGTGTGTCGACCTCCAGCCCTGCGATCCAGCGCACCCGGCTGCGCTTGAACTTGAGCGAGGCGCTGGCATAGACGTTGCCGCCTGCGGTCAGGTCCAGATCGAAGTCCGTGTAGCGCAGCACCTGGCCACCGATCAGCGTCAGCGTGTACAGGTCGGCCATGACATACGCATTGCCTGCGCCATTGAGCATGGCGAGCAGTGCGGGTGTGGCGGTTTTCATATCAGATGCGATTGGGGGTGAGGGAGCCGATGAACTCGACTTTCTTGGCTTCCCATAGGGAGTTCATGAACTCGTTCAATTCCATCGTGTCCTGCAGGAAGCGGCAGCGGTAGTAATAGTTGCCGGTCCAGGTCAGGGCGGCAGCATTGATGGGTGCGACGCTGAACGTCACCAGTCCTGTGGCACTGATGGTGTAGCCGGTCGCCTGTAGCACGCCATTGATATAGATCGAGGGTGCGCCGTTCAATTGGCCCACGGCTTCCAGATTGCCGCCGTAGCTGCGGACCAACTGGAATGCGGTCTGCACGCCATTGCCCGTGCCAAAGCTGTGCGCGGTGACACTGTTGTCGTTCGGATCGCGGTACAGGAACGAGTCGAACGAGCCGCGCACGTTGTTGTAGAACGCGACCAGTTGCTGCAATTCCTGATAGGCCGTGGCTTCGCGCAATACCTCATACTGCAGGCGGAAGGTGTAGAGCGGAGCCGACATCCATGCCGATCTGAACTCCTTGCCCGATACCGCTTTCTGGATACGGGTGGCCCACTGGGGCGAGCGCGCAACATTCCACGCCAGCCCCGGCAGGGTTGGAAATACCATATTGCTCATGGTCGGTCAGATCGTTTTGAAGTTTCTGGCCTGCGCGCGCAGGGAATCGGCAATCACGCTGCCGTTGTCCATCAGGAAGCGCTTCACGCCCTGCGTGTCGAAGGTCGAGAGTTGGATGTTGATCGGCTGCTGGCCACCGTTCGCCGACAAGCCACGAATGGTGTCGGCATGCTCAGCAGGCAGCACCATCTCGCGCTCGTGCAACTGCGTCATCGGGTTGAGTCCTGCCGGAATGTCGAAGCCACCGGCAGCGGACGCGATCGTATTCTTGGCTCCCAGCACCATCGCCATCACCGCCGCAAAGGCGGCAGCGGCCATCGCCCAACCTGCGAACGGAATCGAGGCCTGCGACGAGGCGGCACCCGCTGCAGCACTGGCTGCCTTGGCACCTACCTCGACGTTGGCCGTACTCACCGCGATCGACTTGGTGGCCGTGGCCGCCGAGGTTTCCAGCGTGGTGCGCATGGAGGTACCGGTGGTGGTCGCGAGCGTTTTGGCGGCCTCGTTGGCCAGCCACTGTGCGACCATCTTCACGCCCATATTCACGAACTCCATCACGATCGACTGCGCCATGTTGCGCATGGCCTGGTTGAAGGTGAGCGTGCCCTGAATCATCGCGGTGACGCTTTTTTCGAAGGCATTGGTGAAGGGCTGGAACATCTGCAACGCTTCATTCCGTTGCGCCTGCGCCAGAGCGGTCGTCGAGCGCTGCATTTCCAGATCGTGTTGCTGTTTGATCTGGGCGATGCGGTCCATGGCCTGCTGATAGGCGATGGGTTCTGCTTCCACCAGTGCGGCACGGTCTTCGGCAGCTTTGAGTTCGATCTGGTATTTGCGATTCTCCAGATCGCGCAGGGCGTTGATCTCCTCGATCGCCGAGATGTCGCCCAGTTGCTTCGACAGATTCAGACGCTCGCGCTCCATGGACAGCAGATGCAGATTCGCATTGCGTGCCGAATCCGCGCGCATCTGGGTGAGACGTTCTTCTTCCTTGGCACGCTCGAGCGCGGCACGACGCACCTCGTCCACCGCCTTGCGATACTCGCGGCTCTCCAGCCCGTACTGCTCGCCGATGCGGGTCGTGGCTTGCATGGCAACCTGAATCCGCTCGATGGAACCGGCGCGGGTGGCCTCGATCTGTCGCTTCATTTCTTCCTGCTGGCTTTGTGCTTCTTCCTTCCTTACAGCCAGCGAGGCATCCAGCATCTTGCGCTCGACCGCGATGCGTTCCTCTTTGGAGAGGTTGCGGGTTTGCAGAATGGCCTGCCAGTAGGCGCGCTCTTCGGTTTTGGAGAACTCGAAAAAGGTGTGATTGACCTCGTTCTCGCGGTCGCGTGCCTGCTTGAGTTCCATCAGTTGCGCTTCATACTCGGCAACGTGCGACTTGGGCTTCTGGCCGGACTCGGATTTGCCGCTGGACGTATTGCCGCCAGTCTTCGCTTCGGTGGGCGTGACCGGTTTGGGATCGGCATAGGCGCGGGTGACCGCGTTGTCGATGTCCTGCCGGGCTTTTTGGGCCGCATCGGTCATGCGCTTCATATTGCGCTCGACGGCTTCGGCGGCAGCGGTCGAGCCATCAAACCATGCCTGTTTGACGCCTTCCCAATCCAGTCGGAAGGCCGCCGACGCAATCTGGGCGAATTGCTTGATGCCGATCACTACCAGTTCAACAGCCAAGGCGATGGCAGCGAACGATTCCTCGAATCCGGTGCGCAGGGTGATGACGGCGATCTCGACGACCGCGCACATGTTCTTGAACAACTGCATGCCGGAAATCGAGGGACTGCCATCGCCCAGTGCGCCTTTGACGGCATCGACCACGACAGAGAACACATCGGACACCGCAGTCCAAGCCGCCTTGACCGCATCGCCGATGCTGGCCGATAGGCTGAGCCAGCTTTGCATCACGGTGCGCATGACTTCTACCGCCTGCGGCCCGACATTGGCAAACCAGTTCGCCATCTCGGTCAGCTTGGGCAGCATGGCATCCCCGATCGTCTTGCGCACGGCGGATACCACATCACCGACGTCGTTCATCGCGGCGCGGTAGCGGGCGGTGGCTTCGACGTTTTCTGCGCCGACCATCAGGCCCAGCTCGCGCGCCTTGGCGCGGGAGGCTTCCATCAAGTCGGTGTTGAGCTTCAGGATGCCGGACACTTCGCCCCAGGCTTTGCCGTACACCTTCATGCCTTCGATATTGCGGTCAGTACCTTCGCGGAATCCGAGCAGGCGCTGGTTGACCTCCAGCATGATGTCCAGGCTGTTGCGGTAGTGGCCGTTCTGGTCGCGGGTGGCGACACCCAACTCCTTGAACGCGCCCTCGTTGCCGATCAACTGCTTGGTCAGCGCCTTGTTGGCGGCCAGCATGGTGTCCGACGACTGGTAGATGTCGCCCAGCGCCACATTCAGCACGGATGCCTCGGTCGCAGAAATGCCGAGGGACTTGCCCAGCGCATTGGCTTCCTTGGTCATGTTGACTGTTTCCTCGACCGCACTCTTGAAGGCAGCGCCTCCGGCGAGTGCAGTCGTGACGGCGGCAATCGCCACATTCACCTTGCCGAACGCCGCCGTGACACCGCCCATGCCGGACTGGATGCCTTCCTGCATGCTGGCCACCGAACGCTGGATGTCACCCATCGTCTTGTTGACCTCGGCGCGCGCGGCACCCAGATCGGCAGACAGACGGGCGATATTCGCCGCCATCTCGATTTCGAGTGTGCCGATGGTGGTGGACATGAGAGTTCTCTAGCTGAGGGTGCCGCCAGCGGCGGTGAAGAGTTGCACGAATTCCTGCAGGTCGTCGTCGGTGTTGGCCGCTTCCGGCTTGGCTTGGGTGGTGTTACGAATGACCGGTTTGATGCCCAGATAGCTCTGCACCATGAGGTGCAGCGGCGGATGCCTGTCCCAGTAGCGGCTCATCGCGGCAAACCGGATCAGGTCCATTTCCCGGTCGATGGTGTCCCACGACCAGCCGGTGCACATGGCGATATGGGCGGTCAGTTCGTCCCAGTCGATGGGCTCACTGCCGCCGGAGCTTCCCCCGGTGCACGATCCTCGAAGCCGCTGGCATTCATGACCGCCGAGAAGGCGATACCGATGTTGGCGATGTCGAGCAGTTTGCCAAGTTCCGCCTCGGTCAGTTCCGGATAGTTGCGCTGCAATGCCTGCAGGATGATGGAGCCCATGACATCGAAGTCGGGCGTCCATGTACCTTGCTGAATTTGTGCGAACTCCACCTTGAATTGCTTGAAGGTGGCCCAGTTGACGGGAGGAGCGACGAACTCGCGTCCGGACAGGGTGATGGTTTTTCCGTTGATCATGATTAATCCGCCACAGAGAAGATGCCAAGGGAGCCGGTGGTATCCGCCATCGCCGTGAAATCCAGTTCCGGGATGGTGTAGTCCTCCAGCTTGGTTGCCAGCGCCAGTTTCGACGAGGTGCAGGCGTTGAGTTTCAGGGTATTGGTCTTGCCGCCGACCTGGGCGGTGAACACGCCCATGAAGGTCGGGGTGTTGCCCATCAGCGCATTGCCCAGCGTGATCTTGCTGCCGCCGGTGGTGGCGTTGTACAGATAGTCGATCAGCACCTGCTTGGTGTTGTCGGCGGTGTTGAAGGTGTACACGCCGGTACCCGATACGCTGTACTGACCGGCAGCGGGGGCGCTCGCTACCTTGGTGAGCGGCAAGCCGGTTGCGGCATACACCACGCCCAGATCGGTGTCGAAGTTGGCGGCATTGGCAACCGTGACGGTAGCCGTGGTGACCGTGCCGACTTCGTTGACTGCCGACAGGAGCAGGCCGGTGGCCGACGTGCCACTAAAAAATAGGTCATTCAACGCGCGCCCGGAAAGCTCGGCGAACTTCGCCTTGCCGGTCAGCTTGCCCGAGCCGCGCCGCACATCCAGCGGAAACTGGTTCTGCCCGCGCAGTTCCTTCAGCGTGAAGGAGAAGTCGAACGATACGTCCTGCAATTTGCCGAGCTTGATCGGCGTGGAGTTGGCATTGGTGTTGATCCCGTACAGGAATCCGCTGCCGAAGGTCAGACTCATGATGTCTCCTCAGTTAAACGATGGGGGTAGTAGTTGCGGGTTGCAGGCGCGACTTGAGGTCGTCGCAGGCTTCCCGCAGCCGGTTGTAGTTCTCGGTTTCGCGCAGCAGCGGCAGGCTTGCCAGCAAGTCGGCAAACCAGATTTCAATTTCTGCGGACGAGTCGATCGGTGCCGCAGGCGCTGCGGCAGGGGCAGTTTTGGCCATGGGGTTACTCCGGTTAGCGCAGGTAGCGCAAAATGAAATCGATGGGTTTGGTGTAAATGTCGACCAGCGGGTCGTAGCTGTCAGGGCCTGAGATGTCGGCCAGATTCGCCATGACCGACACGCCGCCGATCACGCCGGACTGCACATGACAGGCGGCGCGCACGGCATCCCGCAACGCGACAGCTTCTTCCGCCGTGCGCGCCAGACAATTGACCTGGATGCGCGCGGTAGAAAGTTCGCTGCCCATGCCCGGAAAGGCAGGCTGGTCATGCCGGTTGCTGATCAGTTCAAACACCACAGCAGGCAGCGGATCGGCCTCCGGTCTGGCATCCAGATAGATGCGCGTGCCGGTGAGTGCGACCAGTTCAGCCGATGCCTCCAGCAAGGTCTTAATGACGGTTTCCGCTTTCATTTGAGCTTGGCGATCTCATCTGGCAGCCGGTTGCGTGCATAGTCAGCCATGGTTTCCACGGCATCCTGCGCCTTGGCATCCAAGGCTGGCCGCATGAAGGGTTTCTTCTTCGCACCGGGGTGCTGGACGGCCTCGCGTGGATCGCCGCCCACCGACAGGCTCTTGCGATTTTTCGGCTTGATCAGGTGGCGCGCAGTGCCGAACTCCACCATCCCGGCATAGAACACCTCGTTTTTGCCGCCTGCCTTGATGGTGGCCGTGACGCGGCCCTTCGAGGACTTGGCCGACACCCGGATCGAGTCGCGCAGTGCGCCGGGCTGTTCTCCACGGCGGAGACTGCCGGACACGCCGCCCACGGGGCAGAGACGCTTGGCCTCGTTGGCGATCACGCGGGCACCGGCGCGCACGCCGCCCCGGACCACGTTGGCCTCGATGCGTGCGGGCAACTCGTCGAGCAGCTTCTGCAATGCATCCAGCCCCTTGATCGGGATGTCACTCATCGATTTCCAGACAATACAGTTCAAGGGTTTCGTGGCGTTCGATACGGCGCAGCCACTCGATGCGCAGCTTGATGCCGTTGCCGAGCAACACGCGATGGTCGGCTTTGATGTCAGCCCGATAACGGATGGTCACGACGCGAGTGGCGGCACTGCCGACCGCCTTGGCATTGAAGATTTCGCGACCGGACAGATCGCGCACCTCGGCCCAGACCGTGGCCAGATTGCTCCACACCTCGTGATGTCCGCCGAGCGCACCGCGTGCAGCAGTCTTTTGCTGCAGGGTGATGCGACGGTCGAGGCGGCCTGCCGATACACGGGTGGTCATGGGAAATTCCTAAATCGTGACGACCCGGTACGGATCAAGCAGCCCATCGACGAACGGCAGCGGGTCGATGCGTCCGGCAGGCAACACGCTGAACTCTTCGCGGTGCTGATACAGGGAACCGACGCGCATCAGCATCCAGCGCTTGATGCCGGAGGGCACCTGGTCGGCGCTGGCATAGCCCGCATCGAACAGCACCTCCACACTGCCGATCTGCGGCAACACCGGCGGCCAGACCTTGCCGAAGGCCGGGGTGATGCGCGCAGGCTCGGAGCTGAGGTCGGCGACATAATCTGCAGCAGGCATTTCCTGCCAGACGCTGCTCATATCGCGGTAGCGAATGGAGACGATCTGCTGAACCGGCGATTTGTGGATCAGGATCGCGTGTCCCGGCAGGGAGAATCCCACTCCTGCCGGTACACCCATCAGCGACGGCCCCGGAAAACAATCCAGCACCAGTTTCCAGCGCGCGGGCATCAGTTGCCGGGCCGTGACTGTCTCGGCATGCAGGCGTGCCGCCGAGATCAGTGCGCCGATCAAGGGGTCATCCTCGACGGCATCGACCCGCAGATGCAGCTTGGCTTCGTCCAGCGTGACCGGTTCAGCCGCAGGCTGGTTGACGATCACAAGCGGCATGGTCAGGCAGCCGTAGCATCAGCAGGCGGGCCGGCGGTATCCGTCACAACCTGATCGGCGGCAGGTGCGGTTTCGTCGGCCACCTCTATTGCTTCGGCGATACCTGCCGCCACGAGACGTTCGGTTTCCTCGGAGGGCTCGTAATGCTCGCCCGCGCGGTACTTGGGATAGCTGTTGCCGCCACCATCGACGGCGTTGAAGCTCTGCGAGAGCAGAATGCGTTTGGCCATGATTGACTCCTTAAACGATCTGCGCGACAGCAGCTTGGTTGAAGGCAGAAGCATCGGCAAAGCGCGGGTTGAATCCGATCACCTGCGCGGCCACAAGGCTGGCGGCGACACCAACCGTGATCGACAGGCGAACGAAGCCGTAGCCGTTGGCGCTGTCCAGATCTTCCGGGCGCAGGTTGATCAGCGCCTGCTTGGCCGAGCCACCACCAACTTGCGTAATCTGGGTGATGGCGCGACCGGTGACATCCTTGACGCCGGTGCCTGCAGCATCGAGCGCTTGCTGGAATTTGGCGTCCAGCGTGGCACTGGCACCGAGCGCACCGGTTTCGATCAGTGCCAGAATTGCATGGAAGTTGCCGACCGGAATCCAGCCGGTGGCGACAGTACCTGCCGCCTGACTGACCGGATCGAGCGAGGCCAGAATGGATACGAGTTCACTGCATTTTGCGTTTGGGAGCATGGTGGAATCCTCAAAAAATAAAGGCGGGGTTGTCCCCGCCTTGGTTGGTTAGCGTGCGGCCAGCTGGATGAACGGCGACAGCTTGCTGCTGCCCTTGGCCGGGTCGATCGCGTTGGCGATCTTGGACTGGCCGTCCATGCGGAAGGTGGTGCGGAACGCGGTGAGGTCGGCATCGAAATACAGATGCATCGAGGTCGCGGTCTGCAGGCCACCGGCCTTGGTGATGGACTGGTAGTACGACAGATCCACCAGCAGCACATCGCCTTGGCTGGAGAACGTGTTGGCGTGCTGCGACACGATCACCGGACGGCCCAGCAGGGTGCCGTAGGGCGAGACCTGAATGCCGCCCACCGTCAATCCATTCGGCAGGTAGATCGGGTAGTTGCCCAGACTCAGGGTGAACAGCGCAGGCAGCACATCGTTGTTGATGATCCATACCGCATTGGCAAAACTGCCGGGCGGCAGGCGGGCAATCATCTTGGCCAGATTCTGCGGTTGCAGGGTTTGTGTGGCTTGGCCAGATTCCTTGGCGACCGTCACCACGGCGTTGCCGGTCATGCAGCCGACCGGGATACCGTTGCCTGCGCCGAACAGGATGGACTCGTTGGTTTTCCAGCGAATCGAGGTGGCGATCTTGTCCGGCAGATAGCTGGTCAGCGCATTGGCATCATCCAGCAGCTCGTCGGTGGTCGGCACCAGCGCCATCAACTTCTTCAGTCGCAGCGAGGCCAGACCGAGCACCGGCTTGGTGGCGTTGGCGGCAGCGGCTTCACCTTGCCAGTAGGCGCGGATGCCGTTGGTGCCCCATGGGGTGGTTTCGTCCTTGGGGAAAGCCATGGTGTTGCCGGTAATCTCGACGTTGTCGGTCAGCGGCAGTAGGGAATCCTCGCCCAGACTGAGGCGGAAGATTTCGCGCGAGAATTCGGGCGGCACGAGGAAGCCACCATCCTGACCGGCGGACTCGTTGCCGAAACTGGTGGGAGCGGCAGCACCGATCATCAGGCGATCATCAATGCCCTTGCCGGGCTGTTGCGCCTGATAGACCGCCTGCATGAAATCACCAATGGCATTGAAGCCATGCTTGGGATCGTCCGCGCGGTTGTCGGTCAGGACAATGCCGAGCGCCTGGCTGGCAGACAGGCGCGCTTCCTCGGCGATCAGTGCGGCTTCGCGGTCGATTGCGCCGGAGGCGGCGTCGATCTTGGTACGCAAGGCATCGAAGGCGGCGACCTCGGCATCGGTCATGTCACGGGATTCGCTTGCCGCCAGATCGGTAAGTTGACGGGCTTCTTTGACGAGTGCCGCCTTCTTCGACTGCAACTCACGTAGTTGTTTGCTCATGTTTCGGTTCTCCAAATGAAAAAACCGCCACGAGGGCGGTTTGGGGTTGCGGTACGACAGGGGGACTACAGGATTTCGAGTTCTCGCCGGGCGAGTGCCAGACGGTTGGCTTTAGGTTTCGACGCTTTCAGATCGCGCTGCATTTTTCTTACGACATCGCTGAAAGTGGCGACGCCATCGACCATGTTCTGTGCAAGTGCTGCATCGGCACCCAGCACACGGCCTTCGCCCATGCCGCTGCGCACCTGCGAGATTGGTACATTGCGACCTTTGGCGACGGCCTTGGTGAAGGCGGCGTAGTAATCATCCACACGGGATTGCATGAACGACTGTGCATCGGAATCCAGCGGCGCATAGGGATTGCCTTCGACCTTGTACTTGCCTGCTGAAATCAGCGTAGGCTTCACGCCGTCACGCGCGAGCGCTTCCGAATAGTCGAAGTGCGCTTGCCACACGCCGATGCTGCCGACTTCGCCGCCGGGCGTGACATACATCTCCGAACAGGATGCGCCGATCCAGTACGCGGCAGAAGCCGCGAGACTGTTGGCGATGGCAACCACTGGTTTCTGGGAGCGAGCCGCGATGATCTCGTCAGCCAGTTCGGCCACGCCATAGACGCTGCCGCCGGGACTGTCGATGTCGATCAGGATGCCGCCCACGGCGGGATCGGCAATCGCTTCGCGCAAAGCCGAGGCAAACCGCTGAGTGCTGACACTGCCCGGACCGGACACATCGTCGACCTGGTTGCCGCGCTGGGTGACCACACCGTAGAGCGGCAGCACGGCGATGCCGTTGCCAGACGAGCCTGCCAGTTGCTCGCGGCGAGCCGATCGGGCGGCCTTGTCGGCTTCGATCTGCTGCATGGTTTCGGCGGAAGCCATATCCCCGCGCGACCAGCGGGTGAGCACGGCAGCCACGGCATTTAGCCGTTCCGGCATCATGGCCCAAGGGGTCGCCAGAAACTCGGCGATCAGGAGTTCACGTTTCATCTTCGGGTTCTTTCGGTTCTGGAGTGGGAGGTTCTTCTGCCGGTTCGTCACAGGCTTCCTCTGCATCCGATTCTTCGGTCATGTTGAGCGGACGTAGCGGCTCATCGAGTCCTTCGAGCGGGTTCAGGTTTTCTGCGAGGCGCGCTTCGTTGCGTGTCAGCCAGCCGTTCTGGATGCCGCTCTGGTAGTAACCGGCGCGGCTCGCTGCATCACCGCGCATCAGGTTGGCAAAGTCGAACTCGACTTCCAGCCCGTCGTCATTCGGCAGCAGTTCCGCTTCGATGCTGGCCTCCCAGCGCTCGGCCCATGGCGTCATGGTGTGCATGACGAACTCCAGACTCTGCTGCTCGATGTTCGAGAAGGTCGCCCGATCCAGATCGCCGATCATGTGCGGCGGCACCCGGAACAACCGCGCGATGTCGGTGATCTGGAATTTGCGCAGTTCGAGGAACTGGGCGTCCCGGTTGGTGACGCCGACCTCGTGGAATTTCATGCCGTTTTCGAGGACCAGCACCTTGCCGCGATTGGCACCTGACTGTGCCTGCTGGTACGACTCGCGGAACACCTTCTTGGCTTCGGCATCCTTGAACGAGCCGGGAAACTCGATCCAGCCGCCAGTCGGTTTCGCATCGTTGGCGAAAAATCGCGCCCCATAATCCTGCGCTGCCAGTGCCATGCCGACACTTTCGCGGGCGATCTCGATCGGACTCATGCCGAGCAGGCCATCCGAGGAAAGACCACGCAGATGCCAGACCTCGCCGCGCGGCAGCACCGTTTCGCGGCCATCACGGTCGGTAATCCGGTAGCGGAATTCGCCACTGGGCAACAACTCGATGCGGATGCGATCCGGATGGATCGGCACCAGTTCGGTGATCTCGCCCGAGGCGTTGCTGACGATGCGGTTATACGCATTGCCGCGCAGTGCCAAGTGCCCCTGCATCATCTCGCGCCACTCGAACGGATTCTGAAACCGGTTTGGACGGCGGGCAAACAAGCGATACAGCCAGTGGTTGGTTACCCGCACCTTGCCGCCGGATGCATCCGTGCGGTACAGCACGAAGGGGAGTGATGCCATGGTTTCCGACAGGGTGCGCACGCAGGCATAGACTGCTGTGAGGCGCATCGCTGAGTCCGCCGACACCCGCATGCCGGTGCCTGCCCTCATACCCACCGGCTCAAACCAGAAGTCACCCCATGGGCTGCGGTCGGAACTGGAGGCCCGGAAGCGGCTGAAAAAATCAAACAGTCCCAAGGTATCGCCCTATAGCAGCATCAGTTCGTAATCGGCATCCAGCACCACGGCCTCGCCCGGCAAAATGCTGCGCGAGATCGCCATGATCAGTGCCACGATCCCGTCGATCTTGTTCTCTGGTCGTTCTTTGCGTGGATAGATGTTGTCCTTGGCATCCAGATGTGCCACTACGTTGGAGGCCATCCAGGTCAGCACCGGATCGTTGTCGTGGATCAACTTTTTCTGGAGCACCAGTGCCTCGACGGTTTTCATTGGTTCCGAGAAATTCAGCACCGTGGGGCGTACCTCGATCATCGGCAGGCCTTCTTCCAGCATCCGCGTGGATAGTTGCGTGGCCTGGAACGGGTCGAACGCCACAGCCTGTATCTCGAAGCGGCTGGCAAAATCGATGAGGTCGGCTTCGATCCAGCCGAAGTCGATCACGTTGCCGGGTGTCACCGTCAGGCGACCGGCGCGCATCCAGCCGCTGTACTGGCTGTTGCTGGACCCATTCACTGTGTCTTCCGGCAGGTAGTAGCGTCCGAACACAGCATAGCCACCGGCGATTTCCGGATGCCGGAACACCAGCACCATGGCCGCGATGTCGGTCTTGCTGGCCAGGTCGAGGCCGATCCAGCAGGGCTGTCCGGCAAAGTCATCCAGATCGAGACTCGCATCAGAGCAGGCATCCCATGCCCGCATGTCCATCCACGCCGTGTCGGCGTTGACCCATTCGTTGAGATGCTTGGTCTTGAAGTTGTTGGTGGCACTCGGCATCTGCATGGCCTTGGCCTGCAGCGGCAGCAGCACTTCCGGCTGCACCGAGATGCCCCAGTTGGGGTTGGCCTTGATCAGTGCCGAGTCGCTGGTCCAGTCGTCACCATCGTCCAGCCCGTAGATGATGCCGAACTGGCTGTCGTCCTCGAACACGCCATCCAGCATGCGCGTGACGAAGGTGCGCACCTCGTAACAGATGCCTGCGCGGTTGCTGCCTGCTGTGGTGATCACCCAGAGCAGCGAGTTGTTGCGCTTGCCGGTGCCGGTTTCCACCACGTCGTAGACGGTGCGCGTCTTGTGCGCATGCAACTCGTCCACGCAACCGAAGTGAATGTTCAAACCATCGAGGGTGGAACCTTCAGCCGACAGTGCCTCGAACTTCGAGCCGCTGGTCAGCACATGCATGTTATGTGCACCGACGTTCACACCAAAGCGGCTGCGGAATCCGGCTGACTTGCGCGCCATGGTCTGGGCATCGCCGAACACGATGCGCGCCTGATCACGGGTGGTGGCCAGTGAATACACCTCGGCACCGCCTTCGCGGTCAGCGGCCAGCATGTACAGCGCGACTGCCGAGGACAGCGTGGATTTGGCATTGCCGCGCGGCACCTCGATATACGAACGGCGAAAGCGCCGTTTGCCATCCGGTTTCACCCAGCCAAACACCGTGGTCAGGATGAATGCCTGCCACGGTTCCAGCTTGATCGGCTCACCGGCCAGCGGCCCCTTGACGTGCGGCAGCCGTTCGATGAAGGCGCACAGGTTGTCTGCCGGATGGAACTGGCGACCGTTCTTGTCCAGCAGCTTGGGGTTGAACTGGTACGGGCTGCTTTTACCCTTGAACCGGGCCAGATTATTCAGTTGTCGCTGGCAGGCCAGTTGCACCCAGCGGCAGGCAGGGAGGTCGCCAGCCACCACCGCCTCGGCATAGTGCCGGGCGAGTGTTGTGTATTTGGATACAGCCATCAGCCTGCAATCTCATCCCAAGGGTCATCTTTACTGGCCGGATCGGTCGGCACCGACACGCGCGAACGCGAGGCGGGCGTGAATCCCATCTCGGATTCGTAGCCTTTCATTTCCAGCGCCAGATCGCGGATCACATCCATCAGTGGCGAGCGCCGCAGAATGCCGCTGGGTGTCTTGACCAGCATGCCGGACACGCCGGTCTGGTTGATCTTGGCCAGCGCCTCGCGGTACATGCCGCAGCAGTTTGCCCAGCGTTCCAGCACTGCACCGTCGAGTGCCGACAGCAATCCCGGCGGGGAATGCTCGACGGCATAGCGCCACGCTTCCTTTGCGCTCTCGCTCATGTATTCCGGCGGATCGCACAACACGCTGGTCGGTTTCGGCTCGCGCGTGTTGGTGCGGCACTTCTGCAAGGTTCCCTTGACCTGCTTGACGCGGGTTGGAAGGGGTTTACGTCCGGCCATGTTTTCTGGAAAAAAAGTTTTTCATTTTGCACGCGCAAAAATTTGGGCAGGCGTCCGGTCCCCTGTGTTCGAGTCGTAGAGATTTCACCCCCCTAGGGGGGCATACGCCGCCTCGATTGCCACTCGCCCGTGGTTTTACTGTTGTGACAGGGGATGCACAGTGCTTGCAGGTTGCGCCAGTCCAGACGCTCGCCACCCGACTTGATCGGAGTGATGTGGTCCACGACACGTGCTGCAACCGTCAGCCCCTTGGCCTCGCAGGCACAGCACAACGGGTGTGCCCGGAGGAACGCTTCACGGGTGTGCTGCCACGCTGCCGATTTGTAGAACGCGCGCTCGGGTTCGTGTCGGCGTGTCCGGTCGTAGTCACGGTGTACAGCCACACGGTGTAGATCGCAGTAACCGGGCGTGGCCAGCACCACCGCGCAGCCGGGGTGACGGCAGGGCGTGGGGGCTTTGCGAGGCATTTCAAACAATCAATAGCGGCTTAAAAAGGATGCGGAATCTTTCTGCAGAAACGAGTTGATTTACTTCAAAAACGAAGCGTTCATGTCACCGTCATCAACAACAACGCAGGAGCAAAACATGAGCTACACCACCAACGAATTCACGGTCGACGAAGTCGGTTTTATCCAGATCGCGCTGACCAAGGTACTGGCCGCAGCAGCACGCGGCGAGTTGGATCTCAACAGGCTGGCCCGCGAAGAACTCGCCGCGCGCGGTTTGGACCAAAACGGGGTTTGGGTCGGGTTCGACAAGGCCGCAAAAATCCACAACGTTTAAGGAGCAACAACATGAAAGCCCAAGCCCTCAACCAGATTCTCGAAACCATCGCCAAGCAGCACCTCTTTGTAGAACCCCTCGAACCCCGCCACAGCGACCGACTGGATTTCCACGACGTGTCGGTGTGGGGCATCAAGGCAGCCCTCGAAGCCGCCTACCTCGCAGGCCAGCAATCCCAACAAACCAAGTAACCCAAGGAGATCAAAATGACTGACATCAAACTCACCGATACCCAGCGCCAAATCATCGAGCACGCCGTGCAACACACCGGAGGCAAAATCGAGTGGTTCCCCGATAACGTCAAGGGCGGCGCACGAAGTAAGG
>NZ_JQKP01000007.1 GCF_000746095.1 Ferriphaselus sp. R-1 | reverse complement strand
CGACATCAGTCGCACGTCATGTCCCATTTTGCCCAGCTCCCGCGCCCAGTAGTGTGAGCTTCCACAGGCTTCCATGCCGATCAATGTCGCTGGCAGTTTGCCAAAGTATGCCTGCATCTGGTTGCGCCGCAATTGCTTCCTGACAATCACCTTGCCCGCACGATCCACTCCGTGTATCTGGAATACGTTCTTTGCCAGGTCTATGCCAATACGCGTAATATCCATTTCACACCTCCCTCTGTTGACTGGTTGTTTGCCATCTCCAGTCTGGCACATCTCGATGCCGTTTAGGGGGAGGTGTCCATTCCATTGCCCTACGCGAGCTGGGGTGAGCTTGCGAACCCCGGCATGAGGGGTATTGAATATGGGGAAGCTGGGGTTCGTACATCACCCCCCCGGCCTATATCTTCAGGCATATTGGGCAGTCCGAGGGGGCTGTTAGACTCTGCTGGGGTTTGTGTCCAAGTTAGGGGCACGTAGTTATTAATTTTTACAATGAGTGGAGCAAGTAAGTGGGACTATATATTCGAATATTTATTATTTCTCTGATGCTAATACCTTCCAGCGCAAACGCATGGTTTTTCTTTTTTCTGCCGAGCAGCGTAACTAACAAAATTTCCGATGCAATCACCAGCGCGGAAGGTGAGAATTGCGTAGGCTCGAATGCGAAAATTGGCGATGCAATCCGGTTGTCTACAGGGGCTGTTGGAATAATTAAATCGCTGTCGGGCACTTCAGTTCGATGTGCTCAACCTGAGTACCCAATTAGGGCATCTTTGGATTTTTCTGCCCCGGCCTTTACGTCAAAGGCGCATATAGACTTGCCGGAAGGTTGGAAGCCCACATCTATCACCGAGCAACAAAAACGAAATGGTTGGATGCTGATGGCGGATAACGCCAGTAGTAACTCAGGGTTGGCTTTTGGCGCAATTAGACGAGAGTCGGTGTCGGACATGAAAAAACTTGCTGAAGACTATAGGCAGGGATCAATTAGTGCGATTGCGGAGGCTCAATATTCTGAAATTGAACAAATCAGCGTAAATGGGCTAAAAGCGTGGCGCTACGAAGTTACGGGGAAAAATAAGTTTGGCGCTGGAGTTTCAGGAAAGAAATTTACTTACCTAACGACCTTAATTGAAGGGGGTGAAGAGGTGATTCTTGTTAGGAGTTGGACTGTTACATCTGGATATGAGAAACAAAAAGTGTCCTTCATACTGCTTGCTGAAAGTATTCAGGGAATTACGCCTCCAGGTATAGAGGAAAGTAAAGTGCCCTCTCATGGCATAACAGAACAAACGCCAGTTGTCTTGCCCCATGTGGTCAGTGAATACCCTAACCAAGCAATTCAAGAATCTAGCCAACCTAAACAGATCTTGCCACAAAAAGAAAGCGCAGCTACTCGTTTGAAAGAGTTGAAAGCTTTGTATAAAGAAGGCTTAATTAGCCAAAAAGACTTTGAAGTAAAGAAACAGGATATTCTTAAGTCTATGTAGCGTAGGAGCAATAGACAGAAGGTATTGTGTCGAATAGTTGAGGAATAAATATTCGGCGCAACTTACGTTGTGTCCCACAACTGAATTTCAAGAAACCCCATGCCCCATCTCTTTACTCCCTACGCTCTCTCCAACCTAACGTTACCCAACCGCCTCGTCATTCCGCCGATGTGCCAATACTCGGCGCAGGAGGGGAATGCCACTGACTGGCATGTGATCCATTACGGCAACTTGTCGCATTCGGGGGCGGGGTTGTTGATTGTGGAGGCGACGGCGGTGGAGCCGGTGGGGCGGATTTCGCCGTTCGACATCGGGCTGTGGTCGGAGGCGAACGAGGCGGCGTTGCGGCCGGTGGTGGCGTCGGTGCGGCGGTATTCATCCATGCCGCTGGCCATCCAGCTCGGCCACGCCGGGCGCAAGGGTTCTTGCGCGGTACCTTGGGATGGCGGCAAGCAGGTGGCCGAGGATCAGCTCGGCTGGCAGACGGTCGCGCCGTCGGCCATTCCCTACAAGCCGGAGGAGCGCGCGCCGCAGGCGTTGGACGCCGCCGGGCTGGCGCGCATCCGGGCGGCGTTCGTCTCTGCCGCGCAGCGCGCCGAGCGGCTGGGCTTCGATGCCATCGAGGTACACGCCGCGCACGGTTATCTGCTGCACCAGTTCCTTTCGCCCATCACCAACCAGCGCACGGACGAGTACGGCGGCGCGCTGGAAAACCGGCTGCGCTTTCCGTTGGAGGTGTTCGCGGCAGTGCGCGCCGCCGTGCCGCAGAGGGTGGTCGGCATCCGCATCTCGGCGACCGACTGGGTGGAGGGCGGCTGGGATCTGGAGCAGAGCGTGGCGCTGGCGCAGGCGCTGAAGGCGCGCGGCTGCGATTTCATCCACGTCTCCAGCGGCGGGCTGGCCCCGCAGCAGCGCATCCCGGTGCGGCCGGGCTATCAGGTGCCGTTCGGTGAACGCATCCGCCGCGAGACCGGCCTGCCCACCATCACCGTGGGCATGATAGATCAGCCGGAACAGGCCGAAGCCATCGTTGCGGAAGGCCGCGCCGACCTGGTGGCCATTGGCCGCCCCATGCTCTACGACCCGCGCTGGCCCTGGCGCGCGGCGGCGGCACTGGGCGCGCAAGTGGAAGCGCCGCCGCAATACTGGCGCGGCACGGCTCCGGCGGGATTGTTCAGCACCACCAAGCCCGGCCAGCGCTTCCAGCCGTGAGCGCCGCCGACTGCCCGCTGTGCGGCGGCGACAACCGATGCGCGATGGCGCAAGGTGAATCCGCAGCCGAATGCTGGTGCCAGCGCGTGACCATCCCGGCGGACGTGCTGGCGCAGGTGCCGGAGCGGTTGCGCGGGCAGGCGTGTGTTTGTGCGGGATGCTGTCATTCCGGGCTAGCCCCGGAATCCAGTAAATCGAATAACGGCGCGCTTTGCGCGCCACTGGATTCCCGCTGTCGCGGGAATGACGGCTTGGTATAGCGCTCCATCTAGAGGAATTAACATGCCCTTGTCTTCTTACTTGAAAACCTCACCCGCACTCGCCGAGCACGTCTACCTGCATCCATCCGCCCAAGTCATCGGCGAGGTGAAGATAGGCGCGGATGCGTCCATCTGGTGCAACGCGGTGTTGCGCGGCGACGTGAACCGCATCGAGATCGGGCGCGGGACGAATGTGCAGGACTTGACCATCGGCCATGTCTCGCACAAGACGGCGGAGAAGCCGGAAGGCTCGCCGCTGATCGTGGGCGACTATGTGACCATCGGCCATTCCGTCATCCTGCACGGTTGCCGCATCGGCAATGAGTGTTTGATCGGCATGGGTTCCATCATCATGGACGACGTGGTGATCCCCGACCGGGTGATGGTGGGTGCGGGCAGTATGGTGACACCCGGCAAGGTGCTGGAAAGCGGGATGCTCTACATGGGCCGTCCGGCCAAGGCGGTGCGGGCGCTGACCGAGGAAGAGCTCGCTTACCTGCGCTATTCTGCCGAGCACTACATCCGCCTGAAGGACGATTACCTGCGCATGGACGAGCAGGCTGCCGCACGCGGCAAAGTCTTCCCCGACCACGTGGTGTTCTGAGTCCGGCATTTTGCGGTGCGCCCACGCTTGGTTTAGTATGCGCCCCTCATCGCCGTCAGTCGGCGGCACAGGGCAGAGGCCGTAGTGTGCCGCCCGCAGGAGTCAGCCCAGCATGTATAGCCACGAGTTTCTATTGAAGGACACGCACGAGATCGAGTTGGAGATGGAGCGCCACTGCGTCGGGTTGGGGCTGGACTGTGCAGACCCGAACCAGATACGGATGTTCGCCCATGATGTGTTGCAGAACATCGCCGCGCTCAAGGAGGCCGCCAGCCATGGCGACCGTGAGGCCAGCGCCAAGATCGAGCTGTTCGGCCTGGCGGTGCTGATGCACGAGGCGAACACCAAGGCCTACGGCTCTAACTACCTGACGAAGATCCATGCGCTGACCAAGCGGCAATCGGCTTGGGTGGCCATCGCCAAGGCGATGTGGAGCGAGCTGGAGAGCCGGGATTCGAGCAGCGCCCCCTGAGTCGCTCCGGCTCGCGCCTAAATCTTGAAGTGCCCGATGGATTGTTTCAGCGAGTTCGCCAGCTGCTCCAGTTTGAGCGCGACACCGGAAACTTCATGTACAGCGGCACTGGTGCTTTCCGACATCTCCGCTACCCTCTCCACGTTATGGGCGATACCCCGGCTGGTCTGACTCTGCTCATTGAGTGAGCTGGATATCTCGGCGACACCCTGCAGCACGCGCGCTGTGCCGTCGCTGATGCCGGTGATGGCCACATCCGCCTGACTGGCCAGCACCGAGCTGTTCTCGACCATTTTGACTAGCTGTCCCATTTCTTCAACCGCATGGTGCGTGCTCTGGTTGATCTCGTTGGTCATGCCGGCGATTTCCTGGGTGGCATTGCCGGTCTTTTCGGCCAGTTTGCGTACTTCATCGGCCACCACGGCGAAGCCGCGTCCCTGCTCGCCTGCGCGCGCCGCCTCGATGGCGGCGTTCAGCGCCAGTAGATTGGTCTGGTCGGCGATCTCCCGGATGGCGGTGACAATATTTCGGATATGGCTGGACTTGTCGCCGAGCTCATGTATGGTTTTCGCGGCATTGATGATCGCCGTGCTGGTGGTGTTCATGTCATCCACGACACGCCGAACGATGTTGCGTCCATTGTCCGAGAGCTCGTGCGAGTGTTCCGAGGTTTGGCGTACGTCGCTGGTGTGTTCGGCCACCTGCTCGATGTTTTGACTCATCTGCTCGATGGCCGAGGTCATGTGGCTGGCGGCTTCGGTTTGCTGGAAAGCACTGTTCTCCACCATCGACACGGCGTTGGCGAGCTGTTGCGCGCGCTCCTCGATGATGCGTGTCATGGTGCTGTTCTGATCCACCAATGCCCCCAGTAGCACCTTGGCCGATTGAGTGGAGCAGAGGATCTCGCCCATCTCGTCACGCCCGGAAATATTGACTGGGGCGGACATGTTGCCATTCACCAGTGATTCGAGATGTTGTTTGATCTCTGCCACCGGAGCGGTGATGAAGCGGCGGATCAGCCAGGTGATGAACAGGAATAGTGCCAGTTGCAAGGCCGTTTGCCCAATGACCAGTTTGATGATGATCGCGTGAAACTCACTGAATTCCTCGCTCAGGTCGATGTCGATGATGGAGGCACCGTTGACGCTGCCAACTTCGACCTGATGGCAGCCGAGACAGTCCGTACCATGGAAGTTGTGACTGGCAATGTATGGGGTGATCAGACGGAACACCGGCTTGCCGTCATGCTGGATCAGCTCCTGATGCGGTGATTTGTCGGCGATGACCTTGCGTTCCAGATCGCTGGCGATCTGCTCTTCGGGCAAACCCGGGCCGAACTGTCTGGCGACCTGCTCTGCGCGGACCAAGCGCAGTCCGATGATATGGCCCGAGCTGGAGATCTTTTTCAGCAGCAGTTGCCGGTTCTCCGGGGCGCTTATCTGCCCGGTGATCATTAGCATGTTGGCACCATCGATCACTTGGTTGGCGATGCCATCTGCACGTTTATGTGTCTCTTGCAGCATCGTTGCCTGCAAGTGGTCGGCGATGTAGTAACTGGCGAGGCTGAGCAGAATCAGTAACAGCGGCTGAATGAGCAGATGCAGCTTGGTTTGCAGTGAAAGATTGCTGAACCAGTGCATCAAAGACCGCTGTTGCCTGGGTGGGGTCTTGGACTTGTAGAGTGCCTCTGCCGCCTGGATCTCGGATGGTTCCGGCTTGCGGCGCAGTGATAGATAGCCAGCGATCGTTCCATGCTCGATGATGGGAACAACGGTGGCCTTTACCCAATAGTGGTCACCCGACTTTGCACGATTCTTGACCACGCCCTGCCATGGGTGGCCGCTGGCGATGGCATCCCAAAGACTGGAAAAGGCCCATGCCGGCATGTCGGGATGACGCACGATGTTATGGTTCTGTCCGAGCAGCTCATCCAGAGAAAAGCCGCTGGTCTGGACAAAAGCATCGTTGGCATAGGTGATGATGCCCTTGGGATCGGTACGGGTGATGAAAATGTCCGACTCCGGGTAGTCGATGTTTCGCTGAGTTACCGGTTGATTGTTCCTCATACCATTCCTCTTCAACGTATGGCGATACTGTGCGCATAAACAGCGGAGTGCCAGTTGCTTTCGCCACCGCTTCAGAAAACTTTAGATGCGTAATACTTTTTTGCTTGCGGACGGACAAGACCGCCGACGGTTTGGTATCCTTCCCCGGAATTGATGGATAGGGAAGACTATGAGCATGCATGAGCAGGAACAGAGCGGCGCACACAAGGATGTCTACCGCGCCAAGGTGAATCTGGATACGTCGACCATACCCTGGCGTGAGTTGCAGCGCTTCTTCGCCAGCGGAGCGGCGATCGCGGTCGCTCGGAGCCTCGATCTGGTGGAAGTGGCGTTCCAGGTATCCGAGGACAACAAGGCGCAAGTCGAACAGTGGATGCTGGCCGGTCAGGTGGGCAGGGTGAGCGACGAGCAGGCGCTGGCCTGGTATGAGGCCGATGCGCATGTCTGGGCGGTGGTCATCAGCCCCTATGTGCTGGTGCAGGAAATGGCGGACTAGCCATGGCCTTCACCCAGTCCTGGCAGTTGCTGGCACTCGCCTCGGCGGTGTTCGCCGCGCTGACGGCAATACTGGGCAAGATCGGCGTGGCACAGATCAACAGCGACCTCGCCACCTTCATACGCACTGTGGTGATCCTGTTGGTGACGGCGTTGCTGCTGACCGCACGCAACGAATGGCAGAAGCCGGAAGGCGGCAACTGGCTGGCTTGGGCGTGCCTGATCGCATCCGGCGTGACCACCGGGCTGTCATGGCTGTGCTATTTTCGCGCCTTGCAACTCGGACCGGTGTCGCAGGTCGCGCCCATCGACAAACTCAGCGTGGCGCTGGTGATCCTGGTGGGGTGGCTGGCGCTGGGCGAAGCCGTCACGCTCAAGACCGCCGTGGGCGGTGCGCTGATCGTGGCGGGTTCGCTGGTGCTGGCGCTCTAGGCGCTCAAGCCTTGGGTGGGGTGTAGCCTTCGGGCATCTGGGTGCCTGCGCCGAAGAAGTAGCTTTCCATCTGCTGCGCCAGATACTTGCGGGCATTGGCATCGGCCAGGTTGAGGCGGTTCTCGTTCACCAGCATGGTCTGGAACTTGATCCAGCCCTGCCAGGCTTCCTTGGATACGTTGTCGAAGATGCGCTGACCGAGCGGGCCGGGGTACATCGGGCGCTCCAGCCCCTCCGCCTCACGTCCCAGTTTCACGCAGTTCACCATTCTTGCCATCTTGCTCTCCAATTGATTCGTTGATTCAGGTCGGCGGATTCTACCGGATATTCTTGACGAACACCTTGGAGCGGCGCTGGTAGTTGTACAGCTCTTTTTTGCGCGCTGGCAGTTCCGACACGTCCGCCTCCTTGAAACCGCGTTCGATGAACCAGTGCGCGGTGCGCGTGGTCAGCACCACCAGCCGCTTCAGCCCCATCGCCAATGCCTCGGCGGTGATGTGTTTGAGCAACGCATCGCCATAGCCGTGGCGGCGGCTGCCTTTCTGTACCGCCATGCAGGCCAGCTCGCCCGCCGCCTCGTCGGTGAACGGGTAGAGCGCGGCACAGCCGATGATGCGGTGGTCGTGCTCCAGCACCACGAAATTCTCGATCTCGCGCTCCAGCAGTTCGCGCGAACGGCGCACCAGGATGCCGTCTTCCTCCAGCGGTTGCAGCAGTTGCAGGATGCCGCCCACGTCTTCGATGGTGGCATCGCGCAGGGTGTTGAGCGTGGTCTCCACCACCATCGTGCCTATGCCTTCGTCGGTGAACAGTTCCTGCAACAGCGCGCCGTCGGTGTGGCGGCTGATGAGGTGGGTACGCGCTACCCCGGCTTCGCAGGCGCGCACGGCGCAGGGCAGGAACAGCGCCGCATCGTCGTTCAGCGCCTGGCCGGAAGCCAGTACGGCGCTGGCCTGGCCCATGGTCAGTTCGCGCAGCAGTTCGCCCGATGCGTCGGTCACGCCGTCGGTGTCCATCAGGAACACCAGCTTCTCGGCATCCAGCTCGATGGCGACGCTGGCGGCCACGTCTTCCAGCGTGAGGTTGAACACCTCGCCGGTGGGCGAGTAACCGAGCGGCGACAGCAGCACCACCTCGCCGAAATTGAGCCGGTCGCGGATGGCGGCGCAATCCACCTTGCGTACCCGCCCGGTATGTTGCAGGTCCACGCCGTTGATCACGCCCATCGGCTGTGCCGTGATGAAGTTGCCGCCCGCCACGCGGATGTCGGCGTTGGCCATCGGCGAGTTCGCCAGCCCCATGGACAGCAGCGCCTCGATCTCGAAACGCACCCGCCCCATCGCCTCCTTCACGCACTGCATGGTGGCGGCGTCGGTGTGGCGGATGCCGTTGTGGTAATGGTCGGCGATGTCGTTGTTCGACAGGTGTTGCTCGATCTGTGGCCGCGCGCCATGCACCAGCACCAGCCGGATGCCCAGCGCTGCCAGCAGGTTGAAGTCATGCGTCAGTTCGACGAACTTGCCGTCGGCCACCACCTCGCCGCCGAACGCTACCACGAAGGTCTTGCCGCGAAAGGCGTTGACGTAAGGGGCGACGGAGCGGAACCAGGTGACGAAACCGGAGTGCGGAGGCAGATGCTGTGGCATGACAAGACCCTGAGCTGAGTATGGCGCGCAGTATCCTGCAACGAGGCGGGGCTAGGCAATACTTCCGGGCAACAACTTTCAAAATCCGGGTGAATCGGTTACAGTCGTCGCCATCCAACAGGCAATGATCCGAACTCGGCACCATGACTCTGACCCGACACACCGTGAAATGGCTGACCCGGCTGATGCTGGGCGTGATGCTGTTTGCGCAGGGTGTGGTGGCGGCCAATGCCTGTGTGCTGGCGACCGGGGCGACCCATGCCTACACCATGTCCGCCCAGGCGGCGGATGACGGGGTGATGGACGCGATGTCCGGCCATTGCCACGAGGAACAAGCCACCCCGGCCAATGCCAACGCCTGCCTGGCACAGAACACCCAGGCCGACCAGGTGAGTGCGGATCATGTCGTGCCGGTGTTCGCGCTGCCCGTAGCGGTCGTGCTCGCCGTGCCCGCCGCACCGGAGGCTGTCACGCCGCCGACTCGCGCCAACCTGGCGCAACTGACTCCGCCCGATACCGGGCCGCCGCTCTCCATCCGCTTCTGTTCCCTGCTGAATTAGTCTTTCCCCGCGCGTAACGGCCCCGCTGTGGCGGGCTCGTGCGCCTATCTTCTGTCGCCGCAAGGCGTGGCATCACTGGGAGACACATCATGGGAAGACGAATCACCTTGTTTTTATCGGCGCTGTTGCTGGCGCCTGTGACCGGCTGGGCCGAGGCCGTGCCGGGCGCGAACCTGCCCGGCCTGATCAACTGGCTGGAACAGGACAGCGCAGAGCTGGCCGCCGTGCGTTACGAAGCGGCGGGCGCGGCACAGCAGGCGCAAGCGGCAGGGGCGCTGCCTGATCCCAGCCTGCGTATCGAATGGGCCGGGGTCAACCGCAGCGCTGTGCCGTTCGACCCGGCAGGCGCGGACGCGACCAAGTACACCGTGTTGCAGCCGGTGCCCGGTTGGGGCAAGCGCGCTGCGCAGCGGCAGGTGGCACAGGCGGGGGCGGCGCTGGCCGAGGCGCAACAGCGCGTAGTTGGTGCCGAACTGCGCGCCCGCTTGCGGCTGGAGTTCGCGCGCTATTACCAATCGCACCGCGCGCTGGCCTTGAACGAGGCGTTGTCCGCCTTCACCGCCAGCGCCGCCCGGCTGGCGCAGACCCGTTACGAGACGGGCGCGGCGAGCCAGCAGGAGCTGGTCCGCGCCCAGCTGGAGCAGGCCGCCCAGCAGAGTGAGCGGCTGCAACAGGAAGGCGACTTCGCCCAGATGCAGGCGCGCCTCAACGCCTTGCTGAACCGTCCCGCCCAAGCTGCGCTGGAAGCCCCGCAAGCCTTGCCCGCCGTGCCTGCGGCCATCCGTCTGGACGAGGCTGCGCTGGGGCTGCGGCTGCGCGCGAGCAGTCCGCAACTGGCCGGACAGGCGGCGCAGACCGAACTGGCGCGCGGCAACGCCGAGCTGGCGCAACGCAACCTCAATCCGGACTTCATCCTCGGCATCGCGCCGGTGCAACGCGGCAGCCGCTTCAACAGCTGGGATGCGATGCTGGAGTTCACCCTGCCGCTGCAGCGCGCCAGCCACCATGCCCACCAGCACGAGGCGGACGAGATGCTGGCAGCCAGCCGCGCGCGCCAGCAGGCCGCCGAGACCCGGCTGCTGGGCGAGTTGCGCGAACACCTTGCCGCGCTGGAAGCCGCCCGCGCCCGTCAGCAGCTCACCCGTGAACGGGTGCTGCCGTTGGCCGAACTGGCGTTCAACGGCGCACTGGCCGGCAACCGCAGCGGGGCGGTGGATTTCACCACCCTGCTGGATGCGCGCCGCCAGCTGCAAAAGGCACGGCTGGACGAGCTCGATGCCGAAGTCGCTCAACAACTGCATCTGGCCGAGATCGAACGACTGATCGGAGGAGAACCATGAAACCCGCCAACCTGATCCTGCTACTGGCTGTCGCCGCCCTCACTGGCGCAGCCGGGTATCACTGGGGCAAGCAACACGCTGAGCCTCAAGTCGCCGCCAGCAGCGCGCCTCCCGCTGTGCGCAAGGTGCTCTATTACCGCAATCCCATGGGTTTGCCCGACACCTCGCCGGTGCCCAAGGTGGACAGCATGGGCATGGATTACGTGCCGGTGTACGCCGACGAGGCGGTAACGCCCGGCACGGTGGTGCTGAGTCCGGCCCAGGTGCAGAAGCTGGGCGTGGTGACCGAAGCTGTCGCGCGGCGCGCCCTGTCCGGCAGTCTGCGCAGCACGGCGGTGATCCAGCCGGACGAGCGCAGTCAGCGACTGGTCGCCCCGCGCTTCGGCGGCTGGGTGCGCCAGTTGCATGCCAGCGCCACCGGGCAGCCGGTGCGGCGTGGTCAGCCGCTGCTGGAGGTGTACAGCCCGGAACTGGAGAGCGCGCTGCGCGAATACCAGCTGGCGCAGGCATCCGGCCTGACCGAGCTGGCGCAGAGCACGCGCCAGCGCCTGCGCAACTGGGAGCTCGGCGATGAAGACCTGGCGCATCTGGCGCACGGCATGGCTACCTTGCAACTGCGTGCGCCCGCCGACGGCGTGGTGCTGGAAAAGGCCGCCGTGCAGGGTGCGCGCTTCGCCCCCGGCGACGTGCTGTTCCGCATCGCCGACCTGTCGCGTGTCTGGGTGCAGGCCCAGGTGGCCGAGCAGGACCAGGGCGTGCTGCGCGTCGGCCAGTCGGCGCGGGTGACGCTGGATGCCTACCCCGGCGAGACCTATTCCGGCAAGGTCGGCTTCATCGCCCCGGTACTCGATCCGCAGACCCGTACCGTGCAAGTGCGCGTCGAACTGCCCAACCCGCAGGGCAGACTGCGCCCGGCGATGTACGCCCAGGTCGAGTTCGCCACCGGCCATGCTGCACCTGTGCTGACGATTCCGCTGTCGGCGGTGCTGGACAGCGGCGTGCGCCAACTGGCGCTGGTGCAAGTGGCGCAAGGCCGCTTCGAACCGCGCGCACTCAGGCTCGGTCGGCGCGACGGCGACTATGTCGAAGTGCTGGAAGGCGTGGGCGAAGGCGAACAGGTGGTGACGCAGGCGAACTTCCTGCTGGACGCGGAGAGCAGCCTGCGCGCGGCGCTGGGGAATACGACCTTCTCCCCCCGCGAGGGCGACGCCGGTGGGCTCCCAACTGCTGCACAGTTGCCCATCCGCAGCCCTATGAATGGGGGAGGGGAGTTGGTGCAGCAGGTTGAAACAGGCGCGCAACAGTATTCCCCTCTCCCGCAGGCGGGAGAGGGGGTAGGGGAGAGGGGCACGGCGCAACAGCATTCCACTCCGACAGCGCCTGCAGCCGTGCGCCACGTCCATGCGGAGCACCAACATGCTCACTAAGCTCATAACCTGGTCAGCCCGCAACCCTTTGCTGATCCTGCTGGCCACCTTGGCCATCGTGCTGGCGGGGAGTTACGCCGTGGTCAAGACGCCGCTGGATGCCTTGCCCGATCTTTCCGACGCGCAGGTGATCGTCTATACCGACTATCCCGGCCAAGCGCCGCAGGTGGTGGAGGATCAGGTGACGTATCCGCTCACCACGGCGCTGCTGGCGGTGCCGAAGTCGAAGGTGGTGCGCGGCTTCTCGTTCTTCGGCGCGTCCTTCGTGTATGTGATCTTCGAGGACGGCACCGACATCTATTGGGCGCGCTCGCGGGTGCTGGAATATCTGAATCAGGCGGCGGGGCGTTTGCCGCGCGGGGTCACGCCTGCGCTGGGGCCGGACGCGACCGGGGTGGGCTGGGTGTACCAATATGTGGTGCAGGCGAAGAACAAGACGCTGGCCGAGCTGCGCAGTTTGCAGGACTGGACGCTGCGCTATCCGTTGACCAAGGCGCAGGGCGTGGCCGAGGTCGCGTCCCTGGGCGGCTATGTGCAGCAATACCAGGTGACGGTCGATCCGCTCAAACTGCGCGCCTATGGCATTCCGCTGGCGCGCGTGGCGCAGGTGGTGCGCGACTCCAACCGTGACGTGGGCGGGCGCACGCTGGAGATGACCGAGACCGAATACATGGTGCGCGGGCGCGGTTACCTGCGCAGCGTGGCGGATCTTGAAACGCTGGTGGTGAAGAGCGAGGGCGGCACGCCGGTGCTGCTGCGCGACATCGCGCGGGTGGAGCGGGTGCCGGACGAGCGGCGCGGGCTGGCCGAGCTGGATGGCGAAGGCGAAGCGGTGTCCGGCATCGCGCTGGCGCGCTACGGCGAGAACGCGCTCAGCGTCATCGCCAACGTCAAGCAGCGGCTGGCCGAGATCGCCACCGGGCTGCCAGACGGCGTGAGCATCCGGGCGGTGTACGACCGCTCCGAGCTGATAGAGCGCGCCATCGCCACGCTGAAGCACACGCTGCTGGAAGAAGGGCTGATCGTGGCGTTGGTGTGTCTGGTGTTTTTGATGCACGCCCGCAGCGCGCTGGTCGCCATCCTGATGCTGCCGGTCGGCCTGCTGCTCGCCTTCATCGCCATGCGCGCGCTGGGTATCAATGCCAACATCATGAGCCTGGGCGGCATCGCCATCGCCATCGGCGCGATGGTGGACGCGGCGATCGTGATGGTGGAGAACGCGCACAAGCATCTGGAGAGGTTGGAGCATATCCCCTCTCCCGCTGGCGGGAGAGGGTTAGGGAGAGGGGCTGTGAATGCCCTCTCCCCCAGCCCCTCCCCCACAAGTGGGGGAGGGGAGCAAGGCAAGGATGCGCGCGCTGCCGCCATCCTCGCCGCCGCCCGCGAAGTCGGCCCGGCGCTGTTCTTTTCGTTGCTCATCATCACCGTCTCGTTCCTGCCGGTGTTCACGCTGGAGGCGCAGGAGGGGCGCATGTTCGCGCCGTTGGCGTTCACCAAGACCTTCGCCATGGCGGCGGCGGCCTTGCTGTCGGTGACGCTGGTGCCGGTGCTGATGCTGCTGTTCATCCGGGGGCGCATCCGTTCCGAGGCGGAAAATCCGCTGAATCGCGCGCTGATCCGCGTTTATCGCCCGCTGCTGGAGTCGGCGTTGCAAGGCAAAGGCGCGCTGCTGCTGGGCGCGGGGCTGCTGATGGCGGCGACCTGGTATCCCTGGAGCAAGCTGGGCAGCGAGTTCATGCCGACGCTGAACGAGGGCACGCTGCTGTACATGCCCGCCTCGCTGCCGGGGATGTCGGTCACGCAGGCGCGCCAGTTGTTGCAGACGCAGGACCGCATCATCAAATCCTTCCCCGAGGTGGCCTCGGTGTTCGGCAAGGCTGGTCGGGCGCAGACGGCCACCGATCCCGCGCCGCTGGAGATGTTCGAGACCGTCATCAACCTCAAGCCGGAAGCGGAATGGCGGCCCGGCATGACCACCGACAAGCTGGTGGCCGAGCTGGATGCTGCCTTGCAGTTCCCCGGCGTGGCCAATGCCTGGACCATGCCGATCAAGGCGCGGCTGGACATGCTGGCCACCGGCATCCGCACCCCGGTCGGCATCAAGGTGTATGGCCGTGATCTGACCGAGCTGGAGCGGGTCGCGCGGCAGGTCGAGGTGGCGGTGCGCAAGGCGCCGGGCACCGCCAGCGCTTACGCCGAGCGGCTGACCGGCGGTTATTACCTCAACATCGAGCCGGACCGGGCGGCGCTGGCGCGCTACGGGCTGGCCGTGGGCGAGGTGATGGACGTGATCGCCAGCGCGCTGGGCGGAGAGACCGTGACCACCACGGTGGAAGGACGCGAGCGCTACGGCGTGACCGTGCGCTACCCGCGCGAACTGCGCGATACGCCGCAGCGTATCGCCGCCGAAGTGCTGGTCGCCACGTCGCAGGGCGCGCAGATCCCGTTGGGCCAGCTGGCGCGGGTGGAGATCGCGCGTGGCGCGCCGTCCATCCGCACCGAGAACGCGCAACTGGCCGCCTACATTTACGTGGACACCCGCGACAGCGACCTTGGCGGCTATGTGAAACGGGCGCAGGCGGCGGTGGCGGCCGAGGTGAAGTTCCCGCCCGGCTATTACGCGAGCTGGAGCGGTCAGTTCGAGTACATGGAGCGCGCGGCGGCGCGGATGAAGATCGTCATCCCGCTGACGCTGTTCATCATCTTCGTGCTGCTCTACCTCAACTTCCGCCGCGTTTCCGACGCGCTGATCGTCATGCTGTCGGTGCCGTTCGCGCTGGTCGGCGGGGTGTGGCTGCTGTGGCTGCTGGGCTACAACCTCTCCGTCGCCGTGGCGGTGGGTTTCATCGCCCTGGCCGGGGTGGCGGCGGAGACCGGCGTGGTGATGCTGATTTATCTGGAGCAGGCCTGGCAGCGGGTGCAGGCCGAACGCGCGGCGGCGGGCGTGTCGCCTTGTGTGACCGACCTCTACGCCGCCGTGATGGAAGGCGCGGTGGAGCGGGTGCGGCCAAAGATGATGACCGTCACCGCCATCATGGCCGGGTTGCTGCCCATCCTGTGGAGCAGCGGCACCGGTTCCGAAGTGATGCGCCGCATCGCCGCGCCCATGGTGGGCGGCATGGTGACCTCAACCGTGCTGACGCTGCTGGTGATCCCGGTGATCTATGTTGCGCTGCGCGGCAAGCATTGCCCGCGCCCGGAATGAAACAGGCTCCCGCGCGGGGAGCCTGCGGGGAGACCGACGGTCACGCTTGAACGTTGATGATGCTGCCGACAGTCTGTCCCAGAGTGTTGACGGTGGGCTGAGGCGGCGGTGGTGGAGCCGCAGCCTGACTGCGTTTGTCGTCCGAGTCGCGGTCGTTCTCCATTTCGCGCACGCGCGGGGCCTGGGCTTGTGCCTGGGCATCGGCGACGATGTTGTTGTAGCCGGATGTCACTGAACTGATAGCCATGATGGTTCCTCCTTCTTGCATGTCGATCTACTGCCCCTGTTATGTCGGCCAGCGCCGGTTTTTCTTTAGGGCAGAAGATCGCCCGGACATCCATCGGTCGGGCTTGGCTGAGCTCAGCCCATCAGCTGCTCGAACTCTGCGGCAGGAACAGGCCTGGCATACAGATAGCCTTGGGCATAGTCGCAGCCCATGCCGAGCAGCAGATCCCGTTGCTCGGTGGTCTCCACGCCTTCCGCCACCACCTTCAGCCCGAGCTTGTGGGCCATCACCACGATGGCTTCGGCCAGTGCGATGTCATTGGGGCCGGCAGCCAAGTTGCAGACGAAGGATTGGTCGATCTTGATGTAGTCGATGTGGAGTTTCTTCAGGTAGGACAAGGACGAGTAGCCGGTGCCGAAATCGTCGATGGCCACCTGGATGCCCGCATCACGGAAGGCCAGCAACTCGGAGGCGACCTGGATCGAAGTGTCGAGCAGCAGACCTTCGGTGATCTCGATCACGATGTTCTGCCCGGACAACCCTGCCGTCTGCAATTGTTCCTGCCAGCGCTGTCGGTCCGGTTTGGACTGGATCTGGAGTGGCGAACGGTTGATGGTGATCTGGAAGTCGGCACCGAAGCGGTCGCGCCAGATCTGTGCCTGCCGGGTCGCTTGGGAAAGCACCCAGTCGCCGATCTCGATGATGAGCCCGGACTCTTCCGCCAACGGGATGAATTCCGCCGGGCCGATGAGTCCGCGTTTGGGGTGGAACCAGCGCAGCAGGGCCTCGGCCTTATGGATCCTGCCGGTCTGCATTTCGACGATGGGCTGGTAGTACAGATGGAATTGCTGCTCGGTCAGGGCGCCTCGCAGGTCGTTCAGGAGGTGCAGTCGATACTGGGCCGATTCCTGCATCGTGCTGGTGAAGTAGCGGAAGCAATTGCGTCCGGCGTTTTTGGCTACGTACATGGCCTGGTCGGCGTTGCGCAGCAACTCCTCCTGATTGGCGGCATCGTCTGGATACAGGGTGATGCCGAGGCTGGCCGAGACGTAGGAGACTTCGTCGCCCAGGGTGAACGGTTCGGCCAGTTTCTGCAGGATGGCATCGGCGATGCGTTCGACGCAACCGGGGTCTTCCAGCCCGTCGAGGATGATGGTGAATTCGTCGCCGCCCAGTCTGGAGACGGTGTCGGACTCCCGCACGCAGGAAGCGATGCGGTGTGCTGCCGCGATCAGCAAGGCATCGCCGAAGTCATGGCCCAACGTGTCGTTGATCTCCTTGAAGCGGTCGAGGTCGAGATACAGCAGGGCCAGGCGCTGGTGGGTGCGGTGCGCCTTCTTCATGTCCTGGCTCAGCCTGTCGTAGAACATGCGGCGGTTGGGCAGCTGGGTCAACTGGTCGAAATTGGCATGCGTCCAGATCAGCTCCTCGTTCCGCTTCTTTTCGGTGATGTCGGAGAACAGGGCGACGTGGCGGTGTACGGAGCCATCGGCGTGGTGCAATGTGTTGATGGTGAGCCACTCGGCGTAGATCTCGCCATCCTTGCGCCGGTTCCAAATCTCGCCCTGCCAGCGGCCCGTCTCGTCGATCTGCTGCCACATCTCGCGATAGAAGGCAGCAGACTGCTTGCCGGATTGCAGGATGGAGGGATTCTTGCCGATGACTTCGTCCCGCGTGTAGCCCGTTAGATGGGTAAAGGCCGGGTTGATGTCGACGATGCGGTTGTCGGCATCCGTGATCAACAACGCCTCGCTACTGTTTTGCAGCACCAGAGAGGCCAGGCGCAGCCGCTCTTCGATTTCTTTCTGCGCTGTGACATCACGGGCCGATCCGACCACGCCGATCACCTCGCCCAATTCGTTGACCAGAGGAGCTTTGTGTACATCGAGGAACAGGAACTTCCCCTGGACGTTGCCGTATTCATCGAAACGCGAGGCAGTGCCGCGCTGCAGGGTGAGCATGTCGCTGTCCTGGCACAGCTCGCCGAAGGTGTGCCACTGCGGGTTGTCCGGGTGGCGGCTCCGCTCGCGTTGGGCGAAGAACATATCGTCCTTGCCCAGCGGTTCTTCGGTGTCCGACGCGCTCAGCAATTGTTCACAGATTGCCTTGTTGGCGAACATGAAGCGCTTGTCTAGATCCTTCGCCCAGATCATGTCCGGCACATTGTCGCCAACCAGCCGCAGCAGCGTGGACAGACTCTGCGCATGTTTCTCACTGGCGCGTAACGCGTTCTCGGCTTGCTTGCGCGCACTGATGTCGCGCGACAGCATGATGAAGTGGTTCGTCCCATCGGGCAGTGGTTTGACGGCGGTAGAGAGTTCGAACCAACTCGGCCCGGACGGAAGGTCCAGCAGGATGATCTGACCGTGAGAGTAGCCGTGCGTCTCCGCCGCACGGATGGCTGCCATGACGGTTTCCGCTGCCGGTGGCGGCAGCATCTCTTGCACGGTATGTCCGAGCAAGTCGGCTCTTTGTGCAGCCAGAAGCGTCTCGTCGTTGGCGAAGATGTTCAGATATTCGCCCTCACGGCTGATCTCGAACAGCAGGTCCGGGATGGCCTTCAGCGTCATTTCCAGATTGTCGTTCGCCTCACGCAGTTGCTGCTGGATGCGGGCGGTGGCGGTGATGTCCTTGAAGCACCAGATACGGCCATTTTCGTGGCTCAGGGCCAGGGCGCGGGTGAAGCGGGCGAACACACGCTGATCCTTGAAATACAGGGTGTCGCGTGCTTCGTCGTCACTGGCATAGAGCTTTTGTACCAGACTGACGAAGGCAGCGGGATCGACCAGTTGGTCAAGGACATGGGCGATCAGGAGCTCATCGTTCCCGCTGTCCGCCAATTCCTGCGGGATATGCCACAACTCCAGGAAGCGGGCGTTGAAGGACAGGATGCGCCCGTCCTGTCCTATCATCAGGATGCCCTCGTCGGTGGATTCCAGCGTGGTGCGCAACAGCGCTTCACTTTGCTGCAGTCGGTCCTCGGCATGCTTGCGTGCTGAGGTGTCGCGTACAGTGGCCAGGATGTGCGGCACGCCGTTCAGGTGGGTGATGACCGCTTCCAGTGCCCCGATGATACGGCTGCCATCCTTGACGATGAACTCGGTTTCGAGATTGTTGCAATAGCCCTGGCGCGATAGCGCCTCAGTCATGCGCTGACGGTCTTCGGCGTGTGTCCACAAGCCGAGGCCGAGCGTGGTGTTGCCGATCGCCTCGGCCCGGCTGTAGCCGGAGTAGCGCACGAACGTATCGTTCACCTCGGTAATCACGCCATCCGCAACTCGGCTGATGAGCATCAGGTAGGGGTTGTCGTTGAAGATGCTTTGCAGTCGCTCCCTGACTTCGAGGAGGGCGGATTCCGTCGTTTTGCGCGACTGGATGTTCAGGCTGCCACCCGCTGCCAGCAGCGGCTCGCCAGCGGCGGTGCGTTGCACGACGCGTCCCCGGGACTGTACCCATGTCCAGTCACCCGTGATGCTTTCCAGACGGTACTCGTAGTTGAACTCGACATCCTGTGCCTGGAGGGTACGCTGGAACGCTTGCATGAACCCGGCGTGGTCATCCGGGTGGATGTGTCTCAGCCAGCCGTCGATGGAGTGGCCATCATCGTACCGGGCAGCGTTGAGACAGGACAGTTTATCGTCGTCATAGCGGAGTTCGCCGGTGCTGAAATCCAGCTCCCAGAACACCATCTGTGCTGCTTCGCTGGCCATTTCCAGCCGGGTCTCGGCGAAGCGGGTATGCGACTCTAGGGCGGTACGCTGGCTTTGCGCCAAGGCGTTGAGCACATGTTCCACAAAGGACAAGCTGAGCGGCGCAACGATGCAGGCTGCGACCAAGCCGGTAAGCAGATAGTCCGGTGTGACACTGCCGGTGAGCAGGATGTCCATCGCCGTGACGATCACTTCCACCGCCAGCACGATGGCGAGACTCACGATCGCGATGAGCCGCCAGCCCCGGTTGCGCTCCATGGCCAAGATCAGTTTTGATGGCATTGAATCCCTTTCAAGAGGCGCGCTGGGCCAACCGCTCCGTCACTCCCCCGGCTAGTTTAAGTCGCCCCACAGGATTTGCAAGGCGGCGATGGCGGCGATGGCGGCGGTCTCGGTGCGCAGTACGCGCGGGCCGAGCAGGATGGGGGTGAAGCCGACAGCGCGGGCCATCTGTGCCTCCTCGGGCGTGAAGCCGCCTTCCGGGCCGATCAGCAGGGTGGCGCGGCCTTGTGGGCGGGGCTGGGCAGCTAGCATGGTCGCGCCATCCGGCAGCAGGATGAACCGCCGCTCATCGGCGGCGGGCGGCGGCAGTTGCGCCAGCCACTGGCTGAGTTCCTGCGGCGGGTGTAGCAGCGGCAGCGTGTTGCGGCCGCATTGCTCGCAGGCGGCCAGTGTGACCCCGCGCCAGTGTTCGCCTCGCTTTTCGGCACGTTCACTGCTGAGTTTGGCCACGCTGCGCTGGGTTTGTACCGGCTGGATCTCGGCTGCACCGAGTTCGGTGGCCTTTTGCACCACCCAGTCCATCTTGTCGCTGCCGGACATGGCTTGAGCCAGGATGATGTGCAGTGGCGGCGAGGCCTCGGGCGGCAGCGGGCGCAGACCTTCCAGCCAGACGTGCTTGCCGACGATCTCGCGAATGCGGGCATCGAGCGCAGCACCTTCACCATCGAAGAGCTGCACGGCATCGCCTGCCCGCAGGCGCAACACGCGGCTGGCGTGGTGGGCGGCCTCGGGCGGAAGTTCACAGTGGTCGGCATGCGGCAAAGGGGGAGGACAGTAGAAACGGGGCATGGCGGTGGCTGGTGGAAACGGGTGAGCGTGATAATATACCGGCCACGGATTCATTGTCAGGAGTTGGAATATGGTCAGTTTGCAGCCCCCGTTGTGCGACTTCGGCTGGAAGGCGCGCGAGTTCAAATTGCCGGGTGTCGATGGTCGATATCACACTCTGGAATCGGCGCGCGGCCCGAACGGCCTGCTGGTGATGTTCATCTGCAATCACTGCCCCTACGTCAAGTCCATCCGCGACCGTATCATCCGCGATACCCGCGAGTTGCAGCAGCACGGCATCAACAGCATCGCCATCATGTCCAACGACCCCGCTGACTATGCGGAAGACAGCTTCGACAACATGAAACTGGTGGCAGAGCAGTACGCTTATCCATTCCCTTACGTCATCGACGAGACCCAGCAGATCGCCAAGGATTACGGCGCGGTGTGTACTCCGGATTTCTTCGGCTTCAATGCCAAGCTGGAGTTGCAGTATCGCGGCCGGCTGGATGCTTCGCGCAAGGAAGCTGCGCCCGATGCCCAGCGTGACCTGTTCGAGGCCATGCTCCAGGTCGCCAGGACCGGGCAAGGCCCAAGCGAGCAGCTGGCCAGCATGGGCTGCTCGATCAAGTGGAGAGAAGACGCAGTATGACGCGTACCCCATCCGGCATGAGTGCCATGCTGAAGGCGGTGATCGCTGCCGTGAAGTTGGTCGCTTCCGAAGAGATCATGCCGCGCTACAAGCGAGTGACGCACCAGCGCAAGGCCGACGGCAGCCTGTGTACCGAGGCCGATCTGGCCTCGCAGGAAGCGTTGACGCGCAAGCTGCAAGCCATCCTCAATGTGCCGGTCGTGGGCGAAGAGATGGAGCGCGCCGAACAGGAGGCGCTGTGGGCACAAGGACTGGAGGGCGGGTTGTGGTGTATCGACCCCATCGACGGTACGTCCAACTTTGTGCGCGGCCTGCCCTATTTCGCGGTCTCGGTGGCGCTGATCCGCAACGGCAAGAGCGTGCTGGGCGTGGTCTATGATCCGGTCGGCGAAGAGGCGTTCGCGGCGGAACTGGGCAAGGGGGCCTTTCTCAATGGCGAGCGCCTGCAAAGTCGCACCACGGCGCACAGCTTGTCGGCGGCGTTGGTCAACATCGACTTGAAGCGACTGGATCCGCGTCTGGCCGGACAGGTCGCCATGCAGCCACCGTTCAGCTCGCAGCGCAACTTCGGCGCATGTACTCTGGATTGGTGTTATACCGCCGCAGGCCGGTTCGATGCCTATCTTCATGGTGGTCAGAAATTGTGGGATTACGCGGCGGGATCGCTGATCCTGCGCGAAGCCGGTGGCCACGCCGCTTGTCTGGAGCAGGATGACTTCTTTCAGGGCGGGGTGTGGGAGCGATCGGCGGTCGCCGCGCTCGATGCGGGGTTGTTCGAGGAGTGGAAGGCCTGGGTCCGTGGGCAGCGCGAATGAGCGATGGCTGCCGTGCCGTGGCCCCCAGTTCCGAGCGGCTTCCGGGGGATGTCAAAACGGTTCACAAGCCAGTCGAATTCAGTTATTGTCTGCGCCCTGAGGCCGTTGGGCCTGGGTCAATTTGCTATCGGGGATAATCCTGTCTGGGAGAACGGTACGTGAGCGATAAGTCGCCCCTGTCTGGTGTCTGTGTGGTGCTGATCGACGACAGCAACACGATCCGTCGCAGTGGCGAGATATTTCTCACCCGGGCGGGCGGTAAGGTCGTTTTGGCCGAGGATGGTTTCGATGGTCTGGCCAAGGTGGTGGACAGCAAGCCCGACATCATCTTCGTCGACGTGATGATGCCCCGCCTGGATGGTTACCAGACCTGTGCCCTGATCAAAAGCCACCCCCAGTTCAAGAAGACACCGGTCGTCATGCTGACCAGCAAGGACAGCCTGTTCGATCGCGCTCGCGGCAAGCTGGTCGGTGCCGACCTTTATCTGATCAAGCCCTTCAGCAAGGAGACGCTGATCGAGGCTGTGGTCCATCATACGCAACCTGTCATTGACGCAACTTAGGAAAGACACAACTTATGGCAATCAAAAAAGTTCTGGTCGTGGACGATTCTGCTACCGAGCGCCATTTTCTCGGTGAGCTGCTGACCAAGCAAGGCTTCGAGGTCATCTTCGCGGAGGATGGCGATTCCGGCATCCTCAAGGCCAAATCCGAACGGCCCGACCTTATCCTGATGGATGTGGTGATGCCCGGCAAGAACGGCTTTCAGGCCACGCGTGCGATCACTCACGATGCCGATACCCAGCATATTCCGGTCATCATCTGCACCACCAAGGGGCAGGAGACCGACAAGATCTGGGGGCTGCGCCAAGGAGCGAAGGACTATCTGGTCAAGCCGGTCAGTGGTGTCGACCTGATGAGCAAGATCGCTTCGTTGGGCTGAGTCTATGGCAGCCAAACGTCTCAGTCTGCGGGAGTTCCAGCAAGGCTTGATCGACCGCCTGCAGGCCATCGGCCAGTCGGGTGAGCGGGCGAGCACGCTGGGCGTGCAGATAGGCGAATGGCACTGGCTGGTGGAGATGTCGGACATCAGCGAGGTATTGCCGGTGCCGGCCTTCACCGAAGTGCCGCTGACCAAGCGCTGGTTCTGGGGGGTGGCCAACGTGCGCGGCAATCTCTACAGTCTGGTGGATATGGACGATTTCCTGCAACAGAACGAGACGGCGCGTGAGGGGAACAGCCGTGCTCTGCTGGTGGCGGCGCGTTACGGTTACAGCACCGCACTGGTGGTCTCGCGCGTGATGGGCTTGCGCAACTCGCATCAATGGCGGCGCGTCGAGCAGGATGGGCAGGTCAGTTTCACCGACGAGCAGGGGCAGGTCTGGCGCAAGCTGGACATGGCCGCGCTGCTCGGTCGGTCGGATTTTTTACAGATCGAAAACTAGCATTCAGTCGGAGAAAACATCATGGCGATCAAATTACCCAGCGCAGGCTCAGAGTTACTCAAACGTGGTGCGGGCCAAGCGGCAGGGCTGTTCGGTGATTTCCAGGTGCCGCTCATCGGCCACCTGCCCGCCGCCCGTCAGTTGCGTCTGCTGGGCTCGGCGCTGTTGTGGGTGCTGGCACTTACCCTGTTGATGGTCTATCTGGATAACCGTGCCGCTACCCACGGCGCGCGCTACATCGAAGGCTCCGGTAAGTTGCTGATGTTGTCGCAGCGCCTTGCGAACCAGGCCGAACTGGCTTTGTCGGGTAATGTGGATGGTTTCGACGGTTTGACGGTGGCGCGTGACCAGTTTGCCGCCACTCTGGATTTGCTGGACAAGGGCGGCGAAGGCTTGCCGGCCACCTCTGGTGCCGCGCGTGCGCCGCTGGATGCCTTGCTGGTCACCGGCAAGAAGACGCTGGTCGATGCGCAGGCGCTGCTGGATGGTCGTGCCGGTCTGGTGACGGTGGGTCGCGCCGTGTCCCAGTTGGACGAGGAATCTCCCGCGATGCGTGATGCGGTCGAGCAACTGGTGTCCCGCGCCGATGGGGGCAACAAGGACAGGGCGGTGCGCTTCACGATTCTGACCGAGCGGGTGGCCAAGGGTGCGGCGGCATTGCAGGCACCGGACGTGACCACCGAAATGGTGGCCCAGTTGGGTATTGACACCATCGAGGCGGAGGACTTGGTCGCGGCCTTCCCCGTCAACCCGCTGACCGAGAAGGTGCGAGATTTGTTCGGAACCTATCAGGTGTCGGTGGAAGCGCTGGTGAGTCAGGCGCAGGCGCTGGAACTTTCCAAGACTTCCGGTCGTTCGCTGGTGAGCGAATCGGATAAGTTGCTGGAGCAGGCGACCGAGCTGGATGATGCTTATCAGAGCGGCTTGTCGGGGCGGGTCACCACCTACTTGCTGGCGCTGTCCGCCGTTGCGCTGGTCGTCACGCTGCTGTTGCTGGGTAAGGTCTATCTGGATGACTCCCGTCGTCGTGCGGCGGAAGCGGAAGCCTCCAACAAACGTAACCAGAACGCGGTGTTGCGCTTGATGAACGAGTTGAGCGACTTGGCGGACGGTGACTTGACCATCCATGCGTCGGTCACCGAGGACATCACCGGCGCGATCGCTGATACGGTGAACTATACCGTGGACGAGTTGCGGCAATTGGTGCAGCGGATCACCGACACTGCGGAGCAGGTGGCACACGCGACGCAGGAAGCCGAGCCGGTCACCCGTCGGCTGCTGGATGCGGCGAAGAAGCAATCGGACGAGATTCAGATGGCCGGTGAAGCGGTGGAGCTGATCACCAAGTCGATTCAGGAGGTGGACTCCTCGGCGGCGCAGTCGGCGGATGTGGCGCGTCGTACGCTGGATGTGACGACGCAAGGTTCGCAGGCGGTGCAGAACTCCATCGCCGGTATGGATGCCATCCGCGACCAGATCCAGGAGACTTCGAAGCGAATCAAGCGACTGGGCGAAAGCTCGCAACAGATCGGTGAAATCGTGGACCTGATCTCGGACATTACCGAACAAACCAACGTGCTGGCGCTGAACGCGGCCATTCAGGCGGCCTCTGCCGGTGAAGCGGGCCGAGGCTTCTCGGTGGTGGCGGAAGAAGTGCAGCGTCTGGCGGAACGTTCGGCAGACGCGACGAAACAGATCGGTGTGATCGTGAAGACCATTCAGGGCGATACCCAAGAGGCTGTGGCCGCTATGGAAAAGAGCACGCAGGGTGTGGTGGAAGGTGCCAAACTGTCCGATGAGGCCGGTAAGGTGCTGAAGGAGATTGAAGCCGCGACGCAGGAGTTGACCGACCTGGTGAGCTCGATCTCGGTGTCTACCCAGGTGCAGACCGACATGGTGCAGGAAGTGGCGGCGGCGATGACCGATATCCTGCAGATCACCGGCCAGACCACGGAAGGTACGGAGACCACGGCTGCACAAGTGGGCCAGTTGGCCACCCTGGCATCCGACCTGAGAGGCTCGGTGGCTGGTTTCCGCCTGTAATTACTGGTATCCATCCTTGTCAGAGAACGCCAATCCCTTGCCGCTCCAGGCGATCAAGCCCAGCCTGGATGCCGCGCTCAGTGCGGTCAGCGCGGGTGTGGAGCAATTCTTCGCCGCCCCCGAAGACGATCTCCAGCCCTTGCAGCAGGCTGTGGCCGAATTACGTCGTATCAACGGAGTGATGCGCATGTTCGCGCTGGAAGGCCTGGCGGTCTACAGCAGCGAGTTGGAACGTTTGCTGTCCGAGATCATCGCCGGTGGCGTGCCGGCTCAGGAGGCTCAACGGGATGTGGTGCGGCGCGCATTGACGGCCATTTCCCGCTATCTGAATGGACTGTTGAACGGTGCCGACAATGCCGCTGTGCGCTTGTTCCAGCGTTTTCAGGAGATGCGTCAGGCGCGTGGGCTGGAGACGGCCTCCGAAGCCGAACTGTTCTTCCCCGATTTGAAGGTGCCGCTGCCTGAGGCCTTGTCGGTCACGCCGGTGGCAGCTGCCCTGCCCGAGGTCGTGCGGGCGGCCCGTGGCAAATACCAGCACGCCTTGTTGAAGTGGTTGCGCCAGGATCAGCCTCTGCTGGCGCTGGAGACCATGCGTCATGCGGTGCGTCAGGTGTTGAACAGCGCTCCGCACGAGGGACGACAGATCTGGTGGGTCGCAGAAGGTCTGCTGGATGCGCTGCTGCTGGAAGGTATCCCCCCGGAGTTGAATCCCAAGCGCCAGTTGGGACGTCTGGATCTGCAGATGAAGGCCCTGATCGAAGGCGTGGTCACGGAAGAGCGCACCTTGCTGTCCGAGATGCTCTATCTGCTTGCGCGCAGCCATGAGGTGACCGAGACCGTCGCTGCGCTCAAGCAGGCATTCGCGCTGGATCGCTTCCTGCCCGAGGCGGAGGTTTCGCTCGATGAAGCGAGCGACGATGACTTGCGGTTGCTGGACGAGATGCGCGCAGCGTTCAAGTTGGCCGAGGCGGATTGGGAGCACTGTGTCCAGGGGGATGGGGCCGCCTGTGGCGATTTTGCCGGACATACTTCGCGACTCAGCGATCTGTCGGCGCAACTGCAGCAGGATGCGCTGCACTTCCTGTGCGAGCAGATCTGGTCGACCACCGTCAGTGCGGAGCCCGCGAGGTTGCAGCATGTCGCTCTGGATATGGCGATGGCGCTATTGTTGCTGCACGGCGGCATTGAGCACTATGCCAACCTCGATCCCGGCTTCAGGGAGCAATCACGCGCGCTGATCCAGCGCATTCAGGCTGGTCTGCGCAATGAACCTACCGACGATGCCGATCTGGCCAGCATCGTCGAACATCAAGCTCTGGTCGAGGAGCGCAGCGCCATACAGCCTTTGGCCAGCGAGATGCTGGGCAATTTGCAACTGGTCGAACAGGCACTGAACAGCTTCTTCGACGATCCATCAGGCCGCTCGGAATTGGCTCAGATCGACCACTGGTTGGCGCAGGTCCATGGCGGCTTGCACATGCTTTCCCTGCCGCGCGCCACCCGGGTGCTGGACAGTTTGCGCGACACCCTCGCTGTCGCCGCCCGCGAGGGTACGACACCTGCCGACGAGCAACTGCAAGCCTGCGCGTTGGCGCTGAGTGCGTTGCAGAGTGTGGTGCAGAGCCTGCTGGATGGTCGGCGCGACGACGATCAGCTTACGGATGCCGTCCTTGCTGGCCTGGTCGAATCGCAACCGGGTGAGCCAGCGGTGCAGGATGCTTCTCCCCCTGCCACGCCATCGGTCGTGGTCACGCAGGAGTGGGCCAGGCCGAACGCGCGCTCGGATGCCGTGGCACAGGCGGCGGAGAGCAAGGAGTTGCTCGATATCTTCCTGGAAGAGGCGCGCGAGGTATTGGCCACGATCGCCGATCATCTTGGGACCAGTTTCCTGCACAGCGAGAGTCGCGAGCCGTTGGTGACCATCCGTCGCAGCTTCCACACCCTCAAGGGCAGTGGCCGTATGGTCGGGCTCAAGGATTTGGGCGAGGTCGCCTGGGCTGTGGAGCAGGTGATGAACCGCTGGTTGCAGGACGAGAAACCTGCCACGCCGGGCTTGCTGGCCTATCTTGGCCATGCCGAGGCCGCATTCAAGCATTGGGTAGATGAGCTGGGGCGGCATGGTGACGCGGTGGTGGATGGCTCGGAGTTGGCGGCGGCAGCGAGCAGAATCGATGCTCCGATAGAGGAGACGCATCCGCCGGTAGTCGCCGAGGAGACCGAGCCGGTCACCGTCGAGGAACCGGTGACCGAGGTAGTGATCGGCTCCGTCTCCATATCGCCTACCCTGTTCGATATCGCTACCGTCGAGGCGATACAGCATATCGGCGCGTTGCGCGATCATCTGGCGCAGTTGCGCGAGTCTGTGCCTGCGGTGGTCCATTTCGATTTCATGCGTGCCGCCCATACGCTGGCAGGCATCAATCGCACACTGGGTTTCGCGGCAGTGGCCGAGTTGGCTTCGGCGCTGGAATTGTGGCTACAGCAGCGCATCGACACCCCGCTAGCCTTGCGTGCGGGGCAACTCGACTTGCTGGGCGTTTGCGTGGACACCCTGGACGGGATGATCCAGACGATATGCCGCAAGCGCGAACCGGAGGCGCGTCCCGAGCTGGTCGCGGCATTGCAGGCTGAGCCCTTGCCGGTCAGCGTAGCAGAAGAGGGTAGCGACGCATCAGTCGTGGCCGGGATCGAGGCAGCTCCCGAGCCTGTCGAATCTCAGGCGGCCCCGGTTCTGCCCGCCGTAGTGGCGGAGCCGCTTGTCCGGCCTGTCGAGACGGCGCGTACGATGCTCAGTGGGGACACCATCGTGCACGACATCCGCGATGACGTGGACGAGCAACTGCTGCCGCTGTTCCTGGAAGAGTCGAACGACCTGTATCCGCAGATCGGGCAAGGTTTGCGCGCCTGGCGTGAGCACCCCGCAGATGTCGCGCTGGCGCACAATTTGCGCCGTACCTTGCATACCCTCAAAGGCGGTGCGCGCATGGCCGGTGCGATGCGTGCCGGGGAGTTGACCCACCGCATGGAGGATTCGGTGATCCATTATGCGGAGCCGGAGTTGCAGCAGGCGGCATTCTGGGATCAGCTGGATGCCCACTTCGATTATCTCGGCGTGTTGCTGGAACAGTTGCGTCGGGGCGAGTTCCATGAAACGACTGCGGCGGCTGAGACCGCTGCGGCCCAGTCGGCGCAGCCGCAGCAGCTGGAGATCGGTGCGGAGCGCGCCGTCTTGTCCAACGTGCTGCGCGTGCGCTCGGACGTGGTGGACCGTTTGGTGAACGAGGCAGGTGAGATCGGCGTGACCCGTTCGCACATCGAAACCGAGATGCGCGCCTTCAAGAACGGCCTGTTGGAACTGACCGACTCGGTCAGCCGTCTGCGCGCTCAACTGCGCGAGATCGAGATCCAGGCGGAAAGCCAGATGCAGGCGCGCTTGTCGCTGTCGCAGGACATGGCCGAGAAATTCGACCCGCTCGAATTCGACCGATTCACCCGCTTGCAGGAGCTGACCCGGTTCATGAACGAATCGGTGCATGACGTGCAGACGGTGCAACAGAACTTGCTCAAGAACCTGGATGAGACTGCGGGCGCGCTATCGGCACAGTCGCACTTGTCGCGCGAGTTGCAGCAGGGCTTGATGGCGATCCGCATGGTGCCGTTCGCCAGCATCTCCGAGCGTCTGTACCGCATCGTGCGGCAGACGGGTAAAGAGCTGGACAAGAAGGCCAACCTGGAATTGCGCGGAACCGAGCTGGAGCTGGATCGTTCCATGCTGGAGAAGATGACGGCGCCGTTCGAGCACTTGTTGCGTAATGCGCTGGTGCACGGTCTGGAGTCGCCCGCAGTGCGTGCCGAGCGCGGCAAACCGCCGATCGGTGACGTGAAGCTGTCGCTGCGCCAGGAAAACAATGAAATCGTGTTCGAGTTCAGCGATGACGGTGCCGGGCTGGATCTGGAAAAATTGCGCGCCAAGGGTGTCGAGCTGGGCTTGTTGCAGGCCGACGAGGAAGTCTCCGATGAGCAGATCATCCAGCTCATCTTCACCTCGGGCTTGACCACCGCCGAGGTGGTGACCGAAGTCGCCGGTCGCGGTGTGGGGATGGACGTGGTACGCAGCGAGATCTCGTCGCTGGGCGGGCTGATCAGCGTCAGCACCGAGATGGGCAAGGGCACCAGCTTTGTCATTCACCTGCCGCTGACGCTGGCGGTGATGCAGACCTTGATGGTGCGCTCCGGTGACGTGTCATTCGCCATCCCGTCCACCATGGTGGAACAGGTGCAGCAATACCGTGCCGCCGATCTGGCCAAGTTGTATCAGCAGCACAGCGTGACCTGGCAGGGGCGGACCTACCCGCTCGCTTATCTGCCGCATTTGCTGGGCGATGTCGATCATGTCGCCGAGGCGCGTTCGCACAGCCCGGTGCTGTTGTTGCGCAGCGGTGACTTGCGCATTGCGTTGCATGTGGATGAGATGGCGGGCAACCACGAAGTCGTGGTCAAGAACATCGGCCCGCAGTTGGCGCGGATGCGCGGCATCGCCGGTGCAACGGTGCTGGGTAACGGCCAGGTCGCGCTGATCCTCAATCCGCCGCAATTGGCGCAGCGCATCGCCGCCCCCGCGCGTCGATCCGCCAAGACCGTGGCCGAGCCGCAGCGCGTGCAGCCGCTGGTGATGGTGGTCGATGATTCGCTCACTGTGCGCAAGATCACCAGCCGTCTGCTGAACCGTGCCGGTTATCAGGTGATCACCGCCAAAGACGGTGTGGATGCGCTGGAGCAGCTTGCCGGCGTGATGCCTGCCGTGATGTTGCTGGATATCGAGATGCCGCGCATGGACGGCTTCGAGCTGACCAAACAGCTACGCCGCGATGCCGCGACGCAGAGCCTGCCTATCATCATGATCACCTCGCGGACGGCGGAGAAACACCGCGAACATGCGCTGCTGCTGGGTGTGAACGAGTATCTAGGCAAGCCGTTCCAGGAAGAGGAGCTGTTGCAGCTGGTGGCGAAGTACATGGCGGCCAGAGCGATTTGACCGATGCGTCGTCAAGCCTGCCCGCTTCGGGAGTGCCTGTCTGGCCATGACTGAGCCCGTGTCTTTCCCCAAAATAGTCGAAGTGGCCGCCGCCGTGCTGATCCGTAGTTCGGCGAGCGGCGACGAGTTCCTGCTGGCGCAACGTCCCGCCGACAAGATCTGGGCAGGTCACTGGGAGTTTCCGGGCGGCAAGGTCGAGCCGGGCGAGACCGCGCATGCGGCCTTGGTGCGTGAGTTGCACGAAGAGCTGGGCATCGCGGTACAGCGTGCCACGCCCTGGCTGGTGCGCCAGTTCACCTATCCCCACGCCACCGTTCGCCTCAATTTCTTTCGCGTCACCGCATGGCAGGGCGAGTTGCATCCGCATGAGGGGCAGCAGTTCGCTTGGCAGCCGCTCGCTGCATTCAGCGCTGAGGCGCGCGTAGCGCCCTTGCTTCCGGCCAATGCGCCGGTATTGCGCGCACTGTCCTTGCCCGCGCTGTATGCGATCAGCAATGCGGGCGAACTTGGTGGCGATGAGTTCCTGCGGCGCTTGCAGCGGGCGCTCGCCCAAGGGCTGCGCTTGCTGCAATTGCGCGAGAAGGATATGCCCCCCGCCGAATTGCGGGCGCTGGCGATACGCACGCTGGACTTGGCACATGCACACGGTGCCAAGGTGCTACTCAACGGCGACGTGGCTCTGGCGCAGGAATTGGGGGCGGACGGGGTGCAGCTGACGGGTGCGCAACTGGCGCAGCTGAGCGAGCGTCCTCGGGTCGAATGGTGTGCCGCGTCCTGCCATACGGCGGAGGAGTTACGGCGCGCGGAAGCGTTGGGGTGTGATTTCGCGTTGCTCAGTCCGGTGCTGCCCACGTTGTCTCATCCGGGCGCGGCGCATCTGGGCTGGGGCGGGTTCGCGGCCTTGGCGCAGGATTGCTCCATCCCGATCTACGCTCTGGGCGGGTTGACGCTCAAGGATGAGGAAACCGCACGCCTGCATGGGGCGCACGGCATTGCGTTGCTGCGTCAGGCGTGGCCGGAGGTCTCTTCGAACTGATCCGGCGCGGAGTCGTCGGGCAAGCGATAACCTGCGTTGGCCCACTGTCCCAGATCGATAAGTTTGCAGCGGTCGCTACAGAATGGGCGGAAGCGGTTCCCGGTGTCCCACACTACCTCCTTGCCGCAATGCGGGCACTTGACGACGGGCGGCTTGTTCATGCTTACAGCGTGCAAAAGACCAGATCGAACTCGACATCCTGGTCGATCAGGATGCTCTTGGCCGCGTAGTCGGCCGTGAGGAAGCGGATGTTCAGCGCGTATTTGTTCGCGCTGACCTCGGGGATGCAGGGCAGTGACTCGTCCAGGCGCATGCGCAGCAACTGCGCCACGCGCCCCCCTTGCATCTGCTGGAAGCTGCCAGCATGGGCAGTGAAATGGTAGGACTTGCCACTCTCGCGCAGTAAGCGCAACACGATCTTCAGGCCTTCGCGGATGGGTAGCATCGGCTCCAGCCAGCCGGTCAGGGCTTGGCGGCGGACATGCGCGGGTTGGTGCTGCCAATAGTGGTAGGAGGGCAGGTCGAACTCACACACGCCGCCCGGGATGCACGCGCGCTGGCGGATGCCCATCAACCACTCGTTCTCGCGGATGTGCTGTCCGATCTTGCCGCTACTGGCCAACAGGGCGGCGCTGGCGTTCTCCATCTCGCTCAGCACGGCATCGAGCGCCTCTTCGGAGATCTCGGGGTTGTTGTGCAAGGCGCTCAGCAGCTTCTTTTGCCGTTCCAGTTCTTGCAACAGGTCGGACTTGAGGTCCGCGCGACTGCCGACTTCCATGATCTCGAACAGCAGCCCGAGCGCGATGTGATGGTCCCGACCGTCATCCTGCGCGATGAAATAGTCCGCCCGCGCATAGAGATCTTCTAATCGCAGTAGGGTGCGCACGCGCTCGTTGAGGGGGAATTCGTAGTTGATCACAGGTCGTAGGGACGCTGATTATTTATATTTTTCCGAAAGATATATGGACAAGTTAAATACGTCAATCGCTTCCTGCGGCCAGGGTCAGATAGCGTTGATGTAGCTGCGCGACTTGCGCTGTCAAATCAGCCAGTTCGCCATCGTTGTGGATGATGTCATCGGCGTGCCGCAGTCTTTGTTTCCGGATCATCTGTTGTGCCATGATGGCGCGCACGGCTGCCTCATCCAGCCCGCTGCGTCGGGTGGTGCGCGCCAGTTGGGCATCTTCGGCACAGTCCACGACGAGGGCCCGGTCCAGCCAGTCGCGGTAGCCGCTGGTTTCGAACAGCAAGGGGACGACCAGCATTACATACGGCGCGTCGCTGGTTGCGGCTTCGGCCTTGGCCTGGTTGCGGATCAGGGGATGCAGGATGGCTTCAAGCACTAGCTTTGCGGTCGGGTCGGTGAACACACGGGCACGCATCCAGCTCCGGTTCATCGAGCCATCCGGATTCAGGCTGTCAGTTCCGAAGCTGGCGGCGATGGCGGGAATGGCCTCACCACCTGCGCCGGTCAAACGATGCGAGATGACATCGGTGTCAACGATAGCTGCGCCGCGCTCGGCGAACAGTGTTGCGACGGTGCTCTTGCCGCTGCCGATGCCGCCGGTGAGGCCGACCCGGAGCTTCATGGCGCGACCAGTTGCAGGTAGTTCTGGGTGAGCTCTTGCCCGGCGAACAGGGCGATCAACGCCCCTCCCGCCAGATAGGGGCCGAACGGGATGGGGACGTTGCGCCCATGCCGGGCTGCGATGATGAGCGCGATGCCGACCACCGCCCCGACCAGCGAGGACAGCAGGATCACCAGTGGCAGCATCTGCCAGCCCAGCCAGGCACCGACGGCGGCCAGCAACTTGAAGTCGCCATAGCCCATGCCTTCCTTGCCGGTGGCCAGCTTGAATCCCCAGAACACGCACCACAGCGCGAGATAGCCAGCGATGGCACCGATCACGGCATCCGGCAGCGCGACATAGGTGCCGCCAAGGTTGAACAGCAGTCCCAGCCACAACAAGGGCAAGGTCAGGTCATCCGGCAGCAACTGGGTGTCGAAGTCGATGAAGGTCAGCGCCAGCAGGGTCCAGACGAGCAGCAGCGCACCGACGGTGGCGAGTCCGTAGCCGAAGTGCCAGGCGGCCAGGCCGCTCAAGCTGCCGCTGATCAGTTCCACCATGGGGTAGCGCAAAGAGATGCGCGCAGCGCAGCCGCGACAGCGGCCACGCAACAGCAGGTAACTGAGTACCGGGATGTTTTCCATCGCGCTGATCGCATGTCCACACTGCGGGCAGGCGGAACGCGGTACGGTCAGGTTGTAAGGCGCGCTTGCCGCGACCTCTGCACCTTGCAACTCGGCGCATTGCGCCTGCCATTGCCGTTCCAGCATCTTGGGGAAGCGGTGGATGACCACGTTCAGGAAGCTGCCGACCAGCAGTCCGAGTACGGCACAAACGGTGATGAGCGCGGGGGGCGAGGCTTGCAACAGTTCCAGCATGGGTTAAACCACCTGTCCCATCTTGAAGATGGGCATATACATGGCGACCACCATGCCGCCGATCAGGGTGCCCAGCACCACCATCACGACCGGCTCCATCAGGCTGGACAAAGCCTCGACGGCATCATTCACTTCCTGATCGTAGAAGTCGGCGACCTTGTTCAGCATGGCATCCAGCGAGCCGGCCTCCTCGCCGATGGAGACCATTTGCAGCACCATGCTGGGGAACATCTCTGTGTTCTGCATCGCGACGGTCAGACTGGTGCCGGTGGTGACTTCATGCTGGATACGCTTGGTCGCATCGTAATACACCACGTTGCCTGCCGCGCCGGCTACCGAATCAAACGCTTCGACCAAGGGCACGCCAGCGGCGAACATGGTCGACAGTGTGCGCGTCCAGCGAGCGATGGTGGCCTTGCGGATCAATTCGCCGAAGATCGGCAGCTTGAGCAGCAGGCGATCCATGAAATGTTGCACCCGGCGGTCGCGCTTCCAGGCGTACATGAAGCCGTAGATGCCGCCGCCCAGCACCGAGAAGATGAGCCACCAATAGGCCACGAAGAAGTCCGAGATGTTCATCACTACCAAGGTGGGCGTGGGCAGGTCGGCACCAAAGCTGCTGAACAGCTCTTTGAACGCCGGGATGACGAAGATCATGATGATGGCGGTGATGATGAACGCCACCGCGATGATGGCGATGGGATAGGTCAGCGCGGCCTTGATCTTGCCCTTGATGGCGAGGATCTTTTCTTTGTGCGTCGCCAAGCGATCCAACACGCTGTCGAGGATACCGGCAGATTCGCCCGCCCCGATCAGGTTGCAATACAGGTCGTCGAAATACAGCGGGAATTTGCGGAAAGCATGCTGCAGACTGTTGCCGGTCTCGACATCGGTCTTGAGTTCGAACAGCAGGCGCGACACCATGGGATTGCTGTGTCCCTTGCCGACGATGTCGAAGGATTGCAGCAGCGGTACGCCGGATTTGAGCATGGTCGCCAGCTGGCGGGTGAACAGGGTGATGTCCTTCTCGGTGACAGCCTTGCCTGTGCCACGCACTTTCTTGATGCTGCTGACCTTGATGTTCTGCCGACGCAACTGCGCCGAGACAGTCGCTTCACCCGCTGCGCGCATCTCGCCACGTACGATCTTGCCGTTCTTGTCTTTGCCTTCCCAACGGTAAAGCGTATCGCTGATCTTTTTGGTCTTGTCGTCCGTTGCCATGTCTGACCTCAGGGGGAACCGGGTTGATGATGCCGAGTATCTGCGCCAAAGTAAAGCCAGCGGCGGGTCGGGTGTTTCAGTCGTTGAGCTGCTGCTGCCTTATCGGGAATATCTTGGCAACCTTTACCACCCGGTCCTGCATCTGCAGTATCTCGATGGGGTGGCCTGCGATCTTGATGCTGGTGCCGGCCTCGGGGATGTCTTCCAGATGCTCCAGGATGAGGCCGTTCAGGGTCTTGGCGATGGTCAGCGGCAGATTCAGGCCCAGCTTGCGATTGAGGTCGCGCAAGGGCATCGTACCTTCCACCAGTACGCTGCCATCTGCTTGCGGACGCAATTTCCCGGAGTGCATGGGGGTCTGTGTGGTGAAGTCGCCGACAATCTCTTCCAGAATATTCTCCAGTGTCACCAGACCCAGCAGCTCGCCGTATTCGTCCACGATCAGCCCGAGGCGCAAATGCCGCTCCTGGAACTGTTGCAGCTGGGTCAGCAAGCGGGTGTCGGCAGGTATGAAGTACGGCTCCTGCAAGCGTTCGCGCAGCTCGTCGCGGCTGAATGACTCGTGTTGCAGCAAGGCCAGGGCGCGCCGCACGTGCAGCAGGCCGACGATATTGTCCAGGATGTCTTCGTATACCGGCAGCAAGGTGTGGTGGCAGGTCGCGAGTTGCTCACGCAATTGCTCCACCGGGGCGTTCAGGTCGAGCGCCTCGATCTGGTTGCGCGGGACCATCACGTCATTCACCGAGACACGCTCTACATCGACCAGGTTGAGTAGCATCTTCTGGTGCTTGCGCGGCATGAAGTGCTCGGCTTCCAGTACCTGCATGCGCAACTCTTCCAGGCTGCCCTTGTGCTTGCTCTGGTCGGTCTGCACCTTGATGCGCAACATCCACAGGAAGAGTCTCACCAGTGCGGTGGCGACGAACACCACGGGGTGGAACAGCTTGATGATCGCAGCCAGCACATAGCTGGAGGGCAAGGCCACCCGCTCCGGGTGACTCGCGGCGATGACCTTGGGCATGATCTCGCTGAACACCAGAATAATGAAGGTGATGGCCAGTGTGCCCAGCAGGATGACCCATTCCTCATGCCCGAACAGGCGTTGCAGGATCAGGTCGGTCAGCATGGCCGCCGCCACGTTCAACAGCGTATTGCCGAGCAGGATGGAACCGAGCAGTTTGTCGGTGTGGCCCAGCAGCTTGGAGGTCAGTCGGGCGCTCTTGATGCCTTTGCGCATCAGGTGGCTCAGGCGATAGCGGTTGAGTGCCATCATGCTGGTCTCCGAGGCGGAGAAGAAGCCGGAACAGAGCAGGATGGCAATCAGGGCGAGGAACAACGCACCCAGCGAGAAGTCGTCCAAGGTCGAATCTGATTAAAGGGATGGGCGCAGTATCCGGATGCCCGGAGACGGTGTCAAGAATGTGCGGAGACGGCGCGTCAGGCTAGAGCAGGGCATCGGCCAGGTCGTCCCTCAGGTCCTGCTGGTCGTCTTCATGCAGCCCCAGATATTCAGTGGCCAGATCGCACAACTGGCCGGTTTCCATGGCGGCCTCCCCCAGCACTTCGGCGGACAGTTTTTCGGCCACATGCGCGATGGCGATGAGCGCCCGGACCTCGTCGGAGACGATGTTCAGTTTCGGGTCGAAGGCTTCCGGATCGTGGTGGTGGCGGATGGCTATGACGATGTTCTGAGGGAGTAGCCAGTTCTTGGCCAGCAGCCCGCCGACGATGGCATGGGTGCAGCGATAGCGTTTGGATTCGAGGGGCGGCAGGTCCTGTGCGTTCTTGCCGGCGTATTCCACCAGTTCGGCATAGTCCGGGAAGCGTCGCATCATCACGGGTATGGCGGCATCGTGGAACAGGGCGTAGGTATAGGCACTGTCCGACGAGATGCCTCGCAGCTTGCGGGCGATGAGCCCTGCCGCCGTGGCGACGTTGCTGGCCTGAGTCCAGAACCTTTCCAGGAACTCGGGGGACAGGTCGGAGCTCATGCTCGTGCGCAGGGCGGCAGCTACGACTACGCACACGATGTTGCGTGATCCTAGCCGGGTGACGGCCTGCGCCACGCTGTTGGTGGCATCGCCCCGTCGAAAGAAGGGAGAGTTGGCCAGTTTGAGCGTGAAGGCGGACATGCCCACGTCCGCAGCGATCAATCGCGTTGCCACGGCCAGATCCGGGGATTCCTTCTGGAACTCGGCCATCACCTGGGTGACCAGGACCGGGCATACCGGTATCTCGATGGAGGCCAGGGTGTGCTGGATTTCAGCCGGGCTAAGTGCGTGCTGGTTCTCTGCGGTTTCCATAAGTACACTCTTGGATGGTGAGGGCGTGGCCGGGTCGCTCGGCCAGTGCGCGCTAGGATACCCGAGATGGTCGGGCTTGAGAATCGCCCGCCAACGGTTGAGCTGCTGGGGCGAAGGCAGCATGAGGGGCCGCGCCTGTTGCCGGATAATCCGGTGCTGCCTGAAAAATCTTGCGCCATCGTTCCAGATTGGGCGGGAAGTCAGTAAAATCGCGCCTTCTGATCTCCTACTCATTTGCATTGTGACCATGACCGAACACTGGGTGTCGAGGCAACCCTAGCGATGCGATGCTCGCCAAACTCCCGTTGGTTCTGGGTGGTATCGACCCTCGTCCTGCTGTGCCTGCCGTTCGCCACCGATGCCTTGCTCGGGCGCGGCTGGGTGCGCATCGCGGATTTCGCCTTGCTTTACATCATGCTGGCGTTGGGGCTGAACATCGTGGTCGGCTACGCCGGGCTGCTCGATCTGGGCTACATCGCCTTCTTCGCGGTCGGAGCCTATAACTACGCGTTGCTGTCCTCGCCACAGTTCGGGCTGCACTGGCCGGTGTGGGTGATCCTGCCCTTGGGCGCGCTGCTGGCCTGTGGTTTCGGTGTGTTGCTGGGTGCGCCAACCTTGCGCTTGCGCGGCGATTACCTCGCCATCGTCACTCTCGGTTTCGGCGAGATCATCCGTATCTTTCTCAATAACTTGAACACGCCGGTCAACATCACCAACGGCCCGCAGGGCGTCAGCATGATCGATCCCATCGCGCCGGGCGGCTTTTCCTTCGGTGCGACGCATGAGCTGTTCGGCTTCAGCCTGCCGTCGGTGCACCTGTATTTCTACCTGTTCCTGGCCTTCACCGGCCTGGTGATTTTCGTTTCGCGCCGACTGGAGCATTCGCGCATAGGCCGTGCCTGGATGGCGATCCGCGAGGACGAGGTCGCCGCGCAATCGATGGGTATCAATACTCGCAACGTCAAACTGCTGGCCTTTGCCATGGGCGCGACCTTCGGCGGACTGTCCGGCGGGCTGTTCGCCGGATTCCAGGGCTTCGTCAGCCCGGAGAGCTTCGGCCTGCTCGAATCGGTGATGATCCTGTGCATGGTGGTGTTGGGCGGCATGGGCAACATCGCGGGCGTGGTGCTGGGCGGCTTGCTGTTGGCATTGCTGCCGGAAGCCTTCCGCCACGGAGCCGGGCCGCTGCAACAGGCCCTGTTCGGCCATATCCTGATCGACCCGGAGAGCTTGCGTATGTTGCTGTTCGGCGTGGCCCTGATAGTCATCATGCTGGTGCGTCCGGCGGGACTGTGGCCGTCGGGCAAGCGCCGCCGTGAGCTGGAGGATGAGGGTGCGGCGACCGGAGGCGGAGCATGACGACCGTCACCGACACCTTGCTCGAACTCAAAGGCGTGGGCAAGCGCTTCGGCGGACTGGCGGCGCTGTCCGATGTCTCGCTGCACATCCGGCGCGGTGAGATCTACGGCCTGATCGGTCCCAACGGCGCGGGCAAGACCACGTTGTTCAACGTCGTCACCGGCTTGTATCAGCTCGACGAGGGCAGCTTCACCTTCGCGGGCCAGGCGTATGCCCGTTGCAAACCGAATGTGCTGGCTGAGGCGGGCATCGCGCGCACGTTCCAGAACATCCGCCTGTTCGCCAACATGACTGCGCTGGAGAACGTCATGGTCGGTCGCCACGTGCGCACCCGCTCCGGTATCTGGGGCGCGCTCAGCCGCAATGCCGCGACGCGCGCCGAGGAGCGCGCCATCGTGCAGCGCGCCCGCGAGTTGCTGAGCTACGTTGGCATAGACCGCCCGCACCAGACGCTGGCCAAGCATCTGTCCTATGGCGAGCAGCGCCGGTTGGAGATCGCCCGCGCCCTGGCGACCGAGCCGCAACTGCTGGCGCTGGACGAGCCGGCGGCGGGCATGAATGCGACCGAGACCGAAAGCCTGAAGGGTTTGATGCAGACCATACGCGCCAGTGGCGTGACCGTGCTGCTGATCGAGCACGACGTGAAACTCATCATGGGGCTGTGCGACCGTGTGGCGGTGCTGGACTACGGCCAGAAGATCGCCGAAGGCATCCCGGACGAAGTGCGTACTGACCCCGCCGTGATCGCGGCGTATTTGGGCGGAGGCGAGGAATGAGCGCGTTGCTCCACGTCCAGGACCTCAAGGTCAGCTACGGTGGCATCCAGGCGCTCAAGGGCATCAGCCTGGAAGTGCGTGCGGGCGAACTGGTCGCGCTCATCGGCAGCAACGGCGCGGGCAAGACCACCACGCTGAAGACGCTGGCCGGTCTGCTGCGTCCGACGGAAGGCAGCATCCACTATCAGGGCGACGATCTGGCGCGTGTCCCGGCGCATCAGCGAGTGCGCGACGGGCTGGCGCTGGTGCCGGAAGGGCGCGGCGTGTTCGCCCGGCTGACGGTGGCCGAGAATCTGCACATGGGCGCGTACACCCGGAGCGACACCGCCGACATCGCCGCCGATCTGGAGCGCATGTACGCCACCTTTCCGCGCCTGGCCGAGCGTCGCCAGCAGCTGGCGGGAACGCTGTCGGGCGGTGAACAGCAACTGGTGGCGATGGCGCGGGCGCTGATGTCGCGCCCCAAGCTGCTGATGCTGGACGAGCCCAGCATGGGACTGGCGCCGCTGATGGTCGCCAAGATCTTCGAGACGGTGCGTGAGATCGCGGCGCAAGGCGTGTCTATCCTGTTGGTCGAGCAGAACGCCAAGCTCGCCTTGCAAGTCGCGCAACGCGGCTATGTGCTGGAAAGCGGCAAAATCACGCTGGCCGACGCAGCGGCTACCTTACTTGGCAGCGATGGAGTGCGTCGTGCCTATCTTGGCGGATGATTGGAGGGACTTATGTTTGAACAACGCTTGCTCACCGGGTTGAACGGCTTCAATCGTTTCCTGCATGTATTGCTTGCCGTGGCGATGGGGGCGGCCAGCGTGATGGTGATCCTCGACTTCGGCTCGTCGGCGCTCGCTGCCTGGCACGGTGGCAACGCGGCGCAAGGCTTCTTCCATGCGCTGGGTTCGTTGTTCGTGCTATGGACGCTGTCCACGCTGATCTCGGCGGAGATCACTTACGTGCAGACCGGGCGCGTGTACGTGCGGGTGTTCGTCGAGGTGGCGATGATCTCGGTGATACGCGAGCTGATCATCCAGCCGGTGCAGGTGATGACCAGCGCCACGGCGACAGCCCAGTCGTTCAACCCGGTGCACTACGGCCTGCTGCTGGGCGGCCTGCTGATCTGCGGGATAGTCTACAAGCTGGTGAGTTCTTCCCCCGCCGGTCCCGAGCACTAGGCAAGATGCGGGTCGCCCCCCCCCCGCAGAGCACTATGGGGTCGATTTGTAACCATCGCCTTGCTCGGTTCGGGCATGACCGGGCTGGGGCGGAAGCGCGGTAAGTGGCCGGTTGCGTGGTAAAATCCGCGCTCATTTTTCGAGCCGACAGCCATGACCTCTTCCATCGCCCAACTCCTTCAGCAACGCATTCTCATTCTCGACGGCGCCATGGGCACCATGGTGCAGCGCCACAAGCTGACCGAGGCGGACTATCGCGGCGCGCGTTTTGCGGACTGGCATCGCGACCTCAAGGGCAACAACGATCTGCTGGTTATCACCAAGCCGGAAGTCATCAAGGGCATTCACTGCGAATACCTGGCGGCGGGCGCGGACATCATCGAGACGAATACCTTCGGCGCGAACGCGACCACGCTCAAAGCCTACGGCATGGAGTCGCTCAACTACGAGCTGAACAAGGCGGGTGCGGCGCTGGCGCGGGCGGCGTGTGACGAGTTCGAGAGCGCCGACAAGCCGCGCTTCGTCGCGGGCGTGCTCGGCCCGACCGACAAGACTGCGACCATCTCGCCCGACGTGAACGACCCGGCGGCGCGCAACATCACCTTCGATGCGCTGGTGGCCGACTACGCCGAAGCCACCAACGGCCTGATGGACGGCGGCGCCGACCTGATCCTGATCGAAACCGTGTTCGACACGCTGAATGCCAAGGCGGCCATCTTTGCGGTGCAGCAGGTGTTCGAGCAGCGCGGCGAAACGCGCCCCATCATGATCTCCGGCACCATTACCGACAAGGCGGGGCGTACCCTGTCCGGCCAAGTGACCGAGGCGTTCTATAACTCGCTGGTGCACGCGAAGCCCATCTCCATCGGCTTCAACTGCGCGCTGGGCGCGGAAGAACTGCGCCAGTACGTGGCCGAATTGTCGCGCGTGGCCAACTGCTATGTCAGCGCACACCCGAACGCCGGTCTGCCCAATCCGCTCGCTCCCACCGGCTACGACGACACGCCGGAAAATATGGCGGGGCACATCAAGGAATGGGCCGAGAGCGGATTCCTCAACATCATCGGCGGCTGCTGTGGCACTTCTCCGGACTTCATCCGCGCCATCGCCGAGACGGTGAAGGACATCGCGCCGCGCAAGCTGCCCGACATCACGCCCGAATGCCGTTTGTCCGGACTGGAGCCCTTCAACATCGGCGACTCGTCGCTGTTCGTCAACGTTGGCGAGCGCTGCAACGTGGCCGGTTCCGCCAAGTTCAAGCGCCTCGTCATGGAAGGTCAGTACGAAGAAGCGCTGGAGATCTGTAAGCAGCAGGTCGAGACCGGCGCGCAGGTGATCGACATCAACATGGACGACGCCATGCTGGACGGCAAGGCCGCGATGGTGAAGTTCCTCAACCTCGTCGCGTCCGAGCCGGACATCTCCAAGGTGCCGGTAATGATCGACTCCTCCAAGTGGGAGATCATCGAGGCGGGCCTGAAATGTGTGCAGGGCAAGTCCATCGTCAACTCCATCTCGCTCAAGGAAGGCGAGGAGGCATTCATCCACCATGCCATGCTGGTGAAGCAATACGGCGCAGCGGCGGTGGTGATGGCGTTCGACGAGCAAGGCCAGGCCGACACCTATGCGCGCAAGACCGAGATCTGCAAGCGCAGTTACGACATATTAGTGAACCAGGTCGGCTTCCCGCCCGAAGACATCATCTTCGACCCGAACATCTTCGCCATCGCCACCGGCATCGAGGAGCACGACAACTACGCGGTGGACTTCATCGAAGCCACCGCGTGGATCAGGCAGAACCTGCCCTACGCCAAGATCAGCGGCGGCGTATCCAACGTGTCGTTCTCCTTCCGGGGCAACGAGCCGGTGCGCGAGGCGATCCACACCGTGTTCCTCTACCACGCCGTCAAGGCGGGCATGAACATGGGCATCGTCAACGCCGGTCAGCTCGGCGTGTATGAGGAACTGCCGAAGGACCTGCGTGACGCGGTCGAGGACGTGGTGCTGAACCGCAGCCCGGACGCGGGCGAAAAACTCGTGGCACTGGCCGAGAACTTCAAGGGCGGTGCGAAGGCGCAGGTGGAAGACCTGGCATGGCGCAACGGCACGGTGCAGGAACGACTGTCACACGCGCTGGTGCGCGGCATCACCACGTTCATCGTGGAAGACACCGAAGAGGCGCGTCTGCAAGCGGCGTCGCCGGTCGAGGTGATCGAAGAATCGCTGATGAGCGGCATGAACGTGGTCGGCGATCTGTTCGGCGCGGGCAAGATGTTCCTGCCGCAGGTGGTGAAATCGGCACGGGTGATGAAGCAGGCCGTGGCGCATCTGATCCCGTTCATCGAGGCGGAGAAGGCCAAGAGCGGCGACACCAAGCCCAAGGGCAAAATCCTGATGGCGACGGTGAAGGGCGACGTGCACGACATCGGCAAGAACATCGTCACCGTGGTGTTGCAGTGCAACAACTTCGAAGTCATCAACATGGGCGTGATGGTGCCGTGCCAGCAGATATTGGATGTCGCGCGCGAACACAACGTTGACATCATCGGTCTCTCCGGTCTCATCACGCCTTCGCTGGAAGAGATGGCGCATGTGGCGAAAGAGATGGAGCGCCAGGGCTTCAAGGTGCCGCTGCTGATCGGCGGCGCCACCACCTCGCGCGTGCATACCGCCGTGAAGATCGCGCCGAACTACCCGAGCGGCACCGTGGTGTACGTCACCGACGCCTCGCGCGCGGTGGGTGTGTGCAGCAACCTGCTGTCCGAAACCCTGAGCGCCAACTACGTCGCCGAGATCAAGGCCGACCAGCAGGCGGCGCGCGAGCAGCATGAAGGCAAGCAGGGCAAGGCGAGTTATGTACCGCTGGCCGAAGCGCGCGAACACGGCCTCAAGACCGACTGGGCGAGCTACGTCCCGCCCAAGCCCGCCTTCCTCGGCGTGAAGGAGCTGCGTGACTACCCGCTGGCCGAGCTGGTGCCGTTCATCGACTGGTCGCCGTTCTTCCAGGCCTGGGAGCTGGCGGGCCGCTTCCCCAAGATTCTGCAAGACGAAGTGGTCGGTGCCGAAGCGACCAAGCTGTACGCCGAAGCGCAAGCCATGCTGAAACAGCTCGTGGACGAAAAATGGCTCACCGCCAACGCCGTGTTCGGCCTGTTCCCGGCCAACAGCGTGGGCGACGACATCCAAATCTACAGCGACGAATCGCGCAGCCAGGTTGCGATGACCTGGCACAACCTGCGCCAGCAGACCAAGAAGCCCGCCGACATTCCCAACTATTGCCTAGCCGACTTCGTCGCGCCCAAGGACAGCGGCGTAGCCGACTACCTCGGCGGCTTCGCCGTCACCGCAGGCATCGGCATCGAGCGCAAGATGAAGGAATTCGAGCAAGCCAACGACGACTACAGCGCCATCATGCTGCAAGCGCTGGCTGACAGGTTAGCCGAAGCCTTTGCCGAGCACCTGCACCAGCGCGTGCGCCGCGAGTTCTGGGGCTACGCCGCCGCCGAGGCCTTGGACAACGAAGCGATCATCGCCGAGCAATATCGCGGCATCCGCCCCGCGCCCGGTTACCCCGCCTGCCCCGAGCACAGCGAAAAAGGCCCGCTGTTCGACTTGCTGCAAGCGCCTCAGCACGCGGGTATCACCCTCACCGAAAGCTACGCCATGCTGCCCACAGCGGCGGTATCCGGCTTCTACTTCTCCCACCCCGAAGCGAAATACTTCGCCACCGGTAAGGTGGACAAGGAACAGGTCGCCGACTACGCCCAGCGTAAGGGCTGGACGGTGGAAGAGGCGGAGAAGTGGCTGGCGCCGGTGTTGAGTTACTAACGAGAAAATTGCATTTCGATGAAAATCCCGACCCCAAGAATATTCTGGTTGTTCTGGCAAATATTGCTTTTGCTCGTGATAACCGGCTGTGCGTCTTATGAAAACTACGACTATTACGCACCGATAGATGAGGACAAAAAGAGTGCTTCTGACTTTTTCTCCTCCCGGGATTTTTTTCAATTTTCCCCACTACAAGGAGTTACCGCCTTAGGGCCAGTCGGAATACCTCTTATCCCAGTTTCAATTCCGAGCAGAGCTGAGGTACTGGAGTTAGAAGTTCATTTCGAGCTTAATGAAAATCTGACTTTCTCTTTATTGAAGAAACCCTGTATCCAAGCGGACGATTCAGAATTGATATGCGCGGAAAAATTTTCAATTTTTGGTTTTGCTGAATCAAATATCCCTAAACCGATGACAAGAAAATCATTGGATATCAGCTCTGCTGAGTTGATTGGGGGAAGCGAGAGAGTAACGAATTTGCAAATATTCAAACAGTCAGAGTTTGAGTTTACGCCAGTTTGGCATTGGCTAGTTCTCAATGCCACATACGAATTTCGATGTCACAAAAAATGCCCTTCCTCTTTTCAATTTAACCCATCCGGTCTTTTTGAAGTTAACAGCGCCAGTAAATTTAATACCACCGTCTTGCTCAACCGCAAGACAAGAGAAAGATATACTGCCTTAGTCAATCCGACCAACTAATCCAACGAATATCTGCTATAGGAAATCAGCCAGGTAGGGTGGGCACTCGTGCCCACGCGGAACGAATCGGTGGGCAACGCTGTGCTTTTGCCCACCCTACGAAAATCAATCATAGGAAATCAGCATGACCGAACTCATCAAAACCGACACCACCCTCGGCGAAGGCGCGGAAGCGCAGGCCGGGCAGACCGTTATCGTGCATTACACCGGCTGGCTGTTCGACGCGGCTGCGCCTGACAACAAGGGCGCGAAGTTCGACAGTTCGCTCGATCGCAACGAGCCGTTTGATTTTCCGCTGGGCGGCGGGCGCGTCATTCGTGGTTGGGACGAGGGGGTGGCGGGGATGCGTGAGGGCGGCAAGCGCACTTTGGTCATTCCGTCGGAGCTGGGTTACGGCCCGCGCGGGGCGGGCGGCGTGATCCCGCCGAATGCCACGCTGGTGTTCGAGGTGAAGCTGCTCAAGGTGATCCGCACCGAGTGCATCGACACCCAGGTGGGCGAGGGTGCTGAGGCGCAGGAAGGTCAACACGTGACGGTGCATTACACCGGCTGGCTGTTCGATAAGAACGCGCCGGAGAACAAGGGCACCAAGTTCGACAGCTCGCGCGACCGCAACGAGCCGTTCGACTTTCCGCTGGGGCAAGGTCACGTCATCAGCGGCTGGGACATTGGCGTGCAGGGCATGAAGGTGGGCGGGCAGCGCACGCTCATCATCCCGCCGGAGATGGGCTATGGCCGTCGCGGTGCGGGCGGGGTGATCCCGCCGAACGCCACGCTGGTGTTCGATGTGGAGCTGCTGGGTCTGGACTGATCCCGGCCTCGCCCGATGCTTTAGGGCACGCACCGTCCGGTGTCGTGCCCGCCGCACAGGCTACGCTTGCACCTTTCCCCTGTTTCTTTTCCGAGGTATGTCATGAAGAGTTTCCTTCTCCCGTTCGCCGTGGTGCTGGCCGGCATCGGTCTGATCTACACCACCGTCACCAAGCCCAAGTTGCCGCCGGTGCCGTCCTCCAGCGTGACGCAGCTTGTCGTTACCGAACTGAAGACCGGCGAGGGCAAGCTCGCCGCGTCCGGCCACAAGGTGCTGGTGAACTACACCGGCTGGCTCTACGACGAGGCCGCGCCAGAGCACAAGGGCGCGAAGTTTGACAGCTCGGCTGACCATGGCGGCGCCTTCGAATTCCCGTTGGGAAGCGGGCAGGTCATCAAGGGCTGGGAGCAGGGCGTGGAGGGCATGAAGGTCGGCGGTCAGCGCAGGCTGGCGATCCCACCCGCTCTGGGCTACGGCGACCACGGTGCGGGCGGCGTGATTCCGCCGAACGCGACGCTGCTGTTCGACGTGGAACTGGTGGACGTGCATTGATCGGAGCGGCGCCGGAACCGCGCGTCAAACGGCCAGTTTGCAGGCCATTCGATAATGAAACATCGGGCTGGCGTAAAAAGCGAATTACGGTATAATGCGCGCCTTCGCCAAGCCGGACACGCTCCGGTGAAGTAGAAAATGGCTCGGTAGCTCAGTTGGTAGAGCAGCGGATTGAAAATCCGCGTGTCGGTGGTTCGATTCCGCCCCGAGCCACCAAGAATACAAAGGCTTGCGTCAGTGCAAGCCTTCTTCATTTCTACAACTCTTTTTCCGTTTCTACAATTCTTCCGGCCAGTGGGCGCACTTTATCCCCTTTCCGGTTCCGAGTGTAGTGCTCAGTCATGGCTCGATTGCGATGCCCTAACAGCCGTTGGGCGTGTGCTAGGTCTTCGGTATCTGTCGCTGTTTTGGCGCGGATGTCCCGAAACTGGAAGCTGACTTTCGCCGCTATCCTGGCCTTGTCGAAGCGAGAGCGCAAAGCGCCGTAGGATAGGCGCTGGCCGTTCCCATCTTGCAGCAAAGCATCTACGGCGAGGCCGTAACCTTCGCGGCTCTGTATGCGCTCCAGCAGTGCTAGCAACTCTCCTTCCACTTCGATGCGCAGCTTCTTTCCTGTTTTGTTCTGTGCTAGGCACAGTGTCCCTTCGCGGATGTCGCTTCGATTCATCTTGAGCAAGTCGGCGGGGCGCTGGCCGGTCAGGTGTGCCAAGTCCATCGCATCCTGTACGGCGGCATCTGCTTTATTCCATACGGCAAGGAATTCGGCATCCTCGATGTAACGATCCCGCCCGGCTTCCCTGTGTCCCTTTACGCCCATGCACGGATTGGTGGCATCGGTATAGCCGCACTCCCTGGCGAAGTTGAATACATGGCTGAAAAGAGCGCGCTCCCGGTTCGCTCGTACTTTAGCGGTCTTTCCGCGCTCTTCCAGATAGCGCTTGATATGGTGGGGCTTGATGGTCTCGATAGGCATGCCGCCAAACACGGCCACTAGCCTTTCCAGCTCCTTTTCATTGTCGAGCTGGGTGCGTGGTGCCTTGCTGGGTAACACCTGTTTTTTGTAACGGGCTACGATCCCGGAAAACGTGCAGTCATTCGGATCGGGCTGCTCGCTTTCGATTTCAGCCCACAGCCGTTTGGCTAAGCCTAGATCGTCTGCCAGCTTTGTCCACTTGCGCGGGCTGTCGGTGGAGACGTGGTAATACATCTTCCCCTTGAGGTGCATCCGTGGCGGGAGATTGTGGTTTGTTGTTCTTTTTCTTCCCATGATGACTCTCTTAAACTGCCGACCAGTTTGGCTCAATGTTGGCGGACATTTTTGGAATGGCCTGGTTGAATCCGCCCAGCTTTGCTTGGGCGTGCTCCAGCAACACTTTTGGACTTCCATTCGCGCCGATGGCGAACTTGTACCCGTTCAATTTGAGCCAAGCGATTTGCCTGGCCTTGGTCTTGCGCTCAGTCAATTCGGCAAGCTCTGCTTGGGATAGGAATTTCATCGCTTACCTCACAATTCCGCGCTTTGTCCGGTGTGCCGCCTGTTTGGCTTTGAGGCGTAAGCCCATTGCGTTTTCTGGCTGGGTTGGTTCGGACGATTGTTCTTGCGCGTCTTGTGTGTGGTGCTATTCTTCATTCCGGCCTCCAATTTTGGGCTGGTCGAGCGCCGGATTCTGGCGATTCACGGTGCTTGACTTCTTTCCCTTCCCGATTTCCCCCGATTTCATTTCCTTCACTGCTTGAAGTTAGTGCCTGTTCACACTCCAGACCCTTTGAAACCTTGTGCGTAGAGTTATTTACACGAGTCCAAGGGGCGGAAAAACGGTCTTGCCGTGCGCTTTCTTTCTCGCGCACAATCCATTCACCCTCGCGGGTGGTGATACGAACCTCGCCGTTGACAATCACGCCGCGCACGCGCTTGTTTACTTCGCCGTAGTAGGTGGCGCTTTCTCGCTCTTCCCAGAGAGGTTTGAGGATCAAGCCAGCGCGGTGCAGGCGGGTGTATGCGCAGAAGTCCCCCTCGTCGGCGGCTTTCCAGGCTTCGCCCAGGACGCTTTGCCAGGATTCCGGCACGGCCTGAAGGCGGCGCAACTCGCGGTAGGGGGTAACGGGTGGAGCGCCGAAGAATTGAAACTGGCGGATTCTCCAGAGACTTGCCCAGGCTTCGACACGCTCCGCCGTTGCTCGGCTGTCAGTGGGGGTGTCGGCTTCGTAGTCATCGCCCACGGCATGGCCGTCGATGTTCTTGGAGATGTATTTGGCAACGTAGCCGGTGGCGCTGCCCTTGGCCGGGTCTATGGCCTTCACGGTAAGGCGGCGTTCCTGGGCGCCGGGTTCGTCCGGGCTGTCGCGCAGGGTGTAGTCGCGGAGAATGGCGGTCAAGTTGTCTTGATGTTCTGGCTTGACGAACACCAGCATGTGCCAGTGCGGTGTGCCGTCGTGGTGTGGCTCGACTACGCGAATGCCGAAGTAATCCACGCCTTCACGTTGTAGCTTCGCCATGACAGGTGCCCACACCTTTTTGCAGAGGTATCGGTGCGCCTTATTCGGGCTGGTGTCATCGTATTTCAGGTTGGCGGAACCATCGCCGGAATGGCGGGCGTGCATCCGGCTGGGTGTGGTCAAAGTGAGGAACAAGCCAACGAATCCAAGCTGCCCGGAAAATTCCTCTAGGCCGCGCACGCGGGTCATCAATTCAGTGCGGCGAATGGCCGGATTGCTGGTGTTGGTTGCGGCCAACTCCGCAAGGGTGCAGACCTCGCCGGTCAGGTCGTGGACGGCTTCGAGGTTTTCCATCAGCTTCGCGTTTTTGCGCTTCTGTTGTTGGCGGCGCTTTACGGTTTCATCTGAGGCGTACATACCGGCACGCTTATGGACGAAGCCGGTTTTAATCGCAGCAGCCTCTATTTTCTGAAACCGTTTGCGCAGTTGCTTAAGCTGTGCACCACTTACTTCCAATCTGGAGCCATGATGAAACCAATCCTCCCTCAAGTCGGCAAGGTGTACGAGTGCGGCCTGGTGCCCGGCGTGCGCGTCCAGGTGGTCAGTACATTGCCAGTCTATTATCAGGAGGATTTCAGCGAGTCACCGGACGTGAACAGGCTGACCAATTTTATGGTCACCACCAAATTTATCCCGGAGGAAGGTGGCGCGTTCGATCCGAACGATGAGGAGTTATGTGCTGAGTACGAATTTGTCGGCGACGAATGGGCGCACTTCGGCTTTACCCTGGCCGATCCAGACCACTACGAGCACGTCGAATCCCTCAGTGGTAACGCTGTCACGTTGACCGATGCCACTCGCCTGCGCCTGGAAGAAATCGCCTCCGCCCTGGGTGCCACCCCGCAGCATGTAATGGAACGTCTGCTCAGCGAACACCTCGTGCTAGGCCGGTGGCTATGCACCCCAGAGCCGGAAGTGCCCGAAACCGATCCCCCAAAAATCGACCCCAAATTAGAGGCGTGGCTACATGAGGACCAAGGAAAAACCACTTTCACGCGTGAAAACACCGCTTCCGCAGAAAGGGTCTATAAAACCGCGCAAATGGCGTTACTGAAGGTTTTTGGCGAAAACTGAAGGAAAGTGGGGTAAAGCGCGCTTAAACAAAATGTTTACTTCTGGGTGATTTTTTAATATATTCGCACAGTTCCTTTGCCTAAGGCTTTGGTACGTGGCAGCGCCTCAGTCGCCAAAAGACTGGGGCTTTTTTACGCCCTTCGTTCTTCCAAAAGCGTATTTTCCCGCCTGATCCTCTTCAAGTAATCCAAGTCATACACCGGATATGCGGTAATAAATTGAAAGGGCTTACCTTCAGCATCTGGATCGTTGAGCACAACAAGGTAGTTTTCCTCATGAACTAGGAACGACCGACGCTTAACCTGTCGCCCACGACCAGATTGGCGAGTCCCGACATACCGAAATACAGTTCCATTTGTGGCTTGAATTACTTCTCGTATCCAAAGCATGCGCTTGGCACGCTCCAATGAGAAGGTATCGTGATCCAGCCCTTCGCGATATTGACTAGTCTTGGAAAAAGCGTGATCAAATTGCCACGGAGGGAAATTTACGTGCGCGCCAGTCCAATCGTGTAGCATCACACGCTGGCCATCAGGGGCTTGCACATAAGTTTCTAAATAAACTTTCCGGTACGCATTGATCAAATCGGAGTCAGACAAGCCATCAAAAGTAAGAAAGGGCCACAACGATTCCCTTGGCATCACTTAGCCCCAACCCACTTGAAGATATTGAATTTTGGCTCGGCCGGGCCAGTGTAAAACTTTAAGCTTTGCTGTCCCAAACCTTGCGCAAGCTGTTCACAAAATACTAGCTTTGCTTTGCTAGCATTCCGATCATTCCATTGGTAACCAACTGCACCGATAAGCAAATCCGCCAACTGTCCTAACGGTTGCGTGTGCGACTCAACTGGCTCTAGGCACTCAATACGGGCACGCCCGCGCAATTTCCTGGCCAAGACTTCTCGCAATGTTGCAAAACGTCCTTTATCGCTATTACGTTGCCAATCAAGATAAAGAAAGTATGTCTCGCCAGGCTCCAACCAATGCACTAATAACTGATAGTACAACTTGTAAAAACCCAACTCGGCATCGCCATTGCTGAATTTTTCGTGATCCAACGTTGTGCGATCAACCAAAATACATCGAAAAGACAACTCAGGAGCTTCCAGAAAGAGTTTCTGGATCGCCAGATAGAAATCAAGCTTATTGGGCGAAACCCGACTCCATCCTATTTCGCCTTGCGCTCGATACCTTGCCTTCAATTCGTGGATAGCACGAACCAGTTCATGCTTTTTCTCTCGCGGGCAGCAGATAGCACCAATAACTGCAAAACGATCCGATGGATCGGACGTATGGCGACTCTCGTCACAATAGACGTTAAATACCATAGCGGGGCTGCTCTCTGATGTCATTCCGCGATTCTACTCATCTACTTGCCTAAATCCAATAATTGATACGCGCCCCCCAATATCAGTCTTTCTACAATTCCAAACGAGGCCTTGCAGTCAGTGGGTTACAACGTCAGAAAATATTCCGGTTTGTAGAAAACCGGGAGGCTATGCGGCTAATTTTAAAGGATTCGGATTCGGGTTGAAAATCCGCGTGTCGGTGGTTCGATTCCGCCCCGAGCCACCAAACAAAACAAGCGCTTAGGTCACCCATCGTGGTGGCCTTTTTGCTTTCTGAAGTCCGCATGCCATCCCAGTCCGCGAGCCACTCGCAATGCCTTGATGAGAAAGGGCGAATTGCCCCAATAAATCCGCATGCCATTTTGCGATGCCAAGTAGGGGTAGGCCCTGCCCCCGGCTGCTAGGCCGTTGGGACTGACCTGGGGACGGAGTGTGCCCGAGGTGGGCCATAGGGCACCCAGTGGGAGCGACTAGGGGATGGTCTCACTCTCCCTATCCGGCAGGGCTACGGGGGCAGAGTGTGGTAGGTATGGAGCAGCGCTTGGCATCGAGTCGTCGGGTGCGGCGGGTGTTTCGGGCGGCTAAAATCGAGCCTGAGCTAAACACCAAATACCTTCAGTACTGAGTCCGTGATTCCCTCAAGCCCACGACCAGTTACCCCGCCCCTCTTTCCAAAGTGCGGCATTTCCTCATAGATGTAGTAACCACTGGTCCCCGAGAAGCTGTCATTAAACAACTCTTTCTCGCCCAGTAAGTATGAGGCGAAAGTTTCGCATCTGTATGTAGAGTATTTGATGTTGGCACTAAATCCCATTGTGGCTGCCTGATTGATTGCCCGCCCACTATCTGCGGATTCAATTCGAATCCCTCGGCATCCTTTAAGTGCGATATTGACTGGCCCATGAAACACCAAATACCTGAGTTGCAGCGTTAGCCATGCATGTAAGCTACCTAGTTGCCAGTGCTTAGTAATTTTTGGAGACGCGCCCTTCTGATAAGAAAGGCCTATTAGGCAATGAGGCTGCAACACAACTGATGACCCTTCGGGTATCTCTACCCAACCAACCTCACTCAGCGGATCATTCGTTGATGAGATAACTACGGTTTCTCCATCAACTCCTGAAATTTGCGTTAATGCAACCATCCCTGCCGCCATGCTGGTCAAGGGATATGCCCAGTCCAGCAGCCATTTCGTGCGAATCTTTCCATTGGTGGGGATACTTTGCAGATATTCAGGGTGAATCAAAAGCTCTTGAGATGCACGCAACGTAATCGGGATGGAAACCGATGAGACTTTCTGAGTTTCGTGGGATTTTGCTGAAATGCCGCCCACGCCTGTCATTAACCCATTCGTATCAGGAAGAATACATACCGGTGGTCGGCGTGCGGCGAAAGGCGCTATAACAAAATAGAACAATGCCTTGATAATCAGCGGCGAAAAAATAATGCCAACTAAAATCATAATGGCAGCAGGAATTTTTTCTCCCGCTAAGTTAAGCATTCTCCCTACCAGATTCTCACGAACACTTTTCTCCTTTTCTTTGATTTCAGCATTCAAATCCTTGAGTGCAGTTCCGGTAAATTGACTAAGGCTCTTTAAGGAGCTTTCTAACTTCTTATTTAATAAATTCAGCTTAGCTTCCGCAGCATTTCGTGCTTCTGTCTTTTTGTTATAGTCGTCAATTAGCTCTTTATCTTTACTATTCAGCCCCTTATAGCCAATAACTTCAGTTCTAAAATAGTCGCCTAAGTGTTCAGTATGGTTCGCAACCATTTCGTCGTACCTTTTCCTATTATCAAGATGAGCTTGATAAGCAATTTTCTGCTCATTTATCAATTTAGGTAAACTGGCACTTGTTGTCAGTCTTTGCTGCAAAGTTTGCAACGCTTCTTTCTCTTTACCCAGAAATTGTTCTTTTGCCTTGCATTCTGCTTTGTTGATCAAAAAGGCAGGGGTAATACCTATAGAGCTGCAATTGATTGTTTTGAGCTCACTGTCAATCGCACGAATTCGCTCTTCAACCTTATCTTTCGTTTCAGCTTTAAGTTTAGCAACTCGACCACCAGTCTCAGATTGCAATTTTTCAATTGATGACTGGAGATTTAACTCTCCACTCTTTAGCTCCGTAATTTCAGTTTTAGTGATTTCCAGTGAGCGATATTTGCTTTGGACAACTGCACCAACGACTAGGATTATTACGATGATGAAAAATGAAACGATGTGGCGCACCACCCATTGAGCCAATCCAATAAAGGGATTTCGCATACTTTCCTTATTTTCTGGTGAGTTATATGTTTACTAAAACTGCGGGGGCGACACTGATAGCCATCCGAAAATTGATCGAGGTGACCACCCCCTTGAATGAGATCAAATCGTTAGTCTTCAGTGTAGTTAGGTAATCCCGATCTTTGTCACTCTTTGCGAGAGTACTCACTGTGGCCGTTAAATGACTTTTGCCATTAAAGTTAGGCTGAGTGATGATTAGGTAAGTCCCGTCTTCCTGCGGTGAGATTTCGTATATGGGCAACTCCCACTGAACAAGTTTTCCAATAATCCCTTTCTCCAGATTCGACCGCTGGAGGTCAGTGTAATCACTTCCCAGCAAGAACACATCTGAAACAAACTCAAATTCGATGGGCAAAGGATCCGACTTATCAATGAGACTGATAATTTCACTGTTAGATGGAACGTGCGTTTCAATCTTTTGCTGATCACCACAAGCGCCTAATACTAACAGCAACGAAATGCAAGAAAACTGAATTGACTTGTTTATAACTTTCGCTATTCCGACTTCGCCTGAAATTATAGCGGCCCGACTATAGGAAATCGCCAATTCCATCTTTTATTCTGTCGCACATTCTAGGACATATACAGGAGCTGACCAGTCACGTTGCCCATCAGGACGATAGACATATACCTTAATCCCACCTTCGATCTTGTAGACAGGTGCTGACCAATCTCTTTGTCCATCGGGTCTGTATTGAATGATCTTGTCACCATTCCTGACAAGCACGTTTGCTGACCAGTCACGTTGTCCATCAGCTCTCATTTGCACTAGAGTGCCTCCATCCTCTACACAGGGGAAGGCGTATTCAGCAAAAGAGTTATTGAAAAACAGCAGTGTAATAAATCCGAAAATAGTCTTCATGATGTTCTGCTTAATTTACAATTTTGTTGGCAGGCACAGACCAATCCCTGCGCCCATCCGGTCTCACTGGCACAATCTTCCCGCCCTCTGAGCGATAGGTGTTGGCGCTCCAGTCTCGTTGACCGTCGGGGCGTATAGGCACAGCTTGTCCACTTTCGACTCTGTAGCGGTTTGCACTCCAATCACGTTGGCCATCTGGCCTGATGGGGATGATCTCAGTTCCTTCTTTGAGCGGCATGTTATCGCCCGCAAACACAGAAGGCGATAGCGCGGCACCCAGCAGTAGAGATGTGGCGAGTGCTTTAACAACATGGCTACAGAATGAAATGTTCATCGTTTGTCCTTAGATGTCGATTGAAGTGTCGTCACCACCCCAGGGTGAGTCACCTGAAGATGGATGGTCGGCCGTATTCAGCTCAGACTGCATATCATCCAAAGCGCTCGAAATGGAAGATGCGGTAATCGCATTTGCAACCAGATTTCCCGCTGCAACGCCAGCCATTACCCCAAGCGCAGTCTTAAGTGTGTCGTTTCCACGGTTTATTCCGCCCGCCATAACCTGACTGTAGTTCGCAGGATTGGCCCGAGCCAGCATCAGGGTTTTGATGGCTTCGGAGTCTCCGCTATTCAAGATGTAATCTTCGGCCTCTTTACGCCGCCGCTGTACTTCTTGCTCGGCCTCCAGTTTTTTCTTCTTTTCGGCACTGCTTCCAATCATCCCCAAAATAACAAGGGCAGCGAACAGCCACATGAGCCATGACATGATCATTCCCCTTTGTTGATTTGTTTGGAAAGCCAAACCACCTGCTGATTAGGCTTGGCCGCGAACACCTTGCGCCAAACATAGATGATGCCCAGAACAGCAAGAGCCAATAAGGCCAATTGCAGCGCAACCGCCAGCAATTTCACCATGATGATGAGCATCCCGAGTTTGATAAACACGAATGCCATGAGCAAGCCGACAATCCAGACCATTTTCATTCCCTCCTTAGTGGCTTGATCGAAATGACCAAGTGAGGGCATCATAAAAAGGTTGGGCGACAGGGTGTGTCGTTATTCGCCATAATTTTCTCGGATGGAAATTTTGTAGCGCTAGTTTCTCGCTTCTGGATCAACATCCGATTAGGCTATTTGGAAAAAACGGTCCGATACCACTCCGTCAGTATCGGGTTGTCCTCAGGTAAAGTTCGGACGTTCGATTTCAGTTGGGGGGGATTATCTGAAAGCACGGCAGAATGAGTATCGAGTTGCAAATTATCCTCCGATAGCCGCCGAACTTCCCCACTAATATCCAAGTGTTGTGCGGCTAGCGTGGTAGCTTGATCGGTCAATACAATGTTGAACTCGGCACGATCTAAAAAGTCCTTGAGATGTACATTCCCTTTACACAGCTCACCCAGCAGCATTTGATAAGCTGCCTCGTTAATTTGTAGTGTCGCGCTCAGTTGCCCATCGTGAACTTTGGCAAGTTGTTCTCCTAGCTTATAGGCAACCAGTCCCGCCAGCGCCCCATAGCCGAATGCCACCGACAATGAGAATAGTCCCCCGATTGCGCCTCCGCGAATTGCGTTGATTGATGATTCGCCTAGAGTTTCACCGGCAACTCCATATGCAAGGCCAAACCCGAGTAAAGCAGAAGTCCCCGCACTACCGAGAAACGCGAGTGGATCAACATAGATTGATACGGTTTGATAGGTTGATATAACGCCTGCGATAATATTCTCAGCACCTCCTATAGTTGCGATGGCTGGATTAAAAGCACCCAGTTTCCAAGCATTTTCTGCTGCAAACGCAAGCGCAATTTCCACGCCGCCTTCAACAAAAGTATCGAAAAATGTTTCACTACTCATCGTTAGTGTTCCATTTATCGCTTGAAGGAGATCGGTGGAGCCTTCTGCGATAGCAAGCACACCAAATGCTCCATCCGCCCAATGAATACTCAAATAGCCTTTGGGGATTCCTGCATCCACTAGCCATTGGCCCAAAGTGCCCGAGCCGCCCAGTCCGGGGATTGGAATGCCGGCTTTAGTTGGAAGATCAGTTAGCACTATGTGTGCGGCATGATGAATAGCTCTGCTCGGTCCATGCTCCATGAAGGTTCGAGGGACATCTACTAACAAATCATGCCCCCCTTTCCAGCGATGGCCACCACCTTTGACAAAATCAGCGTCGGCACACTCGCTGATGATTGGTAGCTTTTTATCAACCCATTTCAAAACTACATCAGAGGGTAGTTTTACATAAGCAGCTTGACTTGGCGCTATGACTGCCGACCCTGCAATTAGGGTTGATTGTGAGTTGTCCATCGAGGCCTGTTAACCTTGAACATCCGAAGTAACGATCTTTGATAGCTCTACTTGATATTCATCCCATATCGCGTCAACACCCTTTGAGGTGGAGCTCTTTAGGACTTTGATAAACTTCTCGGAATCCTTGTATTTGTCACTTGTTGTCGCAAAATAAGCGGCAAATCCGGCCAAAGTTACACCACTTGCTGCCCAAGCCAAAGGGCCCAAAAGGTGAGCTCCCGTAAAGAATGTCGTAAATGCTGTTACAGCACTTGCGCCCCAACCAAGTGCGGCACCCACACCAGTCAGAACCAAACCAATCCCCGTCACAGCACCTCCAATGCCAATCGCGGCCTTAAGATGCGTTATCTTTTCCAGTTTTGTGGGGGCAACAACCATTTCACTCAACTGAAGCGCAGCCTCGATTTGAGCCGGGACGATTTGCAGTAGATTCTTGAATATATTTCGTACGGAAGTGGTAAGGATTTGTGCATCAAAATAGGTTAAGAATTTGTCATCACCAGACTTACTGCTCATGATATTCGCAAATTTTGCGTCTATAGTGCTTTCTAATGCTGCTTTAAATTTCTCCCTTTTGATTTGGCTTTCAGTCATCTTTACTGGCTGAGCCTCCTGAGTGAGGCTGGTTAGCCTGTCAACTTCAGTATGACCTACGCTTGGCTCATTTTTTCCTGCAGCAGGAAGCACTTTTGGCTTGGTAACTGCAAGCTTGAAATCCTCGTAATCCACTACTCCATCGCCTGAGATATCTCCAACACGCTTGCCGTCAATAATGACCTGACCTTTCTGGCACATCAGTCCTAGTTTGTATTGAGATTCTTCGTGCCCATTCTCGGCAGCTAACTGGTACCAGAATATTGCCTTGTCATAATCAACCGCAACACCATCGCCCGTTTCATATCGGGTGCCAATCGTACATTGAGCCTCCACATCCCCTTGCTCTGCTGCTTTCTGGAGCATCTCGAATTCAGAAATTTGCTTGGTTATAGGAGCTCCACATCCAACGCATGCCGCTGCCTTGTCAGAAATATCCTTGCCGCACTCGTCACACTTAATCATTGCCATTTTTCTCTCCCTTGATTTAGACCAAACTGCCGACTCGCTCAACGTACGCTTTTAACTCACGCTCTAACTCTTCCTGCAATCCCTCTGGGCTGATGATGCGTATGTTGGGTATCCAGTACCTGACAATCGGCAACACCTGATTTACATGCCCAACTTTGGCGGAGAGGATCAATCCACCATCTTCCAATTCTTTTTCGATGACCTGGTTGGCGATCAGCTTGCGGCGTTTGAAGTAGCTCGCCACTTCGCGGGAGATCTTCAGCACGATCTCTTTCTTTTCTTCGCCCATCCAGATGCCATCTTCTTCGGCAAGTCGCTGGTCTATGGAAGGGGCTGGCTCGAAATGAGTGTCAGTCAACCGCAGCGCGGCAATCTTTGCGAAGGAGTAGGTTTTGAGCTTGTCTCCATCGCGTGCGGCCAAATACCAGATGCCCTTGTGGTTCATTAGTTTGAACGGCGCGATGGCTTGGTATCTCTTGATGCCATCTGCCTTGCTGTAGTCAAACGCAATGTGGCGGCGTGCGATGATGGCTTGTTCCAGCTCGCGGAATAGTTGTTCCTTGCCTGCCAGACTCTCGTAGCTGTGTCCCTTTACCAATAAGGCAGATTGAATGCGGGCATCAAAAATGTCGCGCATGAACTCGTCAGACAGCGAGGGGAATAGCCCCCGAACACCGGCCAAACCTGCAAAACGCTCTATATCCCGCGTCGTGAGTTTCCCAAGATATGCCGGGTCAAGATGATATTTGGTACCTGATCGTTGAATGGGCAGATACGCAAAGCGTTCATTTATGTCGCGCTGAACCGTACGGACATTCACGCCAAACTCATCAGCCAAATCGTGCAGGTCAAGCTTCTCCCCTTGATTAAGCTTCACTAGCATCATTGAAAGTCGATACACCAGTGTGTCGTGTGTGCCTGAGCTCATGGTTCACCATACAGTTTGCGAAGGCACATATTCTGCGGGCCAGTCCTGACAGGGTGTGTCGTTTTTTCTATCCCAGCAACATGTCACCAATCGTAACTCAGCTACTCCACTATCCATATATGTCCCTTGGCTTAGCTTCTGAGCAGATCTTCGCTGGGTCAATACAAGATGGCTAATGGGCGTAACCACAGCCAATTCTTTTTATGCAGCGTGGTATCGGTCAACTATTCATCAAAGCAAAGATTTGGGGATTTCTCGGATCATTTTCCCAACTAGATTCTGGACTGCCGGAACAAAGCCCGCCGCCGCCGCACTGCAAGTGCTATCTGTTGTCCCAACAATCGACCCATGGTACTTATAGGTCTCTTTTACGCTGGCAGACTTGCCATTCGATGAGGTCAGAGTTACGTCAAGCGACCAGCTTGTATCGAAGGCTGTTGCGTTATCGAGCCTATCCAATCGACCAGTAATTGTTATCGGAGCACTCTCAGAATAGGCCCCAGCAATTGTCAACTCTGAAACAAGAGCATTCCTGACGAATTGCCCATAGCTCTCGCCATCGATCGTATTAATCGGTCCCTTGTAGTTACAAGAGGCTTTGGTGTTTGGTGCCTCAGTAAAATTACCCACATTGACCATAACCCCGTTCCAGGATCGGGCTGCCATGACATTGTCGGCAGACATTGAATACCTGTTAGTAACATAGCCACACCCTGTAACCAACATTGCCGCCACCAAAATTGCGATATTTTTCTTCATGCCCTGCATCATCCCTGAATGATCTTATTTCTCTGACTTATAAGCTGTTTCGAGCTGCATACAAAAGTATTGCGTCAGTGCGGCTCCAATCGTAATTCATCCACTCCACTATCCCTATATGTCTCTCGGCCTAGCCGGGTGGTCTATGCCCCGTGACTCTTAGCGCTGAAGTCGCAAGGTTTTCAGAATAGCGCATACATGCGTATGCAGACAAGCGAAGTTGGTTATATGACCCTCCCTAGTCCATGGGAGACAAGAAACAACCAATCAGAGTATTTGGCGCTGTACTGCATGAACTAAGACTGCAGAAGGGTTTGACTCAAGACCGCCTAGCCGAACTGGCCGACACGGAACGCAGTCACATCAGCGCACTGGAACGGGCAGAAAAGGGCCCGGCGTTTGCGACCGTCTTCCGTCTTGCTAAGGCACTGGATATTCCTGCCAGCGAGCTAATCGCCCTAGTTGAGAGTCGGCTCTCCCAAGAGTCTGATTAGTCCCCACTACTTTCTAGTTCTCCCCGTAGCCCCGAGATAACTCTTGGGGCTTTTCTTTTTCTATCCCCAAGAAAGGACTGCCGATGCCCCCTCCCCGCCGTACCCGTATCCAGCGCAACCTTCAATCCGCTGCCTCTGAAGCCACTCGATCATCCCTCAACCTCGCCAGCAAAGCTATCGTCAGCACGTTCAAGTGGGCATCTACCGACCACACTCGATTTAGTCGTGCCATGTCACTCATGCCCGAGATGGGCCTCTGGGACTCCGTGGAGTACATCATGAGGCAACTCGCGACGTCGGTCGTGACCACGTTGATCGGGGCTGTATGGGTGTTCCTGCTCATCGCCTACGTGCTACCGTATCTAATAACCATTTGAAATCAGTGTACTACTGAGCAATCCATCCCGTCATCCTCGTCATATATCCACTCGTCGATCATCAGCGGTTCATGCCCCATGTCCCAGACGATCGAGCGGTATTCGACCTCAAACCATTCCCGGAACATTTTGAGCGTGCGTTTCTGAGGCCAAGCGGATTCGTCCAGTATCCATTCGCCAAGGAAATACTCGAAGAGCATTTTCCAGCGTTTCTCCACCCACTTGATCGCATCACCTGTCCCATCCACAGCATCGACAGGGCTATCGTACGAGGGGATTAGAAACATCTCCCCATCATCGTTGGCTTGCTCCAAGGAGTAGTCAGTGGCCGGTTCGGGGCCTGCGACTCGCGCCCAATCCACATAAGGCTGTTTGTATCGAATGACCACGGCAGCGCGGTTCAGTTGAAATCGTGGTTTTTGTTTCATGGCTTTCCCTTCTTAACTTTTCCTCAAATCGTACCAGCTTCCCTCTGATAACAAGAGCCTTCGACGACGCTATGGGCTCAATAATTATGAAAGCGTCGTATCCCTCGAAAGCTCCTTTGGCCATCCCGGTCATTGGAGCTTTCTTTTTTCCCATCACCCAAAAGGAGCAATCCTATGCACTGGTTCTTTCTGATCCTTGTCGCACTCGCCATCACTTTCATCGCTCTCGGCGCATTGAGCGTCTGGGTAGCTGCACTGTCCTTGGCTCTCAAGTTGGCGATGGCTTGCCTTGCCGCCTTTGCCACCTATACCGCCCTTAATCTCATCATCAGGAGGAAGTCATGATCGACATTCACAACTTCACCGAAGCCCACAACCTGCACAGGCAAGGACGCATCCCTTTCCGGCTTGTTCAGGATCAGGCAATGGTTCTACTGAGTGCCTGCCCGTGGCCTGGCCGACACATCCACGATGCCATCGAGATTGATGCTCACGACATCGACCGACTGCTGTCCAGGCCAGATGCCGCAGCGTCCTATGCCGACATGCTGGGCGGGAACTTCCATGTCTGCGAAACCGAAACCGACCTCAAGCAGATCGTGGGCATGGATATGGAGTTTGCTAAATCCCACGGCGGAAGATGGCCCAACGTCACGGATCAAGTCATGGGGTGGGATGCCTGCGACTACCTTAAGGAACCATCCGGCGAAGCTCAATGGGCATTTTTCCTGCTCTGCTGGAACGATGCGGGTGGGCCTGTCTATTACATCCCGAAACAGCTCTGGCTGGCTGCTCGCATAGCTGAACACATTGCTCTAACACAGCAGAATTGGGCGTAATTGCAAATGCTTACTAGCGCCATATCCGCCATCTTATATGAGGTACCAGTTATCTCGTCACTTCAACACACCACAAGGAGTTACACATGAGCAAGAAGGAAACACAAACTGAAGTTGCAACATCCGCACCCGAGATGCGCATACTCAAGGTTGCATCATGCCCATCACTCAGTCAGAAGTCCGAGCTGATGTATCACATAGGTTGCGATGCCGAAGGGGCGATTTACTTCCGCATCAACGCCAATTCCGCCAAGGGATATTTCAGCCGCGAATGGGTGCCCTCCGAGAAGATCGGCAAGGCGCTAGGGAATGGCGCACTCATCACCTCCTTCACCCTGCAGCAGGTCTATGTTGGCAAGAGCCAGAACAACGGTGGTTTCCTCTTGGCGGCATTGCTGGCAGAGGGGCTTGTTCAGGCATCCGCTGTCCGGGATCGTTGCCACGAGGTCGCAGACGGAAAGGCGTTCTTCGATGCAATGCAGCAACTCATCGAGTCTGGCGTGAGTCTTGATCCTGATACCCGACCAAGGAAGCCATCGAGAAAGAAACAGTCATCAGAAACCGCACCATCAGCCGAGTAAAACTGTTCTGCGGATATCCAATCCGCGTGCCACTCAAGAAAGTCCTTCCATTGTCCTTGAATTCAAAGGGCATCTTTTTCGCTGAAATTTCCCTCGCTTCAATGACAAACCTATACCGGGCCTGACACAGCAATTCCTCGCAATACCCCCTCCATTCCCAACACGCAAGGAGTTCTTCAATGCACGTTCTGACTCTCATCGTCGTCGCTCTGCTTTGCCTCGCCAGTCGATCCACCCGATGGATAGGTGTGGCTGGCCTGACCTTGCTGTCACTTTTGTTTCCGCCGCTCTTCCTGATCGCTCTGATTCTGGGAGGCATTGGATATTACTTTTACCACCACTGGAGAAAACACCATGAATTTCCTAGATTGCCTTTCATCCGCCGTTGATGCTGCTCTGACTTGGGATATGCCCGAGGAGGGCTTCGCAGAAGCTGTCCATTCCCACGCTTGCCTACTGGCTGGTATCAGTCCGGACGACATGCTCTGGCATTACAGCAACGATTGATTTCCCGCAGTACTTCAATACTTCCTCCCCAGCAGTTTCTTCCAATTGAACTCACATGCGATCCGCGCCATGCGGAAGCTCCCGTTCGTCTGGAGAAGTTGCCGGGGAGTCTTTCATCCCAAGGAGACAAAATGAACACGCCATCCATTTCCGCAGTCCTCATCCCAGAAGAGTTGCGCATCACTCATACCGCCAAGCTGTTCGGCCTCCACTTTCCTCTGCAGCTTGAGCCTTTCGTCTACTCCATGGCCGATAGCATGTGCGAGGAGTACCAGGGCGGCTATTGGGATTTCTTTGCGCTGTCCAACGGCGGCTTCTACATGGCACCGCACTCGGGCACGCCATTCAAGGTCGGTTGCGAGAATGGTTTTGATGGTGCACTGTCACCTGATGCGTTCGGGATCGTCTGCTGCCTGTACGCATACAGCCATCTGTCGTTCGGTGATGGGCAGTTCGCTCTAAGCTGCTCAGAACACTATCACCTGCTGCGCGAGTACATGCTGGATCACCCGGAGGCCGGGCAGGTGCTGAGGGCCATCGACTGATGCCCTGCGACTAGGGGGATTTGCCGCAACGCCGCAACACGGGACATAACTAACTGAACTGTATGGGTTTTGGTGTTGCGGATTCATCGTCAGCCTATCCGAAACGCATTGTTGATCTCCCCGGTTTCGCATCGCCCTATTTAGCCGAAACATTTTTCCCCATATTTTTCAACGAAGTTGCGGCGTTGCGCCAATCCCCCCCCGACATCTACACAAGCATCCTGCTGCCCAATTTTCGACGTTTGCTAGCGATTTCGTGACACGTTACTAGACTTCGAGCAACTCGCCGTTCGACTGGAGACTTAATAGGTTTAGCACGGAATGTTCTTCGCTTGATAAACGTCCATCCAAAACAGTTTCGCCCCAAGCAAGACACTTTTCAATGAATGTATTTGTTTGCTATCAAGTAGTTGCAATCGCCTTGCTCGACGTGTAGCATGCGTACATTGCCAACTTTCTGGAGTAATACTCACCTGATATCTCCCGCCTGACCTACCTCACGCCGACTATTCGGCACCACTTTCAGCCTTCTGGCGCTTGCCGATTTCGAGTACTCGGAATTCGTAAGCACGGAGCTTCCACCGCGCAGGATAAATCCTGCGGCATGACGGACGCGAAGCTCAAAAAACCATCGTGCAACCTCCTATTTAAGGAAAAATACCATGGCAATTAAAGCTAGCAGTGGTGGCGAACTGTTCCCACCAGTTTCACCGTTTCCAGATCCAATCAACCTTGCCGAGCTGCTGGATGAAGTCTCCAAGCTGATTCGGCGCTACATCGTGCTTACCCCTCATCAGGCCGATGCGGTCAGTCTGTGGATTGCCCTTACTTGGGGCATCGATTCTGTCCAGATTGCCGCACTTCTGCTGATCAATGCGCCCGAGAAGTCATGCGGGAAATCGCAACTTCTAGAACTGGTCGGACGTATGTCAGCTCGTCAGCTTTCGGTGTCGAACATCACCCTAGCGGGCCTGTTTCGGGTGATTGAGAAATATTCGCCAACGCTGCTCATCGACGAAGCCGACACGTTCTTCCGTGAAAAAAATGAGCTGACTGGTCTGATCAACGCCGGGCACTCTCGCTCGGCTGCTTATGTACTTCGCATCGTTGGTGAAAACCACGAGCCCATGCGATTCTCGGTCTGGGGAGCTAAGGCCATTGCCGGAATTGGCCTTGAACGGCACCTTCCCTCAGCGACGATGAGTCGGGGAATCCAAATCAACTTGCGCCGTAAAACGCTCGAAGAAAGGGTGGAGCGACTTCGACACGCCGATGCTGGATTGTTTGGGCACATTGCATCAAAACTTGCGCGCTTTGCAGTTGATTTTTGTGATGCCATCCGCACTGCTCGTCCACCCGTCCCTGATGCGCTTGGCGATCGTGATCAGGACAACTGGGAGCCTTTGCTTGCCATTGCTGAGCTGGCTGGTCATGGGTGGCTTGAACGAGCCACAGCTGCTGCGCTTGCTCTGTCCAATCTGAATGAGCCGTCGACCAGCTTCGGAAACGAGTTGCTCGGCGACATCCGGGATGTGTTTCAGGGGAAGCGTGTCGGTCGCATCACCACTGCCGAGATGATCGGGGGGTTGATCGAGGATGATGAGCGGCCCTGGGCGACGTACAACTACGGCAAGCCGATCACCCCACGCCAGCTTGCGAAGCTTCTTTCACCGTACGGCATCAAGTCAAAAACCGTCCGGCAAGGCCCGTATAGCACGCCCAAGGGCTTTGAGCTTACCCAGTTCGAAGATGCTTTCGACCGCTACCTAACTTCACCGAAAACACCAGAGGAAATTCCGGACACCTCGGCAACATATGACGAAGAAGCGCCTGACGATGGTTTAACCCCGTTCCAGCGGACTTGGGTGAATGGACTGCCCCCAGGTAGGACCGAGGCCGATTTCTGACTATGTATCTCGCTAACCCCTCCCTTCGAGGGGAGGGGCGCGGCCACCTATTCACTCAATATGGAGATTTAATATGCCAATCGTACAACTCACGCAACAACTCATCCCCAGCCTGCAGTGTCCAGACGGGAAGCTTCGCATCGAGTACTGCGACCGTGATCTGCCTGGACTAGTCCTTGAGGTCAGGAGAAATGGCGGCAGTACGTACCAACTTCGTTACAAAGGAAAGGAGGATGGCAAGACCAAGTACGCCAAGATAGGTCGCGGTGATGTGGTATCGCTTGCCGAGGCCCGGAAGAAGGCCCGTGCATTGAAGGCTGAGATTCAACTCGGCTCCGATCCACGTGCTGAGGCTGAAGCCAAGAAGGCTGTGATTACCCTAGACGAGCTGTGGCAGCACTACCTCGCCTATGCCAAGCCAAGAAAGCGATCCTTCACGCGGGACGAGCAGCTATATCGCATCCGCATCCAGGGCAAGTTCGGCAAGATGCGTCTGAATCAAATCACCCGGCATCAGGTGCAGTCATTCCACACTGCGTTGCTGGCGGAAGGGTTGGCCCCGGCCTCTGCAGATCACCATCTGAAGCTGCTCAAAAGGATGTTTAATCTTGCTCACGATTGGGGGATGTTCGAGGGCAGTAATCCAGTTGCCCGTATTCAGTTAGCTAACCCGGACAACAAGGTCGATCATCTGCTGAACGACAGTGAACTGCAGAAGCTGCTGACCGTGCTGCACACCGATGAGAATCGCCCCGTGTGTAATATCGCACTGTTCCTGCTCTCGACCGGTGCCCGCCTGAACGAAGCTCTCTCTGCAAAGTGGGAGCATATCGACCGGCAGAATAGGTTATGGCGAATTCCGGCCAGCACGAGCAAGTCCAAGAAGGTCAAAACCATCCCGCTAAACGACACCGCACTAGAAATCTTGGATCATGTCGGAACGGAAGGTAGGTTCGAGGATGTGTTCGTGAACGCTCAAACCGGGTTGGCCTACACCACCATAACCCGCGTATGGCACCGACTCCGGGGGAAGGCTGGGCTGCCTCAGCTTAGGCTCCATGATCTGCGCCACCAGTACGCCAGTCTGCTTGTTAGCGCAGGGCAGAGTTTGTACACCGTGCAGAACCTGTTGGGTCACGCCAGTCCGGTCACAACGCAACGTTACTCGCACTTGTCAGCGAAGACCTTGCAGGCGGCATCGAACACAGCCTCGGAGATCATCAGGGAGGTGATGCGTACCAAGCAGGCTGCTTAGCAACACCATGGCTCGGGACGGGGAAACCTGTCTCGGGCCTATTTCTTTCAATATATTTTTTCGACCCATTTTGACAGGGCAGGCAAACCGCCACGGAATGCTGCCATTCCGTTTGAACGAAGGATGTACGGCGGGCAGATACAATTGCTTCAGTAGGTTATGAACCAGAGGCGGACGATATGAGGTACAAGTCATCTGTCTGAGATTCAGTCGGGGGCAGCCATCCTCGACAATTGAGGGTATGGCCGCTTTCCACATCATTTCGAACATCGTCCCCTCATCGAGACTAGGCCGAATATCTAGTCCCTCGGCCTATATATTCATGCGGGGCAATGTGGTTCAATGTATCTCTGAGTCTGCGTATCTATATTAACCATGTGACAAGGAGATTCCATAATGAACAAACACTTATGTTTCATAAGGATATCTTCGATATTTGTCTATCCCTATGTAAAATAGGGTGAGGACCAATGTGTCTCTACAATCGTTAGATTTTTCCTATGGCATACCCGATAGAACGCAAATTAGTTATCAGCATCGCATCCAGCGCGCTGTTTGATCTATCTGAATCCCACGACATCTATCTGACCAAAGGGGTCGATGAATATCGGAAGCATCAAGAAGAGAACATCGACATCCCCTTTCCGAAGGGGGTTGCCTTTCCTTTTATCCGTCGCTTTTTAAGTATTAACAAAGCATTCCCCAAGCAATTGCCTGTCGAGGTAGTGCTTCTATCAAGAAACTCTCCAGAAACAGGATTAAGGGTCTTTCGCTCAATTCGACACTACGGCCTTGACATCACTCGTGCAGGATTCATGAGGGGAAATTCTCCTCATGAATACATACCCGCATTTAACGCTTCATTATTTCTAAGTTCTAACGAGGACGACGTTCAAAAGGCTATCGATGCCGGCCATCCGGCCGGAGTGGTGCTTCCTTCAATAGTCTATGACGATGAGCTTGACGGAGAATTAAGGGTTGCCTTCGACTTTGACGGTGTAATTGCCGACGACGAAGCAGAATCTGTTTTCAAGAGAAATAACAATCTCGATGAATTCCAAGCCCACGAAACAGCAAAGCAATCCGTACCGCACAAACCCGGTCCTCTAGCTGACCTATTTAAGAAGCTTTCGTTTATGCAAAAGCTAGAGGAAAAGCGTCAAAAGGATGATTCTGCATACAAGAAGATTCTGAGGATTGCAATCGTCACAGCTCGTAATGCCCCCGCCCATGAAAGAGTTGTAACCACATTGAAAGTGTGGGGAGTGTCAGCAGACGAGTCATTTTTCCTAGGCGGAATGCAAAAGTCACGAATACTGACGGTTCTTAAGCCTCACATGTTTTTTGATGACCAACGGAGTCATTTGGAATCGCCTGCTGGCGATATTCCAATGGTTCATATTCCGTTCGGGATCGCAAACAGAAATCCAACAACTCATCCAACCACACCTGCGCAAGAATCCGCGTAGGCCGGTAAGTTCAAATGTTGAACGTCCGGTGTTGATTAGGTATGTAGAACAAATTCTGCTTCGACAAAAAGTCAGTAATTGCGGGAGCTGCCAATCGAATTTCCCTTGCCAATCGACGCACTCGACGACTTGACGTGCCCCCCCAGCCGGTTCGGTCATTACGCCAGCAGTTCGGTCGCGGGGAGGTTCGGAAAAAGCCCGGTCAGCACGCGAGAAAGCCATTGAACCTGTTCGGGAAACTGAAAATTTGTGGAAAAGTGTGCATGATTGAGCTCGGTATAGGCTCGGTCGCCGTGGCAACCAAAGGGGAGGTCAAAAAATTCCCTTACGTTTCTTCAACTATGAGGTGAAAGACCGGACTGTTTTTTGTCTTGAAAATCCGCGTGTCGGTGGTTCGATTCCGCCCCGAGCCACCAAACAAAACAGGCGCTTAGGTCACCCATCGTGGTGGCCTTTTTGCTTTCTGAAGTCCGCATGCCATCGCAGTCCGCGAGTCACTCGCAATGCCTTGATGAGAAAGGGCGAATTGCCCCCAAAAATCCGCGTGCCATTTTGCGATCATCCTAACATGGCGATGGACACTGTTAAGGCGGCACTTATTCTCATCCGTCGGTGAAACTAGTGGCTGTGCAGCTTTTCCTGCAACCATACCTTGATAAGGGACTGGTAAGGTACGTCGCGGGAATTGGCGGCGGCTCTGATCGAGTCCAGCATGTGCTGCGGTAAGCGCAGCGAAATCGTTTTTGTCGAGGGCTTCAGGTTGGGCAGGGTTACGCGCTTGGCCTGCGACCAGTCCAAGTATTCGGTGGAGTTGTTGGCTTCCCAAAAGGCGCGCTCTTCAGCCTCGCTGGCGAATTGCGGTAGAGTTTTAGTTGGCTTGTTCATAGATGCTTCGCTCCTTTCTGTGCATGTCTCGGGCCGAAATCACGCGAATCCTTTTTCCTGCATCCCGCAGGGTGAATGTAATGTGCAATAGCCGTCCGTCATCGGTTTGGCCCAACGCGTGGAGTCGGGGCTCCTGCTGACTGTGCTTCACGTCATGCAGGAGCAATAGCGGATCGTTGAAGAAAAGCTGTTCCGCCTCGGCTATCGAAACGCCGTGCTTCTCATTTTTCCGAGAATTCCCATCGTCCCAATCAAACCCGGTGATTTTGGAGAAATCAGTCATGTGTGTATATTATGAAACTATACGAATATTGCAAGAAAATTTTCTGTTCTGGCCAGAGGCGGTGTAGCCATTTCGTTATTTGATGTGGCTGTTATTCTAGATGGCGAGCGATGCAGGTTGCTGATTGATAATGATTAAAAACTCTCTGCGCAACTCTGGTTTTTTTGAAAATCCGCGTAACTAGAACGTGACGACGGCACGACGTTTCCGGCGCAGCTTGGTTATTTGCCTATGCAGAATCGGCTGAATATCTCGCCGAGCAGGTCGTCGGCGGTGAATTCGCCGGTGATGGTGTTGAGGGCTTCCTGAGCGAGTCGGAGTTCTTCGGCGAAGAGTTCGGCGCGGGCGATCTCGGCGGCGGCGTGTGCGAGGTGGCTGCGGGCGGAGGATAGGGCGCGAAGGTGGCGTTCGCGGGCCATGAATACGCCAGCTTCCTGATGCCAGCCGATGAGGGCGAGCAGGCGCTGGCGCAGCTCGTCCAGCCCGGTGCCGGTTTTGGCGGAGAGGTAGAGGTGCTCGGTGGGCGCAAGTGGTTCGACTGGCCTGTCCTGAGCGGAGTCGAAGGACTCACCGCGAACGGGAATCTCGAACTCATCACCGCTCAGCAAATCACTCTTGTTGAACACGAACAGGCGCGGAATCGCGGCGGGGAGTTGGGTGAGGATGTCCTGGTCAGCCGGGGTGAGGCCGTGGCGGGCGTCGAGCAGGACGAGGATGAGGTCGGCCTTTTCGGCGGTGCTGCGGGTGCGGGCGATGCCCATTTGTTCGACCACGTCGCTGGATTCGCGCAGCCCGGCGGTGTCGTGGATGTGCAGCGGCACGCCTTCGAGCTGGATGGCCTGGCGGATCACGTCGCGGGTGGTGCCGGGGATGTCGCTGACCAGAGCGACCTCTTCGCCGGAGAGACGGTTGAGCAGGCTGGATTTGCCGACGTTGGGCTGGCCGACCAGCACGATGTGCGCGCCTTCGCGCAGCAAGCTGCCCTGACGGGCGAGGCTGCTCACTTGCTCCAGCTCCGCACGCACGGCGGCGAGCTGGCGGTTGCGGCGGTCGAGATCGAGCTCGTCCACCTCTTCTTCGGGGAAATCCAGCATCGCTTCGACCAGCATCCGCAGGCGGATCAATTCGTCCACCAGGGCGTGAATGGCACGGGAGAAGTCACCTTGCAACGAGCGCATGGCGCTGCGCGCGGCCTGCGCGGTGGTGGCGTCGATCAGGTCGGCGACGCTTTCGGCCTGGGCCAGGTCGAGCTTGTCGTTGAGGTAAGCGCGTTCGGTGAATTCGCCGGGGCGGGCCAGTCGTGCGCCGAGGTCGAGGCAGCGTTGCAATACGGCTTGCAGCACCGCCGGACCGCCATGTCCTTGCAGTTCCAGCACGTCTTCGCCGGTGTAGGAATGCGGCGCGGGGAAGTAGAGCGCGAGGCCTTGATCCAGCACGCTGCCGTCGGCATCGAGGAAGGAAGCGTAGCTGGCGCGGCGCGGCGCGGGTGTTTTTCCGGTGATGGCTTGCGCCAGCGCAGTCAGGCCGTGGCCGGAGATGCGCACCACGCCGATGCCACCGCGCCCGGGGGCGGTGGCGATGGCGGCGATGTTATCGAGGGTCGTTCGCTGCACCTTTGGGGGCAGATTCCAGACTGCGGGTGATGTACCACTGCTGGGCGATGGACAGTGCGTTGTTCACGATGGAATACAGCACCAGGCCCGCAGGGAAGAAGAAGAACACCACGGCGAAGACCAGCGGCATGATTTGCATCAGCTTGGCTTGCAGCGGGTCAGCCGGGGTCGGGTTCAGCTTGGTCTGGATGAACATGCTGATCGCCATGGCCAGCGGCAGGATGTAATACGGGTCAGCCGCCGAGAGGTCGGTGATCCAGCCCACGAACGGCGCGTGGCGCATCTCGACGCTGGACAGGATGGACCAGTACAGCGCGATGAACACCGGGATCTGGATCAGCATCGGCAAGCAGCCGCCGAGCGGATTGATCTTCTCGGTCTTGTACAGCTCCATCATCTCCTTGTGCAGGCGCTCGCGGTCGTCGCCGTACTTCTGCTTGATGCGCTCCAGCTTGGGCGCGACCACGCGCATCTTGGCCATCGAACGATAGCTCGCGGCGGAGAGCGGGAAGAAGGCCAGCTTGATCAGCACGGTCAGCAGGATGATGGCGACACCCCAGTTGGAGACGATGCCCTGAATCTGGGTCAACAGCCAGAAGATAGGCGTGGCGATGATGGTCAGCCAGCCGTAATCCACGGTCAGGCCGAGGCCGGGCGCGATCTCGTCCAGCTTGGCTTGTGCCGGGCCGGCGTACAAAGGCACGGTGACTTTACCCGATTGTCCCGGTGCGACGGCGGCCACCGGCACGATCACACCGGCAGCGAACAGGTTGTTGCCCAGCGCCTTGGTGTAATACTCGCGCTGCGTCTTGTCCTTGGGCAGCCAGGCCGAGACAAAGTAGTGTTGCAGCATGCCCACCCAGCCGTTGTCAGCCGTTTTCGGGTAGTCGGTCTTGCCCTTCTCGATGTTGGAGAAATCGACCTTCTGGAACTTCTCTTTGTCGGTATACACCGCCGGGCCGGTATAAGTTGGCACGAACTTGGAGTCGCCTTCGGGGGCAGACTTGTCACGCACCAGCTGGAAGTAGGCCGATGCTGCGATCGGGGTCGCGCCAGTGTTCTGGATCTCGTAGCTCACGTCCACCACATAGCTGCCGCGATGGAAGGTGTAGACCTTGCTGACGGTGGCATTCGGGATGTCGGTGGCGGTCAGGCGAACTTCAAGCACGTTCTGGCCAGCGGCCATGCTGTATTCGGTGGCGGTGCTGCTGAAGGCGGAGTTGTGTGTCGGCAAGCCCGCACCCAGCAGTCCGGTCTGGGCCAGGTAGTTGTGTGCGCCCTGTTCCTGCATCAGCACGAACAGCTTGCTCTTGTCCTTGGCGTCACGGTGCTGGGCCAGCTCCAGATGGCGCAGGTCGCCACCAACGGTGTTGATCTCGGCGACGAAGTTGTCGGTTTTGACGAGGATCTTCGTACCGCTGGCACGCTTGACTTCGGTCGCCACTGTGGCGGCAGCGTTGGCTGCCGGGGCTGCGTTCAGCGCGGTGGTCGCCGTAGGCACGCCGGAAGCGGCGGTGACCGGCGCAGGCGCGGGATGTTGCGCGCGCTGCCAGTTCTCCCACACCAACATGGAAGAGACAGAAAAGATCAGAAAGAGAAACAGCCGTTGAAGGTCCATGATGATCTTTGCGTAAATTCAAGGGACGGGGTCGTAACCGCCGTCGTTCCACGGGTTGCAACGCAACACCCGTTTGATAGCCAGCCATGCGCCGCGCACCGAGCCGTGTTTCTCCACCGCCTCGCTGGCATAGCAGGAACAGCTGGGAGTAAAACGACACGACGGCGGAAACATCGGACTGATCGCACATTGATAGCCGCGTATCAGTTTGAGCAGTAGCCAGCGCATCACGCCTGCACCGCCTGAAACAACTGCGTCAGCGCCTCACGGCACTCCGCCATCGCTTCACGCCGTACCGGACGACGCACTCGCACCACCACATCCAGCGCGCATTCCACGGGGAAGAGTTGCCGGAAGGCTTCCCGCACCGTCCGCTTGGCCAGATTACGCGCCACGGCGGTCGGCATCACCCGTTTGCTGGCGACGATGCCGAGGCGGGAGACTCCCACCTGATTCGCCCGCTGGTAAATCACAAAACACTTGTTGGGCAGGCCCTTGCCAACCATCACCGCATCGAACTCGACACGCTGGCGCAAGCGGCGCTCGCCCGAAAAAACCTGTCTTTCCTTAGACGGCAAGACGTGCGCGGCCCTTGGCGCGACGTGCGCGAATGACGGCGCGGCCACCCTTGGTTTTCATGCGGACCAGAAAACCGTGAGTGCGCTTTCTCTTGGTGACGGAAGGTTGGTATGTACGTTTCATTTGGAGACTCCTGTGGCGAATTGTAAAAAAGCGCGCAATTACAATGCCTGAGCGACTTTCTGTCAAGCTGTTTGTGCCCGAAAAGACAAGGGGCGCGGCGGCTGGCTATAATCCGCGTCATGCCGGAATCCATCAAAAAACCAGTCATATCCGCCGAGTTGGATGCTCGGTTGCATCTGATCTTCGATAGCTTCCATAGATTGACCGGGCGGGTGCTGGTCGAGTCGAACCAGCACGAGCGCTTGTCTGACCTGCTGTGGGACGCGCCGCGCGCCATTCTGGCCCACGGCACGGAGGCTGATCCGGTGTTCTTCTATGGTAACCGGCTCGCGCTGGAGCTGTTCGAGCTGGATTTCGCGGCCTTCACCCGGTTGCCGTCGCGCTATTCCGCTGAGCCGTTGGCGCGCGAGGCCCGCGCCCGGCTGCTGGAGCGGGTGACGCAGCACGGCTACATCGACGACTATTCCGGCGTGCGCATCTCCAGTAGTGGCAAGCGCTTCCGTATCGAGCGCGTCATCGTGTGGAATCTGCTGGATGAAGCTGGCAAGCTGCATGGTCAGGCGGCGACTTTCACTGAATGGCTTGGTTTGCCGGACTGATGCGGGGGGAGCCGGTCATGCCGATTCCGGTGCCTGCCGCGCAGCTTCGTATATAATCCCGCGCTGTTTGTATTTCAGGATCGCGCTGTAACCATGCTGGAAGTCAGCAACCTGGCTTGTTCCCGAGGAGACCACCCGCTGTTCACTGACCTTAGCTTCGCGCTGGAGGCGGGTGAGCTTTTGCAGGTGCAGGGCGAGAACGGCAAGGGCAAGACCAGTTTGCTGCGCACGTTGTGCGGCTTCATGCAGCCGGTGGCGGGCGAGATACGTTGGCGCGGCGAAAACATCGAGGAGCTGGACGAGGATTACTACGCCGAACTGCTCTACCTCGGCCATCACAATGCCATCAAGGATGAGTTGAACGCGCTGGAGAATCTCCAGATCTCTGCCGGGCTGGCCGGTATCGCGTTGAGCGAAAAGGAGGCCGTCGCCGCCTTGCGCCGCATGGGACTGAAAGGGCGCGAGCATCTGCCGGTGAAAGTGCTGTCGCAGGGACAACGGCGCCGTGCCGCACTGGCGCGCATGTTGGTGTCGGACGCGCCATTGTGGGTGCTGGATGAACCATTGACCGCGCTGGATGTCGGAGCCGTCGGTCTGATACAGGAATTACTGGGCGAGCATCTGGCGCGCGATGGCATGGTGATCTTCACCACGCACCAGCCGCTAGTGGTCGAGGGCGTCGAATTGCGGCGCTTGGTGTTGTCGTGAAGAAGCTCTCGTTGATCGCCCTGTTGCTGCTGGTGATCCGGCGCGACCTGTTGCTGGCTATGCGTCGCCGCGCCGATGTGCTGACCACGCTGATCTTCTTCGTGATGGTGGTGAGCCTGTTCCCGCTGGGCGTGGGGCCGGAGCTGGACATGTTGCGCAAGATGGCTCCCGGCGTGGTGTGGGTGGCCGCTCTGCTGGCTTCCATGCTGTCGCTTGCGCGCTTGTTCGCGGCAGACTACGCCGACGGCACGCTGGAGCAGATGATGTTGGCACCGCAATCCTTGTCGGTGCTGGTGCTGGGCAAGATGGTGGCGCACTGGATGGTGTCCGGTCTGCCGCTGGTGTTGATGGCACCGGTGCTGGGCTTGCAGTTCGACATGGCTCCGCAGGCGCTGGGGATATTGATGTTCGGTCTGTTGCTGGGTACGCCGGTGCTGAGCATGTTGGGCGCGGTCGGCGCGGCGTTGACACTGGGCTTGCGCGGTGGCGGAGTGCTGGTCTCGCTGCTGGTGTTGCCGTTGTGCATCCCGGTGCTGATCTTCGGTACCGGTGCGGTCGAGGCGGTGAACAGCGGCTTGAGTCCCAATGCGAATCTGGCGTTGATGGGCGCGATCGTCACCATGGCGCTGGTGTTCACGCCCTGGGTGACGGCGCAGGCCTTGCGTATTTCTATGGAATGAGTTTCGGGAGTTAGACTTGGCAATCAACTGGTTCAAATATTCGGCACCGACCAACTTCTACAGTCTGGCGGGCAAGCTGATCCCCTGGTTCGCAGCCGCTGCGCTGCTGCTCTTCGCGGCGGGCATGTATGTCGGCTTCGTGGTCGCGCCTACCGACGCAGTGCAGGGCGAGGCCTATCGCATCATGTTCATCCATGTGCCGGCCTCCATCCTGTCGATGTTCGTCTATCTGATCATGGCGGGTTATGCCGCACTGGGATTGATATTCAAGACCCGCCTCTCGGCGATGATGGCCTCGGCGCTGGCCCCGACCGGCGCGCTGTTCGCCTTCATCTCGCTGTGGACCGGCGCGCTGTGGGGCAAGCCGATGTGGGGCGCGTGGTGGGTGTGGGATGCGCGCCTGACGTCCGAACTGATCCTGCTGTTCCTGTATCTGGGCTTCATTGCGTTGCACGCCTCCATCGACGACCCGCGCCGTGCCGACCGCGCTGCCGCCTTGCTGGCCATCGTCGGCTCGGTCAACGTGCCCATCATCTATTTCTCGGTGAAGTGGTGGAACACCTTGCACCAAGGCTCGACCATCAAGTTCAGCGGGACTTCCATGCACGTCGCCATGCAGCAGGCGCTGTTGCTGATGCTGCTGGCATGCTGGTGCTATGCCATCGCGGTCGCCTTGGCGCGGGTGCGCAGCATCATTCTGGAACGCGAAGGCGCGACACAATGGGTGGGTGAATTATCTGAGGTGCGGTCATGACACGGTGCGCGTATGCGGTGGGTGCGGGACAACGTAGTTGCGGTGTAGGCTCATGCGCACAGCGCGTGATGCCGAAGCCAATGACCGCGACTCACCTCCAACGAAACTCGGTCAGTTATCACAAAAGCGTGATGGAGGTGAAGGCATGAGCGATCACAGTTTCTTTATCTGGGGCTCCTACGGTATGGCGGCCCTGATCTTTGTAATCGAGATATTGCTGGTGCGGCAGCGCCGCAAGAGCACGTTGCGCGCTTTGCGTTTGCAACGTGACGCAGGAGACGAGGCATGACCAAGAGACAAAAACGGCTGGCTTTCATCGTGGGTGGTCTGGCGCTGGTGGGCGCGGCGGCGGGTCTGGTGCTGTATGCGCTGAAGGACAACGTCAGCCTGTATTTCACCCCGACCCAGGTGGCCAACCATGAAGCGCCGCAAGGTCGCAACTTTCGTATCGGCGGTCTGGTCGAGCCGGGCAGCGTCAAGCGCGAAGGCGACGGTCTGACGGTGCATTTCCGCGTCACCGACAACGTGCAGGGCATGGATGTGGTCTACAAGGGCATCCTGCCCGACCTGTTCAAGGAAGGCAAAGGCATCGTCGCGCAAGGCAAGCTGGAAGCGGGCAACCTGTTCCGCGCCGACGAAGTGCTGGCCAAGCATGACGAGAACTACATGCCGCCGGAAGCCAAGGCTGCGCTGGATGCCGCCGCCAAGGCGCAATCCGGTGTGCCCGCTGCTGCCAGCGCCCCGGCTGTGAAATAAGGAAAGACGGCATGATTCCAGAGATCGGTAATTTCGCCCTCATCGTCGCGCTGCTGCTGGCGCTGTTGCAGGGCGTGCTGCCCATTTGGGGCGCGGCACGAGGCAACGCGGTGTTGATGGGCATGTCGCGCTTCATGGCGGCCGGGCAATTCGTGTTCGTGGCGGTGGCCTTCGGCTGTCTGCTGCAAGCCTTCATCGGCAACGACTTCTCCGTGCTCTACGTGGCGCAGCACTCCAATTCGCAATTGCCGGTGCAGTACCGCATCGCGGCGCTGTGGGGCGGTCACGAAGGCTCGTTGCTGCTGTGGACGGTGATCCTGACCGTGTGGACGGTGGCGGTGGTGATGTTCAGCAAGCACTTGCCGGAAGAGATGGTGGCGCGCGTGGTCGGCGTGATGGGGCTGATCTCGGTCGGCTTCCTGCTGTTCATGTTGTTCACCTCCAACCCCTTCGACCGTCTGCTACCCGCCGCGATGGATGGCCGCGACCTCAACCCGCTGCTGCAAGACCCCGGTCTGGTGATCCACCCGCCGATGCTGTACATGGGCTACGTCGGCTTCTCGGTGGCGTTCGCTTTCGCCATCGCCGCGCTGCTGGGCGGTCAGATGGATTCCACCTGGGCGCGCTGGTCGCGTCCGTGGACGACGGTGGCCTGGGTGTTCCTCACCGTGGGCATCGCGCTGGGTAGCTGGTGGGCCTATTACGAGCTGGGCTGGGGTGGCTGGTGGTTCTGGGACCCGGTGGAGAATGCGTCCTTCATGCCCTGGCTGGTGGGCACCGCGCTGATGCACTCGCTGGCGGTGACCGAGAAGCGCGGCGCGTTCAAGAGCTGGACGGTGTTGCTCGCCATCGCCGCATTCTCGCTGTCGCTGCTGGGGACGTTCCTGGTGCGCTCTGGCGTGCTGACTTCGGTACACGCCTTCGCCACCGATCCCAAGCGCGGCATCTTCATCCTGTCCTTTTTGGTCATCGTCATCGGCTCCTCGCTGCTGCTATTCGCTTGGCGCGCACCCAAGATCGGTCTGGGTGGCCGTTTCGAGCTGGTATCGCGTGAATCCCTGCTGCTGACCAACAACGTGTTGCTGTCGGTGGCCTCGGCCTCGGTGTTCATCGGCACGCTGTTCCCGCTGTTCGTGGACGCGCTGGGCATGAGCAAGCTCTCAGTCGGCGCGCCGTACTTTAACAAGGTGTTCGTGCCGCTGATGGTGCCGATGATTTTCATGATGGGCCTCGGCCCGCTGGCGCGCTGGAAACAGGCGAGCGTGCCTGATCTGGCGAAGCGCGTGCGCTGGGCCTTCGCCTCTAGTCTGGTCATCGCACTGATCCTGCCGGTGGTGCTGGGCAAATGGTCGGCCATGATCTCGCTGGGTTTGCTGATGGCGTTCTGGGTGTTCACCACCTGTGCGCTGGACCTCCGCAAGCGTCTCGGTGGCCGTGACAAGGTGTTGTGGGAGCGCCTGCGCAGCCAGTCGCCCAGCTATTACGGCATGCAACTGGCGCACCTAGGCATCGGCATCTTCATCGTCGGCGTGACGCTGGTGAAGGGCTACGAGATCGAGCGTGACGTGCGCATGAACGTGGGTGACACCGTGTTGGCGGGAGGCTACACCTTCCGCTTCGACGGCGTGCGCGAAGAAAAGGGGCCGAACTACATCGCCGCACAAGGCCGGGTGACCATCACCCGAGACGGCAAGCAGGTGACGCAGTTGTTCCCCGAGAAGCGCCAGTACAACGCTTCCGGCATGCCGATGACCGAGGCATCCATCGAAAGTGGCCTGCTGCGCGACCTGTACGTTTCGCTGGGCGAGCCCATCCCCGAATCGGAGGGAGCCTGGGCGGTGCGCGTCTACGTCAAACCGTTCGTGGACTGGATCTGGGCGGGCTGCCTGATGATGGCGCTGGGCGGCATCCTGGCCATCTCCGACCGTCGCTACCGCATCCACGCCCGCCGCAAACAGGCGGCGCACACTGAACAACTCAAGGAGCAAACAGCATGAAGCGTTTCATCCTCCCCTTGGTGATCTTTCTGGTACTGACGGGGTTTCTGTACAAAGGCCTGAGTCTGGATCCGCGCGAAGTGCCCTCGCCGCTGGTGGGCAAGGCCGCGCCAGCCTTCGTGCTGCCGCTGCTGCACGAGCCGGAGAAGACTTTCTCGCCCAAGGATATGGCCGGCAAAGTGTGGCTGCTCAACGTCTGGGCGTCCTGGTGCGGCGCGTGCAAGGACGAGCATCCGGTACTGATGGCGCTGTCGCAGCAGAATCTGGTCCCCATCGTCGGCCTGGATTACAAGGACAAGCGCGAAGACGGTGAAGCCACGCTGCGCAAGGCGGGCGATCCTTACTCCCTGACCATCGCCGATGCCGACGGCAAGGTCGGTTTCGACTACGGCGTGTATGGCGTGCCGGAGACCTATGTCATCGACAAGCAGGGCATGATCGCTTACAAGCTGATAGGCGCAGTCACCGCGCAGAACCTGCGTGACACCATCCTGCCCCTGGTTGCGGAGTTGCAAGCCAAATGAGATACCTGTTGATCGCCCTGTTGTGCTTGCTGCCGCGCTTCGCGCTGGCGGGTGAGGCCAAGGACATCGCCGACGACCCGGTGATGGAAAAGCGCATGATCCTGCTGGCGGAGAAGGTGCGCTGCCTGGTGTGTCAGTCCGAAGCCGTGTCCACCTCGCATTCCGACTGGTCGAACGACGTGCGCCAGATCATGCGCGAGAAGATGAAGGCGGGCGCGACCGATCAGGAGATCCTCGATCTGCTGGTCGAGCGCTTCGGCAAGTCGGTGTTGTTCGATCCGCCCATCGACGAGGAGACCGCGCCGCTGTGGGTCGCGCCGTTCGCCCTGATGTTGCTGGGCGGCATAGGACTGTTCTTCAAGCTGCGCAAACGCCAGACCGAACTGACCACCACCGAACTTTCCAGTGCTGAGGCGCAACGCGTCAGCGCACTGCTGGACGATGCCGCCGAGTCGGCCCCGTCGTCGAAGAAGGATTCCCAAGCATGACCCAATTCTGGATGATCTGCGCCGCGCTGCTGCTGGTGGCGCTGGCTTTCGTGGTGCTGCCGCTGTGGCGCAGCCGTGTACGCAACAACGATGTGGCGCGCGATGCGGCCAACCTCGCCATCTTCCGCGACCAGATCGCCGAGATGGATGCCGACCTTGCCAACGGCCTGTTGACCGAGGAGCTGTACGAGCAGGGCAAGCGTGAATTGCAGGCGCGGCTGCTGGATGAGGTGAAGTCGTCGCAGGCCGACGGCCTGACGCAAGGCGACCCGCACCGCAAGCTGGCCATCGGCTTGGTCGTGGTCATCCCGCTGCTGGCGCTGGGTTTGTACGGAGTGGTGGGCAATCAGAACGCCTTTCTGCCGCAGGTGACGCATGCTGCCGCCGACGGTTTTGGTGCCATCCGTTCCGAGGCGGCGCTGGAAGAGTTGCAGAAGAAGCTGGCGCAGGAGCCGGCCAATGCCGAGGGCTGGTTGCTGCTTGCCCGCTCACTGGTCGAACTGGAGAAATATCCCGAGGCGGTGGGCGCGTTCAAGAAACTGGTGGAACTGGTACCGAACGAATCCCCGGTCTGGGCCGACTATGCCGATGCGCAAGCCATGGCCAACGGCCAGAGCCTGGTGGGCGAGCCGACCAAGATGCTGGACAAGGCGCTGGCCATCGATCCGGCCAATCCCAAGGCACTGGCACTGTCCGGCTCGGCAGCGATGGAGCGTGGCGACTATCCGGCAGCCATCCGCCACTGGGAGAACCTGCTCAAGCAGATGCCCAAGGACAGCGAGGATGCCAAGATGGTCGAGGGCGGAGTCCAGCAGGCGCGTGAGTTCCTGAAGCTATCCAAGAGCGGCAAAGCGCCGATGATGGCCGCGCCCCAGCAGCCGGAGAAGATCGTCAGCGACGGCAAGGAGCGCATCACGGGCACCATCACCTTGGGCGATGTGGTCAAGGCGAACGCAAGTCCGGAAGACACGCTGTTCGTCGTGGCGCGCGCAGTCCCCGGTCCCAAGATGCCGCTGGCCATCATCCGCAAGCAGGTCAAGGATCTGCCGCTCAAGTTCACGCTGGATGACAGCATGGCGATGTCGAGCGAGATGAAATTGTCCAACTTCGATCAAGTGGTGGTGATCGCCCGCGTGTCGAAATCCGGCACCGCCATGCTGCAAGCCGGTGATCTGGAAGGCATGAGCCAGCCGCTCAAGCCGGGCAGCAAGGACGTGAACGTGACGATCAACAACATCGTCCAGCAGGGCGCGAAGTAGAAGTTGAACCGCAGGGGCGATTCGTGGATAATGCGCCCCTTCCCAGCCGGGATGGTGGAACTGGTAGACGCGCCGGACTCAAAATCCGGTGCCAGAGATGGCGTGGGGGTTCAAGTCCCCCTCCCGGCACCAAATAGCAAACGGGCTACGTTACAACGTAGCCCGTTTTGTTTTCTGCCGTTGTTGCGTCATCGCCGTTCAGCCACGCCTCTCAGCCCATGCGCCCGACATCGGATTTTTCCAGTCGTATGCGCCGAAGCGGATGCCCGCGCCGACTTCCATGTCATAGGATGCAGCAAGACGCAGCCTTGTTTGTCGCAGTATTACTGCAGGGTGAGTGACCTGTTGAAAGCGCTGCCTCTGACGGGCTTTCGGCGAGAGGTTCTGCATCGTTCGGCCCGGTGGGCTCTTCAAATGGCGCATTTGATCGGTCTGCGTACCTTGGGCAACACCCCGCCCTTTACAGCGCCCCCGCCTGACGCCGCGCCTTGGCTGCGCGCTCGTTGGACGACTGCTGGCGGAACGCCTTGTCAAAGCTCGTCGTGAAGTAACGCAGCTCCATGCCAAACCCCATGTGCGGGGCAGAAAGCTCGATAATGGCATCGCCTTGATGCAGCTTGGCATAAGCGTCGCCGACGAAAGGCACGCGCTTTTCGTCCAGCGTGTACTTAGCGGCCAGCGTGTTTAACGTCCGCTTGAAATTGCTGCTTTCCAGATCCCCCATGCCATCGCCTTTTGGCATCTTCATCAGCACTGCCGCCAGCTTGTCGGTACGATCAAAGATGAAAGTGATCTCCGACAATCCCTCGATCTCCAGCCCCGCGCCATCGCTTTGCAACATGCGCCCGCCGGAATACTGATTGGTTCCCGCCGCACTCAGCACCGTCTTGCTACCAAGCTGCTGCTTCACCTGCGCATAGCTGACTACGCCCAACTCCAAGCCAAGCGGAGCAGCGTTACCGGCGAAGGCCCAACCAGAAAATAGCACGCCCACCAGCGCCACCCCCCACTCAATCAACTTTTTCATGGCTACCTCCCTGTATGATGCGAATTGCCGTTTGCTTTCCATCATGATGGATGGAAATATTCAAACCATTTCCACCTGCACTCACTGTCTCCACGGCAGAAGCCGTATCCCCACGCTGAATGCGGGCCAGATCAATTTGCCTTAACCCTGCAATCATCAGCCCCACAGCTATTATTCCCCCGATGCCAAGCAATAAAATTGCCCACATAAACAATTGATCCGTTGCACTAATTAATTTCACCGCAAACCCACCGCCCACCAAAGCTGAGAAGACGGAAGTCAATATCGACTTGGCTATTTCCAACATAAATTGGCCATGCTTCTCTCTCGCATACGCCGATTTGAATTCTTGATCAGACATCACTCAACCTCATTCTTGAGCAATAATTTTGGCCAACGCATCGGCCGATGCGTTATCCCCGATTGCGCGATACAGAGCGACTCCCTCCTCACCCCATTCCCGCCATGGACGGCCAAGGACCACATCGTTCTTTTCAAAGGAAAGCGCAGCTAACTTCCCGCAGGCTGCCGCCTCCCAGCTCTTATCTCCGATCAGACGGATGGCGTTGTAGCCTGCCGTCAGCTCCTTTTCTGCGTCCTTCAATTTGCCCTGTCGTCGTAATACGTCACCAAGATTCAGTTGGTATCTTGCTAGACTATGCGCATCACCGTTCTTGCGATTAATTTCAATGGCCTGACGCAACTTGGTCACCGCTTTGGCGTAATCTTTGCGATCCAAATAAATCACTGCCATGTTGTTCAATATAGTGGGTTTCTTCGCCCCATCGGACTGGAGCGCCAGCGACTCCTGATACAAGGCCAGCGCACGCTCGGTATCGCCGCGCGCTTGTGCCACCAGCCCCAGGTTGCTGAGCATTGACGCCTCAAGGCTTTTATCTCCCAACTCCCGAGCAGCCTTGAGGGCGCGTCGGTCATACAGCTCAGCGCGATCCAGATCGCCCACGCCCTGATAGACAGAACCCAGCCAGACATAGGCCGCGACCAACTCCTTCGTACTCTGCGACAGTGCTTCAAGCTGCTGGAACGCGGGCAAGGCATCGCGTGCCCGTCCTTGCGCGGAAAGCGCCTTCCCCAGACATAGATGGGCTAACATCTCCCCAACCCGATCCAAGCCGCCACGTTGCAACAGTGCTCGCGCCTCGTTTTCTGCACGGGCATAGTCCTGCGCATTGTAATAATTAAAACAAATGTCCGTTGCATCCGCATGTGCCAGCGGCGCGGCCAATAATGCTGCCAAAAACACGGCGGCCAAACGCGCGCCGCTCAAAAATTGCCTTCCCATTACTTTTCTCCTGGAGTCTTGATCAGGCGAAACCGCCCGGCGCGGAACTTTATCATTAGTTACGTTATTAGCAAGGTGGTGCGCGAAGTCATCGAAACTTTCGCGCGGGCCTATCCTGCCAGCGAAAAACACTCTGTCCAGTGCGAGGACTCAAGCCACTGATGCAGCCAGTGCCAGCTTGGCGGCGCGCGGCAGTTTCTTGATAGCCGCCTCGCGCCTCAGCGCCGCTGAACGATCTTCGCAAGACTCCGCATAGACCAACCTCACGGGCAAGCGGCTGCGCGTGTACTTGGCACCTTCGCTGGAACTGTGGGCGGCGAGGCGGCGGTCCAGGTCGTTGCTGATGCCGCAGTACAGCGTGCCGTCGGCGCATTCGAGCAGGTAGCAGAACCAGCCAGACATTCCCGCTCCCTATCCCGCTTGCGGGCGAGGGCATGATTTGCGCAGCATTCTTGCGCTGCCCAGCATCAGCACCAGCAAGCCCAGTACCAGTGCGTTGCCCCAGCGGGCGTAGGGCGTCAGGCCGGAATAGCCTTGCGCCATGCCGCTCAGTACCGCTTCCTGGAATGGCGGCAGGGCGGCTTGCACCACGCCGTCGCGACCGATGATGGAGGTCTGGCCGGTGTTGGTGGCGCGTAGCATCATGCGGCCACTTTCCAGCGCGCGCAGTTGCGAGATCTGGTTGTGCTGGGCGGCGGCGTGGGAATGGCCGTACCAGGCATCGTTGGTGACGTTGACCAACAGCGTGGCGGCGGGCAGCGCGCGCACGATCTCTTCGCCGAACACGTCTTCGTAGCAGATGTTGACGGCGACCTGCTGGCCGGCCACCGCCAGCGGCACTTGCGTCTTGCCGCCGCGTCCGAGGTCGGACATGGGGATCTGCAGCACGTCGTTGATGAGTGCGCCGAACAGCGAGCGCAGCGGAATGAACTCGCCGAACGGCACCAGATGATCCTTGCGGTAGTGCTGCTCGGGCGACGCGCCCAGACTGACCACGCTGTTGTAGTAGTTCTCGCCATCGCGCTCAAACAGGCCCGCCAGCAGATCGCCGCCCTGAGCATGCACCGTGGCGGTCAGCGCGGCGAGATAGTCGGGCGACAGGTCATCGCGCAGCAGCGGCAGCGCGGTTTCCGGCAACACCACCAGTTTGGCATCGCCGGATTGGGCGGCCAGCTTGCGATACAGCTCCAGCGTGCCGAGGCGGAAACCTTCCTCGAACTTGCGGTCTTGCGGGATGTTGCCCTGCACCAACGCCACCTTGAACGGCGCGCCTTGCGGCTGCGTCCACTCGACGGTGCGCAGACCGAGACCCGTCAGCCACAGCAGTGCCAATACGCCCAACGCGACCTTACATTTCTCCGTCCATGCCCAAGCCAACAGACCTGCACTCACTGCCACCAGCAGCGACACGCCGTACACGCCGAGCAGCGGCGCGTAAGCGGCCAGCGGGCTGGGAGGGGTCTGCGAATAGCCCAGCGACAGCCACGGGAAACCGGTGAACAGGTAGCCGCGCAACAATTCGACGGCGACCCAGCAGGCGGGCATCGCCAGCGTCAGCCGCACCCAGACGGGCGCGGTGCAGCGCGCTTGCAGCGCTCCGGCCAAGCCGGGCAGCAATGCGAGAAAGGCGGCGAACAGCAGGATGGCAGCACCCGCCAGAGGCGCGGCCATGCCGCCGAAATCGTGCAGGGCGACGTAGATCCAGCCGACACCGGCGGCGAACAGCCCCAGACCAAACCACCAACCCAGCCTGAACGCCGCCCGCGCGGAGTCGGCCCGCAGCCACAGGACGAAGAGCGCGGCGAGCGTAATGATGGGGACGGGAAACAGGCCGAACGGCGCGAAGCCGCCCACGGTCAGGAATCCGATCAGGCAAGCAAAGATATTCGGGGCGGCGAAGAACTTCATTGGATGCGACTACCCTCTCCCCCACCCCTCTCCCTCATGGGCGAGGGGTGTGCAGGTTGCTCGTATCAGGTCGATTTACTTCAGGCTCAGCACGTCCTGCATGTCGTACATCCCGGCGGGGTGCGCTTGCAGGAAGCGGGCGGCGCGCAGTGCGCCCAGGGCGAAGGTGGCGCGGCTGCTGGCTTTGTGAGTGATCTCGATGCGTTCACCGATACCGGCGTAAAGCACGGTGTGATCGCCGACGATGTCGCCGCCGCGCACGGTGGCGAAGCCGATGGTGGACGGATCGCGCTCACCAGTCACGCCTTCGCGGCCATACACCGCGCACTGCTCCAGGTCGCGGCCCAAGGTGCGGGCGACCACTTCGCCCAACCCCAGCGCAGTGCCGGAGGGTGCGTCCACCTTGTGGCGGTGGTGGGCTTCGATGATCTCGATGTCGTAGCCGTGCGACAGCACGCGCGAAGCGGTCTCCAGCAGTTTGAATAGCAGGTTCACGCCCACGCTCATGTTGGGGGCGAACACCACGCCGATGCTCTGCGCTGCTGCGCCCAGTACGGCTTTTTCCTGCGCCGAGAAGCCGGTGGTGCCGATGACGATGTTCACGCCGTGCCGCTGGCAGATCTCAAGGTGCGTCAGCGTGCCTTCCGGGCGGGTGAAGTCGATCAGCACGTCTGCGCCCTGCAAGGCCGTGGCCGCATCCGCCGTCACGGTCACGCCGCGCGCACCGCCGAACTCGCTGGCATCACGACCCAGATGTGGACTGGATGCGTGATCGAGCGCTGCGTGCAGTTCCAGATCATCGGCCTGCGCCACACAATCCAGCAACACCCGCCCCATGCGACCAGTGCAACCGGCGATCGCCACTTTCAGCTTGCTCATTGCTTGTCTCCCAGCGTCGGACCGTCTTCCAGACGGACCAGGACATCATCCTCGAAGTGCGCGGTCAGCTGCGTCTGGCGGACCAGCTCGCCATCCTGTTCCAGACGGTAGAGATAGTCCCAGCGCTTGGCATGGAACGGGTCGGCGATCATCGGCGTGCCGAGCGCCGCCTTGACTTGCAGGCGCGTCATGCCGACCTTGACCCGCTCGCGCATCTCGGGGGTGATGAGATTGCCCTGACGGATCTCGATCTTGTGGGGGGTGAGGATGCCGCTGCACGAGGCCAGCAGCAGAGTGAGGGTGAGTAGTAGCAAACGCATGGTGTCTAACGGTGGATGCGGGAAAGGGCGCATGATACCTCAAGCGCCCAGACCCGACATCAGCGGCGAGCGGTGGATTTGACCGGCGCGCTTGCCTCTTCGCGCACGATGCGCCACTCCGTACCAGCCTTCTCCAGGATCACCGTCTTGCTGACCACATCGCGGTAATTGTCCGAACGATAACGCTGGGTGAAGCGCGCCTTGGCGTAATCACCATCCAGCAGTTCGACCGACAGGTCGTCTACCCCGATTTCGATGGTCGTGGCCTTGCCTATCCGTGCTCTGCGCTGTGCCTCCCAGGCGGCGAAGCTTTCTCCGCCAGCCGGCTGGAAATGCTCCCCATAGCAGGCCAGATAGGCCGCAACGTCGCGCGAGGCCCAAGCCTTGGCCCAGGTTCCGATCAGGTCGTGGATGCCCTGCGTTTGTTGCGGAGTGACGGTGGTCTGAGCAACGACCGTGGTGCCGCTTACGCTCTTGGTGGTTTCGGCGTAGGCCTGGCTTGCTGCCTGGGCTTCCGCTGCCTTGCGTCGTGCAGTTTCGGCATTGGCTTCGGCTTTGGCGCGGGCCGCGTCGGCGCGGGCTTTGGTCGCTTCGGCTCGGGCGGCTTCGGCACGTGCCTGCTCGGCTTTGGCGATCTCTACCCTGGCCTTGGCTTGTTCGGCCTCTGCTGCGGCCCTGGCCTTGGCGGCCTCGCTCTTGGCGCGGTTCGCCTCTGCCTTGAGAGCATCGGCCCGGGCTACATCGGCGCGCGCCATCTCGGCTTTCTCTCGTGCGGCCTGTGCATCGGCTTCAGCCTTGGTCTTGGCCTGAGCGGCTTCAGCCTTGGCGCGCTCGGTCTCTGCCTGAGCTGCCGCGATCCTGACGCGGGCCTGTTCGGCCTCGGTCTCAGCCTTGGCTCGTGCCGCGTCAGCCTGGGCCTGAGCGGCTTTCGCCCTGAGCGCTTCGGCCTTGGCCGCCTCGGTGCGTGAGGCCTCAGCCTTTTCCTGTGCTCGTTCGGTCTCCGTGTGAGCCACTGCGGACGGCTGTCTATTAGAGGCATCGGTCTGCTCGGCCATGATTATCCAGCGCCCGTTGACCTTCTCCAGAGCTAGGAACTTCGGCTTGGCCACTTCGCGGTAGATGTCAGAACGGAAAGATTGCTCGAACTTGATCTGGGCATGGCTTTCATCGCTGACATGGATCACGGGGTCATTCAGGCCGATCTCTATGTACTTGACACGCTTGAAGTAGTCGCGGCGGCGTGCTTCCCATGCGGCTCTGGGTGAGCCATCCTCAGGAGCGAAGCTGGCTCCGTAATGGCCGATGAACGCATCGGCGTTCAGCGAGCCCCATGCCTGTGCCCACGATTGGACTGTTGACCAAGCCTCTAATCCCAGACGTGTGTGGTTGCTGTGCGTTTCTGGAGGTGCACTGCTTGCTTCGGTGGTGCCCGCGCCGGTTTTGGCAGCATCAGCACGGGTAGCTTCGGCATGAGCAGCTTCGGCATGAGCAGCTTCAGCACGAGCAGCTTCAGCACGGACAGCTTCGGCACGGGCAGCTTCGGCACGGGCAGCTTCGGCACGGGCAGCTTCGGCACGGGCAGCTTCAGCACGGGCGGCTTCAGCACGGGCGGCTTCAGCACGGGCGGCTTCAGCACGGGCGGCTTCGGCACGGGCGGCTTCGGCACGCGCAGCCTCGGCACGGGCAGCTTCTACCTTGGCCGCTTCCATCTTGGCGATTTGGTACTCGGCCAGGCGGGGATCGGCCTGCTCGGTCACGATACGCCATAAGCCGTTCACGTTCTCCAGAGTCAGCTGCTTCCTGCTGATCTCCTTGAACACGTCGGAACGGAAATCTTGCGTGAACCGCACTTCGGCTCGCCCCGTGCCGGTGAACTCTATCGTCTGCTCGGTCAAGTCGATCTGAATGGACTTGACCTTGGCAAAGTAGTCGCGACGGCGTTTTTGCCAGGCATCCAGGCTGGAACCATCGTTGGGCCTGAAGCGCGTACCGTAATGGCCGAAGAAGGCTGCGGCATCTTTTGCTCTCCAGGCTTGCGCCCATGCCTGAATGACAGCCCAAACCTCTTCCGTGCTTTGCACCTGAGGCTGCGAAGGTGGCTGAGGCGCGACGGGGACGGTTTCTACCGGGGCCGATTGGACGATAGGTGCCAGACGGACTGGCGCAGGTGCTTCAGCCAGCTTGGTGTGCGCTATCGGGTCGATCCTGGAGGCCAAGGATTGCTCTTCGGAGATCATCCACAGGCCGCCCACCTTGGTCAGCGACATCGTTTTCTCATCCAGAGACTGGATCTGCCCCGTTCTTATCGACTGTGTGAAGCGTACCTTGGCATGCTTGTCGTCAATCATGCGTATCGCAGGGAAGGTGACGGTGACTTCGACCAGTTTGGTCTGCCTGAAATAGATGCGGCGACGGCTGCTCCAATCCGCGAAGTTGGAGCCGTCTTCAGGCTGGAATCCTTTGGCGTAGAACGCCAGGAAAGAGAACGCGTCACGCGCCGACCATGCTGCTGCCCAATCCTGCACGGTATGCCAGACCTCTTCCTCAGCCCCGCGTATCGGAGGGGAGGAAAGAACGGGTGTCTGCGCGGAGGGTGGTGTCGGGAGGGGCTCAGCCAGGGCTGGGGTGCCGCAGGCGGCGAACAGGACGGAAGTCGCGATAAGCTTGATTCTCATAGCAAAACCTTTATGAATAGGCCGCCATGATACAGAAATAATTACCTTTTACCTACTGAGTTCCAAGTAGATTTTAAAAGCACCACTCCTGTCGAGTGGTTTCAGTCGGCAAGGGTATGGCCCAGCATCTCGGCGGCATGTTTGCGGGTGGTTTCGGTCAGGGTGATGCCGCCCAGCATGCGGGCGACCTCGTCCACCCGCTGGGCGGGAGACAGCACCGAGATGTCGCTGAAGGTGCTGCCGTCTCGGGTGGTCTTGCTGACTTGCCATTGCGCGTCCGCCGAGGCGGCGACTTGGGGCAGGTGGGTGACGCACAGTACCTGGTGGCGCTGTCCCAAGCGTTTGAGCAGCTTGCCGACGATCTCGGCGACACGTCCGCCGATGCCGCTGTCCACCTCGTCGAAGATCAAGGTCGGTACCTGGGCGACCTCGGACAGCGCCACTTGCATGGCCAGGCTGATGCGCGCCAGTTCGCCACCGGAAGCGGTCTTCGCCAGTGCACGCACCGGCATGCCGGGATTGGCGGCGACCTGGAATTCGATGCTTTCCAGTCCGTGTCGGTTCCCTTCGGCCAGTGTCGCTAAGCTGACGACAAAGCTGCCGCCCTGCATCGCCAGGGTCTGCATCGCGGCGGTGATCTCGCGGGACAGTTGGTCGGCGGCCGCCCGCCGCTCCCCGCTCAGCCGCTGTGCCACGCCCAGATAGCTTTGATAGGCCTGCGCGGCTTGTCGCTGCAATGCGTCGAGATCGGCATCGCCGCCCAGCTCGGCCAGGCGTGCCGCGACGCGCGCCTGTGCCTGCGGCAGCTCTTCGGGTGTCACCCGGTATTTGCGTGCGGCATCCACCACTGTCTGGATGGTACGTTCCAGAGTGCGCTGGCGTTGCGGGTCCAGCTCCAGTCGGCGCTGATACTGGCGCAGCGCGTACACCGCCTCCTGCAATTCGGCGCGCGCGCTGTCCAGCAGTTGCAATGTCTCGCCCAGGGCGGGATCGACCTCGATGCCGGTCTCGATCCGGGCGATCAGTGCATTCAACTGCGGCAGGCAGGCGACTTCGGATTCACCCAGCACATCGAGGCCGAACTCAGCTGTTTCCAGCAGGCTGGCTGCGTGCGACAGGCGAGCATACTCGGCCTGCGTCTCCTGCCAGCCAGCGATACTGAAATCGAGCGACTCCAGTTCCTGCGCCTGGAACGACAGCAGTTCGCGTTCGGCAGCCATGGCCTCGGCGTTCTGGCTCAGTTCGCGGCAGCGCTGCTCCAGCATCTGCCAGGTTTTGTACGCGCCGGACACTTGCTCGGCCAGCCCGCGCGCTCCGGCATACGCATCCAGCAAGTCGCGTTGTGCGTCGGGCCGCAACAGCGATTGATGGGCGTGTTGGCCATGGATGTCCAGCAACCACTCGCTGGCCTCGCGCATCTGTTGCAGGGTGGCGCTGCGGCCATTGATGAAGCCGCGCGAACGCCCGCCCGCATCCAGCACCCGCCGCAGCAGGCAAACGCCGTCGTCGCCGGGCAGTTCTTGCTGTTCCAGCCAGAGTTGGAGTCCGGGTAGTCCGGCGATGTCGAATTCGGCGCTGATCTCGGCGCGCTCGCAGCCGGAACGGACCATACCGCCGTCACCGCGCTCGCCCAGCGCCAGTGACAGGGCATCGAGCAGGATGGATTTGCCCGCACCGGTCTCGCCTGAGAGTGCGGTGAATCCGCCGGTGAAATCTAGTTCGAGCTGGGCGACGATGACGAAGTCGCGGATGGACAGGTATCTCAGCATTACAAGGGCTGGTTCCAGAGCAGTTTTTCGCGCAGGGTGCGGTAAAAGCTGTGGCCTTGTGGGTGGAGCAGGCGGACGGCGGTCGGGAAGCGAGTCACTTCCAGTGTGTCATGCAATTGCAGGTCGAACCAGGTGTGGCTGTCGAAGCGTACACGTACGTCGTTGGTGCGATGCATCAGCACCTCGACACGCGCATCTCCACTGACCACGATGGGGCGGTTGCTCAGGGTGTGTGGGCAGACCGGCACCAGTTCCATCACATCCAGCCCCGGATGCACGATGGTACCGCCTGCCGACAGGGCGTAGGCGGTCGAGCCGGTCGGGGTGGAGACGATCAGGCCGTCGGCGCGCTGGGTGTAGAGGTATTCGCCGTCGATGCGTACCTCGAATTCGATCATGCTGCTGATGTTGCCACGATGTACCACCATCTCATTCAGCGCCAGCGAGCGGAAGATCTCGGCCCCTTGGCGCAGCACGCGGGTCTGCAGCAGCAGGCGGCGGTCGGTGACGTATGCGCCGTCCAGGATGGCGGCCAGCGTTTGCTGCATGGTGTCGAGCGAGATGTCGGTCAGGAAGCCTAGTCGCCCCTGGTTCACCCCGACCAGAGGGACATCGCAGGAGGCGAGTGCCTGCGCGATGTTGAGCAAGGTGCCATCGCCTCCCAGCACGATCACCAGATCGACGCTGCAGCCGATCCCGCTCAGGGGCAGGGCGGGGTAGGGGATGTGGGGCAGGTGCTCGGCGGTCAGGGTGTCTACTACGACCTTGAGGCCACGGGCGGACAGGAATGTGCCCAGTTGCAACAGCGAGCCGGCGATCTCCGGAGACTTGTACTTGCCGATCAGCGCGACGGTTTTGAAAGGGGTATCCATGGCTGGCGATTAAACCATATCGCTGGTTCAATGACAAAGCCGCGCGGTAGAATGCCGCCATGATCAATGACCGCGCACAGATCCTGCTGAAGACCCTGGTGGAACGCTACATCAGCGATGGGCAGCCGGTCGGGTCCAGAGCCTTGCAGCAGTTCTCCGGACTGGAGGTCAGTCCCGCCACCATCCGCAATGTGATGGCTGATCTGGAAGCCATGGGGCTGGTCGCCAGCCCGCATACCTCCGCCGGACGCATCCCCACTGCACTGGGCTATCGTCGCTTCATCGATACCATGATGGTGGTGCAGCCTTTGGATCTGGAACGTATCCAAAGGCTGGAGCATCAACTGCAGCCGGACAACCCCTCGCGCTTGCTGGCCCAAGCTTCCCATCTGCTTTCCGAACTCACCCATTTTGCCGGAGTGGTCGCTACACCGAGTCGGCGTGCGGCTTCGGTCCGGCAGATCGAGTTCCTGCGCCTGTCCGAACGCAGGGTGTTGCTCATCATCGTGATGCCCGACGGCGATGTGGAGAATCGGGTGTTGCTGACCACGCGCGACTACAGCCAGTCGCAACTCACCGAGGCCGGCAATTTCCTCAGTCAGCATTATGCCGGTCAGGCGCTGCACGATATCCGCCAGCGCATCCAGCTGGAACTCGGTCAGTTGCAGCACGACATGAGTGAGTTGATGACTGCGGCGATCTCGGCAGGCGACGAGGCGCTGGCTGGCAAGGGCGAGGATTATGTGCTGAGCGGCGAGCGCAACCTGCTGCATGTCAACGACCTGTCCGGCGACATGTCGCGGTTGCGCAAGCTGTTCACTGTGTTCGAGCGCAAGACCGAGTTGTTGCAGCTGCTGGATGCCAGCCGTCAGGCGCAGGGCGTGCACATCTTTGTTGGCCACGAGTCGGGCGTATCCTCGCTGGACGAGTGCAGCATAGTCAGCGCACCTTATGCCGCCTGCGGTCAGATCGTCGGCACCTTGGCGGTCATCGGTCCCAAGCGCATGGATTACCAGAAGGTCGTTCCCATCGTGGACATCACGGCCCGCTTGCTGGGAAACGCCTTATCGGCGTGACCTGACGGCGATGCAAGGCGCACGATGGCCGAATCTGCTATAGTCGGGCCGCCAATAAGGTAGGAGCGGGCACCCGGGGGAACCGTCGAGAGCGGTCGGTGTGCACAAAGTTGCACGGCCCACCACGTCGCAAGACGTAGGGAGTGGTCAGCCGAACGCTCAAGGTCGCGATGCAGCATTCGCACGGCAGATTTGGGATGCCCTAAACAATAGTCGGGGAGGAATCATGTCGCAGCAGCAAGAGAAGTCTCGTTATGTCAGCCTGATGACCAAGAATACCTATGCCATGGTGCTGGCTGGTGGTCGGGGGAGCCGATTACATCAACTGACCGACTGGCGAGCGAAGCCTGCCGTACCGTTCGGGGGCAAGTTCCGCATCATCGATTTCGTCCTGTCCAACTGTGTCAATTCGGGAATCCGCCGTATCGGCATCGCTACCCAGTACAAGTCTCATAGTCTGATCCGCCACATCCAGCGCGGCTGGAGCTTCCTCAACGGTAAGTTCGGCGAGTTCATCGACATCCTGCCAGCCCAGCAGCGCATCGACGAAGAGTGGTATCAGGGCACGGCGGATGCCGTGTTCCAGAACATCGACATCCTGCGCGAGATCGATGCCGAATATACGCTGATCCTGGCTGGCGACCACGTCTACAAGATGGACTACGGCAAGATGCTGGCCTTCCATGCCGACAATCAGGCGGACATGACCGTGGCCTGTATCCAGGTGCCGCTGGATGAAGCCCGCGCTTTCGGGGTGATGGGGGTGAACGAGAGCTCCCGCGTGGTCACCTTCACCGAGAAGCCGGACCAGCCCGCTCCCATGCCGGGCAAAGCCGATATCGCGCTGTGCAGCATGGGCATCTATATCTTCAATACGCGCTTCCTGTACGAACAGCTGATGCGAGACGCTGACGATCCGCATTCCAGCCACGATTTCGGCAAGGACATCATCCCGCATCTGGTGCAATCCAACTATCGTGTGTTCGCCCAGAGTTTCGATGACAGCTGTGTCAAGCCGGAGGGCGGCGTGCCTTACTGGCGCGATGTGGGGACCATCGACTCCTACTGGGAGGCCAACATGGAGCTGACCAAGATCATCCCCGACCTGAACATGTACGACCAGGAGTGGCCGATCTGGACTTATCAGGAGCAGCTTCCACCCGCCAAGTTCATCTTCAATGAAGGTGAGCGACGCGGTCAGGCCCTTGATTCGCTGGTCTCCGGCGGCTGTATCATCAGCGGTGCGACCGTCACCAACTCCCTGCTGTTCTCCGATGTGGTAGTCCATAGCTATGCGGCTGTGCAGGAGTCGGTCATCCTGCCCAACGTCAGTATCGGTCGTAACGCCGTGCTGAAGCGGGTGGTCGTGGACAAGGGCTGCAACATCCCCGAAGGGTTGGTGGTCGGGGTCAATCACGAGGAGGATGCCAAGCGCTTCTTCGTCACCTCGCGCGGCATCACCCTGATCACTCCGGACATGCTCGGGCAGGACAACCACCGAGTACGCTGAGCCGCATAACACTTGGGCATCCCCGGTCGCGGGATGCCCGCCGCTTTCCCCGGATACATCATGAACACATCCCTCGATCTCGTTTTCCTCTGGCACATGCACCAGCCTGACTATCGCGACTATGCGACAGGCGAGTTCTCGCTGCCCTGGGTCTATCTGCATGCCATGAAGGACTACTCCGACATGGCCAGTCATCTGGAACGCCACCCCAAGGTGCGCGCCGTGGTGAATTTCGTCCCCATCCTGCTCGACCAGCTGGAAGATTACGAACAGCAGTTCGCCAGCAATCAGCTGCGCGATCCCTTGCTGCGCCTGCTGGCGCGTGACGACCTCAGTTGTCTCAGTCCGGCTGAGCATCAGTTCATCCTGGACAGCTGCTTCCGCAGCAACCACACCAAGATGATCGCGCCTTACCCGGCCTACAAGCGCCTGCATGATCTGTTCCGCACGCTGGAGCCCTCGGGCGACGTGGTGCTGTCCTACCTATCCGGCCAATATCTGGCCGACCTGTTGACCTGGTACCACCTGGCATGGTGCGGCGAGAGCGTGCGTCGCGAGCACGATGTGCTGGTGGAGTTGATGAGCAAGGGCGAAGGATTCGATGCGAGTGATCGCCAACAACTGCTGAGCGTGATCGGTCACACCGTGTCCGGCATCATCCCGCGCTATCGCAAGCTTGCCGCATCGGGCCAGATCGAGATCTCCGCCACGCCGCACTACCATCCGCTGGCCCCGCTGCTGCTCGACCTGAACAGCGCCCGCGAAAGCATCCCGGATAGCAGCCTGCCGCAATCGGTGCGTTATCCGGGCGGACACAGCCGTGTCGCCGCCCATATCCACTCGGCGCTGGAGACTCATCGCGCACGCTTCGGCGTCACCCCGCAGGGGATCTGGCCTGCCGAAGGTGCGGTTTCGACCGGCCTGCTCGAATTGCTGGCGCAGCAGGACTGCCACTGGGCGGCCAGCGGCGAGACGGTGCTAGCCAACAGTCTGCGTGCCGCCCACGGGAGCGATCTGGCCGACCGCTCGTACTATCTGTACCGCCCTTATCACATCTCCGGGGCATCTAAGAAAGTGCACTGCTTCTTCCGTGACGACAAGCTCTCCGACCTGATCGGCTTCGAGTACTCGCGCTGGCACGGCAAGGATGCCGCGCTGCATTTCGTCGCCCAGGTGGAAGAGATCGCGCGCCAGAACCACAGTGGCGACTCGCCCGTGGTCAGCGTCATCCTCGATGGCGAGAACGCCTGGGAGTATTACCCGTACAACGGCTACTATTTCCTCGACGACCTGTACACTGCCCTGGAAGACCATCCCGTCATCCAAACCAACACCTTCAGCGACTACCTGGCCAACACCGGCAAGCAAGGGAGCTTCGCGTTCTCCAACGAGGGCGAACTGCCGCGACTGGTCGCCGGTAGCTGGGTGTATGGCACTTTCTCCACCTGGATCGGCTGCCCGGACAAGGACCGGGCGTGGGACCTGCTGTGCATGGCCAAGCAGAGCTACGACATGGTGTTGGTCAGCGGCCATCTGACCGAGGTCGAGCGCAAGGCGGCCGAGCGCCAGTTGGCCTCGTGCGAGAGCTCGGACTGGTTCTGGTGGTTCGGCGACTACAACCCGTCGCACGCGGTCGAGAGCTTCGATCGCCTGTACCGCCACAACCTGATCCACCTGTACCATCTGCTCAAATTGCCTGCTCCGGCGACCTTGAACCACCCGCTCAGCCACGGCGGGCGGGGTGACGAGGTCGAGGCGGGCGGGGCGATGCGGCGCGGTTCCTGAGGCTCAAGCACTTTCCTGAAAGGTCGTACTCATGCATTTCGCCCGCAGCAGCGGCATCTTGCTCCATCCCACCTCGCTCCCCGGCGCTCACGGCTCGGGCGATTTCGGGGCGGCGGCCTACCATTTCGTGGACTGGCTGGCATCCGCCGGACAGACGTTGTGGCAGATCTTGCCGCTGGGCGGCATCGGCCCCGGTAACTCGCCCTACATGAGCAGCTCCGCGTTCGCCGGGAACGTGCTGCTGATCGACCTGGCCGAACTGCGCGAGCACGGCTGGCTGAACGAAGCCGAGTTGGTGCCCCATCCCGGCTTCCAATCGCATCGGGTGGATTACGGTCTGGTGCACCGCTTCCGCATGGACAGGCTGCGACTGGCCGCGCGCCGTTTCTGCGCCGCCGCAGCGCCCACCGATTACGCCGCTTTCTGTGCCGACCAGCATTCCTGGCTGGACGACTATGCCCTGTTCATGGCCCTGGCCGATCATCACGACTGGCAAGACTGGAGTGCGTGGGAACCGAAGCTGGCGCGCCGTGACAAGCGCGCCCTGGCCAAGGCTGCGGCCAGCCTGCATGACGAGGTCGAGTTCTGGAAGTTCTGCCAATGGTGCTTCTTCCGCCAATGGCACGCACTGAAGCAGTACGCCAACCAGCGCGGCATCCAGATCGTCGGTGACATCCCGATCTTCATCGCCTACCAGAGCGCCGAGGTCTGGGCGCGACAAGAGCTGTTCATCCTGGACCAGGATCGCCGCCCTGCGGTGGTGGCGGGCGTGCCGCCCGACTTCTTCAGCGCGACCGGCCAGCGTTGGGGTAACCCGCTCTACCACTGGCCCGCGCATGAGAAAGAGGGGTTCGCCTGGTGGATAGCCCGTATCCGCCAGACCATCGCGCTGGTGGACATCGTACGCATCGACCATTTCCGGGGCTTCGCCGGTTACTGGGAGATCCCCGCCAGCGAGCCGACCGCCATCCATGGGCGCTGGATGCCCGGCCCCGGCGCGAAGCTGTTCGAGGCCATCCAGCAGGCTCTGGGCAAGTTGCCCATCATCGCCGAGGATCTGGGCATCATCACGCCGGATGTCACCGCGCTGCGCGACCAGTTTGAGCTGCCCGGTATGCGCATCCTGCAATTCGCCTTCGGCGGCGATGCCAGCAACAGCTTCCTGCCGCACAACTATGCCCGCAACACCGTGGTGTACGGCGGCACCCACGACAACGACACCGCTATCGGCTGGTTCGAGGCCGCCACCCCGCATGAGCGCGCCTTCGTCTGCAGATATCTCGGCAGCGATGGCCAGGAGATCCACTGGAGCTTGATCCAGGCTGCATCGCAATCCATCGCCGACATCGCCATCCACCCTTTGCAGGATGTGCTGGGTCTGACTTCGGACTGCCGCATGAATCTGCCCGGTAAGGGCGAGGGCTACTGGGAATGGCGCTTCAGTTGGGATCAGGTGCAGCCCTGGCACGCCGAGCGGCTATACGAGATCACAGCAGTGCATGGGCGTTGTGCGATGGACCGGCTGAGCTTCTAGTCAACCGGCGACATTCCAGACTAGCGCAGCAATATCCTGAGCCAGGTCTTCCAGCAGAACAGGTTGGCCGGGTCGGCGGTCTCGTTGAACAGCGCCTCCAGACGGGTACGCATGTACTCACCCCGCGCGGCGCGCCGTACCAGCATGTTGGCCAGCCAAGGCCAGCGCAGCAGCAGTTCGGCTTTGCGGTAAGCCGCGTATTTGGGTCTGAGTGCGGCTAGGCTGGCGGTGTGGGCGGCGGCCACGGTGGCCCTCCCCTGAGCGGCGTGGGCCAGCAGATTCTCCGCCGCCAGCAGCCCGGTCTCCAGCGCCTTGCCTATGCCTTCGCCGGTGAGCGGGAAAGTGGTGCCTACACATTCGCCGGTCGCCAGCAAACCACCCTCGGCGAAGCGCGTCCCGTCCAGCCCGGTGCGCAGCGGCGCGCCCTTGAGCGGCGAGACCACTACTCCGTCACGCATCAGGTCGCGCGCCAGTGGCTGGTGAGCGATGAAGTGCTCGTAATCCCGGCGCAGGCCCGCGTTCTTCTCGGCACTGCCAAAATAGCCGATACCGATGTTGAACACGCCGTCGGGGCCGGGGAAGATCCAGCCGTAACCGCCGCGCACGCTGTGATCGAAGATGAACACCAACTGGTCGAAGTCGCGAGCCAGACGCGGGTTGCGTACATACTGGCGCACGGCGAAACTGCTCGCCGCATGGCGCTCCAACAACCCGGCGCGGGCGATGGGCGCGGCATGGGCACCCGTCGCCAGCAGCACCCAGGGCGCGCGCACGGCGACTTTGCCGCTCTCGGTCAGGAACTCCACGCGGTACAGCCGACCATCTTCGTCCCGGACCGATTGGAAATCATGGCCGGGCCGGAAATCCGCCCCGACTTCGCGCGCGGCCTCCAGCAACAATCCGTCCAGTTGCAAGCGCGGGACCACGGCGGTGCGGCCACGCACCGACACTGCGCTGCCGTCGAAACTGATGAGCCGCAAGGCGCGGGTCGGGTAGGCGAGCTGTTCGACCCGCGCGCGCAATCCCAGCGTATCCAGCGCCGCGTGCGCATCGGGGATGAGCGCATCGCCGCAGGTCTTCTCGCGCGGGAAGTCGGCTTTGTCATACAAGCCGACGCGCCAGCCGTTCTGGGCCAGCAGCCGTGCCGCTGCACATCCAGCCGGGCCTGCGCCAATGATGACGATGTCATGGTCTTGCCCGGTGCCGGGCGCGTCGTGGCTCACGCTTGCGCGCAGCAGAGCTGCTCCAGCCAGATTTCCACGCCCTGCGCTGGCGTGATACTGGTCGCCGGGATCGCTTGCCCCGCGCGCCATGCGGCGACGGCATCGCGTTTGCCCGTACCGGTCACCAGAAAGGTCACGGCGCGTGCCCGACCAAGTCGCTGGGCCGAGAGCGAGACGCGTTGCGGCGGCGGCTTGGGCGCATCGGATACCGGCATCGCATCCGGCGCAGCGGGCAGGGTGCCCCAGTTGTGACCGGGGAACAGGCTGGCGGTATGGCCATCCTCGCCCAGACCGAGCAGCACCAGATCGAACTCGCCCACGTCGGCCAGTGCCTGCGCATAGCGCCCCGCAGCCTCTGCCGGCCCCAGTTCGGCGGGGATGGCATGCACCTGTCCGGCTGGGATCGCGACATGGTCCAGCCAGGCCAGGCCCGCCATGCGACTGTTGCGTTCGGCATGCTCGGGCGGCAGGCAACGCTCGTCGCCGAACCAGACATGCCAATGCGCCCAGTCGGCGTGCGCCGAGCGCAACGCTTCGTACACCCGGCGCGGGGTGGTGCCGCCCGCCAGCACCAGATGGAACGCTCCACGCGCATGGATGGCCGCCTCCGCTGCTGTGAGAACGTGCTGCACCGCAGCCTGTTCGAGCTGGGTGGCTGTTGCAAATGTGCGCCAAAGGCAGAGTTGACGTGTGGGCATGTTGCTAGTCCGGTAAAATGCCCGGATTCTAACGGAAACGAAGGTCTTGAGATGCGCTTGGCGATGATCGGTTTGGGCAAAATGGGTGGCAACATGGTGCGGCGCTTGCGGCGCGGTGGTATCGAGGTGGTCGGCTACGACCGTTCGGCAGAGGTGGTGGCGCAACTGGCGGTGGAGTCCGGGATGCTTGCCGCCGCTTCGGTGGCGGATGCGGTCGGCCAGCTCGCCGCACCGCGTGTCGTCTGGCTGATGTTGCCTGCGGGCGCGCCGACCGAGCAGCAGATCACCGATCTGGCCGGGATGCTGGCACCGGGCGACATCGTGGTGGACGGCGGCAACTCCAACTACCACGACACTCAGCGCCGGGGTGCCTGGCTGGCTGAACGCGGTATCGGCTTCATGGATTCCGGCACCTCCGGCGGCGTGTGGGGGTTGGACAACGGTTACTGCCTGATGGTGGGCGCGACACCTGAAGTGGCCGAGGTGATGAAGCCGGTATTGCAGGCACTCGCCCCCGCACCCGATCGCGGCTGGGCCCACGTCGGCCCGGTCGGCTCCGGCCATTTCACCAAGATGATCCACAACGGTATCGAGTACGGCATGATGCAGGCTTACGCCGAAGGTCTGGACCTGCTGCGCGGCAAGGAAGAGTTCAACCTCGACCTGGCGCAGATCACCGAGTTGTGGCGACATAGCTCGGTGGTGCGCAGCTGGCTGCTCGACCTCACCGCCGAGGCCCTCAAGCACGACCAAAGTCTGGAGAACATCGCCCCGGTGGTGGCCGACTCCGGCGAGGGCCGCTGGACCGTGGTGGAGGCGGTGGATCAGGGCGTGGCCGCTCCCGTACTGTCGCTGGCTCTGCAGATGCGCTTCGCCAGCCAGGGCCAGACCGGTTACGCCAACCGGCTGCTGGCTACCATGCGCAACGCTTTCGGCGGTCACGCCGTCACTTCGACCCAAGGCAAATAATGAAAAAGATCGACCCCTGTACACTCGTGATCTTTGGTGCGGCAGGCAACCTGTCCCGCCGCAAGCTGATACCCGGATTGTTCCGGCTGGACATGGCTGGCCGTCTGCCTGAGGGCATGGTGATCCTCGGCTGCAGCATCGAGCCACGCAGCCGAGAAGCCTGGATCGACGAGGTCTGCCAGATGCTCGAACCGCTGTTCCCGAACGGTATGGACAGTACGGCCAAGGCCCGGTTCTGCGCCCGCCTGCACTATCAGCCCATCCTGCCGAACGACGAGTTGGCCTATGAGAAACTCAGCCAGCGTTTCGATGACCGCAGCACGTTCACCAGCAACATCGCCTACTACATGGCGGTGCGACCGACCGAGTTCCCGCGCATCATCGAGAGCCTGGGCAAGGTCGGCTTGCTGAAAGAGCACGCTGGCTGGCGCCGCGTGGTGATTGAAAAACCGTTCGGCTCCGATCTGCTCTCCGCGCAGTCCCTGCAAAAGACCTTGTACCGCCACCTCAACGAGCCGCAGATCTTCCGTATTGACCACTATGTCGGCAAGGGTACGGTGCAGAACATCATGGTGTTCCGCTTCGCCAATCTGATGCTGGAACCACTATGGAACCGTAACTACATCGACCATGTGCAGATCACCCATTCCGAGACGCTGGGGGTGGAAGGGCGCGCCGATTACTATGAGGGGGCCGGTGCGCTGCGCGACATGATCCAGAGTCATCTGCTGCAACTGTTCACGCTGGTGGCGATGGAGCCGCCGGTGAGCATGGCCGCCGAGCACCTGCGCGACGAGAAGGTGAAAGTGTTGAAAGCGGTGCGCCCGATCACCCAGAGTGCGGTCAATGCCCACGCGTTCCGTGGCCAGTACGCCAGCGGCCAGATCAACGGCCAGCCGGTGCCCGGATACCGCGAGGAGCCCGGCGTCAAGCCGGACAGCGTGGCCGAGACATACGCGGCACTCAAGTTGTACATCGACAACTGGCGCTGGGCGGGGGTGCCGTTCTATCTGCGCACCGGCAAGCGGCTGGCCGAGGGTGCTTCGGCGATCAGCATCCGCTTCAAAAATCCGCCGCAGGACCTGTTCCGCAACACCCGCTGTGACCCGTCACACCCCAACTGGCTGCTGCTGGGCATTCAGCCTAACGACTGCCTGAAGATGGAGATGAACGTGAAGGTGCCGGGGCTGGATCTCTCTACCCGCACCATCAGCCTGGATGCGGCCTACCGCAAGGACGACGACGTGGACAGCGATGCCTACGAGGGTCTGTTGCTGGACGTGATGGAAGGCGATCACTCGATGTTCCTGCGTTATGACGAGGTCGAATCGTCCTGGCGCGTGGTTGACCCGGTGCTCAAGGTGTGGGCGATGGAGCGCGAGTTCATCAACACCTATGCCGCTGGTAGCTGGGGGCCGCGCGGAACCTACCGCCTGTTCGATCGCGAGGACCAGTTCTGGCGTCACTCGCTGGAGATCGAAGGGGCCAATTTGCAGGCCTATTGAGCATGCCATGAGCCTTTTTCTCTCTGCCGACATCGGTGGCACCAAGACGTTGCTGCAACTTTCCGACGCGACGGGCGTATCGCTGCGGCAGCAGAGCTTTCCGAGTGCGCGCTATGCCACGCTGACCGCCATCCTCGGGGAATTTTTGGCCGAAGCAGGGCAGCCTGCCATCGCGGCGGCCTGTTTGGCGGTCGCTGGGCCGGTCTCCGGGCGGCGTGTCAAATTCACCAACCTGCCTTGGGAGGTCGATGCCGACCAGCTGGCGGCGCACTTCGGCATCTCCCGGGTCGTGCTCATCAATGATTTCGAGGCAGTCGGGCTGGGTATCGCCGCCTTGCGACCGGCAGACTTGCTCACGTTGCAAAGCGGCCAGCCACAGCCACACGGGGTGCGGCTGGCCGTGGGTGCGGGGACCGGGCTGGGGGTGGCTTGTCTGACCTGGCAGGGCAGCGGTCATGCCGTTCACCCTTCGGAAGGCGGCCACCTCGACCTTGCCCCGCAGAACGAACTACAGATCGAATTGTTGCGCTATCTGCAAGCCCGCCACGGCCATGTCTCCTATGAGCGCGTGGTCTCCGGCCCCGGTCTGGTGGCGATCCACGACTTCCTGCGCGACAGCGGCCATGCCACGCCTTCGGCGGTGTTGGTGCACGCCATGCAAACCTCCGATCCTGCGGCGGCGCTGACCCAGTCTGACGAGCCCATTGCACGGCAGGCGGTGGACCTCTTCATCGCCCTGTACGGCGCAGCCGTGGGCAACTACGCGCTGCTCGCCCTGCCGCGCGGCGGCATCTATCTTGCTGGCGGGATCGCCGCCAAGATCCTCCCGCGCATGCAGCAGGGCGATTTCCTCGCCGCCTTCCTGGCCAAAGGTCGCTATACCGAGCTGTTGCGTTCCTTGCCCGTGCATATCGTCACGCATCCCAACATCGGCTTGCTGGGTGCCGAACTGGCTGCCCGCGCGCCGGGTTGAGATTATCGTCGCCACCATGAAAAACGGGACGCTGAGCGTCCCGTTCTCGTTCGACGGTGTGTCGGCTATTTGACGATCTCTAGCAGCTTGTCGAAGGCCTGCACGAACAGCAGCAGTCCTTCGCTTTGCAATTGCTCACCCACCTCATCGAGATCGATGCCCATGGCAGCGAGTTGCGCGTGCTGAGCTTTGGCCTCATCCACGCCTTCCGTCACCGTGTCTGCGGCATGGCCGTGGTCGCGGAAGGCGGCCAAGGTCGCATCCGGCAAGGTGTTGATGGTCTCGGCACCGATCAGCGGCTCGACATAGAGTACGTCGGAATACGCGGCGTTCTTGGTGCCGGTGCTGGCCCACAGCGGATACTGCGGACGTACGCCGAGTGCGGCGAGGTCGGCGAACTCGGCACCGTGGAAGCGTGCCAGATAGTTCTGGTAGGCCAGTTTGCCGAGCACCACGGCGGCGTGGCCGCGTAGTGCCAAAGCCTCGGGCGTGCCGATGGCGGTCAGCTTCTGATCCACCAGCGTGTCCACCCGGCTCATGAAGATACTGGCGACGGATTTCAATACGCGCGGGTCGCCGCCGTTGGTGACCCAGCGTCGGGCACCGTTCACATAGGCCTGGGCTACCGCATCCTCGTGACGCAGCGAGAACATCAGGGTCACGTTGACGTTGATGCCTTCGGCGGTCAGGCGCTCGAAGGCACGCACGCCTGCCGGTGTCGCCGGGACCTTGACCAGCAGGTTGACCCGATCGACCTCGGCCTTCAGGCGGCGTGCGGCTTGTACCGTGCCTTCCTCGTCATCGGCCAGCTGCGGAGACACTTCGAGGCTGACGTAACCGCCGTCACCGGAGCTCGCATCGAACACGGCGCGCAGTTTGTCGCACGCCTCCTGAATGTCGGCGATGATGAGCTTTTCGTAACGCGCTTCGGCATCCAGCGCCGAGGCTTTCAGTGTCGCCAGTTCTTCCTGATAGTACGGGCTCTTGGACAGGGCGTTGTAGAAGATGGCGGGGTTGGAGGTCAGGCCGCTGATGCCGTCTTCGGCGATCAGTTTGTCGAGCTCGCCTTCGCGTAGCAAGGTGCGGGAAAGGTTGTCCAGCCAAAGGGACTGACCCAGTTTTTCGGTGTCGCGTAGTGCGTTTGCAGGCATTGATCTTTCCTGAACTGAACATAGGGGATGCCATGATGCGCCCGGTAGCTCGGCTCCGCAAGCGAGAAATCCAGTGATATTGTTCCTGCCCGGATCAATATTCCTGTTCCGCAGACCGGATTGAAAGCATAAACTAGCGCCCTGAATGCGACAGGCCGGGAGCTCGGCGACCTCTGGAGTGATTCCAATCCTGAGCCTGTACCCATCGTAACCAAGGATATTTTCATGCGAGTATTGTTTGCCACTTCCGAAGCAGTTCCCCTGATCAAGACCGGCGGTCTGGCCGATGTGAGCGGTGCCCTGCCTGCCGCCTTGCTCAAGCTGGGTGTCGATGTGCGCGTCCTTCTGCCGGGCTACCCGCAGGTGTTGCAGGCGCTTCCACCCATGCCCATCGTCGCTACCTTTTCCGGCTTGTTCGGATTCCCGGCGGCACGCCTGCTGGAGGGAAGTCTGCCGGGTGGTGTGCCTCTGTGGGTGCTGGATTGCCCTGATCTGTACCAACGTGGCGGCGGGCCTTATGTGGATGAGCGCGGGCAGGACTGGTCGGACAATCCGCGCCGGTTCGGCTTGCTGTCGAAAATTGCTGCGGTGCTGGGCAGCGACGAATCCCCCATGGCCTGGCGGCCCGACGTGGTGCATTGCAACGATTGGCAGACCGGCTTGATCCCGGCCTTCCTGCGCTATGCCCCCGGCGCGGCGCGCAGTGTCATGTCCATCCACAACATCGCCTTTCAGGGCGTGTTCCCCGCCCACTGGACCCCGGAGCTGGGGCTGCCCTGGGATTGTTACAAGGCGGATGGTGCGGAGTATTACGGCAACTTGTCGTTCCTCAAGGCCGGGCTGTATTTCTGCGACCATATCACCACGGTCAGTCCCACCTATGCCCGCGAGATTCAGACCGATGCGCTCGGTTTCGGCATGCAGGGGCTGTTGCAATACAAGAGCCACGCCCTCACCGGCATCCTGAACGGCATTGATTACGATGAGTGGAACCCGGCCACCGACCACCATCTGAGCGCCCATTACGACAGCCAGAATCTTGCTGGCAAGGCTGTGAACAAGGCTGAACTGCAGCGTCGCATGGGGCTTGATATCGATCCGGCGGTGCCGGTGTTCGGTCTGGTCAGCCGTTTCACCTACCAGAAAGGCATCGAGGTCATTCTGGAGATAGTCCCGCAATTGCTGGAGATGCCGGCGCAACTGGTGATGCTGGGTAGCGGTGATCCCGGCATCCAGAGCTGGGCGCAAGAACTGGCCTACCGTTATCCCGGCAAGATCGGTGTGCAGGTTGGCTTCGACGAGGGGTTGTCGCACCTGATCGAGGCCGGATCGGACTTGTTCCTGATGCCATCGCGTTTCGAGCCGTGCGGTCTGAACCAGATGTACAGCCAATGCTACGGCACGCCGCCTGTCGTGCATGCCACCGGAGGGCTGGTCGACTCGGTGGTTGATTGCACCGAGGCTACGCTGGCCGATGGCACTGCCACGGGTTTCGTCATCCACGGTCTGAGCGGTGCCACGCTGTCAGCCACGGTCCAGCGTGCGGTCGAGGCATATCGCGATCCTGCGGTCTGGAGTGCGCTGCAACTCAATGGCATGACGCGTGATTTCAGTTGGGGGCAGAGCGCCGCCGTTTATCGTGACATCTACCAGCGCGTGCTGGATCGCTGAAGGCACGAAAATTCGGCTTGACGGGCGCGCGGTTTCGGTTAAAATGCGCGTCCTTTGTAGGCGCGTAGCTCAGCTGGTTAGAGCACTACCTTGACATGGTAGGGGTCGTTGGTTCGAGTCCAATCGTGCCTACCAAAATTCAGGACGATGTCGTCCGAAAAAACCCCGCACAGCTCACGGCTCTGCGGGTTTTTTGTTGCCAATTCGTCCCGGTCCGATGCGGTCACGCAAAAAGGCCCACTGCTGTGGGCCTTTCTTGTTTTTATATACGTTCTATAAAAACGTACTGGTCAGAACGGGATGTCGTCGTCGAAGTTGTCGAAGCCGCTGCTCTTGGCCGGAGCCGGTTTGCTGGCTGCCGGTGCTGGGGCGGCTGCGCGTGGCGCGTAGGCGGGCTGGCCGTTGTCCACCACTTCGAAGTTGCCGGTGCCGCTTTTCTTGTCGCCCAGCATCTGCATCTGGTCAACGATGATCTCGGTGGTGTAGCGGTCTTGGCCGCTGTTCTTGTCCTGCCACTTGCGGGTCTGGATCTTGCCTTCGATGTATACCTGCGAACCCTTCTTCAGGTATTGCCCGGCGATCTCGGCCAGCTTCCGATAGAACACGAGGTTGTGCCACTCGGTCTTTTCCTGCTTCTCGCCGCTCTTGTCCTTCCAGTTCTCGGAAGTCGCCAGCGTGGCGTTGGTCACCGCCTCGCCGCTGGTCATGTAACGGGTCTCCGGGTCTTTGCCCAGACGGCCCACCAGTATCACTTTGTTCACCGACATCTCACTCTCCCTTGACTAGTTGTTCTACCGCCGATTCGTCGAATCCGGCCATCTCCACCTTGAGGCAGGCCATACCTTCGGCTGCCACCACCAACGCCTCGCGCACCCCGCTGAGTTGTGCCAGACGCTGCTGCAGGGCTGCGCCCTGCGCCTCGTTCAATGAGCCGAGATGATACATTTTTGTGCGCACGGCCGCAGGCGCTTTCATGCCACTGGCGACCAGCAGCCACAGCAGCAGCAGGCCGATGGCAAAGCCGAACACGGCGTTGCCGCCGGCGCTTTGCAACAACATGCCGCCCATCGCCGCGCCGAAGAAGGCGCCGAGGAACTGTACGCTGCTATACACGCCCATCGCCGTGCCCTTGGCCGACAGCGGCGCGATCTTGCTGATGAGCGAAGGCAGGGTGGCTTCCAGCACGTTGAAGGCGGTGAAGAACAGCAGCAGCGCCACCGCCACGCCCCACACACTGCCCTGCAACAGCAGCAGCGACAACTGCGCCAGCGCCGCCAATGCCACCGCGCCCATGAATACTTGTTTCATCTTGGCTTTCTTCTCGGCGATGATGATGGGCGGCACCATCAGTCCGAAGGCCAGCAACATCACCGGCAGATAGACTTGCCAGTGTTGCGCCACATCCAGCCCGTTGTTGCGCAACACGAAGGGGACTTGCATGAACACCGACATCAGAATGGCGTGCAGCGAGAAGATACCGAAATCCAGTCGCAACAGCTCCGGGTTGCGCAGCACCTCGTCCAGCTTGCTGGTGCTGGCCTCGGTGTCGGTGTGGAAGCGGGTGATCGCGGGCTGCGGGATGAGCCACAGCACCACCGCGATGGCGGCCAGCGACAGCACGCCGGTCAGCGCAAAGATACCGGGTACGCCGATGTGCTGGTACAACAGCGGCGACAGGATGAGCGAGATGGAAAAGGTGATGCCTATGGTCATGCCTATCATCGCCATCGCCTTGGTGCGGTGCTCCTCGCGCGTCAGGTCGGCGGTCAGCGCCATCACAGCGGCATTGATCGCGCCCGCACCCTGGATCACCCGTCCGGCTATGATCCAGTAGATGTTGTCCGCCGAGGCGGCGATGAAGCTGCCCAGCGCGAACAGCAGCAGGCCGACCACGATCACCGGCTTGCGCCCGAAACGGTCGGAAGCCCAGCCCGCCGGGATCTGCAAGATGGCCTGGGTCAGGCCGTAAGCGCCCAGCGCGATGCCGATCAAGAGGTGGCTTTCGCCGCCGGGAAGATGCTCGGCGTACAGCGCAAAGATAGGCAGGATGATGAACAGGCCCAGCATACGCAGGCCATAGATACTCGCCAGCCCCATACTGGCGCGGCGTTCGGCGGGGGTCATCTTTTCACTGGTGGCGGACATTCGGAGTTATCTTGACTGAAAGGGTCGCGCATTTTAGCAGGGCACTAACCCAAGCGGCAGACTTGTAGTCGTGCAAAGCGTGTCGAGGTGGTCATCAAAGCCTGACTCAGGCATACTTCCGCCCCGTTGGACTAAATTTCACCCGAGACTTCGCATGAAGAGATTCTTGATCCCCGTGGTCCTGGCCAGTGTGCTGACCGCTTGTGCTTCCACCGCCCCCTCGCCGGATGAGGTTCGCCTTGAGCGGGAACGTCTGGAGCGGGAGCATGCTCGCTTCGAACAGCGGCGTTTGGAGCAAAAACGCCAGGAGCAAGAGCGGCTTGAGCGCGAGCGCGCAGAGCGTGAGCGCATCGAGCGTGCCGAAAAGGAGCGCGCTGAGCGGGAACGTGTCGAACGTGCTGAGCAAGAACGTGCGGAGCAGGAGCGTGCCGAAAAGGAACGCAAGGATGCCGAGCAGCGCCTTATCCGCAAGAAGATCGAGGATGCACGCGATCGCCTGCATATGTAGCGCGGCTCCGGCACTTGGCCGGTCTTGGTCAAGAGGGTGACGCGGATGGCCTAAACCTCGTAAAATGCGTCCTTTAGCAAATCCGCCGGACCGAACGATGCAGAACCCTTCCCCGAAAGCCAGTCAGGGGCTGAGCTTTCAACAGATCATCCTCACCCTCCAGCAATACTGGGACAAACAAGGCTGCGCCTTGCTGCAACCCTACGACATGGAAGTCGGTGCGGGCACGTCGCACACCGCCACTTTTCTGCGCGCGCTCGGCCCGGAGCCGTGGAAAGCCGCTTACGTGCAGCCTTCGCGCCGTCCCAAGGATGGCCGCTACGGCGAGAACCCCAACCGTTTGCAGCACTATTACCAGTTCCAAGTGGTGCTGAAACCCGCGCCCGCCAACATCCTTGAGCTGTACCTCGGCTCGCTGGAGGCGCTGGGCTTCGACCTCAAGCAGAACGACATCCGCTTTGTCGAAGATGACTGGGAAAACCCGACGCTGGGCGCGTGGGGGCTGGGCTGGGAGGTGTGGCTGAACGGCATGGAAGTGACCCAGTTCACCTATTTTCAGCAGGTCGGCGGCATCAACTGCAAGCCCATCACCGGCGAGATCACCTACGGTCTGGAGCGCCTCGCCATGTATCTGCAAGGCGTGGAGAACGTGTACGACCTGACCTATGCGCCGGGCGTGAGGTACGGCGACGTGTTTCACCAGAACGAGGTCGAGCAATCCACCTACAACTTCGAGCACAGCGATGTCGAGTTTTTGCTGCACGCCTTCGGCAGCTACGAAAAACAGGCCAAGCATCTGATGGAAAACCAGCTCGCCCTGCCTGCCTACGAACAAGTGCTGAAAGCCGCCCACAGCTTCAACCTGCTGGATGCGCGCGGCGCGATCTCGGTGACCGAACGCGCCGCCTACATCGGCCGCATCCGCAACCTGGCGCGCAGCGTGGCGCAGAGCTACTACGAAAGCCGCGAACGGCTGGGCTTCCCGATGGCGCCGAAGGCGTGGGCCGAGGAAGTGCTGGCGCAGAATGCGAAGAAGGCGGCGTAATCATGACTACCAAGAATCTGCTCGTTGAATTGTTTGTCGAAGAACTGCCACCCAAGGCGCTGAAGAAGCTGGGCGAGAGCTTCGCCGCTACGTTGTCTGACAGCCTGAAGGCGCAAGGTCTGGCCGCTGCCGACAGCGCCGTGACCGCTTACGCTTCGCCGCGCCGACTGGCGGTGCAGGTCGCCAACGTCGCCGCCAAGGCAGCCGACAAGCCGGTGTCGCAGAAGCTGATGCCAGTCTCCGTCGGGCTGGATGCCAGCGGCAACGCCACGCCTGCACTGTTGAAGCGACTGGCTGGTTTGGGTGCCGGCGCGGAAGCGGTGGCGCAACTCAAGCGCGCACCGGACGGCAAGAATGAAGCGCTGTTCTACGACAGCCTGGTCGCCGGAGCGACGCTGGCCGACGGCCTGCAAAAGGCGCTGGACGAGGCGCTGGCCAAGCTGCCCATCCCCAAGGTGATGGGCTACCAACTGGCCGATGGCTGGAGCACGGTCAACTTCGTGCGTCCGGCGCACGGGCTGGTGGCGCTGCACGGCAGCGACGTGGTGCCGATCTCGGTGCTGGGGCTGACTGCGGGCAACACCACGCAGGGCCACCGCTTCGAGGCGGCCAACCCCACCGTGACGCTGAACAGCGCCGATAGCTACGCCGAACAACTGGCAACTGAAGGTGCGGTGATCGCCAGCTTCGAATCGCGTCGCGCCGAGATCGTGCGCCAGCTCAATGCCGCCGCCGACGCACAGGGCTTGAAACCGATTGAGGATGATGACCTGCTGAACGAGGTGACCGCGCTGGTCGAGCGTCCCAATGTGCTGCTGGGTCAGTTCGAGGAAGCCTTCCTGGAAGTGCCGCAGGAGTGCCTGATCCTCACCATGAAGGCCAACCAGAAGTATTTCCCGCTGCTGGATGCCAACGGCAAGCTGACCAACCAGTTCCTCATCGTCTCCAACATCCGCCCCGCCGACCCCAGTCTGGTGATTGGCGGCAATGAGCGCGTGGTGCGTCCGCGCTTGGCCGATGCGAAATTCTTCTTCGATCAGGATCGCAAAAAGACGCTGGAATCGCGCGTGCTGGGGCTGGCCAAGGTGGTGTACCACAACAAGCTGGGCACGCAGGGCGAGCGCGTGCAGCGCGTCTGCGCCATCGCCAAGGCGATCGGCCAGCAACTCGGCGGCGACACGCTGGCGCTGCAAGCTGAACAGGCAGCGCTACTCGCCAAGGCCGACCTGCTGACCGACATGGTCGGCGAGTTCCCCGAACTGCAAGGCATCATGGGCCGCTACTACGCCCAGCACGACGGCCTGCCGGACGACATCGCCTACGCCATCGAAGATCACTACAAACCGCGCTTCGCAGGCGACGAACTGCCACGCAATCCGGTCGGCCTCTGCGTCGCGCTGGCGGACAAGCTGGAAACGCTGGTGGGAATGTTCGGCATCGGTCAACTCCCGACTGGCGACAAGGACCCGTTTGCGTTGCGCCGCCATGCGCTGGGGGTGATTCGGATGCTGGTCGAACGAAAACTTGTCCTATCAATCGAGCAAATACTAAAAGCTGCCTGTAATGCCTTTCCTGATGGTCTGTTGCAACCGACATTTGATGAAGGAAGTGCCGTAGTTCCACTATGGGTCAAAATCCATTCTTTCCTACTTGATCGAGCTTCAGGCTATTTGAGAGATCGTGGTTACAGCGCACAAGAGGCGGACTCCGTTATTTGTTTGGCTGAACCAGCTGAATTCATCGCCCGACTTCATGCTGTTCGTCAGGCTCGTGAGAGTTTCCCAGCTGAATTGTCAGCACTTGCTTCAGCTGATAAGCGTGCACGAAATATTCTGAACAAATCAGGCGGAGCATCTGAATACATACTGACTGATGAGAATGTGCTGATTGAAAAGGCAGAAAAAATTTTACTTTCTAAGACTCGACAACTCAGAACTACTGTTGATGAGCAAGCGAGCAAGGGGAATTTTGATGAGGCACTATTTGCTACGGTGACGGTAAGCCAAGCAGTTACCGAATTTTTTGACACGGTCATGGTAAATGCTGATGTTGAAGAGTTACGACTAAATCGATTCCGGTTATTGCACGAGGTCGTTGGGTTAACTAACCGTGTTGCAAATCTTTCCAAGCTGGCAGCATGAGAAAACAGTCTTTAGGCGTAAGTCGGAAGTCTGCAGTTAACTGCCAGCGCCCCCCAACTTACGTCTTACGACTTACGTCTTGCGTCTTGCATCTTACGTCTCCCAACTGACCCTATGAAACTCATCATCCTAGACCGCGACGGTGTCATCAATTACGACTCCGACCAATTCATCAAATCGCCCGAAGAGTGGAAGCCCATTCCCGGCAGTGCGGAGGCGATTGCGCGCTTGTGCCAGGCGGATTATCGCGTGGTGGTAGCGACCAATCAGTCCGGCATCGCGCGCGGGCTGTTCGATCTGCCGACGCTGAACGCCATCCACGACAAGATGCACAAGACCGTGGCGCTGGCGGGCGGACGCATCGAGGCGGTGTTCTTCTGTCCGCACGGGCCGGAGGCCGATTGCCATTGCCGCAAGCCGCGTCATGGCATGCTGGAGGAGATCGCTTCGCGCTACAACACGAATCTGGCAGGCGTGCCCGCCGTGGGCGATTCGCTGCGTGATCTGGAGGCGGCGGTGAAGATGGGCGCGCAGCCCATTCTGGTACGTACCGGCAAGGGTGAACGGACGCTGGCCAAGGGCGGGTTGCCCGAGGGTACCCAGGTCTATGCCGATCTGGCGGCGGCGGTGGCGGAGCTGGTCTGAGATGGTTCTGCTGCGCTCGCTGATCTATCTGCTGTTGCAACTGGTGTTCACGCCGCTGTTCCTGCTGGTCGGGCTCTGCGTCATCCCGTTGTCGCCCATGCGGCGCTACGCCTACATCTCGAAGTGGGCGAAGATCTCGCTGTGGATGTTGCGGGTGGTGTGCGGCGTGCGCATGGAAGTGCGCGGGCGCGAGAACGTTCCCAAGGAACCCTGCCTGATCCTGTGCAAACACCAGTCGGCCTGGGAGACGATGGCGCTGCAGCTGGTGTTCCCGCCGCAGGTATGGGTGTTGAAACGCGAGCTGCTGCGCATCCCGTTCTTCGGCTGGGGACTGGCCATGACCAGCCCCATCGCCATCAACCGTGGCGAGACGCGCGAGGCGATGAGGACTTTGCTGCGCGAAGGCAAGGACAGGCTGGCGCGCGGTTTCTGTGTGGTGATCTTTCCCGAAGGCACGCGCGTGCCTTATGGCGAGCGCGGGAAGTACAAGATCGGCGGTGCCCTGCTGGGAGTCTCGGGTACTGCGCCGGTGGTGCCGGTGGCGCATAACGCGGGCAAGCTGTGGGGCAAGAACGCCTTCCTGAAATATCCCGGCCTCATCACCCTGAGCATCGGCCAGCCCATTTACCCGCACAAGGGCATGAAGGCTGACGAGTTGAACCGCCAGGTGGAAGAGTGGATCGAGGCGGAGATACCCAAGCTTCCCTGATGACGTGCTGCGCAGACTACGCCGCCTGAACGCCACTCCGCCGCCTGCCCCCGAGCAGCGCAGCATCGAACTGTCCGGACAGACCATACCCTATACCCTGAAGCGCAGTGCGGGCCGACGCAGCGTCGGTCTGCGCATCGACCATCGCGGGCTGACGGTCAGCGTGCCCATGCAGGCGAGCGACACCTGGCTGCATGGCGTGCTGCGCGAGAAGGCCGACTGGGTGGTGGGCAAGCTGGGCAGCTGGCAGTCGCGCCAGACCGTGACGCAAAGCTGGGCGGATGGCGAGGCGCTGCCATTCCGGGGCGAGACCTTGCGGCTGCGGGTGGTGGCGGGTCGCCGTCCCTCGGTAGCGCTTTCCGCAGATGAGTTGACCGTGCAGGTGGCCGACCCGGACAATGCCGCCGCCATCGAACGTGCCGTCACCGCCTGGTATCGGCGGCAGGCGGTGATGCTGTTCGATGAATGTGTGGCCTTCTATGCCGAGCGCATGGGCGTGTCGCCCAAGGAAGTGAAGCTCTCCTCGGCGCGTACCCGCTGGGGTAGTTGTACCTCGCGCGGCGTGGTGCGGCTGAACTGGCGGCTGGTGCGCCTATCGCTGGAGCTGGTGGATTACGTGGTGGTGCACGAACTGGCGCACCTGCGCGAGATGAACCATTCGGCGGCGTTCTGGAGGGTGGTGGAGAGCGCTTGCCCGGACTATGCGGAGCGGCGCAAGGCGCTCAAGCGGCACGCCCTGACCGAGTGAACGCGGGTTCGACTCAGTCCGACGTACACATGCGCTCGTCGGCTTCCTGATAGACCAGGATCGCCACGACCTTTTTTTCCACCGTCTCGCGGTCGCCACCCAATGTCAGGCTGTCGATGGCGCGGCGATAGCGGTCGCAGTGGCCGGTCTCATGCACCCGCCCGCCTATCTCCGCGATACTGGCTTGGGCGAAGCGCGGGTCTTTCAGCACGTCCTGGTATTTCGCCAGGGGGTCGACCGGGCCGCTGAGCTTGAAGTCGCCCAGGTAGTCCTTGCAGGCATTGTCCTGGCAGAGGCCGAATGCGGCGAGCACAACGGCGAGGACGGTCACTGTCCCGGTGGCGATGTAGTACTTGTTCAGCATCGGTCAGCCTTTCGGTGTCAGATACGTTTGGCCAACTCCGCTGCCTTGCCCAGGTAGGTCGCCGGGGTGAGGGCGGACAGGCGCTGTTTCTCGGCAGCCGGGATGTCCAGCGTGGCGATGAAGGCGGCCAGGCTGTCTTTGTTGATGCCGCCCTTGCCACGTGTCAGGTCCTTCAACTTGTCGTAGGCGTTCTCGATGTTGTAGCGGCGCATCACGGTCTGGATGGGTTCCGCCAGCACTTCCCAGCTATTGTCCAGGTCTTCCGCCAGACGTGCCGGATTGGCTTCCAGCTTGTTCAGCCCCTTCAGCAGCGACTCGTAGCCCAGCAGGGTGTAGCCCAAGCCCACGCCCATGTTGCGCAGCACGGTGGAGTCGGTCAGGTCGCGCTGCCAGCGCGAGATCGGCAGCTTCTCGGACAGGTGGCGCAGCAACGCGTTGGCCAGGCCGAGGTTGCCTTCCGAGTTCTCGAAGTCGATGGGGTTGACCTTGTGCGGCATGGTCGAGGAGCCGACCTCGCCCGCGATGACCTTCTGCTTGAAGAATCCCAGCGAGATGTAGCCCCACACGTCGCGGTCGAGGTCGATCAGGATGGTGTTGACGCGGGCGAACGCGTCGTACAGTTCGGCCATGTAATCGTGCGGCTCGATCTGGATGGTGTAAGGGTTGAAGGTGATGCCGCGCGCTTCCACGAAACGGCGCGCGAACGACTCCCAGTCCACGTCCGGGTAGGCGGAAAGATGGGCGTTGTAGTTGCCTACCGCGCCGTTGATCTTGCCCAGGATGGCGACATCGGCGATGCGGTCGCGGCCACGCTGCAAGCGGTACACTACGTTGGCCAGCTCCTTGCCCAGGGTGCTGGGCGTGGCGGTCTGGCCGTGGGTGCGGCACAGCATCGGCTGATCGGCCAGTTGCAGCGCCAGGTCGCGCAGTCTGGCGATGACCGCGTCCAGCATGGGCAGCATCACCTCGTCGCGGCCCGCCTTCAGCATCAGCGCATGCGACAGGTTGTTGATGTCTTCGGACGTGCAGGCGAAGTGGATGAACTCCAGCACGTTCGTCGTTTCGGGATGGGCGATGAGGTGGTCGCGCAGCCAGTATTCGATGGCCTTCACGTCGTGGTTGGTGCGCCGTTCTATGATCTTGATCTCATCGGCATCGTTTTCACTGAAGCGCTCCACCAGCAGATCGAGCAGTTCGAGGGTGGCGGCGGAGAACGGCTGCATCTCGACGATGCCACGCTCGGCGTTCAAGGCCTTCAGCCATTCGATCTCGATCAGCACACGGTTGCGGATCAGGCCGAACTCGCTGAAATGGCGGCGCAGTGCGTCAACCTTGCCGTGGTAGCGGCCATCGAGAGGGGACAGGGCGGTGAGGGTGGAAAGAGGAGTCATGGCGCAATTCAAGTGAAGAATCAAAGGTCGTATTTTACGTGAAAGCGGGAGGCGGATGGTTCAGCTTCTACTGCTTTCGATGATGCCGCCGCCCAGGCACACCGCGCCGTCGTAGGCCACCACCGACTGGCCGGGCGTGACTGCCCATTGCGCTGCAGGGAAGTGGAAGTGGATGCTGCCGTCCTGTGCGGCGATGCGGCAGTCTGCATCCTGCTGGCGGTAGCGGGTCTTGGCGGCGTAGTCGCGGCTAAGGTCAGGTGCTACGCCTGCAATCCAGTGCATGTCCAGCGCGGTGAGGTCGTGCGCTTGCAGCGCGGGGTGGTCGTGGCCCTGCACCACGATCAAGCGGTTGTGTGCCATGTCCTTGCCGCACACAAACCACGGCTCGCCGGTGGAATCCTTGCCGCCGCCTATGCCCAAGCCCTGACGCTGGCCGAGGGTGTAGAACGACAGGCCTTGATGCTGCCCGACCACCTTTCCTGCGGGAGTGACCATCTCGCCCGGCTGGGTCGGCAGGTAGCGGTTGAGGAAGTCGCGGAAGGGGCGTTCGCCGATGAAGCAGATGCCGGTGCTGTCTTTCTTGGCGTGGTTGTGCAGGCCGTACTGGCGAGCGATATCGCGCACCTGCGACTTCATCAGCTTGCCCAGCGGGAACATCGACTTCGACAACTGCGCCTGATTCAGCCGGTGCAGGAAGTAGCTCTGATCCTTGCTGGCATCCTCCGCCTTGAGCAACTGGAACAGGCCGTCTACCTCGCGCACCTGCGCGTAATGGCCGGTGGCGACGGCATCCGCACCCAGCTCCAGCGCATGGTCGAGGAAGGCCTTGAACTTGATCTCCGAGTTGCACAGGATGTCCGGATTAGGCGTGCGCCCGGCTTCGTATTCGCGCAGAAAGTAGCTGAACACCCGCTCGCGGTACTCCTGGGCGAAATTCACCTGGTCGATGGGGATGTCGATCACGTCCGCCACCGACACCGCATCCAGCAAATCCTGCCGCGAGGAACAGTAGTCGTCGGTATCGTCGCCCTCCCAGTTCTTCATGAACAGGCCGATCACCTCATAGCCCTGCTGCTTCAACAGCAGCGCGGTGACGGAGGAATCCACCCCGCCGGACATGCCGACGACGACGCGCTTAACGGCCATGACCCGGCTCCGTCATTCCCGCGCAGGCGGGAATCCAGTTAGTCGTCATTACTCCGCGTAGCGGACAACACCATTTTGACTCCGCTACGCGGAGACCTGCTTTGATTGCTGGATTCCCGCCTGCGCGGGAATGACGGAGTGGTTTATTCATAGTGCGTAATCAACTCCAGCGGATAGCGCTTGCCGGCGAGGTAATCCTCCACGCAGCGCAGGATCAGAGGACTGCGATGGCGCGCCTGCGTGGCGCGGATCTCGTCCACCGTCATCCACACCGCGCGCACGATGCCTTCGTCCAGCGTTCGTTCGGGGTGGTGGGCCAGAATCTTGCCGCAGAAGGCGAAGCGCAAGTAAGTAGTGCCGCCGTCCGGCGTGGGCCAGCGGTAGATGCCGATCAGGTGTTCGGGCGCGAAGTCGTAGGCGGATTCCTCCAGCACCTCGCGCGCCGCGCCCGCCGCCAGCGTCTCGCCCGGTTCCCAATGTCCGGCGGGCTGGTTGAAGCGCAGACCCTGGCTGGTCTGTTCCTCGACCAGCAGGAACTTGCCGTCCTGTTCCAGGACGGCGGCGACGGTGACGTTGGGTTTCCAGATCATGACTCAAGATCCATGGGCAAGCGGGGCGCGTATTGTACTACTGATACGAACCGACAGCTTTGGCGGCGGAAGCTGTGCGGGCGGCGTATGATACGGGCATGGAACGGCTCGACGCATTCATCTCCCGAATACCCAGGATCTACCTCGCGCTACTCGTGCTCGTCATGGAGTTCGGCTTGTTCTTCCTCGACAACTACGTCGGGCCGGACCTGCCGCTCTCGCTGCTGTATGCCCTGATGTCCCTGTTCTCGCTGCGCTACATCGACCGGGGATACGCCTATCTGATGGCCATTCTCGCGGCGCTGGGCAGGACGTATTCCATCTGGTTGTTCAATGCCGAATTGCAATTGCAGCCCAGCGCGGAGATATTCTTCTCCAATGCGGCATTGAACCTCCTGTTCTGCATTCTGATGGATGGGCAGATGTCCGCCCGGGCCAAGGCGGAAGCCGCGCTCGATGATCTGTCCAGGATGACGCAGGCCATCGTGCGCAAGGCCGACTCGGGGATCCAGGTTTTCGCGGCGGACGGGCAGTGTGTGCTGGCCAATGAGGCGGCGGCGGCAATCTTGGGAACGACCACCGAGCAGCTGTTGCACGAGAATCTGCGCCGGTTCTCGTCATGGCGCGAGACGGGGCTGATCCGGCTGGCGGACGAGGTGTTGCTCACCGGGGTGTCCGGTCAATACGAAGCGCAGATGCACACCAAGTATGGCCGCGACATCTGGTGTATCGCCACTCTGGGGCAGATCGCGCTACAGGACGGCGATTACCTGTTGCTGGTGTTCAACGATATCTCGAAGTTCAAGCATGCCGTGAGCGAAATGAGTGCTGCCCAGCAATCGGCCCAGCTGGCCCTGTTGCGGGCGAGCATGGCGGAGCGGCGCATCATCAGCATCAGCGAGGAGACGCAGCAGCGCATCGGACAGGAGCTACATGATGACCTTGGCCAGCAGCTGACGGGAATCGCCTTCATGACCCAAGTGCTGGTACAAAAACTGACCGCGCTGGGCTTGCGGGAAGAGGAGCGCGATGCGGCCAAGATCACCGGCTTGGTCAACAATGCCGTGGCGAAGACGCGACAGTTGGCGCACAGTCTGTACCCGGTGGAGTTGATGGGCTATGGCCTGCGCGAGATGCTGGGGCAGTTGAGCCGCGAGGTGAAGGCGATTTTCCAGCTAGAATGTGAGCTGTCGTTCGACGAATCCTGTGCGGTCGAAGACCCCGAGCAGGTGATCCACCTGTATCGGATATGTCAGGAGGCGATCAGCAATGCGGTCAAGCATGGCCATGCGAGCAGGATCGAACTGTCGGTGTCCCGAACCAACGAGGGGATCCAGGTCAAGGTCTGCGATAACGGGGTGGGCATGGATACGTCGAGACTGGAAGAAAGCAACGGCCTGGGGATGCATACGATGCGTTACCGCGCCGAGATGATAGGTGCCACGCTGGCCATTGACGTGTCTGTCGCCGGTGGTGTGAGTGTGGTGATCGAGTTACCGCAGAAACGGGGGGGACATGGAATACACTGAACAACACAAGGCACGCATCCTCATCGTTGATGACCATCCCATCGTGCGCGAGGGCATCTCCATGTTGATCAACCGCGAGCCGGAGTTGCAGGTCTGCCATGAGGCGAGCGACATCAAGCAGGCCACGCTGGCGAACAAGGATTGCCGGCATGACTTGGCCATCGTCGATCTGTCGCTGGCCGGGCTGTCCGGGTTGGACCTGCTGAAGAAACTCCACGTGGACTACCCCGAGTTGCCGGTGCTCATCATGTCCATGCACGACGAGGCGGTCTATGCCGAGCTGGCGCTCAAGGCCGGTGCGCGCGGTTACCTGATGAAGCAGGTGGCGACCAGCACCATCCTGTATGCCATCCGGCTGATCTTGCGCGGCGAGATCTACATCAGTGACCAGTTGCGTACCCGTCTGGTGCAAAAGATGACCGGCAGCAAGAAGGAGGCCTCGCCGATCAGCAGTCTGACCCCGACCGAATTCGAGGTGCTGCACCTGATCGGTATGGGTTTGGGGACTGCGGAGATCGCGTTCAAGCTGGCGCGCAGCTCGAAGACCATCGAATCGCACCGCGCCAACATCAAGCGCAAGCTCAATCTGAACTCAGCCAGCCAACTGACCCACTTCGCCATCAATCTGGTGTCGCCTATCGGCAGCGGAGGCGAGGGGCTGGGTTCAGGTCAACCCGGACAATAGTTCGTCACGCAACGCCTGCTGTCTCGCAGGCGTTGCCAATTCTGCCCCTGTGATCCAGAAGGTGTCCTCGGCACGGCTGCCCAAGGTGTTGATCTTGGCACTGCGTACCGTGATGGCGTGGCTGGACAGGATGCGCGCGATGCGCGCCAGCAGGCCGGGTCGGTCGCCCGCGACCAATGACAGTAGATGGCGGCCTTTCTCGTCCTGTTCGATGACGACCTCGGGCGCGATGGGAAAGTGCTTGAGTTGCCGGTTGATGCGTCCACCCTGCGAGGCCGGGGCGAGTGCGCTGCCTCGATCGATCTGCTGTGCCAACTCGTGTTCGATGTAACTCATCACATCGCGGTATGGGGTCGCATCGCCGGAAGCGTCCATCACCAGAAAACTATCCAGCGCGTAGCCATGCTGGGTGGTGTGCACCTTGGCTTCGACGATGTTGTAGTTCATGTCGGCGAAGAAACTGCAGATACGGACGAACAGCTGTGGCCGATCCGGACTGTAGACCATCACCTGTAGTCCTTCGCCGATACGGGCAAGGCGCGCCTTGACCACGGCTTCTGTGGTGTTGACGCGATGCGCCAGCAGGCGTGTGTGCCAGGCGATCTCGTGCGGTTCATGTTGCAGGAAGTAATCGCTTTCCAGTTGGGCCCACAGCAACTGGTAACTGTCGGGTGCGATGGCGTATAGCGCCAGGGTCTGGGACGCAGCCATCCGCGTCTCGCCCACCTGGTCGGCGGTTTTCCCCTCGCTGAGGTAGCGGCGTGTGGCGTTGAACAGGTCTTCCAGCAGCTTGCCCTTCCAGGCGTTCCACACCTTGGGGCTGGTGCCGCGCACGTCGGCCACGGTCAGCAGGTAGAGTGCGACCAGATGGCGTTCGTTGCGGATGCGGGCGGCGAACGCGGCGATCACGTCCTGGTCGCTCAGATCCTGTTTCTGTGCGATGGCGGACATCGCCAGATGTTGCTCGACCAGCCAGATCACCAGTTCGCGGTCTTCGTCACTCAGGCCATGCTGACGGCAGAAGCGGTCGGCATCGGCGCGTCCCAGCAGCGAATGGTCGCCGCCGCGCCCCTTGGCGATGTCGTGGAACAGACCGGCGATATACAACACCTCCGGGCGGGCGAAGTCGTGGATGAGTCGGCTGCACAAGGGGAACTCATGCGCCAGTTCCGGCAGGGTGAAGCGGCGCAGGTTGCGCACCACCATCAGGATGTGTTCGTCCACAGTGTGGATGTGGAACAGATCATGCTGCAACTGGCCGACGATGCGACCGAACGGCGGCAGATAGCGCCCGAGCACGTCCAGCCGGTTCATCAGGCGGAGTGCATGGGTCAGTCCTTGTGGCTGACGCAGGATGCGCATGAAGGCTGCGCGATTGTGCGGGGCGCGGCGGAACTGGGCATCGATGAGCGGGCGGGCACGCCACAGCGCACGCAAGGTGGAGGCTGCCAGCCCGGTCAGACGCGGGTGTTGTTGCAGCAGCAGGAAACACTCCAGTATGGCGGCAGGCTCGCGCTGGAACAGTTCCTCGTCGCGCGCTTCGAGCAGGGTGTCGCGGGCGATGAAACGCGCGTTCAGCGGATAGCTCGCGCCGCTTTCCGGGAACAGGCGGCTGTGCAACGCTTGCAGCAACACTTCGTTGAGCAGGCGCACCGCACGACGGGTGCGGTAGTAGCGCTGCATCAGCTGTTCGCTGGCGCGGCGGGCGCTGGGCGCGCGTATGCCCATCTGCTCGGCCAGCGCAGCCTGGTGATCGAACAGCAGCCGGTCTTCGCGTCGCCGCGCCAGATAGTGCAAGCGGATGCGTAAGGTCTGCAACAGCGCTTCGTGACGGGCAATGGCGCGCGCCTCGCTGGTGGAGATCAGCCCGGCAGCGGCCAGCTCGCGCCAGGTGCTGCCGCAACCGCTGGCGCGGCTGATCCACAGCACGGTCTGCAGGTCGCGCAACCCGCCGGGGCTTTCCTTCAGATTGGGTTCGAGGTTGTAATCGATGTCGAGGAAGCGGGAGTGGCGTTTGCCCTGTTCCTGTTGCTTGGCGAGGAAGAAGGCGCGGCGGTTGAGGTGGTCGCTCAGCGCCAGTCGCATCTCCTCGAACAGTCGCGGTGCGCCGGTGATCAGGCGCGCTTCCAGCAGGTTGGTCTGCACCGTCACGTCCGAGCATTCGGCCATACAGTCGCCCACGGTGCGGATGCTGTGGCCGACTTCCAGTCCGATGTCCCACAGGGTGCCGACCAGGTCGCGCAGGCGCTCCTGCAAGGCGGCATCGGGTTGCTCAGGCAGCAGGATCAGCAGGTCGATGTCGGACTTCGGGAACAGCTCGCCGCGTCCGTACCCGCCCACCGCCGCCAGTACCAGTTCGGGCGGCATGGCCAGGCTTTGCCATACCAGCCGCAGATGCTCGTCCACCAGTCCGGCATGGGCGCGCAGCAAGCGTTGCGGCGACATCGCCTGATCGGCGTAGCGACGCTGCAGTGCCTCGCGGGCGGCTTTCAGGCTGGAGCGGATGGCGGCAGGAGTCACGGAGCGTTCGGGTCAGTCCGGGATGGCGGGCGCTCCGGCGGACAGGGTCATCACCTCGAAGCCTGTCTCGGTGACGAGGATGGTGTGTTCCCATTGCGCCGACAGGCTGTGGTCGCGGGTGACCACGGTCCAGCCGTCGCCGAGTTGCTTGATGCCCGCCTTGCCCGCATTCACCATCGGCTCGATGGTGAAGATCATGCCGGGCTCCAGGCGCAGGCCGGTGCCCGGTTTGCCGTAGTGCAGCACTTGCGGTTCCTCGTGGAAGCGGCGACCGATGCCGTGGCCGCAGAACTCGCGCACCACGCTGTAGCCCATGCCTTCGACGTAACTCTGGATGGCATGGCCGATGTCGCCCAGCGTCGCCCCCGGCTTGACCGCACGGATGCCGCGCCACATCGACAGATAGGCCGTCTCGCACAGGCGGCGCGCCTGGATGGACGGTTCGCCGACGTAGTACATGCGGCTGGTGTCGCCGTGGAAACCGTCCTTGATGGTGGTGATGTCCAGATTGACGATGTCGCCGTGCTTCAGCTTCTTGTCGCCGGGCACGCCGTGGCAGACCTGATGGTTGATCGAGGTGCAGATCGACTTGGGGTAGGGATTGTGACCGGAAGGCGCATAGTTGAGCGGCGCGGGGATGCAGCCCTGCACGTTCACCATGTAATCGTGGCAGAGCTGATCCAGCTCGTTGGTGGTGATGCCGACCTTCACGAAGGGGGCGATGTAATCCAGCACTTCACCGGCCAAGCGTCCGGCGACGTGCATCTTTGCGATCTCTTCGGAATTCTTGATACTGACTGCCATGGTACCGACTCGTAATTTGATGGGGCATGAGGATAGCAGGAAGCCGCGTTCTCGTCCTGTCGATGGGCATCACGACTCCGGCGGTTGACAGGAAAAATGTATGGGTCACCAGGTAGGTCAAGGTGGTAGAGTGGATTACAATGGTCGGCATCGCGGAACCAATCGGGTAGCGATGACTCTCAGTACCGCGCTTCTGGCGCGCTTATCTCAAAAGGAGGACAGCATGAAGGTTTCTGGTTTTGTATTGTTGGCGGCGATGACGGCGAGCAGCGCAGCTTACGCGGTCGACGCAGGCGCGGTGTTGGGCGGTGCGCTCGGCGGTGGTGTCGGAGCTGCCGTGGGTTCGCGTGTAGGCGGTCAGAATGGAGCCATCATCGGCGGTGCGCTGGGCGGAGCGACAGGTGCTGCCGTGGCCACCAGCGGTCGTCCGCAAGCCGCACCTGCGCCTGCGCCACGCCCCCAGCCACAAGCACGCAACTATGGTGGCGAGCGCGAACACGAGCATGAACATGAACACGAGCATCATCATGGTCATGACCACGGTGATCGGGACTAAAGGAGATGAAAATGAAACTGACTATGCTTGCAGCCTCGTTGCTGCTTTTGGCAGGGTGTGCTGATCCGTATCAGAACCGCGCGGTCCTTGGCGGTGCGGTCGGTGGCGGCGTGGGCGCGGGTGTCGGCCATGCGGTCGGCGGCGAAGGCGGCGCGATCCTGGGTGGTGCGGTCGGCGGTGCGGTAGGCGCTGCCGTGGGTACCGGCGGCCAGCAACGCCAGCAACAGCCCGTGTATCAGCCACGCGGCGGACGTGATCGCGACTACGAGGATCGCGACGAAGGGCGCGGACGTGAGTACCGTCGCGAGCACAGACGCGACCGCGAGCATGAGCGTGAGCGCGACTGAAACGGTATGACCGAACAAACAAAAAGCCCGCTGGATGCGGGCTTTTTGTTGAGCTGGCCGGGGCTTAGCGCACCGGCCTCCGTCCTTGCGGTGGATTAGCGCTTGTTGCCGTTGGTGTTGCCACCGTTGTGGCCGCGACCCAGGCTGAAGCTGTTGCCGCTGCTCGGGCGACGTTGACCGCCGGCAGGTGCGCCGCCATTACCTGCGCCAGGTGCACGGTTGCCGTTGGCGTTACCGAAACGGTTGTGCGAGTGACCTTCGCGGCGCGGTGCATTGCCGTTGCGGTCATCGCGCGGGAAGCCGTGACGGCTGTCCGGTGCAGTGTGGCGACCGAAACCGCCGCGACCCTGCGGCTTGGACGCTGCTGGGCGCGGCTTGAACTTCGGCTCCATGCCCGGGATGGTGTGCTGGGTGATGGGCTGGCCGGTGTAGCGTTCGATGCGCTTGAGCAGCATGGTGTCGCGGTTGGAAGCGAACGACACGGCGATGCCGGATGCGCCGCCACGGCCGGTACGACCGATGCGGTGCACGTAGTCTTCAGCGAACTTGGGCAGGTCAAAGTTGATCACGTGCGAGATGCCGGCCACGTCGATGCCGCGTGCGGCCACGTCAGTCGCTACCAGGATGCGCACCTGGCCGCGACGCAGATTGGTCAGGGTACGGTTACGCTCGCGCTGGTTCATGTCGCCGTGCAGAGCAGCCACGGAATGGCCTTGGGCTTGCAGCTGGTCGGCCAGCATGTCGGCATCGCGCTTGGTAGCGGTGAACACCACGGCCTGATTCAGGTCGATGTCGGTCAGCAAGTGGCTCAGCAACTGGCTCTTGTGCGCCATGTCGTCGGTGAACATCAAACGCTGTTCGATGTTTTCGTGCTTCGCGTGCTGCGCGGCGATGCTGATGCGCTTCGGGGTCTTCAGCAGACGGTCGGCCAGTGCGCCGACCACGCCGTCCAGCGTGGCGGAGAACAGCAGGGTCTGACGGGTCTTGGGCGTGGCGTTGGCGATGCTTTCCACGTCTTCCGAGAAGCCCATGTCCAGCATGCGGTCGGCTTCGTCCAGCACCAGCATTTCCAGACGCGAGAAGTCGATGCGACCGCGCTGGATGTGGTCGATCAGACGGCCCGGTGTCGCCACCAGGATGTCCACCGGATTCGACAGCAGCTTGTTCTGCAGCGGGTAGGGCATGCCGCCCAGGATGCTGACGGTCTTCACGCGCATGTGCTTGCCGTACTTGGCAGCGGCTTCGGAAACCTGTTGCGCCAGCTCGCGGGTCGGGGTCAGCACCAGCACGCGCGGTCCCTTGCTGCGCACTGCCGAAGGCTCGGCGATGCGGTTCAGCGCGGGCAGGATGAAGGCAGCTGTCTTGCCGGTGCCGGTCTGGGCGGAAGCCATCAGATCGTGACCCGCCATAACTTCGGGGATAGCTTGCGCCTGGATCGGCGTGGGCACGGTGTAACCGGACTCTTCCACGGCTTTCAGGATGAGCGGGTTCAGGCCGATGGAGGCAAAAGTGGTCTCGGCGGCAGTGTTGACTGCCGGGGTATTTTCTACGGACATGTTGATTCCTTACATACAAGCAATGGCGCACTGTGCGGCTAGGCCACACAGCAAAATTCAGTAGGGGGTAAGTTCTACCGGCGCAAACACATCGTCGCTAACCGGTGAATCGAGGCGCAATCCGCAAAGACGGGGGACGCAGGGGGTCAGATAACGATGAACCAATGCCGCAATGAGCGGCAAGGCGCGCATTATAGAGGCAAGCGATTAAATAGCAAGAGAAATTTATTGGACTGATGATTGGAGGGGCGTGCAGGCTGTGGAAGAGAAGAACATGCTGTTCGCCCATCCCTCTAGATGCGTAGGGCTAGGGTGCATTATTACGAATCTCAGGTGCAGAATGGCAAATAACACTAAGGCAATCATCTACACCTTTTACGAAATACTCCTTTGCTGCAGGATTCATTGGATCAATGCAGCTACCAGGACGACTTGCTTCTTGAGAAAGCCAACCGCCAGAATAAATTTCAAAAAGCAAATCTTTTGGTATTGAGCACTCAGGCCAGAATTCCATCAAATCACGTTCATCAAGAACACGAAAGCCAATAACATCCGAAAAAATAATAACCAATTCCAATTGGAGGCTAATGTCACGAACAAATGCTTGGAGATTGCCGAGAGCGTACTCAATGCGCACAATTTCAGAACCCTGTAAAAATGGAATTCCAGTCTCAACAGGCTTAGCATCGAGCTTAATCATGCTTCATCACTGACAAATGAAGGGACGTTCCTGTCCCAAAGATAGCGATGGAGGAATGGCAAGTATCACCAAAAACGAAAAACATACCCTAGTAGTTCAGTGTCCTGACGCTTTGAAATAGGTGTACAGGGCTAGTCCGATGAAGGCGAGTAGCATGAGCACGATGAGTCCGGCGAACACCAGCACGGCATTGGATTTCGCCTCGATGTAGCGCATGTCCGGCTCGACCAGTTCAGCGTTCTCCGGAGGCTTCGTGCCGCAGCCGGGGCATTTCACCGAGGTGGCGGTGAACTCTTTCTTGCAGACGTGGCATTTGATGACGGCCATGATGATCCTTTCAAAGTTTCAATAATGCCTTGACCGGCCCAAAGCTGCGGCGATGTTCCACGCAAGGGCCGTGCTGGCGCAGGGCTGCGAGGTGGGCGGCGGTGGGGTAGCCTTTGTGGATGGCGAAGCCGTAGTGCGGGTGGCGTTCATGCAGTTCCAGCAGCGAAGCGTCCCGAGCAGTCTTGGCCAGGATGGACGCGGCAGAGATGGCGGCCACCTTGCTGTCGCCCTGCACGATAGCGCGGCTCTTCAATCCGGTGTCGGGGCAATGCAGGCCGTCGACCCAGACCTCGTGCGGGGTGAGGTTCAGCGCTGCCACGGCGCGCTGCATCGCCAGCAAGCTGGCGCGCAGGATGTTGATGCGGTCGATCTCTTCGACGCTGGCACTGGCGATGGCCCAGGCGAGAGCGTGCTCGCGTATCTCCAGCGCCAACTTGTCGCGCTTTTTCTCGCTGAGTTTCTTGGAATCGGCCAGCCCGGCGATGGGGCGGGCGTCGTCGAGGATGACGGCAGCTGCGTACACCGCCCCGGCCAGCGGGCCGCGCCCGGCTTCGTCTACGCCGCAGATGAGCACGGCGGCGAAGTCATCCTTCGACTCCGCTGCGCTACCACCCGCAAGGGGTGCGCCGGTGGGTGCACCCGTAAAGGGTACGCCGTCAGACGCTCGCCCCTCGGGCTGTCTTAACGCAGCCCCGCTGCTATGCAGCGACCCTTCCGCAGGCTCAGGACGAACGGAGTTCGTGTTCATGTCCGACTAAGATACGGCAGCAGCGCCTGGGCGGCCTTGTGGGCGGTGTCCTGGCGCAGGGTTTCGTGGATGCGGCTGAACTCGATCTCCAGTCCTTCCAGCGCGCGTTTGTTGCCCATCAGGTTGAGCAGCGCCTGGGCCAGGTGCTCCGGCGTGGCATCGTCTTGCAGGATTTCCGGCACCACGAAACGTCCGGCCAGCACGTTGGGCAGGCCGACCCAGGGCTGGTAGGCCTTGCCCTTCATCAGGCGGTAGGTGAGGGCGGGCATCTTGTAGGTGATGACCATCGGGCGCTTGAGCAGGGCGGCCTCCAGCGTGGCGGTGCCGGAAGCGATGAGGATACCGTCGGCGGCGGTCATCGCATCGTGGGCGTGGCCGAACAGGATGGTCAGCGGCAGATCGGGGCCGTGCCGCCACAGCGCGTCCTCGAAGATCTGCTTGGTCTCGCGGCTGACCAGCGGCACCAGGAAGTGGGCGTTGGGCAGTTTTTCGGCCAGCAGCTTGGCGGTCTCGATAAAGGTCACGGCGTGCTGGCGCAGCTCGCTCTGGCGGCTGCCGGGCAGCAGGGCGATGATCTTCGCCTCCAGCGGCAAGCGCATGCGTTCGCGCATCTCGGTGCGGTTCGGCACCATAGGCAGGCGGTCGGCGGTGGGATGGCCGACGTAGGTGCAGGGCACGTCTTCGCGCGCGTAGATCGCCGGTTCGAACGGGAACAATGCCAGCACGCGGTCCACCGCGCGCTTGATCTTGTGGATGCGCTCGCCGCGCCAGGCCCAGATCGAGGGGCTGACGTAATGCACGGTAGGGATGCCGCGCTGCTTGAGCTTCAGCTCCAGATCGAGGTTGAAATCGGGCGCATCGATGCCGATGAACAGGTCGGGCGGCGTGTCCAGCAGCTCACGGCGCAGGGTGTTGCGGATGCCGACGATCTCGCGGTAGTGCTTGAGCACCTCGACGTAGCCGCGCACCGCCAGCTTCTCCATCGGGAAGCGGATCTCCATGCCCGCCGCCTTCATCTTCGGCCCGCCGATGCCGACGAAACGCACATGCGGCGAATACTGGCGAACAGCCTCGATCAAGTGAGCGCCGAGCAGATCACCCGACGCTTCACCCGCGACCAGGGCGATGGTTTTGATGCCTTGCTGCATGGGCTTAGCGGACGATGCCGCGTTCGGATTCGGCCAGGGCTGCGGCGAAGATGGCCAGTTCCGGGTGGGCGGCGACTTCGGCGCTGATGGCGGTGCGCGCTTGTTCCAGCGACAGACCTTGACGGTACAGCGTCTTGTAGGCGCGCTTGACGGCGAGAATGGCTTCCGGTGAGAAGCCGCGCCGCTTCAAGCCTTCGGAGTTGATGCCGTGCGGGGCGGCCGGGGTGCCGGAGACGGTGAGGTAGGGTGGCACGTTCTGGCGCACCACGGCGGCGATGCCGGTGATGACGCTTTCGCCGACGCGGCAGAATTGGTGGACGCCGGTGAAGCCGCCCAGAATCACGTAGTCATCGATGATGACGTGGCCAGCCAGGGTGGACTGGTTGGCGAAAATCGTGTGGTTGCCCACCACGCAGTCGTGCGCGATGTGGACGTAGGCCATGATCCAGTTGTGGCTGCCGACCGTGGTCTCGCCCCTGTCCTGCACGGTGCCGAGGTTGAAGGTGCAGCTCTCGCGGATCACGTTGTGGTCGCCGATCACCAGCCGGGTCGGCTCGCCCTTGTACTTTTTGTCCTGCGGCACTTCGCCCAGCGAGCAAAACTGGAAGATCTGGTTGTGCTGGCCGATGGTGGTGTGGCCGTGGATGACCACGTGCGGGCCGATCACCGTGCCTGCGCCGATCTCGACGTGTTCGCCGATGATGGAATACGGCCCGACCTGAACGTCGTCCGCCAGGCGCGCGCCGGGATGGATGATGGCAGTCGGGTGGCGCATCACTTGGCCTTCATGGTGCACATGATCTCGGCTTCGGCGGCGAGTTGCCCGTCCACCTCGGCCACGGCCTTGAACTTCCACAGTCCGCGCAGGTTGCGCAGAGGCTGCACCTTGAGGATGAGCTGGTCGCCCGGCACGACGGGGCGCTTGAAGCGTGCGCCGTCAATGCCGACGAAGTAGTACACCGAGTTCTCGTCCGGGCCGCCGTTGTCCATGCTGGCGAACGAGAGCAGGGCGGCAGTCTGCGCCATAGCCTCGATGATCAACACACCCGGCATCACCGGATGGTGCGGGTAATGGCCGGGGAAGAAGGGCTCGTTCATCGAGACGTTCTTCAGCGCGACGATCTCCTTCTCGGGTTCGAGCGAGAGCACCCGATCCACCAGCAGGAAGGGATAGCGGTGCGGCAGGCGCTTGAGTATGTCGTTGATGTCCATGGTGATGGGGGTGCTCATGCTTGCTCCTCGTGGTTGGCCTGGCTCTGCAAGGCGGCCAGTTGTTTTTCCAGTTGTTTGATGCGTTGGGCAAAGTCGCCCAGATGGCGTAGCTGCGCGGCGGTCTTGCGCCACTCATCCTTGCGGCTCAGCGGGAAGATGCCGGTGTAGCTGCCGGACTCGGTGATGGATTTACTCACCAGCGAGAAAGCGGAGATCTCCACGTTGTCGGCAATGGTCAGATGACCGATGATGCCCGCGCTGCCGCCGATGCGGCAATACCTGCCGATGGTGGTGCTGCCCGCGATGCCCACGCAGCCAGCGATGGCGGTGTGGTCGCCGACCTTCACGTTGTGGGCGATCTGGATCTGGTTGTCCAGCTTCACGTCGTCGCCGATCACCGTGTCGTCCAGTGCGCCCCGGTCTATGGTGGTGTTGGCACCGATCTCCACATCGTCGCCGATGATGACGCGGCCGATCTGCGGAATCTTCAGCCAGCGGCCTTCGTCCCAGGCCAGGCCAAAGCCATCCGCGCCGATCACCGCGCCGGAATGCGCGATCAGCCGGTCGCCGATGACGCAGCCGTGATAGATGGTGACGTTGGGATACACGCGGCAACCGGTGCCTATGTGCACGCCGTCACCGATGACGCAGCCCGCCATGATCACGCTGTGTTCGCCGATCTTCACCTGTTTGCCGATGACCACGTTCGCGCCGATCTCGGCGCTCTCTGCGATCTCCGCCGAGGGGTCGACGCTGGCGGAGGCGTGGATGTCCGGTTCGGCTGATGGCAGCGGGTTGAGCCAGGCCGAGATACGGGCGAAACAGGCGTAGGGATTCGGGCTGACCAGACGCGGTAAGGTCGTGGCATCGGCATCGGCTTCGCTCACGATGACCGCGCTCGCACGGGTGGCGGCGAGTTGCGCGCGGTATTTGCTGTTGGTGAGGAAGCTGATCTGGCCTTGGCTGGCGTTGTCCAGCGTGCCGACCTGAGTGATGGCGGTGTCGGCATCACCCAACACCCGCCCGCCGAAACGTTCGGCCAGTTCTGCCAAACGGTAGGAAGTGGGACTCATACGCGCGGCAACCTATTTCTTGCCAGCTTTGTCTTCTTCAGCGGCCAGGAATTTCAGCACCTTGTCGGTGATGTCGATCTTGGGGGTATGGAACACGCGCGACTGAACATCCAGCACCAGATCGAACTTGTCGGCCTCGGCGATGGTTTGCAATGCCTTGCTGGCCTGTTCCAGCACGATGGCCAACTCTTCGCTCTTGCGCAGATTCAAGTCCTCGTTGTATTCGCGCTGCATGCGTTGCAGGTTGGAGTTCAGGTTGGCCAACTCGCGCTCCTTGCTGCGATGTGCCGCATCGGGTGGTGAGCCGACATCCTTCTCCAGCGTGGCCTGGATATCTTTGGCTTGCTTGAGCAGCCGTTTTATCTCCTGGTCGCGCGCGGAGAACTCCTTCTCCAGCTTGCTTTCGGCCTTGGTGGCCGGCACGGATTCGCGCAGGATGCGCTCGGTATCGACCACGCCCACGCGGAAGTCTGCCGCCACCAGCTGCGAGCTGGCCGACAGTAACAACGTGGCAAACAATAATCTGATCATGTTCGGCATCTGTGACTCCTGACTTCTAGAATAGCGAACCCAAGGTGAACTGGAACATCTGCAGTCTATCACCCTGATGCTTGTTGATGGGAGTGCCAACACTGACCTTGAGCGGGCCGACCGGCGACAGCCAAGCCAGTGCCAAGCCTGCCGAATAGCGGAAGCCCGCTACACCAGCGATCACTCCCCCTCCGGTCTGTCCATAGATCGCGCCCGCATCGACGAACGCGCTCATGCGGAAGGACGGGTCCCTGCCCTGGCCAGGGATGGGGAACAGCAGTTCGGCGTTGCCGACGATGCGTTTGTTGCCGCCGGTCGCATAGCCGCTGGCATCGATCGGGCCGAGAGAGTTCGGTTCATATCCGCGTACCGAGCCGATGCCGCCCGCGTAGAAGTTCTTGAAGAACGGCAGTGGGCGGTTGCCGTAACCGTTGCCGACCCCGACTTCGCCGTTCAGCATGAAGGTCACGTCGCGCGCCACCGGGTAGTACCACTGCTGCTGGTAGTTCAGCTTGTAATACTGTTGGCTGCCGCCGGGCAGGCCGATTTCGGTGTAGGCGCGACGCACCGAACCTTGTGTCGTGTAGATGGCGCTGTCCCGGCTGTCGTGGGTCCAGCCCAGTGTAGTGGAAAGCGTGGTATTGGTTGCGCCGTAAGTGTTGATGTAGTCGATGTAGCGCTGCGGGGTCAGCGCGGTGATGCCTAAAGTCGTGCGCTCGGCCCCCAGTCCGTACTGCAGCGAATCGTCGTCGTCCAGCGGGACCCCGTAGCGAATATTGGCCCCGAGCGTGTCGGACAGGTAGCGTGCCATGACGCTGCGATTGGTGTTGGTCCGGGTCGAGCGCTTGTAGATGTCGAAACCCCGGCTGATGCCGTCGTCCGTGTAATAGGGGTTGGTGTAGGACAACGATATGACGCGGTTGATCTTGCTGGTGTTGATCTGGGTGGACAGGAAATTTCCCGAACCGAAGATGTTGCTCTGCGATATCGAGCCGCTCAGGATCAGGCCTTCACCGCTGGATATACCGGCACCCACGTTCAGGCTGCCGGTGGACTTCTCTTTCACCGTCACGTTCACGTCCAGCTGGTCGGCGGTGCCTTGGACCTGTGGAGTTTCGATGTTCACGGCGCTGAAGTATTCCAGTCTGTCGACCTTTTGCTTGGATTTCTTCACCTTGGAGCTGGCGAACCACGCGCTTTCCATCTGGCGGAATTCCCGGCGGATGACCTCGTCGCGGGTCTTGGTGTTGCCGGCGACATTGATCCGGCGGACATAGACGCGCTGTCCCGGGTCGTTGGTGATGGTCAGCGAGGCGGTATGCTTGTTCTTGTCCAGCTCCGGGATGACGTTGACGTTGGCGAAGGCGTAGCCCTGATCGCCCAAGCGCTCGGAGATCCTGCGGGTGGATTCCGACAGCTCCTTGCGCGAGAACACATCGCCCGGCTTGAAGGTCAACTCGGCGCGTGCTGCGTCATGCGGGAGTACCTTCTCACCACCGGCGAACTTGATGTCGGAGATGGTGTACTTGGCACCCTCGGTGATGTTCACGGTGATGTAGATGTCCTGCTTGTCCGGGCTGATCGAAACCTGGGTGGAGTCGATGTTGAACTCCAGATAGCCGTTGTCGAGGTAATGCGAGCGTACGGTCTCCAGGTCGCCGGAGAGCTTTTGCTTGGAGTATTGGTCGTCCTTGCTTATCCAGCTGATCCAGTTCGAGGTGTTCAGCTTCATCAGGTCTTGCAGCTCGTTCTCGGGGAAGGCGTGATTACCAACGAAGTTGATCTGCTTGATCGTGGAGACGCCGCCTTCCACGACATCGAGGTAGACGGCGACCCGGTTACGTTCCAGCTCGGTGACGCGGCCTTTCACCGTCACCGCGTACTTGCCGCGTGCCACGTATTGGCGTTTCAGTTCCTGCACCGCTTTGTCCAGTGCCGACTTGTCGAAGATGCGTCCTTCCGCCAGTCCGACCATCTTCATCGAGCTGCCGAGCTGATCCTTGGGGAAGTCCTTGACACCCTCGATGGAGACGCTGGCGATGGCAGGGCGCTCGCGCACCAACACGATCAGCACACCTTGCTCGACTTCCAGGCGCACGTCCTTGAAGAAGCCGGTAGCGAACAGGGCGCGAACGGCTCCGGCGGACTTGTTGTCGTCCACCGTGTCGCCCACCTTGATAGGCAGATAGCTGAACACGGTTCCGGCTTCGGTGCGTTGTATGCCCTCGACACGGATGTCCTTGACGACGAACGGTTCGATGGCGGAGCTTGGGGTCGCATAAAGCAGCGAAAGGAGTAGAGCGAGTTTCTTGAAATCCATTTTTCAACCTAAAATCAGGCGGCTGATGTCGTTATACATCGCCATCGCCATCATGGTCACGAGCAGGGCGGTGCCTACTTTCTGTCCGATCTCCCATGTCCGTTCGGACACCGGGCTACCCTTGATCAATTCAGCCGAATAATACAGCAAATGCCCCCCGTCCAATAAAGGAACCGGCATCAGGTTGAGGATGCCCAGACTGATGCTGATCAGCGCGAGGAAGCCGAGGTAGGCGACCAGGCCCATCTGGGCGGATTGCCCGGCATAATCGGCGATGGTGAGGGGGCCGCTCAGATTCTTCATCGACACTTCCCCCGCGATCATCTTGCCCATCATCTTCAGGCTGACGACGGAGGTCTCCCAAGTCTTGCGCACCGCCTGCGGCAGGGCCTCGAATGCGTCGTAACGCACTTCGGTCAACATCGCATCGAACAGCTTCCGGTCGACCTGGGGGGCGGCCCCGATCTTGCCGACGCGCTGCCCCGCTTCATTCACTACGTCAGGTGTCAGGGTGAGGGTGACGGGAGCGCCGCTGCGTTCAAGCTCCAGTGCAAGCGCCTGCCCCGGATGGCTGCGTATCACTGCCACCAGCTCTTCCCATAGCTGGATGTCCTTGCCATCGGCGCGGACGACTCGGTCACCTGGCCGCAGACCGGCGCGCTGCGCCACGCTGCCCTCGGTGAGTTGGCCGATCACGGCATGGACGGTGGGTTGCCAGGGCTGCAAGCCCAGCTTTTTCAGGAAATCGCCATCCAGATCGGCGGGCTTGAGGCTGGAGGCATCCAGCTGGTGGCGCAGCCGCATGCCCTCGGCGGTCTGCGCCTCGATCGCGATGGGTCCTTGCTTCAGCGCGGCATCCAGCAGCATCCAGCGTGCTTCCTGCCAGGTCGGCACGGCCTGGCCCTCGATGCTGACCAGCGTCTCACGTTCCAGCAGGCCGGCGACAGCCGCAGGCGATTGTGGCGGAATGGATCCCAGTGTAGGTTTCAGGCCGGGCACGCCGTACAGGAACATGACCCAGTAGAGCACGATGGCCAGTAGCAGGTTGGCCAGCGGCCCGGCGATGACGATGGCCATGCGCTTGAACACGGACTGGCGGTTGAAGGCGCGCGGCAACTCGTGCTCTGCGACCTCGCCTTCGCGCTCGTCCAGCATCTTGACGTAGCCGCCTAGCGGCAGGGCGGAGAGCACCCATTCGGTCTCGCTGCGGGCGGAGCGTTTGCTGTAGATGACTTTGCCGAAGCCCACCGAGAAGCGCAGCACCTTGACACCGCACAGCCGGGCCACCCAGTAGTGTCCCAGTTCGTGGAACACCACCAGCACCGCGAGGGTGAACAGGAAGGACAGCAGGGTGGTCATGCGTTCAGCGGAACGATGGCAGCAGCTCCCGCGCCATGGCGCGGGCCTGGTCATCGGCAGTCAGGACATCGTCCACAGCGGTGACGGCCCGGGTCGGCAGGCGTTCCAACACGGCTTCGATCAAACGCGGGATGGCGAGGAAAGGGATCTGGCGGTTCAGGAAAGCATCCACGGCGACCTCATTGGCGGCGTTCAGGATGGACGGCGCGGTGCCTGCAGCACGCAGGGCTTGGTAGGCCAGCGCCAGACAGCGGAAGCGCTCGAAATCGGGGGCGACGAAATTCAGCTGGGCGATCTTGAACAGGTCGAGCGGCGCGACCCCGGCATCGATACGTTCCGGATAAGCCAGACCGTAGGCGATGGGCGTGCGCATGTCGGGGTTGCCGAGCTGGGCCAGCACCGAGCCGTCCACGTATTGCACCAGCGAGTGGATCACGCTCTGCGGATGTACTACCACCTGGATGCTGTCGGCGGGCGCATTGAACAGCCAATGTGCTTCGATCACTTCCAGCCCCTTGTTCATCATGCTGGCGGAATCCACCGAGATTTTGCGCCCCATGCTCCAGTTGGGATGGGCGCAGGCCTGCTCCGGGGTGACTGCGCCCAGTTCGGCCAGCGGCGTGTTGCGGAACGGGCCACCGGAAGCGGTGAGCAGGATCTTGCTGATGCCGGAGGCAGCCAGGTCGCCCGAGTAATCGTGCGGCATGGACTGGAAGATGGCGTTGTGCTCGCTGTCTATGGGCAGCAGCACAGAGCCGCTCTGGCGCACGGCATCCATGAACACCGCACCGGCCATCACCAATGTCTCCTTGTTGGCGAGCAGGATCTTCTTGCCGGCGCGTGCGGCAGCCAGGGTGGGGCGCAAGCCTGCTGCGCCGACGATGGCGGCCATCACCGCGTCCACTTCCGGCGCGGCGGAAACCTGCTCCAGCGCCGCCACGCCGCACAGCACTTCGGTGGCAGAACCGGCGGCTTTCAGCTTGGCACGCAGGCGTTCGGCGGCGGCTTCGTTCAGCAGCACAGCGAACCTGGGCTGATGTTGCTGGCATTGCTCGAACAGCAGGCCGTCCTGCTGGTTGGCGGTCAGGGCGTGCACGCGGTAGCGCTCGGGGTGGCGTGCCACCACGTCCAGCGTGCTTTTGCCTATGCTGCCGGTGGAGCCGAGTACGGTCAGGCGGGTGAGGGTGCTCATTCCAGTCTCTGCAACAAGATGACGAGGGTCGCCAGGGGTAGGGTGGAGGTCAGCGCGTCGATGCGGTCGAGCAGGCCGCCGTGGCCGGGCAGGAGGGTGCCGCTGTCTTTGACGCCGGCCTGGCGTTTGACCAGGGATTCGAACAGGTCGCCGATGACTGCCAGTCCCACCCACCACCAGGCGGCCAACACCCCGGAGGGGAAGATCAGATATTGCTTGTACAGGCCGCTGTACCAGGCCACGGCCACCACGTAGATGGTCACGCCCAGCATGGCTCCAGCCACGCCTTCCCAGGTCTTGCCGGGGCTGATGGCGGGAGCGAGTTTGTGCTTGCCGTAGCGCCGACCCGCGAAATAGGCGGAGATGTCCGCCGCCCACACCAGCGCCATCAGGCCGAGCAACAGCCAAGGGCTGAGGGTGCGCAGATCGAGCAGGGCCAAACCGGTGGGCAGCAGCAGGGCCCAGCCGATCACGCCCATCAACCAGGGGTGGTTGGGTTTCCAGTTGGCGATCATCCAGGCGGGTACGACGAAGATCCAGAACAGCGCCGACACGACATACAGCAGGAGCTTGGGAGCGAGCTGGAGCGTGGTCGGGGCGAACAGGTCGAAGGCCAGCATGGCCAAGATCAGCGTCAGGCTCAGCCAGCGGTATTGGCTGGCGCTGGCATCCTTCAATCCGGCCAGTGTGATCCACTCGTTGGTGCCTTGCATCAGTACCAGTCCGACCAGGATGGACCAGCCCCAGGCGGGCAGGGCGAACAGCGCGAGCAGGAACAGCACGAGCAGGAGGGTGGCGGTGATGACACGTTGCCTAAGCACTTGGATCGTCCTGTCGCAGTTGTTCGCTGATCCGGCCAAAACGCCGCTCGCGGCGCTGATAGGAGGCGATGGCGCGGTCGAGCTCGGTGCGGTCGAAGGCGGGCCAAAGGGTGTCGGTGAAATACAGCTCGGTGTAGGCCAGCTGCCACAGCAGGAAGTTGCTGATGCGCTGTTCGCCGCCGGTGCGGATGAACAGGTCCGGCTCGGGGGCGTAACTCATCGACAAGTACGGGGTCAGCGCCTCTTCGTCGAAACCGGCAGCGGCTTCAGGGTGTTCGCGCAGCAGGGTCTGCATCGCCTGCATGATGTCCCAGCGCCCGCCATAGTTGGCGGCGACGGTGAATGTGAGCGCGGTGTTGTCAGCGGTCAGCGCTTCGGTCTCATCTATCATCCGGTTGAGCTTGTCGCCCAGACGGCTGCGGTCGCCGATGATCTTGAGGCGCACGTTGTCTTGGTGCAGATGCTTGAATTCGCGCTGCAGGACTTTGACGAACAGATCCATCAGGAACGAGACTTCGTCTGCCGGGCGGCGCCAGTTCTCGCTGCTGAAGGCGAACACGGTGAGGTATTCGATCTTCATGTCCAAACAGGTGAGCACCAGCTCGCGCAGGGTCTTTACGCCGCGCTGATGACCGGCGACGCGCGGCAGGAAGCGCTGTTTCGCCCAGCGGCCATTGCCATCCATGATGACGGCGATATGGCGCGGGACGGCGGGCGCGTCGGGGATGGTGAGTGTGGGGCTTTTGAAGAGGGCCAAGTCGCCTACCTTGTAACAGTTTGCCAGCAGGGGCGGCGCATGGCACCGCCTGTTTCGCTACCTTAAACCGCCATCAGGTCGGCTTCCTTGACTTGCAGCGCCTTGTCCATCTCGGCGACGAAGCGGTCGGTCAGCTTCTGGATGTCGTCCTGGGCGCGACGTTCGTCGTCTTCGCTGATGGACTTGTCCTTGAGCAGTTTTTTCAAGTGTTCGTTGGCATCGCGGCGGATGTTGCGCACGGCGACCTTGCCGTTCTCGGTCTCGCCACGCACCACCTTGATCAGGTCGCGGCGGCGTTCTTCGGTCAGCATGGGCATCGGCACGCGGATCAGATTGCCCTGCGAGGCCGGGTTCAGGCCGAGGTCGGAATCACGGATGGCGCGTTCGACCGGGCCGATCATGTTCTTTTCGAACGGCTGCACGCCGATGGTGCGGGCATCGATCAGGGTGACGCTGGCGACCTGGTTGATCGCCATCGGGCTGCCGTAATACTCGACAGTGACGTGGTCCAGGATGCCGGTGTGGGCACGGCCCGTGCGCACCTTGCCGAAGTCCGCCTTCAGCGTCTCCAGCGATTTGTTCATCTTCTGCTCAGCGGTCTTCTTGATGTCGGCGATCATCGCTTGTCTCCTTTAAACGCGCACCAGCGTGCCTTCGCTCTCGCCCATTACCACGCGGGTCAGCGCACCGGGTTTGAAAATGCTGCATACGATGATGGGCAGCGCCTGATCGCGACACAGGGTCAGCGCAGTGGCGTCCATCACCTTGAGATTCCTGGAAATAGCCTCGTCGAAACTGAGGCTGCTGTAACGGATGGCGCTCGGGTCCTTCTTCGGGTCGGCGGTGTAGATGCCGTCCACCTTGGTGGCCTTGATGACCACTTGCGCATCCATCTCCACCCCGCGCAGGGCGGCGGCGGTGTCGGTGGTGAAGAACGGGTTGCCCGTTCCGGCACCGAAGATCACCACGGTGCCTTCTTCCAGGTAGCGCAGCGCCTTGCCACGAATGTAAGGCTCAGCGACCTGTTCCAGATTCAGTGCGGATTGCACGCGGCATTCCAGCCCGCCGCGTTTCATCGCGTCTTGCAAGGCCATGGCGTTCATCACCGTGGCCAGCATGCCCATGTAATCGGCAGTGGCTCTATCCATCCCGGCAGCGGCAGGTGCCACGCCACGGAAGATGTTGCCGCCGCCGATCACCACCGCCACCTGCACGCCCAGCGCAACCACCGAGCGGATCTCGGCGACGATGCCTTCGATCACGCTGCGGTTGATGCCGTAGCTGTCCTCGCCCATCAGGGCTTCACCGGACAGTTTGAGGAGGATGCGCTTGTAGGCAGGTGCGGCGGTGTTCGTCATGGTTTAACCCTTGTTGGCTGCGGCGATGGTGGCGGCGACTTCGGCGGCGTAATCTTCGACCACCTTTTCGATGCCTTCACCGACCACGAACATCTGGAACGCCGTCACGGAAGCGGTGTTCGCTTTCAGCAACTGCTCGATGGTTTGCTTGCCGTCTTCCGCCTTGACGAAGACCTGGCCCAGCAGGGTCATTTCCTTCAGGAACTTCTGCACGGTGCCTTCGGCGATCTTTTCCAGCATGGCTTCCGGCTTGCCGGATTCGCGTGCCTTCTCGATGGCGATGCGGCGCTCGGTGGCGATGTCGTCCGCGTTTACGCCGGAAGCGTCGATGGCCTTGGGCTTGCTCGCGGCGATGTGCATCGCGATGTCACGGCCCAGAGTGTCGTTGCCGCCGGTGTAGTCCACCATCACGCCGATCTTGCTGCCGTGCAGGTAGGTGGCCAGTTTGCCGGTGGTGGTGGCGTAACGGGTGAAGCGACGCACGGTCACGTTCTCGCCGATCTTCATCACCAGTGCCTTGCGGGCTTCTTCCACGCTGCCTTCGCCATTGGCGATGGCCAGGCCGGACAGGGCGGCGACATCAGCCGGGTCTTGCTCGGCCACGGTCTGTGCCACGTTGCGGGCAAAGGCGTTGAAGTCGTCGTTCTTGGCGACGAAGTCGGTCTCACAGTTCACTTCGACCACGGCGCCGGACTTGCCGTCAGTGCTCACGAATGCGCTGACCACGCCCTCGGCGGTGATGCGCGAGGCGGCCTTGGTGGCCTTGGCGCCACTCTTGATGCGCAGCAGTTCTTCGGCAGCCTTGGCATCGCCGTTGGTTTCGATCAGCGCCTTTTTGCATTCCATCATGCCCAGACCGGTTGCGCCACGTAGTGCCATCACCATGCTTGCGGTAATTTCCGCCATATTTGACTCCTTGATTCTTTGAATAGTTACAAAAAAGGGGGCTTGCGCCCCCTCGTTCATCTGCGGGGAATTAGGCAGCGACTTCCGCGTCAGCGACCTTGGCTACCAGATCGCTCAGCGCTTGAGCGCGACCTTCCAGCACTGCATCGGCCACGCCGCGAGCGTACAGGCGGATCGCCTGGCTGGAGTCATCGTTGCCGGGAACGACGTAGTCCACGCCCAGCGGAGAGTGGTTGGTGTCGACGATGCCGATGACCGGGATGCCCAGCTTCTGCGCTTCGACGATGGTGCCCTTTTGGTAACCGACATCGATCACGAAGATCGCTTGTGGCAGGCCAGCCATATCCTTGATGCCGCCCAGGCTACGTTCCAGCTTTTCCAGTTCGCGCTTGAACATCAGGCCTTCCTTCTTGGAGACCTTCTCGATGCTGCCGTCTTCCATCATGGTTTCCAGCTCTTTCAGACGCTTGATGGACAGTTGCACGGTCTTGAAGTTGGTCAGCATGCCGCCCAGCCAGCGATAGTCAACGTAAGGGCAGCCAGCGCGCTGGGCCTCTTCCTTGATGATCTCGCGTGCCTGGCGCTTGGTAGCGACGAACAGTACGGAGCCCTTGTCAGCGGACAACTTGCGCACGAACTTCAGCGCATCGTTGAACATGACGACGGTCTTTTCCAGGTTGATGATGTGGATCTTGTTGCGGTGGCCGAAAATGAACGGAGCCATCTTCGGGTTCCAGAAACGGGTTTGGTGACCGAAGTGGACACCGGCTTCCAGCATTTGACGCATTGTTACAGACATGCTTACTCCATGATTGTTAAGGGTTAGTACTTTCCACCGTTCCGCTAGACCCTTGCGGGCACCCCAACCGGACCGGTGTGTGGATTCTGCTGACCCCACAGCCCGAAAGAGGGCGGCGGACAAGCAGGGCGCGGATTATACCCTAAGCCAAGGGGCAGACTCAATAATTTGCCATGGCCTGCGGGCGGAGGGCATCACTTCATGCCCTGTAACTGCATCAGGGAGATGTAGCGCTGCAGCATGATCTCGCTGGCACCATCCAGTTTCTGGAACTCGCAACCGGCGCGCTTCTGCATCGAGCCATCAGAGTTGACGGCCTCGAAGGTGTTTTTCACCTTGATCGCCGCATTCAGCGTGCCGATGTCCGGCAGCTCGATCTGGCAGTTCTGGTAGACATTGCCGGGAAGCAGGTCGATGTTGTGCTCCTCGCATACCAAGGCGACTCCGCCCACGCTGATATCCATGATGGTGATCGGCTGGTCCGACAGTATCGATGCCGGATCAGGCGAGGCGATCACGCACTGCAGGGGGGGCTGGGTCGAGGTGGGTAGACGGAAATAGTCGCGTCGCTGCATGCGTAGCAAGGCTTTGGGGAGCGGGATGAACAGAGCATCCTGATCGCGGTGGCGGCCAGCCTCCAGTCTTTCCGCATTGAACTGCACACGAACCTGATAGTGCGAGCTGACGAAGATTACATCCTGACTGGCGAGAGCGGCCTGGTTCTCCGCTTCCACTCCGCTGGTCCCCAGCCACAGTCCCTGTTCGTTGACGGCGAGCAGGGTGGTGAGCAAAAAGTTCTTGCCGTCGTTGAAGAACAGGGCGGCCCGGCTCTGTTTGTGCTCGATGGTATGGAGAATGAACAAGACTTCCTTTTCGGATGAAATGAGGAATTGTTGCGCTTCTGCCGGACTAAGCCGTGTGATGTTGAGCGGTACTTCGGGTTCTTTGTACATCGTGTCTCTCATTCCAGTGGGATGTTCTTCGATTGTCCCCCGCCGATCTGCCGGGCAATCGCGGAATCAGGGGGGATTTTCCCATGCTCTAACTGGTATAGCCAAGCGAGCAACTCCGCCACGGCCAGATACAACTGGGGAGGGATCTGCTGGTCAAGCTCCACTTGCATCAGCAAACCGACCATATCTTCCGATTGATGCACGAACACACCGCTTTCCCTGGCGCGCTCGATGATGGCCTCGGCGATCAGGCCGCGCCCTTTGGCAACGACCTTGGGCGCAGCATCGTTACCGTGGTAGGCCAGGGCGACCGCCATCTGGCGTTTATTCAGCGTAGCCATGCTCGCTCACTCGCGTGCTGGTGACGGGGATGCCGCGCTCGGCCAGCGCACCTACCAGTTGTGTGCTGGCGCGCTCCAGCACAGTGCGCGTTCTCGCCTCGGGGGCGTTGAGTTGCAGGCTGAGGCCTTGGCCGGTGAGCATGAGCTGGGCCGATATTTCGCCGAGATTGGGTAATTCCAGGTGGATCTGTGTTACCCATTGGTGCTCGTTTGGGGCCTCGCTCTGACGGGAGGCTTGACCATGGATCTCCCATTGCATTTCCTGACCCTGCCAGACTTGTCCCTGCCACATCACTTGCCCCGTATCCAGCGCATTGAGCTGTTGCTGTACCAGATGTTGTACGTGTTCGGGCGCGCCTGCCAGTGGGCTGTTGAGGTTGGCGGAGGCCGATGCCGGGACGGCGCGGGAAGCCTCGGCTGTACCGGGCAGCCTTGCTTGCTCTGCGGTCTGGTTCTGAGGTTCTTGCAGCAAGTGAGCGGTGGAGCGGCTACCTTCCAGCCACTGGACCTGATGGGATTCGTAGAACAAGCCGCTTTGGCTGAGTGCCTCATGCAGATTTGCGGCCAGTTGCGGCACGTCCGGCGGCTGTGCTTGTAGCCACAGGGCCTGTCCCTGAGCGGCACGCACGACCGCGCGTTCTGGTGGATGCTGCGACAGGGCAGAGAACAGGCGGGCGGCATCACTGAGCTGTTCTGGTGTCGACTGCGGATTGACCGAAGCCGACAGGCTGAACGTCAACTTGGGGGGGAGGGATACGACCTCCAGATCGATCAGGTCACCCGTGCGCAGATGCGATGGCAAAGACAACTGCAGGGAGTGGTCGGCCACCTTGACCCTGAACACCCCTTCGCTGATCTGCGCTTGCACCCGGCCCTGCATCTTCTGGCCGATCTCGAAATTGGCCCCGACCGGAGCCACATCCGACACGCCGGTGACTAGCGGGCGCTGGTTAAGTGCAAGCTGCTGGATGGAGGTGAACAGCTGAGTGGGCAGCATTTCCGGCTACCACCCGCTCATTGACCCGCAGAGTAGGCCTGTTGCAGGCGACGTTCGCTGCGGGCGCTCGTCATGATGCGCTGAAGCTGCTCCATCCATACTTCAGTGCGGTTGCGTATCTCGGCATCGTCCGCCAATATTTTCTTGATCAAAGCCACCTTGCGCTGTCGAGTCTCCTCGTCCGAGGGAGCGGAGGGCTGCGCTTTCATCGCCGCCACCCGCTCACTGCACTTGAGTTCCAACTCCACGAGATGATCCCACTCGCCCTGCTGAGCGGCATCACGCATCTGTCCGGTGATGCTGGACAGATATTCGTAGTTATCAAGTACAGCGCTCATGGCTTACAGCCTGTCGTAGGTCATGGCTACTCGATTGGAGGCAGGCTGGAAACCAGCATCCTGACTCGCCGGGCGTTTGATGCTTTCCCATGCTCCCAACAGGTCGGTCAGCAGCCGCTCCACCTCGTCCAGTATGGCGATGTCGTTGTTGATGTTGGCTTGCACCAGGCGCTGGACCATGTAGCTGTACAGGTCGAACAGGTTCTGCGCGATCTCCCCGCCAGCCTCGCGATCCAGGCTGGCCTGCAGCCCGCTACCGACCAGAGAGATGGCGCGGCTGATGGATGCACCCTTGGCGGCGACCTCCTGTTGCAGGATCTGTCGCCTTGCATTGCCTACGCTGTCTATCGCGGCCTGATACAGCATGATGATCAGATCATGCGGCGATGCTCCCGCGATGTTGGATTCAACTCCGACCTTGTTGTAGGCATTGATTCCTTGTGTTGAGACCATGATTCTCTCCCTCTTAGAGCTTGCTGAGTTGTTGCGAGAGGTAAGTGCTGGTGGTACTCATCCGACTCAACATGGCATCGAGGGATGAATACTGTTTGCGCAGGCGTGCCTCGATGACAGTCATGCGTGCGTTCATCGAGTCGATCTGCTTACCCAAATCACGTACCGAACTGGTGAGCCCGTCGGTGCGGGATGTCAGGGAGCCGTTCGAAGCAAGAGCATCCGTGGCGATCTGGTTGAGCTGGTAGGCATAGCCACGGGAGTAGCTCACCGTACCGCGCGCACCGAGCGCACCACCGCTGACAGTCACGGAAAGTCCATTCGAATTGCCCGTGCTGGAAGTCAGGGTACGACCGGAGCCGACGATGCTGGTGCCATCGATACTGCCCTCGACATTCAGCCCGGCTACGGCAGTCGGACCGCCGCCCAGCAGGCTGGTCGCCCCATTGCCACCGGTGACTGCAATGCTGGAAGTCGAGCCGTAAGTGCCGGAGGTGATGCTCAATACTCCGCCACTTTCGGTGACACCAACCGACACTCCCGCCGAAGACAACGCGCTGGTACCGTTGATCTTGCCTTGCACTTCGGCTGCGAGCTGGGCTGCGGTGTAGCTTCCCGCGCCGAGTTTGATGGTGGATGCGATGCCGTTTATGGTCAGATCCACGGTATCGTTCACCCCGGCGGTGATGGTGGTGCCCGCAGCAACGGAGCCAGTCAGTTTGCCCTGTGTGGCCAACTGAGTGACGCTGACGGCGTAACTGCCGGGTTTGGTGGACGTGCTGCCGGAGGCGAAGCTGACCAAGCTATCGGTTGCACTGCCGGAGGCGGCGAAGATGTTGGTGACATCCTTGGCATTGGTGCTGAGCGCCGCACTCAATTTGGTGGAATTGAGTGCCAGCGAGCCGTCGGACTGGAAGCCTACCCCGATCTGGGACAGGGTGTTGACGGTGCTGCCGTTGTTCGACAGAGGGGCGCTCAGGATGCTGCGGATCTGACTTTGCAACGAGCGGATCAACGAATCGCCGTGCAGCGGCGCGGTCGAACCGATCACCCCGCTGGCGAGCGCCGTGCTCAGTGATTTGTTCAGAGTGTTGTAGGCATCAACGAAGCCTTGTACGGATTTCGTCACGGTGCTGGTGTCACTGGCTACGTCCAGCGCGACGGGTGACGTGCCGGGCTTCTTCAGCGTCAAAGTGACACCGGCGATCGCATCCGTGATGGTGTTGCTGCTCTTGCTGATGCTGATGCCATCGACTTTGATCTGCGCGTTCTGTGCTGTGGCGGTCTCGGCGAGACTCTGTGTGCCGGCAGGGTCATGCGAGAGCAAGCTGCTCAGGGCTGCGTCGCCAGTCACGGAGATCTTGATGCTGTTGCTGCTGCCCATGCTGCTCGAACTCAACGCCAGGCGGTAAGGGGTCCCGCTACCATCGTTCACGATGGATGCCGTCACGCCGAGTTTGGCCGAGTTGATCGCATCCCGGATGCCTTGCAGGGAATTGTTGCTCGCGTCTATGGTGACGCTACCGCTACTTGCGCCGCTGTTGGTGAAGCTCGCCCCGGTGTACTTCCCGGTGACCGAGTCGAACGTGCCACCGCTGATGGTGCCGAAGTCGAAGGTCAAGGTACCGTTGCCGATGGCAGTGGTCGTGCTCGCCAGACCGGCAGTGGCCAGTTTCTGGGCCTGCGCGATCTTGCTTACTTCGATGGAGTAACTGCCAATGGTGGATGTACTGCTCGCCGTGGCCGAGAAGACCGAGCTGTCGCCGGAGGTGGCGGTAGTTGTCTGCAAGCTGCTGGCATTGGCCATCGCCCCCATCGTCGCCTGGAACGTCGAGACGGCGCTCTTGATGCTTCCCATGGCGGACAGTTTGGCCTGGTAGCTGGTCTGCTTGCTCGTCAGCAGGGTGACCGGGCGTCTTTCGACGCCCATCAGCGAAGTGACCAAGCCGTTGACATCGATCATGCCACCAGAGGTGATGCTGGAAGTGGTTGCCATGATGGATACCTCGTGCCTGTTATGCGCTCTGCTTGACCAGCAAACCCTGCTGGAAGCGGTCTATGGCTTTGGCGATGGCCAATGCCTCCTCCGACGGGAACTGTTTGATGACATCACCCGTCTTGGACTCGACGACCTTGACGACGACCCTTTTCGTATCGTCATCGATGCTGAACTGCAGGTTGGAGTTTATCTCCTTCATCGCGCTGTTGATCTTGTCCACCGCACCTTGTAACTGGGCCGGGGTTGGCTCGGTGGTCTTTGTAGCCACCGGGGCAGCGGCCTGCACCTCGGACGAGGCGCTGGCTGGGGGCGAAGAACTTACCCCATCCACGCCGCTCCATCCTGGTTTGGACACGCTGTTTACTGTGTTCTGAATGTGCATTTTGCCTCTCCTTTAACCAAAATCCCAGCCGGAGCTACTGCTTCGACTGGGATGTTCAGTACCAGCCGAGCCAGCTTAGCGCAGCAACGACATCACGCTATTGGGTGCGGTATTGGCCTGAGCGAGCATCGCGGTACCGGCCTGTTGCAGGATCTGAGCGCGAGTCAGGTTGGCTGTTTCCGCAGCGTAGTCGGTATCCATGATGCGGCTGCGAGCGGCGGTCAGGTTCTCGGCAGCGTTGGACACGTTGCTGATGATGGCCTCGAAACGCGACTGGGTGGAGCCGAAGGTGGCGCGGGTCGAGTTGACGGTGGCGATATCGGTATCGAGTTTGGCGAGTTCAGCCGAAGCTGTGGCCGCAGTCGCGCCGAGTGTGGC
>NZ_KN050807.1:140571-164463 GCF_000746095.1 Ferriphaselus sp. R-1 | reverse complement strand
AAGCTCACACTACTGGGCGCGGGAGCTGGGCAAAATGGGACATGACGTGCGACTGATGTCGCCGCAATTCGTCAAGCCTTACGTCAAGAGCGGCAAGAACGATGTCAATGATGCCGAAGCGATCTGTGAAGCAGTCAGCCGTCCCAACATGCGCTTTGTGGCGGTCAAAAGTGTCGAGCTGCAAGTGATGCAGGCCGAGCACCGGATACGCGCCCGCCTCATCAAGGCACGCACCGCGTTGAGCAACGAGATACGCGGTCTGCTGGGAGAGTTTGGGATTGTGCTGCCGGTTACGCTGGCGAATTTACACAAGGCGATACCCGAACTGCCTACAAGATGTAACTTAACAAAAACATGCCCGCCTCAGCGGGCATGTTTGAAAGTACGTCAGGATTTATGGCGCTTCTTACTGGGACGAGATTTGGGTTGTGTTTTCATAGAATTAGCCCAGAAGTCAGCCCTATTTTTGCAAAACAGCGCAAAGGAAACGATTGCAAATACGAATATTGGAAAAAGGATCTCGGCTCGCATACTCATGTCCTTTCATAATGGCGGTGAAATAACTCGTTTTCAAATGTCGGGTTCGGAGCGATGTGTTTTGGGCCGCGATGCAACTCTACCTTAACGACATCCTGAACTGCTTTTTTCATCAGGTTGGCGAGGTAATCTCCGATTACAGGGGAGTTTGCTCTTAGTTCTGCTTCGTGCAACGAAATGGCAGGTAGTGAGAATGTGATTCCAGAGCGGGTATGAACAATATAGATGTTGCTTCTCATTTACATTTCTCCTTTTTGTTGGCGTTATTGTCCCTAGGTGGGACGTCTGCGGAGAAATGTGTGGCTCGAATTTTACTAAATTCATTTCGTCTGGACAATCCAAAGAATGCAATTCTTGCAGCAAATTTCGATCAATGTATCCCAAGCCCTCCCCCTGAGAGCGCCGATCGGCAAATAACCCCGGACTAGCCGGGGTTGATTATTTGATTGTCACGATAACCGTGAAATGTAATTTATGTTTGAATTTTGGCTCCTCCAACTCCTCCTGATTGAGGAGGGCAAGAACCAGAATAATAATCCTTCCCAATACTTTCTCCATTTCCGGCAGCAACCGCGCCACCTCCCGATGGGTGCGGGAAGGAGCGGGCCGAAAGGCGGCCGATGGATAAGCGAAGCTGAGCAATCAGCATGACAAAACGCAGTGCTCGCGTAGCGATTGGCGTGATGATTGAAAGTGAGCCCATCGGTCAGCGACTGAGCGCAATGGGCGGCGCGGTTACTGCCGGAAATGGAGAGGCAATCGGGAATTTATTTGGAGTTGAGTGGAACAGGCAGGTCACGTGGACAACTATCACTTGCAGCAAGCCAATTTTGCTACGCGCATCTGGTCGATTGACTTACTATCGGCTGGAGTGCCGTCAAAGAGATCACCTTGGGCAATATGTCGTGGGGGCCAGTTTGCGCTGGAGTGGCTGTCCAGTTTGCCGTGGAACGCGTGTCCAGTTTGGTCTGGAATACGCAAGTTGTTGCAGTCTAGGGCGCGACAGCTTGCTCTAGTGTAGCGATAGGTAAAACAGGCACAGCGACTGATCTACGCAGGCGACAACCCATCTTTTGCTTTGTCGTGTTTGGCATCCACCGCCGCATACAGACCGACTCGCTGCGAGAACTCCACGGCCAAGCGCATCTTGGTGGATTGATGTTGGATACGATACGTGAACCCGCCTTCACAGGCACAAGCCCAATTATGGCTTGTGCCGAAATCCACGCTTCGATCTTCGTGTTTAATCCAAACGGCTAGGCGCGCCTATAGCATAGCCCTGATAACCATCGACTCCCAGCTTGCGCAGCAATTCGAGCTGCTCCGCACTTTCCACGCCGTGTGCGATAGTCATGACTTCCAGAGGCCGAGCTATCTTGACCACCGACGAGATGAAGAACTGGCTCTCCGGACTGGATTCCAGTCGACTGACATACGACGTACTGAGCTTGATATAGGATGGATGCAGAGATTGCAGGTACTCGAACGCCGAGGGATGCAATCCGAAATTATCCACCGCGAAACCAGCCCCGAGCTTGCGCACCTTGCCCACGAACTCGCTCGCAGCACGGAGATCCTGCACTACCGAAAATTCGGCGAACTCGAACACGATGCGTCTGGCCAATGCTGGCTGCTTGCCGAGCTCGGACAACAACCAGTCAACCAGCCCACTGTCACTGATGGAGCGCATCGACAGGTTGATGGCAACTTGCCCTTCCAACAATGGGCGCTCGGGCAGCAAACCGAAAAGCTTCGCCATGAACTTACGGTCTATCGCTGCGACGAGCTGGTGGCGATTGGCCATCATGATGAACTCAGCCGCAGGAACGACCTCGCCACCCTCCCCGCACAGCCGCCCCGTCACCTCGTGCTGCAGTACCACTCCTGCTTGCGCCAGCGATCTTACCGGCTGGGTGTATATCGCAGTCCGCCCCTGCTCAAGAGCATCCGATATGAATTGCTTCCAATACTGCGATCCCTTGATGATGTCTTCCGGCTCCAGGCTATGTTCGAGCAATACCAGGCTTTGTCTCTCTGTCGCCTGCAGCATGGCGGAATCAGCCTCGGACATGAGCCTACCTAGCTCCATACGCTCGCTGCCAAAATAGACCCCACCGCAGCCAAAACTATGACGGACACCCGAAGAGCGGCAAACCACTTCAACAGTTTCAGCCAGGGCACGTCCCAATGCTGTGGACTGCTCCTTCGACAGATTGAGACTGGCAACGACGAGCGTGACACCACCGATCCTGGCCGCCATAAGCGGTTGGCCAACACGGACGGCCGTCAGCGCCTGAGCCAACTCGACGAGGAACCTGTCTCCATTGACATACCCTTGCTCAGTGTTGAACTCCTCAAAATGGGGTAAATGAATCATGAACAACGCACCGGACTGGACATCCGCCGGGGCTTTCAGAATCGCGTCGATCTGAAGCTCAAAACCACGACGATTAGCCAGTCCGGTCAGCGGATCCTGATAGGCCTCCCGCCGAAAGCGATCAGCGATCTGCACTTCTTGATCGATGAAGGCTCGAACCTTGTTGGACAGCGAATTGATCGCACGCACCACGCTGCGCAACTCACGGGCACGCGGTGTATCGGACACCGTCCTGAAATCGCGTTCGCTGATGGACTCGGCGACTGCCTCGATCGACCGCAACGGGCTCAATATCGTTCTAAGGAAATAGTGCAGTAGAATAAGGCTGAGTAGATACAGTCCGAATAACCATGCGGTAGCGGCGCGAGTCGTCGCCCAAAGCTGCCTGTAAGCAAAGTTTGGGTGGCTGGACACGACCACACGCCCCATCTGCCGCCACCCCTTGGTGATCAAGGACTCGGCTGTCGGCACGTCCAGACTGATCCAGTGGGTGAACCATTCCGGCACGTCCGGCGGTGTCGGCGGCAGCTCGCGCAACAACAGCGTCTCCCCTTGTACCGATACCACACGTATCGATCGATAGAAGCCACGGTCGAACGCGGCACCCACGATGGTCTGCACTTTCACCTCATCTCCCGCCTCCATAGCCACCGGCAGGACCAGACCGAGCGAGGTGGCGACATCCTGGGAGTGCGAGGCCAGCTGATCTTGCAGATAGGTGCGCGAGTTGTGGATATAGGTGACCTCAATGACTGCCATGAGCAGCAGAAACAATATGGAGACCGCGATGAACAACTGGCGAAACAATGTCATTTCAATTCCCCTTACATCCTTTGTTCTTGTTCCATTTTCTCGATCAACCCTCGCCACAAGCGGATCTGGCTGGACTTGCCCGCCTTCGCCCCCCCGCCCGCAGCCCACAGATCCTCATCGTTGAAACTATAGATAGGCTCAAGGTCGCGGCGATCCGAGGCCAAGTCGATGCGATCCGTCAGATTATCAAGGATATAAGGTTCGGAGTCTGGCTCCGGATAATAGGCCAACACCATGTGCGGCTCATTCCAGCGCAATGCGCGTACATAAGTGATACGCATCTTGCTGACCGGCACACCCAGCTCCTTCAGGGTAAAATACTTGGCGATCGCGTAATCCTCACAGTCCGCGTGGTTCACTCCAAGCGATTCTATGGGAGTCGCCCAGTAGTCTTCCACTCCCCAGTTAGCCTGGTCCGACAAGTAGGGAACACCGGCCCAGAAGCGGTTGCTTGTATGAATCAGAGAACTTCGACTATCTGGATCGACGGAACGAGAGTCACGCCTTTGCTGCTGTGTGACAACGAACTTACCCCAGGATTGCAGTCGCTCATCGGCCGCACCTCCCCAACGACTCGCAACATAGCGCAGTAACCCGGGAGAGAAATCGATGATGGTGGCATACGCCCATGGCAGGCAAAACGCCATGGCAAAGAGCCCACTTAGCCATCTCAGCAACGTTGCCCGAGCGAGGAGACACCTTGAAAGATTTTGGATGCGACGGTACATCTATCACCAGATAAACAATCCTGCCCAGTCATCGACAAAACAGTGAAAAACTGAAGCCAACCGGAAAATGCATGCCAAAGCATCCGGGAGAGCGTTCTGCGATGTACCACGAGAGTTCCACTCTCAACGGATAGACAATAAAAAAGCCCTGTCCAAAGGCAGGGCTTTTTTAAGAGCACTTAGCTTAGGCGCGACTGACTGGCTTACCTCCGCCACCGCCAGCGGGGATAGGCGTAATAGATGGCCCAGAGCGGCTGAAACCACGAGTCGGAGCAAAACCTCCACGCTCCCCTCCACGTTCACCAGCTTCACCCCTACCACCCGAAGCAGAAGCCTGAGTGATAGATGTCGGATCCGCACCTGCACCGATTGCTGCAGCGACCACGACCTGAGTGTCTGCCCCAGCGGAGATAGCAGCATTAACGATTTCTTGAGCATTACCGCCTGCCACAACTGCCGCTGATACGACCTGAGAAGCATCAGCACCTGCCGCAATCAAAGCACTAACAAGTGCCGACAGATTTGCCGTGCCTTGCATTTGAGCAGCATTGGAAACCACTGTGCCAGCGCTCATCCCAGAAGTGAACTCAGCGACCATCTGACTGGTCGTCGAGGATGCTGTGATCTGAGCCACTGCAACCGACGACAGCCCCAACATCGCCGCCAACGCAACTGCTTTAAACTTAAAGGTTTTCATACAAGCATCCTCGCTAAAAATTATGATTCTCAATAAACCAGAAATCTTGCGCGACTGTACCTGACACTCCCAGATCAGTCAACCACTTATTCCACAGCCAACTTCAATAGCACTGCATTTCTTTTTGCCAAATCAAACAACTGCCTATCTTCACCCGCCAGTACGAGTGAATACTTGTCTCCAATGAACATAATCTGCCTCAGCACCCCGGGCTCCCAAGGTGCTAGCTGGATCGCATGCTTCATCGCCGCCATCATCTGCACCCAGTTCGGGCCGAAACCAGTCGGCATAGCTGGCCGCCCCTCCGGACCGACTGTCTCATCCAAGGACATCAGAAGCTGCATCACAGTCATCTTCCCTGCCCACAGATAACCAGAGTTCGGCCTCAGCCCCAATGCCAACTGATACTCCCGCAAAGCATCACTCAGGTATTCTCTTTGCAACTCCTTATTAATGCCAGAATGGGCTGCTCGAATATAGGAGACCTGAGCCAGATATTCGGGAACGACAGGATTCCCCGGATCGATGCTCCTGACCAGCAGCAAGCGCTGCCTGGCTTTTGCCAACTGCTCCATGGATAGCCTGATCCGCCCCTCATTGAACTTATCAATGTAGGTGGTAGCTTCCAACCGGAGAAAATCCGCCACCCCCACCCGGCCGATAAAAACCACTACGGCCAGTAGCACCAACGTCAAGACCAACTTGACAGAAAACTGCACCAGCCCCTTGCTTCCACCGATACTAATCATTGGCCGATACCCAAGATTCGAGCCGGCGTAGTCTCCAGCAGGCGAGTGGCCAAAGCCGACTTACCCTGCGCCACCAACAAATCCTTCGCTAGGCTCAAATTGGGTGGGCGATGAACCGCATCATGGGCATCAGTCGCCAACACACTGACCCAGTTCTGAGCCAAAAAATACTCAGCCGCCGCTTTCGCCTGAGCTCCGAACTGCCCTACCAGCGAGCCAGCAGTAACTTGCAACATGCAGCCCATATTGATAAACGGCTCGACCTTAGCGTGAGAGCGCATGACCTCCTTGTTTCGTTCGGGATGCGCTATCAGGGGACGAATTTTTTGCGAAAATAACCATTGCACCAACTTATCCGCGCCCACAGGTATTTGCGAATGCGGAAACTCTAGCAACATGATTCGGTAGCCGTCCAATTCACCCAGAAAAGGGGCCTCACCGGCAGTCACCAGATCCACCACCTCGTAGTTGAGCCTCACCTCACCGGCGGGATAGACCTTAAGCGTTATGCCCTTATGCTCCAAGACACGCTGAAAGGCTTCCGTCTTCTTGACAATGTTGGTGCGAGTATTCTCATACCGCCCGACATGCACATGGGGGGTCATCGCTGCGACCGTGATGCCATCCACAACGGCCACGCGAGCAAGCTCCAAAGCCTGCTCGATGGTTTCCGCTCCGTCATCGATACCTGGCAAAAAGTGACAATGCAGATCGATCACCGACACCGCCCAATGTACAAATGATTAAGTCTCTTTGGTGTAATAACCGTCATAGCCATACTTGCCATAGCCGGTATACGCACCGTAATAGGACTCGGCTTTTCTGAAATCGAGCTGGTTCAGGGTGACACCGAACAGCGTGGCCTCGGCTTCAAGCAATGTCTTGATACAACGCTTTGCCAACTGATAAGGTGTTGAATCAGCCTTGACCACGAACACGACCCCAGTCGCCAGCGTCGACAGCACGACCGCATCGCTAACCAACTGCACCGGCGGCGAGTCGATGATGACCATATCATACTGTTCGGAAAGTGATTTCAACAGCTCCTCGAACTTGTGGGAAAGCAGCAGCTCCAGCGGGTTCGGGGGAATGCTACCCGCCGTCACCACATGCAAGGTCGCCCCTTCGATGGTCTGAATGCACTCCTCCAGCATCGCCGTTCCCGTCACCAAGGCAGACAAACCAAGCTTGGCCAGATCAAGGTTCATCACCTTAGCAACCGAGGGCCGACGCATGTCGGCATCGATAAGCAGCACTCGCTTGGTCTGTGAATGAGACAAAGCCAGATTGGAAGAGACCGTAGTCTTGCCCTCTCCTGGCACGGACGAAGTGACCACCAACACCTTGTTTGGACAGTCGATGGCCGACAACAACACCCCTGTGCGCGCAGTACGCACACTCTCGGCGAACACTGAGCGTGGCTCATCCAGATAGTAGCGCCCCATATGCTGGTCATTGTTACCCTCTAGCAAAGGCAAAGTGGACAGGATAGGCTGGCCCAGCTTCAGCTCTGCGTCTTCGGTCGTGCGCACCGTATTGTCTAGACGGTCCAGCAACAGCGCTACCGCCACTCCGAACAAGGTCCCCAGAACAAAGGCAATCGCAATCACCATCGCCTTCTTGGGCTTGACCGGGGAAGTCGCTGGCATCGCCGGATCGATCACACGCCCGACCAGAGCACCGGAATCACCGGTAGCGGTCGTTTCCTTGAAGCGATTCAAGAAAGTTTCGTAGATCTGCTTGTTGGTAGCAACATCGCGCTCCAAAGCCGACAACTCGAAACCTTTCTTGTTTGCGCCCTGGATAGTCCCCTTGGCTTCAGCAACTGCCCCCGCCAATGCAGCCTCGTTGGCACGAGCTACTTCATACTCGCGCTGTAGGCCTGCTACCACAACGTCCACATGGCGCCTCAATCCATCTCGCGCTTGATCCAAGTCAGCTTGAGCCTGAATCATCTTGACGTGCTCCTTACCATAGCGATTGGCCAACTCAGATACCTTGCGCTCCTTCTCAGCCACAACCTCCTTAAGCTTTGCGGCTAACGGGTCTTTCTGCACCACCGGCAACGACTCCAGCGAATCACCAGCATTCTTCACTTGCTTGTACTGGCTCTCGGCTTGCGCACGATTCATGCGAGCATTGACCAAACTGGCCAGCAGGCCCTGCAACTGGTTGGAGGCACCGCTCAACTCCAGGTTACCCGCATCGACGATATGCTCGCGATCTCGATATTCTTGTAGCGCCTGTTCGGATTTTTGCAGGTCGACTTTCAGCCCAGCCAGATGCTCATTCAGCCAGTTACTGGCGCGCTGCGTCATCTGGAACTTCGCCTCCATGTCGCTCTCGACGAACGCTTCAGCAACCGCGTTGGCTATCTTGGCGGATAACTCACTGTCCGATGAATCGTAGCTGACCTTGATCAACTGGCTCAATTTCACCGGCTCCACGATCAGGTGGTCAATCAAATTTGCCGCCACCGCCTCTCGCACTTCGGCTTCCGTCAGCTCCTTGCCCGACACACCCACCGCTGCCAGCGTCGAATGCAGCCAGGAGGTATTGACCCGTGGATCGAAGGCAGGATGCTTGGTCAGCTTCAGCTTATCCACCACCACCTTCGCCAACGAAAGTGATTTGATGATCTCAGACTGGGTCTGTATATATTCTTTACCCTGCCCGATACCGCTGTAGACATCCTCGATGGAAACCACCTTGGTCTTATTCTGCTCGATCAGTATCGTCACGGTTGAGCGATAGATCGGCGTCATCATGAAGACCACCACGGTGGCCAGCAACGTCATCGCCGCCGCCAGCCCCAGGATGCTCCATTTACGCTTGACCACACTACGCCAATAGACCAATAGTTCCAGCTGCTCATCCGCCTGATGGCTGGCACTAAGAATTGAGTGATGTTTTTCGCTATGCAAGACTTCGCTCATCAAAAAAAGCTTTCTTCAACAGTAATCGTATCCCCCGGCCAAACCGAGGAGTTAAGGTCGACTTTGCTGGATGCATTGGCAGCATCACCTTCGCGGACCACAAAAATCTTGCTGGGTGATGCACGCTCACGAAATCCACCTGCGATTGAAACCGCCTTGCGAACGTTCAAACCATGCAGATAGGGGTAACTGCCGGGGCGCTCCACCTGACCATAGATAAAAAATGGCCGGTACTCAACGATAGTCACAGAAACACGCGGGTTGACCAGAAATGCTCCTCGCAAGCCATCCGCAATCCTCACTTCCAACTCACCGACTGTCATCCCGCGTACAAGCAGATCACCGAATGGGAACGAAATCACCCCAGTGTCCGATATGCGCAACTTGTCGCGGCTCATGTCATCCTCGCCGTACACGCTGATGTTCAGGATGTCGCCAGCTCCAAGGCGATAGCCGCTGAGATCGGTACGCCTCTCTGTCGCGCCCGGTGGCGACTCAACAACTACTTGAACTGCTTGAACTGCTTGAACTGGAGGCACCATAGCCACCTTAGGCACCTCGACCTCAGCAAGGGCACGCTGGCTCGATGCCTTTGCCGAATCAAACTGCTGTCCGTTCAAAGTGACTTCCGATACCACTTTCCAGCGCCCATTCACATTCATCCAGGACAGCCTTTTTTTGTCGAACGCATCGGTCACACCAGAATGAAACTCCTGCGCAAAGTAAACATCTATGCGCCCACCACTCTGCGCTACCGTGAACACATCAGACACTTTCACGCTGATGGACTTGGCACGACGGAAAGCATCCTTGCGACGCGTCTCCCACGCTATGCGCCCCAAACCATCCTCCGGCTCGAAGGATCGATCATAGTTATCCAGAAAAGCAATGATGTCTCGCGCCGACCACGCTGCCGCCCACGCATCCACGGCCGCCCGAACTTCCGACTCTTGTCGACTACCTGCCGATGGCGAAGCGACTCCGGTATCGGCCTCCGCCCAGCTCAGCGGGGAAGACAACAGCAGCACAAGCCAAAGAATACGTTTCATCATGTATCTACCCATCAATACCTCGAACCAACCTACATTACGAAACTAGGAATCCGATCCAAAAACAAAGCACCTTGCCGACCAGAACCCAGCGATGCTACAGCTGAAGCCCTCGTCAACAAAGTGCCCGCACCGATTTATTACAGCGAACCTTCGATCGAGAACAACACGATGTTCCGGCTATAAGTGTAGAGCGCATCAGTCGAATTACGATTCTGCCGCTGCAGCTCTACACCACCGCGCAACCAGCGCCGCATCGCATACGAGACCTTGGCTCCGACGTTGCTGCGCTGGTCCACGCGATAGATGCCGGAAAAGGTGTCGGTCGCATTCTGATAGGTGAGTGCAGTTTCAACACCATGCGCCCAATCGTGATTCCACGAAACTCCCATATCGCGCACGATGATGAAATTACCCACATCCATGGTCTCGGTGAAGTTCCGGCCACCCGAGATAGCGATAGATGAATACGTAAGCGGCTTCCACTGCATATCCACATCCCAAGACAGGCCTCGCCCCTTACTGACCAACCCTGAATCGAATTTCTTGCTCATCGAACCGACCATCATAGAACCGCTGGTCTGGGAAGTCGCATCCCAGCTCAAGCCCACTTGAACCTTCTGCTCAGTGCTATTACGTCCGGCAGAGATGAAGTTCTGGTAAACATTGCGCCGTTCGGCCACTTTGAAATTGACATGGGTAGCTACCCCGACCTTGTACAGAAATTTGCCTGCCATATCTCGAGTATCCCGATCATAGGCTACCGTCAGCAAACGGTTGGTGGTATAGCGCTTGGAAGCCATACCCACCTCGAATTCTAATTGGCCCGTCGCCTCAGGTGCACCATAGTGCACGGCACCTTGTGCGGACGGCATCTGCCAATGCTCTGGAGCAGCACCCAAACGGAACGCATTTCGAGGGTCGTGGCCGGACACATAGTCTGCCTTAATACGGGTGTTCAAACGCCCAGTCCATTCGTTCTCAGCTTCAGCTCCCAGCATGTTGTCGTTGAAGTTATCCCTGGAGCTGGAACTGTATCTGGCCCAATTACCGGTGTAATACGCACTGTAGCGCTGCATCGCCCCTTCAGCCACAACTGCCAGGTTAGGATTTACCACCACCAGACTGGAAGACTGAGGCAAGGTGTTCGACAAGCCTACATTGCTATCCCTGCCATACGCCACCCCCAACCAAGGCGTGATCACGAATGGCTCAGCCTTGATACCAGCCGGATCCCATTGCGTCACTGGGGCATACCCGCCCACGCTACGCTTCACCTCAACCGCATGCGCGGCACTCATTGCTGACAATGCACTTATTACCAAGCAACCGATAACCGACTTTTTCATGATTCACCCTTCAAAATTAAAATACTGCTCCGCGACCGATTGTACCTTGATGGCACACGCTCATCCAGCGAGTGCCGTGCCAATCGCTCGTGCTGCGGCCATCCTTGAATCAGATACGGAAGACTAAGCACTACCAAAAACAATGCAGCATTCGTCAGATTCTGCAGATTGAAATCCACGCTACTATGTATCAGCAACTCCACCACGCCCATCAGCGAAGCAAAAGCCATACCTTGTACAAATTGCTCCTGGCTCTTATCCAGCAACAATCGGAACGAACGGTACACGCTGTGCCCGACCAGCACCACCAAGACCAACACCCCCAACAGCCCGACTTCCGCCGCAAACTCGATGAAGTCATCATGGGCATGGTCGTAATAGCCATTCACATCCTGAGGCCGGTAAGGGAAATAGGCCAGGTGGAACGTGCCACCGCCCGTACCCAGCACGGGAAAGTCCCTCACCATATCGAGCGCACGCACCCCTGGGCCGACTCGCTCTTCCAGCGACTCCTCGCGATAGCCGATAGGTGACCGCCCCTCGACCACATCGCCGGACACCCGGGTGCTCACCCGCTCGGCCTCCTCTTTTTCGAGCACGCGCAGATTGGTCGCCTCGATACGGTGCATCACCTTCTCGATACCGACCACGCCGCCCACGATGACCACGTCGAGCACCACCACGCTGGCGATGAACAACATCAGCGCGCGCATCATGTTCGTACGCTCACCGATATGACGGAACGCCAGCCACGCCAGCCCGCCGACCAGTAACAGACTCACGAAGAACGCCGAGTTGCCCATACGCGAACGGCTCGCGATCAGTCCGATCACCATCACGATCAGCATCATCCGCAACACCGCCTTGCTGCTCACCAGCAACGCCAGCCAGCTACGCGCCTTGCCGCGCCAACCTTCCACGCGCGCACCGTCAAGCTTGCCTATCATCAGGCCGATACCGATTGCCAGGATCATCTCCATATAGCCCGCGAAATGGTTGTGATAGACGAACGTCCCTTTCGCCCTGAACCCATGCTCGACATCGACAAAGAACAGCGAATAGTGCGCACCTGCAGCGAACAGCACCACCGCTAGCAACGCCTGCAGCACCCCGGAAAACAGCAACGCCTTGACCAGCCACTCGAAACGCTGCCGACGGTCGATCAAGCGAAACACCAGCCACATCAACAACGCCAGCACCCAAGCCCGGACCAGATAGATGCGGGTCGAGTACACATCCACCGAAAGCGGAGCCATCTCACCCTGAACCACCGGAAATCCGGCCATCGGGTCATGCACCAACCCACTGCGCACCGCGTTAGACAAAGGCAGCAACTGCATCGCCAGCAACACCAGCCACCCCACCATCAACCAAGCCGGGACGCGGGCACGCCGAAAAACGTCGCTCTCCCTCTGCCACCACGACGGCCCTGCCGACCACAGATGCCACACCGCCAGCCCACTCACCAGCAACGCCAGCAGGGCCAGCGCCCATGTGCGATTACTGGCCAAGGGCAAGGGCATGAACACAAAGATGGCGAGCAACGCCCATACCTGGCCTGCCCCTTTGCTGCGACGACTCGTGCTCCGCGTCATATCAATAAACGTTCTTACCCACAAAACCCTTGAACACCGTCATCAGGATGATCTTGATATCCAACCCCAACGACCAATTGCGCACATACTCCAAGTCGCAATCGACTCTACCCTTCATCTTCTCCAGCGTATCCGTCTCCCCGCGCCAGCCGTTCACCTGCGCCCAGCCGGTGATGCCCGGCTTCACCTTGTGGCGCAACATGTAGCCGTGGATGAGTCGCCGGTACTCCTCGTTATGCGCCACCGCATGCGGGCGCGGCCCGACGATGGACATCCGCCCTTGTAGCACATTGATGAACTGCGGCAACTCGTCCAACGAAGTCCTGCGCAGGAAAGCACCGAACGGCGTGACGCGACGGTCGCCCTTGCTCGCCTGCACCACGCTCTCCCCGTCCTCGCACACCGTCATACTGCGGAATTTCCAGACCTCGACCACCTCGCCGTTCAATCCATAGCGCCGCTGCTTGAAGATCACCGGGCCAGCCGAGGTCAGCTTGATGCCCAGCGCGATGAACAGCATCAGGGGCGAGATCAGCATCAGGATCGCCGTACCAATGACCAAATCCTCCAGCCGCTTCCAGGTGCCATCGATGCCGTAGAATGGACTCTCATAGATGCTCACCACCGGCATCCCTGCCAAATTCCCCCAACTGGCATGCATCAGATCAAACACAAACGAATCCGGCACCACATACACCGAAGTCGTGGTATCTGCCAGAGCATCCACCAACTGCACAATGCGCGTCTCGGCATACATCGGTAGCGTGATGTACACGTAATCCAACTTACCCTCACGAGCATCGCGCAGCATGTCCCCCGTATTTCCAATCAACGATAGACGATTCAATGAGAGTCGCCCGATCTCCCGGTCGTCATACACCCCTGCGACACGCAGCCCCATCCAGGGAGCTGCCGCGATCCTGTCTGCCATCTTACGCGCCGTATTCCCTGCCCCCACAAAAGCCAGAACTCGTGTATTCACCCCCCGACTGCGTGCATATTGCGCCTGACCTCGAATCAACAACCGACTACCCAGCAAAACAAGCGGAACAGTAACCGACCAAGCACCGATCAGCCTGCGGGAAAAGTCTGCAGAAATTTTCAGCATGAAAGCCAGAACGATCAGCCCTACCAATGCTGTGGCCCAGACAAGAACAACCTCTCTGGCCTCATCGAATGCGGAACGCATACGCCAAGAACCGTACAGTCCGCGCAACTCGGCAACCACGCTATACAGAATGATTGCTGCCGCTACAGCAAGCATATAAGCCTCGGCCACAACATAACCGACCTTCCACGCCAAAAACAACATGGAAAAGGCAATCACACTGACATCGAAGAGCCGCAGCAGATAGGAAATCTCGGAAGCGTAGGGTCGTAACAGACCGGATGTTTTGAGCTTCATCGTTAAGGGCGCTCCTCGGCAAAGCTACTTTGGGTGCGCATTATCCAGCTTGGCAGCAAAGCACACCATATATCCAAAGTGCTAGTGTATTCCACGCAACGGTAGGGTGAGATTCACCCTAGTTGTAACGATGTGACAGCACACAACTCTCGTTCGAAATCAGCCAACACTGCCTCTTTACTTAAATGCGCCAATGCATATTCGCGCGCCCGACAACCCAAGGTCACGCGCAGCGAGGTATCGGATGCTAGTTTATTGATTGCACGCAATAGTCCATCGACATCTCCCGGCGAAGACACCAAGCCACATTGCCCCACCACTTGCGCCACTTGTGTATCAGGAAAAGCGGTGGCAATCACTGCCCGCCCGCTGGCCAACATGCCTGTCAACTTGGAAGGCATCACCAAGTCCGCCACATCCGCACGCTGAGGTAACAGATGAATGTCCGCCATGTTCAGCAACTCATTCAACTTTTCCATCGGTTTCAAGGGCAGCCACATCACATTCCGCAAGCCGACATAACTCTCCATCAACTGTTGCCGTGCGGCACCGTCACCGCACATCACAAACAGCACATCCGAGGGCACGCCATCAGGCCCATCATCAGTGGCGCGTTCCTGCATCCGCTGCGCCACTTCAAGCACGATCTCCAAACCTTGCTTCTCTCCCATATTGCCAGAATACAAAGCAACTAAACGTTCAGGCGCAATGCCTAACTCCGACCGCAACGGGTTTCTTCCCACCAAAGGTAACACATGATTCGTATCCACCCAGTTTGGAAACAACACCGCATACTCGGCATCCACGCCCTTCATCACCAAACGGCTCGACATATTGACGGATATCGTCGATACCCGATCAAAGCGGCGCATCAACCAACGCTCCACCCACAACACCACATCGCGCAACTTACCGAACGGCAAAATGCCCATATCAAACGCCGCATCCACCTCAAAATCCTGCACGTGCAGCCACGCCTTCGCCCCACACAAGCGCGCCACCAGCGCCGTAGCAGGGGCGCACATCAACGCCGGTTCCGCCACCCACACCACATCCGGTTTCCAAAAGGCCTGACGCAACATCACCGGCAAGCTACTCAACGCAAAGCTCGCCAAATGAATCAAACGCTTCACCCCAGAAGGCCGCGCAGGCACCCACAACGGACAGCGATAAACCACGACAGGAGCACGTTGTAAGTCAGAAAACTCAAATTTATCCTGTCCCTTGCCCCTGATCCCTTGCTCCTCGCTCCCCCACCAATTCGAATACCCATCCGCGATCTTCCATTGCGGATAATAAGGCGGCGCAGTCACCACCCGCACATCGTGGCCCTGCGCAGCCAGCCACTCGGCCATCTCGCCGGTGTACTTGCCGATGCCTGTTAGCTCGGGGGCGTAATTAATGCCGTGGATCAGGATACGCATGGGTCCGAGCTGAGTCTTGGTTTGATCGGCTTTGCCGGGCTACCCTTGCATACCATCATCGCCGGTAAATCATGAAATACTGAGCTACGCGCCCCAACAACTGTGCCCTTGCCAACAGTTACGCCCGGCGCAACAAAAACATCAGTCGCAAGCCACGCCTGCTCACCGATACAAACCTTTTTGTTGAAAATGGGAAAATCGATCTTTGTGTAATCATGTCCAGCAGCGCAAATATACGAATGTTGGGAGACAACAGCGTGGCTGCCAATTTCAATCTCACCCAAGCTATACAAAACAACATCATCCCCAATCCAAGCATGATCACCAATTGTCACTTTCCAAGGATAAGTGACTTTGACCGAGGGACGAATCAAAACGGACTGCCCGATTTTTGCGCCGAATAAGCATAACAACCAACGCCGCCAAGCGAACATAAACTGAGGAGAACAAGCAAACAAGGTAGCCTGGACTAGCCACCATAGCTGCACAACAACGGCAGAGCGACCACGAAAACCTGTTGGCAACCGAAACGAACTAAGATTCTGAATATCCAGCACAATAATCATACCTAAAAAAGTGAGGCAGCAATCTGGGCGCTCATCCAATCGCTCATTTTCGCCAATCCAATAGAAAACTCTACCTTCGGTTTCCATCCGAAGTCTTGTTCAATTTTAGTACAATCCAAATACAACCTTGGAACATCAAATCCACGCCCCGGCAAGTATCTCACCCGCGCAGGTTTGCCCGTCACATACTCTAAGGCATGAATTAATTCATTCAAACTAGTGCCTGCTCCACCGCCAACGTTATATACACCAACAGCGTCAGATTGAACGACTGCAATACAAGCACTAGCAAAGTCTGACGCATGAATATAGTCCCGCACAACAGAACCATCACCCCACACCGAAATTTCTTCCCCCTTGAGCATCCTACTCATAAAAACGGATACTGCACCTTGTCGGCCACGCGGATCTTGCCTAGGCCCATAAGGGTTAGAAAGCCGCAGAACACTATATTTCAGACCATGCAAGACGAAGAACAAATGCAAGTAATGCTCAATGGCCAACTTCGTTACACCGTAAGAGCACAACGGCAAAGTTTGATGACTCTCAGGAATCGGCAACACTTCAGGTATTCCGTAAACCGTCCCCCCTGAGGAGACAAACACCACCCTCTTAACTGTATATTTGACACACATCTCCAACAGCGCAATCGTCTCCACCACATTCGATTGAACATCAAAGATTGGATCATCGTTAGATGTTTGGGGAATCGTGCTTGAAACCAGATGAAACACAAAATCTATTCCACGTTTCAAAATTTGGTCCAATTCGCCCCGATTCCCGAAGTCCGCTTGAAAGAACTCTACTTTTTCGTTTTTCCCTCGGAAGCGCTCCGGCTGTCGATCTAATGCAGTAACTTGATAGCCCTCACCACACAGGGCATCCACAACATAAGAGCCGAGAAAGCCACTACCACCTAAAACTAACGCTTTCATTGACCCTCCTTGTTGCGCACCCAACCACTACTAGTATGCGCACCAGAAATTGCATCCAAGTAACCCTGACGTAGATCACGATAAACTTTCGCCACATCGAAATGCTCTTTAGCGTAGCGCGAAGCAATGCACCCCATTTCACTTAGATTAGTTGAGGGCGAAAGCAGGCTACCTAATGCCAACGCGATTTGATTAACATTGGTATCTACCACCTTAGCAAAGCCTGCTGGCTCCCAGGCCGGATAATGACACTGTCTGGTCATAAGCAATGGCAAGCCCGAGGCCATTGCCTCTTTAAGCGCAATTGAGTCTCCCTCTTGATGCGAAGTTAGAGCAAATATGTCAGCCCCCCCTAGAAATATGGCCTTTTGCTGCCCCAACACCTCACCTACGAATATCACCTGACTTTGCAAACAAGCCCTCTCAACAAGAGCCAACATTTCTTCGTAATATGCCCCGCTTCGATCACCCGCGACTAACAAAACCAATTTTTCAAGGCGCTCATTTTCAAGTGAAGCAATTGCCCGAATCAATAAATCCAGCCCCTTCTTAGGGTGCAATCTGGCCATAAAGAATATGACCGTTTTGTCAACAAGTTGGGGATATAGCTTCTCAAGCTCTTCTCTATCAGGCAAGTTCTCAAACACACTGGTATCAACAGCATTTGGCAGAATAAAAGCATTCGGAAATTTGGAATAAGCCGAAGCCTCTTGCATTTCCTCTTCATGAGTAAAGCAAACAGCAGTGGCCCTATTTAAGTTCCTCTTCTCAATCACAGCTGAATAAATCAACTTTAGCCATTTACTTTGTTTAAGCTGCCAGACATCCAACATCCCATGAGGATTAACGAAATATGGCGTCCCAGTAAGAGATGCCACAACAGAAGCAAAGGTTGTTGGAAATGTCCAAATACCATGAACATGTACGATATCCGCCCACTTCACACACTCATATAGTCGCTTGATTGCATTTAGCTTTGGGACATACCACCTACCACGCGTGAGTTCGATAGAGCCAGGAAATATACGAACATCATCGCTGACAGCCTCCATATACGCACCAATATATTCAGCCACGCGAACAGGGCCACCATACGATGTCTGTCTTGAGGGTACTACATGCAATATTTTCACCTACGTACTCCCTCAAGGCATTTAATTAATTGCACTGCGTAATTTTCAATTGTAAAGAATTCAGATCGAAGGTAAGCATTGCGTGAGTGTTCAGCCAGTAATTCCCTATTGTGATAGTACCTACTTAAACTCGTGATGATAGCCTCGGTACTCATTGCGTCAATAATTAGACCGGAGATGCCATCTTCGATGACTTGACCGCAATTTTTTGTTGCAATTACAGGCACACCACGCGATATAGCCTCCACCTGAACAATACCAAAACCTTCTGAAAGGGTTGGAAACAAAAGTACATCATGCGAATCCAACAAAGACTGCACAACATTGGAGGGGACCGGACCTAGATAATTGCTACTTTTAAATTTGCTCAGCATCCTCGGTTCAATGCGGCAACCGCCCGCTAAAGTAAGGCTAACATCACGACCCGAGTGTCTCATTTGCTCCACGGCTTCTAATGCGTAATGCACACCTTTTCGTAAACTCAAGGTACCTAAAAATAAAACTTTAAGCCTTTTATTTCGATTAATTTCTGTTTTCTGTTTTCGCTCAAATGAGCTAGGAATAGGTAGCACGCTGATAGACCTTTCTCCCAGCCAACTTTGAATCATGTCCCTAGAGTAAGTAGAGTTAACAATGAGATGATCTGCCAGATTTATTTCGTCTTTAACCCTGTCGAAGTATTCAACATTTAATTGTTCTTCACCTTCTCCCCATGCAGAGAATTTATTGCACTCATCATGTATCAACAAATAGTCATTTAAGCCGGGATCAACTTGATCAAGTATTCGCAAGGTACTACTGCCAGCCTGTTGCAAGGCTTCAAAAGTTTCTTTGGCCGCACCCGTAAATGCAATCAGCATATCCAACTTACGCTGAACAACGTCTTCACCGACATAATCGGCAAAGATCGCGCCATATTTCATCAGTAATGACAGTTGCTCATTAAGATGTCTAGCACGTCTAACCTGGACCCGCAACTCGAGACCGAGCCTCGAATAAGTTTGCACTTTACTGGACGGAATATCAGGATGATTTCTACCTAACAACGAAGCGATACCATTGCCCACTCCTGGGAGTTTCCTAAACTTAGAGAGGCTATTGGGAACATATAAATCTGTGTATAAAACATCAAGATGCCCCTGCTGCTGCAGTGCAGCAGGCATACCGTACCTCTCACGTGAGCCGAGGCAAGATATTGCAATTTTTATTTCAGACACCCTGTTGGATGAGGCTAGCTCCTTACCAGAAGAGGGAGGTAGATAGCCAAACTTACGGGCTATCTTGCAAAAGAAAGGAAACTCTTTTTGCAGTAGCTCATCATCATAATAATTTCTTATCCCTTTGTTTTCATCAGCCTCACGGACAAATGGAAAACCATTTTGGTTATGCGGATCGCCATCTTTTTCTAATACACTTTTCATATTTTGACGACTGGAATTTGCGATTGCTTTTTTAATCACATCTGCGTTCACTGTGTAACCAAGCTTTGAATAAATCCTATGTATCTCGCCTGATGGATCTGCGAGCAAGTCTTCATACTTCACAATCAGAGTAGCCATACCATCCCATGACTCAACAAATTGAGCCCAGGCATTAAAACCATAGCGCCAATGTCGACAAAACTCATCGATACTACCAACGTCTCTTTCGCGGGCTTTAGATAAAAAGTTCCTATAGCTTGGAGTAGCCTTAAATGGATCTCTAATGACTATAACGCTTTTGTATTTTGAAAAGCTAGGGACATAAGCAGAGTGAGATTTGAGAAAAACGGGCAAGCCTGCAATATTTCGCATGCCCTGCAAGCCCCTATTTCCTCTAATGGCCGGCGCATATTGATTAATGGTCGAGAATGTTACGCTTTCGCCCCCCTCGCAAAGCGAAGCAACATTGGCAAGAACAAAACGCATCCATGTGTTACCCGATTTGGGGTAAGACGCAAGGATCACAGCTTGCCCACTACAATCCCACGATGGAGCCTCCCACCGCCCTCTAGCAAAGCGCTCAAACTGATAAAATAAATCAAAATCTTTTCGTAAAAGCATGGTCTCTATCCCTTAGCTTCTTTAATCTATACCTTCCCGTTTGAGCTCGCATTGTCTTTAGCTGATTCGAAGACCTTTCGAGCTTGGAGTGTATATACGTCAAATAGAAGTATGGCCCACACGCAAATATCATTCCTTTAAATATCTGTGCCACAGAGCCCCGTGAGAAATAATAATATCCAAGGAACACCGCAATTAGAGCCGCCCCCATCAAGTATTGATTTTTTGTTAATGCGTGCCTACGAATAAACCGTATCAAATAAATTACAACTGCAGCATAAAGCATTACAAAGAAGACAACCCCAAGCCACCCAAATGCCGCATAGTACTCACCATAAAATGGCATTGCCGTCCCAGAGTCTTGCGCTTCCTGTGAGTTAGCAAGCCACCAAGCCGCCTGCTTCAAATGAAGGTATAGATCCTTATCTGGATCAACAAATCTAGGAACAAATTGAGTGATCACCTCAGTAAATGGAGTCAAACCAGCAAAGGGTATTTTTTCTCCAAAAATTGCTAAGGCGGAAGACAGCCCAAAAATAAGATTAGTTTCAGCAAATAAACCATAGAGATACTCATCCATATCCGCGCCTACTAGGGCATCCAAGTCAAAACCGGAAAATTTAACCCTAACAATAGTCATAACGGAGAAAAGAATAACGATGATTAAACCGAATATGAACATCCCTCCCCGCATAAGCAGTTGATTTTTTCTAGGCAAGAAGAACAAATACAATAAGAGCGGGCCGAGCAGCAGTGCTAGCTTTGAACGGAAACCGGATATAACTGCATAAGCAACAAAAACGGATGCCAGCGCAATCCACTTTTTATCAAAGCCCTTACTAACGCCCAAGAAAAGTAATGTGCCAATAGACAAGTCAGAAAATTGAAAAAATATATTTAGAAATGGATCGCTGGTAACAAGCATTTCACTTTCAGCTAAAGCCCCACCAACAATGTAAACATAAGCACAAGAAAGAAAACCTATCCATAAAAGTAATTTGACTCTTGGCATCAATCTTCCAACATCACTTTCACCCTCTAAAAAGCAGTCTCGCTCACTTCTTCCACCTAAAATCGAAATAGTGGCAACTACAATTAAGAAAACCAACACGAATGAATAAATTACTGTCGGAAACTGACCACTCCAATCAATCCCCAAAAATGTTGAATTTTTGAATTCGGTCCAATACCAAGGACCTAACACGCCGTAATAAATAGTAGAAATAGAAAACACCAGCACAAACAGCTTCTCAGGCAATGCATGAAGATAAAATTTCCCTGCAACAAAATATGCCAACAAAATAACAATAAGCGCAGAAATCAACATATCTCGCCTTCAGCCGAACAGCTTTTAGCTAACAGAGTCTGACAGCTATCACAATTGGAGCCCCCCAACCACGCCTCAAACGGCGAACAAAGTTCAGTCGGGCTATAGTTAAGATTCTTGCTTCTCTCCCCGACTTTTTTTGCGGGATTGCCAGCCACAATCGAATACGCAGCCACATCTCGACTCACAACTGCTCCAGCCCCAATTACTGCTCCTTCCCCCACTGTCACTCCAGGTAAAATAATCACGTTGTAAGCAATCCACGCGTAGTCGCCAATTACAATTGGCTTTGCTACCAGAGGCCAAGCAGGGTCTTTGGTAGCATGAGTTCCCGTTAACAGTTGCACATTGCTGTTAACAACTACCCTATTACCAATCTCAATACGCTCATGCAAAGCCAAATGTACTTTAGAACCAATAATGCTTCCTTCCCCAACTTTTAGCCGAGCACATCGGCCATTCAAGTTAATTTTCTCGAAAATAGTAAGGTTGCCAATTTGGACACCTCTAACTTGCAGAGTAATTCGCCTTAACATGATTGCAATAAGTCCTGGCAAATTAAATGCACGCTTTGCCCAAACCTTCAACCATCGCTTAGATAACAAACTTGGGCGCTCGCGGTTTTTCCAAAGATAGAGACAGCTCATAGTTGGTCTAACTTTCGTTCAAACGGATTACTAATGACTAACTTAAGATAGGTAGCCCAACTATCACCCAACAGCTTCAATACACTATTTACTGCCAGGTACAGCATTGGAATTTCAATAAGAAAGGTAGCAAGTCCGGCACCATTAATGCCCAGTTTCGGAATAAGCAAGGCACTCAATCCTAGGCTTCCGGAAGACATAGCAAGGAAAGCAACTGAGATTTTTTTATGGTTATTCGTTGCCATTAATACAACCCAACTTGTTTGCCAAAGCACATTCACCAATGTTGATGCCAACAAAAGAATCATCAATATATGACTCGTCTCGAATGCGTGACGTGTCCACATGCTGACGATAGACTCACCACTTACCCCAAGTACGACAACACCGCCAAGTGCAACCCAGAATGTGATGGATGAGCCTTTTCGATGCAAGTTGGTAATGACATCAAGTTTTCCGGTTCCATAAGCAGCAGAAATTTCTGGCCAAACAGCTTGATTTAGCATTGTAATCATCTGTACCAGCACGCGTGTTAATGTGCGGCATGCTGAAAATAATGCTACGTATGCTGGACCAAGTAACGCACCAACAACCAATACCATACCCTGTAAACTTAAAGCCAATCCAAGCGGGAATGCCATAAATGCAATGGAGGGTTTAAATAGAACCTGCACCCTATGCCAAGATGCATCATGTAAACCTATAGTTAGCCAAGATGCCAGCACACGCAAAACCACCCATAAACCGATTGTTCCTAGCAATCTAATCACAAGCATTACCATCGCAACCAAGAGCAAGTTCCCCCCCAGTACAAGTGTCACAACTGACCCACCCCATTCAGCCAAACGTACTGAGTTATTAAGAATCGTTCCGAGTGCATATCGGCCTATCGCTCTAAAACCAGCAATGAAAACGGCACCTTGCAAACCAAACATAACATAAACCATTAATACAAAAAGCACTTGTGCTGTTTGTACTGGGCTAACGTGACTTACAGAGAGTAGTTGACCAACTGGAAAATTAAAAATAAGCACGGCCACTACGCTGCCAATCAGTGTAGTCACCCCAAATATAAATAGAAAAATACTTTGAAAAACCTCTAATGCACCTTGCTGATCACCTTTTGCAACTCGCATCGTCATGTCGTTTGCCGCAACAGATGCAAAACCAATATCACTCAAACTTAGGTAAGCGGGAATCGCACTCAAAATCAACCACTCACCATACAGTTCAATTCCCCAATAGCGTAGAAATAGCGGCACACTTGCCAATTGAATGACGATGGTCACAAATTGCCCGTAGGCATTTGCACCGAGGTTGCGGATTAGCTTGGCTTTAAGCGACATGCTGATAATTCAAAAACCAGTTCTGCTTACTGTGTAATTACTGCATACGGGTAGTTTGCTCAGCATATCTTGGTAGGACAGCGCGATGCCGTCTCTCAGTTGCATCTGGCGCTTCCAGCCCAGCGCGTTGATGCGACCGACATCCATCAGTTTGCGCATGGTGCCGTCGGGTTTGCTGGTGTCGAAGGTGAGTTTGCCGGTGAAGCCGACGACTTCGGCGACCAGTTCGGCCAGTTC
>NZ_KN050807.1:0-140481 GCF_000746095.1 Ferriphaselus sp. R-1 | reverse complement strand
ACGACTTCTTTGGCTCCGCTCTGCTTGGCTTCGTGCATCTTGCGGATCAACGCAGGCAGGACGTGGGAGTTGTTGAGGTCGTAGTTGTCGTTGGGGCCGTACAGGTTGGTGGGCATGGCGGCCATGAATTTTGTGCCGTATTGCCGGTTGTAGCTGTGGCACATCTCGATACCGGCGATCTTGGCCAGGGCGTACGGACGGTTGGTCGGTTCCAGTGGGCCGGTGAGCAGGCAGTCTTCCTTCATCGGCTGGGGAGCTGCCTTGGGATAGATGCAGGAGGAGCCCAGGAACAGCAGGCGCTGCACGTTGTTCTGCCAGGCGCTGTGGATGATGTTGCTTTGGATGACGAGGTTGTCGTGGATGAACTCCGCCGGGTAGGTGTTGTTGGCGTAGATGCCGCCGACGCGGGCGGCGGCCAGCAGGACGTAGTCGGGCTGTTCTTCAGCGAAGAAGCGGGCGACGGCGGCCTGGTCACGCAGCTCCAGTTCAGCGTGGGTACGTATGACCAGGTTGGTGTAGCCCCGCGCTTGCAAGCGCCGCACTAGGGCTGAGCCGACCAGACCTCGGTGGCCGGCGATGTAGATCTTGCTGTCCGGTTGCATCGTGACGAATTACTCGTGATAGTCCATGGCCTGGTAGCCGTGCTTCTTGACCAGTTCGTCGCGTTCGGCGGCCTTGAGGTCTTCGCGTACCATTTCGGTGACCAGCTCCTTGAAGGTGGTGCCGGGGACCCAGCCGAGCTTTTCTTTGGCTTTGGTGGCATCGCCCAGCAGGGTTTCGACTTCAGCAGGGCGGAAGTAGCGGGGGTCAACGGCGACGATGGTCTTGCCGGTGGCGAGGTTGATGCCTTTTTCGTCTACGCCGGTGCCTTCCCAGCGGATCTTGATGCCGAGTTCTTCGGCGGCGGCGTCGATGAATTCACGCACGCTGTATTGCACGCCGGTGGCGATGACGAAGTCTTCCGGTTGCTCTTGTTGCAGCATCAGCCATTGCATTTCGACGTAGTCGCGGGCGTGGCCCCAGTCGCGCTTGGAATCGAGGTTGCCCATGAACAGGCAGTCTTGCAGGCCGAGCTTGATGCGGGCAAGGGCGCGGGTGACTTTGCGGGTGACGAAGGTTTCGCCGCGCAGGGGGGATTCGTGGTTGAACAGGATGCCGTTGCAGGCGTAGATGCCGTAGGATTCGCGGTAGTTGACGGTGATCCAGTAGGCGTAGAGCTTGGCCACGGCATACGGGCTGCGCGGGTAGAACGGGGTGGTCTCTTTCTGCGGGATCTCTTGCACCAGCCCATACAACTCGGAGGTGGAGGCCTGGTAGAAGCGGGTCTTCTTTTCCAACCCGAGGATGCGGATGGCTTCGAGGATGCGCAAGGCGCCCAGGGCATCGGAGTTGGCGGTGTATTCGGGTTCTTCGAACGAGACGGCGACGTGGCTCTGGGCGGCGAGGTTGTAGATCTCGTCCGGCTGGACTTGCTGGATGATGCGGATCAGGCTGGTGGAGTCGGTCAGGTCGCCGTGGTGCAGGACAAAGCGGCGGTTCTTTTCGTGCGGGTCCTGGTACAGGTGGTCGATGCGGTCGGTGTTGAACAGCGACGAGCGGCGCTTGATGCCGTGCACGATGTAGCCCTTCTCCAACAACAATTCCGCCAAGTAGGCGCCGTCCTGGCCGGTCACGCCGGTGATTAGTGCGACTTTACTCATTTCTGTTCCTTATGACTCAAGCAAGTTACGTTCAATTCGTGTTTGATCGGCCTAGCCCTGACAGGCGTTAAGCTCACGCCCTCGCGCATCGCCCCATTTCAGTTGGGTATGTTCATCCCCAAGGTAATAGGTATTACCCGAGCCATGCTCGAAGCAATACTTGGGCCCGATGATGGCTTCAGTGACGGTTTGTCCGACGCCGATACGGGTGTAGTCGAGCAGGATGGAGCGGTCGATCTTGGCATCCTTGCACAGGTGCGAGCCTTGCGACAGCCAGGATGGGCCGATGATCTCAGCGCCGTTTTCGACACATACGCCGGAGCCAATGTAGACCGGCCCGGTGACTTTGACCGAATCCCAGTCGATGCGTGTGTTGATGCCGACCCAGACTCCGGGCTTCACTTCGGTGCCGGGCATGTGCATGTGGGCGACCTCGCCGCTCATCACGCGCTGCGAAACGGTCCAGTAGTCGGCGACATGGCCGATGTCGATCCAATTGAAGAAGCGCCTCTGGGCGTAGAACGGCAGACCGTGTTCGGCCAGCATGGGGAAAAGCTCACTGCCGATATCGAAGGTCTGGCGCGGCGGGATGAGGTCGAGCACTTCAGGCTCGAACAGGTAGATGCCGGTGCTGGCGAAGTTGGAACGCGCCTCCTCGGGCTTGGGCTTCTCCTGGAAGGAGACTATGCGCCCTTCCTTGTCGGACTCGACCACACCATAGCTGCTCACCTGATGGTTAGGCACTTCCAGAGTGACGACGCTGGCAATAGCCCCCTTGGCGCGATGCTCGCTGACAGCGGCCCCGATGTCGAGGTCGATGAGCGCATCACCGCAGATGACCAGCGTGGTGGTATCGAAGAAGCCACCGAAATCCTGGATCTTTTTCATGCCGCCCGCCGAACCGAGTGACTTGGGCGTGATCTCGCCGTATTCGTAGATGCCTTCGTAGGAGTAGCCGATCTGAACACCCCAGCGCGAGCCATTACCGAAGTAATTCTCGATCATCCAGTGCTTGTAAGACACATTGACCATGATCTCGCGGATACCGTAGGCAGCCAGATATTCGATGATGTACTCCATCACCGGCTTGCCTAGTATCGGAATCATGGGTTTGGGCAAATCCTGAGTCAGCGGACGGACACGTGTGCCCTGCCCCGCAGCCAGGATCATCGCCTTGACATGCTTCATCGTAATTCCCCCTAATACCTCGTGCTCGCCACCACATCATCCAGCAATAGATATCCATGGAACTACGTCGCACAACGACAGATGGGACCATAATGCTATGCACTATTGCAAAACTTTGAGGAAAAATGGCGTGCATTGTATCGCACCGAACTCCCCTCCCCTATAGACTTCAGGATATAGGTAAAAAGAGGGAAAGTGCGATAAGGATTACCCTACTTACTGTCGCTATAGGTACCGAATTGAATCTGCCTTGCCTGCAACCACCTTTAATCAACGAAATTGGATTGATTTCAATCTATCAAACAACAGGGTGGGTCACTCACCTTACTTGAGGACTCAGGATTTTCGACATCAAAAATTCGACGTACCGAAGTTATGCCATAACAACTCACAAACAAGTGTAATAAATAACAAATAATCAGATAATCCTAGGCAGGGCAACTTTTGAAGCATTCTTTTTCATGACCTTCAACCACAATCTTTTCAATCCCCAAGCTTGGAGCACTGAGCTTGCCATTGCGCACTTGTTGGAGATAGGCCAAACAGACACCAAACGCACCGCCGAACGCCGGCTGCATGAGTTGGGCATCTTGCCGACCGAGTTAAGCGCCGCAGCCTTGCGCGACGAGTCGGATCGCCCGCCCACACCCATGGTGTTGGAATGGGAGATCGAAGAGGCGCGGGCGCGACGCAAACTGGTGCTGTTCGCACAACTGTCGAAGCTCCCCGGCGGCATCGACTGCCTGCATGCCAACGACGCGCGCGGTGCACGCTACTGGGTTCCGCTGGAACGCCCGTTGGGTGAAACAGACAACGACACCCCGCTGATCGACGCACTGACCAAGCTGCGCGCCCACATCGACAAGGACTTGGTCATCTTCCCGCATGGCACAGTGACGCGCCATCTGCGAGCCATGACTCCCCCGTCCGGCAGCGCTTTCGGCCTACTCGGCTACCAGCCAGTGCTCGACATCTCCCCGCAGATCCGCAACGCCCGCCCGCGCCGCGCGGTGGATAGCGAGACGATGAGCCATCTGGACAAGCTGGAAGCCGAGAGCATCTACATCATGCGCGAAGTGGCTGCCGAAGCCGAGAATCCGGTGATGTTGTATTCCATCGGCAAGGACAGCGCGGTGATGCTGCATCTCGCGCGCAAAGCTTTCTATCCTGCCCCGCCGCCCTTCCCGCTGCTGCATGTGGATACGCGCTGGAAGTTTCAGGAGATGTACCAGTTCCGCGACTACATGGCTCAGGAGAGCGGCATGGACCTGCTGGTCCACGTCAACCCGGAAGCCATCGAGAAAGACATCAACCCCTTCGACCACGGTTCAGCGCTGCACACCGATGTCACCAAGACCGAAGGCCTGAAACAAGCGCTGGACAAATGGAAGTTCGATGTCGCCTTCGGCGGCGCACGCCGCGACGAAGAAAAATCCCGCGCCAAGGAACGCATCTTCTCCTTCCGCACCGCCCAGCACCGCTGGGAACCGAAGTGCCAGCGCCCCGAACTGTGGAATTTGTACAACAGCAAGAAGCGACGTGGCGAGAGCATCCGTGCCTTCCCCATCTCCAACTGGACCGAGCTGGACATCTGGCAGTACATCTACCGCGAGAACATCCCGCTGGTGCCGCTATATTTCGCCAAGGAGCGCCCCGTGGTGGAGCGCAACGGCATGCTGCTGATGATAGATGATGCACGCATGCGCTTGCTGCCGGGCGAGAAGATCGAGCGGCGCAAGATCCGCTTCCGCACGCTGGGCTGCTATCCGCTGTCCGGAGCCATCGAATCCGAATCCGAGACCTTGCCCGAGATCATCCTCGAACTGATGAACTCGCATGTCTCCGAACGCCAGGGCCGCGCTATCGACAACGATCAGGCCGCCTCCATGGAAAAGAAAAAGCAGGAAGGATATTTCTGATGCGCAAGCAAAGTACCAGCGCCGCCCTGCGCGCCAACGACGCCCGCGACAAGGTCGAAGCCTATCTCTACAATCAGGAGCAACTCGGCCTGCTGCGCTTCATCACCTGCGGCAGCGTGGACGATGGCAAGAGCACGCTGATCGGCCGGATGCTGTGGGAGGCACAGATGATCTATGACGATCAGGTCGCCTCGCTTAAGAACGATTCCAGGAAGCACGGCACACAGGGCGAAGACATCGACTTCGCCCTGCTGGTGGACGGCCTCGCCGCCGAACGCGAGCAAGGCATCACCATCGACGTGGCCTACCGCTTCTTCGCCACCGACAAGCGCAAGTTCATCGTCGCTGACACCCCCGGCCACGAGCAATACACCCGCAACATGGTCACCGGCGCCTCCACCGCCGATGTTGCCATCCTGCTGATCGACGCGCGCTATGGCGTGCAGGTGCAGACCCGCCGCCACGCCTACCTAGTGTCGCTGATGGGCATCCGCCACGTGGTGCTGGCCATCAACAAGATGGACTTGGTCGGCTTCGACCAGAAGACCTATCTGGACATCGAAGCCACGTTCCGCGATTTCGCGCAAAAGCTGGGCTTCGACAGCATCACGCCGATCCCGCTGTCGGCGCTCAAGGGCGACAACATGCTGACTCGCTCGGCACAGTCGCCTTGGTACAGCGGCGCAACGCTGATGGGCTATCTGGAGACCGTCGATGTCAGCAAGCCCGCAACTCACGACCTGGTGTTCCCGATCCAGTGGGTGAACCGCCCCAATCTGGATTTCCGTGGCTTCACCGGCACGCTCACCGAAGGCTCGGTCAAGGTCGGCGACACCGTGCGCGTCACCGCCACCGGACAGACCGCCGAAGTGGAACGCATCGTCACCTTCGATGGCGATCTGGAGATCGCCCGCGCCGGTCAGGCCGTCACCCTGACGCTGAACCGCGAGATCGATGCCTCGCGCGGCGATGTGTTCAGTCATGCCACCAATCCGTTGCAGACCACAGACCAGTTCGAAGCCGCCGTGGTATGGATGAGCGACGAGACCGGCCTGAGTGGCCGCACCTACGACCTGCGTCTGGGCACGCAATGGACACCCGCATCCATCACCAGCATCGACTACAAGGTGAATGTGAACACCCTGGCACACGAGCCGCACAAACAGCTCGATCTGAACGACATCTGCGTGTGCAAGTTGTCGACCAGCAAGCCGCTGGCCTTCGACACCTTCGCCAACAGCGCGGCGCTGGGTTCGTTCATTATGGTGGATCGCTTCACCCACGCCACAGTCGGTGCCGGTGTCATCCGCCACTCGATGCGCCGCGCCCAGAACATCCATCGCCACTCGCACGTCATCGCCCGCAGTGACCGCGAACGGCTCAACGGCCATAAAGGCAAGGTGTTCTGGTTCACCGGCTTGTCCGGCTCAGGCAAGTCCACCCTGGCCAATGCCTTTGAACAGGCGCTGCACAGCGAGGGCTATCGCACCTACATTCTGGACGGCGACAACGTGCGGCACGGCCTGAACAAGGACCTGGGTTTCACCGATGCAGACCGGGTCGAGAACATCCGCCGCGTCGCTGAGGTGGCCAAGCTTATGGTGGATGCCGGGCTGGTGGTCATCACCGCCTTCATCTCGCCGTTCCGCAGCGAACGCGACTTCGCCCGCTCGCTGTTCGAGGAAGGCCAGTTCGTGGAAGTGTTCGTGGATACCCCGCTGGACGTGTGCGAGAGCCGTGATCCCAAGGGGCTGTACCAGAAGGCGCGCGCCGGGCAGATCCCGAACATGACCGGTATCAACAGTACCTATGAGATTCCGATTTCAGCAGATATCTGCATAAACACCACTAATGCTGATAACAGCCTAGCAGTCGACATACTAAAGTCTAAACTCACACCTCTTTAAGTGTCCTGTTTGCTAAAGGATAGGATAGGCCAGTCGACTTGATGCTCGTGCGCGCACGAAAAACGCTGCATTTTGCAAATCGGGCTTGTTGTAGACCAGCTCCCGACCTGCGCTGTCCTGAACCACGCCTTGCGCCTGATTGACGATCGCGTGCGCTGCAGCGGTATCCCATTCCATGGTCGGCCCCAGCCGTGGGTAGAAGTGCGCTACACCTTCAGCCACTAGGCACAACTTGAGTGAGCTGCCCATGCTGATGCACTGGTGCTCACCGATCTTGTGCAGCAGTGCGATGGTACGCTCATCCGCGTGCGAGCGGCTGGCCACCACGCTGACCACCTCCCCCGCTTCCAACACCCTGGCCTGGATCGGCTGAGCATCCGCGTTGCCACGCTGAACGAACGCCCCGACACCTTGCGCCGCGAAGTAACAGACATCCAGCACCGGCGCGTACACCACGCCCAGAATGGGACGCGAACCCTCGATCAGCGCGATGTTGACGGTGAACTCGCCGTTGCGTTTGATGAACTCTTTGGTCCCGTCGAGCGGATCGACCAGCCAGAACCGCCCCCATGCCTGGCGCTCCTCGAACGGAATCTGGGCCGACTCCTCGGACAGGATCGGCCAGCCCAGTTGCAGTGCCTGCAAGCCCGCACCGATGACCCGATCCGCCGCAAGGTCCGCCTGCGTCAGAGGGGACTTACCCCCTTTGATGGTCACCTCGCTGGCCGGGTCGGCATAGACCTCCATGATGGCGCGTCCGGCTTGATACGCGATAACAACAACTTGGTCGAGGAGCTCTTTCATGCTCAGTCCTTGTGAAAAATATGGATAGGCTGGGCAGCCAGGCTACACCACGGTGACGCGGGCATCGCCTGATGAGAGGTGGCCGATGATACATGCTGCGGTGAAGTCTGCGGCACGGAAGGTGGCCAGCACTTGTTCGGCAGCTTGCGGTGCACAGGCGACCAGCAGACCGCCGCTGGTCTGCGGGTCGCACAGGAGTTTGCGCTGCCAGTCGGGGAAGCCCTCGGCCAGCACGACCTCTGCGCCGTAGCTGGCCCAGTTGCGTTCAGCCGCGCCGGTGGCGTAGCCCTGCTCGGCCAGTTGGCGAGCCACGGACAGGATGGGCAGGTCGGCGAAGGCGACGGTCGCAGCCAAACCCGAGCCACGGCAGATCTCCAGCAAATGGCCCAGCAGGGCGAAGCCGGTGACATCGGTCATGGCGTGGACTTCCAGCAGCTTGCCCAGCTTCGCGCCGACGGTGTTGAGCTGGGTCGCCGTATCCACCATCTGGCGATAGCCCTCGCCGGAAAGCTCACCTTTCTTCAGCGCGGCGCTCAAGATACCCACGCCCAACGGCTTGCCGAGGATGAGCACATCGCCAGCCTGGGCGCGGTCGTTGCGCTTGATCTGGTCGGGGTGGCCCACGCCCACGCCGACCAAGCCGTAGATAGGCTCGGGCGCGTCGATGGAATGGCCGCCCGCGATGGGGATGCCGGCTGCCGCACACACTTCAGCGCCGCCCGCGAGGATGTCGCGGATGGTTTCCAGCGGCAGTTTGTTGATCGGCATGCCAACCACGGCCAGCGCAAGGATGGGGGTCGCGCCCATGGCATAGATGTCGGACAGGGCATTGGTGGCGGCGATGCGACCGAAGTCGCGCGCGTCATCCACGATGGGCATGAAGAAATCGGTGGTGACGACCACCGCCTGCTCGTCGTTGAGCTTGTACACGGCGGCATCGTCGCTGCTCTCGGTGCCGACCAGCAGATTCGGATAGGCAGGCAGCGCAGGCAAGGTCGCCAGCATCTGCGAAAGCACGGCGGGCGCAATCTTGCAGCCGCAGCCGCCGCCGTGAGAGTATTCGGTCAAGCGTATCGTTTCAGCCATTTGAGCACATGAGAAAAATCGAAGCCGCAACCCTAGCACAGCTTGCTGAATACGACGACATCATCGACGTGCGCTCGCCCGCCGAGTTCGCCGAGGACCACATTCCGGGTGCGATCAGCGCGCCCGTGCTGGACAACGAGGAACGCGCCCGCATCGGCACACTGTACAAGCAAGTCTCGCCGTTCGAGGCGCAGCGTCAGGGTGCGGCGCTGATCTCTCGCAACATCGCCCGCCACCTGGAAACCCTGTTCAGCGACAAGCCCAAACACTGGCATCCACTGGTGTACTGCTGGCGCGGCGGGCAGCGCAGTGGCGCGATGGCGCACATTCTGGCGCAAATCGGCTGGCGCACGGGACAGTTGCAGGGCGGCTACAAGACCTACCGGCGGCAAGTGGTGGCTGATCTGGCGACATTGCCCGCACAGTTCGACTTCCGCGTGGTGTGCGGCCCGACCGGCTCCGGCAAGAGCCGGTTGTTGCAGGCTTTGGCTGCCGCAGGCGCGCAGGTGCTGGATCTGGAAGTGCTGGCGCAACATCGCGGCTCACTGCTGGGCAGCCTGCCCGAAACACCACAGCCTGCGCAGAAGATGTTCGAGAGTCGGATCTGGGATGCACTACGCCACCATCACGCCGACAGCCCCGTCTTCGTCGAGGCCGAAAGCCGCAAGATAGGCACGCTGCATCTGCCGGAGCAGTTGGTCAGCGCCATGCGCAGTGCGGAATGCCTGTCGTTGAACGTGCCGATCCGGGCGCGCATCGAGCTGCTGCTCGAAGATTACGCCCACTTTCTGGGCGACCCGACAGCGCTGCTGGAGAACCTCGTCCACCTCACCGAATTGCACGGCAAACAGACCATCCAGCACTGGCAGACGCTGGCCGAAACAGGTCACTGGGCGACGCTGGTCGAAGAACTGCTGACCCGCCACTACGACCCCGCTTACCAGCGCTCCACCCAGAGCAACTATGCCCGTCTCGAACACGCCCGCCAGCTCACGCTGGACTCGCTGACTCCAGCCAGCCTGCAAACTCAGGCAGTCCTTGTCAGGGCTGAGACTTAAAGAGGCGCACCTCACTCGGTGCGTGGCACTGACCTGTCATAAAGTGTTTCCGGTGCGATATCCAGATTCCCTGGCCAACACACCGTATCAAAGGCAACGTAGGCTTGCTTGAAGCGAGCCAAGTCATGTAGCTGCCTGAACGCTCCTTTATCGAGGTAAGGGCGGGCATCGAAGACGCGCGCCTCCCCTGTGCTGAACTCAAGCTCAAGATGAAAGTCATTGCGTGGGATCACCTGCGTTACCGTTTCCACCCTCACTCCTATCGCAGCGGCTCGATCGGGAACGGGGCCTCGCCATTGACGGCCAACTCCCAATCCGCCAGCAGTGACTCTCGGTGTATTTCTATCCATGCCGCCACCAGCTTGGCTTTCGCTACAGGGATAGTGGCACCCAATATCGAGCCATCTAACGAATTAAGCCGCAGCTTACTCCTTCGCCACTTCCACCGTGGTCTGCACTTGCTGGCGCAGGCGGATGTGCAGTTCGCGCAACTGCTTTTCGTCCACCGCCGACGGCGCTTGTGTCAGCAGACACTGTGCACGCTGCGTCTTGGGGAAGGCGATCACGTCGCGGATGGATTCTGCACCGGTCATCATGGTGACGATGCGATCCAGACCGAAGGCCAAGCCGCCGTGGGGAGGCGCGCCGTATTGCAGGGCGTCGAGCAGGAAGCCGAACTTGAGTTGGGCTTCTTCGGCATCAATGTTGAGTGCGCGGAACACCTTGCTCTGCACTTCTTCCTTGTGGATACGCACCGAGCCGCCGCCGATCTCCCAACCGTTCAGCGCCAGGTCGTAGGCCTTGGCCAAGCACTTGCCGGGATCGGTTTCCAGGAATTCGATGTGCTCGTCCTTGGGGCTGGTGAAGGGATGGTGGCAGGCGCTCCAGCGCTTGGCTTCGTCGTCGTATTCGAACATGGGGAAATCGACCACCCAGATCGGCTCCCAAGCCTTGCCGTTGGTGTAGCCCTTTTCGTGGCCAATCTTGCTGCGCAGTGCGCCCAGCGCGTCGTTGACCACCTTGGACTTGTCTGCGCCGAAGAAGATGATGTCGCCGCTTTGTGCGCCGGTGCGCTCGACGATGGTCTTGAGCGCCTGTTCGTGCAGGTTCTTGACGATGGGCGATTGCAGGCCGGTCTCGTTCAACTGGGTCACGTCGTTGACCTTGATGTAGGCCAGACCTTTCGCGCCGTAGATGCCGACGAACTTGGTGTAGTCATCGATCTCGCCACGGGTGAAGGTCGCCCCGCCGGGCACGCGCAACGCCGCCACTCGACCGCCGGAAGCCGCGACGCCGCTGAACACCTTGAACGCCACGTCCTGCACCGCATCGGTGACTTCGGTGATCTCCAGCGTCACGCGCATGTCCGGCTTGTCGGAACCGAAGCGGCTCATGGCTTCGGCGTAAGTGATGCGCGGGAAGGGGTTGGGCAGTTTGACCTCCAGCACTTCCTTGAACACGGTGCGGATCATCTCTTCGGTCAGCCCCATGATCTCCTCTTCCGATAGGAAAGAGGTTTCGATATCCACCTGGGTGAACTCGGGCTGGCGGTCGGCGCGCAGGTCTTCGTCGCGGAAGCACTTGGTGATCTGGTAGTAGCGGTCGAAACCGGCCACCATCAGCATCTGCTTGAACAGCTGCGGCGATTGCGGCAGAGCGAAGAACTCGCCGGAATGTACGCGCGACGGCACCAGATAGTCACGAGCGCCCTCGGGCGTGGACTTGGTGAGCATCGGCGTTTCGATGTCGATGAAGCCCTTGTCGTCGAGGAAGCGGCGGAAAGCGCGCGCAGTCTGGTAGCGCAGACGCATGTTCTTCTGCATCTGCGGGCGGCGCAGGTCGATCACGCGATGGGTCAGGCGCACGTTCTCGGACAGGTTTTCGTCGTCCAGCTGGAACGGCGGCGTGACAGCGGCATTGAGGATCTCCAGCTCCTGGCAGATCAGTTCCACTTCGCCGCTGGGCAGATTGGGATTCTCCGTCCCTTCCGGGCGACGGCGCACCTTGCCGGTGACGCGCAGCACAAACTCGTTGCGCACCGATTCGGCGGCGGCAAACATCTCCGGGCGATCCGGATCGCACACCACCTGCGCCAGACCTTCGCGGTCGCGGATGTCGATGAAGATCACCCCGCCGTGGTCGCGGCGGCGATGCGCCCAGCCGCACAGAGTAACGATCTTGCCCAGATGGGCGGTGTTGAGTTGTCCGCAATAATGAGTACGCATAGTGCTGTTCAAGTGAATGATCTCAGGAAATTTGGTTAGGGGCGGCGGCTTCCGCAGCGGCGACCACGCCCATGGAAACAATGGCCTTCAGCGCCGCATCGACGCTCATGTCCAGCTCGATGGTCTCGGCCTTGGGCACGAAGAAATAGAATCCGTTGACCGGGCTGGGCGTGGTCGGGATGAACACGGCCACGTGCTCGTCAGCCAGTTGGCGCGAGACCTCGCCCGGCACATTGGTCTGGAACGCCAGCGACCAGGCTTGCGGATGGGGATAGCGCACCAGTAACACCTTGCGGAACGAGGTGCCGTTGCTCGACAGCAAAGTGTCGCTGACCTGCTTCACCCCCTTGTAGATGCTGCTCACGAAGGGGATACGCGCCAGTGCGGTGTCGCCCCAATGCAGCAGACGCTGGCCAAACACGTTGCGCGCCAACACGCCGGTGGACAGCACCACCACGAATGTGAGGATCACGCCCAGGCCGGGGATATGCACGCCCAGCAACACATCCGGCTGCAGCGCAGCCGGTATCACCAGCAAACTCTGGTCGAGCGTGGAGATGGTGAAGTTCAACACCCACAGCGTGATGCCCAGAGGCACCCACACCAGCAAGCCGGTGATCAGATATTTTTTCACTAGGCGTTACCACCTGCCATCGGACAAGAGCCCGCCGAGGCACAAGGCGCGCACGCAGCCTGGGGCGCACTGGCGCTGGCGGCATGATAACCGCTGCCCTTGAACTGCAGACCGGCAGCGGAAAGCTGCTTGCCGAACGCCTCCTGACCACATGCCGGGCATGTGGTAAGAGGCGCATCGCTCATCTTTTGCATCACGTCGCGCTGCGCGCCGCAACTGCTACAACGATATTCATAAATTGGCATACCTGCTCCTGTAGCCGTCTCGAAAGGCGGGCATTATACATTAGGGCATTGCCGATCAAGCGACTCGTGCCACAACTCTCGCCCCCTCAACCCACTCGGGCACGATTTCCGGGCAAGATCACTTTGACCGTCGACACCTTGTCGGCGTACAGTTCCTCGCCCAGCAGCGGCACCAGGTTGACTGGCTGGCGCGGGTGTTTGGGGAAATTCTGCCTGATCGCCTCCAGCTCCTGCTGGTTGGACTGGAAATAGCGGTTCGCCTGAATCACGCGCGGCAGGTGCTTGACCAGATGCCACAGACTCCAGCGATGCTGCCACAGGCGCTTGGCGAAGCGGCGATGGTACCGCTTGCTGTTATAGAAGCGCAGGATGTGCCAGTTGTATAGCGCATCCATCTCCTCGCGCGACTTGAAACCCTTGGGCAGGAACACGAAGTTGAGGCAGTTCATCAGCCGCCAGTCTTCGATGAAATCGCCCTCCTCTCCGCTCACGCACTCATCCCAGATCGGCGCGCCGTACAGCGGGCTGAACTTGGTCATATTCATCTCGTCCAGATCGAGCGACAGAATAAAGTCGCTGGTGACCTTGACGGTCTCCGGTGTCTCGCCCGGCATGCCGAAGATGAACAGCCCCTTGGCGCGCAGCCCCGCCGCATGGATCTGCTCCACGGTCTTCTTCACCGCCTCCAGCGTCACGCCCGCCTTGTGCCGCTCCATCATCGCCGGATCGGCGGACTCGATGCCCATGGACACCATCAACGCGCCCGCCTGCTTGAGCTTTTGCAGCATCTCGTCCGAGGTGTGGCCGGTGCGGATGGCGCAGTTGAACTGCATGCCCAGCGGATTCTTGATCAGCAGCTCGCACAGGTCGAACACGCGCTTCTTCTGCGCGGTGAACAGGTCGTCGTAGAAATTGATGTGATACACGCCGAACCTGTCGCGCAGGTGCTTCATGTGGTCGTAGATGTACTGCGCGGAGTTGACCTTGTACAGGCGCTCGAACACGGTGCGGTCGCAGAACGAACAGGTGTAGGGACAGCCGCGCGAGGTGATCATGGTCGCGCCGTGTTTCTGCACATAAGAGAACAGCGGCAGGTGGTAAGCCTCGGGGAAGCCTTCCAGCTTCTCGTAGGCAGGGAACGGCAGCTCATCCAGGTTCAGGATGCGGCTGCGGCGCGGGTTGGACACGACCTTGTCGCCGTCGCGGTAGACCAGGTTGGAGATCTGCGCCACCGGCACGCCGTTGGCGTAATCCAGCAACGCTCCCTCGCCTTCGCCTATGCACAGGTAGTCGATCTCGGGGAAATGTTCCAGCAGCGGCGCGCCTATGGACGACACATGCACGTTGCCGAACAGGATCTTGATGTCAGGACGCTGGCGCTTGATGTATTGCGCCATGTCCACCGCATCCATGAAGCCGGAAGTGGTGGTAGAAAAGCCGACCATCTCGGGGTCGGTCGCGAGAATGATCTCAGCGTTCTCCTCTATCGTCGGCGGGGCGTACGGACCGAGGCAGTCATGCACAAAAGTGGTATGGCCATGCTTGTCCAGCCAGGCCGCCAGCGACAGGATGCCGATGGGCGGCATGCGGTTGGCCAGTACCGAGAAGTCTGGCTGGCCGGGTACAAAGTTGAAACCGGCGGGGTGGACGAAAGTGATGCGCATGTCGATCTGTCGCCGAAACGAATGATCAGGTTAGAAGCACTTGCGCCAGACCAGCAGCGGCAGGCGCAGGATGAACCCGGCGAACAGGCGCAAGTGCATCCCGGTGAGCAGCACGTTGTCGCGCAGGTAGTTGAAATGCGATACGCCGCCCTCGTCCGGGCGCAGGTATTTGACCGGGGCCTGGATATTGACCGGACGCGCGCCGTGCCAACACAGGCGCACCGCCGCTTCCGGGTCGAAGTCGAAGTGACGCATCCAGCGGCTCCCCACCATCACGTCGCGCAGCAGGTGCGCGGGATAGACACGGAAGCCGTACAGTGAGTCGCCGATGCCCTGCCACAAAGTCTCCAGATTCGCCCACCAGTTGGAGACCTTGCGCCCGCGCACCCGCAAGGCCGGGGCGCTGGCATCGAACACCGGCACGCCCAACACCAGCGCGTTGGCATCCAGCATGGAGGCCGCCATGAACTCGGGGATCTTCTCCGCTGGATGCTGGCCGTCCGAATCCATGGTCAGCACGTGCGTGTAGCCCAGCCGGATCGCTTCCTGCACCCCGGCCAGGACCGCAGCGCCCTTGCCCTGGTTGCGCTCCAGCACGATGACCCGGAGCTGCGCATCCTCCTGCGCCATGCGCAGTATCTCCTGCTCGCTGCCATCGTCACTGCCATCGACGACCACCCACACCGGAGCCCACTGCGCGCGGGCCGCGCTGACCGTGGGCCGGAGTGCCGCGCCGGTGTTGTAACTGGGGATGAGGACCAGATGCGTGGTAGATACCATAGTCATGCGTGTCACTTATGTTTGCGCGCCAGCAACTCGCTGCGGTAATAGTCCTCAAGGTCGGCCACGAAGGTTTTGACATCGCCCTTGACCTCGAAACGCTTGCCCAGAGTCACCCGGTACACCAGCGGGAACTCCGGTTTTTTCAACAACGGCCAGTGCTTGCCCAGAAACGGGCTGTTGGTCTCGATGAACACGGTCTGCACCGGCACGCCCGCCTTCAGCGCGACCAGACCGAAGCCGCCCTTGAACGGGTTGATCGGCTCGGTCACCGTGCGCGTACCTTCGGGAAAGATCAGCAGCTGGCTGCCGCCGCGCGTCGCTTCGGCGGAGCGGCGGATCAGGTTGCCGGTCGAATCGTTGCGGATATAACCCGCCATGCTGGCTCCGCCGCCGAGCAATGGATTGTCCAGCAAGGCCGCTTTCAGCACACACACGATGCGCGGCAGGCGCGAGCCGATCAGCACCACGTCGATGAGTGCCGGGTGGTTGGTGGTGATGATGAGCGGCTCACCGCGCAAGGCATCGAGTGCACGCAGGTCAAGCTTGACCAGACCGCTGGCCCGCACCACGGCAAGGTAGAGACGGAACACCAGCATGATGACGTATTGCCCGATGCGAGCGCCCCGCTTCTGTGGCAACAGATGCCGAAACACGCCTGCGGGCAGGCTCCATGCCAGACAGATCAGCGCGAAGAACAGCAAACCGCCATATAACACGATGTATTCATAGAGAGATCTCAGTTGTCGCCAAACCCACATCGTCTGCCAGCTTTCCAGAGTGACTACGAGATAGCGCCCTTAGGGGCGCGAGAAATCACGAAATCCGGTTAATCGTTGTTCACTTCCACCATCGTGTCGGAGTGATCCAGCATCCAGGTGACGGCAAAGCCGACCGTGAAATATTGCTTGCTGGTCACCAGCGGGCTGTTCACGAAGGTCGCGCCGCTCAGGTCGTCCCATTTCATGAAGCCGCCCACCCAGTGCTCCGGATAGCGCTTGTTCAGGGCAAGGATGAACTGGGTACCGGAATAGCCGCCATTGGCGGTATAAGCCGGTCTGCTCGCCGTCACATACTGCGGCGCGACATCGTAGAAGTACGAGTGATAGTTCTTGTCGGAGTAGATCAGGCCGCCGACCACACCGAGATTCCAGCCATTGCCCGAGATATCACGCACGTCGAAATTCAGTTGCGGCTGGAACAGCCAGCCGACATGCTTGAACCGCTTGAAGTTGCTGGCCACCACCGTGCGCAGCGGCATACGGATGTCGAACGTGGTCTTCTTGTCTTCGGAATAGTAGAGATGGGTGTTGAGCGAAGGGCCGATCTCGAATGTGGGATCGAGGTTGGGCATCCCCCGGCGCGCGATGGAATCGTTGCTGTTGGCAGGCACCGAGCCATTCACGCTGACATCCATCTCCACCCGGTCTTTGCGGAAAATGAGCCCACGGATGCGCTCACGGTTGATCTGAACGACATCGCCCCGATAGATGAAGTACGGCACCGGCAACAGATACGAGCGATGCTCGGACGCACCGCGATAGATGGGAAAGTCGATCGCGGCGAAACCGGCTCCGACCTCCCATTGGGGCTTCATCTCGGGCTGAGCCTGGACCAGCGGTGCGGCGATCAGCGCCAGTCCCGCCAAAATGATGCGTTTGATGCTACTCATCGGACACCTCGACCTCGTTGAAATACGCGCCCTCGATCTCCAGCAACAGATCCGAGCGACAAATATTGGAATGCAGATACACCACTTTGACCTGATCGCCGAACTCGGCCCTGACCTTGGTCGCCACCATCTCCCAATACTCCTCGTGGCGCAGGTAGACCTTGAGCAGCATGCGGCCCTGCGCGGGCTGGTAATGCGGGGTTTGCTGCAACAGGGTGCGGATGTTCAACAGGGTTTCCGCCGCCTGCTTCTCGGCATCTCCGTGATGCACGGTCTCGTAACCGACGATGCTGGCCGTGCCGGAGATGAAGAAACAATGCTGCCCAGCCAGGGTCGCCGACAGCGCCCTCACGAAGATCGGGCTGCGCGGACCGAACAGTTGCGGGTAGTGGTAGGCGCTGATCTGGCGCGGATTCTCCACCGCCTTGCCGGGCTGCCTGGCCGCCATGAAGTAGATGGTCAACGAGCCGCTATTGCTGCCCAGAGCGCTCGCCGCCGGCACACTTTCCTCGCTGATGCTGCGTCCATGCGCCACAAATGCCTCGTGCCTGCCCACATTGAAGCCGCGATAGCGCTCCAGACCATGCTCGTCATCATTGATCTGAGGAAAGTAATGCCAGACTCGCAACAGGTGCGAAAAGCCATGGTGATCCAGAAAGCTGAAGATGCGCGAGTAGGCCTGATTGGCTAGGCTCTGCATGGTCTCGCCGGCATGCTGCGCCAAGGTCACACTGCCGAACAGCACCGTACCGTCGCTGCTGCCATGAATACCGTCGTGATCGCACGGACTCACCGCCGCATCGCTAACCCAGACTTCCAGGCTGGTGTCGGCTCCCCCCAGCACGGGGATGTCCACCCAGAGCGGGGTGCATGATGTGGGTGGCAAATCGACCGGGCGACCGAAACCGATCACGCCCAGCACATGCCCCTGATTCCTGCGCAGGTAAGCCTCTATCCCGACCGGGGACAAATAGTCCTGTCCGAATCCCATCTCACTCATCAGACGACCACATCCATTTCATCCACCGCACGTATCGAACGCCTGCGCCTGCGCCAGGCCATCAGACTGCCTTTCGGATCGGACAGACTCAGCCAGTAGTACATCACCTTGAACATGAGTAACCAGAACGCATAACCTTTCTTGCTGAACACGTCCCCGATCAGCACCGAGATCAGGGCCTTCTTGATCTTGCTCTCCGCCCCCTGATACATCAGCAGATCACGCATAGCGGGGGTCGTGATACGGTAGATGAACCAGGAGAACACCTTGGGGCCGTGTGTCATGACTTTGTCAAACTGCTTCAGCACGCGGGCCGCCTGTCGCGGCTGGTTCAGGCACGCTTCGACCGCATCCGCACCGGCGAAGGCACTGTTCATCGCCAGGAACACGCCCGAGGAAAACACCGGATCGATGAACGCGAACGCATCCCCCAGCAGGATGTAGTTGGTACCGGAGGAACGCTCGGACAGGTAGGAAAAGTTACCTGTGGCCGTGACCTTGGACACTAGGGTGGCGTCCTTCAGGCGCTCGACCAGCTCCGGACACAGGGCGATGGTGTCGAGCAGGAACTGCCGGGTATCGGTCTGGCGCGTCTTCATGTAATACGGCCAGCAGGTCGCGCCTATGCTGGTATTGCCGTCCGCCAGCGGGATGAACCAGAACCAGCCATGCTCGAACCAGAAAATGCTGATATTCCCTTCTACCTCGCCCTCCAGACGACGGGCACCGGCGAAGTGCCCGAAGATGGCGGCGCTGTTGTGCTTCTTGTTGCGATGCTTCATGCCAAAATGGCGCGACAGAAAGGTGTCCCGGCCCGAGGCATCGACCACGAATCTGGCCTGTATCCGTTGCGACTGTCCGGCCTTGTCGACCGTGGTCACCCGCGCGCCCGCATCGGCGAGGAACTCGATCCCCGTGACCTTGCACTCTTCGACCACCCGCGCGCCTTTCGCGGCGGCATTGCGGAACAGGACCTCGTCGAACTCGTCGCGGCGCACCTGATACGCTGTGGCATGGGTGTTGTCCCAGGCATCGTTGAAGTCGATCATCACCGCCGTGCCGTGACTGGGCGAGACGAACTCGGCACCACGCTTCACGATGCCGATGCGCTTCATCTCCTCGCCCACCCCGAGCTGCTCGAACAGAGGCATGTTCATGGGCAACAGCGACTCACCGATGTGGAAGCGAGGATGTCTGGACTTTTCCAGCATCAGGACATCACGCCCGCGCTGCGCCAGCAAAGCTGCGATGGTGGAACCGGCAGGCCCCCCGCCGATAACCAGCACCTCGCATGAGCTCTCTGGCTCGGTCATGACAATCCTCTCATTCGTACGACTCTCGGGAAAGGCAGGGAAGCGACTCCGGGAAGGGCCTGCCGCCCCGACTATCCCCTTTTGATTGTAATGGACATGCCGACCTGGGGCAACCAACGGCGCAGCGCCGGAGTCGTGATCACCGTGCTGAATATCGCCATCAGCACCAGCATGGTAAACACGTTCTGCGAGATCACGCCCAGGTCGTAGCCGACGTTGATGATGATCAGTTCCATCAGCGCGCGCGTGTTCATCATGATGCCCATCACTTTCGACTCATGGTGATTCAGGCCGGACCAGCGCGCGGCAAGATAGCAACCGCCCAGCTTGCCCGCCGTGGCCAAGGTGATGAGCAGGCCGCACCAGCCCCACAGCGCCCAGCTGTCCAGACTGCCGACATTGGTGCGCAGGCCGGTGTAGGTGAAGAAGATGGGCAGGAAGAAGACCGTCACGAACTCGCCTACTTTCTTGCGCCAGGCTTGCACCACGTCGTGCTGGTCATGCAGCAACACGCCCATCATGAAACCGCCGAAGATCGCGAAGATGCCAATCTTGTAAGTCAGCATGGCCGAGATGAAGATGGTCGCGATGAGCAAGCCCATCAGGTTGTCGGAGAAGCGGTGTTCGGTCACCACGGAGCGCTTGATCGCACTATGCAGCAACGGGCGCACCACCCACCAGCTCAGCACCACATACAGTGCCAGCAAGCCCAGGGTCTGCGCGAAACCGGCGACCGAGAAGTCGGACAGGGAAACCGCCGTCACGACGGCCAGCAGCAGCCAGCCGACCACGTCCGTGATGGCGGCGACGCTGATCGCGATCACCCCGAGCTTGGTCCGCGTCATCCCGAATTCAATCATGATGCGCCCCAAAATGGGCAAAGCCGTGATCGAGAACGCGGTCGCCACGAACAGCCCCGAGGCAAGTCGCCCGGCCTGCGGCGAAAGTAGCGGCGCCGTGTAAAAGCCGAACATGAAGCCCAGTGCGAACGGCAGCGCGATCCCCACAGCGGCGATGCTCCATACCGAATGGCGGTTGTTCTTCGCCGTCAGGTGCGAGAAGTCGAACTCCAGGCCGATCTGGAACATCAGCAACACCAGGCCGATCTGGCTCAGGATGAACATGGGTTGCGGCGAACTCGACTTGAACACGAACTGGAACAGATCGGGAGCCAGCCAGCCGAACAGTGAGGGCCCGAGCAAGATCCCGATGATGATCTCGCCCACCGCCCGCGACTGGGCGACCCGCACCGCCAGCTCGCCCCCGACGCGCCCCATGATGACGATGATGACCAGTTGCAACAAGGTGAAGAACAGCAGGGCCTCGTTCTGGTGTGTGGTCGATTGCAGCAACGTCGAAGTACTCATTCCTCATTCCTTGAGATCAACACAGCGGAAAAGATCAGGCTCAACACCGCGCCGCCGGCTACGGTGGTGCCTATGGCGCTCAATACCGGGGCCTGCGAGAACGACAGCAAGCCGAAGCCCAGCACCGTCGAGGCATTGGCGAACACCAGCGAGGTGATGGTGCGTTCCCGCTCCTGACTGGAGCCGCAGCGGCTCTCGAAGAACAGGGAGTAGTTGGAGCCGACCGCCACCACCAGCAGCAAGCCGACCAGATGGAAGATGGACAGCCCCTTCCCACCCAGCAACAGGAGCGCAGACACCACGATGACCGCCGCCAGCAAGGGCAGTGCGACATCCAGCACCCGGCGTACGGAGCGCAGGCTGAGCGACAACAGGGCGACGATGGCCAGCACTCCGAGCAGGGCGTTCTGCGTCGCCTCGCGGCGGTAGTCGTGGAACATCTGCTCGGTCTCACGTTTCATGTCGAGCAGGGTGAACTGCGCGGCAAAGGCGCGCTGCATCTCTTGTTCGATGGCGGGCGCATCCTGCACGCCATGCAGCGGCAGCAGCAAGGACCAGCCTGTGGCATCGTGCCGCAGGAAGGAATCCAGCTTCAGGCCCAGGCTGCTGCCCTGCAACTGTGCGGCATCCAGCAGCGGCTGCCGTTTTGCCTGCGCGATCTCCTGCGGGAATTGGGCGAACGTCTCGCTGCGGTACGGCAAGTCACGCAGGGCCAGACGCAGGTCGGCGGCGGCCTGATCCGGCTCCGGCAAGGCCGCCTGCCGCGCCGCCTGCCTGCGCCGACTGGGCAAGGGCGGGGTGTCGACACCGGCCAGGCGGCCCAGTCCCACCTGGGTCTGCAGCAGCGCCGCCGCATCCTCGCTGCGCTGCAACACCTCTTCCAGGGTGTCGCCATGAGTCACCAGCAGGTAGCGCACATCGGGCGCGCCCATATCGTCGCGCAGTTGCTGGTCCAGCGCCTGCAGCTCCCTGGACACCGGGCTCATGCTCGCCAGACTGTCGTTCCACAGTGCATCGCGCTGCACCAGTGACAGCACCGCAGCAGCCACCAGTACGAGCAGCAACGGACGTGCTCGTGGCGCATAGCGGACGGCCATCATCAAGGTACGACTGAAGCGTTCCGATGGCAGCACCGAGAACCCGGCGGGCAGCCACCCAGGCAGCACCCAGCGGGTGGTGGCCACGGCCACCAGCAGGCCCGAGATGGAGAACAGCCCCAGCTGTGCCAGCCCCGTGAAGCTGGAGAACAGCATCGCGCTGAAACCGCAGATGGAAGTCAGCACACCCAGGCGCAAGGTCGGCCAGATACGCTGCAAGGTGGACTGAGGCGTATCTTTCCGGCCCATCTGGGTGAACAGATAGATGGCGTAATCCACGCCCTCGCCGATCAGGGTCACCCCGAACCCCAGCGTGATGCCGTGCACCGAACCGAAGACCAGACTCACTGCTGCCACGCCCGCCAGCGCGCCGCTGGTGACCGGGAACAGCCCCATCAGCAGCACTCGCATCGAACGGTAGATGAACAGCAACATGCTTGCCACCAGCACGGTGGCGATGAGCGACAAGCGCCAGGCATCGTCGCTGATGGAGGCGCGCGATTGCACCGAGAACACGCCGGGGCCGGTCATCTGCACGCGCGCAGTGCTCACCCGTTCCTGCTGCGTGGCCGCATCGAACGCGCTCTGGATGTGGTGCATGGCGCGCTCCTGGGCATCGATGTCGGAACCCGCGCCCCGGGTCTGCACCAGCAACATGGCGCGTTGCCCGTCACGGGAGAACCATACCTCCTCCTGCTTCAGGGGATGCCCCTGCCCTTCCATGCCTTCCAGCAGATGGATCAGCTCGCCGCTGGGGTCTTGCGGCAAGACCTGTTGCGCCATGCCGCTCATGGGGGTGGACAGCAGGTCCAGATAGGCCGAGAGACTGGAACGCAGTCCGTCCACCCCGAAACGCCCGGGTGCCACGGCATCGCTCAGCAGATAGCGGTTGCGCCACAGCAGCTCGAAGTCGCGCTCGAAGCCGACGCGCTCGCCATTGCTCACCATCACCAGCTCGGGATCGGCACTCAGCCGGGCGCGCATGCCCTGGCTGATCCGCGCCAGTTGCGGCACGGACGCACCATCGAGTCCGACCAGGATCAAACGGGAGACGACACCGTCGCGCAACTGGTCGACCATGACCTTTTGCTGCGGCGTGGGCGACTTGGGGAGGAAGGCGGACATGTCGGCGTTGAAGGTGGAACGACCGATGACGAACACACATGCGGCCAGGAATCCCAGCCAGACCGTCACAGTCAGGGAGCGGCGCAGGGTCAAGGTGCGACCTCGACGATCTTCATCAGCGCGTGATCGCCGTTGGATTCCCTGGTCTCTATGCTGTCGATATGATGCCCGCGTCCGGTGATGCGTATCTCGCGTATCACTTCGCGCGTCCTGCGTTCCAGCGGCAACAGTCTCATCGTCCAGCGGGCCGCCTCCCCTTTCAGCTCTACCGTGTAGAAGCGTTCCAATGTGGGCAAGTCACCTGCCAGGGTGGAGCGTATGCTTTCGACGATGGCCCATATTGCCGGATACTCCTGCAACACCAGCGTGCGTTTGACGTTGCGCGCCGGGCTGTCTATGGTGAGCACCCCCTGGTCCAGCACCAGCGTCTCTTCCCTGGGCAGGCGGGTGCGCTTCTCCAGATGGCCGGGAGCCTGGAACAGCAAGGTGCCGGAAGATTCCAGCGGGCGGTTGAGCACACTCAGGGTCTTGCTCTCGACGAACCTCCCCCGCGATTCCTTGACCTGGGCCAACCCGCTCATCAACTGGTTGACGTCCCATCCCGCCGCCGCGCTGCACCAGCCGGGGAGACACCACAGCAACAAGAGCCAAGTGCGCATCATCACTTCCAGAAATCGTAAAAGTTGAACCAGTTATAGGGTGCATTGCGGCAATGCTGTTCGACCGCAGCCACATATTTGTGCAGGGCCGTGCGCATCATCTCGGCGCGACCACCTGCGGACGACTCGCTCATGTCTACCAGCAGCTCGAAATGCAGATCGTAGCGATTGCCGCCCCGGTAGATGCCCGCCATCAGTAGTACCGGACTCTTCAGCATGCAGGCCATGCGCAGGGGGCCGGTCGGAAAACGTGCAGGGGCACCCAGAAAATCGCACGTCTCGCTCGCACCACCCTGCTCCAGCCCACGGTCGGCGAGGATGCCGATGAACTCTCCACGCTGCAGCGCCTGCTCAACCTTGAGCATGGAGTCGACCTTGCCCAGCCCGATCACCTGCTGGGCCAGCGCCGGATTGATGGCTTTCAGGACGGCGTTCAGCTTGCGCGCATTCTCCTCGTACATCACCACACTGGCCGGCGGCCCCTGCACCTCATGGGCATAGGCGCGCGTGATCTCGAAGCTGCCGAAGTGCGCACCGAGCAGGATGCATCCCCGGCGTTGTTCCAGCAAGGTACGCGCGGTCTCATCCAGGTGCGCGTGCACCTCGAACATGTCGAAGCGACCGTTCAGCAGGAAGACGCGATCGAGTATGGTCGAAGCAAACGTGTGGATATGCCGGAAGCCGTCCGCGATGCCGGGCTCGCGCCCCAGAACTCTGCGCAGATAGTGCTTGGAGGCCCGCCGCGCCTCACCCGCGAACAGCAGGAAATACAGGCTGATGGGGTACAGGAAGGCGCGCGCGGCAGAGCGTCCCAAGGTGAGCGCGACCCAGACAATACAGCGCAAGGCCCATTGGTTGCTGCGCTCAGGCCGGGCCACCCAAGCCGGGGCGGCTTGACCTGCACTCTCGCTATGCGTCGACCGCTGCACTGCACGCCCCCGCCAGCACTCGCGTCCCCGCAACGCTGCAATGGAAATCGAACCCAGTCGCGCCAGAGCGCGCATATTCGATGCTGACCTGGTCGCCGGGACGTACCGGACGCAGGAACTTGGCCGCCCGGACCTCGTACACGGCATGACCGATGCCGATCTCCGCCGCGATCAGGTGCACCACCTCAGCCAGCAACAGCGCCCCGGGCAGGATGGGGTTCCCCGGAAAATGTCCGGCTGCCGTCGGATGGTCGGCCCTGACCGATAACGTCATCCTATTCATGCTTGGCGTACCGTTGCACCAGTTGCAGGAGCGAATCGCGCGTCAGCTTGCCCGTCGAATTACGGGGCAAGGCCTCGACAAAATGCAGCGGTCTGGGCAGGAACACCGCATCTATGGTCTTGCGCAAGGCACCGAGTATGTCTTCGCTAGCCAGTCCGGGAGCTACGACAAAGGCCTGCGGACGCGCCATTGCGCCATCGCCCCGGTCGTCGTGCACAAAGAACACGCCGTCCAGCACCCCGGGAATCTGGTTGAGCTGGTGGTTCAGGCTGGCCAGCGAAGTCCGCTTGCCGGCGATATTGACCAGATCGGCCGTGCGCCCGTGCAGACTGAATGTACGCGCGTCGCTCTGCTGGATCACATCGCTGAGTGTCGCCGCCAGCCCGACATGGCCGCCCCATACCTGGCAAGTTTCCCCGACCTGCGCCATCTCCAGACCGGACATCAGCTGCCACTCTGCTCCCGCTGTCGTCCGCCGACTGGCGACCATGCCGGCTTCGGTACAACCGTAGATCTCGTACAGGGGCGCGGCAAAGCGCGCTTCGGCGATTTCGGCCAGCTCAAGCGCGAGCGGAGCAGTGGCACACAGCACGAACTCAAGCTCGGGCAGGATGCCGGGCTCAGCCAACAGGGTGCGCAGATGGATAGGCGTGGTGACCAGACAGCGCGGCACGGGCAACTGTTCCAGCCGTTCGCGAATATCTGCCGGATAGAACGGCCTTTCGGCCACCATGGCCAGCCCGTTCTGCATGGCCAGCAACATGCACGACTCCAGCCCATACATATGCTGCGCCGGGACCGTGCCCACAAGCGCCACCCCGGAATCCGGGCGCAAGCCCAGACTCTCCGCCTCGGCCAGTGCGCCCATACACAAGCCACCCCAGGATTTGGGATGCGCTACCGGATCGCCGGTCGAGCCGGAGGTGAAGACCAGTGCGGCACATTGTTCTTGCGGCACAGAGCCGATATCCCCCCCGATAGCCTGCGGCTCCAGCACCAGCGGAAACGGGATGACCTCTACCCCCTGGAAATCCACGGCCCCCTCGGCCAGACAGTACATGCCGGGATAGCAAAGTCTCAGGCGCTCGACCAGACTCGGGGTGTAATTGGGCGGTAACAGACTGATCTGGCCGCGCAACAGGGCTGCGGCAAACCCGACAGCGAAGTGATAGCGGTCAGTACACAGGTTCAGGATATAGCGTCTGTCCGGCAGAGCCTGGGCCAAAGCCGCCACATCCTGGAGAAACCGAGCGACCGAGATACACTCGCCCCCTCGGTACGCGAATACGCTTGCGGGTGAGGCGTGACTGACCAGAGGGATCTTTGTCATACCGGAACTAGTAGCCACGGTCCACGTTCCGGGGAGCGGCGAAATCCCGGGAATACACCTCGATCGCTTTCAGTATGGAAGTATTGGGGTGATCTGGGAAACGTGCTGTCCGATAGGCTTTCTCAACGACGAACATGAGCACCAGCAAGGGCAGGTTCAGCACGTTGATGAAGAACGACCAACTGGCCAACGAGGCAAAAAGGTACAGCAACAGCGACACCAGCACTTGCAGACAAAAATATCCACACCATGCCAGGGTGACCCCTCGCGTATAGCCAACCACCTCGGGATACAACTGGCCGTTCACCCGTCGCGATATCTGGGTGATCAGCGGTTCGCGTCCCGGCAGCAAGGTGCGGCCGAACAGCCAGAGCAGGAACAGGTTGAGTGTGGCATGGGATAGGCCGTTGATTGCCAACAGACCGACACGGCCATGATCGCCGCTGACGAAGAAGTACACGCCTCCCAGCAGCAGCGCCCCCACCAAGGGCCACCATGCCTTACCGACCGACCGCAATATCGCCCAGCCTGCGACACACAGCAACGGCATGAACACCAATAACAGGTGGGATGTCGCCATCCCTTCCTTGAGCAGGAAGGTGTGCAACAACACGGGATAGAGGACAATCAGTAGCACCGCCACCCCTTTTACCAAACGCGCCATCATGCCCCTCGACGCAGTTCGGGCCAGTGGCTGGAGCATCTGATCGACGGTGACCTCGGGCCGCGCATGATCAACCGCCGGTTCTGTCAGGCGTGCAACAGGCAGAGTTGTTTGGCGATGATGTCATGGCTCAGCCACAACACGGGAGCCGAAGGCTGCGAGGTTTCGCGGAACATCAGTGGTCCGGTACCTTCCAGCACCAGCGCACTCAGGTGGTCGGTGACCAACGCCTTGCGATCCTTGTGCATCTGGGTGATCTCTTCCGAGGTACCTATCATCAGATTCGCCAGTGCCTCGGAATTGTCCATCGGCCAGGCCGCATAGTTGCGGAATGACTTCATCACATCGTTGGCGTTGTAATCATCTATCCTTTGCAGCAACGCCTCCAGCGAGGTCCCCTCCTGCAACAGCTCACGGCAAGCCTGCCATTGTGCCTCGACCCAAGGGCCATCACACTCCTTGCGCAAAGCGAACAGCAAGGGGAACAGGGAAAGTTCGACCCCGACGAAGATATCCGAAGAGTTGGTGCGTATCTCCGGGCAGTTATAGACGGTTGCCTTGACCCCCTGCTCCCAGGCCGCCTCGGCGATGCGCTCCAGACGCATCTTGGCCTGACCTTGGGTATAGCTGGTGTAAGTCTGCCACTGGTACTCGCCATCGAGCAGGATCTCGGTGCCGTGGTAACCGTAGGCGGTGTAACGCACCTGCCCGCCGGTCTGTTCGACGCGGGCCCGGATCGCAGCGCTGCCCTCGATCAGATACTGAAAGGTATTGGCCGTCACTTCATCGAAGTTCTTGAGGATCAGCTTCCCCAAGTCGCTATCCAGCAGCGCGCGCGTGGACATGAAGCGCTCGCCGCGTCCCTTGTAGATGCGGTTGGCGATGGCGAGGAACACCTTCACCTTGGGGATGCCGCCAGCCATGGTGTGCGCGAAAAAGACATTGCTGCCATCGGGGATCCGGCGATCAAGCTCAGCCATCACTTGCGCGACCGAGTTCTTGAATCGGCTGACCCCGACCTCGCGGCACTTCTCGATGTGCGCCCAGTCGAGCTTATCCGTCTGCCAGCTCTTGAGCGACATGTCCGCGATCATGTCTGTGGGGGTCAGCTCACCTGCCGGGGCATCCAGATCGAAACCGGCCATCAGCGGCACATTGATGATGCGGCCGCCCAGATTGGCTTCGGCCACAGCCAGTTCCTCATCGGTCAATGCGCGCAAGGCGTTGTTCTCGTCGCGCCGACCCACGGTCACGCCGATGATGGTCATACCGGCCTTGCGTGCTTCGTTGATCAAGCCATTGGCATACCCCCGGCCAAACAACTCGCCGAAGAGCACAAAGACATCCCCCTGGCGAAACAGGTTGCCTTGCGGAATGGTTCTCAGCGGGGTGAGTGCGGTCATTGAAACAGTCTCCAATCAGTAATTACGTTCATTTGCTGGAGGTGGATTGTATCAAGTTAAACCGCTCTGCATACCCTCCGAAAACACAAAGGACGCACCTCGCGGTGCGTCCCTGTGTCAGCCAGGCCGGATCACATGTAGCTGAACAGCGACAATCCGGACACCTGGACGAAGGATTTCTGCGCGGCCTGCAGCGAAAGCTGCTGCTGACTCAGGTCGCTCATCGCCTTGTTGTAATCGAGATCCTGCAACTGGGAAAGCGTCTGCTGGAACTGCAAGGCCAGACTATCGCCACTGGCCTTGAGCGAGTCGGCCTCATTCATGCGCGCACCCACCGAGGCACGCACGGTCAGCACCTTGTTCAATGCATTGTCCAGACCGCTCAACGTGTCGGCCACGCTCTGGCTAACCGCCGCCGAGGTGGCGGGCACACCGGGGACCACCGGTTGCTTCAGTGCATTGATGAGATTGGTCAAGGTCTGAAACACGCTCTGGTTGGTACTTGGAGCGACCGTAAAAGTATCACCATTCGCCGGAGCCCCCGAGACGCTCACCTGCAAGCCGTCGAACGCAATGGCCTGGCCGCTGACGTAAGGCAACCCGGTCGCCGGCAACGCTGGCAACACCTGGGTCGGCGGGACTGCCGTGGTATTGGTGACGGAGTAGCTCGTCACCCCTGCCGCCACGGTGAACGCAATCTGGTAGTTGGCTCCTGTCAACAAAGCCGGGTTGGTAACTTGACCGGCATTGGCGACCCCGGATCCGGTGTTCGCTACCGACGGTGCAAGCGAGATCGTATCGTTCCCGTTCTTGATACGCATGAAAATGTCGGAACCTGGATCGGTGGAAGCCAACTGGCGCGAAGCGCTCACCTGGACCAGCCGTTGCCCGTCATCGCCGAAATACTGGACTCCGGTCGCAGTATTGACGAAGGGGATGCTCGCTCCCTGGAACCCGGAGAACAGGTAGGTGCCCGCACCATCGGTGCTGTTGGCCTGCCCGAGCAACTCTTGCAGCTGACCGGACAGGTCACTGGCCATGGCTTGACGTTCGGCATTGGACAGCACTGTATTACCCGCAGCCGTGACCACAGAACGCATACTCTGATAGATGTTGCCTACGTTCTGCAACGCCCCATCGACCAGCGCAAGGGTATTGATCGCCGAGGTCCGGTTCGTCCCATACTGCGTGTTCATGGCATCGGACTGACCGACCTCCAGCGCCCGCGCCGCCGCAGCCGGATCGTCTGCCGGCGTGATCATGCGTCGCCCGGTAGCCACTTGCTGCTGGGTCTGGAACAACTTGGACTGCTGCTGGTTCAGCAAGGCCACGTTACTGTCGTAGATGGAACTGGTACTGATTCTCATGACATCACCTCTTATCTCAGTGACAGCAAGGTATCGAACATGGTGTTGGCGACCTTGATCGCTTGTCCCGCAGCCTGATAGGCCCGCTGAAAACGCATCAGGTTGGCCGCCTCTTCATCCAGATTGACTCCTGAGATGGATTGCTGCTGCTGTATCGTATTGTTCACCAGTGTGGTCTGGGCCTGACTGGTCACTTTCAGCTCCCGGGTCTTGTTGCCCACCTCACCAACCAATTGCGCGTAAGCTCCCTCGTAGCTGGCGGTACTGTTGGACAAGTTGGGGCGAGTCTGCAACCCCGCCAGCAGCAAGGCATTGCTCCCGTCGGCGGTAGACAGCGTGTTGGTCCCCACCGAGAACACGTCGCCGGCATTGGGTGCACCCGAGATACTCACCGTCCAGCCATTGTAGGTGATGGCCGCACCTGCCGTGAACGGGATATTGGTACCCGGCAAGGGAACCCCGACCCCTGCCACATTGAACGTGGTCGGGGGATTGTTGAACGTTATCGTGACCGGCTGCTGCAGGTTCAGGTCAGTGGCAGGATGAGCAGGATTGGCCAAGACCGGGGTGGCGTTCACCGTGGCAGAGCTGATCGCTCCCGAACCGGTATTGGCCAGAGCGGCACCGGAACGCACGGGCGAGGCGGCAGCGATAAGGTTCGTATTCGAGATTGCCAGACTGATACTGCCCGCCCCGCTCGCGGTCGGGCGAATCAGGAAGGTATCTCCGGCGACGGGGGCACCACCAGTCAGCGCAAATGTCACGCCATCGACAGTCTGCGGCAACCCTGCCGGGAAATTGGTCAGTGTGTTGTCGGACATACGCAACACGCTGTAACTGGTACCGCCGTTGAAGATCAGCTGGTAATCGCTGGTCGTCAGTGCAGCCACATTCGCGATGGTGGCACTGACAGCCCCCGTTCCGGCGTTGACGACCGATGGAGCTACGCTGGGTACGGGCACATTGAAGAAGTTGCCACCCAGCGCTCCGTTGGCATCCAGTCCCAACTGGTGCTGAGCATTGAAATTGCTCGCCATCCCGATGGCCAGTCGGCCCAGGGAGTTCTGCGTCGCATCCAGTGTCTGCGTGCGGAAGTTCATCAGCCCGCCCAGTTTGCCACCCTGAATCGCGCTTTGCGGCAGACGTATCACCTGCCCATTCGAACTGTAGGCCAAGTCCAGCCTTGAGGCATCCTGTTGATTCTGTGCTGCCTGCAAGGTGTAGGCACCGGAGCCGACCACCAAGGCCTGACCGTTGCCGATGAATACGTTGTAGCTGCCATCGGTCTGCTTGAGGACCGTGGCCTTGATCTCGACGTTCAACTGGGTGATGAGCTGGTCGCGCTGGTCGAGCAGATCATTGGCCGTCATCCCCCCCGATGTCCCTTGTGCCAGCACGATGCTGTCATTCAAGGCCGCGATCTGTTGCGCATAGCCATTAATGGCTGCCACGCTGGTGGTGATCTGGCTGTTCAAGCCGGCACTGACATCCGCCATGCGCTGACCCAGCGCCTGGAAGCGAGAGACCAGCACCTGAGCGCTGCTCAACATCGTCTGCCGTCCCGCTTGCGACTGCGGCGTGGTCGCAACTGTGTTCACACCACTGAAGAACCCCTGAATGGCAGGTGCCAAACCGGCAGAGGCATCGGCCAACAGATTGTTGATCTGCTGGATCTCGGTGTAATAGGTATCGAGCTGGTTGGCCTGGGCCTGCTCTTGCAGCACCTGCGCGCCCAGAAACTCGCTGTACATACGCTTGATGGTGGAGACATTGACACCCTGTCCCAAAAAACCCGCCCCGCTGAACTGCGGCGGATTGGCCGTCTGCACGGCCTGCTGGCGGCTGAAGCCGGGAGTGCTGGCATTGGCGATGTTATGCTCGGTCGTGGTGATACCGATCTGCGCTGTGTTCAGCGCCGTCACTCCAATTCCAAATATCGAGGTTCCCATGATGTCGATTCCTTAGAGCATGAGCTCCATCAGTGATATCGGCTCAAGCCAGATAAACTTTATCAACCCATTGCGCTGACTTTACTGATCGTACCGACCAGCTTGTCCGCATAATGGGGATCGGTGGCATAACCAGACCGCTGCATGGCCTGAGAGAAGCCGACCGCATCCGTCTGCCGCAACACACCCGCGTAGCGCGCATTACCGCCCAGCATCCTGGCGTAGTCCTGAAACGCCTCGGCATAGGAGCCGTAGGCACGGAACTTCTCCACCTGCTTCACTGGCGCGCCGTTCACATACTCGGTGGTGGTGACTTCCGCCACTTTGCCGTTCCAACCCTGCCCCGCCTTGATGCCGAACAGGTTGAAGCTATTGCTGCCGTCGGCATTCTTGATCTCGCGCCTGCCCCAGCCACTTTCCAGCGCGGCCTGCCCCAGTATCAGCTGGGGCGAGATGCCGGTGGCCTGTGCCGCCTGTACCGCATGCGGCAACAAGCGATCCACGAACTCTTGTTGAGTGCCCTGGCTATACGCCGACGGCACAGCCGACTGACGCACCGGGCTAGTCACGGCTGGGGCATGAGAGGGTGTCGCGACCGCCCCAGGCAGCGACCGACTGAGTTGCTTGACCATCACATCGGCCAACCCCATGCCGCGTGCAGACATATCCTGAGATAGCTGCTGGTCGAGCATGGAGGTGAACATGCGGGTCTGGTCGCTATCGAACATGCCATCCTGCGGAGCAGCCTCGCGCATGGATTTCAGCATCATGTTCATGAACACGGCCTCGAACTGCTGCGCGGCTTTCTTCAGCGCAGCATCGGGAGACTGCTTGGCCTGCAGCTTGAGTGCATCAAGACTTTGCACATCGGTGGCCAAACCTGCAATGTTCGACATCGTGTTCATCAAATGATCTCCAGATCAGCATGCAGCGCTCCGGCAGATTTCATGGCTTGCAAGATCACCAGCAGATCCTGCGGGGTTGCTCCGATGGCATTGAGCGACTTGACCACATCACCCAACGACACGCCGCGCTTCAATGTGAGTATCTTGCCATCACTTGCCTTGATATCAATGTTCGAATTGGAGACCTTTTCCGTCTCTCCTCCCGACAACATCCCCGGCTGACTGACGGAATTCTCGGTCTTGATGACCACCGTCAGGCTACCGTGCGACACGGCACAATCATCCAGCGTCACTGCCTGGTTCATCACCACCGAGCCCGTACGGGCGTTGATGATGACCTTGGCCACGCCAGCGGCAGGCTCCACCTCGATGTTTTCCATCTGTGCCAGGAATGCCACGCGACCATTCCCCGGCGGTGCGCTGACCTGAACCGTACGCCCATCGAGGGGCACAGCACTATCTGCACCGAACTTCTGGTTAAGCGCCTCGGCGATACGCGATGCGGTGGTGAAATCCGTCTTGTTGAGATTGAGCATGATGGAGTCGCCCGTGCCCAAGTTGGTGGGCACCGCCCGCTCCACCGTCGCCCCGCCGGAGATGATGCCCACGCTGAGATGGTTGACCTGGGTCTTGGAGCCCCCAGCCGATGCGCCCGCCCCTCCGACCAGCAAACTCCCCTGCGCCATGGCGTACACCTGACCGTCCGCACCCTTGAGTGGGCTCATCAGCAGCGTCCCTCCGCGCAGGCTCTTGGCATTGCCGATGGAGGAGACCGTGACGTCGATGGTCTGGCCGGGCCGGGAAAACGGCGGCAGGGTGGCCGTCACGGTCACTGCCGCTACATTCTTCAATTGCAGCGAAGTCGCCGGTGGCAGATTCACCCCCATGTTGGACAACATGCTGATCACGCTCTGCACGGTGAACGGAGTCTGCGTGGTCTGGTCACCGCTGCCATCCAGACCGACCACCAGACCGTAGCCGATCAACTGGTTGTCACGCACCCCCTGGATGCTGGCCAGGTCCTTGATGCGCTCGGCAGAGGCCACAAGCGGCGATAACAGCACCAGCAAGCAGAACACCTTGTTCAGAAATCTCATGACTCTCGCCCCATCAGAATGGCAGCACCGACTGGAAGAAACGTCCTAACAGCGACAAGGTCGAAGACGTATCCATACTGTAGTTGCTACCCTTGTATTCCAGATGCGCATCCGCCACTTGGGTGGATTGCACCGTATTCGCGCCGGTGATGGTGTTCGGATTGACCACCCCCGAGAAGCGGATGTACTCATTGGCTTGATTGACCACCACCTGCTTCTCGCCGCTCACCAGCAGATTGCCATTGCCCAACACCTCGACCACGGTGACCGTGATGACACCCGTGAAATCGTTACTGGTGGCATTGGCGCTGTTGTTGGATAGTTTATTGGCCGAAGAGCCCGGCCCAAAGGTCAGACTATTGAACATCAGCTTCGCCGGATTGAGCAGGCTAGACAACTTGGGCGTGGTTGCATTGGTACTGCTGCTGTGATCCCCGGAGTTGCTCGACTTGTCATTGGCCGAAGTCTTTTCCACGATGTTGATGGTCAGGATGTCGCCCACCATGCGTGGACGACGGTCTTCAAACAAGGGGCGCGAGTTGCCCGCATGATAGATGGCACCATCGCTGTACATCGCCTGCGTACGCTCCGCCGGACGCGCCGTCATCGGCTGATGGATCTTGGTACTGGGCTCGACCATGGTGCAAGCGGCCAAACCCAAAGCCAGCAGCGCCGAACACCATCCGAACGACTTGCGCATCATCTTTCCTTTACAGTTGGGTCAGGCGCTGCAACATCTGATCCGAAGTCTGAATAGACTTGGAGTTGATCTCGTAGGCGCGTTGGGTCTGGATCATATTCACCAGCTCTTCGACCACATTCACATTGGAAGTTTCCACATACCCCTGATTCAGCACGCCGGTACCGTTCAACCCCGGCACACTGGTCGAAGGTGTACCGCTGGAGGCAGTCTCGACATACAGATTCTCACCCTGGCTTTGCAGGCCAGCCGGGTTGATGAAGGAAGTCAGCTGCAAGGCTCCCACCTGGACCGGGGCATTCACTCCGGGTTGGGTCACCGACACCACCCCATCCCGCCCAACCGTCACCGTGAGGGCATTGGCCGGAATCGTGATCGGCGGTTGCACCACGAAACCATTGGCCGTCACCAGCTGCCCCTGATTGTCCGCTTGGAACGAGCCGTCGCGGGTATAACCGGTGGTGCCGTCCGGCAACAGCACCGAGAAGAAACCAGGGCCGTTGATGGCGACATCTAGGCTATTGCCGGTTTGCTGCAGATTGCCCTGGGTATGAATACGTTCGGCGGCGACCGGGCGCACCCCGGTACCGATCTGCAAACCGGACGGGATCTGCGTCTGCTGCGAAGACTGTGCACCGGGCTGGCGTATGGTCTGGTACAGCAGGTCTTCGAATACCGCACGCGAGCGTTTGAAACCATTGGTGCTGACGTTGGCCAGGTTGTTGGATATGACATCCATCTGGGTTTGCTGAGCATCCAGGCCGGTCTTGGAAATCCACAGTGAGCGTATCATTTTTCTTTCCTTTCAATGGGCTGATCGTGATCAGCCGTTGATGTTGAAGATCTGGCTCGCTTGACGAGCATTGGTGTCCGCATTCTGCAGCACTTTCATCTGCATCTCGAACGACCGACCCAGCGCGATCATATTGACCATCGCCTCGACCACATTCACATTGCTGCTCTCCAGATTGCCGGGCACCACCGAAACACTCGCATCCGCCGTAGCAGGCTGCTTGTCAGCGGTACGGAACAAACCATCCTCGCCCCGCACCATCTGGTTCTCGGGCGGGTTCACCAGTTTCAAACGACCCACGACCTGCACCTGGACCGGCGTGTTTCCGGTCGGCACCGTAGTGATGGTGCCATCCCTGGCGATACTCACTTCGGTGTTCGGGGGCAAGGTGATCGGACCGCCCTCACCCACCACGGTCAGACCGCTGCGGGTCTGCAAGATGCCATTCGGTGTCGACTGGAGACTGCCATTGCGGGTGTAGGCCTCGCTACCATCAGGCAACTGTACGGCCAACCAGCCCTTGCCGTTAACAGCTACATCCAGCTCGCGACCGGTAGGCTGCAGCACGCCGGAACTGAAGTCCGAGCCTGCCGTGGAATCGACCACGAACGCGCGCGTCTGCAACCCCTGCCCTTGCAGGGGAACGGCACGGAAGGTATTCAGCGCCGAACGGAACCCAGGCGTATTGTTGTTCGCCAGATTCTCCGACACCGCAGCCTGCTGGTGCAGGATGTGCGATGCGCCGGTCATTGCGGTGTAGATCACGCGGTCCATGTCAGCCTCCGGTCAATACTTAACGCATGTTCACCAAGGTCTGCAGGATCTGGTCCTGCGTCTTGATGCTTTGCGCGTTTGCCTGATAGACGCGCTGTGCCGTGATCATGTTGACCAGCTCGCCCGTCAGGTCGGTATTCGAATCCTCTACCGCGCCCGACTGGATCTTGCCCAGCTGGGCTGTGCCGGGAGCGCCGATCAGCGGCGCACCCGAGGTCGGCGACTGCGACCAGACGTTGCCGCCCAAGGACACCAAACCCTGAGGATTGGCGAAGTTCGCCAGCACGACCTGCCCCAGAACCTTGCTCTGTCCGTTGGAGTAACGCCCCATGATGACGCCGTCGGCAGCGGTACTGAAACCGCTCAACAAGCCCGAACCATAGCCATCCTGAGTCAGCGCGTTCACCCCGAAATTGGCTCCGAACTGGGTCGAGTTGGTGAAATTGAACGTCAGCGTCTGGTTGGGTGTCGCACCCAGCGAAGTAAACGGTGCCGTCGTCATGGTCCCGCCCACGGGGGTGGCCAGCGTGCCATTGGTGTTGAACACCAGCGTCCCTACCGGCGTGGCTGCGGCAGGAGCCACCACCGCCGGAACCTGAACCCCATCGACCGTGGCGTACACATTCCAAGTGTTGGCGGCCACCGGTGGTACAGCTGCCGGATTCACTGCCTGAAGCTGGAAGTACAAGTTGGTGACGTGGCTGTTCCCCAGACTGTCGTAAGTGGTGATCGCCGTCGAATTATTGAACGATGTCGGCACAGCCGGACTGAACGCTGCCGTGATAGGCACAGCCGAACGCGCATCCAGATTGGCCACCATGGCCACATTGGCAGAAGGTTTGGCAGCCATGTTGGCAGTAGGGATCTGTATCGGCGAGGGTGCGGCGGCGACGATGGCACCGGTCGTCGGGCTGACCTGATAGCCCGTCAGCATAGCGCCCTGCGAGTTCACGATGAAACCGTTCTGGTCGATCTGGAACTGGCCGTTGCGGGAATAGGAGACAGCTCCGTTGTTGTCCATGCGATAGAAGCCGTTGCCGTTGATCGCCATGTCCATGGTGCTGTTGGTGACCGTGATGTTGCCTTGCGTGAACTGTTGCGCCACCGCCGCCAGTCGCGCGCCCAATCCGACCTGATTGCCACCCGCACCGCTCAACGATGCGGCATACACATCCGCAAACTGGGCCTGCCCCATCTTGAAGCCGACGGTGTTGGCATTGGCGATGTTGTTACCGATGACATCCAGTTGTTTGGACGAAACATTCAGACCGCTTAATCCTTGTTGAAAGCCCATGACCGTCTCCTCAGTTACATGATTTGTTTGATGTCAGCCAGGGCGAATGCGCCCAACTGACCGATTTCCAGTTGCGCACCCTGCGCACCCTGCGTGACCGCGTTCACCATGCCGAAGGACAGCGTCGCAGGCGCGCTGGACTGGCCCGCCAGTACTGCGCTAGCCGTGATTTGATAGCTGCCATCGACCGCCTGGGTACCGCTATCGGTTAGCCCGTTCCAGGCGATAGGGACGATCCCGGCCTGCTGCGCACCCAGATCGATGGTGCGCACCAGAGCTCCCGCTGCATCCTTGATGCTCAGCTTCAGACTATCGACCGACTGCGTCAGATTGATGCCGCCGAAGCCCTGCCCACCGGAAACCTGCATCTTGTTACCCGGCACCAGCACGCTGCGACCGATCATATTGGTCGCGTTCAGCGATTGCGTAGACGTCATGCTGCTGCTCAACGCCTGCAAGGTGGTGTTCAGCTTGTCGATGCCACTCACCGTACTCAGTTGCGCCATCTGCGAAGTGACCTGGGCGTTGTCCATGGGATTGAGTGGATCCTGATTCTTCATCTGCGTCACCAGCAGCTTCAGGAAACGGTCCTGCACACCGGCAGCCGAGTTGGGGTCGGTCGCAGCCGCACTGCTGTTCTTGGCATTGAGCGAGGCATACAGCGACGAGGCTGGGTTGCTGCTTTGAGTCGAAGTGATCATTTTCCTATCCTTTCAGAAAATCAGCCGCCGATGGTCAGCGTCTTGAGTAGCATGGACTTCGAGGTGTTCAGCATGTCCACATTGTTTTGATACGAGCGCGAGGCCGAGATCATGTTGACCATCTCCTCCACCACATTCACGTTCGGCAGCGTGACGTAGCCCTTTTCATCCGCCATTGGATGCTTCGGGTCGTACACAACCTTCATCGGCGAGGCATCTTCCACCACTGCCGAGACTTTGACACCGGCGCCCGCCCCCTCACCCATGGGCACCGTGTTGAACACTACCTGTTTGGCACGATACGGCTTGCCGTCGGGGCCGGTGGTACTGTCGGCATTGGCCAGATTACTGGCGACCACGTTGAGGCGCTGTGACTGCGCCGTCATACCGGAACCGGCGATGTTGAAGATATTGAACAGAGACATGACGATCACCCTTGTAATGCTGTCAACACATCCTTGAACTCGTCGCCGACGAACTTGACGCTGGCTTCATAGCGCAGCGCGTTATCAGCGAATTGAGCCCGCTCCACATCCATATCCACGGTATTGCCATCGGCTGAGGGCTGGATCACATTGCGATACTTGACCTGTACCTGTCCCGCCAGCAAACCACCACCCGCCGCTGCTCCCTCGATGTGACGCGGCGAGGTGGTGGCCATGGACAGGCTGCCACTCCGCCCCGCCATCGCACCCTGCAAGGCACTGGCAAAGTCGATATCCTTGGCCTTATAGTTGGGCGTATCCGCATTGGCGATGTTCGAAGCCAGCAACTCCTGCCGCGCCGCACGCAGACTCAGCGCCGTCTGGTGGTATTGCATCACTTGATCTATCCTGCTTGCCATCGCCGTTCTCCTCGCTCACCCGACTACCATTTCCATGACGTGCATACTAGCGAGAGTAAAGTGTCATCCATCATCCGATTAAGCGTGGATTAACCATCCATTTCCCTTCTTTCCGATACGCCGTTGAGGACACAATAACGCCATGAAGACATTGCTCACATTGTTGCTGCTGGCGATTCCCACGGCTTGGGCCGCCCCCTCCGCGCAAAGCCATGCCGAGGTCCGGCTCAAGGTCAGCGAGTTCGTGCAGGAGCAGACCCAGTCCATGCAGGGCAAGGTCATCGTCAAGGTGGACGAGATCGATCCGCACATCGTCCTGCCTGCCTGCCCAGGGTTCGAGACGTTTCTGCCGCAGGGGACGCAGCTGATCGGCAAGACCAATGTCGGGGTACGCTGCAAGGATGGCTGGACACTGTTCGTGCCGGTACAGATCAAGGTCACCCTGACCATGTTGACCGCCAGCCACCCCTTGCAACAAGGCCAACTGCTGACGGCGGCCGACATTTCCAGCCAAAGCGGCGAGGTCAGCCAACCCGGCATACTCACCGACCCCAATCAGGCCATCGGCAAGATACTCAGGTTCAGCCTGGGCGCTGGCCAGATACTCAAGCAGGACATGCTGCGTGCGCCCTGGTCGGTGACCCAGGGGCAAAGCGTGAAATTGCAGTTAAGGATGGAAGGGCTGAGCGTCAGCTCGGAAGGCAAGGCGTTGAACAATGCCGCCGAGGGGCAGTCCGTTCAGGTAAGAACGGCATCGGGACAGGTGATCTCTGGCATCGCCGGGGCCGATGGAGTGGTCGCGGTCAGGCCGTAGCGCCGCCCCTCGCACCGGCAAGTGCATCAGTAGACGACGCGCACGTTCTGCTCGCCCAGACGCTGTCTCAGCCCCTGGAGCAATTCGTCATGCAGGATCACGCCCCAACCCTCGCCCAGCCGGAGCTGAACGCTGGCTTCGGCGTTGCGGTAATGGATGAACACGGGACACTCCCCGCCGCGATACGGCATCAGCAAGGACTGCAGATCAGCGACAGTCACGCCGCTGGCCTGGGTGACGGCGACATCCAGGCGTTTGGCATAGGCTGAGCGTGCCGAAGCGAAATCGAACAATTCTTCCCCACTGACCCGCATCCCGCCGGAGTATTCGTCGTAGCCCGCCTTGCCGCGCACCACCAGCAACTCGTCTTCGCGTATCCACTGTTTGCTGCCCTCGTACACATCGTTGAACACAGTCAGTTCGAGTTGTGCATGACCATCATCCAGCGTCACCGCCGCCATGCGTCCGCGCCGGGTCTGCAAGATGCGCACGCTGGAGACGATGCCGGCCAGCACCACCGCCACACCTGCATTGCGCCGACCACCACCGCCCTCGCCATGATTGCTGCTGCGGTTCGAGGTTTGCAGCTGCGGCGTGACATCGGCCAGCTTCAACCTGATGAACTTGGCCAACTCCTCGGCATATTCCTGATACGGGTGGCCGCTGAGATAGAAACCCAGCGCCGTCTTCTCCTGCTGTAACCGCTCGCGCAGACTCCAGCGTGGTACATCTGCCATGGTCACCGGCAGGTCCGCGCCATCATCGTCCCCGAACAGACTGTTCTGGTTCGCATGGCGGGCGTGCTGGTCTGCCGCCTCCAGAGCCGCATCCAGCGATGCCATCAACTGATGCCTGTGGTCGTTGATGGCATCGAAAGCGCCACCCCGGATCAGCGCCTCGATGGTGCGGCGGTTGACCACGCGCTTGTCCACCCGGCGGCAGAAGTCGTGTAGATCCGTGAACGGGCCGCTCTTGCGCGCCTCAACCAGATTCTCGATCGCCGCCTGCCCGGTACCCTTGATTGCCCCCAGCCCGTACACGATGGTCGTATCGTCCTTGGGGGCGAAGCGGTAGTCCGACGAATTGACGTCCGGCGGCAGGATGGTCAAGCCCTGTTGCAGCGTGTCCTGATAGAAAAAACTCACCTTGTCGGTGTTGTCCATTTCCGAGGTCATGGTCGAAGCCATGAACGCAGCGGGATGGTGGCACTTGAGGTAAGCGGTCTGGTAGGCCACCAGCGAGTAAGCGGCGGCGTGCGACTTGTTGAAGCCGTAGCCCGCGAACTTCTCCATCACGTCGAAGATCTCGTTAGCCTGATCCGCACCGATGTTGTTCTTGGCCGCGCCCTCCACGAACTTGGCGCGCTCCTTCGCCATCTCCTCGACCTTCTTCTTACCCATTGCCCGACGCAGCATGTCCGCGCCGCCCAGACTGTAGCCCGCTGCCACCTGCGCGGCCTGCATCACCTGCTCCTGGTACACCATGATGCCGTAGGTGTGGACCAGCACCTTTTCCAAGCAAGGGTGTGGATAGACCACCGTTTCGCGGCCATGCTTGCGGTTGATGAAGTCGGGGATGAAATCCATCGGGCCGGGACGATACAGCGCATTCAGCGCGATCAGGTCTTCCAGGCAGTCCGGCTTGGCGTTCTTCAGCGTGTCCTTCATCCCGCGTGACTCGAACTGGAACACCGCCGTGGTGTTGGCCGCCTTGAAGATGCGGTCGTAAGTCGGCTTGTCGTCGAGCGGGATGGTATCGATGTTGAAATCCGGCACACCGAGTGTCTGGCGCACATAGCGCACCGCCCAGTCGATGATGGTCAGCGTGCGCAAGCCCAGAAAGTCGAATTTCACCAGACCGATGGCTTCCACGTCATCCTTGTCGAGCTGACTCACCGGATTGCTACCGTCGGCGGTGTAGAGCGGACAGAAGTCGGTGAGCTTGCCCGGCGCGATCAGCACCCCGCCAGCGTGCATGCCGATGTTGCGGGTCAGGTCTTCCAGCCCTTCGGCCAGTTCCAGTAGTTCAGGAACGCCCTCCTCGTCATTGGCAATGGCATTGATCTCAGGCTCCAGCTCGCGCGCCTTGGCCAGGGAGACCGGCTTAGGTCCATCCAGCGGAATCAGCTTGGACAGGCGGTCGCACAGTCCATAGGGGAAATCCATCACCCGCCCCACGTCGCGGATCACGCCCTTGGAGGCCATGGTGCCGAAGGTAGCGATCTGGGATACGCACTGCGCGCCATATTTGTCGCGCACGTAACGGATCACCAGTTCGCGCCCATCCTGACAGAAGTCCACGTCGAAGTCAGGCATGGAAACCCGCTCGGGATTGAGGAAGCGCTCGAACAGCAGGTCGTAGCGCAACGGGTCGAGATCGGTGATACCCAGCGAATAAGCCACCAGCGAACCTGCACCGGAACCCCGCCCCGGCCCGACCGGCACGCCATTGGGGAAGCGTTCGTGGCGGTAAGCCTTGGCCCAGCGGATGAAGTCGGCCACGATCAGGAAGTAGCCGGGGAAGCCCATCTTGATGATGGTATCCACCTCGAATTTCAGCCGGTCCATGTACTGCGGCAACCTGGCGGCACGCTCGGCCTCATCTGGGTAAAGCTGCGCCATGCGCTGCATCAGCCCGCGCTCGGATTCGTCGTACAGGAACTGGTCCAGACTCTCGCCGTTGGGCGTGGGAAAGTCCGGCAGTTGCGGTTTGCCCAGCTTGAGCGTGAGGTTGCAGCGCTTGGCGATCTCGACGCTGTTCTCCAGCGCTTCGGGCAGATCGGCGAACAGCTCGGCCATCTCCGCCTGAGTCTTGAAATATTGCTGCTCGGTGAAGGCCTTGGCGCGGCGTTTGTCGTTGAGCACGTAGCCTTCGGCAATGCACACGCGCGCCTCGTGGGCCTTGAATTCTTCGCGCGCCATGAACTGGATCGGATGGGTCGCCACCAGTGGCAGCCCCAGCTCTGCCGCCAGCGTCACCGCACCCCGCACATGCACTTCCTCGCCAGGGAAACCGGCGCGCTGCACCTCCAGGTAGTAGCGCTCCGGGAACAACGCCGCCCAACCCTCGGCGTATTGGCGCGCCGCCTGGCGGTTGCCATTGAGCAAGGCCGTACCGACATCGCCCAACTGCGCGCCGGACAAGGCGATCAGCCCCGCACTGCCCTCCTCAATGATGTACTCGCGGCGCAACTCGGAGCGGCCCAGATGCTGGTTCTCCAGAAAGGCGCGGGTCAGCAAACGGCACAGCCGCAGATAGCCTTCATTGGACTGGCACAACAGCAGCAGCCGGTACGGCTTGCTGCGGTCAGCTTCGTTGGTGATGAACACATCGGCACCGATGACCGGTTTCATGCCGGCCCCGCGCGCGGCCTGATAGAACTTGACGATGCCGAATACGTTGGAAAGGTCGGTCAGCGCCAGCGCCGGCATCCCGTCCGCCCGTGCCGCCGCGACTGGCGGACAGACATGCACCTTGTAGCTATTGCCCTCGGCATCCTTCTTCTTCTCGACGACATCGAGGCGAACGATACCGTCGGCGATGGAAAACTCACTGTGCAGACGAAGATGGACAAAACGGAGTTGCGACATGGGAAGCACCGACGATCAATGGCAGAATTCTATCATCCCCGGCACCTGCGAAATGCGCCGATCAAGCTGGCGACAAACCATCGGATGCCTATAATGGCGAGGCCCAGCAACCTCGTGTACCTAACCGGAACACGCCCGATGAAAACCATGCTACGCCTGCTCTGGATTTTACTTGCCCTCGTCCCACTCTCTGCGCACGCCGCCACGAAAGGAACCGCCATGCCCGTCACCCCACAAACCGCCTATCTCGCCGGAGGATGCTTCTGGGGCATGGAGGAACTGGTGCGTCAGATCCCCGGCGTGCTCAGCACCGAGGTCGGCTACACCGGCGGCGCAACCCCGGACGCGCGCTACGAGCAGGTCAAGACCGGGCGCACCGGCCATGCGGAATCGCTGAAGATCGAGTTCGACCCCAAGCGACTGAGCTACCGCCACCTGCTGTTCGAGTTCTTCCGCATGCACAACCCGACCACCACCAACCGGCAAGGCAACGATGTCGGGACGCAATACCGCTCGGCCATCTTCACCACCAGCGCCGAGCAACAGGCCACCGCCGCCGAAGTAATACGCACGGTGGATGCGTCAGGCGAATGGGGAGGCAAAGTGGTGACCGAAGTGACTCCGTTCAAGCAGTTCTGGCGCGCCGAGGAGTATCACCAGAAATACCTGATCAAACATCCCGATGGCTACACCTGTCACTCGATCCGCCATTTCCGGCTCGGGGAATGAGCCGGGCACACGAACGGCCTGACTTGCTGCATCTCCTGCCCGCTCGGTGGTGTGGGTTTATCCCGGCCATGGCATAATCGACCGAGATAGAGCAGTCCGGTCGAGCCGGGTGAGATTCGCGCAATGTTAAGGTTTCAGCAGAAAGTCGATCGATGAGCGCAACTCGTGGCAGCACAAAGATGTGCAGTGTCCTGTTCGCAGGCATTGCCGGATACCCGGAACAAACCAATGTCGAACAGATCGCACTGAAGGAGCGCTTCGTCTCGGTGTGGATGATCGCCACCAGCAAGATCCCCGCAACCGATGTGATGGTGGTCGATACCGGCGATGGCGCAGCCATGACCGCACTGGTCGAACCGGAGGACTGCATCCGCGTGGCCTTGAAGCTGCGCGAGTTGATGGTGACCGAAGACCCCAGGTTCTCCACCCCCATGCCACTGCGCATGGGCATCAATTTCGGCCCGATACAGCTATCCACCGACGTGCACGGCAAACCGTGTGTCGTCGGCGATGCCGTCAATGGCGCGCAGCGGGTGATGGGCTTCGCCGATCCCGGCCAGATCGTGGTGTCACGCGGCTACTACGACATCATCCTGCCCTTGTCGCACCGGTACGGGGAGATGTTCCACCACCTCGGTAAGCGGACCGACCAGAGCGCCCGAGCTTACGACGTGTACGGCTGGGGGCCTGCCAGCCAGACCGCCGCAGCGCACCAACCCACGGCTCCCGCCGCCGCACCCAAACCCCGCGCAGAATGGACCCCGCCCAAACGCTCTTTGCCCAGCCGCATGCTGGGATGGCTGCTGGGTTTGTTCAGGAATCTGTTCTTCCTCATCAGGTTCGCCATCGTGCTCATCGTGATCTACGAGATCTTCACGCTCGTCCCCATCATGAAAGAACCAGACCACGTCCGGCGAGAACTGGACAGCCAGATCGCACAGGCCAAAAACATGTGGTCAGGCATGAAGACCGCCGCGCGCACCCTCGGCTCGGCGACCAGTGAGCCCGCCCCACCAAAGCCGCACAAAGCGCCCGCACATACCCCGCAAAAATCCGGAGCGACCAAACCGACCGAGCCTGAGCAACCCAGCCAATAAGGCGAGGTATCCAGCGTTACTTACCTCACTAAACAACGCCCTGTGCCAATTCGCATTTATCAAACGTAGCTAGTTTCAGCATCTTAAAATGTCTGGAAGAGCGTTCCGTAGCTACGATCTGGCTCCAGCCTGAAGAGGTAATCAAGTAACACTTCTCGCCTCTAACCCAGCACGAAGCACCGCTTGTATTGCCGCATACTCCTCCTTAAGTTGGTCGTATGCGAACTTGGTGTCAGCATCGGCCAGCACGGTTGCAATAAAAGCTTCGTCATGCTCGACTGGCGCTAGGCTATCTGTTTCCTCTTTCAGACAGCGCATTTTGAATGCTCGTCATGCAACGATTTGATAGGCTGAACGGCTAGGCGCATCCCCATCGCGCGTAGAATCGACGAAAGTGTTTTTAACTCCGGATTCCCTTGCTCAGACAGAGTTCGATACAACGTATGCGCATTGACCTCGGCTTGACGGGCAACCTCCTGCACGCCGCCATACGATTTGCTTAGACTTCTGAGTGCAAGCATTAGGTCAGCCTCATCACCGTCCGCAAGCACGGAGTTCAAATATTCTGCAGCTAGCTCAGGATCATTTTTGAACATATCTGTCGTTGCTGCTTCATGTGTTCTATGCGTATTAGCCATTTCGTTTCTCCCAATCGTGGAGTAAGCGGATTGCACGCTCAATGTCGCGGCTCTGAGACCTCTTGTCGCCGCCGCTCGTGAGCAAAATAACCATGTTGCCTACCTGTGCGTAATAGATACGATATCCGGCACCGACATCAACTCTTAACTCTGAGATGCCATCCCTCAAAGGTTTGCAGTCACCAAACAGCCCAAGCTCGATACGCGCAACACGACGGATGATGGCAATCTTGGCCGTGCGATCACGAAGAGAGTCCAGCCATGACTGATAGATGTCATTCTGCCCCTCATCAAGGTAATGGATGATCTGATACATGATGCGATTATTCGCTTATGAGCGAGGGCATGCAAGCATCTCCTGACAATTCAAGCACTGCCGGACAGCAATCGCTCTTGATTTTGTGGGCTATTGTCCACGCTAGGCGCAGCGGTACTTTCGGCCACGATTAGAGGAATGGGGCCGCGTTATTGGGGAGCGTAGAACGCCCGCTTGAGTTCCTCGGCTAGCTGGAACACCGACATGGCGTAGTAGTTGCTGTTGTTGTACCGGGTGATCACGCCGAAATTACCGAACGCCAGCCAGCTTTCCCGGCCCTCGGCCAGGGTGAATTCCAGCAGGGTCGCCGCTTGACTCGCATCCAGTGCGGCGACCGGCTCCAGTGGCGTGACACCGATGCCCGACCACTCCGCCAAAGGGCGTGGGGTTTTATCGCCCTCACCGAGCAAATCTCTGGAACGCACCGCCACCGGCTCTCCCTGCTTCCAGCCAAATTGGTACAGATAGTTGGCCACACTGCCGATCACATCATCGGCATCGGTCAACAGGTCGGCCCTGCCATCCTGATCGAAATCGACCGCATATCGGCGATAGCTACCCGGCATGAACTGCGGCATCCCCAGTGCCCCGGCATACGAACCTTGCACGGTCAGCACGTCTAGTTGCTGCTCGCGCACCAGCAGCAGGAATTGCTCCAGCTCGCCCCGGAAGAATTCCGCACGGCGCGGATAGTCGAACGCCAGCGTTGCGAGCGCATCCAGCGTGGGCACCTTGCCGACGTTGCGGCCATAGACCGTCTCGATACCGATGAGCGCGACCACGATCTCGGCAGGCACGCCGTAGCGCTGCTCGGCGCGAGCCAGCGTATCCCGGTGTTGCTGCCAGAAAGCCAGGCCACGCCTGATCCGGCGCGGTTCGACCACAGTCGCCCGGTACTCCGGCCAAGGCTTGCGGGTATAAGGGCGGGACATGGCCGCTATGATGGACGGCCTATGCTGGGCCGAGGCGAACGCGGACTCCAGATAGGTCCGCTCGAACTGGTGACGTTGTACCATCTCGTCGATGAAAACATCCACTCCGGGGAACTGTGCCGCATGTGACTCCGGCATCGGAAGCAGCAACATGGAGAGCAAAAGGGGCAAGCAACGCATGGCCGCGATTTTATCTCGACAGCCGAACGCGCCGCTGTTAAATTTCGCCCCCTCTTTGCACTTACCGGAAGCGTCCATCATGGAAAAGACCGTTCAGCATCATCGCCTCGTCATCCTCGGTTCCGGCCCTGCCGGTTACACTGCCGCCGTGTACGCCGCGCGCGCCAATCTCAACCCCGTGCTCATCACCGGTTTGGCCCAGGGTGGCCAACTGATGACCACCACCGAAGTGGACAACTGGCCCGCAGACCCCAACGGCGTACAAGGCCCCGAGCTGATGCAGCGCTTCCAGCAACACGCCGAGCGCTTCAACACCCAGCTGATCTTTGACCACATCCACACCGCCAAGCTGCAACAAAAACCGTTCGAGCTGATCGGGGATGCCGGGCATTACACCTGCGACGCGCTCATCATCTGCACCGGCGCGTCGGCACAGTATCTGGGGCTGCCATCGGAAGAAGCGTTCATGGGCCGTGGCGTGTCCGGTTGCGCCACCTGCGACGGCTTCTTCTACCGCAACAAGCCGGTAGCCGTGGTCGGCGGCGGCAACACCGCCGTGGAAGAAGCGCTGTATCTGGCCAACATCGCCAGCCACGTCACCCTGATTCACCGCCGCGACAGCTTCCGCGCCGAACGCATCATGGTCGATCATCTGATGGAGAAGGTGAAGGAAGGCAAGATCACCCTGCAACTGCATCAAGTGCTGGACGAGGTGCTGGGCGACGCTTCCGGCGTGACCGGCGCGCGTCTGAAGAACGTGCAGGACGGCAGCACGCAGGAGATCACCGTGGACGGCGTGTTCATCGCCATCGGCCACAAGCCCAACACCGACCTGTTCGCGGGCCAACTGCAGATGGACAACGGCTATCTGGTCACGCGCGGCGGCCATCAAGGCAATGCCACCGCCACCAGTGTGGACGGCGTGTTCGCCGCCGGCGACGTGCAGGACCAGATCTACCGCCAGGCCTGCACCTCCGCCGCGACCGGCTGCATGGCCGCGCTGGACGCGGACAAGTATCTGGCCCAACACGGCTGACCCGTCGCCGTCATCCCGCATCTACCGGGATGACGGTCCACGCCCCACCCCATGTCACACGCCAGCGACCTCTTCCGGCAAGCCATGCAGGATGTCACGCCGCTGGCACCCGATGACCGTATAGCGCCCGCCCCGCCGCGTCCCGCCAAGGTCCGCACACACACAGTCGCCCCACTCCCGATCCAAGACAGTTGGTCCGACCACGGTGCGGAGGAGCTTGCCGCGCAGGAGTTCCTGCGCTCCGGCCTGTCGCGCATGACCTTGCGCAAGCTGCGACGTGGGCAATTTCCGGTGCAGGACCAACTCGACCTGCACGGCCTGAGCAGCGAGGGCGCACGCGGCCTGCTGGCACGCTTCATCGCCGACGCTCAGCAACGGCAGCTGCGCTGCGTCAACATCGTGCATGGAAAAGGTCGGGCACCGGATGGCAGTGACGGTCTGCTGAAGCGACTCACCCGCCATTGGTTGAGCCAGCATCCGCTGGTGCTCGCCTGGTGCGAGCCGTCCGCTGCTCTGGGTGGCGGAGGGGCTGTGCTGGTATTGCTGAAACGGACGGAGACCTAGACCGGCGACTCGTCCTCGATCTGGGACAGGAAAACATAGCGGTTCTTGCCGCCGTTCTTGGCCTGATACATGGCGTGATCAGCGCCGTTCAGCAGCGCCTCAGCCTCACCCGCATCTCGGGGATACAGGCTGATGCCGATACTGAGTGTCACTTCCACCACCTGCCCATCCCCCAGATCGAAAGGCCGCGCGATGCTGTTGAGCAGTTTCTGCGCCACCTGGGCGACGCTCTCCGCCCCCTGCACATCGAGCAAGAGCACAGTGAACTCATCCCCTGCCAGACGCGCCACGGTATCGCCCGAGCGCACCGAAGCTTTCATCCGCTCGGCGACCTGCCGCAGCAACTCGTCCCCCTTGGCATGCCCGCAGGTATCGTTCACCGCCTTGAAGCCATCCAGATCCATGAACATCAGTGCCAGTGGCTTGCGGCTACGGCGTGCCTGTACGATGGCCTGTTGCACACGGTCATGGAAAAGGATGCGATTGGGCAGTCCGGTGAGCGCATCATGGTAGGCCATGAAGTGGATCTCTTGTTCCAGCCGTTTCTTTTCCGACACGTCTTGCTGCACGGCCAGGAAATGTGAGAGACGACCGGAAAGGTCATAGAGCGGCGAGACGTTCTGGTTGACGGTATAAAGATGACCATCACGGTGGCGGTTGACGACATCACTGCTCCACACCCGGCCATCCAGCATGGCCTGCCACATCTCCTGCCAGAACCCGGCATCGTGCTGTCCCGACCCGAAGATGCGCGGGTTCTGCCCCAGCAGTTCTTGCACAGGATAGCCGCTGAAGTGTGTCAGTGCCTCATTCATCCATTCGATCGCACCGTCGCTGCGGGTGATGAACATGGCATTCGCGGCCTTGCTCATCGCCAGCGCCAGCAGGCGCAACTCCTGCTGCTCACGCGCCGCCAGCATCGCCACCGTCACGCGCGAAGCAAACGCGGTCAGCCGCTGCACCACTGCCTCGCTGAAGGCTTGCTCGTGAGGTGAATAGATGTTCAGCACACCGATCACATTCCCTTTTACCCCCAGCGGCAGCGACAGGATGCTGCGCAACCCATAGCGCTGCGCCCGGTCGCGCAAATGTGCCAACTCGGGAGTATCCCAGGGCAAGGAGACCGGCACTCCCCGACGGATGGCTAATCCAGCCACGGAATGGTCGGGCGCGGCACCATCCCAGCGCATCGGGATGTCCTGCAGATAACCTTGTGCCCCCGCCGATGCGACTACATCGATGCTGCCATCGGGCTCCTTCAAACCTATCCAGACCAAACGGAAATCGAACAGCTCGATGATGCGCTGAGCGATGTGGCCAACCAGGACGGGAAAGTCGTCACGTCGGAGGATGAACTCATCGACCTCCTGCAGCAGATGGGTGATGACGATCTGCTCACTCAGCTGCATACGTTGCACCGCCGCCGTGAGCTCGCGCCGGATGACCGGCACCAGACGCGAAAGGTCACTGGAAACGAAGACATCCTGCGCGCCATCACGCATGAACTGGGCCTGATTGCGCCCTGTTTCAGTCACCACGAGTATGGGCACATCCAGCGAGCGGATGCGCAGTTCGGTCACCAGCATGCGCAAGTCCAACAGCGGCGACGCCCCAGCGATCAGCAGGTTCAGCGGCTCGGACAGGGCCCCCGCCAAAGTCTCAGCCGTTTCCGCACGCCGGAAAACGACCTCCACACCCTCTTCCCTGAACCGCCCGTCCAACCGCAGCGCCACATCGTCCGATATGGCCACCAACAGTATGGACAGGCGGATGGTCATGACAGCTTAGCTGCCACCCAAGGCTGGACGGCAGCCATCGCTCCCGCCAGATGCTCTGGCTGAGTCCCCCCGGCCATCGCCATATCGGGACGACCGCCACCCTTGCCACCGACCTGCTGTGCGACGAAGTTGACCAACTCACCCGCCTTCACCTTCCCGGTCTGATCGGCAGTCACCCCGGCTGCCAGACTGACTTTGCCGTCAGCGACCGCAGCCAGCACGATGACCGCACTCTTGAGCTTGTCCTTCAGCTTGTCCATGGTCTCGCGCAAGGTGTTGGCATCCGCGCCGTCCAATCTGGCCGCCAACACTTTCACGCCATTGAGGTCCTGGGCTTGAGCCACCAATTCGTCGCCTTGGGCGGAGGCCAGTTTGGATTTCAGCGCGGCAAGTTCCTTCTCCAGCGACTTCACGTTGTCGAGGATCTGCACCACCCGGGCGGCGACCTCTTGCGGTTGCGCTTTCACGGCAGCGGCGACCTGGAACAACTGGTCTTCCTGCTGCTGGATCAAAGCCAGCGCGCCCGCCCCCGTGACTGCTTCGATACGGCGCACGCCTGCGGCCACGCCGGATTCGGCCACGACCTTGAACAGGCCGATGTCGCCGGTGCGCTTGACGTGGGTGCCGCCGCACAGTTCCTTGGACGAGCCTATGGTCAGCACGCGAACTTCGTCGCCATATTTTTCGCCGAACAACATCATTGCGCCGGTCTGCTGCGCGGCCTCGATGCCCATCACGCTGGCATCGGTGGCGGCATTGGCCAGAATCTCGGCATTGACGATGGCCTCGACGCGGCGAATCTCGGCATCGCTCACCGGCTGGGTGTGGACGAAGTCGAAGCGCGTCTTGTCGGGATCGACCTGCGAGCCTTTCTGTTGCACATGAGCGCCCAGCACCTCGCGCAGTGCCTTGTGCATCAAGTGCGTCACCGAGTGGTTGCGCTCGGTCGCAGCACGCGCCGCCAAGTCCACGCGGGCGTTCACGCCGTTGCCGACGGTGAGCTTGCCGGTCTTGACCACGCCGTGGTGGCCGAACACGCTGGCTTGTATCTTCAGCGTATCTTCCACCGCGAAGATGCCGTGCACGCTGCGCAGCTCACCCCGGTCGCCGACCTGACCGCCGGATTCGGCGTAGAACGGGGTGTCGTCCAGTACCACCACGCCCATCTCGCCCTCGTTCAACTCGTTCACCGCCGCGCCGTCCTTGTACAGCGCGAGGATGTTGCCCTTGTGCTCCAGCGTTTGATAGCCATGGAAAGTGGTGGCCGGTCCGTCGTATTCGAGGTTGGTCGCCATCTTGAACTTGCCAGCGGCGCGGGCTTGTTCCTTCTGGCGCGCCATCGCGGCGTTGAAAGCGGCATCGTCCACCGTCACACCCCGCTCGCGGCAAACGTCAGCGGTCAGGTCGAGCGGGAAGCCGTAGGTATCGTGCAGCTTGAAGGCCGTCTCGCCATTGAACACCGCGCCTTCGCTCAACGTGGTCAACTCGGCTTCCAGTATCGCCATGCCATTCTCGATGGTCGCAAAGAAGCGCTCCTCTTCCTGCTTCAAGATCTCCATCACGCGCACTTGCGCGGCAGCGAGTTCGGGGTAGGCACTGCCCATTTGTTCGACCAAGTCGGGCACCAGCTTGTGGAAAAAGGCGGCGCGTGCACCGAGCTTGTAACCATGACGAATCGCGCGTCTGATAATCCGGCGCAGCACATAGCCACGTCCTTCATTGCCGGGGATCACGCCATCGGCGATGAGGAAGGAGCAGGCGCGGATGTGGTCGGCCAGCACTTTCAGCGAGGGGCTGTTCATGTCGGCGCTGGAAGTTTCGCGCGCGGCGGCGGCAATCAGCGCCTGGAACAGGTCGATCTCGTAGTTGGCGTGGACGTGTTGCAGCACCGCCGAGATGCGCTCCAGCCCCATACCGGTATCGACGGAAGGCTTGGGCAACGGGTGCATTACGCCTGCTTCGTCGCGATTGAACTGCATGAACACGTTGTTCCAGATCTCGATGAAACGGTCGCCGTCTTCCTCGGGGCTGCCGGGTGGGCCGCCCCAGATATGATCGCCGTGGTCATAGAAGATTTCGGTGCAGGGACCACAGGGACCAGTGTCGCCCATCATCCAGAAATTGTCGGAAGCGTAGCGCGCGCCCTTGTTGTCGCCGATGCGGATGATGCGCTCACGCGGTACGCCGACCTCGTTGGCCCAGATGTCGTAAGCCTCGTCATCTTCGGCGTAAACGGTAACGGTGAGCTTGTCCTTGGGCAGCTTGTACACCTCGGTGAGCAGCTCCCAGGCGTACTGGATGGCTTCGCGCTTGAAGTAGTCGCCGAAGCTGAAGTTGCCCAGCATCTCGAAGAAGGTATGGTGGCGCGCAGTGTAGCCGACGTTTTCCAGATCGTTGTGCTTGCCGCCTGCACGCACGCATTTCTGCGAAGACGCAGCGCGGGTGTAGGGGCGCTTGTCGAAACCGAGGAACACGTCCTTGAACTGATTCATCCCGGCATTGGTGAACAGCAGTGTCGGATCGTCATGCGGAACCAGCGAGCTGGAAGCGACCACGGCGTGGCCCTTGGAAGCAAAATAATCTAGGAATTTCTGGCGGATCTCGCTGCTTTTCATAATCAACTTTCTGAATACTCGTTCTTTTGCTCAGATACCTGCTACGCAATCCCCCCGGATTCGTTCCTGCAAGTACGCGCGCATTCTATTACCTAATCAGGCCCAGCCACAAGAAGTTTGCCATGCGATTTGCACGCTAAGCCCTTGGATTTTTGAAACAAAAAAGCCTGTGTAACCACAGGCTTCTTGCACCATACTGGTGCCGATGAGCAGACTCGAACTGCTACGGCTTGCGCCACTACCCCCTCAAGATAGCGTGTCTACCAATTTCACCACATCGGCTAAAACTTGTTACTTCGCTGGCGGCACAGTGACCGGAGCCACCGGAACAACCGGCGCCTGACCCGGGATCAAGCCAGGTGTGCCAGCATCCTTGGGCGCGACTGGGGCGACGACCTGCTTGGCCATCACGCCTTGCTGCGCTGTCTGGTGCGAATAGACATAGGTCAGCGACAAGCTGGTGATGAAGAACACGGTCGCTGCGATCGCAGTACTGCGGCTCAAAAAGTTGGCCGACCCAGTCGAGCCGAACAGACTACCTGCCGACCCGGAGCCGAACGCAGCCCCCATGTCGGCACCCTTGCCATGCTGCATCAATACCAGACCGATCAGCACCACGGCTGTCAGCACATGCACTACCCAAATCAAAGATTCCACATCTACTCCAAGTTCGATTAGTTCCCTGCGCGACAGATCGCCAGGAAGTCTTCTGCCACCAAGGCCGCACCGCCGATCAGGCCGCCGTCGATATCCGGCATGGCGAACAATTCTGCCGCATTGCCCGGCTTGACGCTGCCGCCGTACTGGATGATCACCCGCTCGGCCACCGAGGCATCATGCCCAGCGATGCGGTGACGGATGAAGGCATGAACCTCCTGAGCCTGTTCCGGCGATGCCGTTTTTCCGGTACCGATGGCCCACACCGGCTCATAGGCCAGCACGGAGTTACGCAAGGCATGGATGCCGCACATCTCGATCACGATGTCCAACTGAGCAGCTACAACGTCTTCCGTCTTGCCGCCCTCACGATCATCCAGAGTCTCGCCCACACACAGGATGGGAGTCAGCTTGGCCTTCTGCGCGGCGGCGAACTTGCCAGCCACGACCAGATTGGTCTCACCATAAATGGCACGACGCTCGGAGTGGCCGACGATCGCATAGCGGCAACCGAAATCGTTCAACATCTCTGCCGAGACTTCGCCGGTGTAAGCACCCTTCTCCAGCTGGTGCACATCTTGCGCGCCCCACATGACGTTGGAACCGGTCAGCATGTTCTGCGCTTGCGCCAGGTAGGGATACGGCACGCACACGGCGCAATCCACAGTGTTGAGCTGGCTCATGCCCGCGATCACCGCATCGAGCAAGGCCTTGTTCTCAACCATGGAACCGTGCATCTTCCAATTACCTGCCACGAATTTGCGTCGCATCAGCACCCTCTCCAAGTCACTGCATGAAAGGCGCGAATCCTACCCGTGAAATGGTTTCCGGTCAATGCCGCGTAGGGCCTGACGACAGGCCGTACGGGAAGTGGTCAGCGATTGATGAGTTGGCGCAATTCGCCGCTCTGGAACATCTCGCTCATGATGTCCGATCCGCCCACGAACTCGCCATGGATGTAAAGCTGGGGAATGGTCGGCCAGTTGGCATAATCCTTGATGCCCTGCCGCAGCTCGGGATCGCGCAGCACATCCATGCTCAAAAAGTCCCTCACACCCAGCGTATGCAGGATGCGCACTGCGTTGGCGGAAAAGCCACATTGCGGGAATTGGGGCGTGCCCTTCATGTACAGCACGATATGATTCGAGGTCACTTGCTGCCGTATCGTTTCCTGGATGTCCATTCGATCACCTGATTATGTTGAGTCATTTGCTCGGGATTGTATCGAATGCAATGAGGCACGGTCAAGCCGGCCAGCGACCGCCGGTCACCCGTTCGATACCCGCCAGATCGCGGAACGAACGCACCTCGCCGAATCCCCGTTGCTCCAGCAGCGACCTGACCCGATCCGCCTGATCGTAGCCGTGCTCCAGCAGCAACTCACCGCCCGCCCTCAGATAATCCGGCGCAGCGGCCACGATGCGGCGTATGTCATCCAGACCGTCCGCCCCTGAAGCCAATGCTGAAGCGGGTTCGAACGGCAGATCGCCCTGTACCAGATGCGGATCGTCAGCCGCGATGTAAGGCGGATTGGAAACGATCAAATCGTACGTCCGCCCGGCCAGCGCCGCGAACCAGTCACTCTCGACCAGCGCCACATTGAGCAATCCCAGACGCACGGCATTTTCCCGCGCCACCGCCAGTGCCGCCGCCGATGCATCGACCGCCGTCACCAGCGCATCCGGTCTGGCATGGGCGATGGACAATGCGACCGCCCCGCTACCCGTGCCCAGATCGAGCACGCTCGTCGACTGCCTCTGCAACGCCAACTCCACCAGCAACTCGGTATCGGCACGGGGAATCAGCGTAGCCGGGGTGACCTTGAAGTCGAGGCCGAAGAACTCGCGCTCGCCAAGGATGTAGGCCAGTGGCTCACCCGCCAGTCGCCGCGCCAATCCGGCATCGAATCGCGCCTGATGCTCGGGCGCGACCACTTCGCGATCATGCGCGATCAGCCAGGCGCGGTCCACCTGCAACACCGCCTGCAACAGACTCCGCGCTTCGCTGCGCGCCGTCGCCGGATCAAGGCCGAGCGCGGCTTCCAGTGCGGTTTTGCTATGGCTCAACAGGGACAGAATGGAGTGCATGGAGCATTCGGACAGCGGGATCGGAGCGGGATTGTAGCCGCAAATCAGTTATCGGACCTGACGCAGGCTCCCGGCGGGCAGCTATTCGGGGAACGTGCCGTCCACATAGAACCAGCGCCCGTCCTCGCGTACGAATCGGCTGATCTCGTGCAAACGCAAAGCACGCCCGCCGAGCTTGTAACGCGCGACGAATTCGACTGTCGCAGCGTCACCGTCGGCGTGGTGGTGTTTGACCGACAGGCCCAGCCACTTGGGCGCAGGCACTTCCGGGCGCAGTTCCTCCGGGCGGGTACTGGCATGCCATGTCGCCAGCAGATAGGGTGCGAGGTCCAGCACGTAGGCGGTGTAACGCGAACGCATCAAGGCTTCCGCCGTGGGCGCTGCCACGCCAGCGTGCCAAGGCTGGCAACACGCGACATAGCTGCGTCCGCTGCCGCACGGGCAATCGGACAGCGACGTTTGCTTCTTCATACCGGCACCTCGATGAATTCCAGCGCGTTGCCGTCGGGGTCGCGGCAGAACAAGGCGCGCCGCCCGGACTGGCTGACGGTGTAGGCGATGCCCGCAACCTCCAGCCGACGCGCCAGCTCGCCCAGATCGTCCGCCGCCAGCGCCAGATGGCGGTCGCGTCCGCCGTGGGCTGGACGTTGCAGGCCGACTTCGGGGTCGGGCAAGCGCATCAGATGGATCTGCTGCCCCCGCCCCAGGTCGTACCACACACCCTCGAAACCCATCGCAGGCCGTGCCGCATCAGGCGACAGGCTCAGCACATCTTCGTAAAAGGCACGCGAACGCGTCAGATCGGAAGACAGGAACGTGGCATGCAGTACCGAGGAAATCTTCATGACAAAGTGGGGAGCGGGTCGTGGAGGCCGCACTATAGAAGTCACCCAGCGGCAAGGCAAGTTAGAATGGCCGCCGTTTTGGAGCGGAGGTGACATGGAATACCGGAAACTGGGTGGCAGTGATCTGAGCGTATCCGCATTGTGTCTGGGTACGATGACGTTTGGCGAACAGAACAGCGAGGCCGAGGCGCATGCCCAGCTCGATTACGCCGTAGCGCGCGGAGTGAATCTGATCGACACCGCCGAGATGTATCCGGTCGCACCCCGCGCCGAGACCGTGCATCGCACCGAAGCCTACATCGGGACCTGGCTAAAGCGCCAGCCGCGTGACCGGCTCGTCGTCGCCACCAAGATCGCCGGACCCGCGCGCGGTTTCGGCTGGATACGCGGTGGCCCGCGTATCGACCGCGCGCACATCCAGTCCGCCATCGACGGCAGCTTGCGCCGCTTGCAGACCGACTACGTCGATCTCTACCAGATCCACTGGCCCGACCGCTACGTGCCGATGTTCGGAGCCACCCGTTACGATGCCGCGCAGGAGCGCGACAGCACGCCCATCGTCGAACAGTTGCAGGCGCTGGCCGAACTGGTACAGGCTGGCAAGGTACGCCACATCGGCCTTTCCAACGAGACACCGTGGGGTGTGATGGAATTCGTGCGCTGCGCCGAGCAGATCGGCCTGCCGAAGATCGTCAGCGTCCAGAACGCCTACCACCTGATGAACCGCACTTTCGAAGCCGGGCTGGCCGAGGTCTGCCACCACGCCAACGTCGGCCTGCTCGCCTACAGCCCGCTGGCCTTCGGCCACTTGACTGGAAAGTATCTGGAAAACCCGCAGACACCTGGCCGCATCACCCTGTTTCCCGGCTTCGGTCAGCGCTACAACAAGCCCAACGTCCCCGCCGCCAGCGCAGAGTACGTGCGCATCGCTCGCGAAGCGGGACTCAATCCGGCGCAAATGGCGCTGGCTTACGCCCGCAGCCGCCGCTTCACCGCCAGCGTCATTCTGGGCGCGACCACGCTGGATCAGTTGAAAGAGAATCTGGACAGCGCCGAATTTACGCTGGATGCCGAAGTGCTGACCAAGATAGACGCGGTGCACCAGCGCTACCCCGACCCGGCTCCTTAAGATTGCCGGATGACGCCCTGGCGCATCCACTAACGCAGATGCGCCAGGGCGACTTTCAGAAGCCCTCGTCTTCGCGCAGATAGCGCCACTGGCCAGGCGGCAGTTCGGACAGCTTGACCTTGCCGATGCGCACGCGCTTCAGACCGACCACCTTCAGCCCGACCAACTCGCACATGCGACGGATCTGCCGCTTGCGTCCTTCGCGCAGGATGAAACGCAGCTGATCGTCGTTGAGCCAGCTCACCCGGGCCGGGCGCAGCTTCACGCCATCCAGCGTCAAACCGTGGTTAAGCAGCGCCAGCCCGCGCTCGTCCAGCTTACCCTGCACGCGCACCAGATATTCCTTTTCGACCTGCGAGTCGTCGCCAATGAGCTGCTTGGCGATGCGCCCGTCTTGCGTCAATACCAGCAAGCCTTGCGAATCGATGTCCAGCCGCCCTGCCGGCGCGAGACCGCGCAATTGCGCAGGGTGGAAATCGATTGGAGCCGTGTCGCCGCTGTAGCGCGTCGCCGCGCCCACCAACGTCACGGCAGGTTTGTAGCCATCTTCCGCCTGGCCCGACACGTAGCCCACCGGCTTGTGCAGCAGGATGGTGACGCGCGAGCGCTGCTGCGCCTGCGCAGCACGTTCCAGCGTGATACGCTGATCCGGGAATATCCGGGTGCCGAGTTCGCTCACCACCACGCCATCCACCTTCACCCAGCCGCGCTCGATGTAGCTGTCGGCCTCGCGCCGCGAGCACAAGCCCTGCTCGGACATCAGCTTGGAGAGCCTGATTTTTTCCATCAGGCCAGCAAGGTGCGTTGATTGAGCATGTCAGCCACGCCCTGCAACGCGACGCGCACCGATTGGGCGCGCACCACATTGCGCCCGCCGGAGATCAGATGGAGGCGTGCGACGACCTCGCCGTGCTTGCGCGCCCAGGCGAACCAGACGGTGCCGACCGGCTTGTCCGGGGAGCCGCCGTCCGGCCCGGCGATGCCACTGATGGCAAGTGAGATATGGGCATGACTGTGCTGCAAAGCACCCAGCGCCATCTCGCGCACGGTCGCCTCGCTTACCGCGCCGTATCGATCCAGCGTGGCCGGGTTCACGCCCAGCATCTCGACCTTGGCCGCATTGGCATAGGTGACGAAACCGCGCTCGAACCAGGCCGAGCTGCCCGCGATGTCGGTGATGGCTGCCGCCACCGCACCGCCGGTACACGACTCTGCCGCCGCCAGCATCATGCCATGCGACTTGAGCAAACCACCCACCTGTGCCGCGAGGATGTCCATCACAGCCCCCGCGCCAGATCGCGCTGGATGTCTTCCACCGCTTCCAGCCCTACCGCAATACGGATCAAGCCGTCGCTGATGCCGGCCGCCGCACGCGCTTCCGGCGTGATGCGGGCGTGCGTGGTGCTGGCCGGATGGGTGATGGTGGTCTTGGTGTCGCCCAGATTGGCCGTCACCGACAGCATCTGCGTGTTGTCGATCACGCGCCAAGCGGCTTCCTTGCCGCCCTTCACCTCGAACGACACGATGCCGCCGCCGCTCTTCTGCTGCTTCATCGCCAACTCATGCTGCGGGTGCGAGGGCAGGCTGGGATAGAACACCTGTGCCACGTTGGGCTGCGCCTCCAGCCAGCGCGCCAGTTGCAGGGCGTTGGCGCAATGCGCGTCCATGCGCAGCTTCAGCGTTTCCAGCCCCTTGAGAAACACCCAGGCGTTGAACGCGCTCATGGTCGGGCCCGCCGTGCGCAGGAAACCGTACACGCCTTCCAGCCTCTTCTTGTCGCCCAGCACCGCGCCGCCCAGCACCCTGCCCTGCCCGTCGATGTATTTGGTGGCGGAGTGGATCACGACATCCGCGCCCAACTTGAGCGGCTGTTGCAGGATGGGCGTACAGAAGCAGTTGTCCACCGCCAGCAGCGCGCCACATTCCTTGGCCACAGCGGAGATCGCCGCGATGTCGGAGATCTCGGTCAGCGGGTTGGACGGCGTCTCCAGGAAGAACAATCGTGTGTTCGGGCGCACGGCAGCGCGCCACTGCGCCACGTCGGTGGCCGACACATAGCTCGTCTCGATGCCGAACTTGTTCAGGATGTTGTTGAACAGGTTCACCGTCGCGCCGAACAGGCTCTGCGATGCCACCACATGGTCGCCCGCCTTGAGCAGTCCCATGCAGGCGGCCAGAATCGCCGACATGCCGGAAGCCGTGGCGATGCACTGTTCCGCGCCTTCCAGCGCCGCTAGCCGCTGCTCGAACATGGTGACGGTGGGGTTGGTGAAACGCGCGTAGATGTTGCCCGGCTCCTCGCCGATGAAGCGCCGCGCCGCCTGCTCGGCACTGTCGAACACAAAGCTGGAAGTCAGGAACAACGCCTCGCTGTGTTCGTGGAACTGGCTACGTTCGGTGCCGGCACGCACCGCCAGCGTCTCTGGTTGATAGTTTTCAAACTCTGACATGGTGGCTCCCAAAAGCAAAAACCCGGAAAGCTTAGCGCCAAACCGGGTTCACCCGCTTTAGCTGTATTTTTAACGCGCCCGCAAGCTGTTCCTCAAATCGGCGCAGGCGGAAACTAACACTCGCCCCGTGACACGTCAACGACTACATCGACGAGACGCTCATCGCCAGATCCAGCTCCATCTGATCTTCCTCGGCAGACGCTGCCGCCTTGCCGCCGATACGTGCCGCTTCGACGCGCGCCAGATATTCCGGCGTGATGTCGCCGGTGATGTACTGTCCATCGAAGCAGGAGCAATCGAACTGGGTCAGCGTCGGATTGGCTTTCTGTACCGCGCGCTTGAGATCGTCCAGATCCTGATAGATCAGACGATCCGCACTGATCTCGCGGCAGATCTCGTCGTCGGTGCGACCGGTCGCGATCAATTCCTTGCCGCTGGGCATGTCGATGCCGTAGACATTGGGGTACATGACGGGCGGGGCAGCCGAGGCGAAATAGACCTTGCGCGCACCGGCCTCACGCGCCATCTGCACGATCTCGCGGCTGGTGGTTCCGCGCACGATGGAATCGTCCACCAGCAGCACGTTCTTGTCCTTGAACTCGATGCCGATCGCATTCAGCTTCTGGCGCACCGACTTCTTGCGCATCGCCTGCCCCGGCATGATGAAGGTTCGGCCAATATAGCGGTTCTTGACGAAGCCTTCGCGAAACGGGATGCCCAGATGATTCGCCAGTTGCAGCGCACTCGGGCGGCTGGAATCGGGGATGGGAATGACCACGTCGATGTCGTGCCCTCCCCACTCGCGTACCAGTTTATCGGCCAGGAACTCGCCCATGTACAGGCGCGTGGCGTAGACCGAGATGCCGTCCATCACCGAATCGGGGCGGGCGAAATAGACATATTCGAAGATGCACGGGCTGAGCGTGGCCTGCTCCGCGCATTGCTGGCTGTGGAAATTGCCGTCGAAATCGATGAACACCGCTTCGCCCGGCGCGATGTCGCGCACGAATTTGAAGCCCAGCGTATCCAGCGCCACGCTCTCGGAGGCGATCAGATGTTCGGTCTTGCCGTTCATCTCGTGCGTGCCCATCACCAGCGGACGGATGCCGTGCGGATCGCGGAACGCCAGCAGGCCGTAACCGGCGATCATTGCCACCACCGCATACGCGCCCTTCACCCGGCGCTGCACACCCACCACGGCGGCGAATATCTTCTGCGGATCGAGCTTGAAGCCGGTAGCCTGCGCCTGGATCTCATGCGCCAGCACATTGAGCAGCACCTCCGAATCCGAACCGGTATTGATGTGGCGCAGATCCTGCTGGTACATGGCGCGACGCAACTCCTCAGTGTTGGTCAGATTGCCGTTGTGGCCGAGCACGATGCCGAACGGGGAGTTCACATAGAACGGCTGCGCCTCGTTGTGATCGACCGCATTACCGGCGGTCGGATAGCGCACATGGGCGATGCCTGCGTTGCCCTTGAGGGCGCGCATGTTGCGTGTGCGGAACACGTCGCGCACCAAGCCGTTGCCTTTGTGCAGGCAGAACGTACGCCCTTCCAGCGTGGCGATGCCAGCGGCATCCTGCCCACGGTGCTGCAACACCTGCAAGCCGTCATACAACAGCTGGTTGACCGGGGTTTGCGCTACGACACCTAAAATGCCACACATAGATTCAGTCCAATTCGAATATCAATAATGCAGACGCTGGGCCAGATTGTCGGGCAACCAATCCTTCTGTTCCAGCGCGAAGTTGACCAAGGGACGGCTGAGTGCCGCGTCCCGCCAGAATGTCTGCTGCGGCAGGCTGGTCATGCCAGCCAGCCAGACCATGATAAGCACCAGCAGGCCGCCGCGAATCACCCCGAAACCACCGCCCAGAATGCGGTTCACCAAGCCCAGACCGGCCGTACCCATCAGTTTGGAGATCAGCGCAGCGACGGCATCCGAGGCGAACACCACAATCACGAAGATCGCGACGAAGGCGACGATCACCCGCACATATTCAGGCCCCGAGGCGGCAGGCAGCCACACCCCCAGAGTATGGGCATACATCCTGGCCAACTGATAGGCGACGACTAAACCGATGATGGACATCGCCTCATGCGCCAGCCCCCGCCACAAGCCGAGAGCCACCGATAGCAACATCACACCGATCACGACAAAGTCAAAAATGGTCATCATTTACTCCCAATATCCAGCAGATCAGGGTGCAAGCCCAAGCCCTGCAACTTCTGCCGCGCAGCATCCGCAGCCTCATGTGTAGTGAAGGGACCAACACGCAAGCGGGTGCGCGCGCCTGCCGGTTCGGTATAGGCATGGAAGCCGTGCTTCTTCAGTTTGACCTGCCAATCCTTGGCGATCTCGGCATTGGCATACGCCCCGACCTGCAACACGAAGCCAGGCTTGCCACCCTCAGACTTGGCGGGGGATTTGGCTTCCGGCTTGGCCTCGGCTTTAGGCTCAGGCTTTTGTTCCGGTTTCGCGGCGGGTTTCAACTCCGGCTTGGCTGCAGACTGTACTTCAGGCTTCGCGGCTGGTGCCACCGGTGCTGGCTCCGCCACGGGTGCGGGCGCGATGACCGTATCCGTCGGGGCAGCCTGCGGCTCTGCCGCCACAGGAGCCGAAACGTGCTGCGGTGCAACAGCCGCCGGTACAGCCGGGGCTGGCGCCGGTTGAAACGCCGCGACCTTGTCTTTGTCCGGGATGCGTAACTCGATGTCCACCCCGGCTGGCTTGGGTTCGCTGTCCAGCACCATAGGCAGGATCACCGCCACTGCCGTGACCAGCGCCACTGCGCCGATCAGCCTGCGTCGCGCTTGCCGCTTGAGGCCAGCTTCCTCGTCTGTCACCTGTTTTGCCATCGCCCGTACCTGTTGGGAATCAGCCCGCGCGCAGTTTGCGCGCCTGCATCACTTCCGCCACTGTGTAGAATGAACCGAAGGCCGCGATTCTATCACTACCACCCGCCACCTTGCTGGCGTGAAGCAAGGCAGAAGCCGCATTTTCAAACTCCATGATCTCACCGGCCACGTTTACCTCGCGCAGGACTCGCGCCAACTCATCCGCTGTTGCACCGCGTGGTGCGTCTATCCCGGCGACCAGCCAGACATTGATCTGATCGCGCAGCGCCTCCACCACCCCCGTCATATCCTTGTCCTTGAGCATGGCAAACACTGCATAGGTCTTGGCGGGCGGCAGGCTGGCAAGGTTCTGCGCCAGCGAACGCGCCGCGTGCGGGTTGTGCGCGACATCCAGGATCAGCGTTGGCGTGCCCGGCACGAACTGGAAACGTCCTGCCAACTGCACCTCTACCAAACCGCGCCGCACCGCCTCCATACTCACCGGCAAGCGATCATTCAACGCATCCAGCGCGGCCAGCACGGCGCTGGCGTTGTGCAACTGGAAAGCACCGCGCAGTGCGGGAATGGGCAAGGCGTGACGCGAGCCGAGCTTGCTACGATAGTTCCATTGCTGTGCGCCCGCGCCATGAACATTGGCCAGAAGCTCGAAACCAAAATCACGCGCCACGCACCACAACTCCGCCCCGATCTGCTCGGCATGGGCGCGCAAGGCTGACGGCACATCGCTATCGGCGCAGACCGCCACCCTGCCCGGCCGGAAAATGCCCGCCTTCTCGAAGGCAATCTTTTCCCGTGTGTCGCCCAGATAATCAATGTGATCAATGTCCACACTGGTCACCACCGCTACGTCAGCATCGAACACGTTCACCGCATCCAGCCGCCCGCCCAGCCCGACTTCCAGGATGGCGACATCCACCTGGTGCTCGATGAAACACTGCATCGCCGCCAGCGTGCCGAATTCGAAATAGGTCAGTGCTATGTCACCACGTGCCCGCTCGATGGCCTCGAACGATGCACACAGCTCCGCATCGCTCGCCTGACGTTTGGCGATGCGCACGCGCTCGTTGTAATCCAGCAGGTGCGGCGAGGTGTAGCAGCCGACCTTGTATCCGGCAGCGTGCAGTATGGCTTCCAGCATGGCGCAGACCGAGCCCTTGCCGTTGGTGCCACCGACGATGATGACGGGAAATTCAGGGTGCAGATTCAGCCGCTGCTTGACCTCCGCCACCCGCTCCAGACCGAGCGCGATGGTTTTGGGGTGGAGGGATTCAAGATAAGAGAGCCAGTCGGACAGTGTGCTATGCATTTCAGCAATCAGATATTACAACTGCACTCCAAATTTGCGTAGCAGGGGCAGCATGGCAAGATAACAGACTGAAGTGGCCACAGTGGAAATCGCAAGACTAGACCAGAAACCCAGCCCCTGCCGAATAAGCACCGGCAGCAACAGAAACAAGGCCAGTGAAGGCAATACCAACCAGAATATCTGGCCAGACAAATCGGCGATTCGTGTCGGCTCTGCACCCTCAAAATACAGCCACATGAAGGCCAGCAGCGAAGTCAGCGGCAAGGCAGCAATGAGGGCGGCAAATCCACTACTGCGCTTGGCGATCTCCGTCACCGCCACGATGACGGCGGCAGAAACACCGACCTTCAGCGCATAGTAAAACACCGCCCTACGCCGCCTCGCTCTCCACCGCCGCCTGTTTCTGCAGCAGGGTAATCAGTGTAGCCAGTTGTTTGCGCATCTCGCGTCTATCCACAATCATGTCCACGGCACCGTGTTCGAGCAGGAATTCGGCGCGCTGGAAGCCTTCGGGCAAGGTCTCGCGCACGGTCTGCTGGATCACGCGGGCGCCGGCGAAGCCGATCAGTGCGCCGGGTTCAGCGATAACCACATCGCCCATGAAGGCGAAGCTGGCGGACACGCCGCCCATGGTGGGGTCGGTCAGCACGGAGATGAAGGGGAGCTTTTCCTGCGAGAGCTGGGTCAGCGCGGCGCAAGTTTTGGCCATCTGCATCAGCGACAACAAGCCTTCCTGCATGCGCGCGCCGCCGCTGGCAGCGAAACAGACGAAGGGGCAACGCTGCTCCAGCGCGACTTGCACGCCGCGCACAAAGCGCTCGCCGACGACGGAACCCATCGAGCCGCCCATGAAGCTGAATTCGAACACGGCGGCGACCACCGGCACGGACTGGATGTTGCCTTGCATCACCACCAGCGCATCATCCTCGCCCGTGCTCTTTTGCGAGGCGGTCAGGCGGTCGGTGTATCTCTTCTGATCCTTGAACTTGAGCGTGTCCACCGGCTGCACTTCGGTACCGATCTCGAAACGGCCTTCGCTATCGAGCAAGGCGTTCAGGCGCGCACGCGCGCTGATACGGTGATGGTGGCTACAGGTCGGACATACGTCGAGATTCTTTTCCAGATCGGTGTGATACAGCACGGTCTGGCAGCTCGGACACTTGAACCAAAGTCCTTCCGGCACGTTCTTTTTGGCTTCTTCTCCTCCCCGACGATTGATCTTGGGGGGTAACATCTTTTGGAACCAGCTCATGGCATTTCCTCCTAATTTTGCGTCGCTCCCGTCTGGACGACGGAAGCCCGGTAGTTCGCACTCAGGCCCGATCGACGGCCTGTCTCAGTTCGCCAACCAGGGTCGCTACATGGGCGACCACATTTTGTTCTGTCGAATTCTCGATCTCCTGCACGATGCGACTGCCGACCACCACGCCATCGCACAGCTTCGCCACCGCTTCAGCAGTAGCCGCATCGCGGATACCGAAACCTACTCCGATGGGCAGGTCAAGGTAACGGCGCATGTGCGGCATCTTCTCCTCGATGGCGGACAGGTCGAGGTTGCCCGCCCCAGTCACGCCCTTGAGTGACACGTAGTACACGTAGCCGCGCGCCAGCTTGGCCACAGCGGCGATGCGCTCGTCGCTGGTGGTCGGCGCCAGCAGGAAGATCGGATCGACCCCATACGCCTCCAGATGCTCGAACGCCTCGTGACTTTCTTCCGGCGGAAAATCGACCGTCAGCACGCCATCCACACCGACCTCGGCGCAGCGTTTGGCGAACACCTCCCAGCCCATCGCTTCGATCGGATTGCCGTAGCCCATCAGCACCACCGGCGTAGTCGTGTCCAGCTGGCGGAACTCCGCCACCATGGCCAGCACGCTGCGCAGGCTGACACCTTGCTTGAGCGCACGTTCGGAAGCGCGCTGGATGGTCGGGCCGTCCGCCATCGGGTCGGAGAATGGCACGCCCAGTTCCAGCACGTCCGCACCCGCCGCGACCAAACCATGCAACAAGGGCACGGTCAGCTGGGGCGAGGGGTCACCGGCGGTGATAAACGGGATCAGCGCCTTGCGCTGAGCGGCTTTGAGTCTGGCAAAGGTCGTCTGGATGCGGCTCATAGCGTGATCCCCTTGATGCGCGCCACCGTGTTCATGTCCTTGTCGCCGCGACCGGACAGATTCACCAGCAGCACTTTGTCCTTGCCCATGGACGGCGCGATCTTGATCGCGTGCGCCAAGGCGTGGCTGGATTCCAGCGCCGGGATGATGCCCTCAAAGCGGCACAACGCGTCGAAGGCAGCGATGGCCTCGTCGTCGTCAGCGGCCACATACTGAGCACGCCCTATATCCTTGAGCAAGCAATGCTCAGGGCCGACACCGGGGTAGTCCAGTCCGGCGGAGATGGAGTGCGTCTCGATGATCTGGCCGTTCTCGTCCTGCATCAGATTGACCTTGTTGCCGTGCAGCACGCCGACCTTGGCGTTCGCGGTGAGCGGCGCGGCGTGTTTGCCGCTGGCGACACCGTAACCGCCCGCCTCCACGCCGATGATCTGCACGTTCGGCACGTCGATATAGGGATGAAACAGGCCGATGGCGTTGGAGCCGCCGCCCACGCAGGCGATCACCGCATCCGGCTGGCGACCGATCATCTCCGGCATCTGCACCTTGGCTTCGTTGCCGATCACGCATTGGAAGTCGCGCACCATCATCGGATACGGGTGCGGACCTGCTGCGGTACCGAAGATGTAGAAAGTGGACTCGACGTTGGTGACCCAGTCGCGGATAGCTTCGTTGCAGGCATCTTTCAACGTCTTGGAGCCGCTCTCCACCGGCACGACAGTCGCGCCCAGCAACTTCATGCGGAACACGTTGGGTGCCTGGCGCTGGATGTCTTCCGCGCCCATGTACACGATGCATTCCATGCCGAAGCGTGCGGCTACGGTGGCCGTCGCCACGCCGTGCATGCCCGCGCCGGTCTCGGCGATGACGCGCTTCTTGCCCATGCGCTTGGCCAGCAAGGCCTGGCCGATGGCGTTGTTGATCTTGTGCGCGCCGGTATGATTCAGGTCTTCGCGCTTGAGGTAGATCTGCGCGCCACCCAGACTGTCGGACAGGCGCTTGGCGTGGTAGATGGGGCTGGGACGGCCAACGTAGTGTTTCAGTTCGTGGGCGAACTCGGCCTTGAATTCGGGATCGTCGCGGAAGCGCAGGTACTGCACGCGCAGCTCTTCCACAGCGGGTATGAGCGTCTCGGCCATGTAGATGCCGCCGAACTGGCCGAAGTGGCCGCCTTGGTCTGGATAGTTATAACTCAATGCACTTAACCTCTTTGATGAATGCGGCGATCTTCGCCGCATCTTTGATTCCTTTTGCCGACTCCACGCCGCTGGACACATCCACCGCGTAAGGCCGCACTGCAGCTATCGCCGCCGCCACGTTGCCCGCATGCAAACCACCGGACAGGATCACCGGCAGCGGCAGGTGTTGCGGGATGAGCGCCCAATCAAAGGATTCGCCCGTGCCGCCGTGCGTGCCTTCGACGTAGGCATCCAGCAGCAACGCCTGCGCGTCGGCATAACGCGCCGCGCATTGTAGCAAATCCACCCCCGCCTTGACCCGGATCGCCTTGAGATAAGGTCGGGCAAACTGCCGACAGAACTCCGGCGACTCTTCGCCGTGGAACTGCAACACATCGAGCGGCACCTGCTGCAACACGGCGCGCACCTCGGCTGCGCTGGCATTGACGAACAGCCCGACGACAGTGACGAAGGGCGGCAGCGCAGCCAGCAGAAGTCGCGCCTGCTCGGGCGTGACGTAGCGCGGACTCTGCGCGTAGAACACCAGTCCGATGGCATCCGCACCGCTGGCGGCGACGCGCTGGATGTCTGCAACGCGGGTCAGGCCGCACACCTTGATTCTAGTCATCTCGAACACACTAAATTCAGCACGAGCCGCATTGTAAGTGCATTCGTGCCCGCGACCAAATTCATGGACCTCGCGCGACCGCCGCTCGGCTATAATCCGGCGCAATTCAGCCTATCCGACCCACCATGCAAATCACCCGCAGACTGGAATTCGATGCCGGACATCGCATTCCCAACCACAACAGCCAGTGCCGCCATCTGCACGGCCATCGCTACGCACTGGAGATCACCCTGTCCGGCGACATCATCACCACCGAAGGACTCTCCGAACAAGGCATGGTGATGGATTTCTCCGAGGTGAAACGTATCGCGAAAGAGATCGTGGTGGACACCTGGGACCATGCTTTCCTGGTGTATCGGGGCGACCGGAGCGTGCTGGATTTTCTGGCGACCATGCCCGGGCACAAGACCGTGGTGCTCGACGTGCCCCCCACCGCCGAACATCTGGCCATGATCGCCTTCGAGCTGCTCGACAGCGCCTACCGCGACACTTATGGCAACCACCTGCAACTGGAACGGGTGCGCCTGTATGAAACCCCCAACAACTGGGCCGACCATCTGAGAACCGCATAACCACTGGAGTGCATCGTGAACCTGACCGACGAAACGTTGAGCCTGCTGCAAGAGTCCCCCTTGTTCTTCGGTGTCTCGGAAGAGATCCTCGGTCGCCATCTGGAAGAAGCCAGCACGCTCCATCTCGCCCCCGGTCAGACGCTGCTCTCGCCCGGGGACGCCAACGACAAGGTCTACGTCATACTCTCGGGGCGGCTGCGCCTCAGTTCCCTCAGCTTGGGTGACGAGCCCATCGCGATGTTCGGCCCCGGAGAATCAGTGGGCGAGATGTCGATACTCGATGACAGCAAGGCCTATGCCTACCTGATGGCCGATACCGAGTGCGAACTGCTTTCCATCGACCACGCCACCCTCTGGTCGCTGGTGAACGACTCGCACCAGGCGGCGCGCAACATGCTCAACATACTGGCACTGCGCATCCCCATCAGTGAGCGCAACATCCACGACGACATCGAAAGTCGTCAGGGTTACGCCGGATTGAATCATGTGGATGAGTTGACCGGCCTCTACAACAGCCAATGGATGTACCAGATGTTCAGCCGCCAGATCCACCGCTGCGCCATGGACAAGGGCTACGCCACGCTGATGATGGTCAGCATCGACCAGTTCAAGCACTACAACCAGCAGCATGGCCGTTTGGGCGGCGATCAGGCACTGCGCACCATCGCCCAGACCATCCTCGGCTGCTTGCGCCCGAACGATCAGGCGGCACGCTTCCACGGCAAGATGTTCGCCGTGTTCCTGCCCCGCACCACGCTGGAGGAAGGCCACAAAGCGGCCGAGCGACTACGCAGACAGGCCGAGAGCGCCTTCATCGTCACGCCGAGCGGGGATGCCCTGCCGCAAGCCACAATCTCGATCGGCCTGGCCCAAGTACATGTCGAAGAGAGCCTCGACCAGCTTCTACATAAGGCTGAAGCGGCACTGCAGCGCGCCAAGCTGGCAGGACGCAACCGTATCAGCGACTAGCCCGCCGCCCCGGCGACACGGTCACGACCGCGCTCCTTGGCCTGATACAAGGCGTGGTCGGCTGCCTGGATCAGAGTCTGCGGGGATGCCTTGTCGCTGGGCAGGATGGTGGCGACACCACAACTCACCGTGACATGCTTGAATGGTGATCGTTTGTGCGGCAAGTCGAGCGCGGCAACGTTCTGCCGGATGTAGTTGGCCACCCACACCGCGCCATCCATCTCGGTATCCCCCAGAATCAGCGCGAACTCCTCACCCCCATAACGTGCCGCCACATCGCTGGCGCGGGGAGCAGAACGGGCCAGCTGTTTGGCCACAGCTTGCAGGCAGGCATCTCCGGCTTGATGGCCGTAAGTATCGTTGTACTGTTTGAAGAAATCCACATCCACCATCACCAGCGCCAGCGGCTTGCCCGCACGCAGGCAGCGCCGCCACTCACGCGACAGCAGTTCATCGAACATGCGCCGGTTGGCGATGCCGGTCAGCCCGTCGGTGGTGGAGAGACGCTGCAACTCGCGGTTGGCTGCGTCCAGCTTGTGAGTGGTCTCGACCAGTTTGCGTTGCATCTCGACCAGGCGGCGCATCGCCGAGATCTTGGCTTGCAGCACCACCTGACTGATCGGCTTCATCAGGTAATCGTCGCCGCCTGCGGTGATACCGTGCACCAGATCTTCGTCCTTGGTCATGCTGGTCAGGAAGATAATCGCGGTCCACTCGTCGGGATGTTCCTTGGCGCGGATGCGCCGGGCGATCTCGAAACCGTCGATGTCCGGCAGCAGGGCATCCAGCAAAATGATATCCGGGCGCTCGCGCTCATACAACTCCAGAGCCGCCATCCCGGTCTCAGCCGTCAGCGGATCGGCGATTCCCATGCGCTCCAGATAGTTGCACAATCCTTTGAGCACCACCTTACTGTCCTCGACGACGAGAACCTTCAACTCGATATGGCTGCTGCCCGACATGCCCTACTCCCGGAGGTTATTTCCTGCGCTGCCTCATGAATTCCGCCACAGCGGGCAGGAACGAAATGGCGATGATGCCCAGGATGATGAGCATCAGGTTGTCCTTGACCGCCGGGATGTTGCCGAAGAACAGTCCGCACAGGGTGAAGAAGCCAATCCAGGCCACACTGCCCAGCGCGCTGAAGGTCAGAAAGAAGCGGTAGCTCATCTCGCCTATGCCGGCCACGAACGGCGCGAAAGTACGCACGACGGGCAGGAAGCGTGCGAACAGGATGGTCTTGCCGCCGTGCTTCTCATAGAAGGCGTGCGTCTTTTCCAGATGTTCGTGTTTGAGCCAGCGGCCATTGCTGCGCTCGACCAAGCGCTTGCCGATCAAGCGCCCGATCCAGTAGTTGGTGTTGTCGCCCGAGAACGCCGCCAGCATCAGCAATGGAGCCAGCAACTCAATCTGCATCGCTCCCGTGCCGCACAGCGCACCCGCCACAAACAGCAGCGAATCGCCCGGCAGAAAGGGCGCGACCACCAGGCCGGTCTCGCAGAAGATGATGAGAAACAGGATGCCATACACCCAGACGCCATACTCCTGCGTCAGCAGTTGCAGATGGACATCCAGATGCAGGATGAGGTCGATAAAGGTCGCCAGCATAACGGCCCCGCCTTACGGCAGTACTTCTTCGGTCTCGACCTTTTCAGGCTTGATGAAGTCCTCGCGCGACACGCCCAGCATCATCAGCAAGGGGCTGGCGACCAGCACCGAGGAGTAGATACCGAACAGGATGCCGATGGTCAGCGCCAGCGCGAAATAGTGCAGCGTCTCGCCGCCCAGGAACAGCATCGCCGTCACCATCATCTGGGTACAAGCATGGGTGATGATGGTGCGCGACATGGTACGGGTGATGGCGTTGTCGATCACCTCGTGCACCTCGGCCTTGCGCATGGCGCGGAAATTCTCGCGGATACGGTCGAACACCACGACGGATTCGTTCACCGAATAACCCAGCACGGCGAGAACTGCCGCCAGCACCGAGAGCGAAAACTCCCACTGGAAGAAGGCAAAGAAGCCCAGGATGATGACCACGTCGTGCAGGTTGGCGATGATGGCGGACAGGCCGAACTTCCACTCAAAGCGCAGCCACAGATAGCCGACGATGCCCAAACTCACCAGCAGCAGCGCCATCGCGCCGTTCTCGACCAGATCCTTGCCGACTTGCGGGCCGACGAACTCGACGCGGCGCATCTCCACGCTGGCATCATGCTGCTTCAGGGTATCACGCACCTGGTCGGACAGCTTCGCACCAGCCACGTTCTGCTTCAGCGGCACCTGAATGAGTAGATCATGGCTGGAGCCGAAGTTCTGCACTTGCGCTTCCTTCAGCCCGATGCCGGCCAGTTGCTCGCGCACCTTGTTGGCATCCGCCGCCTGCGCGTAGTGGAATTCCATCACCGTACCGCCGGTAAAATCCACGCCGAAATTCAGACCCTTCGTGAACAGGAAGAACACAGCCAGGATGAAGGTCGCCAGCGAGACGCTGGTGGTGATCTTCCCGAAACTCATGAACGGGATGTCTTGTTTGATACGGAAGAATTCCATGCTTGATCCTCAGCCGATAGCCACTTTGGACAGACGCGCCTTGCGGCCATAAATCAGGTTCACCAACGCACGTGACACCAGCACGGCACTGAACATCGATGTCAGGATGCCCAGACACAGCACCACCGCGAAGCCGCGTATCGGCCCGGAACCGAACATGAACAGCGCGATACCGGCGATCATGGTGGTGATGTTCGAGTCCAGGATGGTGGAGAAGGCGCGGTCATAGCCCGCATGGATCGCCGCCTGCGGCGACACGCCATTGCGCAATTCTTCGCGGATACGTTCGTTGATCAGCACGTTGGCGTCGATCGCCATCCCCAGCGTCAGCGCGATACCCGCCATGCCCGGCAGGGTCAGCGTGGCTTGCAGCATGGACAGCAGCGCCACCAGCAGCAACAGGTTGGCACCCAGCGCCAGCATGGAGATGGTGCCGAACATCAGGTAGTAGGCGATCATGAAGATCGAGATAGCGACGAAGCCGATCTTGGTGGAATTGAAGCCCCGGTCGATGTTGTCCGCGCCCAGGCTGGGACCAACGGTGCGTTCCTCGACGATTTCCATAGGTGCAGCCAGGGCACCGGCACGCAACAGCAGCGAAGTGTCCTGCGCCTCTTCAGTCGTCATCTTGCCGCTGATTTGCACGCGACCACCGCCGATCTCCTCGCGGATCACCGGCGCGGTGATGACCTCGCCCCTACCCTTCTCGAACAGGATGATGGCCATGCGCTTGCCGACGTTCTCGTGCGTCGCTTCCTTGAACTTGCGCGCCCCGACCGCATCCAGATTGATGTGCACGGCGGGCTCGTTGCTGCGGTTATCGAAACCGGGCTGGGCATCGTTGATGCGCTCGCCGGTCAGCAGCACACTCTTCTTGACCACGACCAGATTGCCCTCGCGATCCTTGAACACCTCGGTGCCGAACGGTGCGGCAGCACCCGCGCTGACCGGATGCTCGTCATCCACCAGACGCACTTCCAGCGTGGCGGTACGGCCCAGGATGTCCTTGGCACGCGCGGTATCCTGCACACCCGGCAACTGCACCACCACGCGATCCACGCCCTGCTGCTGGATCACCGGCTCGGCCACGCCCAGTTCGTTGACGCGGTTGCGCAGGGTCAGCAGGTTCTGCTGCACGGCGGATTCCTGGATGCGGGTCTCGGCTTGCGGCTTCAGCGTGGCGATCAGCAGGAACTCACCGCCTTCTTCCTTGTTGCTCAGCGCCAGATCGTTGAAATGCTGCTTGATCTCGTTCTCGCCGCGCGTGCGGCCTTCGTTGTCGCGGAACTTGATGGCGATCTGCTTGCCCTCGCGATTGATGCCGGAGTACGGCACGTTTTGCTCGCGCAAGGTGCTGCGCAAATCGGCCACGGCGGCCTCCATCGCCTTGTCCAGCGCGGCCTTCATGTCCACCTGCAACAGGAAATGCACGCCGCCGCGCAGATCGAGGCCCAGATACATAGGCAGCGCGTGCAAGCTGGCCAGCCAGCTCGGCGAGCTGGACACCAGATTCAGCGCCACCACATAATCTTCGCCGAGTTGCGCTGCCAGCACGTCCTTGGCCTTGAGCTGGCTGTCGGTATCGGCAAAGCGCGCACGGATACTGGAGCTGTCCTGCGACAGCGCATTGACGTTCAGATTCGCGGCCTTGAGCGCCGTCTCTACCCGCGCCAGCAATGCGGTATCGACCTTCAGGCCGCTACGCAGCGGCTGCACCTGCACCGCTGGCGACTCGCCGTAGAAATTGGGCAGGGTGTAGATCAGCCCGGCAATCAGCACGAACAAGATCAGCAGATATTTCCACAGCGGGTATCGATTCATTGCGGCGATCCTTAGTTGGCGGTGCGGATGGTTCCCTTGGGCAGCACGCTCTGGATGGTTTCCTTCTGCACCTGGATGACCACGTTGTCAGCGATCTCGATGCTGGTGTAGGTGTCGCCGATCTTGGTCACACGACCCATGATGCCGCCAGTGGTCAGCACTTCGTCGCCCTTGTTCAGCGCTTCCAGCATCGCTTTCACTTCCTTGGCGCGCTTCTGTTGCGGACGCAGCACCAGGAAATAGAACACGGCCAGCAGCGCGATCAGCGGCAAAAAGTCCGCAATGCCGCCGCCCGCTGCGGGTGCAGCACCTTCGGCGTAAGCGTTACTGATCAGCAGATTGCTCAAAGAAATCATGATGAAAACTCCGGTAAATTTCAAAGGGGCGCATTCTAGCACGGAAGGCGAGACTATTTGCCGAGGCTGCCGCGCTGCGCGCGGAAGCTGGCAGCGAACTCGGCGAACTGGCCGCACTCGATGGCGGCGCGGATGTCGCGCATCAGCTCCTGGTAGTAATGCAGGTTGTGGATGGTGTTGAGCCGCGCGCCCAAGATCTCGCCCGCGCGGTGCAGGTGATGCAGGTAAGCACGGCTGAAGTTCTTGCAGCAGTAGCATTCGCACTGCTCGTCCAGCGGACGGATGTCGGCCCTGTGGACGGCATTCTTGATGCGCACGTCGCCGAAGCGGGTGAACAAGTGGCCGTTACGTGCGTTGCGCGTCGGCATCACGCAGTCGAACATGTCTATGCCCTGCTCCACCGCATCCACCAAGTCTTCCGGCGTGCCCACGCCCATCAGGTAGCGCGGCTTGTCGGTCGGCAGTTGCGGCGCGGTGTGGCGCAGGATGCGCATCATGTCGTCCTTGGGCTCGCCCACCGAGAGCCCGCCGATGGCGTAGCCGTCGAAACCGATGTTGGTCAGCCCGGCCAGCGACTCGTCGCGCAAATGCTCGTGCATCCCGCCTTGCACGATGCCGAACAGCGCGTTCGAGTTGCCCTCATGCGCCTTTTTCGAGCGCTCGGCCCAGCCCAGGCTGAGGCGCATCGACACGCCCGCCACCTGCTCGTCTGCCGGATACGGCGTGCATTCGTCGAAGATCATCACGATGTCGGAATTCAGCACCTTCTGGATGCGCATCGATTCCTCCGGCGACAGGAAGCACTTGTCACCATTGATCGGCGAGCGGAACTCCACCCCGCCGCCGGTGATCTTGCGCAACTCGCCCAGGCTGAACACCTGGAAGCCGCCCGAGTCGGTCAGGATGGGGCCATCCCAGCCCATGAAACGATGCAAGCCACCGAACTGCTCAATGACATGCAGCCCCGGGCGCAGCCAGAGGTGGAAGGTGTTGCCGAGCACGATCTGCGCGCCGATGTCGCGCAACTCGACCGGCGACATCGCCTTGACCGTGCCGTAGGTGCCCACGGGCATGAACGCAGGCGTTTCCAGCTTGCCGTGGGCAAGTGTCAAGGTGCCGCGCCGCGCCGCGCCGGAGGTGGTGTGTAGTTTGAATTCCATTGTATATCCAGATTTGAGTACTTCGTCATTCCCGTGCAGGCAGGAATCCAGTCAAGGAAAAACCCCGCGTAGCGGGACAAAGAATGGTGTTGTCTGCTACGCAGGCTTCATCAATCAAGCTGGATTCCCGCCTACGCGGGAATGACGGGTTGGTAATGGGGGCGGATTATGCCAGAGCAGACAGCGCCTTGAGGCCGTGCAATCTTTCCGGCTGCCAGTTTTGCACCGCCCAGGCCAGCAATTCCGGCAGATCGCCCGCCAGTTCCGGCGGCGGAGCCTGGCGCAGAAAGCCCAGCGCGCGCCACAACGAACCTGCGGCGTCAGCACTCTCCACCGGCGCGGCCAACGTCTGCTTGCTCAACTTCTCCCCCGCCGCATTCACCGCCACCGGCAAGTGCATGTAGGCTGGGGTGTTCAACCCCAGCAGCCGCTGCAACCAGATCTGGCGCGGCGTGGAAGCCAGCAGATCGCTGCCGCGCACCACATGGGTCACGCCCTGGAAAGCATCGTCCACCACCACTGCCAACTGATAGGCGAACAGCCCATCGGCGCGCTTCACCACGAAATCGCCGATCTCCTGTTCCAGATTCTGGGTGATGGAGCCTTGCAGGGCATCTTGGAACACCACGTCTCCGCTCGCCCTGAATTTGTCTAAGGGCAAATTCCGAGCTTGGACAGGCTCAGACCGATCGGTTGTTTTGTCTGTCCGCACCCGCCAGGCCGTGGACTTCTTCTCCCCTCTCCCTCCATGGGATGGCCCGGGGGTGGGGGAATACGCTCCTCCCCGGCACGTCCCCGGATACACGAAGCCCTCGATGCCCTGCAGCGCCGAGTCGGCGATCTCCTTGCGGGTACAGACGCAGGGATAGACCACACCGCTGTCCTTTAGCTGTTGCAGAGCCGCCTCGTAAGCCGTACCTCGCTGGCTCTGGTAGAGCACTGCGCCATCCCAGTGCAGGCCGAAGGCTTCCAGCGTGCGCAAGATGCCGTCCGCCGCTCCCGGCACGCAGCGCGGCGTGTCGAGGTCTTCCATGCGCAGTAGCCAAGTTCCGTTGTTGGCTCTGGCATCGAGATAACTACCTACGGCGGCGACCAGCGAACCGAAGTGCAGCGGACCTGTAGGAGATGGGGCGAAGCGGCCACGGTAGTGAGATGAAGAAATCATAGGCTTTTACAGAATAGGTTTGCGCAGCGCGCCGCACTGTCAGGTGTCGAACACCCCGATGCTCAAAGATACGCGCTGTTATTCCTTGTACCCGGCCTTGTCGCTGGCCAGATCATACCGGGCGTACTACCATAGCCCGCGATGAACACGACCTGGCAAACCATAACGATCCACCGCGATGCCCCGGCAAAACCTGCGCTGGGCGCGCCCTGCAATGGCTGCGGAGTCTGCTGCGCCGCCGATCCCTGCCCGGTGGCCCGGCTGTTCCTCTGGCAATGGCGCGGTGCGTGTCGTGCGCTGACTTGGGATGAGTCGGCAAGCTGCTACCGCTGCGGCATGCTTAGCGATCCGGCCAAGCACTCCCGAATAATCCCGGTTGCCTGCAACCGGCTGGCGAAGGGTTTCTTCGCCAAACGGATCGCGGCGGGTACAGGGTGCGACTCCAGCGCAGAGCTCGAAGAATTTCCCTGAGGCTCACCCGGACCGACTAGGCAGCCACCGTCTCCTCCTCGAACTCCAACCCCACCTTGCCGTCCTTCACGTCGACGATGACTTTGCCACCGTTGGCCAGGCGACCGAACAGGAGTTCGTCGGCCAGGGCGCTGCGGATGGTGTCCTGAATCAAACGGGCCATCGGGCGCGCACCCATCAGCGGGTCGAAGCCGTGCTCGGCGAGGTGGTCCTTGAGCGCATCAGTGAACACAGCCTCAACCTTCTTTTCATGCAACTGCTCTTCGAGCTGCATCAGGAACTTGTCCACCACGCGCAGGATGACCTCCTTGTTGAGCGGCGCGAAGGAGACAATGGCATCCAGCCGGTTGCGGAACTCGGGGGTGAACAGGCGTTTGATGTCGGCCATCTCGTCGCCCGCCGACGAGACCTTGGCGAAGCCGATCTGGGTCTTGTTCAGCGCTTCCGCACCCGCGTTGGTGGTCATGATGATGACGACGTTGCGGAAATCGGCCTTGCGGCCATTGTTATCGGTCAGCGTGCCGTGATCCATCACCTGCAACAGGATGTTGAAGATGTCCGGATGCGCCTTCTCGATCTCGTCCAGCAGCAGCACGGAATGCGGCTGTTTGCTGATGGCCTCGGTGAGCAGGCCGCCCTGGTCGAAACCGACGTAGCCCGGCGGCGCGCCGATCAAGCGGCTGACGGCGTGACGCTCCATGTACTCGGACATATCGAAGCGGTGCAGCGGCATCCCCATCGAATACGCCAGTTGGCGCGCAACCTCGGTCTTGCCCACGCCGGTTGGGCCAGAAAAGAGAAAGCTGCCGATGGGCTTCTGCGGGTTGCCCAAGCCGCTGCGCGACATCTTGATGGCGCGCGCCAGCACGTCGATGGCCTGATCCTGGCCGAACACGGTGGCTTTCAGGTCGCGGTCGAGGTTCTTCAGCGCGTTGCGGTCATCGTGCGACACGGTGCGCGCCGGGATGCGGGCGATCTTGGCGATGATCTCTTCGATCTCGTGCTTGCCGACCAGCTTCTTCTGTTTGGACTTGGGCAGGATGCGCTGCGCCGCGCCCGCCTCGTCCAGCACGTCGATGGCCTTGTCCGGCAGGTGGCGGTCGTTGATGAAGCGGGCGGAAAGTTCGGCGGCGCTGGTGATGGCGGCGGCACTGAACTTGATGCTGTGATGCTCCTCGAAGCGCGACTTCAGCCCTTTGAGAATCTCGATGGTCTGCTCGACCGAGGGCTCCGGCACGTCCACCTTCTGGAAGCGGCGCGACAACGCATGATCCTTCTCGAAGATGCCGCGATACTCCTGATAGGTGGTCGCACCTATGCACTTGAGCGCGCCGCTGGACAGCGCCGGCTTGAGCAGGTTGGATGCATCCATGGTGCCGCCGGATGCCGAGCCTGCGCCGATCAAGGTGTGGATCTCATCGATGAACAGCACCGCGTTCGGCGCGTCCTTCAACTCTTTCAGCACCGCCTTGAGGCGCTGCTCGAAGTCGCCACGATATTTGGTCCCGGCCAGCAGCGCGCCCATATCGAGCGAATAGACTTGCGCCCCCTTGAGGATATCGGGCACCTCGCCTTCGACGATGCGGCGCGCCAAACCCTCGGCGATCGCGGTCTTGCCCACTCCCGCTTCGCCCACCAGCAACGGGTTGTTCTTGCGGCGACGGCACAGTGTCTGGATCACACGCTCCAGTTCCAGGTCACGCCCGATCAGCGGATCAATCTTGCCAGCCTGCGCCTGTGCGATGAGATCAATGGTGTAGTCCTTGAGTACGCCTGCGCTGCTATCGTCCGGCTTGCTCTCGGCCGCACCTTCCTGTGGCGCAGCCTTGGCGGTCGAGGCTTCAGCCTTGGCGATGCCATGCGACAGATAGTTCACCACGTCCAGGCGGTTGATGTTGCGTTGGGTGAGGAAATAGACGGCGTGCGACTCCTTCTCGCCGAACAGGGCCACGAGGATGTTCGCGCCGGTGACTTCCTTCTTGCTGGCCGACTGCACGTGCAGGATGGCGCGCTGGATAACGCGCTGGAAGCCGACGGTGGGTTGGGTGTCCACTTCCCCCGTGCCGGGCATGACGCTCACATTGTTCTCGATGAACTCGGCCACTACGCCGCGCAGTTCGTCGATGTCCGCCCCGCAACCGCGCAGCACTTGCGCCGCCGAGGGGTTGTCCAGCATCGCCAGCAGCAGATGCTCGACCGTGATGAATTCGTGGCGCTTCTGGCGCGCCTCGACAAAGGCCAGATGCAGACTGACTTCAAGTTCCTGGGCGATCATTTTACTGTTCCTCCATCTCGCATCGTAGCGGATGTCCGTTCTGCTTCGCATACTGGGACACCTGAATCACTTTGGTCTCGGCGATGTCACGGGTGTAAATCCCGCACACCGCCTTGCCTTCATTGTGCACTTTGAGCATGGTCTGCATGGCGCGTTCCAGCTCCATCGAAAAATATCGCTGCAAGACCTCGATCACGAACTCCATCGTAGTGAAATCGTCGTTCAGCAGCAGCACCTTGTACATCCTGGGTGGTTGCAGTGCCTCTCTCTCGCGATCGAGCAATGTCGTGCTTCCCTGCTTCGTTGCCATAGCCACAAGTTTCGTTTTACCCGCGTTCACGGGCATTGCTGTTGATAATTAGCGACGGTTTTCCGGACATATTCGAGGCTCACCCGCCGAATGACCTGCCACGCCGCTCCGTCCCACTGCCACCAAGAGCGATGCAGCAGGTCGGAACTGTACCGGAGTTGCGCCATCATGGTAAGCGTCGCGGTGCCAACAATCGAGGACATCGCCATCCGCCACCGGGGATGAAACAAGGCAGCGGGACGAGCCAAGAGACTACACGCTAGACACATCCCACAAGCCCCCGGATACCTCGCGCCCTATAAGTGATCGGCTCCTGACTTATCACATTGAGCTGGCCAATAGAGCGACCGCGATCAGGCTGATCCTAGTAGCTACGTCTTTGCAATTTTAACAGGCAAGGTTCAGAATGGCGCCCCCAACAAAAAATAACCATAATTGAATACTAGGAGAGTTAAATGTCAGAATCCAAACGGGTACGCCGCAGCAAGACACAACTGATCGCAGACTTGGAAGCCAAGATAGCCAAGCTCAAATCCTCCCCACCCAAGTCCAATAAAAAACAGCCTCTGAGCAAACAAAGTGAACTCATCCCCGAGCTGCTCGCTGCCTTCGATGCCGCCGCCAAGCGGCATAGCCTGAGCTCCGGCGAGATGATCCAGACACTCGCCCGCCTCAAACGCGCCCGGTTGAAAATCACCTCCACCGTAGAGACCGAGTAACCCAGCCACGAGGCAAGAAGCTCGTCGGTCTCGGCACCTGGATTCGGTCACCGTTTTACTTCACATCGGGGGAAGTTACTTACATGGCTTTATTTTGTAAAAAGTACATTCTTGAGAACGAATCACTCAGGCAACAGCTGACACAAAGTCAGGCTGAACTCGGTGCCATCAACCGCTCGATCGCCATGGTCCGCTTTGACATGAGCGGTACCATTCTGGATGCGAACGAGAGTTTCGTGCAGCTCATGGGCTACACGAGGGTTGCCTTGATCGGCAAGCACCACCGCCTGTTCTGCGCACAGGAATACGCAGAGTCCGATGACTACCGTAAGTTCTGGGAGCACCTGCAACGCGGTGAATACCATCAAGGTACTATTCCCCGCAAAAGACGGGACGGCAGCACCGTCTGGCTGGAGGCCACTTACACCCCGATTCTCGACCCGCAGGGCGCCCCGCGCGAGGTGATAAAGATCGCCAGCGATGTCACGGCACGGATAGAGGAATCAGCACGCACACAGGCGATGATCGAGGCTGTCGAGCGCTCCATGGCAGTCATCGAATTCGACACCACCGGCACCATCCTGCGCGCCAACCCCAATATGCTGCGCCTGATGGGCTATGAAGAGCATCAGATCGTTGGCCGACATCACAGCCTGTTCTGCACTCCCGATGTCGCCAGATCAGTTGACTATCAGGCATTCTGGAGCCAATTACGCGCCGGGGAGTTTCACTCCGGTCTGTATGCAAGGCTCAACGCCGCTGGACAGCCCGTGTGGCTGGAGGCAAGCTATAACCCAGTCTTCTCTCCCGACGGTGTGGTCACCAAGATTGTGAAGTTCGCCTCCGATGTGACAGCACGTATCAAACGACATGAGGCTGAGAAGCACGGGGCTGAGACTGCCTACGAGGTCGCCCTGACCACAGAAAGGATAGCCAAGGAAGGCGAAGCCATCTTGCTGTCCACTACCGATCAGATACTCAGTGTCGAAAAGTTGGTCGGGCAAGCGACCAGTCTGGTCGAAGATCTGGACCTGCAGACCAAGAACATCACCGGCATCGTCAACACCATCAAGGAAATCGCGGATCAAACCAACCTGTTGGCTCTCAATGCAGCGATCGAGGCTGCAAGGGCCGGTGAAAGTGGCCGAGGGTTTGCCGTCGTGGCTGACGAAGTGCGCAAGCTTGCCGTCAGGACTGGGCAGGCGACCCAAGAGATCTCCGAAAAGCTGCTGACCATACGGTCGGAGACGCAAGCCGTGAGCAACAGCATGGCCAGCGGACGGACTGCCGTCTCGAACGGTGTCGCCCTCACCAATCAGGCTAAAGAGTCTATATCCGGCATCCGGCAAGGTGCCCTGCATGTAGTCCGGGTCGTAGGGGACCTATCCAACATCGTGAACTCATGACGAGCGCACCTCCTGCACTCCGACCATAGGGAGCAGCCAGACCGACTACCTTGATGCCCCCATCGCTTCATGCAGCACACAATGCCTCCGTCATCTGCAGCACGAGGAACATCAAGGACTCGTACCCAAAAAAGACTGGGGAGAATCGCCCAGAACAGGCCGCTCCACCCCCTGAAAAGCCGGCTTTCGGCGATAGGCTTAAAAAAATCACAATTCCTCTTGACTATAACGGGTAATCGAGAGTAAAAAGCGCGCTGGCGTTTGAATCAAAGTAGCGCAGTACTGGTTTTGCCGTGTGCGGTCTTCGTTTCAAACAGTTTGACGGGGGATTTCCCCGGTTTTTGTAAGTTAAGGAAAATACACATGGCAACTGGTACCGTTAAGTGGTTCAACGACGCAAAGGGTTTCGGCTTCATTACTCCGGATGATGGTAGCGAAGACCTGTTCGCGCACTTCTCCGCGATCAACATGAGCGGCTTCAAGAGCCTGAAGGAAGGCCAGAAGGTGACTTTCGAAGTCGTCCAAGGCAACAAGGGCAAGCAAGCTTCCAACATCCAGGCCGCCTAATCAGCGACTCGCATGTTGAAAAACCCGCCGCAAGGCGGGTTTTTTTATTGCCTGCGATTATCGTTGTCTGGCATGCGCCGGACGGAACACCTTGCACAGAGCCGCATCGGCTTCCAGCCAAGCCCCCTCGACCAGGTCGATGCAATACGGGATGGCGGGAAACACCGCATTCAGGCAATCGTCTATCGCGGATGGCTTGCCCGGCAGATTGACGATCAGACTCTTGCCGCGCATGCCCGCCGTCTGGCGCGACAGGATAGCGGTCGGCACCACTTTGAGTGATGCGCTGCGCATTAACTCGCCAAAGCCCGGCATCATCTTCTCGCACACGGCTTCAGTCGCTTCCGGTGTCACATCACGCAATGCCGGGCCGGTGCCGCCCGTGGTGACGATCAGGCTGCATCCCTCCCTGTCCGCCAGCTCGACCAGCGTCTGCTCGATCAACGGCTGTTCGTCAGGAATGACACGCACCACCGCCTCCCACTCACTGGTCAGCACCCGCGTGAACCAGGCCAACATCGCCGGGCCGCCCTTGTCTTCATACTCGCCGCGACTGGCACGGTCGGAAACGGTCACAAAACCGATACGCGCTTTCATCACCACTCCCCACCCGCTTCGCCTTGGTATGCGGTACCGTCCAGCAACTGCACCGTCACTTCGGCTCCCGCCGCGACACCCTGGCTGCTTGCAGGGACCACCATCAGCCCTTCCGCCATCGCCATCGAACGCAGGATGCCGCTGCCCTGATCGCCGGTCGGTGTCGCTACCAGCGCGCCCTCGTCCCGTGCCAGCATCACGCGCACGAACTCGGTGCGACGGTGTTTGTGCTTCACGTCACGTGCCAGCTTGGCCGTCACCGTGCGCCGATAGATATTCTGGTGCCCCATGGCGCGGCGCAAAGCGGGGCCGATGAACTCCTCGAAACACACCATGCTGGACACCGGATTGCCGGGGATGCCGAACACCCAGGTCAGCGGTGCGACACCGAACGCCATCGGATGCCCCGGCTTCATCGCCACGCCCCAGAACTGCATCTGCACGCCCAGCGCTTCCAGCGTGGGGCGCACGTAGTCGTGCACGCCGACCGATGTACCGCCGGAGACCAGCAACACGTCGAACTGCAAGCCGCGTTGCAGCAAACCGCGCAGGTGATCGGGATCGTCGCGGGCGATGCCCAGCAGCACCGGCTGGATGCCCAGCGCCTGCACCTGCGCCATCAGCGCGTAGCTGTTGGCATCGGGGATCTTGTTCGCGTCGATGGGCTCGTCCAGTCCTTCCAGCTCGTCGCCGGTGGAAAGGATAGCCACGCGCGGCTGGCGATACACCGGCACCTGCGCCGCCTTCACCATCGCCAGCATGCCGACCACGCCCGGCGTGATCTCAGTGCCGGCAGGCAGCACCACCTCGCCCGTTCTCATGCTCTCGCCACGGTCGCGGATATCGTTGCGCGACTTCACACTCACGTCGATCTGCACTCGCCCCTCGGTTAGCGCTTGCGTATCCTCGCCCCGGATCACCGCATCCGCCCCGTGCGGCACCGGCGCGCCGGTCATGATGCGCGCGCACTGCCCGGCGGCCAGCACTTTCTGCGGCATGTCTCCGGCCTTGATGTCCTCGACAACCTCCAGCACCGCTGGAGCACTCGCCACATCCGCACTGCGGATAGCGAAACCATCCATCGCCGACACGTCATACGGCGGCTGATCGCGGTTGGCGCGCACATCCTCCGCCAGTACCCGTCCTAAGGCCTGCTGCAAGGGCACGGACTCCGCGCCCAATCGTTTCATCGCTGCGATCACGCAGCGTTGCGCCGCTGCCACCGTCAATCCGCTCATCTCACCCTCATCGCCTCGCCGCCTGCACATCCTGCGGCGTATCCAGATCAAAAAAACTACGGAGCTGCGGATCGCTAGACCGCAACTCCGCCTCATCCACAAAACACACGTCCAGCCTGCCCAACATCCCGCGCAGACTGAGGTCGCCACTTGCCAACGAAGCGCGCATCGCCTCCAACGCGCTGACCGCATAGAACGCCGCCAGCGGTTGCGGATACCCGCCCACCACCGGCACCACCGCCTGATGGCCGACACGAAAATCCGCCAGCTTTGTGACCACGGCGGGAGACACGAACGGCATATCGCACGCCACCGCGAACACCCACGGCGTTTCAGCCTGGGCAAGCCCGGCGACCAGACCCGCCAGCGGCCCGCTGGCTGTCACCTCGTCGCAGACTTGCGTTAATTCCAGCGCGGAACGCCGTGCACGCACACTGACCAGCAGCTTGGGAAAGATGGACTGCATCGTGCGGGAAACGCGCTCCAGAAGCGTCTGCCCATCCAGCACCAACCCGGCCTTGTCCTGTCCCATGCGGCGCGAATCGCCACCGGCGAGGATGAGCGCGGTGCAGTCGTCGATCATTTCAAACCCGCCGTTCGCCCTGAGCCTGTCGAAGGGTGAACGGCTGCCGACTCAGCCTGCATCAGAATGAAATCGACGATGCCCTTCACATCCTCCAACCCGAAATGCGGCAACTGCGGATAGACATCGTCCATGTCGGTGACGATGGCGATCAAACCGTCTTCGATGCTGCAACGCGGCGGCTTGCCGCACTCACGCCGCACCACCTCGATCTTCACCCCCGGCGCCAGCGAGAACCCCTCCGCCAACACCAGATTGGCCTCGCCCATGAACCGTTGCGCCAGCTGCTGAGGGTCGCGCTCGGCCACCTCCGTCGCAACCAACTGCACGCCCTCGCCCGTCACCAGAATACTCATCGCCGCCCCCGCTTGGGTGTAGCGCCAACTATCCTTACCCGGCGTATCGAGCTGCACCTGATGATGCGCGTGCTTGATCGTCGCCACGCGCACACCACGCTGCGTCAGCTCACGAATGAGCCTTTCAACCAGAGTCGTCTTGCCGGAACCGGAGTGGCCAACGATGGAAACAAGTTTCATCATCTACCCCGCCAATTCATCCGCAATCATCTCGGCCTGTTTCAACACAGTCTCGGTCGCCAGCAACTGCATATCCGGCGGATAGCCATATTGGCGCAGCGTGCGCTTCACGATGACTTTTAGCTTGGCCTTTACGCTTTCCTTGATCGTCCAATCGATGGAAGCATTCTCTCGCACCCGCTGAGTCAACACCACAGCGAGCTCGCGCAGCTTGTCTTGCTGCATCAATTGTTTTGCGCTGTCATTGTTCGCCACCGCCGTATAGAACGCATATTCAAAATCGCTTAACCCTAACTGCTTGGCTTCGCCATCCGCCGTTACAATTTCCTTGCTGATCTTGATTAGCTCTTCCATCACCTCGGCGGCGGTCAGCACCTTGTTGTGGTATTTCTTGATGGCGTTTTCGAGCATCTCCATCAGTGTTTTGCTCTGCACCAGATTCTTTCTAGCGCGCACTTTCAACTCGTCGTTGAGCAGCTTTTTCAGCACTTCCAGCGCCACATTCTTGTGCTTGAAGCCCTTCAGCTCTGCTAGGAATTCCTCTGACAACACCGAAATGTCCGGCTTCTTGATACCCGCCGCGTCGAATACGTCGATCACCTTTTCGGATACCAGCGCCTGATCGATCACCTGCCGAATAGTAGTCTCGATCTCTTCGTTACTGCGCCCCTCGCCTGTGCCGTCGAACTTCGCCAGCCTTGCTTTCACAGCCTGGAAGAAAGCGATCTCGTCCTTCGCATCCATCGCCTGATCATGCGGAATGGCAATGGCGAATGCCTGTGACAGTGCAGTGACCTCGTTTATGTAACGCTTGCGCCCATCGTCCAGCCCAAGGATGTGCTCTTCCGCTGCAAGGATCAGTGAGAGCTTCTTCGAGGTATCCGCCGCGAAATATTCCTCGTAGGCAAAGCCGTTGTACATCGCCGACACCACTTCCAGCTTCTCCAGCATCAGGCTCACCGCCTGTTCCTGCGCCAGTGTCGGGTCACCCTTGCCGCCCGCATCGGAATAGAACGACAGCGCCTCTTTCAGATCGGCGGCAATGCCCAGATAGTCCACCACCAAACCGCCGGGCTTGTCCTTGTGCACCCGGTTCACCCGCGCAATCGCCTGCATCAGGTTGTGACCCTTCATCGGCTTGTCGATGTAGAGGGTGTGCATGCAGGGCGCGTCGAAGCCGGTCAGCCACATGTCGCGCACAATCACCAGCTTCAGCGGATCGTCGTCGCTCTTCATGCGCTCCGCCAATGTCCGCCGCTGATCTTTGGTCGTGTGATGCTTGGCCATCTTGGGGCCATCGCTACTGGCCGCTGTCATCACCACCTTGATTGCGCCACGGCCCAGATCATCGTCGTGCCATTCCGGCTTGAGCTTGGCAATTTCCGCATACAACTCCGCAGCAATGCGCCGCGACATGCATACGACCATTCCCTTGCCTGCAAACACCTGCTGCCGCGCTTCAAAGTGCGCCACGATGTCGCGCGCGATGTTCTTGATGCGCTGCTCGCTGCCGATCAGCGCTTCCATCTTGGTCCACTTGGCCTTGGCTTTCTGCGTCTCGGTCAGCTCATCCTGTTCCAGTTCGTCGTCCAGATCAGCGATCAGCTTTTTTCCCTCGTCGCTCAAGCCGACCTTCGCCAAGCGGCTCTCGTAATAGATACGCACCGTCGCGCCGTCTTCCACCGCCTGCGCGATGTCGTAGATGTCCACGTAATTACCGAACACCGCCGGGGTGTTCACATCGGTTTTCTCGATAGGCGTGCCGGTAAAGCCCAGATAGGTCGCATTCGGCAGCGCATCGCGCAGGTATTTGGCAAAGCCATACACCACCTTCTTGCCGATCACATTGCCCTGCTCATCCTTGTCATCCACCGTCTTGGGGGTGAAGCCGTATTGCGTGCGGTGTGCCTCGTCGGCAATCACCACGATGTTGCGGCGAGCGGACAACTGCTCGTACACATTGCCCTCTTCGGGCTGGAATTTCTGGATGGTGGAAAAGATCACCCCGCCCGATGCCACCTTGAGCAAATCCTTCAACTGCTCGCGGCTCTCGGCCTGCACTGGCTCCTGCCGCAGCAACTGCTTTGAGGCGGCAAAGGTATCGAACAACTGGTCGTCGAGATCGTTGCGGTCGGTAATCATCAGGATGGTCGGGTTATCCATCGCCAGCACGATCTTGCCGGTGTAGAACACCATGGAAAGCGACTTGCCCGAACCCTGCGTATGCCACACCACCCCGGCCTTCTTGTCACCCTTGGGCTGCTGCGCCACACCAGGCAGGCCGTAGCTGGCCGGGGTCTGCGCCACCTTCAGCTCTGCCATATCCGCTGCGCGCAAGGTGGATACCACCGCTGCATTCACCGCGTAATATTGGTGATACGCCGCCAGCTTTTTCACCGTGCTGAGGGTAATCACCCCGGTCTTAGGGTCTTCCTTCTTCGATTTCTCGAACACGATGAAATGGCGCAGCAGGTCAAGCAGCGTCGCCTTGTTCAGCATACCGTTGATGAGCACCTCCAACTGGCTCACCAGATGCGAAGCCTCCGCCTTGCCGTCCGCGCTCTTCCATGCCATGAATCGCGAAAAACTGGCCGAGAGCGAACCCGCCTTGGCTTCCAGCCCGTCGGAAATCACCAAGAATGCGTTCGAGGTGAACAGGCTGGGAATGGCCTGCTTGTAGGTATCCAGTTGCTGATACGCCGCCTTGATCGTGGCGTTTTCATCGGCAGCGTTTTTCAGCTCGATCACCACCAGCGGAATGCCGTTCACAAACAGCACCAGATCGGGCCGTTTGTTTTGGTGGTTCTCGATCACCGTGAACTGGTTGGCAACGACGAACTCGTTGTTCTCCGGCCTGGCGAAATCGATCAACCAGACCCGCTCGCCGCGCTGATCGCCGTCCTTGTGCGTGGAAACCGGCACGCCCTCGGTCAGCAAGCGATGGAACGCTTCATTGTTCGCCAGCAGCTCGGGCGAATGAATACGCTGCACCTCTTTCAGGGCATCTTGCAACAATGCCGCCGACAGCTTGGGGTTGATGCGCTTCAGCGCCGCTTCCAGCCGCCCGGTGAGCAGCACCTCGTCATAACTGCTGCGCTCCGGCCTGTCGCCATCCGGCGCGATGTCCGGCGCATGGATGTAGTCATAACCCAAGCGTTCAAACAGCTTGATGGCGAAGTCTTCGATGGCGGATTCGGTGAGTCTGTTAGACATCGGCTATAAAATCTCGTCGCCGGATTGCGGCGGCTCGCCGCCTGTGCGGTTCAACAAAGCCAGCGCCGCATCGAGATTGCCACGATCCTGTGCGAGCATGGCCTGCATGCATTCCTCAAGCGGCTGCAAGTGTTTAACGATTACGGCAGAAACGGTCAGGGGATCGATGTCCCCCAGATAATTGTGAACGAGGATGTTGCGGAAACCGCTGATCTCCCGCCATGGGATAGCGGGGAAACCAGCCTTCTTCTCTTCCGGTAATAACTGAGTCGCCTCGGAAAGTGTCTGCAAATTCCGCAGCACCGCGTCATAAAGCACCTCATCGCTGGCGATGTCGCCGCGCATCTGAATGCGCCGGATTTTCCCGATGGCATCCAGGATGTGCTGCGCGTAAGGCTGCCAAGGCTTACTCATAACTCCACCGCCTCGCTCATCACCCGCTGGCGAATATGCCGATTAAGTTCATGTTCGGGCACCAGCTCCACCTTACGGCGCAGCAACCGTTCCAGACTTTCGGCGAGGGGCAAGCGTTGGGCAAACAGATCGTAGCCGCGCGGTAGTTCCACCAGAAAATCCACATCGCTATCGGGCCGCTCCTCGCGCCTCGCGACAGAGCCGAACACGCGGACATGCTGCGCCCCATACTGCTGCGCCAGCGCCTCGATCCTGTTTTTGTTCAGTCGCAACTCGTCCAATAGCATATCGCCTCCTTTATTCATCTGGCTACAATAGCGCAATTGCCCATTCTTGCTCCGGCAGACTTGCTTGATGGCCTCGTAAATCCAGCCGGTTGCACCCTGCGTGTCTTTCAGGATTTTTTCAAACTGCTTGGGGTCGATCTGCGCACGGGCTTTGTCTATCACCTCCGACGTCACATGCTCCTTGCCCAGCGCCTTCAGCGCCTGCACCAGCAACGAGCTTTCTCGGTATTTGAAGCCGATGTTCTTCAGCGCCGACTTCCTGAACTCCAGCTCGACGCCAGACACCTCATAGCGTTTGTTCGGCCCGTCGCTCAAATACACATACCGCCCCGGCACCTGGGTAGAAAGCCCCAGTAGATTCAGGGCAGACTCGCCTGACACCTCAATGCGCCAACCAAACTTGCGCGCATACGCCGCCGCCACCTGGTCAATATCCGGCGACAACATCTTTTGCAGCAACTCGCTAAAGCCGGGGTAATCGTACAACCCGCGCGCCACCCGCCGAATCTTGCCCTGCCGGGTCAACTCGGAAAGCAGGCTATCCACCTGCTGGCGTGAAAACCGCCCCGCCAGATCACTTGGCGAAAATGCCCACCCCCTGCCATGCCCGGCAATGAAGTAAAAGCATGTTTCAGTGATGTTTTTCATGCTATGAATGGTATTAAAAATCCAGAAAAAACATAGTGTATTTCTGGATCATACACCGCTTTTTATCCTTGATTGCAACTAGCTTGACGGCGAAATCTTCGATGGCAGATTCGGTGAGTCTGCTCATTCCTTCGGCCTCTCCAGTTTTTTGGTGCGCCCCAATTGCTTGGCATTCTGGCTGGAGACAACCTTCTTGCCCGTCTTCGCCTCAATCTCTTTGCGGGCGTTCCCGGCCACCTCGCCGCCCTGCCGCGCAACCGTGCGATTTTCATCCAGCGTTTGCGGCAATTTCTCTTTCGATATTTCCGTGGTCGTCGCCTCCGCCAGCATGTTCAGCACCAACTCCAGGTTGGTCATGTTGTCGCGCAGGTTTTCTTTCTTCAGCCCCTTGTGCTGCTTGTAGCCCTTGGTGGTCAGGCCACTCCATGCTCGGGTGATCTCATCCGTCAGCAGGGCAAACTCTTGCCCCCGGCTCACCCCGCGCTGCTCCCACTCGTCCGTCAGCTCCTTGCGCACCTCGATGCTTTTCAGGCGCTGGTTGATCCACTCCTTGGAATAACCCTTGGCGAGATAGGCCTCCAACGCCCGATCTATGGACAACTCCGGGTCTTCGTTTTCTTCCAGCCGCTCATAGCCCACCTGCGCCAGCCACAGTTTGAAAGGCTCAGCGCGCGGCGAGGGAATGGACTGGATCAGGCGTAGCAGGGTTTCGGTATTGGCGACATCGGTAAGGCGAGATTTCCCATCGGGAGCCCGCAATTTCAACTGTCCGATTTTATCGGACACTTCACTGCCCTCGACTTGCAGCTTCTTTTTCAGGTCACTCCAGTACTTGCGGGGCCGCTCATTCCCCGTCAATGCCTGAATGATGTCGATCACGCTGAACAGCCACTGCTCCTGCTCCGCATCCCAATGGCTGCGGATTTGCTGGCTTTGAAAGAGTTTGATGTTGCTCATGCGCTCTCCTCATCCAATGCCACATTCAAGCGAATGCGCCCATCTAAGGTGATGTGCGTATGGATAGTGTTGTCCCCCAAGCGCTCGAATAGCTTGATGGCGAAATATTCGAAGGCGGATTCAGTGAGTTTAGTCATCTGGCATCTGCGTTAGCAGCCTCTTCCACGCTGTCTTTCGCCACGCTTTCATAGTGAAAGTTCGTCAACTCTGAAGTCAGAAAATCGTCCATCAGCAGTTTGATAAACAAATCCTTGGAAACCTGCGTATCGAGCAAAATTTTGTCCCCGGCCGCGTTAAACCTTATTCTCCCGGCGAGTTTTGGAAATGTCCTGCAAAACTGGATTATTGATGAATTAGGAACGCGAGCGCCTAACACGGGAGATGCTCTGGCAACCTTGGTAAATCTTCTTGCATACTTAACGTCATCAAGAAGTTCACGTAGCACATCCGGATTCTCAACGAGAGAAATCGACTCAATCGCCGAAATCCCCAAGGCCGCCTCTCGAACAATCGCCTCATGGAACCCAAAGCTTCTTTCAAGCGCATGAAGATCGACCACCAGCAGTTCGCCATTCACTCTCATAAACTGAAACCCCGCGCTGACCCTGAGAAACTCATCCTCGATCTGTTCCAGCCTGTGCCTTGCCTTCCTCAAAAAGAAGCTGCCCCTACCGAAGATATTCACTGGCGCCATCGTCTTGTACAACACAATCTGCCCAATGTTATTTCCTATCTCGATCATGAGCGCCTTGATGTCGGACAAGTCACTTTGAGCCAAGTCCAGAAGGGGAAGATTGTCGGCCTGACTTACGCTTTCCATTGCCGCCAGGCCCTCCGGCACATCAATGTCACAAACGTAGATCGCATTGGTTCTTTCATCAGAGGTCGACAGATTTAGAACCGCAAGCTCGGCGCGATCCACTATCTCCTCACGAATGCCTTGCATAAAAAGAACTTTGAGGCCCGGCAGCGCATCACCTGCAATATCAAGTTTTCTCGGAGCCGAATCGCCTTGGCTTTTCAAAATCGCATAAACAGAAACACCGATCTCGTCTATGTTCTCGAAAAATGGTTGTAGCGCTACCCTCAGTTCATCCGCATTCATTCCGAAATGCCTTTCACGTAATAGATACGCCCATCCAGCTTGATATATGAGACTCTTTGCGCAGATTCGATCTGCTTACGGCTAATCAAGATCAGCCCTTCCCTATCTCCAGTCTTGAAATTTCCGCTAGCCTCGTAAATGTGAAATCCGAGCAGAGCCAAAGAAGGATTCTGATAAAACATATCTGTCTTGACGTAAATCACACCCATCACAATAAGCAGCAGGCAAAGAACAATCATGCGTCGCCCGCTGCCAAAATCAAAGCTGATCAGTGGCACAACATAGGTTGCCAGGAAAGTCAGGTGCTCATAGTTGACGCCCTTGATCTTCTTGACCTCAAATGGAAGGTCGGTGGAACCCTTCAGGTCGTAATCAAACTTCTTGTATGCGTACAAACTGTACCCGAACAAAATCAGGGAAATATCCCCAATTGGATTTGCCTCGGCCAAAGCCAACCACCATTTCCAATCCTTCATTACAAATGGCGCCTCAGGCAACTTGACGGTGATGATGATGAAGAAGATAAAAAGCAGAGCCAAGGACAGAATATACAAATCGACTTTGCGGCGAACGCTACTCATATTCCAACCCTCATTTCGCCGCTCATCAGCTTGGGCAGCAGGGTGTCGCGGAGGGTTTCGAGGGTGCGAATTTGCCTGTCGTTTTCCCAGCACTTCTCATATAGAGGTTCAATCGCAGCCAACGCCTGTTCCTGAAGCTGTATCGGAGGGAGCTGCAATTCATATTTCCGAAAGTCTTTTAGAACAATGCGCGGTATGACAGCCCCGGTCACAATATTTTCCATGCTTTCCCGCGTAGATTCCATCTTAAGAAAAGTCGCCAGGAGTAACGGATGATATTTTCCGTTTGGTCTTAAGATTGCAACGGACGACAGAACTACAACGTCCATGTCATCCTCTGCAACGAATACATGCTTGAGATAGCTTCCGTCCTTGGCAATCAAAATATCGTTCTTGAGTGGGCGGCAGTCCGCTTTAACCAACGCATCGTAATCTTCCGGTGAAATTTGTCGGCAGCTTTCGATGTTGATTCCCCATTCGTACATATCCTTAACTGAGGCCATTGGACGCCCTGACTCTACAGTTGGCGGGCTTGCGTGTGCACCATCAGTAATTCTGGTAGTGACATCGGCAAGTGTGACTTCCTCCCAATCCTCCTGCGCCTCTTCCACGAACCATTGGCGGAACAGGGTTTCGGCCATGGCTTCGAGGGTTTTGTTCTGGCGGTGCAGCAGGTCGATTTTGTCGTCCAGGCTGCTTAGGACGGCAGCGATGGTTTTTTGTTCTGGGACCGAAGGCAATTCAATCGGAATCTTGCGCAGAACCGAAGCCTTGATCCCAAAAACGGTGGTGCCAGATGCGCGAGATTGAAGCTCGTGCTGACCATCTCCGTTCTGAAAATAGAATTTCAAGAAAGGCCCAAATGCAAAACCTTCTTTTGCTCGCATAGTGATAACGCGCTGGGCCAAGGCAACATTCGCATCCTTTATCAGCGCCACCTCTCCAAGTGGCGCTTCCGTAGTTAAGACGACATCGTCAATTTCAGGCAGCCCTCTCGTCATCCAGGTGTCGTAATCCTCTGCAGCAATAAATTCGTTTGGAGGCAGTATCTTTCCTGACTTCACCACTTTTGCTGTAACAAGAGGAATACCCGCAGTTGTCTTCCTTGGAGTCTTTCCTCGATAGTCAATAAATCTATCGACGACATCCTCCAGAAGATACTCCTGCCACTCACTCATACCTTCACCTTCGCCAGATTCTCGGCAATGGCTTTATTCAGCCTCGCCTCTTCCGTCAACTGCGCTTCAAACTCGGCCTTGAGTGTGGCAAAGCGTTCGGCAAAGTTGAAGTCGTCCTCTTCATCCGGCAGGCCGACATAGCGGCCTGGCGTGAGCACGTAGTCTAGTTCTGCCACGCGCTCCAGCGGCACGGAGGCGCAGAATCCCTTCTCGTCGGCGTAGTCGCCTTCTCCGGTGCGCCAGTTGTGATAGACGGCGGCGATCCTTTGAATGTCTTCGTGGCTCAGTTCGCGGGTGCGGCGGTTGATGAGGTGGCCGAGGTTGCGGGCGTCGATGAAGAGGATTTCGTTGTTGCGGGGGTGTGTTCCCCCACCCTGCCCTCCCCCGGAGGGAGAGGGTTCTGAGCGGCGGCGGTTCATGAACCAGAGGGCTGCGGGGATTTGGGTGTTGAGGAAGAGTTTGGCGGGGAGGTTGACGATGCAGTCGATCAGGTTGCCCTGCGCGATGAGCGCTTTGCGGATGTCGCCTTCGCCGCTGGTTTTGCTGGTGAGCGCGCCTTTGGCGAGCACCACGCCGGCTTTGCCGTTGGGCGAAAGGTGGTAGATGAAGTGTTGCAGCCAGGCGAAGTTGGCGTTGCCTGCGGGCGGCGCGCCGTATTGCCAGCGGCCATCGTTGCGCAGCAGTTCGCCGCTCCAGTCGCTCACATTGAACGGCGGGTTGGCGATGATGAAATCGGCCTTGGTGTCTTTATGCGCGTCGTTAAGGAAGGAGCCTTCGTTATTCCACTTCACTTGGTCGGCGGCGATACCGCGAATGGCGAGGTTCATCTTGGCCAGCCGCCAGGTGGTCTGGTTGCTTTCCTGCCCGTAGATGGAGATGTCGTTGGCCTTGCCCTGGTGTTCTTCGACGAATTTTTCCGATTGCACGAACATGCCGCCCGAGCCGCAACAGGGGTCGAACACGCGGCCTTTGTACGGCTCCAGCATGGCGACCAGCAATTCGACGATGCTGCGCGGTGTATAGAATTGCCCGCCTTGCTTGCCTTCGGCCAGCGCGAATTCGCCGAGGAAGTATTCGAACACATGGCCCAGTACATCGGCGCTACGCGCCTTGGCATCGCCCAGCGCGATGTTGCCCACCAGGTCGATCAACCCGCCGAGGCTGGCGGGATCGAGGTTTTGCCGCGCATAGACTTTGGGCAGCACGCCCTTGAGGCTGGCGTTTTCTTTTTCGATGGCATCCATTGCGCCATCCACATGCAGGCCGATGTCGGGCTGCTTGGCCTTGCCCAACAGGAACGACCAGCGCGCCTCGGGCGGCACGAAGAAAACGTTCTCGGCTTTGTATTCGTCCTTGTCTTCGGGGTCGGCTCCGGCGTAGTCGCCTTCGCCTGCTTGCAGCTTGTTGAACATTTCCTCGAAGGAATCGGAAATGTATTTGAGGAAGATCAGGCCCAGCACCACATGCTTGTACTCGGCGGCGTCGATGTTCTTGCGCAGTTTGTCAGCGGCTTTCCAGAGCTGTTTTTCCAGCGGTTCGGCTTTGATTTCTTTGGCGGCTTTGGCCATCTTGTATCCCTGATTTATTGCGCTTCTTTCACGCCGAGGGGCGATGCTATCAGATACTGCTTACGGGTGCGGCGTGACCCATGCTTCTCCCTGCGGGGTGATCTCTTTCTTCCAGATCGGCACGCGTTGTTTGAGTTCGTCGATGATCCAGCGGCAGGCGTCGAAGGCGGCGGCACGGTGTTCGGCGGCGGCGGCGATGAAGACGATGTTGTCGCCCGCTTGGACGGTGGTGACGCGATGCACGATGCGGGCGTCGATGAGTTTGAATGTTGCGATGGCTTCCGCGCGTAGTTTGTTCATTTCGGCCAGCGCCATGCTGCCGTAGGCTTCGAAGCTGATCTCGGAAACGTCGCGGCCTTCGGAGAAGTCACGCGCGCAGCCGAGGAAGGTGGCGATGCCGCCGATGCGCAGCGAGCTGGCTTTCAGCGCGGCGATCTCGGCATCTTGGGAGAAATCTTCTTGCTGGATGCGGACGGGTTTGTTCATCTCAACTCCCCGCCGTCATTCCGGCGCAGGCCGGAATCCAGATGGTCGTACATTCCCTGCGAAGCAGGACAACATTTTGGTTTTGTCCGCTACGCGGGCTTTTTGTTTTTGCTGGATTCCGGCCTGCACCCGCAAGGAGTACGCCGTGGTTGTAAAGCCGATAAATCGGCAACAACCACGCTGCGCCGGAATGACGGCATCTTTTATTCATCTCAGCCTCCCGAGAACTTGGCCATCAGGGCGATCTCGTCGCCGTCGTTGAGCGGCAATTGCGTGTCGTGGACCTGCGTCTGGTTCACGGCGATGAAGCTGACGATGTCGAACGCGCCCGGATGCTGTGCGCTTAGTTGCTCGATGAGCGCTTGCAGGCGCATTCCGGCGACGCAGGGCAACTCCAGCTCGCGCGCCCCTATCCGCTCGGCCACCGGGCCGAAGAACAGCACGCGGATCATGCGTCGCCCCTGCGCCACACGCCGCTCTTGCCGCCGCGCTTCTCTTCGAGCTGGATGGACTCGATGCGCATGTCCCGGTCGATGGCCTTGCACATGTCGTACACGGTGAGCAGCGCGGCGCTGGCGGCGGTCAGGGCTTCCATCTCCACGCCGGTCTGCCCCACGCATTTGGCGGTGACCTCGACGCGCAAGCCAGCGCTGTCAGCAGTCTCACTGAAGCTGACTTCCACGCCGGTGAGCGGCAGGCTGTGGCACATGGGGATGAGGTCGGGCGTGCGTTTGGCCGCCATCACCGCCGCCACATCGGCCACTGCCAGCACGTTACCCTTGGCGATATAGCCCTCGCGGATACGTGCCAAGGTCTCCGGTCGCATGCGGATGATGCCGCTGGCAGTGGCGCTGCGCTGGGTGACGGACTTGTTCGACACGTCCACCATGCGCGCGCGACCCGCGTACGAGAAATGAGTGAGTTCATCGTTCATGCTTCAACCTCCGGTCTTTGACATCACGCGGATGATTTTACCGGGTTGTTCGCGGAACTCGTGTCGTTCCGGCTTGAGTTCGATGGCGCTGCGGATCGCGGCATCCAGTTCGGCATCGCTGATGCCCGCGCGCAACAAGGGACGCAAGGCAAATTGGTGCTCCTGCCCCAGACACAGATACAGCGTGCCCTCCACCGACAGGCGCACGCGATTGCAGGTCTCGCAAAAATGCTGCGACAAAGGCGTGATGAACCCTATGCTGAAGTCGCCGTCCGGCGACACCAGATAACGCGCCGGACCTCCGCCGCGCACCACGCCATCCACCAGACCAAAGCGCGCTTGCAGGCGCTGCCGTATCGGTTGCAGATCGACGTAGCCCGCGTTGCGCCCGGTGTTGCCCATCGGCATGGTCTCGATCAGGCGCAGCACGAAGCCGTGGCGGAAGCAGTATTCCGCCATGTTGTCCACCTCGTCCTCGTTCACTCCGCCCATCACCACCATGTTGATCTTGATCGGGGCGAAGCCGCACGACTGCGCTACCAGCAAGCCATCCTGGATCTGAGCCAGCGCATCGCGCCGGGTGATGTCGAGCACCCGCTCGGCGCACAGCGAATCGAGGCTGACGTTGAGGCGCGAGACGCCCGCCGCCTTCAACGCCGCCGCATGACGCGCCAACTGGGTGCCGTTGGTGCTGAGGGAAAGATCGTGCACGCCGGGCAGCCGGTTCAGATTGGCGGCAAGCTGGCTCAGGTTGCGCCGCAGCAGCGGCTCGCCGCCAGTGATGCGAAAACGCGAGGTGCCCAGCCGGGCAAAGGCCGCGACGACGCGCTCGATCTCGGCGAAGCTCAGCCAGTCCTGCGGCTCTTCGTAATCGCTGAACCCTTCCGGCATACAGTAGCTGCAACGCATGTCGCAGCGGTCGGTGACCGAGAGGCGCAGGTAGTCTATGCGGCGACCGAAGCGATCTTGCAGAACGTCTGGAGACACGCCGGAGACCCGCTCAGTCATCGCCCAGGACGGGAGCCGGGGGACGCACTTCGTTGAGCAGATCCTCGGCGTGCAACTCCGATTCGGCATGGATCATCTTGATGGTGGCTGTCGCGCCAGCATCCAGCCCGGCGCGCAGTTGCTTGACCCGCGCCGAGGCATCGCGGTAAGCCTCATGCTGCTCCAGCTTTTCCAGCATGCGGATGGGGCGCGCGTCGATACGGTAGATGAAATAAGGCATGGCTCAGTGGGCGGGACGCTTCATGAAGGTGATGACGTTGGAGCCGGGCGCGTTCTTGCTGTCGCACGAGCCCTCGCCCACGCCGAGCAGCTGTTCGGCCTCGTGCAGCAGGTTGATCACATCGACGTAGTGTTTCTGTTTGACCATCATCAGCGCAGTATAACCGCCTTCGTTGCGCGCCAGCACGTCGGCTCCCGCATTCAGCAGCACCTCGACCACGGCGGTCTCGCCATAGCCTGCCGCCAGCATCAGAGGGCGCACGCCGTAACCGATGGGCGCTTCGATGTTCGCCCCCGCCCGGATCAAGGCTTGCACGATCTCAGCGAAGCCCTGCTTCAGCGCGGGGTTGTACACCGCCCGGGTCAAGGCCGACCAGCCGGAAGCATCCACTGCATCGACCTCCACGCCCGCCGCCAGCAACAGCTCGACCATGGCCAGATCGCCGCGCTGTGCCGCCAGCATCAGTAATGTGTTGCCTGCGGCATCGCGCGTCTTGGCATACGCGCCGGAGGCCAGGATCGCCCGTACCGTCATCAACTTGCCGGCGTTCACCGCCTCCAACAGCTCCTCAGACATGATGTTCTACTCGCTTCGTTGTGGATGGAACCAGGCCAGCTTGTCGCGCAAGGTGACCACGCCGCCGATGATGATGAGCGTGGGCGCTTGTGGCTTCTCGCGTTCGGCGATCTCCGGCAGAGTCGCCAGCGTACCGCTGATGACGCGCTGCGTGGGCTGCGTGCCGTGCTGCACGATGGCGATGGGCGTAGTGTCGGGCAGACCGTGCTCGATCAGCTTGCCGCACAGCGTATCCAGCCCGTGCAAGCCCATGTACACCACCACGGTCTGGCGCGGACGGGCGAGCTGCTCCCAGTCCAGGTTCATCGTGCCGTCCTTGAGGTGGCCAGTGACAAACACGCAGGACTGCGCATGGTCGCGGTGGGTGAGCGGGATACCTGCATACGAAGCCACGCCGGACGCGGCGGTGATGCCTGGCACCACCTGGAAGGCGATGCCTTCTGCTGCCAGCGTTTCGATCTCTTCGCCTCCGCGTCCGAAGATGAACGGGTCACCGCCCTTGAGTCGCAGCACGCGCTTGCCCTCTTTCGCCAAACGCACCAGCAGCAGGTTGATCTCTTCCTGTTGCAGCGTGTGGTCGTTGCGCTTCTTGCCGACGAAGATGCGCTCGGCATCGCGCCGCGTCATATCGACGATGGGCTTGGACACGAGGTTGTCATACACTACCACGTCGGCCTTTTGCATCAGGCGTAGCGCGCGGAAGGTGAGCAGATCGGGATCGCCGGGACCGGCACCGACCAGATACACCTCGCCGCGCACGATGTTGTCTTCGTCCGCCAGCATCTGCTCCAACATCGCTTCGGCGCTGGCTTCGTCGCCGGTCAGCACCTTCTCGGCGATCACGCCGTCGAACACGTTCTCCCAGAAGATACGGCGCTTGGCAGGGTTGGTCACACGCTGCTTGACGGCGGTACGGAAACGCTCGGCGAAACCGGCCAGACGGCTGTAGTTCTGCGGGATCACGGTCTCCATCTTGCCGCGCATCATGCGCGTCAGCACGGGCGACGCGCCACCGCTGGAGAACGCCACCATCAGCGGCGAGCGGTCGAGGATGGCGGGCATGATGAACGAGCACAGTTCGGGATCGTCCACCACATTCACCGGGATGTTGCGCGCCTGCGCCTGCGCCGAGACTTGCTTGTTCACCTCGCGGTCGTTGGTCGCAGCGATGACCAGCTTCACGCCATCGAGATGGGTGGCCTCGAAACGCGCGATGACGGCCTCGACAGCGCGATGCGCCGCCAGCTCTGCATCGATTTCGGGGGCAACCACACGTACTTTCGCACCCGCTTCGAGCAGTACACCCGCCTTGCGTGCGCCGACGCTACCGCCGCCGACGACGAGACAGAGTGTGTTCTTCACATTGGCAAAGATAGGCAGAAAGTCCACGTTATGCCTTTATCGACTTGAGTATCAGCGGCACCAGTGCCTCGGGCAGCTTGATCTTGCCGGCCAGCGCAAAGTCGTGCGCGCGTTCAGACATCTTGTCCCAGGTCTTTTTGATGATGACGATCCACTTGGCTTCGTCGTAGTCTGGATGCTGCCCGGCGAACGCCAACATGTAATGCTCGATGAACACCAGATCCACCACATCTTCCATCAACTGCGTCTCGGGGTTGCTCTTCAGCTCCTTCTTGCCGACGATGGTCTTGACGCGCTCTATCATCGCGTCGTCATAGCCCACGTGTTTCATCAGCGCCCCCGCCGTTTCGGCATGGAATTTATACAAGTTGGTGCGCCACAGCATGTAGCCCTTCTTGTCCATAGCGTAATCGCTGCGCGGGCTTTTCCAGCGCTGGATGTGTTGCGCGCGGCAAGCCAGCTTGACCGCCTCGGATGCGTCGGGCGCATAGCGCTCCTGCATCTCGCTCATGCGCTGCGCGTACAGCAACTCCTTGGGATATTCCTTACCTTCGAAGACTTCCTTGTTTGGATCTTCGGCGTTGGCCTGGTCGAATGCCGCGATGGCGGCCTGATACAGCGTGCTGGTCATGATGCTCTCTCGTTAAGGGTTGAAATCGGCTCCCGGTGTTCTTTGCAGCGACGCACGAAGCCAACGAAACGGGTCGCCCAATAGCAACTGCCGATGGTGCGCAGGTGCGTGTAGGAAGCCAGCAGATTGTTCACCACCAGCCCATCCCGGTCGCCGTCGATGCCGTAACCGCGCTCGACATGGTAAGCGAAACGGCTGTCTTGCGGCAGGTTGTCCAGCTTCGAATAGTGGAACTCATGGGCGCGGATCTGCTTTGCAGGCATGTCCGGTCGTGGCCAGGGATGCGTCTCATCCTCTTTCAGGTGGACATAGCCACGCCCGATGGGCTTGGCGTGCATGGTCACATCACCGGGAATGGCACCGACCATCGCGTAGCTGCGCCCTGCGTCAGTGATGCTGCGCGACAAGTACATCAAGCCGCCACATTCCGCGTAGGCGGGCAATCCCGCTGCGATAGCCTGGGCGATCTCGCCGCGCAGACTGGCATTCGCTTCCAGCTCGACCGCGCAAGCCTCGGGGAAGCCACCCCCGATATACAGACCGTCCACTGGCGGCAGATGCGCGTCGCTCAGCGTATCGAAAGGCACCAGCTCCGCCCCCGCCGCCTCCAGCGCATCGAGGTCGTCGGCGTAATAGAAACCGAAGGCACGGTCGCGCGCGATGGCGATGCGCACAGGAGTTTGAAGATTGCTTTTCACGTTTGCCTCCTCTCCCTCTGGGAGAGGATTGAGGTGAGGGCTTTGGAGCGGCACCGCCATCGACTCCTTCTGCGACAACGCAAGCAACCTGTCCAGATCGACCTGCTCGGCGATAGCCTCACCGATCTGCTTGATCTTGGCGGTGGCGACATGCGATTCGTTGCTGGGCATCAGCCCGAGATGGCGCTCGATGATGGACAGGCGCTCGTCATGCTGGATCGCACCGATCACCGGCACGTCGGTGTAATGCTCGATGACCTGACGCAATTTGGACTCGTGACGACGCCCGCCGAGGTTGTTGAGGATGACTCCGGCGATGTTGATGTCGCGGTCGAAGGCCTGATAGCCCAGGATCAGCGGCGCGATGCCGCGCGTCATGCCGCGTGCGTCTATCACCAGGATCACCGGCAGGTCGAGCAGCTTGGCCAAGGCGGCGTTGCTGTTGCTGCCATCCAGCGCGAGGCCGTCGTACAGTCCCTTGTTGCCCTCGACGAGGTTCACTTCGGACGCATGGCGCGCGAAGGTAGAGACGACATCGTCGTTCTCCATCAGGTAGAGGTCGAGGTTGCGACAGGGATGACCCGCCGCCTGCCCCAGCCACATCGGGTCGATGTAGTCCGGCCCTTTCTTGAACGACTGCACGACGAGGCCGCGCGCGGCCAGCGCCGCACACAGGCCGATGCTGACCGTGGTCTTGCCAGAGGATTTATGTGCTGCCGAAATGAGCATGCGATTCATGGCAGCCTTTCAGGGGTTCAATCGGCGATGTAAGCCTTGTCTTGCGGCATGAAATTCAGCACGCGCACGCTGACGGTAGTGATGATGAACGCGATCGCCAGGCCGCCAAAGCCGAGCATGATCTCGTAGATCGATGGCTCGTAGTGCGCGATCTGGCCGTCGCCGAAGCTGCTGCTCGCCACATAGCCGGGGAAGATGTTCAGCGGGAACGCCTGACCGCCGATGATGAACACGTACAGGAACGCGAACCCGCCCAGCACGACCAGGGCCGAGGCCATCATCACGCAACGGGTGTCACCCAGGCCGGGCGCGTAGATCAATCCCAGCGGCACTGCGTTACCGAACAGCACGTAGCCTATCCAGAACATCATGGTGTACGTGCCGCCCTCGTGCAGGATGAAATTCTCGAACGCAACCTGATGCGCGAAATACAGGTTGGTCATGTGATAGACGGCGACCATGTACAGCGAGGCGATGACGAACACGCCCAGCAGGTTCTTCTTGCGGCGCAAGATCGCCGGATCCAGTGTCTTCTCGTTCCATGCGTAGATGGTGGTCTGCACCAGATGGAACACCGCCAGCCCCCAGGCGAAAGACAGCACGATGAACATCGGCGGCAGCAGCGCCGAGCCGTAGGCCTGACGCGCAGTCAGGAAGGCGAAGATCAGCCCGGTACCCGTGGTGAGCACGAAACGCCAGGCGAACACCGCAAAACCAGCCGGTTTGGACCAGACATGCATGCGCCGCTCCATCATCGTCCACAGATAGACGATCACCAGCGAGAACATGCCGGAATACAGCACCACGTTCCAGGCGAACACCGAAGTCGAGTTGTAGTTGGTGGCGGCGACGATGATCCGATCCGGACGCCCCAGATCCAGCATCAGTACGGTCAATCCACCAGACAACATGGCGATGGACAACAGGCTGGCCAAGGGCGCGCGCGCCTTGTACACGGCCTTGCCGAACACCGAGCCTATGGAGGCGACGTTGAGCACGCCGGATGCGGCGACGATCAGGAAGATGGCGAACACATGCGGCAGTCCCCACACAATCTGGTTGTTCATACCGCTGATGATGTGGCCGTGCTCTTCCATCATGTGCACAGCGTACAGACCGGCCAAGGCCACCAACCCGCCCGCAGCCAGCAGCAGGTAGTACAGCTTGTTCTTGTATCTGAGTGATTCGGGAGTGGGCATGGTTACATTCCTTGGTAGCGGATGCCGGGGTTCAACCCGAGATCGGCGCGGATCTGCGAGGTGGCCACCGTGCGGATGCGTTTGGAGATCTCGCTCTCGGGATCGTTCAGGTCGCCGAACAGGATGGCGTTATGCCCGGCCTTGGCGCAGGCCTCCATGCAGGCGGGTGACTCGCCGCGATCCACCCGATGCACGCACAGCGTACAACTCTCCACCGTCCCCTTGCCGCGCGGCACCTCGGGATTCTGGTCATGCAGCTCTTCGTGCACGAAGGAACGCGCCTTGTACGGGCAGGCCATCATGCAATAGCGACAGCCGATGCAGCGGTGCTTGTCCACCAGCACGATGCCGTCTGCACGCTTGAACGAAGCCTGCGTTGGACAGACATCCACGCAGGGCGGCTGCTCGCAGTGTTGGCACATCATCGGCAGATTGAGACTGCGGCCAGAGCGCATATCCTTCAGCTCGACCTTGCGTATCCATTGCGAGTCGGTCGATTTCTTGCCGCCGGACAATCCGTTCTCGGTACTGCAGGCCGTCACGCAATCGTCGCACCCTTCCTTGCACTGGTTGGAATCGATCAGCATGCCCCAGCGCACCTTGCTGGAGGCAGGCTTGCCGTCATTGCCCGCCTTCACGTCATACAGCATCACGCCGGGAGCGATGGCGATGCCCGCCATGGCGAGCGCCTTGCCCATGAACTGGCGACGGTCGTTGTTGATCTCGCTCATTTCACACCTCCGGCAGCCTTGCGCGGCTTGCTGCTGTGGCACTCGAAGCAGTCCGGCTTGACCGCTGCGTACTCGTGACACCCCTGGCAGAAGTTCTCGCTACTGCCCAGCACGCTGTTGTTCTTCTTGCTGGCGTGGCAATCCACGCAGTCAGCCAGACTGTATTTACCACCACGGATACCCTTGCGCGTGGTCTCGTCGCGCTGGTGACGGATCAGCTCATAGTGATGGCTGCGCATGGTCGCTTCATCCTCCACGCACTTGCCCCCCTTGCCGATGTCCAACTTGGGCGTGAACGAACTCTCATGCGCGCTCGCCGTGCAGCTCAGGCTACAGGCAAGCAGTATCGTGGTGAGCAATCTCAGCATCTGGCGCTCTCTATTCCCCAAGACCCATCTGGATATAGCCCGTCGGGCAGACATCGGCGCAGATGTGGCAACCGATGCACTTGTCGTAGTCAGTCTTCACATAGCGGCCCGTCGTGGCCTCGCTCTTCTTCACGCGCGACACGGCGGTCTGCGGGCAGTACACCACGCAGTTGTCGCACTCGAAGCACATGCCGCAACTCATGCAGCGCTTGGCCTCGGCTTGCGCCTCCTTCTCGGTGAGCACGCCCAGACGCTCGTCGAAATTGCCCAGCGCGCTCTCCTTGTCCAGTGTCACGACATGGCGATGGTTGCGCGCCACATAGCCGAAATGCCCGAGGAACAGCTTGTCGTGCGGGATGATGTAACGGTCGGAACGGTTGTCGAAGTTGTGCACCGCGACGTTGGAGTTGCAAGTGCCGCGCAGCGGCTCGGTGGCCTGCTTGACCTCGATGCCCTTCTCGGCCAGCTTGCGCATCAGGTCGAACTGGTGCGCGTCGATCTTGGGGCGCTTCTCCAGATCGCGTCCCAGCAGGAAGTTATGGATGCCGTCCGCCGCGATGGAGCCGTGGCCGATGGCCGTGGTCAGCAGGTGCGGGCGGATCACGTCGCCGCCGGCGAACACGCCCTGCTGGCCGTTCACCACATAGTTGCGGTCGGTGGACACTGCGCCCTTGCCGTTGTTGAACTCTTCCAGGCCGGTGAAATCCACCGCCTGCCCGATGGCGGACACGATCAGGTCGGCTTCGATGTCCTGCTCGGTGCCTTCGATGGTCTTCAGATCCAGACGACCGCCCACCAGCTTGGCTTCGCACTGAGCCACGCGCAGCGCGGTGGCACGACCATCCGCACCACGCACGATACCGACCGGTACCAGACTGCCGCGTATGTGGATGCCTTCGGCCAACGCCTGTTCGATCTCGTGCTTGTTCGCCTGCATCTTGTCGATGTTGAACACCGAGGTCAGCGTCACCTCTGCGCCCTGCTTGGCCGAGATGTCGGCCACGTCATGCGCCATGCGTCCGGCGATGGCCAGCTCGGCATCGGTGGGTTTGGCGTGTTCAATATGGCCCAGACGTCGCGCCACGGTCGCCACGTCGATGGAGGTATCGCCACCGCCGACCACCACCACGCGCTTGCCGACATGCTGCAAGCGACCGTCATTAAAGGCTTTCAGGAAGGCGGTCGCCGTCACCACATTGGGTGCTTCGGCATCCGCGATGGGCAGTGCACGTCCCGCCTGTGCGCCCATGCCGAGGAACACCGCATCGAACTCTTGGCGGATCTGTTCCAGCGTGACATCTTTGCCCACGTGGCAGTTCAGGCGTGTTTTCACACCCAGATCGAGGATGCGCTGGATCTCCGCATCGAGCACGTCGCGCGGGGTACGGAAGCCGGGGATGCCATAGCGCATCATGCCGCCGAGGAACTCATGCTCGTCGAAAATGGTGACTTCGTGCCCCTTCAGCGTCAGCTGGTAGGCGACCGACAGGCCAGCCGGGCCGCCGCCCAACACCGCCACCTTCCTGCCGGAAGCAGCCACATCCGGCTTGTTGAACTTGAGGTTGTTGGCGATGGCGTATTCGCCCAAGAAGTGCTCAACCGAATTGATGCCGACGTGGTCTTCCACTTCGTTGCGGTTGCAGCCGGATTCGCACGGGGCCGGGCACACGCGCCCCATCACCGACGGGAACGGGTTGGCTTCGGTCAGGCGACGCCAGGCGTATTCCTGCCACGGCATGATCGCTGTCTTGCCGTCGGCACCGACCGGCACCTTCTCGGTACCGCGCACGATGGCCAGGTAGCCACGGATGTCCTCACCTGCCGGACAGCTGCCCTGGCACGGCGGCGTGGACTGGATATAGGTCGGGCACTTGTACGAATGGCTGGCCTGGAAGATCTTCTGATTCAGGCGACGCACCTTGCTGTCGCCATCCTTGTAGCGACGGAACGTGAGATTTTGCGGGGTTTCATTTGTTGCCGACATATCCAGTCTCCAGTGTTGTTACCTGCTATTTATCACCCAGGATGATCGCGTTGCTGACCAGCTGGTGCACCCCGCCCACCATGCGGCGGTCGAATCCATAGATCGGCATGACCTTGGTGAATTGCGCCTTGCAGATGGCGCAGATGGTCGCCATGAAGTTCACGCCATGCACATCAACGGTCTCCTGCAGCACCTCCATCCGGGGCAGCGCGCCCTTGACGCGCAGGTCGATCAGGTCGTCGGTGAGCAGGCCACCACCGCCGCCGCAGCAGAACGTCTGCTCGCGGGTGGTGCCGTCGCGCATCTCGACATAGTTGTTGGCCACGGCCTTGATGATGTTGCGCGGAATCTCGAACTGGCCACCGGCGAAATCGCCCATGCGCGAGCCGCGCGCCACGTTGCAGGAATCGTGGAAGGTGATGATGTGCTTGTCGTTCTTCGACTTGTCGAAGCTCAGCCGCTCGTCCTGGATCATGTCCCAAGTGAACTCGCAGATGTGCGTCGGCTGTTTGTAGCGGTGATCGAGCTGCTTTTGCAGCATCTGGGCGAAACGGTCGTTGGCATCGGCCCCGTCGCCCACGCCGGTCAGCGTGTTCCAGAAACTGTAGGCCACGCGCCAGGCATGGCCGCACTCGCCCACCACGATGCGCTTCACGCCCAGTTCCAGCGCCGCCTCGCGGATGCGCAGGGCGATCTTGCGCAGTTGCTCGTAATTGCCGATGAACATACCGAAGTTGCCCGCCTCGGAAGCCATCGAGGACAGGGTCCACGACGTGCCGGTGGCATGGAACACCTTGGCGTAGCCGATGAGCGAGTCGATATGCGGCTCGGCGAAGAAGTCGGCGGACGGCGTGATCAGCAACACTTCCGCGCCCTTCACGTCCATCGGGAAGCGGATATCGATGCCGGTGGCATCCTTCACGTCTTCCTCCAGCCCTTCCAGCGTGTCTTGCAGCGCAGGCCCCGGCAGACCGAGGTTGTTGCCGATGCGGTGCACCTTGCCGATGATCTCGTTGGAGTATTTCTGGCCGTAACCGACGGAGTCGAGTATCTCGCGCGCCGCCATGGTCACTTCGGCAGTGTCGATGCCGTAGGGGCAGAACACCGAGCAGCGGCGGCATTCGGAACACTGGTTGAAATAGTTGTACCACTCGTCCAGCACTTCGCGCGTCAGGTCGCGCGCGCCGACCAGTTTGGGGAACAGCTTACCGGGCAAGGTGAAGTAGCGACGATACACGCTGCGCATCAGGTCCTGGCGCGCCACCGGCATGTTCTTGGGATCTTGCGTGCCAATGAAATAGTGGCACTTGTCGGAGCAGGCGCCGCAGTGCACGCAGGCATCCATGTACACCTTGAGCGAGCGGTACTTGCTCAGCAACTCGCCCATCTTGGCAATGACCGCGTCGTGGGTCTCCTGCCAGTTCTCTGCCATCTTGCCGGGGAAACCGATGGCCTCGTTGATCTTCTCATTGGCGACGAACGGGCCCTTCCCTTCCATGGCTCCGGGCTTCAGGGCCGGGATGATGGGAATGATGCGGTAAGCGGGTGCAGCGACATCTGCCATCTTAGTTCTCCGATTCCAGCTTGGCGGCCCAGGCACTCAGATGGCGCTTCTCGCGCGGATCGTCGGTCTGATTGCGGGTGGGCGAGAAAAAGACGCCTGGCGCATGCAGCAATTTGCTGAACGGGAAGATCGCCAGGAGCGCCATGACAGAAAACAGATGCAGCGCGAGTATCGCGTCTGCCGGCAGCGGCTGGATACTGAAGTGCAACCAGCCCAGGAAGAAACCCTTCACGGCGACCACGTCGGTGTGGGTGATGAACTTCATCGTCAGGCCGCTGGCTGCGATGCCCATCAGCAACACCAGCATCAGGTGGTCGGACAAGGTGGAGATGTAGCGGATGCGCTCGACGAACAGGCGTCGTGCCCACAACCCGCCCAGACCGGCCAGCATGGTGATGCCCGCATAGGCACCAAAGGGCTGGATCAGGGCCACCCAGCCCCAGACGGGCTCGGTGAAATATCGCAGATGGCGCAGCAACACCAGCGCCAGACTGCCGTGGAACAGTGCGCTCATCGCCCAGGTCCACAGATTGGCCTTGAACAGACTCTCGAAGAACAGGACTTCGCGCGTCATGCGCAACACCACGCCGGTTTGAGTCGTCGGGGCGGGTGTCGTGGGAATCTTCAGCGGCACCGGTGTGTTGGCATAGCCGCGTATGCGTTGGAACAGCCCAACGACGAACAGCAGGGTCGTCGCGTAGAGCAGGATCGCAAAGAGTAGGCTCATATTATCAGTGCTGAGTGCTGAGTTCTAAGGGCTGAGTGCCGAGCCCCTGAGTACCGAGCACTCGATACTCGGCACTCGGTACTCGGAACTGTCTGTTAGACGCAACCGGTAGGCTTGGGCAGACCGGCGATCTTGCAGGCTTGCTTGCCGGGGCCATACGGGAACAGGCCGTACAGGTATTCGCTGTTGCCCTTGTCCGCACCCAGCTTCTTGCCGATGGCCTTGGTCAGCACACGCACGGCGGGAGCGATCTGATATTCCTCGAAGTATTCGCGCAGGAAGTTGATGACTTCCCAGTGCTGGTCGTTCATCTCGATGTTCTCGGTACCGGCGATATAGTTCGCAATGTCGGAGTTCCAGTCCGACAGATTGACGAGATAACCTTCTTCGTCTGTTTCGTAGCTGTTACCACCGACTTCGATATTGGCCATGCTAGTTCTCCTTGGTAAGAATTGTTGATCACAGCCAGGACTGGCTGGTTTTGTTGCTGACGGTGAGTTCGACAAAACCGCTGTAATCCACCGGCGTCACACCTTCAGCCAAGCGGTCGCCCAGACCACGCGCTTCCAGGTCCGGCATCAGCACGTGTATCTTGAAGCGGCCCATGGCGGATTGCAACTTGGCTTCCGCTGCGCTGCCGCGCGTTGCCGCATACACGGCATCTTCGATCAGCAGCACGTCGCCGCCGGTCGCCGTATTCAGGCAGCTCTCCAGCGTGACGCTGGTCAAGGGTGATTTATTGACGATATGTAGCATCTGCTCCCCCTTAGAAACTCAAGACCACGTCTTGCTCATCCATCAACGCGCCCATCTCGGCACGGCTGAGCACGGTGACATCCACCAGCAGATCGTCTTCACTCAGGCCGCGCGCTTCCAGCGCCTCCTGCTCGACGTACAGCTTCTCGATGTCATAGCCTTCCAGCGCACGGTAGGCGGGCGAGAAGTTCTTGGTCTCGATGCCCTTGGTCTGCTGGCCTTTCTTCAACTGATAGACGCCGTCGTCCATGAACACCAGCGACACATCCTGATCGAAGGCGGCGGTGATCAGCACCACTTCCAGCGATTCCAGTGCGTAGATCGTGCCGTAAGGCGCCTTGCGGTTCACGAACATGAATTTTTTGGTATCACTCATCCCGCTCTCCTCAATCGCCGAAGGTGACCAGACGGTCACACTGGATGCCTGCCTCGACCAACTGGCCGAGACCGGAGATGCGGAAGCCCGCCGCCAGATTCTCATCCTTGATGCCGCGCCGCAACGCAGCCGCTACGCACACCACCAGATCGACCTTGTGCTCGTCGGCCAGCTTGCTCCAGCGGTTGACGATGTTGCGGTCGTCCTGCGGCGGCTCGGTCAGGCGCGACGCGTTGTTCACGCCATCATGGTAGAAGAACACGCGCCACACTTCGTGACCGGCGGCGATGGCCGCCTTGGCGAACAGATAGGCCGAATCACTGGCTTGATGCTGGTACGGCCCTTCATTCACAACGATTCCGAATTTCATTCCGAAGTCCCCTCAGAAGCGGATGTGGGTCGAAGCATTCAGGTTGGCACGCGAACCGCGCCAATCGTCGATCAGGTACTTGGTGAACGGCAGCCCGGTCTTCTCGAAGAAGCGCGGCCAGCCGATGCGGTCGATCCAGTCGGCCATGCGCTCCCAGGGACGGGCATCCGCCTTGTACACGCTGATGATGTTCTTCACCACCTCGGCCACTTCCGGCCAGCGCGGTGCGTTGTTGGGCAGACCGGAGGCGACCATCTTCATGAAGGTCGGCTTGCCGCGCGCATTGGAGTTCTTGCCGCCCACCCAGATGGCCAGCTTGGAGTTCTCCGGGTCGTTGATCTGCATCGGCGGGCACGGTGGGTAACACGCGCCGCAGCACATACACTTGGATTCGTCGATCTCCAGCGAAGGCCTGCCGTTGACCATGGCCGGGCGGATCGCAGCAACTGGGCAACGCGCCACCACGGTCGGGCGTTCGCACACATTGGCGACCAGGTCGTGGTTAATGACCGGCGGCTTGGTGTGCTGCACGATAATGGCGATGTCGGCCTGACCGCCACAGTTGATCTCGCAGCAAGAAGTCGAAAGGTGCACACGGTTGGGCATCTCTTCGCGCACGAACTCGTGATGCAGCTCGTCCATCAGCGCCTTCACCACGCCGGAAGCGTCAGTGCCGGGGATGTCGCAGTGCAGCCAGCCCTGGGTGTGGGCGATCATGGTCACCGAGTTGCCGGTGCCACCCACGGGGAAGCCATTCTTTTCCAGCTCGGCGATCAGCGGAGCGACCTTGGCCTCTTCCGACACGATGAATTCGATGTTGGAGCGGATGGTGAAACGCACGCGGCCTTCGGCGTAGTTGTCGGCGATGTCGCACAGCTTGCGTATGGTGTAGACATCCATCTGGCGCTGTGTACCGGCACGCACCGACCACACTTCGTCTCCGCCGTGGGCGACGTGGTGCAGCACGCCGGGACGCGGACGATCATGATATTTCCAGTCACCGTAGTTCTTGGCCAGCGTCGGATGCAGGAACTTCTTGTTCTCCGGTACGCCGGTCTCCTTGGGCTTGCGCTTCTGTGCGGGCGCGGCAGCTTGAACAGCTTGATTCATCGTCATTCTCCAGAATTAGGCGGCTTGTTTCTTGGCGTTGATCTTGGCGACTTCGTCATCCCAGCCATCGGTACGGACATAGGGGTTCATGCGCGGCGAGTTGACCATCGCCGGATCGACGTCGATCTCCATCGCATCCAGGAAGTTGGTCAAACCGATACGCTCGATCATCTCGCCGGTGCGTTCGTGTTCCAGCGCGTTCTCGGCGAAGAACTCGATGGTGCGCTGGGCGAAATCGACCAGTTGCTCCACGCCTTCGTCCGTATCCAGCTTGATGAACGGGATCACCACCGTCCCCATCAAACCGCCGATCTTCAGATGACTCTTGCCGCCCACCAGCACGGTCGCGCCCTTGTCCTTGCCCGGAGCCAGCGCGCCGGTCATCACGTTGACGCAGTGCATACAGCGCACACAGTCCTGATTGCTGATCTCCACACCATGCGTGTCGCTCACAGCCACGGTCGATGTATGTTCGCCCGCCTTGATCTTGGACAATTCCTTGACCTGAAAGGCCTTGGTCGGACAACGGGCAACCACGTCATTCACCAGCTCATCCATGCCGTGCTTGGCGAACCACTTCTTGGCCAGCGCCTCGTCGGTGCGGATGTTGTCGCGCCAAGTGCCGATCACGGCCATGTCGGCGCGCTGCACCGAATTCATGCAGTCATTGGAACAACCGGAGAACTTGAACTTGAACTTGTACGGCAGCGAGGGACGGTGGATGTCGTCCAGGAAGGTGTTCAGCACGGCGCGGTGCACCTTGGCTTCGTCGTAGCAGGACTGCTCGCAGCGGGCCGCCCCCACGCAGGACATCGCGGTACGCACCGCCGGGCCCGCACCGCCCAGATCGAAACCCATCTCGTTGAATTCGTCGAACGCATGCTGCACGTTCTCGGTGGTCGCGCCCTGGAACATGATGTCGCCGGACTGGCCGTGGAAAGCGATCAGGCCGGAGCCGTGCTTCTCCCAGATGTCACAGAACTGGCGCAGGGTGGCGGTATCGTAGTGCATGCCGGGCGGAGGCATCACGCGCAGGGTGTGGAACTCGGCGGCATCCTTGAACTTGGGCGTACCGTCCTCGTTCTTCAGCTCGGTGAAGCGCGGGATCACGCCGCCGCCGTAGCCGTACACACCGACCGTACCGCCCTTCCAGTAGCCTTTGCGGGTCTTGTAGGACTCTTCCAACTGGCCGAGCAGATCGACAACGTAATCCTTGTCCTTGGCCAGTTCTTTCAATCCGGTGACGAAACTGGGCCAGGGGCCGGTCTCCAGCTGATCGAGGTTGGGGGTATCATGCAGCTTCTTCGCCATAATGGTTCCTTTCAGTCGAATCGGGTAAATACCCGACCCCTTGATTGCAATGACTCGGTTAAAGGTTTGGAGCGGTAATACGATCGATCGACTGAACCTTTGCTGTCTGGCGCAACCGTCTCTTGATGGACACGCATACTACGAGGCATCACACCGGCTAACCATCACCCGTAGCGGCTATTTTTCATAACCCTTACGGGTGGTCCTGTGCCACCCCCGGTAGTATTTCAAAGCCGACTGGATTGGCGATAGACTCGCGGCTCATCGTTCGCACTTGGCATCGACTCCAGAAATGGCAGAAATCACCGGATTGGCAAAATTCAAGATACCGCTCGGCAGCCAGGAGATCGAGCTGCAGCAGATCGACCATGCCGAGGGCGGCATGAGTCTGTTGCGCATCCGCATCCGCGAGGGAAAACGCTTCACCATCTTCGACATCGACCCGGCCAGCGCCGAGCAATGGGCCAGCGCCATGCATGCCTGGGCGAAGTCGCAGGAGGGCAAGTGACGCTCTCCCTCGCCAGCATGACCGACATGATGTTCGACCTGGCAGGCGACTCGCTGCCCGCCGACTATCATGTCGCGCTCTGGCACGAGCTGGTCCGCATTGAGCCCGCGCTGGCGCACGATGGTCGCATCGGCCTGCTGCCGCTGCGCACCGCCGAGACCGGCGAGCTCCACCTGCTACCCAAGCGCGCCAAGCTGACGCTGCGGGTACCACATGAGCAGGCCCAGGCCACGCTGGCGCTGGTCGGTGCGCGGCTGAATGTGTCCGGCCACCCGATCACGCTGGGCGCAGGCAAGTCGCGCCCGCTCCAGTCCTACCCCACGCTGCACGCCCATCTGGTCGCTGGCGATACGGACGAGGTCGTGTTCATGCAGCAAGTCGTGGCGGAACTGGCCGAGTTGGGTGTACAGGCGCAATCCATCTGCGGTCGGCCTGGACGACTCTGTGACGGCGGACGAACCATAGCCGGTTTCAGCCTGGTGCTGCACGACCTCAAGCCGGAAGCCTCGCTGCGTCTGCAGTGCGCCGGCATGGGGAAGGCGCGCCATTACGGCTGCGGCGTGTTCGTGCCGTACAAGGCCATCTCCAGTCTGGAATGATGTTTTTACTTGAAAAAGGAGCAAGCAATGAGCTACGTAGTCGCAGGGAACGAGATCGAGACCGATGACGAGGGGTATCTGCTGGAGCCTGATTTCGGCGAAGAGATCGTCGCTGTCGTCGCCGCCGCCGAAGGCATCGAACTGACCCCCAAGCACTGGGAGATCGTCAACTACATGCGCGACGAATATCGCGAGAACGGCCACACGCCCAACTTCCGCAACATGCTGAAAGGCATCAACGAGTTCTGGCCGGAAGCCGACAGCAAGGCGCTGTATGATCTTTTCCCCGTCGGCCCGGCCAAGCAGGCCGCCAAGGTCGCCGGGCTGCCACAACCCAAGGGCAAGGGCGGCTACTGAGGCCCTGCCGAATCACGGCTTTCAAGGAGAGAAGCAAATGGAAATGGCCAACATCGTGCTGGATATGAAGGGACTGTCCTGCCCGCGCCCGCTCATCGGGGCGAAGCGCATCATGGACGAACTTGCCGCCGGACAAGTCCTGCTGCTGGTTTCCGATTGCCCCGGCACCCCCGACGACCTGCATGTCTGGGCCAGGCAGACCGGCAACCAGATCCTGCGCAGCGAGAAGATGCCGGAAGGCGGCACCGGCTACTATGTGCAGAAAGGCCAGGGCCATGTGCTCAACGCCAATGTCACGCTGGACATCCGTGGCGCGGTCTGCCCCGGCCCCATCATCGAAGCCAAGAAGCTGCTGAACGGCATGCAGACCGGCGAAGTGCTCAAGCTGGTCAGCGATTGCCCCGGCGTGATGAACGACATCGACAGCTGGGCATCCGCCACCGGCATGACGCTGCTGGAGACCATCGAGTCGGGCGCGGGCATCCACGAGTTCTACATCCGCAAAGGCTGATCTTGCGCATCAAGAGCCACTGGTTCCGCGACGGGCGCGAACGCACACCGCAGGAGATCGCCGATGCGCTGGCCTTCGTCGCCTGGCGCATCGCCGACAACGCCCTGCGCAACACCCGCAAGGCGGATTTCGAGATCGCTGTCGGCCCGCAGTACTTCGCCTTCCTCAACGAGTTCCTGCAGTTCCTCATCATGGTGGCCGACCGCATCGCCTATCGCCGGTTCAGCGCCGAAGAACGGATGAGCTTCACCGGCACGCTGGCCAACCGGCTGGGCGAGACCTATGCCGAGAACGAGAGCCGTCTGCTCGGCGGCACGCCCGCCGCCAGCAAGCAGCGCTTCATCGAGCACGTCAACCTACGCGCCGGGGAATACGCCGATTTCGGCTATGACGAGCACGGCCCCGACTACACCTTCATGCGCTACCTCGCCTTCTGCATGAGCCCCATCATGGACGCGAAGGACAGCCACTGGATCATCGACCAGATCATCAGCATCGAAGCGCCGGAAGCGGTGAAGATGGTGGACAAGACCCTGCGCGATCTGCTCGAAGCGGAGCCGCGCCCGGCGCGCCGCCGCAACGGGACCAGCGGCGACTGAGATGAGCGGCCCGTTCGAGCTGGATGACAGCGAGGCCTACCAACGCTGGCGCGATGCGAAACTGGTGCGGGCCATCACCGACATCCACCAGCTCGTCGTCGAGATCGACGACCCCACCGCGCTCACCGCCGCTGAACACGCCGCCCTGCGCGACCGTTGCCAGCGCAGCAACATGGCGATCTACGCCACTCGCCGCGCAATGTCGGAGCCGGACATCAAAGCGCTGGGCACGCAGTTCGGCCTGCAGCGGCTGGATGCCAACTGGCTGGCCGACGACCTCGGCATCACCCGTATCACCGTGTGCAGCAAGGACGGCCAGCGCCAGGCCTACATCCCCTACACCAACCGCCCGATCAAGTGGCACACCGACGGCTATTACAACCCGCCCGAACGCCAGATACGCGCGATGGTGCTGCACTGCGCGCATGATGCCGCCCAAGGCGGCGAGAACCGGCTACTGGACCACGAGATCGCCTACCTGCTGCTGCGCGAAGCCGACCCCGAGCACATCTGCGCCCTCTCCGCCCCGGATGCGATGACCATCCCCGAACGCACCGACGAACACGGTGTCGCCCGCCCCGCCCAGACCGGCCCGGTGTTCTCGGTGGATGATGCTGGCCACCTGCACATGCGCTACACCGCCCGCACCCGCAGCATCGAATGGAAGGACGACGACGCTACCCGCGCCGCCGTCAAAGCTCTGGAGCACCTGCTCGAAAGCGACTCCCCACACATCTTCCGCACCCGCCTCAGCCCCGGCATGGGCCTGCTCTGCAACAACGTCCTGCACGACCGCGCCGCCTTTACCGATGCGCCGACGGCGCACCAGCGGCTACTGTACCGGGCAAGATATCTGGAGCGCATCACCCTGCCCCAGACCGCTCGCTGAACGCCCACACCAGCCGCACGATACAAATCCGATTCACGAGCGAGTCGACCAGAGCTGCGATACCTCCGCCGACGATTATGTAGCTCGCCTCGCCAGGCGGTGAGTGATCTTCCCCAATACGGCAATGGCTCCCTCCATCTCTACGCTCCAGAGGTGTCCATAGTTCAGCCGCACATAATCCGCATACCCTTTCTGTGCCGAAAAGATCGGCCCCGGCGCGATGCTGATACCGGCATGCAATGCTTCGCGATGCAGCTCCAGAGAGTTCACCCCGTCCGGCAGTTTCACCCATAAAAAATAGCCGCCGCTCGGGCTGGTGAGGCGTGTGCCTGCCGGAAAGTGACGCTCCACCGCTTCGACGAATTTGATTTGCTGTAGCAGCAAGGTGTGGCGCAGCGCACGCAGGTGTTTGTCGTAGCCGCCCTTTTTCAGGTAGCTGGCGAGCGTGATTTGCGCGGGGACCGAGGTCGCCAGCGTGGTGGTGAGTTTCAGGCGCTCGACGGTTTTTGCGTAGCGCCCCGGCGCGGCCCAGCCGACGCGGTAGCCGGGTGCCAGGCATTTGGAAAAAGACGAGCAGTGCATCACCAGCCCCTCGGTATCAAATGCCTTCGCAGGCTTGGGGCGTTGCTCGCCGAAATACAACTCGCCGTAAACATCATCCTCGATCAGCGGCACATGGTGGCGCGCCAGCAAAGCCACCATGTCCTTTTTCTTGTCATCCGGCATCAGGCTGCCGAGGGGATTCTGGAAGTTGGTCATCAGCCAGCAGGCGGCGGGTTGATGCAACTCAAGCGCGCGTTGCAGCGCGTTCAGGTCGATGCCGTCGCGCGGATGGCAAGGCACCTCGACCGCCTTCAGGCCGTTGCGCTCGATCGCCTGCAACGCCGCGTAAAACGTGGGCGATCCGATCAGCACGGTATCGCCGGCTTGCGTCACCGCTTGCAGGCACAGGTTCAAGCCCTCCAGCGCGCCGTTGCTGATCACGATTTCGTCGGGCGCAACCTGCAAGCCGTCGATCATGTAACGCAGCGCAATTTGCCTGCGCAACTCGGCATCGCCGGGGCCGATGTCTTCCACGCTGCGCCACGGGTCCATCGCCTGCACGCAGGCCGCCATCGTCTTCGCCAGGCGCGCCATGGGAAACAGCTCCGGGCTGGGAAAGGCCGAACCCAGCGGCACGACTTTGCGCGCTCGCGTCGATTCCAGCACCTCGAACACCAATTCGCTGACATCCACCTGCGCCGCTTCGGGTGTGCTGTTGATGTCGGGTTCAGGCAACGGCGGCAGGTGCTGCGCGCCGCCCGAGACGTAGTAGCCGGAGCGCTCCCGCGCCGAAATCAGGCCGCGTGCCTCCAGCAGGTAATAAGCCTGAAACACGGTGGCGGGGCTGACCTTGCGGGCGGCGCTGGCCTGCCGCACCGAGGGCAGCTTTTCGCCGCGCGCCAGCAGCCCTTCCCGGATGGAGCGCGCGATGTCGTCGGCCAGTTGTTCGTAGCGTTTCATGTGTGGGTTTTGCCTGCTTGCAGAGGGAGCGATTATGAATCTGATACGGTCTTTTTTTCAAATTCTGATTCTGTTACTGCTGCGGCCCAGCCTCTACCATGCAACGGCCTATCAATCGCCACTACCATCACTCCGGGGGAAGCCATGCAACAACAAGTCGGCGCAGTCATTGAGTTATACCGCGAGCTGGAGTCATATCCGGTCAATATCGGCGAGAAAACCGTCCATGCCAAACGCATGCCGGGCTACTTCCGCTCGCTCAGAACGGCGACACAGCTGGGTTTGTGGCTGCCGCTGCTGTTGCTGCCTTACCTGCGCTGGAACGGCAAACAAGCCATCATGTTCGACATCGACCACAGCCAGTTTCATTGCTTTAACCTGACCGTCAGGCCGGACGAGATCTGGATGCTGATGTTGCTCTGGCTGGGCGCGTCCGTGCTGATGTTCGCGGTGACCAACATCGCCTCGCGGGTGTGGTGCGGATATTTCTGTTTTCAATCGACCTGGGTCGATTTGTTTACCTGGATCGAAGGCAAGGTTGAAGGCAATCCCGCCGCGCGACGCAAGCTGGACGATGCCCCGTGGCATGCCGACAAGATCATCAAAAAAGTTGCCAAGCACGCCATCTGGCTGGGCGTGTCGCTGCTCACCGCCATCAGCTTTTCCGTCTGGTTTGTCGATGCGTTCGAGTATTGGAACAAGCTGCTCCACCTGCAATTACCCCGTGCCGGATGGGTGACGCTGGCGCTGGTGATTACCGGAACCTATCTGTATGCCGGATTGATGCGCGAACAGATGTGCCTATGGATGTGCCCCTACGCGCGTTTTCAATCAGTGATGGCGGACGGGCAAACCCTCATGCCCAGCTACGACATCAAGCGGGGCGAGCCGCGCAGCAAATTACGCAAAGGCGATCAAGCCCCGGCGCAACAGGGCGATTGCATCGACTGCTACCAGTGCGTGCAAGTCTGCCCCACCGGGGTGGATATACGCCACGGACACCAGTTGGGCTGCATCACCTGCGGCCTGTGCATAGACGCATGCGATTCGGTGATGGACAAAATCGGCAAGCCGCACGGCTTGATCCGCTACGCCACGCCGGATGAGATCGAGGGCAAGCCGCACGGGAAGCGGCGGCAAAATCCCTGGCTTTGGGTCTATGCCGCCCTTTTGCTGGCATCGGGTTCAGGTGTCGTGTACGGCCTGACCCACATGTCTGTCTTGACCCTCAACGTCAGGCCGGAACGACAGCCTTTGTTCGTGCGCATGAGCGACGGCTCTATCCAGAATCGGTATGAGTTCAAGTTGATGAACAAGTCCCCCAAGGATATGCAGATCACCGTGACGGCAGAGGGCGGCATCAAGGGTCAACTCATCGTCGGCTCGGCCAAGCCCATATTCGTTGCCCATGAAAGAGGCACCGCTTTTACCGTGTTTGTGAAAGCGCCTGGTGAAAACATTGCCAAGGCTGCGACACCGATTCGATTTCATGTGCAGAGTCTGGATAATCCGCCTATCTCGGCAGACTACAACACACTGTTCAACGGCCCGTCACTATGAACAAAAACGTGTTGCTCAGCTCATGAGCTTGGGCTAACAGCCCGGCCTCCATTTTCATCATCAATCAGCCAAAACACAAAATCAGCACATTCTTCCTATAGACCATTCGACATTTTCCAATCAGGGCGGTAGCATCGCCGCCCTTTTCAGTTCGGCTTGCCCAGAGTGTTCCGCCATGTTTTTAGCCGCTCCCGCCCGCGCCTGCGGTATAGATTTTGGCACTTCCAACTCCACGGTAGGATGGCTTCGCCCTAATCATCCGCCACTGCTGGCACTTGAGGATGGCCATGCCACCTTGCCCTCAGTGATCTTTTTCAATGTCGAGGAGAACAGCACTAGCGTTGGTCGCGCCGCTCTCAACGAATACTTGGCTGGCTATGAAGGTCGACTGATGCGCGCGCTCAAGAGCCTGCTGGGTAGCAGCCTGATGGAAGGAAAAACCGAGGTTCAGGGGCGCTCGTTGCCCTACATGGAGCTGTTGAGCCAATTCATGGTCGAGCTAAAACGCCGAGCCGAAACGGCTGCGGGTCGTTCATTTGACCAGGCAGTGTTCGGCCGCCCTGTGTTTTTTGTGGATGACGATGCAGCCGCAGACCGTAAAGCTGAAGCCACGCTTGAGGCCATCGCCCGAGCCTCTGGCTTTAAAGAGGTGTGTTTTCAGTATGAGCCCATCGCGGCGGCCTACCATTATGAACGCCAGATTGATCGCGAAGAGCTCGTGTTGGTTGCCGATATTGGTGGCGGCACCACCGACTTCTCTCTGATTCGCCTGTCGCCGCAACGCGCGCGCAATACGGATCGGCGGGAGGACCTTCTGGCCAATGGCGGCGTACACATCGGCGGCACCAATTTTGATCGTCAATTAAGCCTGGCCGGCGTAATGCCTCTGCTGGGTTATCGCAGCATGCTCAAGCGTGGCCTGGATATGCCATCCAGCCATTACATGAATCTCGCGACCTGGCACACCATCAACCAAGTGTATACCCGTCGAACTTGGGCGGAGTTGCAGGAGCTGTATCTTGACTCGCAAGCTCCCGAAGCACTGGATCGCCTGCTCAAATTGATTCGCGAACGCTCTGGCCATTGGCTGGCCATACAGGTGGAAGCCGCCAAGATCGCCCTTTCTGACGGAGAAAAAGTAACCCTGAACCTGGATAAGTTGACTCCTAACTTGCAGCACACGCTCACTCGGCTTGAGTTCGAGTTGGCCTCTGCTCAGTTAGTCGAACGCATCGGCACCACCCTCAGCACCTTGCTTGCAACGGCGGGAGTAAGCCATGAAAAAGTGGATACGGTGTTCTTCACAGGCGGCGCCAGCGGTGTGCCGATGGTGAGAGAACGCATCGCATCTCTACTACCTCAAGCCCGGCGCATCGAAGAAGATTTGTTTGGCAGCATTGGTGCCGGACTTGCCGTGGAAGCTATTCGACGCTTTGGATGAACTTGGTCGATAGACTTATGGGGATTATCTAATCCGTTGTTTATATGGTGCGCCCAAAGAGATTCGAACTCCTGCGCTCTTGGATCTTAGGTCGACCTCAATGTCTGCTGCCTTATAAATCGTCCGCTTACAAGGATTAATTCGTATCCGTATGTTTGCGTAATTCCAACGCTAGCCAGCGCAGTCCCTCAGCCAACACCACCACCGACGAGCTGTGATCTGCGCCGACCTGATCTTCGATACGCTGTGCGATATCAGAGATCTCCCGCACCGCGAACACCGACAACATCCCCTTGATGGTATGCGCCAGATACCGCGTCTGGTCCGCATCTGCATTCGCGACGGCTTCTTGCAACCTGGCAAGATAGCCGGGGTAGTCTTCCAGATAGATGCGCACCATCTCTTTGAACAAGGAATGATCGTTCGCCATCAACTCCATCGCACATTTCACATCGAACTCAAAACGGACAGGCGGCACTTCAACCGCAACGGGTGTGCTTTCTTCCGTTTCGTCAGCCCCGCCCTTGACTCCCTCCAACTCTACCCAAAGCGCTTCCGTGCCAATGGGTTTGCTCAGGTAGCCGTCCATCCCGTGTGCGAGGCAACTCTCACGCGCGCCTTGCCCGGCATGGGCGGTCAAACCGATGATCGGGATGTGTGCTCCGCTTTCGCGCTCCGCCGCGCGTATCTGCTCGGTCGCGCCGTATCCGTTCAGCTCAGGCATACCCACATCCATCAGGATGAGATCGTATGTGCCCTGCTTCCATTTCTCGACCGCGATGACACCGTTGGCGGCGACCTCGACCGTATGACCGAACTTCTGCAACAAGCGCGTGGCCAGCGTCTGGTTGACGCTGTTGTCCTCTGCCAGCAGCACGCGCAGGCTGCGCCGGTTATGCACGATGGTATGGCGCGTGACCAGGGGCGCCTGGGCCACCGATTCCATGCCCAGCGTATTCATGATGGCGATGAACAGATCGCTTTGCGCGAACGGTTTCAACAGATAGGCGGCGACCCCCAACTCTCTGCAACGGGCTGCATCGCCGCGCTGGCCCTCCGAAGTCAGCATCATGATCGGTGCCGCTGTGAGAGCGGGATGTTGACGCAAATGCGTGACCACCTCAAAACCGTCCATGGTCGGCATGCGCACATCCAGCAACAACAGTCTATAGCCTCTGCCTTCCGCGCTCGCTCTGTCCAATTCGGCGATGGCTTCTGCACCGCCCACCACCGCATAAGGCCGCATCCCCCAACCCTGCAACAGCTTTACGGCGATCTCGCGGTTGGTGGCATTGTCATCCACGACCAGTACGTCCATATCCGCCAACTTGCCGGTTTCGAACGTCGGCGCAACGGATTCGGCGGCACGCTGCAACAACACATCCACATGGAAGGTGCTGCCCTTGCCCACTTCGCTCTCGACACTGATCGCCCCCTGCATCATCTCAACCAAACGGGTGGAGATGGTCAGGCCGAGACCGGTACCGCCGTATTTGCGCGTGGTGGAAGTGTCCGCCTGCGCAAACGATTCGAAGATCGCCTGTTGTTTGTCGGTGGGAATGCCGATGCCGGTATCGCTGACGCTGATACGCAGACCGACATGGCGCGCATCCGAGTCAGCCTCGCGCAAAACCGCACGCACCACGATCTCGCCGTGTTCGGTGAATTTGATCGCATTGCCGATGATATTGAGCAAGACCTGACGCAAACGTCCTGGGTCACCGATCAACATCTGCGGAATGGCGGGATCGATGTCGAGCAACAGCTCCAGCCCCTTTTGGTTAGCTCGCAGTGCGATGGAACGCAGGGTCTGCGCCAACATATCCTGCGGACAGAACTCGATGTCCTCGACCCCCATCTTGCCCGCTTCGATCTTGGAGAAATCCAAAATGTCGTTGACGATGGTGAGCAGGGAATCGGCGGAGGACTTGACCAAGCCGATGAATTCGCGCTGCTCCGCATTCAGATCGGTATCCAGCGCCAGTTCGGTCAAGCCGATGATGCCGTTCATCGGCGTGCGTATCTCATGACTCATATTGGCAAGGAAATCGCTCTTGGCCTGGCTGGCTTCTTCGGCGATGAGTTTCGCTCGCAACATCTCCGCCTCGGCTTGTTTGCGCTCGGTGATGTCCGTGCGGATGGACACATAGCGCAACGGTTTGCCATCCGCATCCATGAACGGCACGATGGTCGACTCCACCCAGTACTCCGTGCCGTCCTTGCGTTTGTTTTTAATCTCACCATGCCATACACCACCGCGACCGATGGTTTGCCACATCGCCTTGAAGAAGCTGCTGGGGTGATACCCGGAATTCAGCAAGCGATGGTCTTGCCCGAGTAGCTCTTCACGCTTGAATTGGCTGATCTCGCTGAATTTGTCGTTGGTGTAGGTGATGCGTCCCGCACGGTCGGCGATACTGACGATGGAGTGCTGGTCAAGAGCGAACTTTTGAAACTCCAGTTCAGACAAGGACTTGACCAGCTCATCGCGAGCCCGGCTGATACGGCTCAGCGAATAGATGCCATACAGTAGTCCAAACAAGGCGAACAGCATCAACCAGAAGCGGTAGTAGTCAGCCTCATGTTCTTCCCGTTCGAACTGCTGGCTGTACAGATTGAAGACTTCCTCCAATATCTCGGACGAACGGTTAGTCAAGATACTGTTGGTCACCCTGTCCGTTTCATCCTTGTATGCGGTCATGAGGCCCGCATGCATGAGTAATGCTTCCAATTGCAGTCTCTGAGTCTCCGGATAGCTGTCTGAGCGCTGCGCGATCTTCGACATCGAGTCCATGATGGATTTCAGTTTGGCCTCGGACGTGTTGAGCTGGTATACCAGCATGTCGTTCAACAAGTGATCGCGCACCTCGATCTCCAGCGGATCACCGGCTTTGAGATGCCCCTTCCCTTCAAGCAAGGTATCAACAGCGACCGGGAAATAACGCACTGAGTTACGCAGCACCGCATGCTGCGACTTGAAGGATTCGATCAAAGACTGCCGCTCTTCACGCGCCCTGCGGTAGTCGATGAAGCGCCGCGACAATTCCGTTGCGTCCCCTTGGAACAGGTTCGGATAATCGGTCTCCAGTTGCGTCGCAATGACCCGCATCTTCTCCTGCGTCTGGTTCATCGGGTCGTTGTTCAGCAACAGCCCTTCCCCACTTTTCAGCACGAGTTGCCCCAAACGCTCTTCCAACAGGTGTAGATGTCTTAGCTCTGCACTGATATGTACATGTTTCTTCGCATCGACCGAGACGGATTTGAGATACAGGAACGCCAGCAGACACCCCATCAACAGCACGCCGAGTGATTTGAACAGAATACCTTTCATAGCGGGTGTCCTTGCAGTTCACCTGTCAAGGTATGCAGGAATGCGACGATGGCATCGATCTCATCCTCCTCCAGAACGCGGCCGAGCTGGTAACGCGCCATGATACTCACCGCACTATGCAGGTCAGCCGCGTTGCCATCGTGGAAATAGGGGGCGGTCTTGGCGACGTTGCGCAGGCTGGGCACGCGGAAATAATACCTGTCCTCCTCTTTCCGGGTGACATTGAAGCGCCCGTTATCGGCCTCCGTGAGGCCGCCGCGGTCACCGAAGTAGTCTCCCATCAGCCCCATGCGCTCGTACATGTTGCCGCCCAGATTGATCCCCTGATGGCAGGCGACACATCCCCGCTCCTGGAACAGCGCGTACCCGCGCTTCTCCTGCTCGGACAGTACCGACGAATCGCCGCGCAGATAGCGGTCGAAACGGGAGTTGGGCGTGACCAGCGACCGCTCGAAGGTGGCAAGCGCGTCCTTGATGTTGGCGACCGTGACCTTGTCGGGATAGATTTCGGCAAAGGCTGCCTGGTAACGCGGGCTGTTTTTCAGTTTATCCAGCACCTGCGGCCAGGTCGCCCCCATCTCTTTGGGATGCTGCACCGGACCGTCGATCTGATCTTCCAGTGTGGCCGCCCGGCCATCCCAGAACTGCACGAAGTTAAAACCACTGTTGAGGACGGTCGGCGCATTGATGCCGCCTTGTTCCCCGTTGATACCGACCGATCGCGCCATGTTATCCGTCCCACCGGCTTGCAACACATGACAGTTGGAGCAAGCGATGGTGCCATCGGCGGATAGCATTTTCTCATCGAACAGCGCCCCGCCCAGCGCGACCTTCTTCGCATCGAACACCAGGTTCGACGGAATGGGCTGGGTGATTCCCATACTCTCCGGGACTAGAAGATGCCATCCCATCACGTTCAATTTATCGGCGGGACGTTCAGATTTAGACGACCACCACAGATACGTACCGACACTCAATGCGAGGAGCAGTGTCGCCAGAAACACACCCCGCAAGTTGTAAACCTTGAACACCTTATCGTCCTCCCACTCCCAGCACTTCGTCTTGTTCACGCGGGTCTACTGTCTCATCGACGAATTGGTTCTTGATCGCCAACACCTCTTCGAAATCGGTAAAGAATGCCTCCACACAAGCAGGGTCGAAATGCTTGCCTTTTCCCTCCTGTAACAACTGGCTGGCACGTTCGATGTCCCACGCTTTCTTGTAGGGGCGCTCTGAAGTCAGTGCATCGAACACATCCGCCACGGCCACGATGCGCCCGAACAGCGGGATGTCCTCGCCTTTCAATCCGCGTGGATAACCCGCACCATCAAACTTCTCGTGATGGGTATAGGCGATCTCGGCAGCCACCTTCAACATGGGTGAACTGGATGCATTCAGCACCTCAAAGCCGATCACCGCGTGCTGCTTCATGATAATGAACTCCTCATCGGTCAACTTGCCCTGCTTGAGCAGGATGAGATCGGGCGTGCCCACCTTGCCGATATCGTGCATAGGCGCTGCTTCCAGCAGCAACTCCTGTTGTGCTACAGACAAACCGAGCGCGCGGGCGATATGGCGGGAGTAATACGCCATGCGCAGGATGTGCGCACCGGTCTCGGGATCGCGATATTCCGCCGCCTTGGCCAGGCAGAAGATGGTCTCGCGCTCCTGCGCCACTATCTTCGCCGTCGCCTGGCGCACCTCCTCTGCCAGTAGGGCCGCACGGTCTTGCAACAGTTTGTGGCTCTTGCGCAAGGCAAGCATATTCCGCGCACGCGCTAGGAACTCGGCATTGTCCAAAGGCTTGGTGAGGAAATCGGTGACACCGTTATGCAAGGCATCATGCCGCAATTCAAGCTCGTGATTGGCAGTCACCATCAGCACCGGATTGTCCGGGTGACGCGCGCGGAACTGCTTGGTGAGCTCGGTACCGTTCAACTGCGGCATCATGTAGTCCACCACCACCAAGTCCGGGTCGTTGTCCACACACCAAGCCAGCGCCGCAACCGGATCGGTGAAACATACGGGTTCGCAATCCGGCAGTTTTTTGACCAGATGCTGCAACAACGTCACATTGATCTGCGCATCGTCGATGACCACCACTTTCATATCCCCTCCCAGTTGCGTCCGGTTAAATTAACCATTGATGCCATTCAACCCAATAACGACGCGCGTTACAGCGCCAAGATTGTGGTGCAGTCTGAAATCAGTTTACCCATACTCCGGTTCGAGTCGCATCCATCAGTTGATACCGCCCGAGGTGAACTACCGCGAGAGTCTGCGCAACATCGAAGCCTGCCTGCTGGCCAATGCCAACCAAGGGTGCGACCGGCACATCTCGGGCGACTTGGCAGAACTCAAGACGCTGGTGTTCCTGACCAGCAATATCGCCCTGCCCGCACTGACGATCGCCGCGCGGTACAAAAGTCTTCGGCAAGTCGAACTGTTCTTTAAATGAGTCAAGCAGCATCCGCGTATCAAACGATTCATCGGCAATAGCGAGAACGGGATGAAAACACAAACCTGATGCGCCGTCGCCACGCATGTACTGATCGCCATCGTCAAAAAGGAGCTTCAATTGGATAGTTCGCTCTATTCCTTGCTACAGATTCGTTCGGTGTCCGCCTTCAAGAAAACCCCGCTGGATCAGGCTTTCACAGGCCGCAGACAACTCGAAGAACCGGAGGCTATCGTTAACCAGCTAAATTTGCTCGATTATTAACCGGGAACCACTGATCCCCACCATTTCTTGACCTACACGACACTAGACCGTGCCTATCGGCATCTTCCCTGGCTTCTTTAGCAGCGTGTGCGGCAGGGGCGATTTCTTTCGGCACAAGCAACTCACCTAACATCAGCGGGAAGCCCCCGCCAATTTCCGGTTTACTGCCCAGATTGAAGACCGGAGGCCACACAGTAAAGCCCCCCGTTCGCACAATATTCGGTACACCGACATTGCAACCGAGTGCATTGGAATTACTTCGAGATTGATTAATCCGGTAGCGCATGGGTAGCGCAGAAAAGAACAAAGGGTTAAGTCTTTAAACTTAACCCTTTGATTTATATGGCGCGCCCGAAGAGATTCGAACTCCTGACCCCTTGGTTCGTAGCCAAGTACTCTATCCAGCTGAGCTACGGGCGCGTGTCGCGTTGTTTTGCGAAGGCGCGCATTATAGCAAAGTTCGGATTTTTTTCACGTCTTTCTTGAATAATTTTCACTTCGGCGGGCAGGAAGTAAATTCACCCATAATTTCAATGCATTGCATCACACTCTAAAACAAGAGTTACAGCAGCACCAGGTTATCCCGGTGGATCAACTCAAGCTGGTCGACATAGCCGAGGGTCGCTTCGATCGAGCTGCTGGGCTGCCGTGCGATGCGTCTGGACTCGGCGGCGCTATAGTTGACCAGTCCGCGTGCGATGTCGTTGCCGTGCTCGTCAAGCAGCGCCACGACAGCACCGCGCTGGAATTCGCCACAGACTTCGGTCACGCCGATGGGCAGCAGGCTCTTGCCTTCGTCGCGCAGAACCCGTGCCGCGCCCGCATCCAGCTTGAGTTGTCCTGCTACTTGCAGGTGGTCGGCCAGCCATTGCTTGCGCGCAGCCAGTATCATCTGCGGCGCTTCCAGCAGGGTGCCTATGCTTTCGCCCTGGGTCAGGCGCACCAGCACGTCACGCTCGTGACCGGATGCGATAACGGTGTGCGCACCACTACGGGCTGCGCGCTTGGCGGCCAGTATCTTGGTGATCATGCCGCCGCGACCGATGCTGCTGCCCGCGCCGCCGGCCATCAGCTCCAGCGAAGCATCACCCGCCTGGGCATGCTCCACCAGCGTGGCGTTCGGATCTTTGCGTGGATCGGCGGTGTACAGGCCAGGCTGGTCGGTCAGGATTACCAGCGCATCGGCTTCGATCAGGTTGGTCACCAGCGCACCCAAGGTGTCGTTGTCGCCGAACTTGATCTCGTCTGTGACGACCGTGTCGTTCTCGTTGATGATGGGCACCACGCCCAGTTCGAGCAGGGTGAGCAAGGTGGAGCGCGCATTCAGATAGCGCTCGCGATCCGCCAGGTCCGCGTGGGTCAGCAACACCTGTGCAGCACGCAGGCCCAGTTCGCGGAAGCAACTTTCGTAGGCTTGCACCAAGCCCATCTGCCCGACCGCCGCTGCCGCCTGCAGTTCATGAACAGCGCTGGGGCGAGTCTTCCAGCCCAGACGCTGCAAGCCTTCGGCGATGGCCCCCGATGAGACCAGGATGACCTGGTGGCCGCTCTCGCGCAAAGCGGCGATCTGGCCCGCCCAGTTGGACAAGGCTTGATGATCCAGCCCCTGCCCCTGATTGGTGACCAGACTGCTGCCGACTTTGACGACCAGACGTTGGCAATGAGCGAGTAGCGTTTTCATAATACGGGCGTATCGGTTTCCTGAGCGCTTTCGGCGGCGGCCTCCTCTTCGGCGCGCGCCGTCTGCTGCAGATGTTCCATGATGGCGTAAGTCAGCTCTTTGGTGCCGTCGCCGTTGATGGCGGAAATGGCGAACTGACGGTCGTAATCCTTGAATTCAGCCAGGAAGGCGGCAACCTTAGCGTCGGCATCTTCCACCAGATCCAGTTTGTTCAGCACCAGCCAGCGCGGCTTGGCGTACAACTCTTCGTCGTACTTCTTCAGCTCATTGAGGATGGCGTGCGCTTCGTGTATCGGATCGGTCTCGGGGTTGAGCGGCGCGATGTCCACCAGATGCAGCAGCAAGCGGGTGCGCGCCAGATGGCGCAGGAACTGGTGGCCGAGACCGGCACCTTCAGCCGCGCCTTCGATCAGGCCGGGAATGTCGGCGATGACGAAACTCTTCTCCGCCGACACGCGCACCACGCCCAGATTGGGGTGCAGCGTGGTAAAGGGATAATCAGCGACCTTGGGTCGGGCGGACGATACCGAGCGGATGAAGGTGGACTTGCCCGCGTTGGGCATGCCCAGCAGCCCGACATCGGCCAGCACCTTCAACTCCAGTTGCAGATCGCGGCGTTCGCCCTCCTCGCCCGGCGTGCATTGGCGCGGCGTGCGGTTGGTACTGGACTTGAAATGCAGATTACCCAGTCCGCCCTTGCCGCCTTGCGCTACCACCACTTGCTGTCCGTCGCGCTCCAGATCGGCGATGACTTCGCCGGAATTCAGATCGGTGATCACGGTGCCTACCGGCATACGCAGCACGATGTCGTCCGCGCCCTTGCCGTAGCAATCCGAACCACGTCCGGACTCACCGTTCCGGGCGCGATGGATACGTGCGAAGCGATAGTCCACCAGCGTATTGATGTTGCGGTCAGCCACCGCGATCACGCTGCCGCCACGCCCGCCATCACCGCCATCCGGGCCGCCCTTGGCGATGTATTTCTCGCGGCGGAAACTGGCGACACCGTTACCGCCATTACCGGCGATGACCTCGATCTTTGATTCGTCTATGAACTTCATGGGGCGCTATGTCCGGTAATCCAACAAAAAGCAAAAAGCCCTACCTTGCGATAGGGCTCATTGTAACCTGAGCAGGTCGCGCTTAAGCGGCGACGATGCTGACGGTCTTGCGCTTCAGAGCGCCCTTGGTCGCAAACACCACCTTGCCGGTGATCTTGGCGAACAGGGTGTGATCCTTGCCCATGCCGACGTTGTCGCCTGCGTGTACTTGCGTACCACGCTGACGAATGATGATGCTGCCTGCGCTGATCAGTTCGCCGCCGTAACTCTTGACACCCAGTCGTTTCGAGTGTGAGTCGCGGCCGTTACTGGTACTACCACCACCTTTTTTCGATGCCATCTTATTGCTCCTTCAGTGCTTAGGCAGAGATACCGTCGATGCGGATCTCGGTATAGTTTTGACGATGACCTTGACGCTTCTGGTAGTGCTTACGACGGCGCATCTTGAAGATGCGAACCTTGTCGTGACGACCATGCGACACGATGGTGGCCTGCACGGTAGCGCCAGCGACCAGCGGCTTGCCCATGCTCAGCTTATCGCCATCGGCGACCAGCAAGACCTTGTCCAGAACGATAGCAGCGCCTACGTCGCCTGCGACGGTTTCGATTTTCAGCGTTTCGCCCAGCGAAACACGGTGCTGCTTACCACCAGTTTTAATGACTGCGTACATGACAACCTCGATGAATGGGGTTTTGCAAAGGCGCGAATTATACACAAACCACGCCCCCGGTCAAAACCATTTTCACTATATTTTTCCGGGCCCGACAAGCGCCCTGCGCGCGGTCAACGCAGCACCTCGCACGTGTCCGGATCGACCGCAGGAGCGGCGAACGGCCAGCCCCCGCCTGCCGCCTGCTCCAGCAACACATGCCAAAGTTGCAACCAGGTCGCCCAGTCATGGCCGCCGGAGCATTCCACCACCTGCCGCGCCGGCAATCTCGCGGCGAGCATGAGGCTCGCACCCCGATAACGATCTTCACTACCGTAACCCAGATAGATAGGTGGCAGCTCACTCGCGACGCACAGTCCATTGCGCAGATCGTCGAGCAACGCCCGTTCGTGATCGCGTTCGGCCACCTCGCCGGGGCGCCAGTGGCTCAAGCCGCCCGCCGCCGCCACTTCCGCGATGATGCCGCGCGTCCCGAGAAAGGGGGCCAGCAAGAACACCCCGGCCACTTCCGACCCACGTCGGGTGGCGGCGATCATCGCTCCCGAGCCGCCCAGAGAGATACCGAACAGCCAGATGCGGCGATACCCGCGCGCGCTCACCTCATCCAGCGTGTGGAGCAGGACCTGCTCTATATCAGCCCGCTCCAGATAAAGATCGACGGGCGCATCCAGCGCCAACACATCGACCGGCAACCTGCGCTCGCGCAAGGCGCAGATGAAGCCATGCTCAACCAGTTGCTGCGGTGTGTTCTTCGCGCCCGGCAGCATCAGCAACAAAGCCCGCTCGCCCGCGACTTCCGGCGCGACATCCTGCACATAAGGAACCTTAAGACTGAACATCCACCTTGCCCGCAGTCTTCTTGCGCAACTCGAAACCGGAGAACAGCACGCGGCACTCGTCGCCAACCTTCTTCAAGCGCAGCGTCTCACCCTTGCCCGGCCCCAGGCCGTACATCACCAGCTCGTCGTCGGCCACTGGCCGGAACGCCACGCGGAAGGTGAATCCCGGCTTCTGCGGAAAGGTCAACGCACCGATGAGCATGCCATCCTCATGCTGAATGCGCACCGAGTCGGGCAGCGGCCCGTCGTGCTTGTTGATGACCTCGTACTCACCGGCATAGTCGAGCAGATGCGGAGCCAGGGCGACCGGCTCCAGCTTTTCGCCGACCAGCATGCTCTGCCCGTGCCGCTTCAGGGCCAGCACATCATGTCCGTCGATACGGCGCAGGAACAGGTTCAACTCCTCCAGCATGGCAAGCTTGATCGGGATGAAGCCGAACAGTTTGAAGCGCACACCGAACATCTTCTCTTCGCGCGGCAGCAGCTCCAGCTTCTGCCCCATGATCTCGGCCACCAGCCGCCCCTCCTTCCCGCTCACCTTGACCACGCCGACCAGCGTATCGAAATAGCCGACATAGGTGCGCAGGTCCTCGTCCGTCAGTGGCAGCTCAACCGCCTCCACCGCCACAGGTGCTGGCGGAGCTATGCCTTGCTTGGCTTCCAGTGCCAGCTTCAGAGTATCGGCAGCGATCTTGCCAACCGACTCTTGCGCCGTGACCGAGTTGGACAGGACGACCACGCCCAGCTTGTGTTCGGGCAACACCGCCATCAGGGTATGTGAATTGAGCGTGGTCCCGCCATGGCTGGCCACCACACCGGCACCGGGCACCTCGATTCCGCTCAGCATCCAGCCCAACCCCATACGGAAATCGAAATCCATCGGGACAGCCTCGTTCTGCGCCCGAAACATCTCACGCAAGGATTCCGGCCGCAGCAGCTGTCGCCCGGCATAGCTCCCGTCGGCAAAGATCATCTGCATGAAATGCGCGAGATCGTTCGCACTGGAGTTCATGCCTCCGGACGGCAGGTCGCGCAGCGGGAACGCCTCGATCTCCTTGCCCTTGTCGTAACTCTTGCCGGGGATACGCGGAGCGAACTCGGAATGCCGCATCTCCAGCGGCTGCAACACCTGGCGTTCCATGTAGTTTGCATAGCCCTGCCCGCCCACCTTGCCGATGGCAGTCCCGAGCAAGGTGACCCCAAGATTGGAGTAGGCAAATATATAGTCTGGCGGATAGGCCATGTACTCATCGCGGACAGCATGCTCGACCTCGGTGAAGGACCCCGGATGGCGCTCGCTCATGCCACTCACCCAGTTGCCCGGCAGACCCGAATGATGCGTCATGATGTTGCGTGGGGTGACCCTGTCCACGCCACCGGAACGGCTCTTGATGGAGAACCCCGGCAGATAGGTCTGCAGCGGCTGGTCAATGTCCAACTTGCCCTGCTCGGCCAACTGCATCGCAGCCGTCGCCGTGAACACCTTGGCGATGGAGCCGAGGTGGTACACCGTATCGGCTGTTGCGCCGAGTCGAGCCTGCTTGTCGGCATACCCGAAGCCCTGCGCCCACACCACCTGCTGGTCATCGACCAGCGCGATGCTCAGCCCGGTGATGTCGGCACTGCGCATCTCCCGCCCGATCAGCCAGGACATGTATTCCTTGGTGTAGGCGAAATCCCCTCGCCCGGTGACGACCGGCTTGTGCGGGGGCGTACTGCACCCGGCGACTGCGCACAACGAAAACCCTAGAACCATCCAGCGGAACTGCATACACCCTCCATCAAACCCTCACCGCCTGCCATTGTATAATGGGGGGAAGCCATATCCATCCCGTAACGATGTCCCTGCCTGCCCTGCCCTGGAAGCCGACGCTCGCACTCAAGCTCAGCACGCTGACCGTCTTCATCGCCCTTGCCACCGCCGCGTGGCGCCCCGACCTCTGGGCCTGGGCGCTGGCTGCCCTGTGCATCAACCGAGCCATCCTGGTAGTCGCGGGGCTGATTCCCCGCAGCACTCTGCTGGGGGCGAACATCATCCGGCTGCCGCAGACTGCCGCCCGGCGGGGCGAGGTGGCGATCACCATCGACGACGGCCCCAACCCTGACGTGACTCCGCATGTGCTCGACATACTGGATGAATATCAGGCCAAGGCGACCTTTTTCTGCATCGGCGAGTTGGCCATGCGCTATCCGGAACTGTGCCGGGAGATCGTGAAACGCGGCCATCTGATAGAGAACCACACGCACACGCACAACCGGCTCTTCTCGCTGTTCCTGCCCTATCAAATGCGGCGCGACATCGAGTCCTCCCAGCGCGCACTGACCGAGATATGTGGCCGGACTCCGCGCTTCTTCAGACCCACCGCCGGATTGCGCAACCCCGAGCTGGGCCCGCTACTGGCCCGGCAAGGGTTGATGCTATGCAACTGGAGCAAACGCGGCTTCGACACGCTGCGACACGATCCCGCACAGGTACTGGCCAGACTGACCCGCGACCTCAAGGCCGGCGACATCCTGCTGCTGCACGATGGCAGTGCCGGGCGTTGCGCGGATGGCACGCCGTTGATCCTCAAGGTGCTGCCCTCATTGCTGGACACGCTGAAGCGCGCCAAGCTGCATCCGGTGACGCTGGACGCGGCCCTGCCGCCCGCCGCCCACAACGTCACGCTGTCGGCAAGCTGCGCCACTTTCCCGGCGGCAGACCCTCCAGCGACCAATCGCCGATGCGCCAACGAATCAAACGCAACGTAGGGAATCCGACCGCTGCCGTCATGCGGCGCACCTGACGGTTGCGCCCTTCACGGATGGTCAGTTCCAGCCAGCTCGTCGGTATCTCCTTGCGAAAACGCACCGGCGGAGTGCGCGGCCACAGGTCGACCGGCTCAGAAATGAGCCTGACCTCAGCCGGCAACGTCATGCCATCCTTGAGTTGCACGCCCTGCCGCAGCTTTAGCAACGCCGCCTCATCTGGCACACCTTCTGCTTGTACCAGATAGGTTTTGGGCAGTTTATGCCTGGGATCGGTGATGCGATGCTGCAACTTGCCGTCATCGGTGAGCAGTAGCAGGCCTTCGCTGTCGGTGTCCAGCCTTCCAGCGGGATAAACCTCGGGAACGGCGATATAATCCGCCAGCGTCGGGTGCATCCCGTCACGGCTGAACTGGCAAATGACCCCGTAGGGTTTGTTGAACAACAGGATGCGACTCATCTCAATCTTTCATTCCGGAAACACACATGACCACCCCAAAGATCATCTACACCCTGACCGACGAAGCGCCGCGTCTGGCGACCTACTCCCTGCTACCCATCGTGCAGGCCTTCACCCAGGCAGCGGGCATCGCTGTCGAGACACGCGACATCTCGCTGGCCGGACGCATCCTCGCCAACTTCCCCGAGCATCTTGCCGAGGCGCAACGCATCGGCGACGCGCTGACCGAACTGGGCGAGCTGACCTTGCAACCCGATGCCAACATCATCAAGCTGCCGAATATTAGCGCATCGGTGCCGCAACTGAAGGCGGCGATCAAGGAATTGCAGGCACAGGGCTATGCCGTGCCGGATTATCCGGAAGCACCGCAGAACGGCGCAGAGCAAGAGATCAAGGCGCGCTACGGCAAGGTACTAGGCAGCGCGGTGAACCCGGTGCTGCGCGAAGGAAACTCCGACCGCCGCGCCGCGCTGTCGGTGAAGAACTACGCCAAGAAGCATCCGCACCGCATGGGCAAGTGGGCGGCGGATTCCAAGACCCGCGTGGCACACATGAGCAGCGGCGATTTCTACGGCAGCGAAAAATCCGTCACGGTGGATGCGGCAACCACGGCGCGCATCGAGTTCGTCGGCAACGACGGCAGCGTGCAGGTGCTGAAGGAAAAGACCAACCTCAAGGCGGGCGAGATCGTGGATGCAGCGGTGATGAGCCGCGCCGCCCTGCGCGCCTTTTACGCCGAGCAGATGACCGCCGTCGAGCCGGGCGTGCTGCTGTCGCTGCACCTCAAGGCCACCATGATGAAAGTGTCCGACCCCATTTTGTTTGGTCACGCCGTGGCGGTGTATTTCGCCGAGGTGTTCGCCAAGCACGCCGAGACTTTCAAGACGCTGGGCGTGAATCCCAACAACGGCCTGGGCGACCTGTACGCAAAGATCGCCACCCTGCCGGAAGCGCAGCGCGCCGAGATCGAGGCCGACATCCAGGCGACCTACCGCAGCCGTCCCGCGCTGGCGATGGTGAATTCCGACAAGGGCATCACCAATCTAAACGTGCCCAGCGACGTGATCATCGATGCCTCGATGCCGCCCATGATCCGCGACGGCGGCAAGATGTGGGGCGCGGACGGCCAGCCCGCCGACACGCTGGCTTTGATTCCCGACCGCTGCTACGCGGGCATCTACCAAGCGACCATCGAGGACTGCAAAGCCCACGGCGCGCTCGATCCGTCCACCATGGGCAGTGTGCCCAACGTCGGCCTGATGGCGCAAAAGGCCGAGGAATACGGCTCGCACGACAAGACGTTCGAGATCGCCGCCGACGGCGTGGTGCGCATCGTCGATGCCGCAGGCCAAGTGCTGCTGGAGCAACAGGTGGCGGCGGGCGACGTGTTCCGCGCCTGCCAGACCAAGGACGCGCCGATCCAGGATTGGGTCAAGCTGGCCGTGAGCCGTGCCCGTTTGAGCAACACGCCCGCCATTTTCTGGCTGGATGCCAACCGTGGCCACGACGCGCAGATCATCGCCAAGGTGGAGCGCTACCTCAAGGATCACGACACCGCCGGGCTGGACCTGCGCATCCTGGAACCCGCCGCCGCCTGCCGCGAGACCTTGACCCGCATCCGCCAGGGGCTGGACACCATCTCCGTCACCGGCAACGTGTTGCGCGACTACCTCACCGACCTGTTCCCGATTCTAGAGCTAAACACCAGCGCCAAGATGCTGTCCATCGTGCCGCTGATGAACGGCGGCGGCCTGTTCGAGACCGGCGCGGGCGGCTCTGCGCCCAAGCATGTGCAGCAGTTCCAGCAGGAAGGCTATCTGCGTTGGGATTCGCTGGGTGAGTTCCTCGCCCTGGCGGTGTCGCTGGAACATCTGGCGCAGGTGTTCAAGAGTCCCAAGGCGCAGGTGCTGGCGGACACGCTGGACGCGGCCAACGGCAAGATCCTGGACAACGATCGCTCACCCGCTCGCCGGGTCGGCCAGATCGACAATCGCGGCAGCCATTTTTACCTCGCGCTGTACTGGGCGCAGGCGCTGGCGGCACAGGACAAGGATGCCGAGCTGAAGGCAAAGTTCGCTCCGCTGGCTCAACTGCTGACCACCTTCGAGGCCAAGATCAACGAAGAGCTGATAGCCGCGCAAGGCCAGCCAGTGGACATGGGCGGCTACTACCACCCGGACTTCGTCAAGACCTCCGCCGCGATGCGGCCCAGTGCCACTTTCAACACGGCATTGGCAGCGATTTGAGCTAGGTCAAGACAGCTTCATTAGCAAACCGTGATACTGCACGCGGTCGAAATTTTATGGTTCGTTTCACTTTAACTCGCAAGGAGAGCAGCATGAAGAAACTCGTATGTGCAGCACTGGTGGTTGGTTTGGGTATGGCGGGCAGCGCATGGGCGGATGAAGCGCTGGCCAAGAAGTCGGGATGCACCATGTGCCATAGCATAGACAAAAAGGTGATGGGCCCTGCATTCAAGGATGTCGCCGCCAAGTACGCCGGCAAGGCAGATGCTCAAGCCAAGTTGGAAGCCAAGGTTCGCAGTGGCGGATCCGGTTCCTTCAGCGGCAAGATGCCGCCCACCGCCGCCAAGGTGAGCGATGCTGACATCAAGACGCTGGTGAGCTGGATTCTGGCGCTCAAGTAAGCCACCCAGCATCAAAAGGCAGCGGCGGGATCGGGCAACCGATTCCGCCGTTTGTCTTTGCGGCGCGGTGCACCTGATATAATCCGCGCACTGTTTTCACACCATCCCCCATGAACATCCTTTACGAAGAAGACGGCGGCTTCAAGGTAGGCGCGCTCTTCGCTGATAACACCACCTCGTTGCAAGTCGAGAGCATCTCCGGCAAACGCAGCAAGATCAAGGCGACCAGCGTGATGCTGCGCTTCACCGCCCCGGCGCTGGAGGAGTTCATGCCGCAGGCCGAGGCGATCTGCGCCGACATCGACACCGACTTCCTGTGGGAATGCTGTCCACCGGACGAGTTCGGTTTCGAGGAGCTGGCGACCGAATACTTCGGCCATGCGCCGAATCCGCTGGAAGCCGCAGGCACGCTGATCCGGCTGCATTCCGCGCCGATGTATTTCTACAAAAAGGGCAAGGGCCGCTACAAGGCCGCACCGCCGGAAGCGCTCAAGGCCGCGCTGGCTGGCGTGGAAAAGAAGCGTTTGCTGGCCGAACAGCAGGCACGCCACACCGAAGCGCTGAGCCGCTTCGAACTGCCGGAGGAGCTGGCCGGCAAGTTGCAACTGCTGCTGTACAAGCCGGATCGCAACACCATCGAGGTCAAGGCGCTGGAAGCCGCTTGCGCCGCCACCGGCCTGTCCGCCGCCCACCTGCTGCACCGCTGCGGCGCGATCACGTCCACCCAGGATTACCACCTGCAACGCTTCCTCACCGAGCACTTCCCCAAGGGCACAGGCTTCCCGCCGGTGGAGCTGGCCAGCTGGGACGAGCTGCCGCTGGCCGAGGTCACCGCCTTCAGCATCGACGATGCCAGCACCACCGAGATCGACGACGCCTTCTCGCTGGAAAAATTGGACTCGGGCGACTGGCGCATCGGCGTACACATCGCCGCCCCGGCGCTGGGCATGCCGCGCGGCTCGTCCGGCGACGAGGTCGCCCTGTCCCGCCTGTCCACCGTCTACATGCCGGGCGGCAAGATCACCATGCTGCCGGACTCGGTGGTCGAAGTGTTCACCCTCAATGCCGACCGCGTCTGCCCGGCGTTGTCGATGTATCTCACCGTGCAGGCCGGCACGCTGGAAGTCACTGCCACCGAGAGCCGCCTTGAGCGCCTGCACATCGCCGCCAACCTGCGCCACGACACGCTGGAACCGCTGTTCAACGAGGAGACCTTGGCCGCAGGCAAGCTGGACTACGCCTACGCGCCCGAGCTGACGCTGCTCTGGCAACTGGCGCAGAAGCTGGAAGAGAAGCGCGGCAAGTCCGCCGACAACAGCAACCAGCAAGTCGATTACACCTTCGACATTCGGGACGACCGCGTCACCATCGGCACCCGCCGGCGCGGCTCGCCCATCGACAAGGTCGTCTCCGAGCTGATGATTTTCGTCAACAGCGAGTGGGGCAAGCTGCTGGCCGACAACAACTACACCGCCATCTACCGCACCCAGAACAACGGCAAGGTGAAGATGAGCAGCGTGCCTGCGCCGCATCAAGGCCTGGGCGTGGCGCAATACGCCTGGTCCAGTTCGCCGTTGCGCCGCTACGTCGATCTGCTCAACCAGCGCCAGCTCATCGCCCTGCTGCGCGGAGAAGAACCTGCGTACGTGCGCAACGATCCGATGCTGTTCGCGGCGATGCGCGACTTCGACCAGATGTACGGCATCTACGCCGATTTCCAGCGCGACATGGAGCGTTACTGGTGCCTGCGCTGGCTGCAGCAGGAAAACGTGGAGCAGATCAACGCACAGATCATCCGCGAGAATCTGGCACGGGTGGACGGGATACCGCTCATCAGCCGCTTCCCCTCGCTACCGGAACTGCCCGCCGGCACCCGCGTCACGCTGGCCATCGCCGGTGTCGACCTGCTCGACCTCAACCTTGACGCGCGCTACGTCGCCACCGTGGAGGCCGCCGAATAATGCCCGTGCAGCTCGCAATCTGGATCAAGCAACGCATGACCCATGCGTTCGCCTTTTCCCTGCTGCTGCACAGCTTCATCCTGTTCGGTGTCGGGCTGGTCTTGCCCGATCCACGCAAAGCACTCAACGCCCTGCAACCGCTGGAAGTCACGCTGGTCAACAGCCAGTCCAGATCACGCCCGGACCAGGCCGATGCCCTGGCGCAGGCCAACCTGGATGGCGGCGGCAACACCAGCGCCGACAAGCAGGCCAAAAGTCCGCTGCCCACGCTGACGGACGACAAACACTTCACCGAAGAACAAGCCACCCAGCGCCAGCAGCAACTGGAACAGGAAAACAAGAAACTGATGACCCAGCTCAAAAGCTCGACCACGGTGGAGCGCGGCCACAACCCGAAACAATCGCAGGTCGGTGACAGCAGCGGCCAGGATCTGATGCAGCGCAGTCTGGAAATCGCCCGCCTCGAAGCGCAGATCAACAAGGATTTCGATGCCTACCAGAAGCTGCCCCGGCGCAAGTTCATCGGCGCGCGCACCCAGGAATTCCGCTTCGCCCAATACGTCGAAGACTGGCGCGCCAAGGTCGAGCGCATCGGCAACCTCAACTACCCCGAACGCGCCCGCCGCGAACGCATCTTCGGCAGCCTGCAACTCACCGTCTCCATCCGCAGCGACGGAAGCGTGGAGAACATCGAAGTCAGCCGCTCCTCCGGCCAACCCGTGCTGGACGATGCCGCCAAACGCATCGTCGCCTTGGCCGCCCCCTACGCCGCCTTCCCCCCCGACATCCGCCGCGACACCGACATCCTCAGCATCACCCGCACCTGGACCTTCACCCAGACGGATAAGCTGGAAAGCAAGAACTAACGCAGTCAGACTGTCCAGACCTGAGAAACAACGCGAGCATTCATCCGTGTATTTTTAGACCGCCCATATCGGATGGTCTATATCCAAAGTTATAGCAACATGCTGCTTTTATGTGTTTTTCCAACAATTCATTGACAGGCCAGACCGTTTTAGACGACATTGCGGGCTTGTTGTTAAGCCGTCTAAATTACGTTAGATGCCGCTATGAATGAAGAAAATTTCAGGCTTTATGTGGATAGGGAAATATCTCACTATCGAACAATGGAAGAGGCAAAAGAAGCCGCAAAGTTATTTATGCCTAAGAAGGCTGAACTGCGAATCGAGATATTGATGGAGATTGATATAAGTGAAGCAGATTGGTGGGCGTACAACTATGAAACAAAGGAATGGGAGCCATCGTGAGCACCTGTATATCCGTGCATCTAACCCTACGCTCAAGTTCGCTCCCTTCGGTCGCTGGGACGCGCCTGCGAACAAGGTCAAGGGGAAGAAGAGCAAGGCCAAGTTCGCTCCCTTCGGTCGCTGGGACGCGCCTGCTGTGCTAGGTGACACCAAGTCACCTATTTTCAAGTTCGCTCCCTTCGGTCGCTGGGACGCGCCTGCGGCGCGCCCCTTAGCTCCACGTTGGGCCTCACAAACGGAGCCGCTATGAAGTTTGGTTACGCCATCATCTATGTACCGGACGTTTTGTCCTCTATCGCCTTCTTTGAAGCAGCGTTTGGTTTATCGCGTCGCTTCCTCCATGAGTCCGGCGCTTACGGCGAATTGAACACGGGAGAAACAATCCTTATAACCGGGGACATATAACCGGGGACAGACTGAGCTAACCCGCTTTTCCCGGACGGTTTAATTGGGTACATCTGCTTGCTGCTCAAATTGCACTGGGCTGAGGTACCCCAAAGTCTGATGCCTACGCTGTCGATTATAGAAGATCTCAATATATTCGAAGATTGCCGTCCGTGCCTCATCTCTAGTGTGGAAGTCGCAATGGTGAACGAGCTCGTTCTTCAAGGTTGAGAAGAAACTCTCGGCCACTGCGTTGTCGTAACAGTTGCCGCGCCTGCTCATGCTCGGGCGCATGCCATGCCCCAGCAATTTTTCCCGATAG